>BOKO01000012.1 GCA_016861025.1 Chloroflexota bacterium
TATCTTTCATATTGAAACCTCCTTGGCTTGACTTGTGTCTTACACCCTCAGTCTAGCCCAGGAGGTTTCTTTTTTGCTACCCCATCAAACAACATGAGCTATCCCAAAATTCGGGATGACTCATGTTGAGGTGTTCAGTTGTTGTTTGGTGCGCCCTATATTGGCATCCGTTGTGCTAGAAGGGGATGTCCTCGTCGCTCATGCCGGGGCCGGGTTCTGCAACGGCAGCGCCGCCAGAACTAACATGAGGCTCCATACCTTCGCCACGCGTAGAGAGGAACCGAATATCTTGCGCTGTGACCTCTAGCGATGCACGCGGCTGTCCTTCACGATCAATGTAGGCTTGTGGGTCCTCCACTGTACCAACAACCAGAACTTTGCTGCCCTTGGTCAGATACTGGCTTGCATTTTCAGCCAGCTTGCGCCATGCCGTAACCCGGAACCACGTTGTCTTGTCCTGCTGCTGTCCGTCTTGTCCTGTCCATCTCCGATTGACAGCTACCGTGAAACTCGTAACCGGCACGCCCGTCGGCGTGTACCGCATCTCCGGATCGCGACCCAAATTGCCAATAAGTGTGATCTGCTGATACATGGTTTTTGCTCCTTTGCATGGGGCGGATCAAATGCTTGCAATCGAAAGCTGGCTGCAATTGCACATTATTTTATATTGTAACCGTTCCTCTGTCTTACGTCAAAAATCTGATCTTTCCATGGAACATTTGTTCGTGTTTGGGTTGGTTGGACGCAGCCGCCCGCCCATGCGATAATAGCGACAGCGCGCCATTCTCTGTCTGGCTGCTGCAATCATCGCAAATTCAAGGTAATTATTTAGACATGACCCTACATGACATCCAAACCTATCTTAAGGTGCACCGGCTTGATGGCTGGCTGCTCTATGATTTTCGAGGAACAAACCCGGTGGCGCTGCACGTTGCCGGCTTAACCTCCAGCGGGTCGCGGCGCTGGTTTTTGTGGATTCCCGCCGCCGGCGAGCCACGCTGGCTGATCCATGCCATCGAAGGCAGCACCTTTCGCAGCGTGCGCGGCGAGGTCGCCAGTGTGATGGAACGGTACGCCGGTTGGCGCGAGCTGGAAACAAAGCTGGCTGCGCTGGTGCAAACGTCGCACGGCCCGGCGCAGCGCATCGCCATGGAATACAGCCCGCAGAACGCCATCCCTTACGTCAGCCTGATCGACGCCGGCACGAAGGAACTGGTCGAACGCGTCACCGGTGCGGAGATCGTCTCCAGCGCCGACCTGGTGCAGATCGCGCAGGCTGTACTGAGCGAGGAACAGATCGCCAGCCATCGCCGCGCCGCTGCGGTCTGTCTGGCTGCTAAGGACGCCGCCTTCGACTTCATCCGTGCGAAGCTGGCCGCTGGCGAGACGACGACCGAATACGCGGTGCAGCAGTTCATCACGGATTTCTTCGTCGCGCGACAGATGGATTACGACCATCCGGCCATCGTCGCCGTCAACGCCCACGCCGCCGACCCACACTACGCGCCGACGCCGGAGCATCACGCCGCGATCCGCCCCGGCGACATGGTGTTGATCGACCTGTGGGCGCGTGAAACGAAGACGCCGGACGACTGCTTTGCCGACCTGACGTGGACAGCCTACTGCGGCGCCGAAGCGCCAGCGAAGGCGCGTGAAGTCTTTGCTGTCGTGGCTGCGGGGCGCGACGCCGCCGTGCGCCTGATGCAGGAACGGTTGAGCACGGGCGCGGCGGTGTACGGCTACGAGGTCGACGACGCCTGCCGCAACGTCATCGCCGCCGCGGGTTATGGCGACGCCTTCTTCCATCGCACTGGACACAGCCTCGGCGTCAAGGTGCACTACAACGGCGTCAACATCGACAACTACGAGACGCAGGATCGCCGCAGCCTGATCCCGCATGTGCTCTTCACCGTCGAGCCCGGCGTCTACCTGCCCACATGCGACTTCGACGGCAGCGGGCGCAATCTGGGACTGGGCATCCGCAGCGAAATCAACTGTCTGGCAACCGCAAACGGCGTCGAAGTGACGACGCTGCCGCTGCAAACGGAAATCATCACACTCATGTAAAATCTCCAATCTCCAATCTCGACTTGAGATTGGAGATTGGAGATTGGAGATTGGCGTATGGCGCACAAGAAGCAATTTGAGACCCCGCCCCGGCGCGTGGCGTTGTTCGTAACCTGCATGGTCGATATGATTTACCCGGAAGTGGGCATGGCGACAGTCGAGCTGCTGGAGCGGCAGGGAGTCGAGGTGGTCTTCCCGGCGGATCAGACCTGCTGCGGGCAGCCTGCCTTCAACGCCGGGTTCTGGGAGGAGGCGCGTCCGTTGGCGCGACGCTTCGTCGACATCTTCGAGCCGCTGGTGCGCAACAAACAGGTCGACGCCGTCGTTGCGCCGAGCGGCAGTTGCACGACGATGACCAGCCACTTCTATAGCCTGTTGCTGGAAAATGATCCGACGTATCGCGCCCGCGCCGAGTTTCTAGGCGCGGCCACCTTCGAGCTGACCGAGTTTCTGGTCGATGTGTTGGGCGTCGAAGCGGTCGGAGCACATTTCGACGGCGTGCTCACCTATCACGCCTGCTGCCATCTCAAGCGCGAGCTGGGCATCGACCGCCAGCCGCGCACGCTGCTCAGCCACGTCGAAGGCGCCGAAGTCGTCGAGATGACCGCCGCCGACGAGTGTTGCGGTTTTGGCGGGCTGTTTGCGATCAAGAACAACGACATCAGCACGGCGATGGGACAGCGCAAGACGCAGAACATCACCAAAAGCGACGCCGACGTGGTGGCGCTCTGCGACGTGAGCTGCATGGCGCACATCAACGGCCTGCTCAGCCGACAGGGGCAGCGCACGCGCGCGGTGCACATCGCCCAGGTGCTTGCCAATCAAGTCGACGTGACGCCGCGCACACGCACCAAACCGGAGGCAAAACCGCCTGCGCCGCCGCGCCGCTGGCAGGACGGGAAAGCATGAGGGCGTGCTGCGTATTGCATGATACGCAACACGTAGCACGAAACACGTAGCACGAAACACGTAGCACGAAACACCATGGCAACATCCACCATCGATCTCACCCTTCCCTACAAGACCCGCGTCAAAGATGCGTTGGGCAACAAGCATCTCAAGATTGCGCTGGAGCGTTCGACCGGGCGTATGGCCGGGCAGCGCGTGGCGGCAATGAACGCCGTCGATGCGCCGCGGCTGCGCGATCAGGTGCGACAGATGAAGGAGTATGTCCTGCGCAACCTGCCCGACCTGCTCGAACAACTGGAGACCAACATCACCGCCAACGGCGGGCGCGTGCATTGGGCGAAGGAAGCCGTCGATGTGCAGCGCATCGTCGTCGAAATTGCACGCAAAGCCAACGTACAGAAGGTCGTCAAAGCCAAGTCGATGGCGACCGAGGAGGTGCATCTCAACCAGGCGCTGCAGGCGGCGGGCATGAAGGTCGTCGAGACTGACCTGGGTGAGTATATCATCCAGCTTGCGGGCGAGCCGCCTAGCCACATCGTTGCACCCGTCATCCACCGCCGCGTTGAGGAAATTTCCGATATTTTCCAGCGCGAGCTGGACATGCCGCCGACGCTCGACCCGCAGATTATATGCAGCGTGGCGCGCGGCGTACTGCGCAAGGAATTTTTGAGCGCCGACATGGGCATCAGCGGCTGCAACTTCGCTATCGCCGAGACGGGAACCTGCTGCATCGTCACCAACGAGGGCAACGGGCGCATGACCTCGACCCTGCCGCGCGTCTACGTCGTCGTGATGGGCATCGAAAAGCTCGTGCCGACCATCGAGGACGCCTTTCTGCAATACCAGGCGCTCTGCCGCAGCTCGACCGGGCAACAGTGCAGCGTCTATCTTTCGATGACCAGTGGGCCGCGCAAGCCCGGCGACATCGACGGGCCGGAGGAATTTCACGTCGTCCTGCTCGACAACGGGCGCGTGGACATGCTGGCGAAGGGCTACGGCGAGGCGCTCTGCTGCATTCGCTGCGGCGCGTGTCTCAACGTCTGTCCCGTCTATCGCGAGATCGGCGGGCACGCCTACGGCAGCACCTACAGCGGCCCAATCGGCGCCGTGATCAGCCCGACGATCCACATGGAGGTGACCGACGTCGACAAGTTGCCCTACGCCAGCAGCCTCTGTGGGGCGTGTCGCGATGCCTGTCCGGTCAAGATCGATCTGCCGCGCATGTTGGTCGAACTGCGCCGCGATGTGGTCGAAGAGGGTGAGACGACCCTCTTCGACCGCGCCGGGATGCAGGCGTTCAGCCGCATGATGCAGAGCCGCGCCAGCTACGAGAGCGCGGGCAAGCTGGGAAGCCTGGGCAGCAACCTTTTGGCCGGTTTCAGCGGCGGCGCGATCAAATCGCTGCCGGGGCCGCTTGCCGGCTGGACAAAGAGCCGCGACTTCCCGCCGCTCGCCAAACGCAGCTTCCGCGAGCAGTGGCGTGACCGGTTGAAGGGGCGGAAAGTGATCGGCGCAAATGACGACAGTGTATGAGCGACTCTTTGTTCGGTAGGCTATCAATCAAAAACTGCAAAGATAGTGAATGTTGAATGTGGGCATGACTCATAGCACTGATATTGCGCTTTGGAAACAGGTTGCATTCTTGCATTCCGCCCCGATGGATGCACTTGCCGCCATTGCTGACGCTGCAACCTGGCGAACCTACAAGCGCGATGAGGTGATTTTCCTGGAGGGCGAGCCAACTGCAGGGTTGTTCCTGGTGGAATCTGGCGTGGTGAAAATCTGCCGGTATTCCAAAGATGGCCGCGAACATATCCTGCATTTTATCCAGCGCGGCGACACGTTTAACGATGTCTCCGTGCTCGATGGCGGACCGAATCCGGCGACAGCGGTGGCGCACACCGATGCAACGCTCTGGCATGTCGCGCGCAACGATCTACACGCCATCGTGCTGCGCGATCCGGCGTTGGCGTGGGCGATGATCGAGAATCTGGCGCGACGCGCACGGATGCTCGTCTCCACCGTGCAGAATTTGGCGATGCGCAATGTGCGCAGCCGCCTTGCCAAACTGCTGCTTGAACAAGCGGAAGCGGCGGAACGCGGCGAATCACCCACACCGTTGACGCAAGAAGAAATGGCGCATTACCTCGGCACTGTGCGCGAAGTGGTTGGTCGCACGCTGCGTGCACTGGCAGCCGATGGGTTGATCGAAATGCAGCGCCAGCAGATTATCATCGTTGACCGTGCTGGACTACGAGCAGAGGCCGAAGTCTAGCGTTTCGCCGCCTATGATGCAAGATTACGCAGAGCTTGCTCTAACACCAATACCGCGCGCCAAAAATCATCGAGGGGCAGATGTTCGTGCGGCGTATGATCCAGGCTGCTGTCTCCAGGCCCGTAGGCGACGACCGGACAGCGCCACGCCGGGCCAACCACGTTCATGTCGCTCGTCCCTGTCTTGAGCACAAAGCCCAGTTTCTCCGTCGGCGTCACTTCCTTTAGCCCTTGCAAAAAACTGCGCACCAGCGGGTTGCTGCGTTCGCTGCGCCACGCCGGTTCATAGGAGCTGAAGCGCAGCGTGATGGAGGTGGGCGAACCGGGGATTGCGAGCTCGGTTGGGTGTTCGGGAGAGATTGGAGATTGGAGATTGGAGATTGGGAGAATGGGAGATTGTGAGATTGTGAGATTGGAGATTGGAGATTGGGACATCTCCGCCTCCCTCCCTAGCGCCCTCTGGCTTGCCCAGGCGCACAGCTCTGCTGCAAAGCGATCTACGTCGAAATCGAGCGGCAGGCGAATGCCACTGCTGGCGACGACGTGATCGTGCATTTCTTCATCTGTGAAGGTGGCGAGGCGGCGCAGACTGGGTTGGAATTGCTCGAAGGCTTTGTCGCGACCGGCGTTGAACGCGGCGGCGTAGTCGCTGAGCCAGTTCCAGAACTCGACGGCGACAACCGCCACGCCAGCATCCGGCCCTGCGGTGTGCGCCATCGGCTGCGATGCCTCCATCTCCACCAACAGCCGTCCCTTATAGCCCAGCGTGACGCGCGTCCAGTGGCTTGGCTCGCCGATGATGCAGGCGGTGGGCAGCGGTTCGCGCACGCCGTCGAACCGGTCGCGGATGAAGCGGGCGCCCTTGCTGCTGGCTGCCTCCTCCTCCACTGCGCCGACGACAACAAAGCGGATGTTGTGTGCATGCGCCCAGGCGCCGCCGACGCGCGCCACGGCGGCGGCGAAGGTTGCCAGCGGACCCTTCGCATCCACGCTGCCGCGCCCGTAGAGCACATCGCCCGCCGGTGTGGATTCAATCCGCACGGGGATGTTGCCGGGCACGGTGTCGATGTGCCCAAGCAACACAACGGTCTGGACGGCGTCGATTGGACCTGTTTCACCGACGGCGTTGCCCGCAGCATCCACGAACGCACGGTCGTAACCCGATGCCGCCATCTGCTGCGCCAGCCAGGCGCTGGCTTCCGCCTCCTGGTGCGAGAGCGACGGGATCGCCACCAGCCCGCGCAAGAGTTCAATTGCCTGTGTGCGTTCCATGGATTCGTCACCCTGCGTCGGCGGCGGAAAGCGTGCGCACCAGCGCCTGCACACCGAACTCGATCTCCTCCTCGGTGATGATCAGCGGCGGCAGGAAGCGGATCACGTTGGGGCCGGCGGGCAGCGCGATCACGCTGTGCTCCTCCATCAGCGCCTTGAGATACGGTCCTGCTTTCTGGCGCAGCTCGACCGCCAACATCAACCCGACGCCGCGCACTTCGCGCACCAGAATCATGTCCGCCAGTTCCTCGCGCAGACGACGCAGGAAATACTCGCCCATCGTTGCCGCCCGTTCGATCAAGCCTTCGTCCTGGTAGGTCTGGATCGCCGCCAGCCCTGCCGCACACGCCAGCGGGTTGCCGCCAAAGGTGCTGCCGTGTGCGCCGACGTAGAGCTTCTCCTGCACGCAGTCGGTGTAGGCGATGGCGCCCATCGGGAAGCCGGCGCCCAGCCCCTTCGCCAGGCAGATCATATCGGGCTGCAAGCCGTGACGCTCGAAGCCAAACCAGCGCCCGGTGCGGCCAAAGCCGGTCTGAATCTCATCGATGACGAGCATGGCGCCGCGCTCACGGCAGAGGCGCTCCACCCCGCGCAGGAAGTCGCCATCGCCGATGTTGACGCCGCCTTCGCCCTGCACGATCTCGACAAAGACGGCGGCGATGCTCTCATCCAGCGCCTCGTCGACTTTCGCCAGGTTGTTGTAGGGCAAATGCACCACGTCGAGCAGCGGCAGGAACGGCTCGCGGTATTTCTTCTCCCACGTCAACGCGACGGCGCCGACCGTGCGCCCATGAAAGGCGGAGCGAAAGGCAATGGTGCGCAGCCGCCCGGTTGTGAGTCGCGCAAACTTGAGCGCACCGTCGATCGCTTCGGCGCCGCTGTTGGCAAGAAAAACATGGTTCAAGTGCGGCGGCAGCACCTCGACCAGCTTGGCGCCGAAGCGGGCGCGCACATCGTTGTAGAGAAAGTTGGGGCAGGAGATCAGCGTCTGCGCTTGATCTGCAATCGCTTTGCTCAGCGCCGGGTGGCAGTGCCCCAGCAGCGTCACCCCCTGCGCCGAACCGAGGTCGAGATAACGCCGCCCCGTCGTGTCATAGAGCCAGCAGCCTGCGCCGCGCGCGATCACCGTGTCGTTGCGCCGCGCCGTGGTGCCGCCGAGAATGGATTCTTCAAGGGCTGCAAGCTCAGTCATTTCGATCCCGTCTGCAATATTCGTCATCATATATTGAATCTACCGTTTCGCGTGGTGTGGTATACTTTTCACAGGTGAGACATGCGTAATTCACAGTCCTGCAAGAGGCCATGATGAGCACTCAGGCTCCGTCCGATATTGAAATTCTGCAAGAAGCCGCCGATCTGCTGCTTAAGCATCTCGGCCCGGCAAAGAGTGCGCGCTTCTGGGCGATCTTGCAATCTCGTCAGGGCGATTACCAGGAATGGGCAGACACTGAACATGGACAACTGAACGTCAATCAGCTTCATGAGGTCATCGTTGAATATCAGACTCGCCACATTGAGAACGATGCACCTGGGCGAAATGCAGACCAGATCACAGTGGACACTTCCCGGAAACCCTCGTTGTTTGGCAGCGTCGAGGCCGGTGATGTCACTGATGCCATGATCGAGGAAGCCAAACATGACCTATTCCGTCCACTCGCCGATCTGTGAGTGTCGAATCAGCACCGATGCTTTACGTAATAGACACCCATGTTCTCATCTGGTATTTCACCGGCAACAAACGGCTGTCCAGTGACCTGAAAATGACAATTGACCAGGTGCGTCAGCAAGGTGGCAGAATATTGGTGCCAACCATCGTTCTGGCGGAAGCACTGGTAGTTGCGGTCAAAGGTCGCGTCGTGTTCGATATTGATCAACTCTACGCCCAGATTCAGACAGAGCCGGAGTTTAGGATTGTTGGCTTTGACGCTGACATCTTTGCTGAGACACTTCGTATCCAGAAGATTCCCGAAATCCATGACCGCATCATTGCCGCCACGGCAAGATTTTACGGCGCCAGTCTGCTCACCAAAGACGGCATCATCCGTCTATCCGATGAAGTAAACATGAGTTGAGTAGTCCCTGCTGCTCAATCGGGTAAGTACGTTTATTATGCTTCTGGGTCTGGATTCCACCAGCACGGCCCCTTGCCTTGCCGCGCCTCGACCGCCCGCGTGCGAATATCCACCATCGCCTCAACCGTGAGCGGGCGGAATGTCTGCGCGGCGGCGAATGCCTGATCCTGCTCGTTTGGGAAGCTCAACCCCAACAGCGCCACATCCGGGTCGAGCGTCAGCGTGTAATGCAGACACTCCTGCACCGTCAGCCGCGGCAGCACGGCCACCGCGTCATTCACGCCGCCGGAGGAGAGCTTGCCACGCGGGCGCCGTTGCAGCGGCTGGTTGTAGCCGACGGTGTCGCCCAACAGCTTGCCAGCGCCAAAGGTCTTGAAGCAGATGCTGCCCACGCCGCGCGCCTTGCATAGCGGCAGCGTGTCGGTGATGTAGCGTTCGTCCACAAAGGGCCCCACCGGGAACATGGCGATGTCGCATAATCCGGCTTCGATGGCGACCTTGAGCACGTCGGGATTGTGCGACGAAATGCCGCCGAAGCGCGTCTTGCCCGCCTTGATACAGTCGGCAAGCTGGTCGAAGCCGCCGCCGGGCGCCATCAGTTTCTCTAATGTCGCCATGTCCGACAAGCCGTGAAAGACAAAGGCGTCGGTGTACTCCAACTCCAGACGGCGCAGCGAGTTCTCAATCTGCGGCGCAACCGGCGCCAGCAGATCGTCGATCTTGGAGACGATGAAGAGCCGCTCACGCACGCCCTTGACCGCCTGCCCGACGATCTGCTCGGAGTAGCCGTCCTCGTAGCCGGGCGCGGTGTCGACGACATTCAACCCGGCGTCGATGGCGCGGCGTAGCGTGGCGACGCACGTCTCCAGCGGCAGGCTGCGGTCGGCCAGATCGCCGGCGCCGAGCACGCTGGCGATGAAGCCGGTGCGGCCGAGTTCGCGACGCGGGGCGAAAAAGGATGTTGTTTTTGTTGTTTCACGCGCTGATATCATAGCATCGACTCCTGTCGGAGCATTGCTTCGACTTGTTCGTAAGTATACCCCTTGCCCAAATCCAGAGTCATCCGATCTGTGTCCCGCCGCCAGCCAACGCCGCTGAGATCGGCGCGTCGATACGCCCGTCGGCAAAGATCACCTTCTGCACGCCCTCGTCGATCGCTTCGACCGCACCCATCACCTTTTTCTTCATGCGTCCTTCGGCGTATTGCATGAAGTCGTTGGCCTTATTCTTGGGAATCTCGCGGATCAGCGACGCCTCGTCCGGGAAGTTGCGCAGCAAGCCGGACACGTTGCTGAGGATGACCAGCGCCTCAGCATGAAAGGCGGCGGCCACCATCGCTGCAGCGCGGTCGCCATCGACGTTGATCGCCTCGCCTTTGTCCGAAGCGGCGGGCGGCGTGAGCACCGGGAAATAGCCGGCGTCGAGCAGGGTGCGCAGCAGGTGCGTGTTGACGCGCTCCACCGTGCCCGTCCAGTCGTCGCGCAGCACCATGCGCTTGCCGTCGATGCGCACGCGCAGCGTATCTTTGCGCGTGCCCTCGAAGATGCGCCCGTCCAGGCCACTCAAGCCGACGGCGTTGACGCCCGCCATTTGCAGCTTCTCCACCCACATCTTGTTGAGTTGGCCGCAGTAGACCATCTCGAAAATTTCCAGCGTGCGGCGATCGGTGCGTCGGCTGACGTAGCCGCTCTCGCTGGTGACGAACTGCGGCGGATGGCCCAGCGCCTCGGCGACTTCGTTGGTTGTTTCGGCGCCGCCATGCACGAGCAGCAGTTCGCGACCCTCACCGCGCAGTTTGACAATGTCGGCGACAATGGCGTCGATGTTCAAGTCCTTGCCGCCGCCCACTTTGATCACGATCATGAAAACCGTCCCACCATTCTGCCTATTGATTCAATAGTTTGTCGACTTCGTGTTTGAGTTCCAGCCAGACATCGACCAGATCGAGTTGTCTGATCCACTTCGATAAATGCACCCAGTCGATCTGGTCGCCCGATACTGCGAAGATACTCGCAATATCGCGGACGTGCTTGGTCTGACGGTTAAGACCGTAGTACTTGACTTTGTTGATGATCAAGTCGTCCGGTGCATGTACGAAAACCATTCCCAGCGGTTCACCGAGATCGACCTGCCGTCGCCGCGCCAGACAGATCGTGCGAAACGCATCATCCGGTCGGAGCAAGAATAGCTCTGCCTTGTAACCGCTATCGAGATGGATGGCGTTTACCGGCAGGTCTCCTTCTGGCTGAATTAGCAGATCGAGCAAAATTTCCGGCGGCACAAGCATTCTGCGTGCCGCCAATTCCTGCGAAAGTCCCGTGATTTTCTGACCTGGAAGATGTACAACCAGATCGAAATCCCGCGTGGTTCGCACATCGCCCCAAGCATAAAGCGCAAATGAGCCACCGATCATGTACTCAAGCTGCATCGCTTCAATCGCATCAAGCACCAGACGCGCAAAGGCTAGGATAGAGATGTCGTTTCCCATCGCCGCTTCCGCTTTTCATATTCCAACAATCCTGTGCGCACGATGCGATAGGCTTCCTCCTCGCTCACTTGCGGCTCACGTTGACGCAGCCGATAGACTGCCACACGCTCAACGTCGGCGATCATCGACGCCGCCATACGCACGCGCTGCGCTGGCGTCATCCGCCGCAGCATCTCCATCTGCGTCAGGTCGATCTCCGCCACAGCCCCGGCAATTTCACGGCGCATCTCCTCGGTGACGACCAGGGGCTTATTGTGCTGATAGCTTGGGTTGTCCATCGTTAAGTACGCCCCCGCCGACTTGCCAGGAACTCGTCAAACGAAATCTCCGACAGTGCCTCTGCCAAAATGGCGCGGATATCCTCAGCCATTTTCTGCCCACGCGCAATCGCTTCCGGGCTTTCATCCGGTGGTCGCAACCATGCAGGAGCAGACATAATCACCTTCTTCGTCACGTCGCGTGATTCCGCAGTATTGCCGCCCTCTGGCTTCATGTATTCCATTTTACACTACCCGGACAATGACATATCGCTTTATCGAGCGTATATTTTCATTGGGTTCTCTCGACGCAAAGGCGCGGAGTTGCAGAGTTGCGCAGAGGCAATTCTTTGCGGCTCCGCGTCTTTGCGCCAAGGTCGGTGACTTTGCGAACAGATTCTTACACTGGGTGCAGCCCTGCAAAGCTCAGCCCTGTCGTTTCCTCCCATCCGTACATAATGTTCATGGCCTGCACGGCGCTGCCGGCGGCGCCTTTCATCAGGTTGTCGATGGCGGCGATGGCGACGACGCGCCCGGTCGTGGCGTCGAACTCGAAGCCGACGTCGGCGTAGTTGCTGCCCGCCAGAATCTTCGGCTCCGGGTAGCGATAGACGCCGGTGCGCTCCTTGACGATGCGCACAAATGGCTCGTTGCGGTAGGTTTGGCGATACGCCTTGAAGATGTCCTTTTCCTCGACGCCAAGCTTGACGAAGACGTGCGCGGTCGCCAGTACGCCGCGCACGTTGTCGATCGCTGTGGCGCTGAGATGCACGGGCGGCTGCGCGCCGACGCGCGCCAGCGCCTGCAAAACCTCGGCGGTGTGGCGATGACCGGTCGGCGCAAAGCTGCGCATCACGCCGGCGCGCTCCGGGTGGTGTGTGGCTTCGCTCGCTTGGTTGCCGCCCTCGCTGGAGCCGACCTTGACCTCGCAGATCACATCGCGCCTGCCATCAGCAAGATTATTGGCAAAGAGCGGGTAGATCGCCAGGTTCGTTGCGGTGGCGTTGCAGCCGACGCCGCTGATATAGCGCGCGGTGCGCATCTCTTCCCGGTGCAGTTCGGGCAGACCGTAGACGAACTTTTCCAGCCAGGCGGGGTTGACGTGCGGCTTGCCATACCAGCGCACGTAGTCGTCCGGGTTGCGCAGGCGAAAGTCGGCGCTGAGGTCGATGATGCGCTCCGCCAGCCCGGCGTAGTGATCGATCTTCTGCATGGCGCCGCCGTGCGGCAGACACAGAAAGAGCAGGTCGCACGGCTCAACTTCGGACGCGCTGACGAATTGCAACTTTGTGCGCCCGCGCAGGTTGGGATGGGTGAAGTGGACAAAGTTGCCAGCATTGCGTTCGCTTGTCACCTGCTGGACGGTGACGTGCGGGTGGTCGAGCAGCAGGCGCAGCAGCTCGCCGCCTGTGTAGCCGCTGGCGCCGATGATGGAAATAGAAATTGGTCCATGCATAATGCTTGTTTCAATCTTTGATCATATCGCTTAACGAAATAACGGAACGAGCATCACTCGTAACTATAGCAAAATTTGTCTGATCGGGCAGATACGTGGATGCTTTTGATCGATGCATTTGACGGGCGAGCCGTCGTCACCCTTTGACGCCAGTCAATGTAATGCCTTCGATGAAGTAACGTTGGGCGGCGAAAAAGACGACGATCACCGGCAGGGTGGTGACTAACGACGCCGCCATCAGATACGCCCAGTTGGTGGTGTAGGTTGAGCGGAAGAACTGCAAGCCGAGCGTCACCGTGTAGAGTTCAGGGCGCTGCAGGTAGATCAACGGCGCCAGAAAGTCGTTCCACGTCGCCTGGAAGGTGAAGATCGTCACCGTCGCCAACGCCGGCATCGCCATCGGCGCCATGATGCGCCCGATGATCTGGAGCGTGTTGGCGCCGTCGATGCGTGCGGCGTCCTCGAAGTCGCGCGGGATGGTCATGAAGAACTGGCGCATCAAAAAGATGTAAAACGCGCTGCCAAAGAACGCCGGCGCGGTCAGCGGCAGGATCGTATTGATCCAGCCGAGACGGTTGAAGATGACGTAGAGCGGCGTCATTGTCACCGGGTAGGGCAGCATCATCGTCGCCAGCATCACCACGAAAAGCGCATCGCGCCCCGGCGCGCGCAGCCGGGCAAAGGCATAGGCGATCAGCGTGCACGAGAGCAGATGCCCCACAATCGTCAGCAGCGTGATCACCGCCGTGTTGCGGATGTAGAGCGCAAAGGGCAGCGTCGTCAGCGCCTCACTGTAGTTTTCCCAGCGCGGTGGGTTCGGAATCCAGCGCGGCGGCGTCTCGAAAATCTGGTAGGTCGGCTTGAGCGACGACGACAACATCCACAGCAGCGGGATCAAAAAGAGGATCGCCACGCCCCACAGCAACGCCAGCACCAGCCAGCGCCGCCAGCGTTCCTGACCGCTCATCGATCTTCTCCCTCGTAATAGACCCACCAGCGCCCGCTGCGCACGATCACCAGCGTCAGCGCCAGGATGATTACAAAGAGCACCCACGCCAGCGCCGAAGCGTAACCCATCTGAAACTCCTGAAACGCCTTGCGGTAGAGATAGAGCACAAAGAAGAGGGTCGAATCAAGCGGGCCGCCGTTGGTGGCGACAAACGCGCTGGTGAAGGTCTGGAAGGTGGCGATGACGCTCAACACCAGGTTGAAAAAGATCGTTGGCGTCAACATTGGCAGCGTGACGCGCAGAAATGACTGCCACGTTCCCGCGCCGTCGATGGCGGCCGCCTCGTACAGTTCACGCGGAATGCCACGCAGCCCGGCGAGATAGATCACCGCCGTGCGCCCCAATCCCCACAGGCTCATGATCCACAACGCGGTCAGCGCCGTGTTTGGGTCAACCAGCCAGCGCGGGCCGCGGATGCCGACCATCGCCAGCGTCGCGTTGATCAGCCCGGCTTCGGGGTGAAAAAGCCACATCCACACCACCACAAACGCCACGCCCGACAGCACTGACGGCATGTAATAGATCGTGCGGAAGATGCGGATGCCGCGCGTGCTGACCTGGTTCATCAGCAACGCCAACAGCAGCCCGCCGATCAGCTCCGACGGCACATACATGAGCGTGTAGTGCACGGTAACGCTCAACGACTGCCAGAAAAGCCGATCGTCGAGCATGCGCGCGTAGTTGCGCAGCCCGATCGGTTCAGGCGGCGACAACATATCCCAGCGCGTAAAGCTGAAGCCCAGCGACGCCACGATCGGGATCAGCGTGAAGCTGAGCAAGCCGATCAGCCACGGCGAGATCAGCAGATAGAAAGTGAGCGTCTCGCGGCGCACGGGCAGCCAGCGTCGGCGCGGGCGAGGGGTGGATGCAGCAGTGTGCATTGTGAATGGCGGACTCACCTTCCCGGAAGCTGACAACTTCCGGGAAGATTTTGCCGGTTCATTTAGCGGAGGTCGTCGAGCGCCGCCTGCGCCTCTTGCGCCGCCGTCGCCAGCAGTTCGGCGACATTGGCGTTCGGGTCAAGGATCACGCTCTCCAGCACGCGGCGCAGCGCGGGGTCGGCGGTCTGTCCCCAATAGGGCGTGAAGACATAGGCGCGCGGCGCCAGATGGTTGAGTTCATTGAGCCAGACGCCCTCGACCGGGTCGGTGGAGAGGCCGGAGCTTTCGGCCACGCTGGCGACGGTGGGCAGCGCCCAATCCTTCCAAACCTCGGCGCCTTCTTTGCCGGTGTAGTAGCGCAGGAAGCGCCACGCCGCCTCGGGATTATCGCTCAGCGCCGAGATGCCAAAGCCGCCCCAGAAGAGCACGCCGGCGCGCTCTGCACCTGCCGGCAGCGGCGCCACGCCAAGGTCGATGTTCGGATTCTGCTTCATGCCGGCCTGGGGCCAGCGCCCAAAGAGGCGCATCGCCGCCGTGCCGTTGTCGAATTCGCTGTTGCCGCCGCCAAAGGCGTTCATGTCGGCGGGCGGCGGCGCAACCTTATACTTGTTGTAGAGGTCGGCGTAGAACTGCACGGCAGTTTGCACTTCGGGCGAATCCATGTAGCCGATAAACGTCGAGCCATCTTCGCTGATCAGCCGCCCACCAGCCGCCGCCACCCAATACTCGAAGCCGGTCGTCCACGGCCCCGGCAGTTGGATGCCCCACTGCGTCACGTTGCCGTTGGCGTCGGTGACGGTGAGCTGCTGCGCCGTCGCCAGCAGATCGTCCCACGTCCAGCCTTCCTGCGGATAGGGTGCGCCGGCGGCGTCGAAGAGCTTTTTGTTGTAGTAGATCGCCATCGGCGAGAAGTCTTTGGGCAGCAGATACTGCGCGCCGTTCCACTTGCCCGGCTCCATCACGCCCGGCAGGTAGATGCTGGTGTCGAGCGGGTAGTCTGCGCTGGCGATGAAGCCGTCGAGCGGCAGGAACGCGCCGCGGTCAACAAACATCGGCACGGCATCATCGCCGATCTGCAGCAGGTCGGGCGGGTCGCCAGCCGCGATTTGGGTCAGGATGCGTGCGTAATAGTCGCCACTGCCCACCGGCTCCAGCTGCACCTGGATGTCGGGGTTTTCCGCCTCGAACATCTCGATGATGCGGAAGTGGGGAGTTAACCCTTCGCCGCTGTCGCCGGTGCCGACGCGCAACACGATTTTCGCGCCTTCCGGGCGTGCGGTCGGCGTTGCGGTTACAACTACAGTCTGCACGATGCCGCCTTCGGTCGTCGCGCATCCAGCGATCAACATTGCCAATATGGAAATCAAAAGAATGAATGACAATCGCTTCAACATGATTATATCCTTTCTGAAGGAACGAGTTCGTTGCGATGCACAATGAGTGTACAAGGATAGTCACATCAAGTATACAGCGAACGATTGGTAGTTGCAATCATTTGCATTGTTGCATCGAAGTCCCCAATCAACGCCCACCAGTTGCGCAACGGGCGACCTTGATAGGTTAAGCCGTTGTCGGCACCGGGCAGACTTTGCATCCAGTAGATGAACCACTGCAGGCTGTCGCCGTTCCAGCGGTCACAGTTGATTGGGATGCGTTCGCCGCCGCCGTCGGGCCGCCAATCTTCAATGTCGCTCCAGACAACGGTGCGGTTGCGCCAGTCGTAGTCGCGTTCTGCGTTGGGTGGATAGTGCGCCCAGCCGCAGCGCCCTTCGCCTGGCTTGCCAACAAACTTGTTCCAAAACAGATCGGGGTCTACATGACGAAGGATTGCCTCGATCTGGTGCATGTGATCCTCGACCGCCTCGGAAGGGCCGCGGCCGTAGTTGTAGTGGTAAACGGTGTAGGTGCGGTCGAAAATGGGCAGATCGTGCGGGTCGCGGTCGCTATTGCTGATGTCACCCCACGGGCCGGCCATATTCGACTCCCATAAGTCGATGACGCCGCCATGATAGCCCCAAATCCAGATTTCTTTGACGCTCTGTTCCGTCACCCAACGTCGTGCATCGATGCGCGCCATGATTGCATTGTAGTCGGTCATGGGCACGCGGTGACCCGGTTTTCGCCAGGTCGGCAGCGGCTCCAGGAATTCGACGCTATCTACAACCGTGTAGCGCAGACTCGGGGGGGCGTTCGGGTTCTTATAGGCGCGAAAACGGCTGCCCTGCTCCAACGCGTCGATCACAGTTGCAGTCGTTGTCTGGGTGTGCGCCCTGATTGCTTCCAACGGCGCACCGACATCTCCCGTCACGTTGCGGTCGATCAAGTTGCCTTTTGTTGGGAAATAATGAACGAGCAGCACTGGAATCTCGTACAATGCCGGTGCGCTTGCGTCCTTGCGAACAGGCGGTCCGAGCGACGCCGATATGCGGCTCGCTTGCAGCATTTTTTTCAGCCAGGCAGTCAGCTGGTTCATCGACGCCCCCCATTGCCTGCAAAACCAAAAGTGGGCGGCCCTTATGGATCGCCCACTTTCGCTTCAATCTGTCCCAAGCTGTAGAGGGTAACGGCGTCCGCTTACCTGGCGGCGGCGTAGAGCCTGGCGACCTCGTCCCAGTTCACCACGTTCCACCACGCATCAAGATAATCTGGGCGACGGTTCTGGTAGAGCAGGTAATAGGCGTGCTCCCACACATCGACGCCGAGGATCGGCGTGTCTCCTTGCATGAGTGGGCTGTCCTGGTTGGGCAGACTGTAAGCGTCGAGACTGCCATCGGACTTCACGACCAGCCACGCCCAGCCGCTGCCAAAGCGACCGACGCCGAGCGCCTTGAACTTGGCTTTGAACTCATCGAAGCTGCCCCACTTGGCGTTGATCGCGTCCGCCAACGCGCCGCTCGGTGCGCCGCCCGCATTGGGCGCCATGATCTTCCAGAAGAGGCTGTGGTTGGCATGACCGCCGCCGTTGTTGCGCACGACGGTGCGAATGTTTTCCGGCACGCTGTCGATCTTGCGGCAGATGTCCTCGATGCTCATGGTTTCCCATTCGGTGCCCGCAATCGCATTGTTCAGGTTGGTGACATACGCCTGATGATGCTTGGTGCGATGGATGTTCATCGTGCGTTCGTCGATGTATGGCTCCAGCGCGTTCTCAGCGTATGGCAGGTCAGGTAATGTAAAAGCCATTAGAGTCCTCCTTGTGTATGTTTGATTTTGAATGTCCGCAAAAATGGCGCTTACGACCGATCAGTTTGGCACAAGTCGCTTTCGATTTCCGTGCCGAAGTATACAAAGCTGAGCAGTAGCGCATTTTCCGCCCTCTACATCCGCGCCTCGATGCGTACAAAAACGCCCAACCGTTGAAGGACGCGCACATGCCAACCCTCGTTGCGCAGCACTTCAAGCGTGGGGCGATCAAGATGGCAGTTGTGAGCGATGCGCGACCAGTAGGGGGTGATTGCGCTGGCTGCGGCAGCCAGCAGCGGCTCCTGCGGGCGGATATGCTCCACCATGTGCAACACGCCCGACGGACGCAGCACACGCCGAATTTCGCGCAGCGCGCGATATTGGTCGCCGACCGAACAGAAGACCAGACTCGATACAACATGATCGATGCTGGCGTCCGCGAAGGGCAGTTCTTCGGCCACCGCAATCTTGACGCTCATCGGGATGGCGCAACGCAGCGCCGTGCTATGCGCGCGCTGTGCGCTAGATTGATTCGGCTCGATGGCAAAGACGGCGGCGGCGCGACGATAGTAGGGCAGGTTGGCGCCCGAGCCAACGCCAATTTCCAGCACAACGCCGTCGATCTCGCTAACCAGTCGCTTGCGCCACCTCAGCACATCATTCATGTGATTTCGATCAAGGTGATCTGCGGCCCGGCGCGGAAACGCAATGGGATGCCTTCGCCTATGCCGCGCGTGATGTAAACTTGCGTCTCGCCGACGCGAAAAAAGCCCGAGACATGGCGACGCGGCAGATGTTCAGCCTGTGTGTGCGCCACCCCCCAGAGCGGCACTCGAATCTGGCCGCCGTGCGTGTGGCCGGAGAGCACCAGATCGACGCGCGGCAATTGTGGGCTGGCGATAATATCTGGATTGTGACTTAACAAAATCACCGGCGCCGATTCGGGGATCCCTTGCAGCGAGTCGCCAAGTCGTGGACGCCCTTCGATCACGTCGTCGACGCCTGCCAGGTGGATGTCTAGCCCGATGTCAGGTCTGTACAGATGCTTCGCACAGTTGTGCAACATCGTCATGCCCCACCGCTCCAGTGCAGCGTTCAGGCGAGCGGCGTCGTTGCTGCCCGTGCGTCGGCCATCAAGCGGCGTATTGCGCACATACCGGATATAGCGGGGCCAGCGCGTGGCCGCCGCAAGCAAGCGTGCTGCACGGCTACGCCGTTGGTCAGCGGCGTGTTCCGCGGCTCGAAAGGTGCGCCACATGCGCGGCAGCGCCTCCTCCATGGCGTAATGGGTGTAATCATGATTGCCGAACACACCGTATGCGCCAACCCGCGGGCGCGGCACAGCGTCGAGCAGGCGCAACACGTTCTCCAATCCGTCGTCAAAATGGATAAAATCTCCAGTGTGCACGAGCAGATCGTAATCTAAACCGGAGGTCAACGCTCGCACCCGTTCGATCTTGGCATGTTCGCGGCGGGTGCGCCCACCACCGTGAAAATGTGAATCGCTCAGATGTAAAATGCGCAGCCCCCGCGCCGGCAATCGCCCGGCGGCGCGCGGCAGACGGATCGTTAGCCGTTCCAGTTGAATGTCAAGCGGCTCGATCTCGTGCGCATAGAGCAGGATGCCCGCGCCAGCGATGCCTGCAGCCATCAGTGCGCCGCCCGTCCACCACAACCATGCGGTGCGTTGCAGCGGATCGGCGTGTTTCGCTGTTTGGAGTTTGCGCTCATCGTATATTGAACTTGTTTGTTTGATCATGCTTTGCAGGATAGCAGAGCGTACAGTTAGCGGCAATTTGTGGTGTAGATCGGATGAAGTTTGAGGAGAGCGACATCTCGTCTATGGCTATACGATCAAATGTCCCGATTCCGACAACGTCTGGATGGCTGCATCCAACGTCGATTCCTTGACCAACACATAATCCGTATCGAATGTGGAAATTGCAAAAATACTGATTTGGGCATCCGCCAGAGGCTGTGCAAGCATAGCCAGGATGCCGGTCAGACTGAAATCCAGCGGGCCGACAACCATGAGCGCGCGCCAGCCAGGATTCGCCTGGACAGCGTCGGGAACCAGATTCTCTGCACAGACGATTGAAGTCTCGTTGCGCGACCAGGTGATCGAGCAAAATTCGCCGGCTCTTGCCCAATCGGGCAAAGCAACGCCTTCGGGTAGACGGCAGATGGCGAGGCGTTCTGGCAGAACGCGCAGCGTGAGAAATGGAAGCGACATAGTTTCTGACATGATCACACTATCGTATCATACAATAGGGGGCGGATATGCGTCTTTCTGAATGGATACACGACGATCTCAAAGAAGTGCAGGCAATTCTAGCGCTTGTCTCCGACGAAAGCGCTGAAGAGATGGTGAGAGCAATTCTGGCCGCGCAGCGCGTCTATGTGCTGGGGCTGGGGCGGAGCGGGTTGATCTTGCGCATGTTCGCCATGCGGTTGATGCAGATCGGGCTGAACGCGCACGTCGTTGGCGACGCAACAACGCCAGCGATTGGGAAGGGTGACTTGCTGCTGACGCTCTCTGGCAGCGGGCGCACCGAGACAGTAGTGGCGATGGCGCGCAAGGCAAAGAGCTACGGCGCGCAGGTGCTGGCGATCACCTCTAACCCTGCAACACCGCTGGCCGAATTGGCCGACATGACTTTGATCGCACCGGCCAGGTCCGTCAAGATCGATGTCACCGCGCCGACGCGCCTGCCGCTTGCCAACGCGTTGGAACAGGCGATGGCGATCGTCCTCGACTGCATCGGTGCGATGCTTGCCGAACGCTGTGGACAAGATAATGCAGCCATGATGCACAGACACGCTAATTTGGAATAGGATCACCCTTCAACTACAGGCAGCATCAACGCTGACGGATGAGCGGCGTCGTGAAACACGGTTTGCTGTGCAGCTCGCATGTCGGTCATCAGCGCCTGGTTGCCGGGGAAACCGAGATTGCGTGCGAAGCGTGGATGTGCGCCGCTGGCGACTAGCAGACGAATGCGCTGACCAGCTTTCACCCGGCAGGCTGTAGACGACATCGCTATCGTGATGCGCACGCTGCCGTCGGACTGAAGCTCGCCGCGTCCAGGTTCGAGCCGGAAGGACCCATCGCAAATATTGGTCGAGCGCCCGGTGTGATCGACCACGCACAGCCGCCCAAAGAAGTCTGCCGTGGGCAGGTTCGACCGCACATACAGTTCTAGCTTCACCGGCCCAATAAACTCCACATCCTCGCGCAGTGGAATCGAGGAGAAGACGAGCACATCCTTGCGTCGCTCCAGGGGGCGATTGTCGACGACGCCGGCGCCATTCGCCAGCTTGGGGCCGCCGAGATTGGGCGTCGGGTCTGCCGGATCGTAGGTGTAAACATCGACGGGAGCATCGGCTGGCGGCGCATGGACGAAGAGACGCCCGGTCTTGGCGACGCCGCTGCCGTGCAGATATAGACGCAGCGGCTTGCCTGGCGGGGGCCATTGCTCAAACTCACGCCAACGGTTGGCGCCCATTACGTAGAGTCGCACCGGCTTAGCGTCTGTGTTTGCAGGTTCGCCGCGCAAATGAACGGCGTACCAGTGCAGCGCTTCGGTGAATGCAATCGACATGTAACCATATTCCATGTGATGCCAGGGACCAACGACAAGCCGCGGCCGACGGCCCGCCTTCACCTGCACTGCGTAGTCGTCAAGCAATCCATCGAGAAAGAGGTCGTACCAGCCGCCGACAAATGCGGCCGGCGGCGCAACAGGCACAGCCGCACGTAAATCCACCTGGCGCCAGACGGGATGCGTCGAATCCGCGGCGCTCATTTCGCGATAGAGCAGGTCGGGCTTGCCGATGACCAGCTCGTCGGCTGTCTGCATTGGTAGATGCATGAACGCTTCCTGTAGGAAGCGATCCTGAAGCGCGCCGCTGTTGATGCGCTGCAGCCGCTCCCACACACCCAAAGTCGGATCGTCCATCGTGGCAATCTGGAACATCCAACGCAACAGCAGATCGAGCGGAAAGCCGTTGTCATGATATTCCATCAGATGCGAGTGGGTGATGATTGGAACCAGCGCCTTGAGATGGGGCGAACCGCTGGCTGCCGCCGCCCATTGCGTATAGCCGAGATAGCTGGCGCCCCACATGCCGATAGCGCCGTTGCACCAGGGTTGACGGGGCATCCATTCCAACGTGTCGGCGCCATCGGCTTTTTCATGTACAAAGGCGACGAACTGTCCTTCTGAATCAAAGCGTCCGCGCACGTCTTGATTGAGCACATGATAGCCGTGCGTCGCGAAGGTGCGCGCGTAGATCTCCGCCAGAGAACGGCCCGGGCCGCCGCGCCCGTACGGTGTGCGGATCAACACAGCCGGCCCAACATCGACGCCCACCGGTGCATAGTGATCGGCGGCCAACATAACACCGTCGCGCATCGGTATGCGCAACCCATAGGTCGCCTCCACCTTGAAGTTGCCTTTGGGTAGCCTGACCGTCTGCGCCAGCGCGAATTGCAGCGCCGCCTCGCCGATCGGATTGTCGAGCAGCAGTCGTTCAATTCTTTGCACGAATGTCGCCATCGCTTGTCGCCTCGTCTTAACGGTTCACGCAGGTGTGGCTGAAATTACAGCGTCAGCCGCGCACAAATGAGTGCACCGACCAGGCGATCAGCAGCAGCGCGCCGTAGTAAGTGCTCATGATCAGCGCGTCACGATGGGGGATCGGCGCGCGGAACTTGTCAAACGCCAGAATCGAATCGGAGACCACAAAGAGGACGGCGCCGAACATTGCCAGCAAAGCGGCCAGGTCGCGCATCCCCCACCATAACTCGGTCGCCTGCCAGCCCATTGTCAGCAGCACCAGCGCATAGATAAGCACCGGCAATCGCAGATTGCCGACATACGGCCAGAGCAAGTAGAGCAGCGCAACTCCGTAGAACGCAAACGGCGTCAGCAGATGCCAGTGCATGTGAACACCTGCTCGCTCGACATAACTCACGATAAAAAAGAGATGGGCAATCAGAAAGCTGACCAACCCCCACACAAAATGGTTGGGCGCCAGCAAAAAGATGTCGCCCGCCAACGAAAACAGAATCCCAACCACGATCAAAATGCGATACAGCGGCGAGACTGCATCGGGCAAAGCAAGCGCCACTCCCAGAATCAGCGCCGTCGTCAACGGCTTGAACACAAAGCGTTGCATCTGCGCGCCGGCGTAGGTTATCCAAATGTAGATTGCGCCAGAGAGGATGGCGGCGGCGCTCAAAACCCAACTTGCAACCATGCGAAGGACTCCTGTTGCCCCAAATCAGCGCTCAATAGATGAATGGGATCAGCCGTTTGCTGACCTCCTGGTATGCAGTGTAGAGTGGAAACGCCGCCGCCAGCAGTCGCTCTTCATAGTGCAATTTGATGAGCAGATTGACCAGCAACACAACATAAATTAGCCAACGCAGCGGCGTCGATTCATCGAGAACCAACGCCAACGCGCCGAGCAGGATCGATGCGTACATCGGATGGCGAATCCAACGATAAGGCCCCTGGCGCACCAGTCGGCTGTCGGGGCGCACGTCCGGGAGCACGTTGATGTGTCGAAGACGCATCGTCACAATTGCCCACACCGCCAACGCCAGCGCTGCAAGCTCCACCGCTAACAGCACAGGATGGCGTGCAATGATCGGCCCGGTCAACGCCAATGCAAGCAAGGCGCCAAACTGGATGACGACAAGCGTGTACGATTTGAGCAGGTCTGGCTTTGCACCCATCGCGCTCGTCCCAACATCCTACAAGGACTTCGGAGAGCGTTGTCTTCCCGAAAGCTCGCAACCTCCAGAAAGACAACGAGCTTTCTCGAATCAAATTGCCCCGGCGCCCTTTTGATCCTGCCCGGTCTGCCCGCCCGATTCGGGTCCTTTGCCCTCGTAGATTTTCGGGTCGCGACCATAGATGGTCGTCACATCGATCAGGCGATCGGCGACATGGCCGGTTAACTGCTCAGGAACGAAGCGCCACGCCCAATTGCCGGAAGCCCGCCCCGGCAGATTCATGCGCGCCTCTCCGCCGAGGTTCAGTACATCTTGGAGAGGGACGATGGCGGTGTTCGCCACGCTGGAGAAAGCGCCGTTGATCAACGTCCAGGCGGCGTCATGGCCGTCGGTGCGGAAATAGCGGCGGAAGAAATCGCGCTCTTTGTCGGTGGCGGTGGTGCGATACCAGCCCCAACTCGTGTCATTGTCGTGCGTGCCGGAATAGACGATGAAGTTGCGGGTAAAATTATGAGGCAGGAATTTGTCGGCGGCGTCGGTGCTGAAGGCAAATTGCAAGATCTTCATGCCCGGCAAACCAAACTGGTCGCGCAGCTCGATCACATCCGGCGTAATCTCCCCCAAGTCTTCGGCGATGATCGGCAGCTCCTCGCCCAACTCTGCACGGATCACGTCGAAAAGATCGGCGCCAGGCCCTTTCACCCACTGACCGTTGATCGCCGTCGTCTCGCTGGCGGGCACTTCCCAATAGCCGGCAAAGCCGCGGAAGTGATCGATGCGTACAATGTCGTAGAGGCGCAGCGCGGCGCGGATGCGGCGAATCCACCAGGCGTAGCGATTCTGCTTCATCACATCCCAGCGATAGAGCGGGTTGCCCCACAACTGACCGGTCGCGCTGAAATAATCCGGCGGCACGCCTGCCACCACTGTCGGCTGGAACTGGTCGTCGAGGAAGAACTCTGACGGGTTGCTCCACGCATCGCTGCTGTCCATCGCTACAAAAATCGGGATATCGCCGATGATCTGAACGCCTTTGTCATTGGCGTACGCTTTGAGCGCCAGCCACTGTCGATAGAAAAGCCACTGGTTGAGTTTGTGGTTGAAAACGGCATCGGCATACTGGCGGCGTGCAGCGTCGATTGCTTCAGCCTGGCGGCTGCGCAACGGCATCCCCCATTGGTTCCACGCTGCGCCATTGTGGGCGTCCTTCAGCGCCATAAAAAGCGCAAAATCCTCCAACCAGTCGCTGTTCTCGGCGCAGAACTGCTCGAATTCGTTGCGCAGCTCAGCCGTGGCGCGCGCGTTGAATTCACTGGCGACGTATCGCAGCAGCGGCAGCTTCCAGGTGTAGATCGCGCCAAAATCGACGCGCTCACGCGGAAAATCCGGCGCGCTGTCGAGCAGATGCTGGTCGAGCAGGCCAAGCTGCACCAACTCTTCCAGGCTGATCAGATATGGATTGCCTGCAAAGGAACTGAAACTCTGATAGGGGCTGTCGCCGTAGCCGGTTGGGCCAAGCGGCAGCACCTGCCAGAGCGTCTGGCGTGTGTGCACCAAAAAATCCACCCAATGGTAGGCGTCCTGGTTGAACGTCCCGATGCCGTAGGCGCCGGGCAGTGAAGTGGGATGCAGCAAAATACCGCTGCGCCGGACATCTTGCATAAGAATCTACTCCTCTATTGCTCGTTGCAAACGCGGTTCAGACGAATGTTGAGTCTAGAGCGGCGTGAGTCGGGCTACAGTGACTGCATATACGCCAGCAAAGAACAAGATCAGACAAACCACCACCCAGGCAATCTCCGCCAGACGCCGCTCGCGAATCACAAGCGCCTGTGCGCCAACACCCATCACCGGATGCGGCGCAATCATGCCTGGCAGGCTTGCGGGCTTCTCATATCGCGGCATGATCCCCACCATCACCAACGCGCCTCCGATCAGCCCGCCTATGTGCCCCCAGTTGTCGATAAAGCCGGAACTGAAGCCGATGACCAGATTCAACACAAGCACAATCAACATATTTTGAAGAATAGCCCTACCCTGTCCACCAAAGTTGTTGCGGTATTTCAGAAAGAACACAGTGATGCCGCCCAGCAGCCCAAAAATTGCGCCGGACGCACCCACCGAGACCGGACTGGAGAGCGCGTAGCTCAGAAGACTGCCGTAGAGTCCGCTGACCAAAAAGATTGTAAGAAAGCGGATATGCCCAATGTAACCTTCAAGCAGCGGTCCCAAAATGTAGAGCGCATAGAGGTTGAAGAGTAGATGCATCACACCGCTGTGCAGGAAAATCGCCGTAAAAAGACGCCAGATCTCCCCTTGCGCGATGAGCGGGTTGACCTTGGCGCCCATGAGGATCAATACATTGATGTTGGTGCTCGTCAGCGAAGTCCAGGAGCCGTAGAGCATCGCGCCAAGCAGCACCGACGCAACGAACACAGCGAGAATGACGGCAAGCAGCACCTGTGTAACAATTGGGCGGCTCAGTTTGATATAGAATTGCGGCTGTTCGTCCAGGATTGGCGGCGGCGCGCCGGGATAGGAATGAGGTGGTTGAATGTTCATAAAATCACCGGCGTCCAATCGACACGACTTTTTTCGGCGCGAATGATGCTGAGCACTTCGCTCACCGCTTCATCGAGCTGTTCCTCGCGGTTGATCACGATGTAGTCAAATTCTGTGAAACGACGCAGCTCGCGCCGCGCCGTAACGATGCGCATCTTGAGTTGATCTGGCTCTTCGGTCTTGCGCAACCTGAGCCGCCGCACCAGTTCCTCCTCGCTTTCTGCGGTCAGGAAGATTGTGACAGCATTGGGGACAAGCGAACGAATCGTTGCTGCACCTTGCACATCGATGCGCATGATTACATCCATCCCACTTGCCAATGCCTCGCGTACATGTTTTTTCGGAATGCCCTTGTAGTCGCCGTACACGACGGCGTACTCCAGCAACTCTTCGTTTTCGATCATTTCAGCAAATTCACCGACGGTGACAAAATGATAGTCCACGCCATCGATTTCGTTGGGGCGTTTGGGGCGCGTCGTCGCCGTGATGACAAAGTAAAACGGATAGTTTGTGCGCTTCAAGCCCTGAATGATCGAATCCTTACCGACGCCGCTTGGACCGGATAAAACCACCAAGACCGGGCGCGGCGCATTCAGGCTGTTGTACAGCGCTTCAATTTCGTGGTCGCGCTCCTGAACCGAAATCAAAGCGGCCTCCATGCAGGCAAATCGAAGTGCTTTTTCATCGTGCGGTCAACAGGTTTGAGCGGACGGTGAGCATCCGCGTATAATCGTCGCAGTTTCTTCATCCTGGTAGTATACGTGAGGAAGCGAGAGGGCGAAAAGAGGAAGTCATGCCAATCTATGAATATGTCTGCCTGGACTGTCGCAAACGGGTCAGCGTCTTTTTTCGGACATTCTCCGAGGCGAGTGATGCGGCGGCGCGCTGTCCAACCTGCGCGGGCGTACATTTGCGTCGCCTGGTCAGCCGCGTGGCTGTGCTCAAATCAGAAGAAAGTCGGCTAGACGCCATGGCTGATCCATCGTTTTTGGCTGGATTAGAGAATGAGGACCCGCGTGCGCTGGCTGGATTTATGCGCAAAATGAGCGACGAAATGGGCGAACCGCTCGACGCTGAAATGTCGGAAATGGTCGATCGTTTGGAGCGCGGCGAAAGCCCGGAAGAGATCGAAAAGTCGATGCCGGCGTTGGCTGGGGACGACGGCGGCCCTGGCGCCGCTTTTGGCGGCGACGACTTCTAAAACGCGCTTAGATTTTCTCGAAGCGCGCAACATCGAGCACAAAGATCGTGGCGCCGCCCATGTGTTTCTCCACCGGTGTGGGGATGTGCACCTCCCCCGGCTCCATCACCGGTGGCAGCGGCGTCACATATTGGATGCGGCTCGGGCAACTTTCGCGAAAAATGCCAAGCACCTCGTCGACCTTTTCGTCATCGACGCCGCAGAAAATTGTTGTGTTGCCGACGCGCAGAAAGCCTCCGGTCGTACTTGTCACCGTCGCCGAAAAACCGCGCCGCGCCAGTCGATCCAACACATTGCGCGTGTCGTCGCTATTGATAATCCCCATCACCAACTTCATCGCTTGCTGTTCCTTTCCAAAATTGATAATGTTTTGTTTTTTGCCTCTGCCATCACACATACTCGCATCATAGCAGCATTATGACGACTTGCCTAACAACTCAAGCACCTGCGTCCGAATCGCAAGATGGATGGCGTCTATCGACTGGGCTGCGTCGAGCACCAGCCAGCGCGCCGGCTCTTGCGCCGCCATCGCCAGATACCCTGCGCGCACACGATGATGGAACTCGATCTCCAGGTTTTCCATGCGATTCCACTCCGCCGCGGCGCCGATGCGTTTGCGCGTCAGACCAGCGACAACGTCGATATCCAGATAGATGGTGAGCGTTGGCGTCAATTGACGCGTTGCATAGGCGCCAAGCGCACGCAACGCATCGAGCGGCTGCCCGCGGCCGTAGCCCTGATAGGCAAGTGTGCTGTCAGCGTAACGGTCACACAGCACGACGCGTCCGGCCGCCAGCGCAGGCAAGATCACCTCGTCGACAAGCTGCGCCCGCGCCGCCTGAAAGAGCAACGTTTCCGTGCGTGGGCTGATTTCCGTATGCGTCAGGTCGAGCAGCAAACTGCGAATGCCGTCGCCGATGCGCGTGCCTCCCGGTTCACGTGTGGTCGCCACATCGATTCCTCGTAGGCGCAGTGCATCGGCAAGGAGCTGGATCTGCGTCGTCTTTCCGCTGCCTTCCGCGCCCTCAAACGTGATAAACATGTTCAGGCCTGTCTTGCTGCAATGGATAGGCGTTGATCAACGAGAAACCGAGTTTCCTTGCAGAAACTCGGTTTCTGATCGATGATTTGGCGCCGTTCGCCTAGCGACGGAAGATGCGAACTCGCCGATAGGGTTCGCGCCCATAACTATGGCTGACCAGGTTGGCCGCGCGCGCCAGTTGATGCTGCTGGCTGCGGATCGCCGCCGACTGTGGGCTGAGGATCACATCCGACGCGCCATTGAGTACGCGCTGAATGCCATCTTGCGTCTCGCGCATCGCCTCCTCGAACGCATCGATCGGATCGACGGTGATGTGAAAGATATCGACGAGCACCTGCTCCATCTGCGCTCCGGTGTTGCTGCGCAGGACATACACTGGAATGCCACGGCGCTCAGCATCCTGGATCGGCGCCGGCTGTTGCCGATAGTAGTTCTTTAACGTCATCACGGCATCGGCGGCGTTAAGATTGTCGACAATCTGGATCGGCACGTTCAGGCCGTTGGCCGCAGCGCGTAGCCGATTTTGTCCGACGCCGTAGGGGTAAATGCGCACGGTGTTGCGCTTAACCGGCGCTGGCTCTATCTCCTCGTGTTCGACGTAGGCATCGTTGGGATAGGTGTGGCCGTTGGTCTCTTTGAGCAGCTGCTCGGTCGATGTCTCGCGCCCGCGCCGGCGACGTGAGCGGGCCGAAAAGTCGCCATGTTCGTCGGTGACGACCTCACGACGGCTAATCTGGATTTCACCGCGCTCATCGACGTAGCGATCTTCCGGCGTCAGCTCACGCCCACGCAGAATTGCATCGACCGCCTGCGCCACATCGTGGTGAATCACCAGATGTTGACGATCTTTGATTTCGATCAACACGTCGAAGGTGGGCGGAGCGCGCCGTTCAAGTACGCTTTTCTGTGTGCCGCGACGCCGCGCTTCTTCGTCAGAGAGCGTCACCGATTCGATGCCGCCGACCAGATCGCTCAGCGTCGGGTTCATGAGCAGGTTTTCAAGGCTGTTGCCATGCGCCGTGCCGATGAGCTGCACGCCGCGCTCGGCGATGGTGCGCGCGGCAATCGCTTCGAGCTCGCGCCCGATCTCGTCAATGATAATCACCTCCGGCATGTGATTCTCCACAGCTTCGATCATCAGCTCGTGCTGCAGCGAAGGGTTGGGCACCTGCATCCGTCGTGAGCGCCCAATCGCCGGGTGTGGGATGTCGCCGTCGCCAGCGATCTCGTTGCTGGTGTCGACGATGACGACGCGTTTGACTTCACTGCGCAGCCGCGCCGCCTCGCGCAGCAAGGTCGTCTTGCCGACGCCGGGGCGTCCGAGCAGCAAAATGCTGCGTTCGCTGTTGACGATGTCTTTGATGATCTCGATGGCGCCATAGACTGCGCGGCCAACGCGACAGGTGAGACCGATCACATCGCCTTTGCGGTTTCGGATCGCCGAAATGCGATGGAGCGTACGCTCAATGCCAGCGCGGTTGTCGGCGCCAAAGTCACCCACGCGTTCGACGACCATGCGCAGGTCTTGCAGCGTCACTTCCTGCTCGTTGAGCACAAGCTCGCCATCGGTGAAGCGCGCTTCGGGCAGGCGGCCCAGGTCCATAATGACCTCGATCAGGGTTCCCTTGCGTTCGGACTGTTCCAGCGCGCTGCGAATGCGATCGGGCAGAACAGCCAGCAACAAATCGAGGTCGTCGGTAATTTGGAGTGTGTTCATATCTGGTTGTTGATGTGCAGAAAAATCAAAACACGATTGATTGAGTTGATGTACGACTTGTTCGTTGATCACACAGGTCTTCCTGAATCGACTGGCGTTGATGAGCGAATCGGCGATGTGGTTGGTTTGGGCGGCGCAAATGTCGTTGGCACGATTTCGCTTCCCGTTTCAACCACCGTAGCCGGGCTAGAGATGCTTTCACGCACCCATCTAACTACATGTTTGACCATCCTGACCCGGTCACAAAATGGTGCAAACCCCAGTTCATCCAATATCACGCCAATTCCACCCTGAAAATCACTCGATGCAAAATAGAGCGGTTTGGGCCATTGCCCCTCGGCAACCACCAACGCGGCCTGCGTGAACAACATACGCAGGTCATGGCTGTCTGGTTGCAACGCGTTTCCCCAGATGCGTAGCCAGGAGCCGCGTTGTCCGCGCTGCAACTGAAACGCACCGGTCAACTCGCCGCCCGACCGGATCACATAAATAACGCCCTGCTCCGGGCGCAGGTTCTCGATGAGCGGTGTAGTTGAGCCGCGTTCTCCGTTGACCCCTTCGGCGATGCGAATATGCTCTGGCACTGTTTTCAAGTAGAGTCGCGCCAGATCCCAGTCGTCAGCCATCGAGCGCGGCGAAGCGACCAACGAAACATTCTGTGCGCCAGCTATAACCGGCGGTTCAAAGCTGCGCCAGACCGTCTGGTGGCAGAAAGATTCAAAACCGACGGCGGCGAAGGTGTTGACCAACAGCGGCTGATCGGGCACATCGGCGTATATCCGCTCAAAACCCAGCGCGCCAGCTTCATGGATCAAATAAGACAACAGTTTGTTCCAGATCGCCGGATGTCCCGACGGTGCATCCAGACTAGGCGCCAGACATAAGATATCTGCATCGCGTGCAGCGCCGTTACGCCGCACTTGCAAAAACCCTTCATGCACCAGACCATGCCCATCTTGACGCAGGACATAGGTCAATGCCTTTGTCGTCGCCCACGGCAACACCGTGCTCAAGGCAATCGACATACTCGACTGTGGCTGAAGAAAAGTATGCGCGCAGGGCAAGTACGTCGCCTTCCGACCGAGGCGCTGAAGAAGGTAAATATCGCCAAGCTGAAATGGGCGAATCACCGAGTCAGAATCTCCATTGCGGAGAGCAATTGAATCAGATTGAAACCATCTGCCACACTAGCATATAGTGTAACGCATCTTGCGTTTGCTGGCAAGTAATCTCACCAACGATTACTTTATGTTAAACATCTGTTAATGGTGGATTGGCACAATCGAAGGGTGATTGTCACATCCAATAAAGATCGTCATAGGGGGAAACAACACCGAAATCTTGGGTTTACGAAATCGCTGAACCATGATAAGATAGATTCGTCCTTTCGGACAGGCTTCACTGTATCAACTTTTGCCCTGTAGTTACTTACAAATCGATAGCTTTGAAAGGAGTTTCACAGTATGCGTTCAAAATCCATATCGTTGCTTTTGGTAATCGTTCTGTTGCTGGCTTCATTCAGCACGGCGCTGGCTCAGGTCGAACCTTTCTGTGGCGATCTCTCCGATGATGATTGTGCGCTGTTGACAGCTGCTACAGAAAATATGATGGACGTCGCCTCGTATCAAGCGTCGGCTGAGTATAGCGCAGTGCTTGCCGGTCTGCCTGGCCTGCCGCTGACGGAAGCTTCTGTCAAGGTCATGGTTGATGGCGCGTTTGCCTACGCTGACAACGCACTGGAAGCTGCTGCGATTCTCGCCGGCGCGCAGACTCAAGAAGAAGTCGCTGCATTGATGGCTGAGTCGCCGGATGTATTCGTGGACTTCTACAATGGTTGGTCATTTGATATGGCGATCGCTGTCGACATCAGCGAAGAACTTGCTGCGGCGCTTTCGGCAGATGCAGGCGTTGCCATCCCTGCTTCGTTCACCGTGCCGCTGATCCTGGTGGATGGCGTCCTCTATGTGGATGTCACCGATGTTGCGCCGCTGATCGATGGGATGCAGGATATGACAGGTTGGATCGGATTTGAGCTTGGACCTGTGATCGAAGCCGCCGCCGAACAGGGCATGTTTGAGGAAGCCGCCGCACAGATGGATCCGTCCGCGATGGCTGCTGACATGGATCCAGCAACGGCTGCCGCTCTTGCTGGCTTCCAGGCAATGATGGGCGATCCGAAGGCCTTTGAGCCATACATGACAATTTCGCGCAACGCTGACGACGTGATTGATGGTGTAGATGTTGCTGTGTTTGTCTCTAAACTGGATGTGATTGGTCTGATCAGCAGCCCTGAATTTGTCGACTTGATCAAGGGGTTAGCTGAAGCTGGCGCACTGGGCGAAGATGCACCAAGCGCTGCTGACATCGACCAGGCGATGACGATGCTTGGTTTGATGGGACCGATGCTCTTCCAGGGGCTGACCTCTGAGAACGTCACCGCTGTTAGCCTGGATGAGCCGAACTATATCGTTGCGCAGGAGAGCCTCTTCTCCTGGGATCTTTCCGGTTTGCTGCAAATGGCGGCTATGAGCGGAGCGATTCCGGCGAATGAAATACCCTCCGGCGCTTCCTTGATCGAGTTCTCGACCTCTGTGGTGAACTCCGACTTTAACGAGCCGCAGGAGATCACAGCGCCAGCCGACGCACTGATGGTGCCGGCTGAGTCGATGATGCAGCAGTAAGTCATACAGTAAATTGAAGCTGGCAGTTTTGCTTGTCTACTGACCGCGGACAAGCAAACTGCACGAGACAGGGACAAAAAGAGCGCCGCTTTACGGAGCGGCGCTCTTTTTGCGTAGTTTAGTTGTCTCCGCCCTTTTCCAGGTGATGCATCATCATTCGCGCGTGTGATAGGAGGCGACCAGGGCGCCATCTGCTGTGCGTAATTCGAGCCGGTCGCCTTGAATGTTGAAGGTCTCCGCCAGCAACAGCGCAGACAGATAGGCGCTTTCCTGCTGCATCACATCCTCGGCGCACATCTTGCGCGTGGTCGCCGCCGGTTCGATCGAAATTGCGTCGTCATCGACCGTGTATCCCGTCATATAGTTGTTGCAGCCCGCCGAACCGCTCAGCCGCCCATCCTCACTGAAGTTCGCCGTGATCTCGGTGTCGAGCAGGATCGAGACGACAGCCTCACGCCCATTGTTGTAGTTGATCGCCACCCACTCCACGCCGGTCAGGCTGGCGGGAACCTGCACGACAAAGGCCGCCACGCTCTGGCCGCTGGCATCGAGCAGTGCGAGCTGGTCGCCGTCAATCTGGTAGGAAGCGGTCGCCGCCAGCGCTGCCATGAACTGCTGTTCGACGGTCATCTGCGGCTCCGGGCAAGCCATCAGGGTCATGGGGCCGGGCATGATGGTCAGGCTGGCGCCGTCGAGCGTATAGCTGGCGCCGTAGCGGTTGCAGCCGCCGCTGCCGCCAACGCGCCCTTCCTCAAAGAGCGCAGTCGCCTCGACGTCGGCGGGGACATCAACCAGCGCGCCGCTGCCGTCACTGATGGCGGTCAACTGCCAGGTTGGGCCTTCAAGCGTTGCGGTTTCCATGGCGCCCTCCTCAGCAGGCTCCTTGCTCACCAGTTCGATCAACGTGTACTTCAGGCTCGATGCGTCCGCAGGCGCATTCGCCACCGGCTCGACGCGCACGCGCAGCTCGTAGGTGTAGCCTGGCTCGAATGTAAAACCTTCGATCTGGCTATAGAAGAACTGATACTCGCCGTTCGGGTCTTCCTTGACCAACATGCACTTCATCGGCGCAACACCGACGCAGTCGACCAGCTCAGAGCCAACGAAGAACGTGGCTTCGCGCGCAGCATTCGCAGAGCCACGCGTATCCTGCACCGGCTGGCAGCCTGCCAGCGTCAGCAGCAACAAGGCGGCGCTCGCCAACATCATTCCCATCGATTTTCGCATCTTTACACCTCTCTGTGACTGAATGTTTTCTTTTGACAACCCCATGCACCATTCAATGGACGGTGAACTGATCGCTAATGTTCCAATCGAAGTGTTAGCGGCGCCGACGGCTGCGTTTGCGCGGACGACGTTCCGGTTTCTCAACACTGTGCGCTGGCCGGGAAGGCGGCGGTGGTTCAGGCGGCGTCACCGGCGCGTGCAGCGCCTGTTGATAGGTTTCGTCGAGCAGCATGGTGATAATGGCGACGCCTTCCTCGCTCTCCATCAGACTGTGCGCCAGGTTCGTGAAGCGTTGGCTGCGTTCCGCCTGGAGCTTGTCTCGGTTGCGCAGCCGCGCTTCCAACAGTGCAGTCAGCCGCTCAGCGACGACCGCCTCGACCTCCTGCTCGGTCGGCAGCGTGCGTTCGATGATCGGCAGCTTGTAGAACTTGACGGCGCGGTCGAGCACGCCTTTGTCGACGCGACTGACCAGCGTGATCGCCACGCCTGCTGCGCCTGCACGCCCTGTGCGCCCGGCGCGGTGAATGTAGTTCTCAACATCCTCCGACGGCTCGTACTGGATCACGTGCGAGAGCTCGGGAATGTCCAGCCCGCGCGCAGCGACGTCGGTGGCGACAAGGAAACGCAGCGTCCCTTTACGCACCCGTTCGAGCACGCGTTCGCGATCAGCCTGCGAGAGGTCAGCGCTCAGCTCGTCGGCGTCGTAGCCAAAGCGCTGCAGTACGACGGCGACAAAATGCACGTTGACTTTGGTGTTGCAGAAGATGATCGCCGATTCCGGGTTCTCGACCTCGATGATGCGCACCAGGCTGCGCTCGCGCCCCATGTCCGGCACGGTGTAAAAGATGTGCGTCGTCTCAGCGACATGCACGTGACCGCTGCTGAGCGTGACAAATTCCGGTTCGTGCAGAAACTGGTGCGCGGTGCGCATCACCTGCGGCGTGAAGGTGGCTGAGAACATGCAGGCATTGATGCGGCGATCGGGCAGGTAGCGCTGAATCTCGCGCATGTCGGGGTAGAAACCCATGGACAACATGCGGTCGGCTTCGTCGAAGATCAATATCTCCAGCCCGTCGAGCGACAGCGTGCGCTTGAGCAGGTGGTCGAGGATGCGACCCGGTGTGCCGACGACGATGTGCGCCCCGCGCTTGAGTGCGTCGATCTGCGGCCCGTAGCCGACGCCGCCGTAGACCGCCACGGTGCGCAGTCCAGCCTCTCCGCACAGCACCTCGGCTTCGTGCCAGACCTGATGCGCCAGCTCGCGCGTGGGCGCCAGGATCAACGCCTGGCACGCAGCCTTGTTCGGGTCGAGCCGCTCCAACATCGGCAGCAGAAAGGCGCCGGTCTTGCCGCTGCCCGTGCGCGCCTGGATCATCACATCCTGACCGTCGAGCAGGTAGGGAATGGTGCGCACCTGCACGGGCATCAGCTTGTCCCAGCCGGCGCGACGCATGGCGGCGGCGATGTGCGGCGGCAGTTGGTCGGCGGTGACGATTGGAATCTCGTCGTCCACGGCGGACGAAGTGGAAGCGTCGGGAGCCGCCAAAGCCGGCGCGACAGTGGCAGAATCTGTCACGTCGCGCCCGGTTGTGTCAGGAAATTCTGTGTTGCTCAAACAAACCTCGTTGCGATCTCTGCAAAATGATCAATCCGTATCTGTTGTCAATGCATTCAGTATCGCACAGGCAAACCATATCGGATAACCATAATCAGCAGAGATCGCATTTACGCCGTCTATTTCGTCTCCGTCACCTTGCGCAGACCGCGCGGGTGGTCGGGGTCGAAGTCGCGCACAGCGGCAAGGTGCATGGCGAACAACTGGCACGGCACGATCGCCGTCAGCGGCGACAGCCATTCGGGCACGCCGGCAGGCAGCGGAATGGCAGCGCGTCCCAACGCCTGCGCGTCAGCGTCGTCGCTGATCATCACGATTTCGGCTTCGCGCTGGCGCAGCGTCTGTACGAACTGCATCATCTCCGGCAGCAGCACCCCAGACGGCGCCACCACGAACGCCGGAAACCCATGTTCGATCAGCGCCAGCGGCCCGTGCATGAAGTCGGCGCTCGAATAGGGTTCAGCAATCGTGTAGGTGAGCTCCTTCATTTTCAGCGCAAACTCGAAGGCGGTGGCGTAGCTGAAGCCGCGCCCCAACACCACGCAATCGCGCATGTAGCGATAGCGTTCCGCCAGCACGCCGATCTGCGGCGACAGCGCCAGCAGCCCCTCCACTTTTTCGGGAATGGCGCCCAACGCCTGACGCATCTCCTCGTCGCCGGTCAGCTCGGCGCTCAACAGGGCGATGGCAGCCAGCGACGCCGTGTAGGTCTTGGTCGCTGCAATCGACTTTTCCTCGCCGGCGTTCAGCGTGATCACATGTTCTGCCTGCCGCGCCAGGTCGGAGTCGGGAAAGTTGGTGATGGCGGCGGTCATCGCGCCCTGGCGCCGCGCCTCCGCCAGCACCGAGACGATGTCGGGACTTTTGCCGCTCTGGCTGATGCCGATCACCAGCGCGTTGCCAAAGCGCGGCGGCTTCCGGTAGATCGAGTAAAGACTGGGCGTCGCCAGCGCCACCATGTATTCGTTCATGGCGCCAAATAGATACTGTGCGTAGCGACCAGCGTTGTCGCTGGTGCCACGCGCGGCGATAACGATGTAATCGACGCCCCGCGCCCGGATCGCGCTGGCAAAGCGCTTGATCCCCGGTCGCTCGCGCTCGATCAGCGATCTCAACACCGCCGGCTGCTCATGAATTTCCCGATACAGATGTGACTGTTCCAGCACCATGTCTCAGTTCCTCCACTGAAAATTGCGGGAGAGAGCAGGAGATGGGGAGATGGGGAAAGAAGTGCATCTCTGGTCAATCTCCCAATCTCCAATCTCTCAATCCCTTAATCCCCTACTCTCTCTCAAAACAAACCACCCCCGCCACCATCGTGCGCACGACCTCGATCGTGGGGGTCAGAAAGACCAGGTCTGCCCACGCTCCGGCGCGCAACCGCCCGCGTTCGTGGCCGACGCCGAGCAGGTCGGCGGGCGTGGTTGTGACCGTCGCCAGCGCGTCGCTCAGCGTGCAGCCGGTGTAGAGAATCAACCGGCGCAGCGCCTCGTCCATCGCCAGCACCGAGCCGGCGAGCGTGCCCGATGCCAGCCGGGCGACGTGCAGCCCTGGCTCATGCGGCGTCACCAGCACCTCCTGGTCGGCGATCTGATAGCGACCGGGCGCCATGCCCAACGCCGCCATCGCATCGGTGACGATATTCAGACGGTGTGGCCCCTTCGCCGCCCACGCCAACGCCACAATCGCCGGGTGAACATGCACGCCGTCGGGGATGATGCCCACCGTGACCGATGCCTCGCTCAGCAGCGCGCCGGGCAGACCCGGTCCGCGGTGCTCCAGCGGCGGCATGGCGTTGAAAAGGTGCGTGCCATAGCGCACGCCAGCGGCAAACCCGGCGTGCGCGGCGCGATAATCCGCCATCGAATGTCCGGCGCTGACGACCACGCCGCGCGCGGTCAGGTCGGCGATCAGGGCGTGCGCGCCGTCGAGTTCGGGCGCCAGCGTCACCAGCCGCACGTGCGTCTCCGGCGACCAGTTTGCCACCGCCTGCGCGTCCGGTGCGCGCAGATAGGCAGGGTTGTGAGCGCCTTTTTTTTGCGGGTTGAGAAACGGCCCTTCACAGTGCAGACCCAACGGCGTGCTGCCACGCCAGCCCGGCGGCGCGCCGCCTTCCAGCGTCTCCTGCGCCTGCGCGACCTGGCGCAGCGGCGAGGTGATGATCGTTGGCAGAAAACTCGTGACGCCCCAGCGCGGCAAATGGGCGGCCACGCGCCAGATCGTATCGGGCGCCCACGTGAAGTCATCGCCAAACGCGCCGTTGAGCTGCAGGTCGATAAAGCCGGGCGTCACGAGCAACCCGCCGGCATCGATCACCTCGGCGTCGTCTGGCGCGGCGATCTGCGTGGCGTCGCCCACGGCGACGATGCGCCCACGATCGATCAACAGCACGCCGTTGTCGATTTGCGTTGCGGGCGTCAGCAGCGTCGCCCGACGAATACAGAGCATAGCATCACCTGAATGTGTAGTGGTTCGTTTCAAAAATTATGTCGTAGTCAACAGCTCAGCCGCCAGCGCCGCCGAACCGAGCGCGCCAAAGTTGCGCGTCGGGTTGGCGATGCGCAGAATCTCCGGGTGCAGCACCGCCCGCGCCAGCGCCGATGTCTCCTGCTGGCGCAGCCATTCAGCGATAATCGGCTGCAGATAACGGTCGCCCGCACGCGTCACGCCGCCGCCGAGCACCACCGCATCGACATCATACGCCAGCACGACGCTGCGCAGCGATCGCGCCAGTTCTACCCCAACTTCATCGACGATTTGCTGTGCGGCGGGATCGCCCGCTGCGGCTGCATCGTAGACCCCGCGCGCAGTGATCGGCGCAAGTGCGGGCAGCGCGCCAGTTGCGCCCTTCGCCACCGCCTCTTGCGCCCGCCGCACCACCGCCGTCGCCGAGACCAGCGTCTCCAGACAGCCGCGCGTGCCGCAGTTGCAGCGCGGCCCGTTCGGATCGACGATGATATGCCCAAACTCGCCTGCCAGTCCGTGGCGCCCGCGCAGCAGCTTGCCTTCCAACACCACGCCGACCGCCAGGCCCGTGCCGATGCTGACATACGCCAGGTCCTGGTCGCCTGCCGGGTTGTCGAAGCGATAGACGCCCAACGTTGCCACGCGCACGTCGTTGTCGATCACGCAGGGGACGTCGAAGCGTTCAACCAGCCGCTCGACCAGCGGGTAATCGTACCAGTGCAGGTTGACCGCCATGCGCACGATGCCGCGCTCGCGGTCTTGCTGACCCGGAATGCCAAGACCAATTGCCGCCAGGCGCCGCGACCCATCGCCCAACGCCAGCGTCTGCTCAATGGCGGCGGCAATGCCAAGCATGGTTGCATCAGGGCTGCTGAGGTCAGTCGCCACCGTCAGCTCGCCGTGGATGTGGAACGATTCATCGAGCAGCACGGTCGCAACCGTGGTGCCGCCGACATCCACGCCGACCAGCCAATAGGTTGACAGGACGCCGGATGAGTGCGTTGCAGTAGCGGTCATAGACGATTTATCGATCAGCGTGTGATTGGGATAAAGTTTTTTGTATCATACACTGTATCAGGAAAGAGCAAAAACGTCATGAGACCGGGAAACTTGGTGAATGAGGGGGCGTGTTGCGTGTTGCGTGACGAAACACGCAACACGCAGCATTCCTGAATCTGGAGATCGACACGGATCGATATGTGGAGCGCGCTTAGTTTTTTGACCACATTGCCGGCGCCGCATCACGCGACGGGACTGGATCGGCGCACGGCGCGCTGGTTTCCGCTGGTGGGGCTGCTGATCGGCGTGCTGCTGGCGGGGCTGGCGCTGCTGCTAACGCGGCTCTTCCCGCCAGCGGTGGCGGCGGTGCTGGTCGTGGCGGCGTGGGCGGCGATCACGGGCGGGCTACATCTGGACGGGCTGGCGGACTGCGGCGATGGGCTGCTTCCGCCGGTGAACCGTGAGTGTCGGCTGGAGATCATGCGCGACCCCAGGGTCGGCGCGTTTGGCGTGACGGTGCTGATGCTGACGCTGCTGCTCAAGGTCACGGCGCTGGCGACGCTGCCGGCGATGTGGCCCGCGCTGCTGACCGCGCCGATCTGGGCGCGCTGGTTGATCCTGGTTGCGATGCAGCGACCGTCGGCGCGACCGGAAGGGATGGGCGCGGCGCAGCAGTTGCGCTTATCGCTGGCGCAAATTGCGCTGCTGGCGCTGCTGCCCGTCGCAGTGACCGCGCTCGCCAGCGTCTGGCACTGGCAGCTTTTGCCTGCCGCTGCGACGGCAATCGTGGCGACGCTAGGCTTGCTGCGCTTTGCCGAACAGCGGCTGGGCGGCGTCACCGGCGATGTCTTTGGCGCAGTGGTCGAGGTTGCCGAAACTGTGTTTGTCTGTGTTGCGTGCATTGGGAATGTGTGAGCGGATTTCGTGTTTCGTGGTGCGTGTTTCGTGTTGCGTGTTTGGTGGACGCACTCGATTTTCGGCACGCACCACGCAATACGCACCACATTCATTGACCAAAGGAGAGAATCATGGAAGCACAAAAGCCGGTGTTGGCGATCACGATGGGCGACGCCGCGGGCATCGGGCCGGAGATCGTGGTCAAGGCGCTCTGTCAGCCCGAGGTGCGTGCGCTTTGTCGCCCGCTTGTGATCGGCGACGCAGCGGCGATGAGGAATGCGCTACTGTTTGCGCCACCGTCGCTGCGACCGCGCGTGCAGCCGGTGGCAACCGTGGCGGAGGCCGACTGGAGCGACGCGGCCGTTATCCCTGTCCTGCAGCCGGGTGCAGCGCTGACCGGCGTCGAGGCGGGGCAGCTTTCGGCGGAGGCAGGACGCGGCGCGGTCGAATACGTACTGGCGGCGACTGAACTGGCGAAGCGCGGCGCGGTCGCCGGCATCGTGACTGCGCCGCTCAACAAGGAAGCGATGCGGCTTGCTGGCTACCACTATCCGGGGCACACCGAGCTGCTGGCGGAGCAGTTTGGCGTCAAGCACTATTCGCTGGTGCTGGCGGCGCGCGGGCAGTTCATCTTTCACGTCACGACGCACGTCTCGCTACGCGACGCGTTGGACATGATCACCCAGCCGCGCGTGCTCAGCCAGATTCGGCTGGCGCATCTGCTGGCGACGGCGCTGGGACGCGGTCATGAGATGATCGCAGTGGCTGGTCTCAACCCGCACGCAGGCGAGGGTGGTCTCTTTGGCAACGAGGAGATCGAGACGATTGCCCCGGCGGTGCGTGCGGCGCAGGCGGAAGGCATTCCCGCCGTAGGACCGCTGCCCGCCGATGTGCTCTTCCCGCGCGCAGCAAAGGGCGTCTACGCGTTTGTGATCGCCTTGTATCACGACCAGGGGCACATCGTCTTCAAGACGCTCTACTTCGACGAAGGCGTCAACGTGACCGTCGGGCTGCCGATCATCCGCACCTCGGTCGACCACGGCACCGCCTTCGACATCGCCGGGCAGGGCATCGCCAGCGAAGCCAGCCTGGTCGAGGCGATCCGGCTGGCGGCGCAGTTGGGTCCGACGTGGGGTGAGATTCACGCCGCCGCGCAACAAGGCATCGAGGAGGTGTAAGTGACAACGCACCTGCCCGCCAACTATGTTGAGCGCGTCTACGCTGGCGTCCTCGGCAAAATCATCGGCGTCTATCTGGGGCGTCCCTTCGAGGGTTGGACCTATGACCGCATCATACAGGAACTGGGCGAGGTCTGGTACTACGTGCATGAGCAGCGCGGCGTCCCGCTGATCGTCACCGACGACGACATCTCCGGCACGTTCACCTTCCTGCGCGCGCTGCCCGATTACGGCAACCGCCGCGATCTGACGCCAGCGCAGATCGGGCAGACGTGGCTCAACTACATCATCGAGCAGCGCACGATCCTGTGGTGGGGCGGGTTGGGCAACTCCACCGAGCACACGGCGTATCTGCGTCTGAAAAACGGCATCCCGGCGCCACAGAGCGGTTCAATAGCACTCAACGGCAAGGTTGTCGCCGAACAGATCGGTTCACAGATTTTCATCGACGGCTGGGCGATGGTGGCGCCGGGCGATCCGGAGCTTGCCGCCGACCTGGCGCGGCGCGCCGCCAGCGTCAGCCACGACGGCGAGGCGATCTACGGCGCGCAGATCGTGGCCGCCATCGAAGCGCAAGCCTTTGTCGAGCGCGACCTCAACAAACTGCTCGACACCGCCGTGCGCTTCATCCCCAACACCTCGCTAATCTACCGCATGATCGGGCAGATTCGCGAGTGGCACGCCGCCGAGCTGGACTGGCGCAAGACGCGCGCCCAGATCGCAGCGCACTACGGCTACGACAAGTATGGCGGCAACTGTCACATGGTGCCCAACCACGCGCTGATCATCCACGCCCTGCTGCACGGCGACGACGACTTCCAGAAATCGCTGATGATCGTCAACACCTGCGGATGGGACACCGACTGCAATTCCGGCAACGTCGGCTGCATCCTGGGCATCAAGAACGGGCTGGCGGGCATCGACGCCGGACCGGACTGGCGCGGGCCGGTGGCCGACCGCCTGTATCTCTCCACCGCTGACGGCGGGCGCGCCATCACCGACGCACTGACCGAGAGCTATCACATCGTCAACATTGGGCGGGCGCTGGCGGGCGAGCCGGCGCTGGCGCCCAAAGATGGCGCACGCTTTCACTTCAGCCTGCCCGGCGCGGTGCAGGGCTTCACGGCGGAGTCCACGGCGGAGACGCCCGGCACAGCGACGGTGACGCAGGTGGCAGGCCGCAGCGGCGACGGTGCACTGGCGATCCGCTACGTGGGCGTTGCACCCGGGCGCCCTGCGCGCGCGGCAACGCCGACCTTCATCCCCTCGCGCTCCGTGGCGGACTACTTCATCAAGCGCGGCTATGCGCTCTACGCCTCGCCGACGCTCTACAGCGGGCAGACGGTGCGCGCCGCGCTCTGGGCGGACGACGCCAACCGCCAGCCGGTGCAGTGCAGCCTCTATGTCGCCGTCTATCAGGCTGACGACTCGCTCGCCCTGGTGCGCAGCCAGCAGCAGACGCTGGCGCCGGGTCAAGCCGCCGACTTCACGTGGACGATTCCTGCGACCAACGGGCAGCCGATTGCAGCGATCGGCGTCGAGATCACGCACGCCCACCGCGCCGATGGCGCTGTCTATCTCGACTATCTGACCTGGGCGGGCGCGCCCGACATTGTGCTCGCCAATCCGGGCGGCGACGGCGTGATGTGGCGGCGGGCGTGGGTCAACGGCGTCGATCAATATGACCACTGGTGGCCCGAAGCGCACCGGCTGGTGCAGAACCGCGGGCGTGGTCTTCTCGCGCAGGGTGCACGCGAATGGACGGACTACACTGCCCGCGCTGCGATCACGCTGCATCTGGCGAAGGCGGCTGGCTTAGCCGTGCGCGTGCAGGGCATGCAGCGCTACTACGCCCTGCTGCTCTGTGATGACGGCAGGGCGCGGCTGGTCAAGGCGCTGGACGGCGACGCGGTGCTGGCTGAATGCGCATTTCCGTGGACATTCGGCGCCACACACACGTTCACCCTCACCGTGCGCGGGCAGCGCATCGAAGCTTCGATTGACGACAAACCGCTCTTTGCAGTGGAAGATAGCGATCGTCCGCTTGAGGGTGGCGCGGTGGCGTTGGTTGTCGAAGAGGGGCGGGTGATGTGTGAGGCGGTGATAGTGAAACCTTAGAGTTGATCGGTGAAGAGGCAGTTGACGACAACATCCCTACAGAATCGATTTTTTGATGGTCGCCAGGTCGGCAAATAGAAACAGTCCAACCTCCGTTGAAGTTGGACTGTTCAGTCAATCGAGCTTGCCCTCCCGAAAGCTCTGAATCTTTCTAGAAGGTCTCAAATCCACGCGCAGGCGCCAAAGTGAACGCTCGCCGCTCAGCTCTAACAACGCGCCTTTCCTGACTCAAATGATCTCCAGCTCGCGCAGCTTGCTTTCCGGAACGACGCCGTTGACCCACCCTCGCTCGGCATAGTACTCTTCCAGCATCAGGTCAAGCTCACAGACATGACCCTCGGAGCCAGGCATGGTGCTGGCTTCGTGCGTGAAGCGCTTGGGCAGATAATCTGACCCCTCGCCAAAGCCGGCCAGGTTGTTGTAATAGCGTTCCAGGTTGTAGATGCGCTCGCCGCACTTCAACAGTTCATCGGTTGAGTAGTTGAGACCGGTGACGGCATTGAACTGCTCGGTGTATTCTTGCATACCCTCGGCGAACGCAGAGAATTTGCACAGATCCAGCGAGTCGGAGACGGCGTGCACATCCTGGAAGACTTTGGTCAGCGCGCCTTTGCCCTTCCATGCCAGCGGATCGACCTTGAGCGAGCCAAAAGGCATGACACCCAACTCCGCCGCCGGCGTGTAGGCGCGCAGATGGCAGGCGCCGCGATTGCTGGTGGCGTAGGCGATGCCCATCCCCTTGAGACCGCGCGGATCGTAAGCAGGAATTGCCTGTCCTTTGACGGTCATGGCGATCTCTGGGTGACCGAAAGCCGCGGCGCCGCGTGCAGTGCCGCCCGCCAGCTTGTCTCCCACTCCTTCGCGCATGGCGATCTTGGTGATTACTTCCGTCATCGCCAGCGCATCGCCCCACGCCAGCTTGCCATCGCCGTTGGTGTAGCCTTTCTCGCTGGCTTCCATGTACATCGCCAGGACATTGCCCAATTCGATCGGGTCCATGCCATAGTCGTTGCACTGGTTGATCATGAACGCCACAGCGCGCACATCGTTGTTGCCGCAGTTGGAGCCAAGCGACCACGCCGGTTCGTACTCGACGCTTTCCATTTTGACCTTGAACGGCCCTTCAGTGACCTCAACCTCTTTCTTGCATGCAACCGGACAGGCATGGCAGGTCGGGTTGTTGATCAAGATATGCTCGTTGACATACTCGCCAGAAATCTTCTCGGCGTTGTCTTTGCCGAAGGCGGTTTTCTGAGAGTTGTAGGCGGGCAGCGCGCCGATGCTCTCGGTGATATTCATCAGCACGTTGGTGCCATAGACGCTGAGACCGCCCTTGCGCGGGGAAGTGATGTTCTCCTCAGCCATGATCGCAGCCAGCGCCTTCTTGCGCGCCTCTCGGTCGGCGTCCTTGTCAGCTGGTTCGGGACGATTCTTTTTGTCACCCTTGATGATGATCGCCTTGAGGTGTTTGCTGCCTGCAACTGCGCCTGTGCCATTGCGCCCGGCAGCGCGGTCATTGATATTCACCCAACAGGCAAAGCGCACCAGATTCTCACCCGCCTGCCCAATTGCCATGCCGTCGCAATCCTCGCCATGGCGTTCGCGCAGAATGCGCAGCGTCTCATGAATGCCCTTTCCCCATACATCCGACGCGTCGTGCAGCGTGACTTTCCCATCCTCAACGTAGGCATAGACCGGCTTTTCAGATTTGCCCTTGAAGACCAGCCCATCGAAACCGGCCCATTTGAGCTTGGCCGCAGTCCAGCCACCCATGTGTGCGTCGGCGACCGTGCCGGTCAGCGGCGACTTGGTCACGACCGCGAGACGACCGCTCATGTTGACGTTGGTGCCGGTGAGCGGTCCGTTCATCACGCACAGAATGTTCTCCGGCGACAGCGGCTCGACATCCGGGCCATTGTCGAAGACATATTTGACGCCAAGCCCACGCGCGCCGATGTATTTGCGCGCATCTGTCTCGTCGATGCCCTTGTACTCGATATTGCCGGACGTGAGGTCGATCCAGGCAATGCGGTTGACGAAACCACCGATCATATCATTCTCCTTTTGGTTTAACGTGGACGAAACAAACTGACCGACAAGTTGTGAACACAGGGATTTGCGTTATGCGTCCAATGCGCTGAGTTGCGCCATTGGCGTTCAACTTAACGCACGGAATAAACGTCGCGACGCTGCTGGGCAGACGCCGCCGATAAGCAAATCAAACGATAGAATGTGGCTTACTTACGCGGAATTTTACCGATGCTTTGCAGAGATGTCAAGCACGCTTTATATGCAAAGTTTGTGCAATGTCCAGTTATGGCGGCGATGCTGCGACTTTGATCTCCGCCACCTCGCCGCCGGTCATTTTCACGAGTTCGGCTGGCGTCAGGCGAAAGACTGCATTCGGGTGACCGGCCGCCGCCCAAATTTCGGTGTAAGAGAGCAAATCGGCGTCGATCAAGGTGCGCAGTGGTCGGACGTGGCCGATGGGTGGGACGCCGCCAATCACGAAGCCACTTTGTACGCGCACGAACTCGGCGTCGGCGCGCGCGATCTTCTCGCCGAGCAGCGCGCTCACCTTCTTTTCGTCGACGCGGTTGCCGCCCGACGCAATCACGAGGATCGCCTGACCGCTTTGTTTGCCCGTAAAGACCAACGACTTGGCGATCTGCTCGACCGCACAGCAGACAGCGGCCGCCGCCTCCGCCGAGGTGCGCGTTGAATCCGCCAGCTCGATGACTTGATTCGAGAAGCCGGCGGCGTACAGGGCGTCTTGAACTCGTTGTGCAGAAGGTTTCAGTGGGTGCGCCATCGACAAGTCTACAATTCTTTCCACATAGCCACCAACAGCGCGGCGCGTCCGGGAATCTCGTCCACCAAGATGTGTTCATGGTCGGCGTGTGCGCCGTCGCCGGGGACGCCGAGACCGTCGAGCGTGGGAATGCCGAGTGCGCCGGTGAAATTGCCGTCGCTGCCGCCGCCGGTGCCGCCTTCGCTTAACTCCAAGCCCAATGTGCGTCCGATCGCGCGCACGCGTTCGTACAATGCGCCGGTGGCGCTGCGTTCGAGCGGCGGTCGATTCCAGCCGCCGCTGACAGTAACCTGCGCGCCGGGCAACATCGGTTGCAGCGTCGCCATCGCCTGTGCAATGCGTTCTGCCTCGGCTTGCGTCCATGAGCGCACGTCGACCTGCGCTTTTGCGCGCGCCGGCACGACATTGGGCGCGCTGCCACCTTCGATCATGCCGACGCTCAACGTCGTTCCCGCCTCACGGTCAGCCAGTGCGTGGATCGCCAGCACCTGATGCGCCATCTCCTCGATGGCATTGACGCCCTTGTAGGGGTCCACCCCAGCGTGGGCGGAGCGACCGATAGTTTCAACGATGAATGCGCCCGTGCCCTTGCGTGTGGTCTTGAGCACGCCGCCGGGCAGCGGCGATTCCATCACCAGCACATAGTCGGCTTTGCGCGCCTCGGCCTCGATCAGCGCGCGCGAGGAGCTGCTGCCGATCTCCTCGTCGGAGGTCATCAGCACGATCACCGGTCGCGGCAATGCGATGTCGAGATCGCGCACGGCGTGCATGGCGTATTTGACCAGCGCCAGGCTGCTTTGCATGTCGAAGATGCCGGGGCCGTAGGCTTTGCCTGCTTCGACGCGGAAGGGATGCGTTGCCAGCGAACCGACGGGCCAGACGGTGTCATAGTGACAGAGCACCAACGCCGGTTTTGCCGCGTCGTCGCCATGCACAAAGCGAGCGCGCACATGGTTGCCGCGCGTTGGGTGCTCGATGATCTCGACAGCGGCGCCAGCCGCAGCCAGACGGCCGCTTAACAAACCGGCAAATGCGTCGAGGCGCGGCTTGTCGTAGCTCGGCGTTTCGTGTGTGACAAGCTGGCTGATGGTTGCCAGAATTTCATCGCGGCGCCGCTGAAAATAGGCGAGGAGTTGTTCATCTCGGATTGTTGTCATGGTGAAATCGTTTCTGGCGCCTTTCGTGAAGCCCCAATTCTGCTGAAAATGAAAATTATTTGCGTCAACTGCGCAAATGGCTCATAGACGCCTAATGCAGATTTCATTTTTTTGTCACAAAGGCTGTGTATCCTGAAAGCAATCATACAGCACATGACGCTGAACACCATATACAGTACCAGTTACAATGCATTTCATGCAGCGATTCAGAGCCATCGACATCATGCTGCGGCAGATCACGGACGCTTCATGGCGGCTCACTATCTCGCGAGAAAATGGAGAGTGGACACATGGTCAAAATCTCACCATCTGAAATCACACCGGAGCACGTATTCTTGAATCGTCGGCGTTTCATGGCAGCGGCTGGGGCAACGGCGGGCGCACTGGCGCTGGCAGGCTGTTCGACCACACCCTTGAGCGGACGCGCGACCGATCTCGTGGAGAGCGATTCACCGGCGGTTGTGGTCAGGCGACCGCAAAACCTGCCGCCGGCGTTGGCGCACACAGAGCCAACAGCCAGCGTCAACCAGGACGAGCTGGGCGATCCGCTCAACAAGTTTGAGGAGATCACCAACTACAATAACTTCTACGAATTCTCCACCAACAAAGAATCCGTCGCCAGAGAAGCTGCTGGCTTCAACTCCTATCCCTGGCAGGTGGAGATCACCGGGCTGGTCAACAACCCGATGGTGCTCGACATCGACGACATTTATAAGCGCTACCCCCAGGAAGAACGCATCTACCGTCTACGTTGCGTTGAAGCGTGGTCGATGGTGATTCCGTGGGTCGGCTTTCCGATTTCGGCGATTCTGAAGGACGCCGAGCCAAAGTCAGAGGCGCGGTATGTGCGCTTTGTCACCGTCTACCGCCCGGAGGAGATGCGCGGGCAGCGTTCAGGCATTTTGGATTGGCCCTATCAGGAAGGATTGCGTATGGACGAAGCGATGCATCCGTTGGCGATCCTGGCGACCGGCATGTATGGCAAGCCGCTCACCAATCAACAAGGCGCACCGATCCGGCTGGTCGTGCCCTGGAAGTACGGTTTCAAGAGCATCAAGTCAGTCGTTACGCTGGAGGTCACCGACACGATCCCCGACACCACCTGGAGCGCGGCTGCACCGCATGAATACGGCTTCTACGCCAACGTCAATCCCAATGTGAATCATCCGCGTTGGTCGCAAGCTTCCGAGCGACGCATCGGTGAAAACGGACGGCGGCCGACGCTGATGTTCAACGGCTATGAAGAAGAAGTCGCCTATCTCTACGCGGGCATGGATCTGACGCGAAGTTATTAGGCGCGTCAACTTGTAGAGAGATTGGAGAACTTGGGCGGGTGTTTGGATAGGAAAGGCGAATGAGCGGACAACGGGTGCGTGCAGATGGAGCTGCATCGATGGCAACCTATGTGCGCAACAATTGGTTTTGGTGGGTGGTGACGCTGACGGCGTTGGCGCCGATGGGCTGGCTGGCGTGGCGTGCGCTCACCAACAGCCTGGGCGTCGACCCGGTCAACACCGTCAACAATGTTTCTGGCCGCGCCGCCATGATTGTGCTCTTTTTCAGCCTGGCATGCACGCCGTTGAACACGATTTTCGGCTTTCGCAGAGCGTTGACTGTGCGCAGATCGCTCGGATTGATCGCCTTTGCCTACGCCTCGTTGCATCTACTCAATTTTGTCGGGCTGGACTATGGCTTTGACTGGAATCTAATTGTGCAGGATGCCGTGCTCGACAAGCCGTACATTCTGGCAGGGAGCCTGGCGCTGCTATTGCTTGCGCTGCTGGCAATCACCTCGACGCGCGGGTGGATGCGGCGCTTGGGACGCAACTGGAAACGGCTGCATCGGCTGGTCTATGCAGCAGGCGTGCTGGTGGTGTTGCATTTTTTGTGGCAGGCGAAAGCCGCCGAACGATGGGAGCCGCTGATGTATGGTGGCGTGTTGGCGGCGTTGCTATTGGTGCGAGTTCCGGCGGTTCGCAATTGGTTGGTGCGCCAGCGCGGCGCTCGATCTGCACGCGTCTCACGTCCGCGTGCAGCGCAGGCTGATTGAGCATCGGGCGCTATCCTTATTACACACCAACCGTCAGCGCCCGATGCACATTCGACTGGCTAGTTGTTGTTCTGCCGCTGGTGATTCAGCGCCGACACCTTCTCATTGAGATGGCTGATCTTGCGGCTCAGCTCTTCGATGTCGCTCTTGTTGGGCACATTCAGCCGCGTCAGGATCGTTTCGACGCTTTCTTCGAGCGTGTTCGAGGCTTTGCGCGATAGCTCTTCGCGCGCCCTGACCGCCTCTGCTTCGCTGCGCTCACGTCGAGCGCGCAATTCGTTGAGCATCTTCTGCAAGTCAGCTTCTGCAACCTCGCCACGCTCCACCAACTTTGCCAGAACTTCGTTTGCCTCGTCCATACTCAACGCAACAGCGCCAAGACTCGACAAGAGCACCTTGCGCACCAAAATATAAAGATTTGCGCTTTGCACAATCAACTCGTTGCGGGCATCGATCACGGCGTCTTTCGCCTGTTCTCCGATACCCTTTTTCTCTTCTTTCGCCATACTCTTTCTCAACCTTCGGCTTTGGCGGGTGTTGTACGCCGCACAACAATCGACGGATTATAAAACACCAATTTGCAAGCAGCCAGCGTCAACTAGATGCAGGCTGCTCGCTGGGGAATTGCATCACCATTCTATGTTGTGGCTATTCTGGCGTGATTCTCGCTGGATGTTCAGCGTCTTTGCAGTTGAGGAAAAGCCAGGTTGAGCAGACATCGCGCGCACCATATCTGTCTGGCGCCCAAACCGTTTGTTTATGGCTGCACAGTGACCAATGGGCGCAGACGATTGACCGTAGCTGGACCGATGCCGGGTACGCGCTCCAAATCGTCGATCGTGGCGTATGGACGATTGGCGATGATGCCCTGCGCCTTGCTGGCGCCGATTCCGGGCAACGATTCCAGTTCTGTCTGTGTGGCCGTGTTGAGATTGATCAGACCGCCGATCGAAATCGCCGCACCAGCGGAGCGCGTCTCTGGCGTCGGCGTGGGCAACAATCCCGAAAGCCCAACGGCTGGGGCAGCGCTCACGGCGCCGACGATCGGCACATGCACCTGTGCGCCGTCGAAGACGCGCTCAGCCTGGTTGATCAGCGCGGCGTCGGCGTCGCTGCGCAAACCGCCGGCTGCGGTGATGGCATCGACCACACGCGCACCGGGCGGCAGTGTAAAGGTTCCGGGCGCGACGACTGCGCCGCTGACATAGACCACGATCGGCCCTGGCGTCGGCGTCATTGTGGCGGTGGCGGTCGGCGCAGCAGTCGGGGGCGGCGCCAACTGGATCGGCGGCGGGTCGGGCTGACGCAGGACAAAGAAGCCAATGCCAGAGAGCGTGAATGCCGTAAACAGACCGAGCAAATAGGGGAGAAAGACGGCGCGCATCGGCGACGATTCCGGCAGGGCGCCCGGTTGTCCAGAGCTGGCGGCTGTGATGGGTGAAGCGTGGCTAGAAGAGGGTGGGGACGAAACGGACATAACGCCTTCCTTGAGTGCTTGCAGGGTGTTATGCGCGTATTGTTGCGGTTTCTGCAACCGTCGTCAACGGCTATTTGTCGGAGTTATTGCCTGTCGCCATCCGCCATACGCGGCAGCGAGCGCCCCCCATCCATCACCAACGTCTGACCAGTCATCATGTCGAAGACAGGGGTGCAAAGCAAAGCCACCATAGCGGCTATTTCGGCACGCGTCACCAGCCGGCGCATGGGCGTCGCCGCCACGGCGCGCGCGACGAAATCCGGCGCCATGTCTTCGTTGTCGGCGATCAGATCGGGCGCCAGGGCGAAGACCGGCGTCTGCGGCGCCAGCTCAAGCGCCAATGCCTCGGTCAGGTGGATCACGCCGCCCTTAGCCAATCCATAGACGCTGTGGCTGCGGTGGCGATAGTCGGTGGCGGCGATGTTGATGATGCGTCCTGCGCCGCGCGCACGCATCCGCCGCCCGACATATTGTGATAGCAGGAATGTCGCACGCACGTTGCCGTTCATCACCAGATCAAAATCTTCCACGCTCAAATCGAGGAAAGGCGTATCCACATAAGGGCCGACATTGTTGACCAGAATATCGATAGGCCCCAGTTGCTCCGACACGATTGTCGCCAGCGGTTCGATCGTTGCTGCGTCGAGCAGATCAGCTTGCACGGGCAGCGCGTTTGCGCCGTTTGCTGCAAGCTCCGCACAGAGCGCAGTCGCCGCGCGCTCGGAGCGATTGTAATGCACCGCCACCGCTGCGCCGGCCACCGCCAGCGTGCGCGCGATCGTTGCGCCCAATCCTTGAGACGCTCCGGTCACCAGACAGACTTTGCCGTGCAGCGCTGGCGAGACTAGTGGCGCCCATTCATTCATGTATGCATCCTCCTTACCGGCCAAACGACAAATTCCAGACAAATGCGGTATCCTTTGGGACTAGAGGCGTTTTCGCCAACACGCAAAGAGCAAGCATATTGCACCGGGAACAAAATCAATGACGCAGAATACTTTACACCAAAATATGCCGGTGGCGCACTACGGCGCGAAGATCGAGCAAGCGGCGGCGGCTATGATCATGGTGCACGGTCGCGGCGCCACGGCGCAAGACATCTTGTATCTCGCCCATGAGTTTCAGGCGCCGCAGGTTGCGTTTTTTGCGCCGCAGGCCGCCAACAACACATGGTATCCCAATCGCTTTGTTGCGCCGGTCGCCACGAACGAGCCGTGGCTGTCGTCGGCGCTGCAAGTGCTCGACGATCTGATTGCATCGCTTGTCGGCGCGGGAATGACGCACAGACGCATCTTTCTGCTTGGCTTTTCGCAGGGCGGCTGTCTGGCGACTGAATACGCGGCGCGCAATCCACGCCGTTACGCCGGGGTGATCGGCTTGAGCGCCGGCTTGATTGAGCATGGCGACCAACCGCGCACCTACACCGGCTCGCTGGAAGGGACGCCCGTGTTGCTCGGCTGCAGCGACGTGGATTTTCACATTCCTGTGACGCGCGTCGAACGCACGGCGCGCCTGTTCCAAGAGCTTGGCGCAACAGTTGACCTGCGCATCTACCCAGGGATAGGACACACTGTCAACCAGGACGAAATCGAGGCGATCCAGCATTTGCTCGACGGTGTGATTTAACAGTGTGGTGTAACAGTACACCCGAAGCAAAGTGCACGCTCTCACCCTGAACTACGCCCCTTTGTGCACCCGTTCCTCCGTTGGAATGTGCAGTTCAAAGATGTCGTGGATCGCGCGCAGCGCCGACGTTGCGTCGGCGTCGATCACGACCAGACTGATGTTGGCTTCACTCGATCCCTGGGCGATGGCGATGACGTTGATGCCCACCTGTGCAACCGCCGTGAAGACACGCGCCGCCAGCCCCGGCGTGCCGCGCATGCCGCTGCCGACGACAGCGACGATGTTGATGTGCGACATGCCGTGGATGCTGTCGATGTAGTGTAGTTCTAGCTCACGGCGGAACTCTTCGTTCAGCGCAGCGATGACTGCGCTCGCCGACGCTTCTGGCACAACAAAACAGATGCTCTGTTCGCTGCTGCTCTGGCTGATCATGAGCACGTTGGCGCCGGTGCGCGCCACTGCGCCAAAGGTGCGCGCCGCAATGCCGGGCACACCCATCATGCCGCGACCTGAAATCGTAATCAAATTCATGTTGCGGATCGCCGTGATCGCCTTGACCGTGCCTCTCGCTTCAGCTTGCGACTTTTCGACGATCAGCGTGCCAGGATGCGTCGGCTCGAAAGTGTTGAGCACGCGCACCGGGATTTTCTTTTCGATGGCGGGCGTGACCGTCTTGGGATGCAGGACTTTGGCGCCGTAATAGGCAAGCTCGGCGACTTCTTCGTAGCTCAACTGTTTGAGGCTGCGTGCGTTGGGCACGATGCGCGGGTCGGCGGTCATGACGCCGTTGACGTCGGTCCAAATCTGAATCTCGTCGGCGTGCAGCGCAGCGCCGATGATCGCCGCCGAATAGTCGGAGCCGCCGCGCCCAAGCGTGGTCGGCACGCCATCCACCGTAGCGCCGATGAAGCCGGTGACCACAGGCACGATTCCGCTTTGCAGCAAGGGCAGCAGCCGGTCTCGACACTTCTCCTCGGTCAGATGATCGATGGGCGCGGCGCCGCCAAAGACATTGTCGGTGACGATCAACTCCGTTGCGTCGATGGCTTCGGCGCGTAGACCGGCAGCGCGCAGCACAGTCGCCAGCAGCGGCGCGGCCATGCGTTCGCCCAGCCCGCTGACCACATCCAGCCCACGCGTGGTCAACTCGCCGAGTACAGCGATGCTGCTACACAGGCGGTCGAACTCCGCCAGTCGCTGCTCGAAGATGCGCGTCAACGCGGCGCGCTCGCTGCCATCTTCGACCAGCCGCCCGGCGACGAGCTGATGTTTGAGCAGAAGGCTGTCCTGCTGCGCCTGGTGGAAGCTTTCGTCGCCTTGCGCCGCACGCTGCGCCGCTTCGATCAACATATTGGTCACGCCCGACATTGCGCTGGTGACGACAATTACACCGGGGCGCTCGCCTGTCGCCTCGCGTGTCACTGCGGCTTTCACAATCTCCGCAACCTGGGCAAATGCATCGGCGTTGCCCACCGACGTGCCGCCAAATTTCATTACGATCATCTTCTTTCCTGGCCTTTCTCTTCAGTTTTTTTGCTCAAACATAAAAAATCCCTCTTGCCATCAAGACAAGAGGGACGCATCGGACGAACCTGAGTTGCCGCCTCTCATCTTCCAGAATCGCTCTGCCGGAGTTGGCACCTCCATCGCGCAGCGCCGTCGCCGCAGGACAAGGTTGCCGAGGTTTCACAGGGCCGGTCCCTCCACCTCTCTGGATAAGAGTGCACGCTATACAATTGGCGGAAACTATAGCAGGAGAGTGGGAGAGGTGTCAAAAAAGGTGGAGGGTGGGGGCGTGCTTCCGGCTGCGCCTCGAATGACGCAGTTGCAACCCTTCTGTCTTAAGCGTGGCCTATCCTCCGTAGTAGAACGGGCTTTCTGATTTGCGACGGCTGTAGGGTATACTAAACCGAAAGGCACTTCCAGGCGATCAAAGTGCAATAATCCGTGCATCGACACAGGAAAGGAGATTCGATATGACACCCCTTGAAAAGTCACGCGCTGGTCTCCATCTGCTAAAAGAAGCGATTGTCGATTATCTTGTGCAGCACCCCGAAGGACTGACCAACATCGAGATCACACGCGGACTCGAATTGGAGTCAGATTTCGAGGGAGGGCAAAAGAATTACTTGTCGTGGTCGATACTCGGCATTTTACTTGCCGAGAAAACAGTGCGTTATGAGAAACTTGGGAATACGCGCCGCTATTTTGTGGACACGATTTACCTCCAGATGCGTGAAAATCGAAGCGACTCCCGTGTCGGCTGAACTTGAAAATGCTCTGCTCACCTTTTGCGCCGAGTATGTTGTTGTTCTGACACACACGGCACGATATTAGCAATGTTGTATGTGACACGGCTAGCACACTATAGCATCGCATACGCCGAAAGCCATCTGTGCCCACTCGAGAACTCCATTGATGCAGCGTTAATCCGTTTCCTTGTTAAGCAAAATTTCCTGCAACGGATTGCCGCCGTCGATGAACAGTCTCCCATCTGGGGTCAAAGCCGCTGCGATACGCTGACGGGCGCGTTTGGCTAGTTCAGGGTGGCGCCCATCTAATGCACCAACACGTATGGCAAACGCGATATCGTAAGGATTTTCACCCACTTCAAGCTCGAAATCCTCAACCGCTACCTGACGCAAACTCAATCGGCCAGAAGCAATTTCCTCTTTTGATGCATTCCTTGCCTGCTGAATGGCTTTAGCTGAACGATCAATGGCGAGGACGTGCCCATCACCGATACGACTGACGACTGCACGCGCTGCCGCCCCGGGTCCGCACCCTATTTCCAGCACCCGAAGACCCGGACGTAATGGCAATGCCTCGACGATTGCAGCAAGTCTTGGTGATAGTGTCTTGTTCTGCATTGTATAGCCTTCCGAAAATATATTAATGCAGATATGCTAACGTCAATCTGTGGAGGAAGGCAAATGCGGCCCAACTACTCAATCATTGGTACGCAAACAAATTGCTTGACTACGAAGCGGTCGAGCAATGGTAACCGGCGCGCTTGCCTTCAGAATTGATAAAGCCCCCTTATCGCCTGCTCGCCAAACCATCTCTTACAGTCGATGTCATGTGCAAGCGTGGATGCAAAGAATTGAAAAGCTTGAGCGAGGTCAACCGAACTATGATGCAGCTGGCGATGGCGCAAGGGCATGACCGATTGGTTGCGCCCTAACGCGTTTCGATTGTGCAGGACGCATACGATCCGCCGGCTCTGATTGAGCGGCGTTTCCCGCCAGCTTTGCTCGTAGATCACGGGCTATGTTATGATGCTCGTTACGTTTGTCACCAGATGGGGTGAGGGAACATGAATCCACGCACGCTGCGTGTGCTCGAATATCCGAAGATTCTCGAACGGCTGGCTCAGTATTGCGCCTTTAGCGGCGGCGCCGAGCTGGCCGCATCGCTTTTGCCCAGCGACGATCTGGTCACGGTGCAGGAGTGGCTGGCGCAGACCTACGAGGCGTATCAACTGTTGGGGCAAAAAGACGACATCAGCTTTGGCGGCGTCAGCGATTTGCGCCCATTGCTTGACCGCGCCGAGCGTCGCTCCGTGCTGCTGCCGCCCGACCTGCTCGAGGTGAAGTTCACCTTGCAGCGGGCGCGCCAGTTGCGCAACCTGCTGACGCGACTGGAGCATTCCTTCCCCCATTTGGCGGAGATGGCTGCGAACATCGAGCCGTGCGACCACGTCGTCGAGCAGATCAGCCGCTGCATCAGCGACCGCGGCGACGTGCTCGATAACGCCAGCCCAGAACTTGGACGCATCCGCAGCGAACTCCGTGTGGCGCAGGAGCGGTTGTTGAGCACGCTCGACCGCATCGTGCATAGCAACGACATCAAGCCTTACCTGCAGGAGGCGCTGGTCACGCAGCGGCAAGGACGCTACGTTATCCCGGTGCGCGCCGAGTACAAAGGCAACATCGACGGCATTATCCATGATCAGTCCGCCAGCGGCGCCACGCTCTTTATCGAGCCGATCAAGGTCGTGCAGCAAAACAATGCACTGCGCGAGCTGGAGCTGCAGGAAGAAAAGGAAGTCCGACGCATCCTGCTCGAACTGAGCACGGCGGTGGCGGAGGAGGCGGTCTATCTGCGTCGCAACACGCAGGTGCTGGCGGAACTGGATTTCACCTTTGCCAAAGCCAAGTACGCCTACACGCTCGACGCCACGTTGCCGGAGATGGTCGCCTTTCAGCCGCGCAAGAACGCACACAAGCGCAGCAAAGAAGAGGATGAACTCGCAGCCCACCCTGGTTCGGTGATCGACTTGCACCGCGCCCGCCACCCGCTGCTCGATCAAAAAACCGTCGTGCCGATCGATGTCTATCTCGACGACGAGACCTACATCATCGTCATCACCGGCCCCAACACCGGCGGCAAGACCGTCACGCTCAAGACCGTCGGTTTGCTGACGCTGATGGCGCAGTCGGGCATGATGTTGCCGGTCGATGTGGGCAGCAAACTCTCGGTTTTCGAAGGCGTCTACGCCGACATCGGCGACGAGCAGAGCATTGAGCAGAGCCTGAGCACCTTCTCCAGTCACATGACCAACATCATCTCGATCTTGGAGGAGGCGGACCCGCACTGCCTGGTGTTGCTCGATGAGCTGGGCGCCGGAACCGACCCGGAGGAAGGCTCGGCGTTGGCGATGGCGCTGTTGGAAAACCTGCGCGACCGCGGCATCACCACCTTTGCCACGACGCACTACAGCGACCTCAAACTCTACGCCCACAACACGCCGGGCGTGCGCAACGCCTCGGTCGAGTTTGACATTGAGACGCTCAGCCCGACCTATGAGTTGAGCATCGGGCTGCCTGGGCGCTCCAACGCGCTGACGATTGCGCGGCGGCTGGGTCTCAACCCAGTGATCGTGGAGGAAGCCGAATCGATCGTGCGCCCAGATACGCTGCAAGCGGACAAGCTGCTCGACGACATCCGCCGCGCCAAACAAGAGGCGTTCGAGGCGGCGGAACGCGCCAAAGCGCGCGAACGGCAAGGGCAACTGCTGGAAGCCGATCTACGCTATCAACTTGCACAGATCGAACAGGCGCGGCGCGCAGTCATCGCCGAAACGCGCGCATTGATGCAGGCGGAACTGGAAGAAGCGCGCAAGGAGGTTGAGCAACTGCGCCGTCAGGCGCGCAGCGGTTTCAGCGGCGTCAGCGCCGCCAGTCATGAAGAGTTCCTGGCGCGCGCCGAGAAGGAGCTGGCGCGACGCAAGCAGGCGACCGAAGAAGTCAACCAACGCGTCGTCGTGCCCGGTCGCGCCGAAGAACGGCTGACCGGCCCTATCGAGGTGGGCGACATCGTGTGGGTCGCCAGCCTGCAAGCAAGCGGCGAGGTGCTGGCAGTGTACGACGCCACCGACGAGGCTGATGTGCAGCTTGGCAACTTTCGTCTTAAACTGCCGATAAAACGGTTGGAGCTTCGACAGAAAGCCGTCAAGGAAACCGCAGCGCCAGCGATTAGAATACAAAACAGCGGGCCGGCGTCCAGCCCCGGCATCGAACTCGACCTGCGCGGCGAACGCGTCGAGGAGGGAATCGACCGGCTGGAGCGCTACCTGAACGATGCTTACCGCGCCCGGCTGCCGTTTGTGCGCATTATTCACGGCCACGGCACCGGCGCCATGAAATCCGCCGTGCGCGATACGCTCAAGCGCCACCCGCTCGTCGGGACAATGCGCTCCGGCGACGCCGGTGAAGGCGGCGACGGGGTGACGATGGTGAAATTAGTAAGTTCATAGATCGCAGCGGTTGAACAAGGAATCTTCCATCTTTATGACACATTCGATTGACAAAATTCGCTGCAGCGTGGGCGTGACAGCCTACAATGAAGAAGCAAATATTGGGTCGCTGCTGGCTGCATTGCTTGATCAGCATCTTCATCAGGTCGAGATCGTTGAAATCATCGTAGTCGCCAGTGCGTGCACAGACCGCACAGTGGAGATTGTCAGAGAGTTCATGGCGCTTGATGAGCGCATCCAGTTGATCGAACAGCCCAGACGTGAAGGCAAGACCAGCGCGATCAACCTGTTCCTCAAGGCGGCGAGTTGCGACATTTGCGTGCTCGAAAGCGGCGATACATTGCCACACGAGTACGCGGTCGAGCACATGGTGCGCATGTTCCGCGACCCGGCGGTCGGCATGGTCGGCGCACAGAAGATGGCGGTGGACACGCCTGACCATATCGTCGGCCTGCTCAGCCACCTGCGCCTGCGCATGGAACACGAACTTTGTCTCGAAATTCCGCGGTTGGGCGAAATGATCGCCTTCCGCAAAGTCTTTGAGCAGATTCCGCCCGATGTGGCGATGGACGAAGCCTTTGTCGAGGCGATTGTCGTGCGCCAGGGAATGCAGGTGCGATATGCGCCCGATGCAATCGTTTATAACACCGGACCAACAACTGTCAGCGACTTTATACGCCAGCGTCGGCGCAACCATGCGGGTCACCTCTACCTGAAACACAAATATGGCTACAAAGTCAGCAGCATGCAGAATAGCCGCGTGGCGCGCATTGCACTCAAGGAGTTATGGGGCATCATTCGTCTGGTGTGGGTTCTTTTCTTATTGGCGATGATCGAAGGCGTCAGTCGCCTGCTCGGCTGGTATGACTTTGCGATCAAGCGCGACCGTCACGTCGTCTGGAACATGGCGTGGACGCAGAAGCAAAATGTCCGCGATGTGCGGCTCAACCGCGAAAACGGCGCCGCTCAAGAAGCATTTTCGATCAAGACGCACACGCAGTTGGAGCGGTAAAAAATGTTGCGTGGTTCGTGGTGCGTGGTTCAAGATGTAACGCAACATGCAACATGAACTACGCCGCCTATGTCATCTATGTCTAAGTCTCGACTGATCGATCTGCTCAAACTCTTCGTCGCCATTGGCTTGCTGGTCTGGTTGGTGCTGCGGCTGCCAGACCCGACGGCGCTGTGGTGGCAGATCGTTCATGCCAACAAGTGGTTGTTGCTGTTCGGGGCGTTCTGTTACGCCAGCGCAGTCGCCATCAGCGGGCTAAAGTGGGGCGTGTTGTTGCGCGCAGCTGGCATCGACCTGCCGCGCAGCCGTTTGCTCTCCTATCAATGGATCGCCGAGTTCTTCAATAACTTTCTACCCGCACAGGTGGGCGGCGACGTGATGCGCGGCTACGCCGTCGCCGTTGACACGCGCCGCAAAGCCGACGCCGCCGCCAGCGTCTTGATCGACCGTTTTATCGGACTGATGATCTTTATGCTCTTTGCTGCAGTTGCGTCGAGCGCCGTGTTGCTCTGGGGCAAGCCGGACGGTCAGCCTTTTTCGACCGAAGGCGCCATCTTTATGCGTTTTGCCGCGATCGGCAGTTCGCTGGCGACCTTTGCGCTGTTCATCGTTGTCATGACGTTGTTGAGCCGCCGTCTCAAACGTTGGATGGAGCAGTTGCTTGGTTTGCTGCCCTTCAGCGCAAAGACGCTGCCGCTCTGGAACAAGCTGGCGGCGGCGTTTGGCGTCTATCGCGAGCACCCAGGCGCGCTGTTGCTCACTGCGCTGGGCAGCACGGCGATCGTCATTATCACCAGCCTCAACATCTGGTTGATTGCGCGCGCCATCCAGCCGGACAGCATCTCGATGATCGAGGTGCTGGTCATCAACCCGCTTGTGGTTTTTGCCACGATCATTGTCCCGCTTTCGCCAGGTGGACTCGGCGTGCGACAGGTCTCATTTGCCGGCTTGTTCCTGTTTATGGGCGCAGGTTATGAACTGGGCACTGCAGTGGGTCTGCTGCAACAATTCATCGGCTATATCGTCAGCGCGCCCGGCGGCGTCCTTTGGGCGCGCAGCAATCGCTCGCATACGAAGAACACTGCCGCAGCGGAAATTTCTGTCAAACCGCATTGACGGTTTTCACCACAAATTCTTTCAATTTTGCGATTGGCGTTCTAAAGTGTGAACCGATTTGATCGTGTAGCGTGTTGCATGTAGCGTGTTGCGTGGTTTGTGTCTCTTGACGCAACACGCAGCACGCAACACTTCACATAGAAATCAACAACATGGACAAGCTGATCTCTATCGAAGAGGCGCGGGCGCTTTATCTTGCCGGCGACGCTGCACACGACTTCGATCACGTGCAACGTGTCACACTGCTTGCCGATCGGATTGCCGCCGCCGAACAGGCTGACCGCACGGTCGTGCATCTGGCGGCGTTGCTGCACGATCTGCCCACCCCAGCGGATGAAACGGGCGACCACCGCACGGCGCATCATCTGCGCGCTGGCGAACGCGCCCGCCAGCTTCTACGCGAACGCGGCGCGCCAGAGATGCTCATCGAGCAGGTTGTACATTGCATCGAAGCGCATCGCTATCGCGACCGCACAACAGAGCCGCAGACATTGGAAGCGCGCTGTCTCTACGACGCCGATAAGCTTGACAGCATCGGCGCCATCGGCGTGGCGCGCGCGTTTGCCTATGCTGGAGCGCATGGCAGCCGGCTGTGGCGCAAGCCAGCCGCCGCCATCGAGAAGACGGAAAACGACCGTTCGACCGCCGACTATACGCCTGTGCATGAATATGTCTTCAAATTGCGCGATCTGCTGACAACGCTGCACACGCCAACCGCACGCATCATCGGCGAACGTCGTCATGCCGTGATGACAGCCTTTTTTATACACCTGGATGTAGAGATGATGGGCGAAATCGATGAGCCATCGCTTTTGTGCGGAAGCTCGATTGACGCCAGACGCGGTGACTCCGAATGTATGTTGCGCCGGTTGAATTGGTCTACGATGTGTGCGCTATGATGAATCCAGAGGCCTTTGCAGACGAAACCGGTCGCACCTGGTCGCAAGTGGAGACGACGCAGGGCGGCGGTCAAGACTCGACGCAGTTGCTCGACACCGCGCAATGGCTGCATGTCATCCTGGATGCGATCAAGGCAGGGTTGTGGCGATGGGAAATTGAGAGCGGTGAAGTCTTCTGGTCGCCGGAAAGCTACCGGCTGTTTGGTCTTCAGCCCGGGCAGACCCGCCCCTCTTACGCACTTTGGCGGCAAGTGATTCATCCTGATGATCGCGATGCAGTCGACGCCGCCGTATGGCGCGCCGTGGACGAACGCACCGATCTGCTCGATCTTGAATTTCGCGTCGTGCTGCCCGACGGCGCGGTGCGGTGGATAAAGGATCGTGGCAAGCTAGTGCTTGATCAATCAGGGAAACCAGTGCGGATGATCGGCATTCAGATCGACATCACGGAACAAAAGCAGATTGCTGCTTCACTTGAGCACGAACGGATTCTGCTGCGTACAATGATCGACGCGCTGCCCCTGGCGCTGTATGTTAAGGACGCTGAGGCGCGCAAGGTGTTGACCAACATTACTGACCTCGTGTTCCTGGATGAACCAGACCCCGGCAAAGTGCTGGGCAAAACCGATTATGACCTGTTCCCTGATGAATCTGGTCAGACCTGCTATTACGAGGATCTGGAGGTTCTGCGCACCGGGAGACCGGTGATCCAGCGCGAAACCGAATTCACCAACCAGAGCGGAACCCGACGCCGGATCCTGCTTTCCAAGACGCCGCTGCGCAATCGAGATCAGGAGATCATCGGTCTGGTCGGGATCACAGAGGACATCACCGAGTTGAAACGCCTCGAAGCGCAGCTTTGGGAAAGCCGACGGTTGGAGACGATCGGCGCACTGACATCCAACATCGGCCACGACTTCAACAATCTGCTGACGCCGATTATCGGACTGAGCGAAGTGCTCTACGCCAATGCCGCGCCAGACAGTCCTCAGCGTCAATATCTGAGCAAGATTCTTACGGCGGCATACAAAGCGAAAGACCTGCTAAACCAGATGCGCGTCTTCAGCCGTTTGCACAAAGCCGAAGTCCAGAGCGTCAATTTGCTGGCGACAGTGGCGGAAGCGTGCGATATTCAGAGCGCATTGCTGCCGCCAACCATCAAGTTGAACATGACTTTTGCAGTATCGTCCGCCATGATTGAAGCGGACCCAACGCAGCTACACCAGATGATCATGAACCTGCTGGTCAACGCGCATCAGGCGATCGAGGACAAACCGGGGGAAATCTCCGTCATTGTCACCCCGCTGGACGCTGCAGAGGATGAACCTTCCAGCGGGGTGACGCTCAAAGTTATTGACACCGGGCAGGGCATGGACGAAGCGACGAAAATGCGAATCTTCGAGCCATTTTTCACCACCAAACGCGAAAGCGGCGGCGGGTTGGGTCTGGCGATCGTCCACGGCGTCGTACAGAATCTGGGCGGATCGATCAGCGTGGAAAGCCAGCCCGAGCAAGGCAGCGTATTCACAGTTCATCTGCCGAACGTCAAAGTCACGCTTTGACTTTTTGACGCTTTGCCGCCACCCCGAACATAAATCGAGACTGTGGTAAGATTGGCAGGATCGACGGGGCGCAGATGGTGCGCGTTGCGTCGATGATTCCCCTGACATGACAGAAAGATAGGAAAGAGTTGCATGAGACGACCGGCCATCATTCTTAGAAACAATCTTTTGTGGCGAATCGGGGCAGTGCTCGCCGCGCTGTTGTTGGGCGTCGCCCCGCTGCTGGCGCAAGATGCACCGCTTGGTCCGACCGAGAAGCCGATTGGCGAGGCATGGCCCGGCGAATACATCGTGGCGCTCGATCTAGAGTCGGACGAAGCAGCGGCGGCGCAGACTCGCCTGGTGCATGCCGGCGATCTAATCGATCAAGTGACGGCTTGTGGGTCGAACCTGACGCTGCAAATCTGGCGGCTGCGCGATCAAAGTGCAACGACGGATTTATACACACTGGCTGATGCACCGGGTGTTCTCTCGGTGGAGCCGAACTGGATCGTACGCGCCGCCTCCACCATCCCGCCACCGCCCCCCGCCTTCCCGGAAGAACCGTATGTGTTCAACGACACCTACTATGCTTCGCGCCAGTGGCCGCTGCAGCGCAGCAGCTTTGCGCGCGCCTGGCAGCTTGTTCAGGAACACGGCTTGACCACGCAGACGGTGCGCGTCGCCGTGATTGACAGCGGCGCCGATTTCAACCATCCCGATCTGGCAGGGCGTCTTCTATTTGGAATCAATTACATTACGCCCGGCGCCATGCCGAACGACGATTTCGGTCATGGCACGCACGTCACCGGCATCATTGCGGCTATCGCCAACAATGGCCGGGGCATCGCTGGCGGTGCGCCCAATGTCGAGATCGATCCACTGAAAATGCTCGGCAGCAATGGCAGCGGCTCGATCACCAACCTGATCCGGGCGATCTGTGACGCCGCCGATCGCGGCGCTGATGTGATCAACATGAGTCTGGAGATACCCACCGGAGCAATCTCACCCTCCACAGCCGACTCGATTCAGGCCGCAGTCGATTATGCTTATGGCAGGGGAAGCCTGCTGGTGGCCGCAGCCGGCAACAGCAGCAATGGTTCGATTCTCGGTCCTGTTTATTTTCCGGCGCGGCTCGACCGTGTCGTTGCAGTCGCCGCATTGACGCCGGAGAACACTCGCGCCAGCTACAGCGCCGTCGGCACTCAACTTGACATTGCAGCCGGCGGCGGCAGCTTTACGACCAGCGTGCTCAGCACCTGGCCCGCCAGCGTCCCAGGCAAATGCATCGGATCGGGGCGCGTGCTGCTGATGGAGAACGGAATCTATTATTGCACCGAACCGGGAACCAGCATGTCGGCGCCGCTCGTCAGCGCGGCGGCGGCGCTGCTCATGGGCATCCGCCCGTCGCTCACAAATGCTGCAGTTGAAACGCTTTTAGAGGAAACCGCCCGCGACGTCGGTCTGCCGCAGATCGAAGCTGGCGCCGGTTTGCTCGACATAGAGGCGGCTGTACGGCGATTGCTGCCGGCCAGCGCAACCGCAACGCCGGCAGCAATCGAGACGACGTTGTCGTATGGCGCAGCGCCCTTCACGCGCACCGTGATCGTCGAGAATCCATCGACGACGCCGGTGACAGTGACTGCGACAACCACGCCGACCACATGGATGCGGGTCATCAACATAGCAGGCGCCAGCGTCGTGACTGCACTCAAACATGGTTCGCCGCTTTATCTGACCATTGCCATCTCACCCACCCACCTGATCACCGGAGTGTACAGCAGCGAGGTCGCCCTTGATCTGCAATTTGCCGACGGCAGCCGTCGATCGATGGCTGCGCCCGTGACCGTTAGCATCGATGACTGGATGACAGACCAGTTGTATTTGCCGATGGTGACGGGAGGCAGCGGAACGTTGCCGCCAACGCCGCCAACGCCGCCTCCTTTTGAGTGGGAGACGCCTACGACGCCGCCGACGGCGCTGTCGATTGCAAGCGGAGGGTATGTGACAGTCTCGCTGCCCTTCAACTTTCCTTTCTCCGGCCCCGACATTACAAGCACCCTGCGCTACACGCGCGTCCATGTATATGAAGATGGCTTTGTGGCGTTGGTCGATAACAGCTCCGCTCCCACCCCTGCGCCCGGACAAAATCGATGTTTGCCTACGCTCGACCAGCCGCAGCAGGCGCTTTTCGGCTGGTGGGCTAATCTTGACCCGTCGCGCTCCGGCGGCGTGATCAGCACATTCCAACCCACGCCCGATCGCTTTGTCGTGCAATACGAGAACGTTGCATCGGCGGTTGGCGTCACGCCCGCATATACGGCGACGTTTCAGATTGTGCTGCACAACAACGGCGCGGTTGGCTTTAATTACCTCGATGTCCCTGACGCAGTTGCACGTACATCGGGCGATCTGACGCCAAAGGTCACTGTCGGGGTGCAGGCGCGCAACGGTCTCTTCCACAATCAGGTGACATGCATCACGCCGATGCAAGGGTTTGGCAGGCCGCCGTCGAGTCAGTCGTCGATCTTGATCGCACAGAAGGATGCTTTTTGATGCAAAGTTCCGAACTTCATCGCAAACAGGCTGAGGGACAAGGCAGCGTGCCCATCGCCGTGGTGACGGTCAGCGACACGCGCACGCCGGACACCGACGTCAGCGGCAAGCTGATTCGCACGCTGGCGGAAGCAGCAGGGCACGCCATCGTCGATTATCGCATCGTCAAGGATGAGCCGGACGAGGTGTTGGCGGCGCTGGAAGAGTTCGCAGGCGGAGCGGCGCGGCTGATCATCTTCAACGGCGGCACCGGCATCGGTCGTCGCGACCGCACTTTCGATGTCATCAGCCGCTGCATCGAAAAACCGCTGCCTGGCTTTGGCGAGTTGTTCCGTATGTTGAGCTACGAGCAGGTCGGCGCTGCGGCAATGTTGAGTCGCGCCACCGCCGGCGTCTACCGCGACAAAATCGTCTTCAGCACGCCCGGCTCACCAAACGCCGTGCAGCTTGCGATGGAGAAACTGATTCTACCGGAGATTCAACACCTGGCGTGGGAGCTGGTGCGATAGCGCTGCACCCTCCTCTCTTCTCCGTTACGAACGTTTGCGTCTCGCCAGCGTCGACATTTTCTGTGCGGACGAACTTTCAGGCAATCCAGGCAAGCAGCGCCAGGAAGATGGCGAGTAAGGTCGGGATTGCAGCGACCAACACCATCGGTAAAGCCATGCTCAACAAAGTGCGTGCAGCGTCAAGCCCTGTCGCCAGCCGTACAGCATGGTAGTAAACAATCAGCGACCACACCCAGGCAAGAATGACCGCCACCGGGCCAAAGAATGGAATCGGCGCAAGTCCGGTCAGCAACATTGGCACGGCAGTGAAGCTTGTGGCAGCAAAAAACATCTGCAAGTTGTTGTGTGCGCCCATCATACGCGCCAGTGCAGCGACGGCAGCGCCGTAAACAATCCAGTTCGACAGCCAGCTCAGCGGCGTGTTCAACCACAGCCCCAGACTGGAGAGCAACGCCGCCAGAAAGCCGGGCATTCGCGGTTCGAGACCCGCGATCAGGCTGGCGTTCGCCGACACATAGCGGGCGGTTGCATTCGACGGATCGCCGGCCGCGAACTCCGCCAGCGATGCCGCAGCAGCCGCAATCGGGGCGGCGGCGCCAACGCGCAGGCTGAGCCAAAGGTTTGCCAGAAAAGGCAGCAGCCCTGCAAGCAATCCCAGCACGACGATCATGCCCAATCCCTGACGCATTGAAACCGTGATATAACCGCGTTCATAAGGATCGAGAGCATCGACAAGGTTTAACCGCGCAGCGTTCCAAATCTGGTTGAAGTCGGGCAGCCAGTTGCTGCGCTGCGTCCACTCCTCGCGCGAAGTCTGTCCCAGCAAAACGACATGGGAATGAGAATTCATCGGAACCCTCCCGCCGAATAGCCAAGTGCAAAGGCTGTGATGGCAAGCAAGATGAGCGCCAGCGCCACGACGTAGACGATCGCCGTCGTCAGTGCCGCGCCGCGCCATTCCATTTCTTGCGCCACGTGCACGGCTCGGTAGCCGATCAATCCGGCCCACACCATGATCGGCACAGCGCCAACGCCAGCAAATGGCGCGATGCTGACAAAGAGCAAAACTAGCGGCGCCACCGTGAGCGCTGCCGCGCCAAAGGTGGCGTTGAGTGAACCGACGCCTCCAAACGCGCGCGCCACGCCAAATGAGACAACGCTAAAAAACACCCACCAAACGACCGCAATCCCAGGAATCGCCAGGATCGGCAACAGATGGCTCCAGCCGCCCGCATACCCTGTCGCCACAGTGGCAATTGTCCACATATCGCCGATCACACGTTCGACATCGGCGGGAGGGAGCGACGTTGTCGCCGCCACCTGACGCCAGCCCTGCACCAGGGTCGTGTATACGAGGTTCGGATCGGGCAGCGTCAGCGCTGTCAAAAAACCGCCGATGGCATACGCAATGCCAGCCAGCACACTCACCGACATCACGAGCACGAAGCCCTCCATCCACGGGTTGTCGTCGTCGACCATTGCTTCAAACGGATCGTTGTCGAGCATGAGCGCCTTGGCAACAAACTCCGGGTATGATTTTGGTTGTAGCATACGCTTGAGTCCGGTCTTTTTGCTGCGGGTTGTAACCCTATCAGTTTTCAATCACCAGATTTCATCATAGCATAGCCTTTTCCTGCGGACAACGAAAGGTTTTCCCCAAAGAATGGGAGTCTATTCCACGCCTTGAGTTGAGGTGCACCCTGTTCCTGACAGAACGCATCCACCAGCTTTGCTCATTGTTCAAAGCTGCGCCATAATTGAAGCGCAGCCTGAAGCAGCCCAGCAGCATGATCTGACGCCCGGCGAGAATGAAACAAAGGCCGTTCGTCCGTGGAAAGACCGTTCCGACGACCATGACCGAGAGGTAGGAATCCTTTATGCCAGCCATTCGCATCCACACCACCCTGCCCGGCCCCAAGAGCCAGGCGATTCTCGACCGTCGCGACGCAGCGGTCTCCAAGGCGTCCTTTCGCTCGACGCCGGTGGTGGCTGCCAGCGCCAGCGGCGCCACCGTGACCGATGTCGACGGCAACACCTTTCTCGACTTCACAGCCGGCATCGGTGCGCTCAACGTCGGCCATGCGCCCGCCGAGGTGGTCGAGGCGATCCGGACGCAGGCAGGCGAACTGATCCACCTCTGCGCTATTGTCGGCAGTTATGAGCCATACATTGCGCTGGCGGAGAAGCTCAACCAACTGGCCCCTATTTCTGGGGCAAAAAAGACATTTCTGTCCAATTCAGGCGCCGAAGCGGTCGAAACTGCGATCAAAATGGCGCGCGCCTACACCGGTCGTCCGGCGATTATCACCTACGAAGGCGCCTATCACGGGCGCACGCTGCTGACGCTCTCACTGACAAGCAAGTATGCGCTCTTCAAGAAAGGCTTTGGCCCCTTTGCGCCGGAAATCTACCGCGTGCCCTATCCTTACAGCTATCGTTGCCCACACTGTCGCAACGAAGGCGCGTGCAACCTGACCTGCTTCGAGGATCTGGAGCGGGCGCTGATCACACAGATCGACCCGGCGGCGGTGGCGGCGCTGATCATCGAACCGATGCAGGGCGAAGGCGGCTTCATCCCGGCGTCGTATGAGTATCTACGCAAGGTGCGTGCGTTGTGCGACAAACATGGCATCGTGCTGATCGCCGACGAGGTGCAGGCTGGCTTCTGTCGCACCGGTCGCTGGTTCTCGATCGAGCACAGCGGCGTCGAGCCAGACCTGATCGTGATGGCGAAATCGCTGGCGGCGGGGATGCCGGTGGCAGCGGTGACAGGCCGCGCTGAGATCGTCGACGCGCCCCATTTAGGCGGGCTGGGATCAACTTTTGGCGGCAACCCGGTGGCGTGTGCAGCCGCGCTCAAGTCCATCGAGATCATGGAGCGTGACAATCTCAATCAGCGCGCCGAGCAGATCGGCGAGATCACGATGGCGCACTTCCGCCGCTGGCAGGAGACTTACCCGATTATCGGTGATGTGCGCGGGCTAGGCGCCATGACCGCCATCGAGTTCATCCAGGGACGCAACGACCGCACGCCCAACACCGACGCCCCGCTCAAGGTCGTCGCCGAGGCGTACAAACGCGGTCTGCTGTTGATCCGCGCCGGTCTCTATTCCAACGGCGTGCGCACGCTCGTGCCACTGGTCATCACCGACGAAGAGTTGGAGGAAGGGCTTGGCGTGTTGGAAGCGGCAATCGCGGCAACGGCGAGATAAGTGAAGTTTGAAGTCTGAATTGTGAATCATGCATTGTGGATTGTGAAGGATTTGTCTGGCGGCGATTCTTAAGTCGCCGTTGCTGTCGCTTTGATGGACGCTGTGCACCATGTCGAATCTCGTGATCACCACGCTCAAGCCGGAGCACTTCGAGCAGCTTGAACAGTTGCAGCGGACGGTTTATCCAACGCTCGGCGCGCAGGAGTTGATGCGCGTCGAGCATTTCGCTAGCCAGTATCGAATCTTTCCGGAAGGACAGATTGTCGTGCTCGACGGAGCGCGCGTCATCGGTCAAGGGTCGGGCTTCTTTCTCGATTTCGACTTCGAGCACCCTGCGCACACCTTTGCAGGCATCTGCGACAACTTCTACTTTCGCACGCACGACCCAAACGGCGCCTACTACTACGGCGCCGACATCAGCGTCCATCCCGATTATCGTGGGCGTGGAATCGGCAAGATGATCTACCAGGCGCGCAAGGAGTTGCTGCGTCGTTACAATCGTCGCGGCATCGTTGCGGGTGGGTTGATTCCCGGCTATGTGCGTTTCAAGGAGCGGATGAGCGTCCAGGAATATGTCGATCTCGTCGTGGCCGGCGAGTTGACCGATCCGACGCTGACTTTTCAGTTGAAGCAAGGCTTTGTCGTGCGCGGCCTGATCGAAAACTACATCGAGGACAGCGCATCCGACAACTGGGCAACCCTGATCGTCTGGGAAAACCCCGATTATTGCGAGCCCAACTGAAAAAGCGTTCCACCCAATGCCGAAGTTAGTCAAACGCATTTATTGAGACGCAATCTCGATTTTACAATCGCGAACGCAATCTTATACTTTCTCTCGCTTTACGTCTTTCCGCACAGCTACATAAAGACCAAAGGAGAAAGAGACAATGTGCGTTCCTGCTTGTACAAAGAAAATTGCATCTGATCTAGGACGACGCACCTTTTTGCGCAGCGCAGCAGGATTGGCGGCGGCGACGGCGCTGGCTGGCTGTGCGCCGATCACTGCACGTTCTGGCATTCCCCAGGCAATCGCAAGTACAGCCAACACAACCCACAGCTTCAGCCGAATCTTCGATCTCACCCACACCCTGGCGCCCAACTTCCCCACTTTTGGCGGCGACCCACAGCTCGAACTCGAGACATTGGTGACGCTTGCCAACGACGGCTACAACATGCTGCGTTGGCTGCTTGTCGAGCACACCGGCACACACATGGATGCACCCTATCACTTCTCCGACGGCCTCAGCGCCGACCAGATTGCGGTCGAGGACTTGATGGGGCCGCTGGCGGTGGTGGACATCCGCGCCAAGGCGGAGGAGAATCCAGATGCGCAACTGACGCCCGACGATCTAACTGCCTGGGAGAGCGAGCACGGACCAATCCCCGACGGTGCGATCGTGGCGATGAACAGTGGATGGGATGCACACGTGGCGACGGACAAATTCCGCAACGTCGACGACAGCGGCGTGATGCACTTTCCCGGCTTTCACATCGAGGCAATCGAAATGTTGCTGCAAGAGCGCAACGTCAAAGGCATCTTTGTGGACACGCTCAGCCTCGATTTTGGGCCATCGCCGGACTTTGCCGTGCACTATCGCTGGCTGCCGGCGAATAAGTGGGGCATCGAAAATGTAGCGAATCTGGGTGCGCTGCCGCCAAGCGGAGCAATTGCAATTGTCGGCGGCCCGACGATTGCCGGCGCCACCGGCGGCCCATCGCGCATTTTTGCACTGGTGTGAGCGAGTCTATTTCACATTGACGCCAAACTCATAGACGAGTTGTCCACCGTACCAGCCGGTCGCCAGGATCAACACCGCGCCGATCGATGCCGTCAGTGCAACCCACCAGCGGGCGCTGGCGTCATCGAGCAGGTCATGTGTGTCGATCCCGGCGCGCTGGCGCGCTTTCCGCGCCCGTGCGCTGCGATAGAGCCAGCCGCGATAGAGCAGGAATCCATAGGCTGCCAACATCGCCAGGCTGGCGCCGATGTGAAAGTTGAGCACGGTGCGATAGGGCGCGTTGGGCGGCAAATTGGCTTGCGCCAGCAATCCCGTCAACACAGCGACGCCCCCGCCGACCCAACCCAACACGAGCAACAGCCAGATGGTCGGCTTGAGGTCAAAAGGCGCCTTCCTCCAGAGATGGAGCAACAAAAGCGCGCTCCCCAGCAACAAAAATGCAATCGGGAAGTGCACAGTCGCCGGGTGTAGATGTTGCAAGAGATTCATAAGGCCATCGCTGCTAACGCTGTCGCGGGCTGAGGTGCACCTGTCCGTCGGCGTGATAACTCGAGCGCACCAACGGGCCGCACTCCATCCACTTGAAGCCGCGTGCTTCGCCCTCTTCCTTTAGGCGGACGAACTCATCCGGCGTGTAGTAGCGTGCGATCGGCAGGTGGAAGCGGCTTGGCTGGAGATATTGGCCGATGGTCATGATGTCGACATCGTGAGTGCGCAGGTCATCCATCACCTGTAGAATTTCATCCCATGTTTCGCCCAGCCCGACCATGATGCCGGACTTGGTGAGCGCCTCCCCGTCCATACGCTTGGCGCGTTGAAGCAGCTCCATACTGCGCATGTATTTAGCTTGCGGGCGTACGGTGCGATAGAGGCGCGGCACGGTTTCGGTGTTGTGGTTGAGAATCTCTGGTTTGGCGTCCATCACGACCTGGAGCGCCGCCCAGTCGCCCTTGAAGTCGGGAATCAGCACCTCGACCGTACAGCCGGGCACGAGTTCGTGAATCCAGTGCAGGCTCTCGGCGAAGACCCAGGCGCCGCCATCAGGCTGTTCGTCGCGGTTGACGCTGGTGAGCACGGCATGGGTCAGCCCCATTTGTTTGATCGACTCGGCGACGCGGCGCGGTTCGTCCGGATCAAGCGCGCCAGGGCGGCCGGTCTTGATCTTGCAAAAGCCGCACGAGCGCGTGCAGGTGTCGCCCATCAACAAAAAGGTCGCCGTGCCGCGCCCCCAACATTCGCCGATGTTGGGACACATCGCCTCTTCACAGACAGTGTGTAGGCGCTGGCCGCGAAAAAGCGCGGTCAACTCGCGATATTTCGGGCTGTCGGCGGCGCGCACGCGCAGCCATTCGGGACGGCGGCCGCGCGTCAGATTGTTGGTCGGCGGCGCCGGTTCCAGTGTGATCGTGCCAAATTCGTTGATGGTGGTGGTCATGTGTACGCCTGATGTGGTGAATCATTATCGCTCGCTGGATGGTTCAGCAGAGTCGATTTCGGTTTGATAGGACGTATGGTCTTCGTGCAAGGTCGCCTGCGCCAACATACGTCGCCGCGTAGTGGCGGGTGGCGCAGTCCTTACTGAACTCGGCAGCGGGCGCCCAACGACGCGTGCCAGTTCGGTTGCAATGAATTGATTCAGGCTCACTTCTTCCCTGGCAGCAGCCGCAACTAGATCACGGTGCAGAGACTTAGGCACGCGCACGACAAATTTGCCGCTGAACTCTTCCAGAGGTTTTGGTTCTGGGATGGTGCGACCATCTTCCAACGCCAGTTCTATCCAGCCAGCCATTGCATCCTGGATCATGTCGACTGCGTCTGCAGCGCTGTCGCCTTCCGTCATGCAGCCGGGCAATTCCGCCACGCGCGCAAACCAAGTCGTTTCGTCCTCACGAATCAACTCGATCGTGTAAGGGAGAGACAAGTAGTAATTGATGTCGTTCGTTCTCATACTTCGCTTTCAGTAGCCTGCTCTATCAAAGCCAGCGCCTGTTTCACATAAATCTCTCTGACATAAGGACGTTTGTACGGAACTGATAATGTGAGCGCGCCAAACGTGTAATAATAGTGCGAAGATCCGTTACGCGGTTGCCGGCGAATAAATCCACACCCACGCAATACCTTGTCGAGGTCGTCGAAGGAAACCGCTTTAGGGTTGTTGCGAATCTTTTCCAACAACTTCTCTGATTTTGACATTCCTCCTCACTAATAATACTAAATACAGTACTGCATGTCAATACTGAGTTTTTGTAACGAACCACCGCGGTGGAGAAGCAGGTCAAGTTTTCGATGCTGACTGGTCCTGTTCGCTCACCAAAATCACCGCCGTCGCCATCCCCACGTAAAGCCAGAATAGCACCGTCATGTGCGGGTAGGTCATGTTGAACCAGTAGTGATCGAAGACGCCGCTGACCAGCGCGCCGAGGATGGCGCCAGTGTAGCCAAGCAGCAGCGCCTCCATGCGCACGTTCGGGCCGCGCCGCCAGGCTCGCCACGCCATCACGAAGAAGCCGACCATCACCGCTACAAACATCGCCAGCCCAATCACGCCCATGTTTTCAGCAATGATCAGGTAGAGCATGCTGACGCCCAGATAGATGTCCATGTCGGGCGTGCCGGTGAAGCCGACGCCAAAGAGCGGGTAACGTTCGATCAAGACGAGCGCATCTTTGTATTCGCCAAAACGCATCTGCGTCGCCAGGTCCTGACCGGCAAAGCCTTCGAGCAGCCGCGCTACATACTCCTGCGTCACTGGCAGGAGCAAAAGCAGCAAGGCGCCGACCATTCCTAGCGGGATCAGCCGGCGATATTTGAGCACGGCGAGCAGCGCCATCGAAGAAGCCAGCCCGAGCAACGCCGAGCGGCTGTAGGTTAGGTAGAGCGCCAACACCGCCGTCACCCACATGGCAAAAGTGAACCAGCGCGGGAAAATCGGCTGGCTGGAAACAAGCTGCGGCAACATCAACGCCGCGACGACGATCATCATACCGCCGAGCACGTTCGGATCGACCGACGTGCCGATGGCGCGCATCACGCCGTTCGGGTCGTCCTCGATGAAACGCAGTGCGCCGAAGCCGCCCGGGTAATCAAAACGCGCCATGCGGTCGAGAATGCCGACGGTGACTTCCTGCGGCAGCACATAGAAGAGCACAGCGATCGCCGCCGCGCCCCAGCCGGCCAGCATCACCCAGCGCGTCACCCAGATCGCTTCGTTCTCGCTGCGCACGGTGTTGATGACGACAAAGAAGAGTGCAATGCCGATCAAGATTTCCAGAAAACGGCGCAATAAGAAGGTGTTGGCCGGGCTGTGCGTCAACCCTAGCGCAAAACTGAAGAGCGCCAGCAGCATGAAGAGCAGCACCGGCAGACCGAGCGGCGACGCAACAAATTCCTCCTGTTGACCGATGACCAGCTTGAAGAGCCACACAAAAAAAAGCGCACCCAACGACAGGTCGAGAAAAGTCGGCTTAAAGCCTATCGAGAAGGGCAGGCTGGCGAAGGGGATCAAGAAAACGACGCCACACAGCGCCACAAAGCCCCAATGGGTGTCGTTCAAGATCAGCACGCCGCCGATGATTGCAGCCGCTGCAGCCAACGCCAGCAGCGGGCCTGCGACGCCGATAAAGAGCGCAATCGCCGCCGCGCCGGTTGCTAACAACCCCGCCAGCGTCAGCCTGCGCACGAGCGGACTGGGCGAAAAGATCGCGTCTTGAAAGGTGCGATAGGTAGTCTGAAACAACAGGAACCTCAGCCTGAACGTACAAAAACTGTCATAGTGCGACCATTGTAGAACAAAGTCGACCAGCGACCAACCGACGAAATGCGATTAGGTAAGTCTGAATGCAGCGAAGAATCCGACCTTATTGCGTCACTGAGGCGCCCCTTATCGTATCAACGCCCCGCTATATCCTCCAGCATGGCCCGCCATACCCGATTGCTATTCTACCCCAATTCACGACAGGTGTGGAACCTATTCCGGCGCTGTTTTCGCTCAGGCGCCGCTACGTCTATACTATATTACATCACAGCGCAGCGCATCATCATGGAAAATGCGCTGGTGCTCCCGCTCTTCACCGTCAATACAACTTATCTGAACGCGCCGTCGGTGCAGAACTTCATCTTCGACGTAGAGGGCTATCCGTATATCTACAACTTCTCACTGAGCCGCTGATCGCACAACGCTTGTCGTTGTTTGATTTGTGGCGGCGGTCCGTTAGCGGGCCGCCTGCCGCCAATCATACGGCAGCAGATCGCGCAAGGTCAGCGCCACGCCATCCGCCACCAGCACCAAAGCGTCGAGATTCTCGTCGTGAAGCTGGCTGATGAACTCCCGACAGCGCCCGCATGGCGGTAGAACGCGTCCATCCCAATTGACCGCAACCATCTTCAATACGCGGTTTTCGCCAGCAGTGATCATTGCCGCAGCCGCGGCGTGTTCGGCGCAGAACCCCATCGAACAGGCGGTGTCGATGCAGACGCCTGTGTAGATTGCGCCGCTTTCGCTCAGCAACGCTGCTCCGACGCCGCCTGCCTCCGCCTCGGCGGAAAGCCGGCGCGGGTTGAGCACAGTGCGGGCGCGAGCGTACAATTCATCAAAGCTCACGGAGATATCGCTGAAATCTTGCGGAACCGTCGTTGTTTGTTGCATGGTGATCTCTCAATCATTCTACGCCTGACATTTTTATCTTCAACCCGATCCCGCTGGACTCATGTCTGAGCATCTTTTTGATCAACTCCACCACATACGCGCCTGCCTCCAGCGGATTCATGCCGCCATGGTAGGTGATCATGCAAACGACATCGCGATCGGCGTCGGTCTTGCCGGGGCCTGGTCTGTAGCCCAGGTAGGCGCTCAACGCGTCGGCGACACCGAGGCCAGGGCGTTCGCCAAGCAGAATCACGACCACATCGGCGCCGATGATGGCGTTCACATCGTTGATCACACCGACGCGTGCGAACTGAATAAAGAAAGGCGTCCCGACGCTGACGCCGGCGCTCTTCAATCCTTGTTCGATGATCGGATAGATTTCCGGTGCATTGGTGTTGACGGCGGCGGCGCTCAAACCGTCGCCGACGACTATCTGCACCTGTGGCTGTCTGATGCAGCGCGCTGCAATCGTCGCTTTTGCATCATCACAGAGCCTGCGCCCGAGGTCGGGGCGCAGCAGATACTCATCTCGATCGGCGACCTGCGTCTTCACCGTGAAAAGGCCCAACTTCGCCTTCACTTCTTCCGCCACTTCACCGTAAATGGCGTCCTGCGCAGCAGCGTGATCGGCGTGGAAGAGCAGCAGCGAACGTGTGCGCGGACGTGGGCCAGCGCGCCCGACGCCGATGCGTGCAGTCGTGGCGGCGCAGAGGTTGCGCAACCCCTCCAGATCGTGAGGATTCTTCACCCCGATCGCACGTCGCTCCTCAGGCAGCGTCGGGTCGGGCAGGTCAATGATCACTTTGTCATCTGCTCGATCCATCGTTCACCCCCTCCCTGCTGAAATCATCGCTGTAAAAAGAAAGAAGCATCGCCAGCCTTATCGGTCAGACGCCCATCCCTCATTAAGCCGATCTCCTCCATCCACGCCTCAAATTCGGGCAGCGGACGCAACCCCAACAGCTGGCGCAGGGTTGCGGTGTCATGATAGCTGGTGCACTGATAGCTCAACATTGCGTCGTCGCCCATCGGCACACCCATGAAGTAATCGCAGCCCGCAGCAGCCAGGAGCACCGCCAGATTCTCGATATCATTCTGCGTGGCGCGCGCATGGTTGGTGTAGCAAGCGTCGCAGCCCATGGGAACGCCGGTCAGCTTGCCCATAAAATGATCCTCCAGACCAGCGCGCGTGATCTGCGTCGCATCGTAGAGATATTCCGGGCCAATAAAGCCGACGACAGTGTTGACCTGAAAAGGGCGATAGCGTTTTGCCAATCCATAGATGCGCGCCTCCATCGTCAATTGATCGGCGTCGTAATGCGCATCCGCCGATAGCGCCGTACCCTGACCCGTCTCAAAATACATGAAGTTGGGGCCTTCTGAGACGCAGTGTTTCTGCGCCAGAGTGTACGCTTCATCCAACATGCCGACCGTGACGCCAAACGCTTCGTTTGCTTTTTGCGAGCCAGCCAGACTCTGGAACATTAATCCCATCGGCGCGCCGCGTTTAAGCGCCTCCATCTGGGTGGTGACATGCGCCAGCACACAATTTTGCGTGGGAATCCGCCAGCGCTGGATGACTTCATAGGTCATATCCAAAAGCCGCATGACATTATCCACCGAATCATCCATCGGGTTGATGCCGATGACGCTGTCGCCGGAGCCGAAGGACAGTCCCTCGTAGAGCGTGGCGCGGATGCCATCGACTGAATCGGTGGGGTGGTTGGGTTGGTTGCGCGAAGCAAGCGTGCCCTGAAGACCGATGGTGTTGTTGGCGTGTGCAGTGAAGCGTATCTTGCTGGCGCCGTATATCAAATCTAAGTTCGACATCAACTTCGTCACTGCGGCGACCATCTCTGCGGTGAGACCGTCGCTCACACGCCGGATCATCGCTGTGGTGGTGTTATCCGCCAATACCCACTCGCGCAATTCGCCAACCGTCCATCCTTTGATCTCATCATAGACCACCTCATCGACGGCGTCCTGGATGACACGCGTCACTTCGTCCTCCTCGTAGGGAACGACCGGATTTTGGCGCAGAACCGCCAGCGGCGTTTCAGCCAGAACATGGCGCGCCGCCATACGCTCGGCCGCCGTGGTTGCAGCAATGCCAGCCTGTCGGTCGCCGGATTTTTCTTCGTTTGCTTTGGCAAGCAACTCCTTGATCGTGCGAAATTCGTACATTTTTCCATAAAGTCTGGTTCGCAGGAGCATTCAAGTTCCCCCCTTTGACAGGTGACAACCGTCAGAATCCAAGCCCAGGCAATCCATATCAGGGCAGCGATTCTGCCAGAAAGACATCGCCCAAACGCCGTACGGTTTTCTCAATGATAAAACACGAGCGTCTTTACTGCGACCGGCGTCGCGCGTCCGCCCGGCAGCGGCGCCCCGATGTCGATCAGGTCCCCCTCCTCCACTGCGATCTGATCGAGCACGATCAAGGGCAGCGCCGGCTGTAAACCGCTGATGCTTTGTCCCAGCGCCAGTGCATAGTCGCGTTCCAACACCAGAATCACCGGCGCCGATTGTGCACGATCGCTGCATGCACCCGCATACTGCACGACGCCATCGGCGACCACCCTCAGAGCAGCGTGATTCAATCTCGCTGGCAAATCCAATGCCAGCGCCAGCATTGCCCGACCATCTTCAGCATCCCACTGACGGGCAGCGTTCAGCAATGCATCCGCCAGACAATCGGGGCGAGCCAACTCCTCGACCGTTAGCCGGGGGCGCACAACCAGCAGATTGCGCAAAGGCAGCCGATCGCAGCCCAGCCAGATCGTGCTGCCGCTCAATGTGATCGTCTGGCTGGAAGCGCCCATCACCGTCGCACGCCGCGTCTCCGCCGGACGCTGGATGTTGTGCTTGCAAATTCGTGGATGAAGACGCAGGCACTGCGCAAAGAGCGGCCCCAGATCATCGTGCACCAACACATCCGCCAGGCAGTGGATCTCGATGGGATCGTAGAAGTATGCACCGACCCCGCCAGTAAAGAAGACGACCGACGATTGCGCGGCGCCCTGAAGCGGCGAGGTTAGCCGAAGGCGTTGTCCTAATTCGCTGACCTCGCCGGCAATCAGATCGGCGACGAGATCGGCCATGCAAATGCAGAGATGCTCCGCCGTCGCCAGGTCGATGCGCTCTCCCTCGCGCACGGGCAGGTCGAGCGCATCGATAATTACTCGCCCAGGCGGGGTGATGCGCCGCACGATGCCAGAAGTTCTGTCGATCACCAACAGCCGCCCACCGACCGCCGATGCAGCAGAAGAGAGCATTGCGCCGCCCCGAAAGATTGTAGCGTTCGCGGTGCCGCCGCCGATGTCGACGGTGGTGGCCTGGACGTAGCGGCTGGCTGAATAAGCAGCCACGCCGGCGCCACGCCCGGCAATTTGCGCTTCCACGTTCGGGCCTGCAACAGTCACAACAAAATCGCCGGCCAGATGCGCAAGCGCCGTGAGAATAGCATCGGCGTTGCTCGTGCGTGCGATCTCGCCGGTGACGATGACGGCGCCGGTTTCGATCTGGGCTGGCGATAGCCCGGCGCGCTGATATTCTTTGCTCACCATGGCTGTCAGCGCCGCAACATCCACCTCCTGTGAGGAGAGCAGCGGCGTTAAGACGATAGGACTTTGGTGGAGGATCTCTCTGGCGCTGACTTGAAGACGGGGCGCATGTCCCGGACGCGTTGACTCCTGAACGAGGAGGCTGGAGAAGGCAAGTTGGGTCGTCGTCGTGCCAACGTCGATTCCAACGCTAAGCAGTTTGCGTCCTATCAATGACATAGTGTAGCGTCCCCTGGCTTCCATCCGCGCACCCGCGTGGAATGCTCTGTACAGCCCGGCTGATCGCTTGATGGCAATCTCGCACTGCTTGTAGCAATCAGGCGCAACAAACGCAGGGATCCAACACCGTTCACGCAAGCTCCGCCCACGTTTCCATGGCGAGATCGAGTTTTGTCTGAGTGTCGGTGTATGCCTGACCGAGCCGCTGAATGGCGGAAATGTCCTGGGCAACAGTGGCGGCGTTCAGGTCCGCTTCCAACTGCGCCAATTGCGCCTCCAGTTCGTGTACGCGTGCTTCAGCGTCAGCGATCGCTCTGGCGCGCCGGCGTTCCTCGGCGCGGCTCTGCTTGCTGGCTTCGTAACCGTTGCGCTCACCCGAACGCACAACGGCGGCGACCTGTTTCTCTGTTTCCGTCGCTTTCTGCCGGGCGGCAAGCATCTCGGCGTAGGTTCCTTCAAAAATCTCTAAATGATTTTGGCGCAGCTCCCACACCTGCGTCGCCAGATGGTCGATCAGATAGCGGTCGTGCGAGACGAGCAGGATCGTGCCCTCAAACTGTTCGAGCACCTGCTGCAGCACCTCCTGCGCCGGGATGTCGAGATGGTTGCTCGGCTCGTCGAGCAGCAGAAAGTTCGCCCCTTCCAGCGCCAGGATCGCCAGCGCCAGCCGCCCGCGTTCGCCGCCGCTGAGCAGACGCACCGGTTTGAAGACATCCTCCCCGCGGAAGAGATACTGCGCCAGATAATTGCGCGCCGGGCCGAGCAACATCTGCTTGTGGCTGAGCAGCTCGTCGATCACGGTGTTGTTGGGGTTGAGCCGTTCGTGCGCCTGCGAAAAGTAGCCGATCTTGAGGCTGGCGCCAAATTTGATCTGCCCCTCCAGCGGCGCAATTTCGCCCATCAGCGTGCGCAAGAAGGTGGTCTTGCCGCTGCCGTTGGGGCCGATCAGCGCCGCACACTCGCCGCGTTCCAGCGTGATCGGTTCGGCGGTGAAAAGCGTCTTCTCCGGGTAGCCGATCGTCATTGCGGTCGTGCGCAGGACGAGATTGCCGCTGCGCAGCGTCGTCTTGAGCTTCATGTTGAGCTGCGGTGGGCGAATCACCGGGTTGCGCAGCCCTTTGATCGCCTGCTCGACATCCATCACGCCCCACTTGGCTTCGGAGATGTCGACCTCCTCCATCACCTGCCCCCAGTTCTTGCTGAGCAGCAGGTCGAGACCGCCCGCCTCAACCACGCGCACCTCGCGGATCAGCCGTCGCAGCCGGCCCACCGCCTGGTTCTTGGTGGCGTCGCGGGCGATGTTGCGTTTGATGTAGTCGAGTTCGCTCAGGAAGCGCTCCTTGACGGCGTTGAACTCGATCTCGCGGCGCTCCCACCGTTCCTGGCGCTGGCGCACATAATGGCTGTAGTTGCCGTTGTAGGTCTCAAAGCCGGCCGGCCCCATCTCCCAGATACGGTTGACCACGTTGTCGAGAAAGTAGCGGTCGTGCGAGACGATCAACAGCGCGCCGTCCCACGCGCGCAGCATCCCCTCCAGCCACTCGACCGCCTGCACATCGAGGTGGTTGGTCGGCTCGTCGAGGATGAGCAGGTCGGGCTTTTCGAGCAACAGGCGCGCCAGCAATGCACGCGTCTTCTGCCCGCCGCTGAGCACGGAAATCTGCAAGTCCCACTCGCTGCGTGTAAAGCCAAGCCCGTAGAGCACCTGACCGATGCGCGTCTCATATTCATAGCCGCCAGCGTGCTCGAATGCGCTCTGCGCTGCGCTATATTCGGCAAGCAGCTCGTCGCTGTGCTCCTCCGCCATGCGATGCTCCAGCTCCCGCAGTTGCGCCTCCTGCTCGCGCAGACCGGCGAAGACGGTGAGCATCTCGTCGTGCACCGTGTTGTGGCGACCGGCGAAGGCATCGACTGCCTCCTGACGCAGATAGCCGATGCGCACCCCGCGCGCCAGCGTCACGCTGCCGGTGGTCGGCTGCATCAGCCCGGCGAGCACGCGCAGCAGCGTCGTCTTGCCGATCCCGTTGGGCCCGACTAAGCCAATCTTGCCGTCGTTGGGAATCGACGCGCTGACGCCCAGAAAGACGTCATAGTCGCCAAAAGAGACGCCGAGATTGGAAATGGTTAGCATCGACATATCAGCACTCCATCAGGTATTGGCGCGAACACCGGCGTCCAGTCACACTCGGCAGCCAACGTTCCTCACCACGTATGACCGTGAATTATAGCAGACGATTTGGTTTGCAGGTCTATCTCTCTTACAATGACGACGAGATGAAGCTGTTCTCATCTTGATTCACTACGTGTACAGCAAACGGCGCCTTCCCAAATCGAGATACGATCCATGTCCGCACTCAATGCCATCACAATTCAGGGTTTCAGAAGCATCGCTGATGTCGAGAAGCTGGAACTCAGGCCCATCAACGTGCTGATTGGCCCTAACGGCTCCGGCAAATCAAACTTTATTGCGGTCTTTGCCTTCCTAAACGCGATCCGTGATGGGAAACTCCAAGATTATGTTGCTCGTGCTGGCGGCGCTGATCGTTTGCTTCATTTTGGTTCCAAGATCACGCCGGCGATTGTGCTGCATGTCTTTTTTCGAGATGATACAAACCAGTATCGGATTGTCCTGACACCGACCGAGACGGATCAGTTGTTTCCGAACGGTGAACACGTTTATTTCTGGGACAGGGATAAGTATTCAGAGCGACCTTACGCCGAACGGCTGGCCGCACGTGGGCTAGAGGCTGGCATCAGCGATCCAGACCGCGGCGGTACGGCGCAATACGTGCGCAAACTCCTGGCGAGCTGGCGTCTCTATCACTTTCACGACACGAGCGCTATGTCGCCACTGAAGAAGACCGGGGACATCAACGACAACCGTTTCTTGCGCCCAGATGGCTCCAATCTTGCTGCATTTCTCTACCTGCTACGCCAGAAACATCTCTCGACCTACAATATGATCTGCCGTACAGTGCAGCGAGTCGCACCCTTTTTCGACGACTTCGTTCTTGAACCGCTGCGGCTGAACCCAGACAAGATTCGCCTGGAATGGCGGCACAGGGGGGCGGACGCCTATTTCGATGTTGCATCTCTATCCGACGGCACGTTGCGATTCATCGCACTGGCAACGCTGCTGCTCCAGCCTGAGGAATACCGCCCTTCCGTGATTTTGGTGGACGAACCCGAACTGGGGTTGCATCCATACGCGATCACGCTCCTTGCTTCACTCATCAAGCAGGTCTCGCACACGACCCAGGTGATTCTCTCTACACAGTCACCGCTGCTGCTCGATCATTTCGAGCCAGAGGATGTGTTGGTAGCAGAACGCGCCAACGGCAGCACGCAGTTCACACGCCTTGATGCAGACCGGCTGGCAATCTGGCTGGAGGAATATAGCTTGGGACAGCTTTGGGAGAAAAATGAACTCGGTGGTCGCCCGGCGCCAGAGGGAGTATATGGCTAGGCTCCTGGTGCATGTCGAAGGTGAGACAGAGGAGACCTTTGTTAATGAGATTCTTGCGCCGCATCTTCGACAGCATGGCTTCGACCGGGTGAGCGCGCGGCTCATAGGCAATGCCCGGCAACGCAATCGACGTGGCGGCATTCGTGGCTGGGACGCCGTGCGCAAAGACATCCTCAACCACCTTCGTGAAGATGCAGGCTGCCTGGCGACCACCATGGTCGATTACTATGCATTACCCCAAAGCGGCGCAGGAGCATGGCCAGGTCGCAGCGCGGCAAATCGACTACCATTCGATCAGAAGGCGCAGACTGTTGAGACAGCAATGGCACAGGACATTGCGAGCGCAATGGGCGATGCTTTTGATCCTGCCCGTTTCGTGCCGTATGTCATCATGCACGAATTTGAGGGGCTGTTGTTCAGTGATTGTGATCGCTTCAGCGTCGGAGTCGGACGTCCTGAACTGGCGCCTCAGTTGCACGCGATCCGCAATAACTTCGCCACGCCGGAGGAAATCAACGATTCACCCCAGACTTGCCCATCACAGCGAATCAAGACGCTGATCCCCGACTACGAAAAGCCGCTTATGGGAACCCTGGCGATGCTGGAAATCGGTCTGCCAGCAATCCGGCAGCAGTGCATGTTCTTTCGCCGGTGGCTTGAACGTCTCGAATCCTGGACCGGGAAATAGTCCTGATTCTCAAGCAGTTGACTTCGCAGGTTGCCGGCTCGCCCACACAAAAATCGCAATCCCCGCAACCACCCCGACGCTGAGCGCAGCGAACTTGAGCAGGCGATCATCGATCAACAGCGTGAACGCGCCTAGCACTGCGCAAAAGATCCAGTAGCCCACCACCAGCACGCGTTCGTCCACGCCCATGTCGAGCAGGCGAAAGTGCAGATGATCGCGCCCGCCCTCACCTGGTGAGACGCCGCGACGCCAGCGCGTGAACATCAGCCAGCCTACTTCCAGCGCCGGCAACCCGACGACCATCATCACCGTCGCCAGCCGCGCGCCGCCGATGATGCCCAGCGCCGCTACAACAAAGCCCAGAAAGTAGCTGCCGCTGCTGCCCATGAAGATGCGCCGACCAAAGTTGAACGGCAGAAAGCCGAGCGTTACGCCGAGCAGCGCCGTCGGCAAAAGCGCCACGCTAAGCTGCGGCGGCTCGGCTTTGAAGATCATGTGCAGCGCCAGCACCGTCGAGAGCACCGCCGTCACCCCTGCCACCAGCCCGCTGGCGCCGTCGAGAAAGTTGATCGTGTTCATCATCCCCATGAACCAGAAGACGGTCAGCGGGAAGACGATCCACCATGGGAAGCCGTCGGGACCGAAGAAGAAGCCTTCAGCAAACGGGTTGTTGACGTGCTTGATGAAGATCAACCCGGCAAAGCCGATCACCGCCGCGCCAAACTGGATCAGATACTGGGGACCGGACTTGAAGCTGAAGCGGTCGTCGAGCAAGCCGAAGACCACGCAGTAGACCGAGCCGATCAACAGCGCCGCCAGGCGGCGCTCCTCATTAGGATCGTTGCGCGTGGGAAACCAGGCAGCTGCGGCGGGCAGCCAGTCGGGCAGAAAGGTCAGCAGCAGCACCGTGACAAAGAAGCCGCCAAAGAGCGCCAGTCCGCCCGTGCGTGGCACGATGCCGGTATGCTTACGTCGCCCGCCCGGTGCATCCACCAGTCCCCAGCGGCGGCCAAGACTGCCCGCTAACGGGGTGAGCAGCAGCGTAAGCAGAAAGGCGAAGGCGAGTGTGGTAAGGAAAATCATAAGAACGCGTGAAGTAGGAATTGTGAATTGTCGATTGTGAATTGTGAACACACGTACGCTGTGCTGGCGACGCCTGCTTCACAATTCACAATTCATGCTTCACAATTCACACTTCAGTCTTTCTACGGACGCATGGTTGTCAACATGCGCGGGAAGGCAATTGTCTCGCGCACGTGATCCAGCCCGCAGACCCAGGCGACAGTGCGCTCCACGCCAAGACCAAAGCCGCTGTGCACCACCGAACCGTAGCGCCGCAGATCGACGTACCATTCGTAGGGCGCCATCGGCAGCTTGTGATGCTCGATGGCAGCGATCAGCTTTTCGGCGCTGCTCATGCGCTCGCTGCCGCCGGTGATCTCGCCGTAGCCTTCGGGCGCCAGCAGATCGACGCTGCGGCAGACTTCCGGGCGATCCGGCTCCGGCTCCATGTAGAAGGCTTTGACCTGCGTCGGGTAGTGATGCACAAAGACCGGCTTCTCGAACTGCGCGGCGATATAGGTTTCGTGCGGGCTGCCAAAGTCGTCGCCCCACTCGATCGGCGGCACCGGATCGGGATAGCCGGGCACAAGTTCGCCGCGCGCCGCAGCAGCATTGATCATCTTCACCGCTTCGTCGTAGTGAATGCGCGGGAAGGGCGCAATCACGCGTTCGAGGGCGGTGGTGTCGCGTTCGAGCACCTTCAGCTCCGGCGCGCATTCGCTCAGACAGCGCTGCACGATGTAGCTGACAAACTGCTCCTCGATCTCCATCAGCTGCTCCAGGTTGCAGAAGGCGATCTCTGGCTCGACCATCCAGAACTCCTGAAGATGGCGGCGCGTTTTGCTCTTTTCGGCGCGGAAGGTCGGTCCGAAACAATAAACCTTGCCAAAAGCAAAGATGTTGGCTTCGTTGTACAATTGCCCGGTCTGCGCCAGATACGCCGGCTCGCCGTGATAGTCGATCTCGAAGAGCGTGGTCGTGCCTTCCGCCGCCGCCGGTGTGATGATCGGCGTGTCGACGTTGAGAAAGCCATTGTTGTCCAACCAATCGCGGATCGAGCGCACGATCACGGCGCGCACGCGCATCGCCGCCCACTGCCGCGAGGAGCGCAGCCACAAGTGCCGATTCTGCATCAGAAACTCGACGCCATGTTCCTTCGGCTGGATCGGATAGGGATCAGAGATGCTAATCGGCGCAATGCTGCGCACATCCAGCTCATAACCGCCGGGGATGCCTGGCGCGCGCGGGTCAGCTTTCACGACCCCGCTCACGACCAGGCTGCTTTCCTGGGTGATGGCTTTGGCTGCCTCGAAGTCCTCTTCTTGAACATTGCCCCGGAAAACGACCGCCTGACAGACGCCTGTCCCGTCGCGCACCTGCAAGAACACCAGCTTGCCCTTGCCGGTCTTGGCGTAGCACCATCCTTGAAGCGCGACCTCTTCGCCTACATGGTCAACCAGCGAACGAACTGTCACAATCGGCGCATTCGTAGCGTTGCTCATTCTTCTTCCCATTCCGTCCAATTGAAGTTTGGTTTTGAGAGGCTTTTGGTCACCGGCAAGTTGTCGGCGTCGGTCACGCCCGCAACGAAGAGCGAGGAGATGTCGATCTGAAAATCCTCAATGCGCCGTCCCAATTTGGAGAAGTGATCGGGACGAAATTCGTAGCTATCGCGCATTTCCGGGTGGGCGCTGTGCGTGTAGATAAAGACCGATTGAGGCGGGACGTATTCGACATCCGCCTCGGCGGTCAGTTGCGTTTTTGCTTCTTCAGATGCGCGCTGACGTGAGCGCGCTTTGCGTCGCGCCTTGCGCTGGCGTTGGGACGGCTGCCTGGCGCCGGCTGCTTGCTGCTGCGTCGATAGATCTGATGGCTGAGATGCTCCATCCTTTTGAGGGCGGAAAAAGCGACGACGGCTGCGTCGCGACCCGCGGTTTGACTTGTCGTTGCTCATCGTTTTTCTCCATCTACGGTGCTGTCAAGCGTGCAATTTCCTGTCCTTGTGGATTGACCAGCCGCGCAACCGCGCCGCTCTGCCAGACTGGCGTAGCCTGATTCCAGTAGAGCGCAACGCTGGTGTCGACGCCCGTTCCGCTGTAAAGCACGACGCCGCTGCCAGGAAACAAAGAAATGCCGCCGAATTGATAAACCGGCCCGTTTTCTTTTTCCAGTCGCCAACCTTGCAAGTTGACCACCAGATCGCTGTCGTTGGCAATCTGCACAGCTTCATTAGGCAGACTGCCATTGCTGATAAACGAGGCCACGCGCAGACCAGCGCCGACGGGCTGAGCGCTGACGCTACTCGTGGCGGTTGGCGCCGCAGTTGGCTGCACACCACTGCGCGGGATCACCAGACGCTGTCCTGAAAAGACGAAATCGGGGTTGGTCAGGTTATTGGCGTCCATAATCGCCTGCACTGTCACGCCAAAGCGCCCGGCAATCGCCAGCAGGCTGTCGCCGGGTTGGACAATATAGATTTCCTCGGCGTCGGTCGCAGCGGCGGACCCAGGTGTGGGCGCCGGCGCGTCGGTCGCAGCGGCGGGCTGTACACTCTCCGGCGTAGCCGTGAAGGTCGGAGCGATTGTCGGCGCAGCAATCGGGGTCGTCAGCGCCGCCAGCAGTTCTGGATCCGGGCGACGCTGTTCGACCACCCAAACGACGGTTACGGCTATCGTCAGGCTGATCACTGCATTGAGAATAATGACAAATGCTAGTTGGCGGCGGTTCATGCCGGATCGAGTCTCGCTCTTAGTTGGCATCCTTCACACGCACATGTTCGTGCGAGTTTGACCAGATTCTAACACAGATCAGGCCGGAATCTGTACACCAACGGTGGCGCTATTTTTGCATTTGATGAGTCAGGCGCTGACGATGCCCGGTTTTGGGATGGGGCAATGGTGAGCGTTGTCACCGTCTGCCGCCGCGTTGGACAATAAAATGGATGTGTGCAGAGGGAACGAGTAGCATCGAATGGAAGTTGCTCATGTATGATTTAACACCGCCCACCCGTCGCTCCAAAGCGCCGCTGATTTTGGTCGGCATCGTCAGCACGATGGTTATTCTGACGCTGTGCGCCCTCGTATCGACGGCAATGTATAGCCTGACGCGCACAGCTTCGCTGCGCCCTGTTGAAACGAGCCGCGCCGCCTCAATGCAGGTCTCCTTTCAGCCGACGCCGCGCCCTCAGATTATCATTCAGCCACCCGCCGAGGGCATCGACTATGAAAGTGCTGTATTGCGCAATATCTACGAACAATACAACCGTTCCGTGGTCAACATCACGGTGTGGATGGAGCACCCACCGCTCGGCAGCAGTTCACGGTCGCCTGTACCGACGCCTCGCGGCAACAATAATTTGATGCCGCTGGTCAATGGATCGGGTTTTGTATGGGATCATGAAGGTCACATTGTCACGAATTTTCATGTGGTCGAGGGTGGACAGCGCTTCCAGGTGACCTTTCACGACGGCGCTGTCGCAATCGGTGAAGTGATCGGGCGTGACGAAGACAGCGATCTCGCCGTGATCAAGATCGACCCGGAAGGTTACGATCTGACGCCGGTGAAGTTGGGCAACATGGATGATGTCTATGTGGGGATGCGCGTGGCCGCCATCGGCAATCCATTTGGGCTACAGGGCACGCTGACCAGCGGCATCGTCAGCGCCATCGGTCGCACGATCCCCTCGCGCGGCGACTATAGCATCCCCGACTCGATCCAGACCGACGCCGCCATCAATCCAGGCAACTCGGGCGGGCCGCTCTTCAACGAACGCGGGGAGGTGATCGGCGTCAACGCCCAGATCCGCTCTGAAGTGCGTGCGAACAGCGGCGTTGGATTCGCCATTCCGATTGCGATTGTCGAGCGCGTGATTCCTGGCTTGATCGCCGACGGTCGCTACCAGCACAGCTATATGGGCATCAGGGGCGTCACTTTTAGCCCCCTCTGCAGTGACGAGCAAGGCATCGACAAGAACAAGCGCGGCGTGATCGTCGCATCCGTGCTCGACAACACCCCGGCCGCGCGCGCTGGTCTGCGCGGCAACTCGCCCGGCATCCAAACTGCTTTCACTGAGGTCTGCCCAAACGGTCGGGGTGGGGATTTCGTGATTGCTGTTGACGGACGCCCACTGAACACCTTCGACGATCTCCTGATCTACCTGGCGCGCTATACCACTCCTGGCGACACGATCACCTTGACGGTCGAACGCGGCGGCGAAACGGTCGATGTGGCGTTGACTTTGGCGCCGCGCCCGCGCTGACGCCATTCGCTGCTAGAGATCTATACTGAATCTGGCTAGCTATTTGCCAACTTCCTCTACAACGCCCATTACGCGCAGAGCAGCCTTCTCCGCCCACGCTCGCTTGACATAGCGTTTGGCTTCCCTCTTGTATGGCGTCCAGATAAGACGCTGCTCAAGCACTGATTGCCGCTTCGTCTCCCCACTCACAGGCAATGGAGCACCTGAATAGTAGCGGCCATCTTTCACCACAATGTAGGGCATACAAGCTCGCCTTTTGGTTCTTACGCTGCGAGGAGTCATAGCGCTGCGTCTATATCCAGTATATCATCACCTATACCAAATCGACGCGGCTGGTTTTGCGATGTGTCCCGTCACGCCGGAGGCGACGACCTACGATGGACTACGCTCTCTCAAATTACACCCTTTTGGAGAAAACTCTGACAACTCATTGCGACTGAGATCGTCCGACTAACTCCGGCGATGGATTCGATTCGTCGACGGCTGTCGGCAGCAAAAAAGTAGGGCGTTGCGATCGGAAACAAAAAGCGTCGGGCGCACGATTTGGATGATCGATAAACGCAGCCATCATTTGCTGCGCACAACTCTCCGGCGATTGCAACAAATGATGTCCTTCGCCGACGAACACGCGCACAAACGACTGGTTGAAATCCGCTGCGCTGCGCCGCGCCCATCGCGCCGGCGTCACAGGATCATGCGCACCCGCCATAATCAGCGCTGGCGCATTGCTGATCTGGATCACTCGATCGCCACTGGCGGCTGGCGGCGTTAACCACAATTCACAGACAATCAGCAACTCCTCAGCCGGCGCAGTCAAAAGCGTCGCCACCTGCAGGGGCAAGCGTCTTGCAACGCGCTGAACATCGTCAATGGTGTATCGCGACGCATCTTCCGCACAAACGCTGTTGAGATGCGCTCCATGCGCCGTCGACCTGACTGTTGACGGCGTTGGCCTCGCTGTTGCCTGAACTCCGGTGGCGGCGGCCAACAACGGCAAGAAATTCTGGTGAGGGAGCGAATCGAGAAAATCGATCAACTCAGCACGCGTGTCAATTCCCAGTTCCATTTGCAGACGATCCAACATAGCTGCTTCAACGCCCTGTGGATTGTCGGGGTCAGTAAAATAGTCGCGCCACGACTGCCCAGATTCGACGCCGGGCGTTGCAGGCAAGGCGCCCTGTTGTTCGGACGGCGTCGGCGCTGCAGATCCGGGTGATGAAACGCCGCTTGCCGGCAACAAACAGCCGCCCACCACCGGCGCAATCTGGCAGGCTGTGCCGAAATCGCCCATGTACAGTGCATGAATCAACGCAGGAACCTCGCGTCCGCCCTGCCGCATTTTGGCAAAGACCAGTCTGGCAATCGCATCACCATTGCCAAAGCCGATGCTCTCTGGCGTTGGATTCTGGTTGTACCAATCAATCAGTTGCAGAAAACGCGTTTCCAGATCAGGATAGGCGGTGGCGCAGGCTGTGTTGTGTGCGCAGTCGTCAAAGACCTTACGCAATGCGTCGAATGCGCCGAATGCGCCCTCTAGCGTGCGGTTGACGCCAAGCGGCGCCGGGCTTTCCAGCACAATGCTTCGCACAATTGATGGAAATCGCTCCGCCGTCAATTGCACTACCGCCGCGCCAATATCGACGCCGAGCAAGTTGATCCGCTCGAGACCCAACGCTCGCGCAAGATCCGCTACATCGATCGCACGTTGATCCAAAGAATAGCCGGCCAGATCGCGGCCTTCTTGCAGCAGGCGATTGTAACAATCCGCCAGCGATTGCAGCATGATTTGGGGGTCGCCATCGGCTGTATACTCGGGGCAAGCCAGCGAGGGCGCCGAAAGACCTTCACCGCGTGAATGCAAGATCAGGACATGGCGCATACTGCGCACCGGCGCAGTCGAAAACCATTGCACAATGTTGGATGGATCGTCGCCGGCAGAGTCAGCCAACACAACGAGCGGGTCGGGCAAAGCGTCGCCTAGTGCAGCCAATTTCACAACAAACAACCGAACAGGTTGGCTATCGCTGCGGCTACGATTTTCGGGAACAGTCAGAAATCCACAGGTTGCTGCTGAATCGACCAGAAGGTCAGCAGGACAGGGCGCGTCTGCAAACGATGGCTCATATTCGGCTACAATCTCTGTGGACGATGGAGTCAGGCCAGTCGATGTTTCCGGGGCGCTTGCCGCTGAATCAAGAGGAGCCGCCTCTGGCATCGTTGCGTCCACTGCCGAAGCCTCGCCTCCTTCGTTTGGTGGGCTGGTCGCTTCTGGCGGCAACAGCACGGTGACCGCGTTTACCAGCCCTTCAAGGCGATAAAACGGAATCCCCACCAGGTCGGCGGCATTGACGCTGGCGGTGGCGAGGCCGCGCAAGAGGCCGTTTTCGACGCCAAAAGTGATCTCCACCGGGGTGCGAAACGGGACGCCATCCGCCTCGGTCAAAGTGACAGACGCCTGTCCGCCAATGTCCTGCCACGCTCCATAAGTTATGGAGGACGCGCGACCGTCCACAGCATCGCGCTTAAGAATCACCCGAAAATCAGGAAACAACATCAAGGTGAGATCGCGGCGACCGCCGGCTCCGTCTGGTGCATACGCTTTATACGCGCCAGCCAAACCACCGCTGGCGATCACTGCCGTCGCCGCTTCTGAACTGTACGGCAATGTATTGCGAGTTTCAAACAGGTAAGAAACTGTATAGTAACGCCGGCCAGCCAGATCTTGAGACGCCTCGTCCGCCCGTGAAATAAGCGGCTGCCCAATGGATGCGTCGAGCGTCACCGAAAGCGGCTGTGGCAACGGCCCAGAAGGGTCACCGGTGAGTGTTAACAAGACACCGTTTTCGGTTGGGGACCACTGACCAGTGCGCGTCATCGGCGCTTCGCCAAACAGCGGGTCGTCAATCAGCAGCGCTGTGCCGTCAAGATTCAAATATAGCGTGCTGTCGATTGGGCGGCCCTCCGGCGACCGAACCCACGCCTTGTATGCTCCGGCATAGGTGGAGTCTGTCGGTTGCGCACTCACAGTCGACGACGTCAATCCGAAGATCAGCGCAGCGCACAAGACGCCACATAGCCATGACAAACGTGCGAAGCGAGAATTGAGCATACAACTGTTCATAACGGCTGGGTTTCTCCTGAAAAGCAACAGAAGGCATAACGCTTTCTGCATCTCTATCTTCGCAGAAAACCCCCAAAACGCCAATCGCGTGGCTGAAGCAACTTGTTCGATTTTGCGATTATTCTTCAGCACGCTTCTCTGTCGCCCGTTTGCCGAGAGGCGTCGTTGCATGTATACTGCGCTATAGAAAATGTAGCGCCTGACAAAATGAACAGATAAAAAGCTGAGATAAGGAGAGAGCAAAATGACGGCGATCAATGGCTCCAACCATAAAGAAGAAAAAATCGAAAATGTGATTATCATTGGCAGCGGGCCTGCTGGCTTCACCGCCGGATTGTACGCTGCGCGCGCCAACCTTTCGCCGCTGCTGATCACCGGCAACGATTACGGCGGTCAGGTCAGCATCACCTACGACATCGAGAACTATCCCGGCTTTCCCGAAAGCTTGAGTGGGCCGGAGCTTGTCGAGAAATTTAAAGCGCAGGCCGAGAAATTTGGTACGCGCGTCGAGTTCGACTATGTAAACGAGATCGTGGTCGACCGCCATCCTTTCATCGTTCGCACTGCGGGCGGCGCCGAGTATTTGACGCGCACCATCATCGTCAGCACCGGCGCACGACCTCGCTATCTGGAAGTGCCCGGCGAGAAAGAGTTCACTGGCAAGGGCGTCAGCTACTGCGCCACCTGCGACGGTTTCTTCTTCCGCGGCAAGGATGTACTTGTGATCGGCGGCGGCGACAGCGCGGCGGAAGAAGCGCTCTTCCTGACGCGCTACGCCAGTCGCGTGCGTATCCTGCATCGCCGCGACAAATTTCGCGCCAGCAAGATTCTGCAAGATCGCGTCTTCGCCAACGAGAAAATTGAGGTGCTATGGAACACCGTCGTCACCGAGATCGTCGGTGAGAACGGCGCCGTCACCGGCGTCAAGACGCGCAACACGCTCACCCAAGAAGAAGGACGTCTTAGCACCGACGGTGTGTTTGTCTTTGTCGGCCATCTCCCCAACAACGAACTTTTCCCCGGCAAACTGGAAATGGATGAAGACGGCCACCTGGTCACCGACCGCAAAATGCGCACCAATGTTCCCGGCGTCTTTGCTGCTGGCGAGATTCAGGACAAGGTCTTCAAACAGGTTGCCACCAGCGTCGGGCAGGGCTGCGCGGCAGCCATGTCGGCCACGCGCTTTCTAGAAGACCTGGAAGCCGGCCACGCCATCGACCTGCGCGTTGACCCGCGTGAATTTACTGCGCCGCGCGTCGCCGTCCTGGCTTGAACGTAGTCAATTTGACTTGTCAATAGAACGCGGATAGCACAGATCAGGCGGAGATGCGCGAATCAAAATCAGCAAGAATCCGCTCAATCTGTCTCATCCGCGTTCTATTCTTCATCTGACATCGCTGCAAAACCGGATCATCGATGATGACCGACTCCAACGAAGCGACCGAAACGAATCTATCGGCCAGGCGCGGTCTGGCGCGTTCCGCTGGGGTGCTGGCGGTCGGCAGCCTGGTCAGCCGCGTGCTTGGCCTGATTCGCGAAATGGTGATTGCGGCGCTCTTCGGTGCAACCGGACAGGTCAGCGCGTTTCGTGTTGCCGCCCAGGTTCCTACGCTTCTCTACGATTTTCTGGTTGGCGGCATGTTGAGCGCCGCGCTTGTGCCGGTGCTCAGCGACTATGCACAGCGCGGACGCCGCGAGTTCGTTCAGGTGGTCGGCGCGCTTGTCTCCCTTTTCATCGTGCTGCTTACAGCGTTGGTGATCGGCCTGGAGTTGGCCGCGCCGCTGCTGGCAAACCTGCTGGCTGGCGGCTTTCGCACCTCCGACCCGACGCTGCTCGACCTCACTGTACAGCTGATCCGATGGCTGGCGCCGGCGGTCTGGTTTCTGTCGATGGCAGGTGTGCTGATGGCAGTGCTCTATGCGCTGCAACGCTTCACCGTTCCCGCCATGGCAACCGCTGTCTTCAATCTCGGCATCGTCGTTGCGGCGCCGCTGCTGGCGCCGTTCATCGGCATCTTTAGCCTGGCGGTCGGCTTGCTGCTCGGCAGCCTGACGCAACTGACGCTGATGTTCTTCGACGTGCGTCGCGCCGGCGTGCCGTTTTCCTGGCGCATCAACCTGCGCCATCCTGCCCTGCGGCGCATTCTCTGGCTCTATTTGCCGATTGCAGCCGGTCTGGTCGTGAGCCTCTTTCAAGTCGGGCTGGATCGTCGCCTCGCCAGCGCAACCGGCGAGCAGAGCATTGCCTGGATGGCGAATGCGACGACATTGCAACAGATGCCTCTCGGTTTGATCAGCGTAGCGATCTCGCTGGCGGCGCTGCCGCGGCTCTCTCAGCACTTCGCCGCTGGCGATGACGTCGCCTATCGCCAGACGCTGGCGCGCGGCCTGCGCATGGTGTGGATGCTGGTGTTGCCCGCCGGCGTTCTGCTTTGGCTGCTCGGTGCGCCCATCACGCGGCTGCTCTTTGAGCGCGGTGCTTTCACCGCCGTGGACACCGAACAAGTTGTTCTGGCGCTGAACATCTATCTACTCGGCATGTTGTTCGCCGCCATCGATTTTCCTCTCAATTTTGCGTTCTATGCACGCTTCAACACCTGGCTGCCTGCGCTCGTCGGCGTCATCAGCGTTGCGATCTACGTGACAGTGGCCCTGCTGCTGGTGGAGCCGCTCGGCTTTCTTGGCCTGGTCTGGGCGGACACCGCCAAGCAAGCCGGTCACGCTGCAATTATGGTGCTGCTGCTCTGGCGCGTGGTCGGACGGCTGCGCGCCGACACATTGCGCGGCTTCGCGACCATTGTGCTGGCAGGCGGCGCAATGGCTGCCGTGACCTTCAGCGCGATCGCTCTCCTCGCCGATCAGCTTCCCGCCAATACACCTGGCGCGCTGGCATTGGTGATCGTTGCTGGCGGCTTCGGGCTGCTCGCCTATACAGCAATTCTCTTTGCAGTAAGACTGCCAGAAGCTACAATGTTAGCAACAACTGTCCGCGCCAGGCTGCCGCTGCGCCGAAAATAGATGCAGTAGCCTTTACATTAGCGCGCACTTGAGAAAGGCGAATATCATTCGCAGATGTTGCCCGGTTTCTGGTTGCGCGCCGCGTGGCTTTGACAACAGCCGATGCCGAAGGTGCTCAATGTTCTGCGTTCATTAAAAGTGATTGCGTAGCCGGCAAAAACGCGAAAAACGACGATGCAGTTTGCACACAGCGATGCACTCCATTGATAATGGAATGTTGGACGCGCAAATCGTCTGTTTGTCACCAGGTTGCCATCAGCAAGATACTTGTGCTGAAATTACAAATAGAAGGATAGTGAAATGGCCGTCAGCAAATCAAAGCGCCCAACAAAGGGAAAAAGCGCCGCCAATCCGAGCAATTACAGCCAGATTTACAAACAAAGCGAACAAAATTTGCTTCAAAGCGCCGCCCCTTCTGTGGACACTGCCGAGACCAGGCCAGTTGGCGTGCAGCGTTCATCTGACGAAGTCGACTGGAAGGCTGAATATGGATTTGTCTTCAAAGATCTTCGTCATCTTCTGATTATTTCAGCGGCGCTTTTTGCAGCAATCATTGTAATCGGCTTTTTCCTGTAGCCGAAGCGTGATTCTCTGGCGACGGTGTAGGTCTGTCGAGAATCGGTTGACGCTGCGTCGGTTGAAGGAACAGCATCCATACGGCGGCGTGGAGCACCCAACACAGCCAGAAATTGCGCGTATAAAAAAAGATGATTGAGGACATGAACAGGATCGTAGCCTTGACCAGCCGGCTATACGTTCCCGATGTGTTGAGCAGGGTGGTTGGTGCAGCCAATACCACGGCAATCCAAATCGCCCAATAAGCGGGTGTATTCACAGAGAATTGCGAAACCATTAGAATTTCCATGCTGGCGCCGCGCAGGAAAGCCCAAAAGAACTCCTCGGCGCCACATAGACCGACCACGATAAGTGCTGTGCGCCATAATGGATGTTTGGGGCGCCGACCTTCTGACTGTGTTGCATCAGAGGTCGCCAATGTGGCGACTGCTCGCATGCCCAGCGCCAACGCAATCAACACCAACGTCAGTCCGACCCCAATGCGCAGGCTTACAACCCAATCGATGTAGAGCAACCCCATCAGCCGCGGTGAAACGCCGCCGGTGATGAGTGCAAGATAAGGCAATAGCACCCAGTAGATGGGAACAATCAGAGCCTGCGCCGGATGAGGTGTAAAGGGCCGTACACCCACGACGACCACCCCTGCCAACAGCGCCATCACCAGCCAAAAACCAGGCGCGTGAAAACTGAGGAAAGCTTCCATCTACAGGATCACCGGCTCTTCGTAGACGCCCCAAGCCTCGCGCAACACATCCATCATCTCCTGGAGCGTGGCGTACTCGTTGACAGCCTCTAAAAGCGGCGGCATCAGGTTGACGTCATCGCGGCGCGCGGCGCGGGCAAGCTCAGCCAGGCGTTGGTTGACGGCGCGGTTGTCGCGCGTGCGCCGCACTTGGTTCAGTCGCATCACCTGACGCTGATAGCCATCGGCGTCCATCTTGAGCAACGGCGTTGGCGGCTGTTCGCCGCTAATGAAATCGCTGACGCCGACGATGACGCGTCGCCCACTTTCCACCTCGCGTTGAAAGCGTACGGCGGCGTCAGTGATCTCGCGCTGAAAGAAGCCGTCTTCGATGGCGGGCAGCACGCCGCCGCGTTCGTCGATCTGGCGAAAGTAGCTGCGCGCCTGACGTTCCATCTCGTCTGTCAACGCTTCGACGAAGAAGGAGCCGCCGAGCGGATCGACAGTGTTGGCGACGCCGCTTTCGTGAGCGATGATCTGCTGGGTGCGCAACGCAACTGTCACTGCCTCTTCGCTGGGCAGCGCCAGCGCCTCGTCAAGCGAGTTGGTGTGCAGGCTCTGTGTGCCGCCGAGCACGGCAGCCAGCGCCTGGAGCGCCACACGCGCTACATTGTTGAGCGGCTGTTGTGCAGTAAGGCTGACGCCTGCAGTCTGCGTGTGAAAGCGCAGCATCCATGAGCGCGGATTTTGGGCGTGAAAAGCGTCGCGCATCTCCTTTGCCCAGATGCGCCGCGCCGCCCGATATTTGGCGATCTCCTCGAAAAAGTCGTTGTGGGCGTTGAAAAAGAAGGAGATGCGTGGGGCGAACTCGTCGATGTGCAGGCCGCGCGCCAGCGCCCAACGCACGTACTCGAAACCGTCCGCCAGCGTGAACGCCAGTTCCTGGGCCGCGGTCGAGCCAGCCTCGCGAATGTGATAGCCCGACACCGAGATCGGATTCCACAACGGCATTTGGCGTGCGGCGAATTCAACGGTGTCGGTGACCAGACGCATCGACGGTCGCGGGGGGAAGATAAACTCTTTTTGCGCAATATATTCCTTGAGAATGTCGTTTTGCAAGGTGCCGCCAAGCTGCGCCCGTCCAATGCCGCGCTTCTCAGCGGCAGCGATGTACATTGCCCAGATGATCGCCGCCGGGCTGTTGATCGTCATCGAAGTAGTAATGGCGTCGAGCGGCAGACCGTCGAGCAAGATTTGCATATCCGCCAGCGAGGAGCACGCCACGCCGCATAGCCCGAACTCGCCTTCCGCCTCGGGAGCGTCGGTGTCGTAGCCATAGAGCGTCGGCATGTCAAAGGCGATCGATAGCCCGGTCTGCCCTTGTTCCAACAGATATTTGAAGCGTCGGTTGGTCTCTTCCGCTGTGCCAAAGCCGGCGAACATGCGCATTGTCCACAATCGGCCGCGATGACCGGTGGCATGCACCCCGCGCGTGAACGGATATTCGCCGGGGAAACCAAGATCGCGCGCATAATCAGCGTCGGCCACATCCAGCGGTGTGTAAATACGGTCAACCGGCACGCCGGAGATTGTGCTGAACTCTGGGTGGCGTTCAGGAAATCGCGCCAACGCCTTGCGCAATGCATCTGCTTCCCACTTCGCAGCCTGTGCGCCGAGTTCGCCGATCGCTTTGTGGTCGTAGAGAGACACGGTTCACCGCTCCTTTTATCGCCATCTGATTGCCGTCAGCGCTCTTCAATCTTAATCCCCCCACACATCTGCAAACTTCTCCTTCTCTTGCAGTTCGATCAGCGGAATTGGCGTGGAGAAGGGGTATTCGCCCGTAAAACAGGCGTTGCAATAGCCGTTGTCAGCTTTGAGCGCGCGCATCAGCCCGCTGATCGACAGGAACGCCAACGAGTCAGCGCCAATGTGCTCACAAATTTCGTCGATGCTCTTGTTGGCGGCGATCAGCTCGTCCTGGCTTGCCATGTCCACGCCCATGAAACAGGGGAACTTGATCGGCGGGCAGGCGACGCGCACGTGCACCTCTTTAGCGCCAGCGTTGCGCAGCATCCGCACCAGGGGGCCGGAGGTGTTGCCGCGTACAATCGAGTCGTCAATTAACACGATGCGCCTGCCCTTGAGATTTTCCGGCAGCGGGTTGAACTTCATTGCCACGCCAACCTTGCGCAGCTCGTTTGACGGCTGGATGAAGGTGCGACCTATGTAGCGACTCTTGATCAACCCTTCGCTGTAAGGGATGCCGCTTTTCTGGGCGTAACCGATCGCGTGCGGTGTGCCAGAGTCGGGCACAGGCACGACGATGTCGGCGGCGGCGGGCGCCTCTCTGGCAAGCTGCTTGCCTAGCTTTTGCCGCGTCTGATGGACAAGCCTGCCGTTGAAGAGGCTGTCGGGACGAGCAAAGTAAATCTGCTCGAAAGTGCAAAAAGCCAGACGCTGTTGTGGCGCGCCCTGTACGATCTCATAGCCGGTCGCGTCAATGCGCACGATCTCGCCTGGTTGAATCTCCGTCACCATTTCGGCGCCGATCGTGGAAAAGGCGCAACTCTCCGACGCCAACACATGTCCACCACTCGCCAATCGCCCCAACACCAGCGGACGCAATCCCCACGGATCGCGCACGCCGTAGACGGCGTCACGCGTCAGGATCGTCAACGCGTAGGCGCCCTCGGCACGCGCCATCACCGTGCGGATGCGCGCCATCCAGTCTCCGCCGGCGCCGGCCAGCATGTGTAAAATCACTTCGCTGTCGCTGGAAGTCGAAAGCCCAACGCCGCGGCTAAGCAATTCCAGACGAAGCTGCGGTGCATTGATCAGGTTGCCGTTGTGGGCAATGGCAAGAGGGCCGTCAAGCGTCTCGATCACATACGGTTGCGTGTTTCGGAGCTTCGGTGCGCCCGTTGTGGAATAACGCGTATGGCCGATAGCGATGTGACCGAGCAGATAGCGCAGATTGTCCTCGTCGAAGACCTGCGAAACCAGTCCCATCCCTTTGTGGACGTGCGCCACGCGACCGTCGCAGGTGACGATGCCAGCAGCCTCCTGCCCGCGATGTTGCAGGGCGTAAAGACCAAAAAAGGTGTAGCGAGCGGCTTCGACGCCGGGAGCAAAAATACCGAAAACGCCGCATTCTTCGTGAAGCTTATCTTCTGAATACACAAGAGCCTCCCTTGAGGTCAATTGGCAGAAGCCTCGCTCAACGCTGTGCGAGCCTGCACCACCTTCGCACGTGCATCCTCTATTGTACCCGCCAATGCGGTCAAATGCCCCATTTTGCGCCCGACGCGCGGCTCTTTTTTACCGTAAAGGTGCAGTTTGACGCCGGGCACAGCCAGCGCCGCCGCCCAGTTCGGTTCACCCGTTTCCCACACGTCGCCGAGTAGATTCGCCATCGCTGCCGGGCGCAGCAGTTCAGTCGAGCCGAGCGGCAGCCCGCAGACCGCCCGCGCCTGCTGCTCGAATTGGCTCGTCACCGCCGCCTCGATCGTAAGGTGGCCCGAATTGTGCGGACGCGGCGCCAGCTCGTTGATCAGCAGCCGCCCGCGCCGATCGAGGAACATCTCCACACAGAGCACGCCGACCACATCGAGCTGCGTCAGCACGGCGTGCGCCAGTTCTACTGCGTCGGCTGCGATGCGCGGTTCGACTGCAGCCGGCGCCATCGACACGTCGAGGATATGGTTGCGGTGCGTGTTTTCGATCACGCCCCAGTGGGCGAAGGCGCCGTCCACCCCGCGCGCCGCCACCACCGAGACCTCGCGCTCGAAGTCGACAAAACCTTCCAGGATCGCCTCCTGTCGGCCAATGGCGTCCCATGCCGCCAATGCCTGCGCCGGGTCGTCGATGCGCGCCTGCCCCTTGCCATCGTAGCCAAACGCTGCAGTCTTGAGCACGGCCGGCGCGCCGATCTGCCGGATCGCCGCCAGCAGCTCCGCTTCGGTGTTGATCGCAGCAAAGGGCGTCACGGGCAGACCGGCGCGGGCGAGAAAGCCCTTCTCGCGCAGGCGCTGCTGCGTCGTATGCAGGACATGACCGCCGGGGCGCACGGGTGCGCCCTCCTCGGCGGCGACCTGCGCCACCGCCGCCGCCACATTCTCGAACTCGAAGGTGATGACATCGACCCGGCGCACAAAGTCGCGCACGGCGTCCAGGTCATCGTAGGGAGCGCAAACTTCACGATCGGCGATCTGACCGGTGGGTGAATCCTGTTCAGGCGAAAAGGTATGGATGCGATAGCCCATCGCCCGCGCCGCCAGCGCCAGCATCCGCCCCAGTTGGCCGCTGCCGAAGACGCCGATGACGGCAGGAGGCAAAAGAGGTTGCATCATGCTCAATATCCTTCAATCACTGGACGCTCACAGCACATATCGGACAACATAGACATAGATTACGAAACTCAGTCTCACCACCCCGACTCAGAGGGACTATGTGATCGATCTCGAAGGGAACAAGGCTGAGTGATTCAGGCGAACGGCAATAGGCGCAATACCCTTTGTCATGTTCCCGCACAAGGGTGCGTAGAGATTCAGGGATGTACCGGCTCATGTAAATTGCCGAAACCCCATGTGCTTGAGCGTGTAGAGAGCGCGCGCCTTCAGTAGATTCATCCGGTCGATGTCATCGAGCAATTGATCAAGTTCTGCTCGTTCCTCCAACGTCAGGGCGCCTGAGCGGTTGCGTTCCAGCAAGGTCTCAAGCCGCTGTTGATGGGGAGCCGACATCATACCGTCTGCAATGGCGGCAAGCGTCTCTACGTCCAGCCCCACCAGCAGATCAGGGTCGCGTTCCAGATGTGAACGCAATTTCTGGAAGTCCTGCCAGTTCAACACAACGCCAGTACGTTCACCATCTTCGCGCACCAGGTATTCGACACGTATATCGGATATCGGATAAGAGTGATGACATCGCCATTTCTCCAGCAGTAACTTGCACGACCTACTGAAACGAGTATAGCACACCCGCTATTCCAGTGTCTCGCCCATCACCTGTTCAGCGCGCGAACGGCGGAACTCGCGCAGCTTCTCACGCAGGTCGGGGCGCGTGGCGGCGAGGATGGCAACGGCATAGAGCGCGGCGTTGATGGCGCCCGCTTTGCCGATCGCCATCGTCGCCACCGGCACGCCAGCCGGCATCTGCACGATCGAGAGCAGCGAATCCAACCCATTGAGCGCCCGGCTCTGGATCGGCACGCCGATCACCGGCAGCAGCGTGTGTCCGGCGGTCATGCCGGGCAGATGCGCGGCGCCGCCGGCGCCGGCGATGATCACCTCCAGCCCGCGCGCCTCGGCGTGCGCGGCGTACTCAACCATCCAATCAGGCGTGCGGTGCGCTGAGACGACGCGGCACTCGTGCGGCACGTCAAACTCCGCCAGCGTCTCCGCCGCCGCCTTCATCGTCTCCCAATCCGACTTGCTGCCCATGATCACGCCGACCAGCGGCGTTGTCTCTGCTGTCATCGTTCCAGTCTCCTCACAAGGGATGTGAAGAATGGAACGCGGATGACGCGGATTGAACGGATCAACGCAGATGAAAAATCCGCGCAAATCCGCCTAATCCGCGTTATCCGCGTTCTATTCCTCACGCAAAACCACCCGACGATTCCTGTTTGACCAGCGCCTGGTATTCGGGCTTGCGCTCGATGTAGCCCTTGACAAACGGGCAGAGCGGCACGACCTCCAGCCCGTGGTCGCGGGCATAGTTCAACCCCGTTTTGACCAGCGCGCCGGCGATGCCGCGCCCTTCCAGCGCCGGTGGCACTTCTGTGTGAGTAAAGATGATCTGGGCGCCGGTGCGCTGGTAGTCCAACTCAGCAAGGTGACCCTCCTGGCTGACCTCGAACCGATTCTTCGCCTCATTGTGAACGACTTCGACCGCTGTACTCATGGATTGCCTCTCTTGTCGCGTTGTTGAAAAATGGAACGCGGATGACGCGGATCAGGCGGATTGGCGCGGATTTGGAGATACAGAAAAATCCGCGTTGATCCGCCCAATCCGGGTCATCCGCGTGCGATTGCCTGCACCGGTTCCATGCGAATTGTGAAATGGCGCAGCACCGGCGCCTGCTCGACGATGCGATAGCCCGGCAGCGCGGCGGCTTGTTCCTTGACAGCGACAATCACCTCGTAGAGATAATCGACGTGGCTCTGCGTGTAGACGCGGCGCGGGAACGCCAGTCGCACCAGCTCCATCGCCGCCGGCTTTTCGCTGCCGTCGGGCTGGAGACCGAACATCACCGAACCGATCTCAACCCCGCGCACGCCGCCGAGCAGGTAGAGCGCATTGCAAAGCGACCACGCCGGATATTGATCGACCGGGATGTGCGGCAGCAGTTCGCGCGCATCCAGATAGACCGCGTGCCCGCCCGTCGGCTGCACGATCGGCACGCCCGCCGCCGTGAGTTTGTCGCCCAGGTAGGCGATGGAGCGGATGCGATAGCGCAGGTAGTGCTCGTCGAGCGCCTCGTAGAGACCGACGGCGATGGCTTCAAGATCGTAGCCCGCCATGCCGCCGTAGGTGGGGAAGCCCTCGGTGAGAATCTCCAGGTTGCGGCACTGCGTCGCCAGCGCGTCGTCGTTGAGCGCCAGAAAGCCGCCGATGTTCGCCATGCCGTCCTTCTTGGCGCTCATCGTGCAGCCGTCGGCGTAGCTGAAGAGTTCACGCGCGATGTCGATTGGCGCTTTGTCGGCGTAGCCATCTTCGCGGCTCTTGATGAACCAGCTATTCTCGGCGAAACGACAGGCGTCGATGATCAGCGGCAGCCCGTAGCTGCGCGCCAGCTCGCTGACCGCACGCACATTCGCCATGCTCACCGGCTGGCCGCCGCCGGAGTTGTTGGTGACGGTCAGCATCACGCACGGGATGTTGGCGGGGCCGACCTCCTCGATGGTGCGGCGCAGGGCGTCCACATCCATGTTGCCCTTGAAGGGGTGGAGCAGCCGCGGCTGGCGTCCCTCGGCGATAACCAGGTCGCGCGCTTCGGCGCCGCTGTGCTCGACGTGGGCGCGCGTTGTGTCGAAGTGTGTGTTGTTGGGGATGACTTTGCCCGGTCCCCCCAACACCGTGAAGAGAATGTGCTCAGCGGCGCGCCCCTGGTGCGTGGGGATGACGTGCTTGAAGCCGGTGATGTCGCGCACCGCCGCCTCGAAGCGATAAAACGACGTGGCGCCGGCGTAGGATTCATCGCTGGCGATCATGCCCGCCCACTGTCGCGAGGACATGGCGCCGGTTCCGCTATCGGTGAGCAGGTCGATCAGCACATCGTTGGCGTGCAGCAGAAACGGATTGTAGCCAGCAGCTTGCAGCGCGGCCTCCCGTTCCGCCAGCGTCGTGAAGCGGATCGGCTCGACCGAGCGCACGCGGAACGGTTCGATGATCGTCTTGGGATGAAATGGCTGCATGAATGGCGACCTCGAATTTTTGTGTTGAAAGAGGGCAGTCAATTGCCACGCAATCAGCTTCACAGTATATCATGAAAACAGTTCACAGACGGAGAGTTCCACATGCAGATTATCGATACGTTTCTCATTGGCCTTGGCAACGTCAACCGTAACTTCTTGCGCATCCTGGAGATGAAGGCGACGCGCCTGGCGCAAGATTATGGCATAGCGTTTCGCATCGTGGCGGCGGCGGACAGCAGCGGCGTGGCTGTGAACCCGGCTGGCTTCGACCCGGCGGCCACGCGGCGGTTCAAGGAGACAGGCGGGCGCGCCTGCGAATTGCCCGGCTACAGCGCAGGCAACTCGCCAGCCGATGTACTCGCCACCTTGCGCTGTGACCTGGCGCTAGAGGCTTCACCGGTGAACCTGACGACGGGGGAACCCGGGTTGAGCGCGGCGCGCACTGCGCTGCGGCGCGGCGTCTCGATGGTGCTGGCAAACAAGGCGCCGGTGGCGCTCGCCTATCGCGAGTTGCATCAGCTGGCAGCGGCGTCGGGCGCAGGGCTGCGCTTCAGCGCCACGGTCTGCGGCGCGCTGCCTGTGATTAACATCGGGCGGCGCGACCTGATCGCAGCCGACGTGACGCGACTGCACGGCATTTTCAACGCCACGACCAACTTCATTTTGGCGGAGATGGCAGCCGGGCGCAGCTATGCAGATGCTTTGCAAGAGGCGCAACAGCGCGGCATCGCCGAAACCGATCCATCGCTCGATGTCGAAGGGTGGGACACCGCCACCAAACTTGTGATCGTTGCCAACAGCGTGCTCGGCGTCGACGCGACCCTGGCTGATGTCGCCGTGACCGGCATCGTGCATGTAACCGCAGCAGAGCTAGCGCAGGAGGCGCAGCGCGGCAAAACGATCAAGCTGCTCGCCATGGCGGATCGTATCGGCGATGGCTTCTCACTTGCGGTTAAGCCGACTTCAGTCGATGCTGACAGCTTTCTTGGTCGGTGCAGCGGGTGGGAGATGGGCGTCGAGATCGAGAGCGACCTCTACGGTCGCATGTTCCATAAGATTTGGGAACGAGAACCGCTGCCAACAGCGGCGGCGATGCTGCGGGATGCCGTCGATATCTTCGTAGGCAGGAGGTGAGGGGCTAGTGCGGCTCCTCCGCCAACGTCGCCTCCAGCTCAAGTGTGCGACCGTCACGGATGATGGAAATAGTGACCACATCGCCGACGCGATGGTTGCTCTCAAGCAACGTTTCCAGTTCTGCGATCGAGGAGACTTTCTGTCCATTGACAGCGGTCAACAGATCGCCGCCGGTGTAGACGCGCTGAGCGCCAATGATCTCTTGCCTTTGCGCGCCGCGCACACCCGCCTCGAGCAAAGGCGAACCATCGTACAGTTGGACGAGCAACAGGCCTTCCTGCACCGGCAACTTCAACACTTCCGCCAGACCCGGTGTGACATTATAGGCATACCGAATGCCCAACCAGGGATGACGGTAACGACCAAGCGTGAGCAGGTCAGGCAAAAGACGCTTCAATGTATCAACAGGCACGGCAAAACCAACGCCAGCGCTTGTCCCTGTTGGGCTGAAAATGGCGGAAGTGATCCCGATTACACGACCGCTGCTGTCAAGCAATGGACCGCCGGAGTTGCCCTTGTTGATGGCGGCGTCGGTCTGAATAATACCTGTGATTGTGCGGTTATCCGGGCCTTCGATGGTGCGGTCGAGCGCGCTGATCACGCCGGTGGTCAAGGTGCGGCCAAACTGACCAAACGGATTGCCAATGGCAATTGCCCATTGTCCCACGCGCAGGTCGCTCGATGAGCCGAGCGTAACCGGCTGCAGCAGGGCAGGATCAACATTGACTTTGAGCATCGCCACGTCGTTGCGCCGGTCAACGCCGACCACAGTCGCCGGCGCAGTGAGCTGGTCGCCAAAGCTAACCTCGATCGACTCGACACCCTGAATAACATGATAGTTGGTCAAAATATGACCATCGCGGTCGAGTACGAAACCCGAACCGGCGCCTTCCTGTGGAACAACATTGAAAAAGAAATCGCGGCGCAGCGTGCGCGTTGTGATGCTGACAACAGATGGTGCAACTCGTTCGTAAACGCCGACCACGCGCCGCTCAAAAAAATCCAACCCCGCAGCGTCAACCAAAGGAATCGGAAGTGCAGTCTCTGGAACCGGCGTTGCAACAGAAGCGACGGTCTCCGTGTCAGGCGTGGCGACATCTGGTGTGCGCAACGACTCAGTCACCAACCGCAGCGGCAGCGCCGTGTTGCATCCAGCAACAAGCACACCGACCAACAATAGCAGTGCACCGGTCAAAAGTCGCCGTCTACGGTTACAAACTGATACAAGCCTTCTCATTATAGCGTCTTGGCAGCCTCGTCGAGCGTGGCTAACCCCTCTTTGAGTGCGTAAAGCGCCGCCTGGGTGCGATTGGCAAGATGAAGCTTACTAAGAATATTGCTGACATGTGTGCGCACGGTGCGTTCGCTGATGACCAGGCCATCGGCGATTTCCTGGTTGGAATAGCCGCGTGCGACCAAAACGAGCACCTCGACTTCGCGCTCGGTCAACGGCTCATCGGTCTGCGGCAGATTGGCGGCGGGGCGATTCAGTTCACGAATTAGTTTACGCGCAATCACTGGATGCAGCGAAGATTCACCGTTATAAACATCACGAATCGCCTGGATCAACTCATGAGGGGACGAATCTTTGAGCAAATAGCCAAGCGCCCCCGCCTTGATGGCGGCAAAGACCTTGTCATCATCGGAGAAACTGGTGAGCACCAGGATGCGCGCATCTTGTTGATCTTGCTTGATTTCCAGGATCGCTTCGATGCCATTTTTGCGCGGCATTACGAGATCCAACAGCAAGACATCTGGGGCGAGCGAACGCATCTTGTACACTGCCTCGACGCCATCAGAGGCTTCACCGACAACGACGATGTCTTCTTCAGTCTCTAGCAGTGCACGCAAGCCGCCGCGCACCACATGATGATCGTCCGCAATCAGGACACGAATTTTCTCGCCACCTTTCACTGCGCACCTCCCTGAATTGGCAAATTATCCCTCGGATTTTTGAGCTGCCTGGTTTGAAATTGACAATAGAACATGCACGCGAGCGCCCTGTTGAGGCGCAGAGATCACGGACAATGTGGCATTGATCTGGCGCGCCCGTTCTCGCATGGCCGCAATCCCTTCACCATTGCTGACTTTAGGATCGCTTACATCAAAGCCAATGCCGTTGTCCTGGATATCCAGGCGCACCATCCCATCCTTCACCGCCAGATAAATGGTCACTTCTGTCGCTGATGCATGTTTCAACGCATTGTTGAGCGCCTCGTGACAAATGCGATACAGACCATCCTCCACATCGGCGGGGAATGCGATTTCTCCATCAACTTCCAGCCGCGCGGCCATGCCGGTGCGTCGCTCGACCGCCTCAAGCCGTTGACGCAGCGCCTCGACCAACCCAACTTGCTCCAGGACGGCCGGTTTTAGTTCGTAGAGAAGCAGCCGCAGTTCTTTGAGCGCCTGTCGGGCTGTTTCACTCAATTGTTGCAAATACTCATCGAGGCGATCGAGTTGTCCCAACGAAACCAGACGTTTTCCCGCCTCAGCAAACAGGGTCAGGCTGTAGATCGACTGCATGACTGCGTCATGCATTTCACGCGCCAGGCGCTCACGCTCCTGAAGAGCTGCAGCACTCTTTGCCTTCTGCTGGAGAAGGTCGGCGCCATGCGCCACGATCACCTGATCCGCCAGCCATGCAACCGTCCGGTAGGCGTTCGGCGATAATTGCGAAACATCCAACTTGAAGATGAGCACGCCATGCATTTCATCTTCAACCAGCAACGGAATAGCCAGGCGGAACGGCGCCGCATTTTGCAGAGCGCCGATTTCGACAGGCAGAAACACCGGCTCTTGCTGCGCGTTCAGCAGAGCAAGAATCGGCGCATCCACGCTCAAGCGCTCTGCTGATGCAGCATCCATCTCGGTGGAATAGAGAACTTGTGCATCTTCCGGCTGAACAATCGGGGAGGTGCGCCCAATCCGCCACAACACGACCATGCCTGTGGCCGAAAGAAGACGCTGCGCCTGCTGAAAGACATAATCCAGCATCTGCTGAAGGGTGAAATTGGAAAAGCTCATGAAGAGCAGATTGCGCAACCCATCGGCGGCTTCGCGACTGCGATCGACTTCCTGGCGTTCTTCGTGCAAACTGTGTTCAAGCTGCGTCGTGTAGTCAATTAACTGATCCGAGGGAAGCGAATGTGCAATCGGCGTTGCGACCAGGACGTAGCTTCGTTCTCCATTGACCGAATGATTGACCGAGCAAGAGAGCACCAGTCGGCGCCCGCGTTCTGGCCCAATCAACAGACTGACCGTCGGCGTGAACTCGTCGAGCAACGAGAGAGAGGGCAACTGGCTGAGTGCGCGCCCAAACCAGGTTTCATCCAGATTTGCCAGCGATCTACCAAGCACCTGTGTGCGAGTCTGCGCAAGCAAGTGACAAAACCCATCGTTCGCCATCACAATAGTCGAGCGCGCGTCGACCACAGCAACAGCCGGGCCAATGCCTGGAATTTCCCGATGTTCAATAATGGGCTGCGCCGTGGCCTGGTCGAGCATAGGGTGTATTTTGCCTGGAAGAAACTGAAAAATCCTTCAGATATTGTACAACATCGACAGATTAGAACACGAAACTCGGCGGATAATCTGTGGATGACGCGTAGATTGCCGATTGAGTTCTTTCCACAATGCGCGTCAACTCACGATGATCTTTACACTCGTTTGGGGTTTCACTGCTATAGAGCACAATATATAGTCGTAAAGGCATGAAACGCAAACCCTATTTTCCGCTCTGCCCTGCACATTATCCGCACCGCATACATTTTGTCGTCATCAAGAGAAATACTATTTATAGTTGCCACAACACCCTTATGAACTATTTATAGCTGTAGCGGTGCGTCCCGCTTCCCCTTTCTCTAAGTTATCCCCTGCCCTACCAATACAATCATTTCTAGTCATTTATGGACGACGCATTCCTGTTTTTTCCATCAACATTGCTGGAATTTTTTGAGGAATCTCCACTTCGCTCTTTAACTCATCATTCTCTTCAAAACGCTTCAATTCGACGACATAAAGAAAAGGCGTCGGATCGCTGAATCCCCCCCAACCATCGAAACGATTATATGGGTGAATGCGAATCGCAAAATGAAGATGAATCGGGAAATTTCGCGACAAGGTCTCAGCGTGAGCAATCACCTGCCCGGCTTTGACCGATTGACCACTCTCGACGACAACAGCGCCAAGTTGAGCGTAGAGCGATTCGCCCCATCGATGCTCGATTTTCACATAGCGACCCAGTCCAGCCGGATCGCGGCTGATCTCGCTGACGCGTCCCTGATCCACAGCCACAATCGATTCATCCGGCGCCGCCGCCAAATCGATGCCCGGATGCCCCTTGAGGCGCACGCCGTTGTAGGTGAATTGACCATGATAGGCAGGGTTCTCCCCCCAACCCTGCAACACAACGGCTTCCGACGTCTCGATTGGACATACCAGAAAGACGCCCTCCGGTTCGTACTGGCTGGCAAGTTGAATGTAACGATCTGGACGAGTCGGCATGGCGTTTTGTCGTTTGTGCGCTATCGAATTAGACAGGCGATCCGCAGTTGCATATACTCAACAGTCAATTGTATTTTGCCAAGTATAAGCGTGTAGGGGTTGTCGACCAAACGATTGAAAAGGATGAAATTGCAGTTGTTTTGGCAATTTTGCGCAGTGAGTGTTGGAGGTTGGTATGCCGATCTACGAGTTTGCCTGTCATGATTGTGGTCATGAATTTGAGAAAATCCAATCTTTCTCGGACAGCAGCACGCCATCGTGTCCAAATTGCCAGGGTGTCCATGTACGCCGGCGCATCAGCCAACCGGCGATTCACTTCAAGGGAAGCGGATGGTACATCACCGACAGTAAGAACAGTTCAAAGGCGTCAGCCAACGGCAAGAAAGAGGACGCTGGCGTCGCCAAAGAAAGCAGTGACTCTTCCAGCGCCGAAAGCCCCAAACCGGCGCCGGCTGCTGAAAAAGCAGAGTAGTCAGAAGGGTTCACATAGAACATCTGATACGTTGAACGATGCGCAGCTCACCCCGGTGTATGGGGTGAGCCTTTTTTTGCATTCATGCCGTTCTGCCACCGTTCTGCAACATTGAATCAACGCCTTCGACTCAAAGATTGCTTCACAGCAATGACGACTTTCGTGTACAATAGCACGCATTGATATTGAGTGCACAAAGCGCTACACTACGTGCACTGCCAACCAACCGCTGATTAAACACGCATGGAGGATGGGTGATGACTGTTCCGAAGCGATTCGATATTCTGCGCTTTATGGGTGGGTTGCTCAAGGTTCTGGCCTGGATTTCTCTCATATTGTCGATCTTGTCCGCAATTGGCGTCGTTCTGTTGCCACAGTTGATGAATATCAGCAGCCTGATTGGCAACAATGAGCAGCTCGCTCTCGCTACAGGCACAGGAGCGATCTTCACCGGTCTCTTTGTGTTGATCGGCGGGTTGTTGAACTTTGTCTTTCTCTATGCACTGGGTGAGTTTGTTTTGCTTCAGCTCGCGATCGAGGAGAATACGCGCCTCACCGCTGCGTTGCTGCTGAAGATGCATCAGGACAGCCAACCCGAGCCAACCCCTGCCACCGCGTATACTGGGGGCTTCACAAGCGAGCCTGCCCCCTATCGGTGACCTTACTGACTGCCGCTTTGTAAAGCTGTGATGGAAACCTGACCTTGCGGACGATCGGTCATCTATCATGCCTGAATCTGCTGATTTTCTAATTACCCATGCCCACGTCTTTACGATGGAGGGCAGCGGCGTCGGCTACCTGGAAGACGCTGCTGTAGCTGTGCGCGATACGCGCATCGTCGATGTTGGGCCAACAGCAGCGCTTTTGGCGCGCTTTGCAGCGGGCGAGATCATCGACGCTTCACACCATGCCCTGCTGCCTGGGCTGATCGACGCCCACATGCACACACCCTGGGCGGTCGTGCGCGGCGTGGCGCAGGATGTTGCGCACTGGATGCAGAAGGGGCTGTCGCCCTATGCCCGCCATCTACATCGCGAGGCGGCGTTGGCGGGCGCGTGGCTCAATGTGCTCGAGGCGCTCAAGGCCGGCACGACCACGATGGGTGACTACGCCACGCCCATCGAAGGGTGGGCGGACATCTTTGCTGCTGTCGGTGTGCGCGCTGTCTTGACAGCGACGATCAACGCGCTGCCGCCAGGTGAAATGGCAGGTTGGCGGCTGGGCGATCTCTATCCATTGTCCGACGAAATCGGCGCCCAGAGCATCCGCGCCGCAGTTGACTTTGCCGCCGAGTGGCATGGCGCTGAAAACGGTCGCATCAGCGTGATGTATGGACCGCAAGGCGCCGATATGCTTTCACTCGACCAGTTGTTGCACATCAAGCGATTAGCCGCTGTCGATGGATTGATGATTCACATGCATGTCGCACAGGGAGATCGAGAGATCGACCAGATGCTCAAGCGTTACGGCAAGCGCACGCCAGCCTTTCTGGAACAGATCGGCTATCTCGATGACCAGTTGCTTGCCGTGCATCTGACCGAGGCGACGGATGATGAGACGACGCAGATCGCATATAGCGGTGCACGCATGGTGCTCTGTTCGGGCAGCATCGGCATCATCGATGGGATTGTGCCGCCTGCGGTGGTCTTTCGCTCTGCTGGCGGAATGGTGGCGCTAGGCTCCGATCAGGCGGCGGGCAACAATTGCAACAACATCTTCAACGAGATGAAGCTGACTGCGCTCTTCAACAAGATCAAATATCGCGATCCGACCGTGCTGCCGGCGTGGGAGGTGTTGCGGATGGCAACCATTGAGGGCGCTCAGGCATTAGGCATGGCTGATGATATTGGTTCGATCCGCACCGGCAAAAAGGCTGACCTGATCCTGGTCGACTTGAATGCATTGAATTTGATGCCGGTGTTGACCGAACCGATCCGCAACATTGTGCCCAACCTGGTCTACGCAGCCAGCGGCCATGAAGTCGACCTGGTGATGGTCGATGGCCGTATTCTGGTGCGCGATGGCAAGGTGATTCACATCGACGAAGACGCTGTGCGCGCCGAAGTCCAGCAGCGTGCACAGGAAGTCGCCGCCGCCGTCAAGCGCGATCCTCAACATCACGACATGGCGCTGTTACAGGCAATGGAAGCGGGACGGTTATAGCTCTGCGCACGCTACTCTTCACCCAAGAGTGAATTCAGGAGCATGGCGATAGCGCTGATAATAATGCTCGCCAGCAGCGCCCACCAGAACGTATCGATCTGCAATGACTCCGGGAATATCCACGAAGTGATGTAGAGCATCAAGGTGTTGATGACCAATATAAACAACCCTAATGTCAGCACAACGAGCGGGCAAGTCAGCAGTATCATGATCGGCTTGAGGATCGCCATCAAAAAGCCTAGCACAGCGGAGACCAGGAAAAGCGTGCCAAAGCCGCCGTCAAAATGAATTCCTGGCAGCAACCATGTAGTGATTCCAACTGCTATCGCCAGCACAATCCACCGAATCAAGATCGACCTGAGCATACCGTGTTGTCCCTTTCGATTGATGGTAAAAAATACGCAACCCGCGCAATTTCATTTCATGTTTCATTTCATGGTGCGACAGGTTAGCCGCTTTGTCAATACAAGGAGCACAGCGTCGTTTTGGGAGTGCGTTCACGCCTGCTCATGAACGGTTCTCCGCCACAGCCAGAGATTGTTCAATTGATCGACAGCCGCCGACCAACCGGGTGTGAGTAAAACAGTTGTATCGTATTGCAGCACGACAGCCGGGCCGGCAAACTGAGCGCCAGGGTGCAAAGCAGAGCGGCGATAGACCGCGCAGTCAGTTGGCCCATCCGTATTGAACCATACAGGTCTGGTGTGGAGCAGCGCTCTGTCGACGCTTTGTTCTGACGTAAATGCAGCGGGCTGTTGCGTCGGTTTTTCGCCGGGCAGCGCCGCGCGCAGACGTACAGTCACCGCTTCGACGCGTTCTTGCAGCATGGCGTAGCCGTAACGCTGTGCGTGTGCAGCGTGAAACGCTTCCGTCGCCGCAGCTGCACTCGCGCCAGAAATCGGCAGGTTCAGCGGCACGGTCAACTCGTAACTTTGCCCCTTATAGCGCAGGTCGATGGCGGCGGTCAACACAACTTCCTCCATCCGCTCGATTTGCAAGACGGACGCCACTCTGTTGTGCATCTCGTCGATTGCCTGACCTAGCGGCGTCGGATCGCGCGACAGCGTGTCTGCGTCTGCCAACAGCGCCTGTGACGCTTCGCTCGCCACATCCGCCATCAACATGCCGTAGGCGCTCAACACGCCAGGGTTGGGTGGACAGAGAATGCGAGTGATGCCCAGGCTGTCGGCGAGATCGCAGGCGTGCAGTGGCCCGGCGCCGCCAAAGGGCAGTAGAGTGAAGTCGCGTGGGTCGTAGCCGCGCTCCACCGAAACGCGGCGCAGCGCACGCTCCATCGTTGCGTTCACCACGCGCACAACGCCTAGCGCAGCTTCTTCAGCGCTGAGATGAAGCTGATCGCCCAGGCGCTGCAACACATCCCGCGCCGCCGCCTCGTCCAGCCGCACATCGCCCGTTCCACCGAGAAAACCTGCTGCATCGAGCCGACCCAGCACAAGGTTGGCGTCGGTGACGGTCGGCAGGTCGCCGCCGCGTCCATAACAGGCAGGCCCAGGAACTGCGCCTGCGCTGCGCGGCCCAACTTGCAGGGCGCCGCCAAGATCGACGAAAGCAATGCTGCCGCCGCCCGCGCCGACGGTGTGTATATCGATGATGGGCAGCCGCAACGGTAGATCGGTGATCACGCTTTCCGCCGTCGTTGGAATCCGTCCAGGGCAGAGCGCCACATCGGTGCTTGTGCCGCCCATGTCGAAGGTGATGATATGGACGGCGCCGCCTGCTGGTGGTGAGAAGGGGGGAAGGGGTGAAAGGGAGCGCATCGCTTGTTCGGCAATCGCAAAAGCGCCGACGGCGCCGCCTGCTGGCCCGCTCAGCACAACGCGCGCCGCCTGTCGTGCAGCCTGATCAAGCGCAATCACACCGCCGTTCGACTGCATGATGTGGACGGTGGGGCGTGCGCCGCTCGCCTGTGTAGCCAGCGTTTGTTCAAGCCGCGCCAGATAGCGCGCCACCAATGGCTGAACATAGGCGTTGATCGTCGTGGTTGCCGTGCGCTCGAACTCGCGGTGTTCCGGGAGAATATCGCTGCTCAACGAGATGGGCAGCTCTGGCAGCACTTCTTGCAACAACGCAGCGGCGCGCCGTTCGTGGGCAGGGTTGCAAAACGAAAACAGGAAGACGATCGCCAGACTTTCGATGGCTTCGGCGCGCAGCAGTTCCGCCAACGCCGGGATCGCTGCCTCGTCAAGCGGCTCCAGCACGGCGCCCGTGTGATCCAGCCGCTCCGCAATTTCGAGGCGATGACGATCCTGAACAAGAGCGGGCGGGCGCGTCTGATGTAGCTTGTAGAGATGTGGGCGATTCTGACGGCCGATGACTAGCACGTCGGCGAAGCCAGCGGTGGTCAGCAGCGCCGTGCGGGCGCCGCAACGTTCGAGCAGCGCATTGGTGGCGACAGTCATACCATGTACGATGGCGAGCGGTGCGTCGGAAAACTCAGATTCACCGATCAGCCCCAACTCTTGCAGCCCGCGTATGATGGCGATGCTTTGGTCGTGAGGGGTGGTGGGAACTTTGTGAACAGTCAGCGTTGTTCCGCGCCAGACAACAAAATCGGTGAAAGTGCCGCCGACATCGACGCCAACCAAAATAGGCTCATTCATTGCGCTGTTGAATCACTTTTTCAGGTTTGCTCAATTTCAACCTTCCGCTATAATAACAGCAACTCAGAAATGCGTCACCTATCGTTCGCACTCCGGCTCAACTTTGTTGAACAGAGGTGTAACGTATTTTCTTCACCTTCCAGAGTATGCGTGTCGCACCAGATGACACGAGGCGACATGAGTTGTTCCACTATACAACCTTTCAGAAATCCATTAGGAGGATTGAGAGCTATGCAGAAAAAACGAAACCTCATTCTACTGACGCTGACGCTTGTGATGGCTTTGCTGTTGTCGGCCTGCACTGTGGCGGCGCCGGGCGCTGCACCAGCAGCTGCTCCTCAGCAGGCGCCGGCTGAAGCGGCGGCTTCGGTCAAGATTGGCCTGGTCACAGATGTAGGGCGCGTCAATGATCGCAGCTTCAACCAGTCGGCGTGGGAAGGCGTTGTGCAGGCGGCAGCGGCGCTTGGGTTGAAAGAGGGCGACGACTACAAATACATTGAGACGCAAGACTCCAAGGATTATGTCGATAATATCCAGCAGTTTGTTGATGCGGGCTTCAATGTGATTGTGACCGTTGGTTTTGCGCTTGGCGAGGCAACGATTGCGGCGGCGAAGGAGAACCCGGACATCTATTTCATCGGCATCGACCAGTTCCAGGTTGAGGAGCTTCCCAACCTGACCGGCCTTGTCTTCCATGAAGATCAGTCGGGGTTCCTGGCTGGCGCGCTGGCGGCGCAACTGAGCAAGACCGGCATTATTGCCGCCGTGCTCGGCACCGACCTGGTTCCGCCGGTTGTGGCGTTTGGACAGGGATATGAGCTGGGCGCCAAGTACATCAATCCTGACATCCGGTTGATCTCCACCTATCACCCTGGCGAGATTTCACAGGCGTTCACCGATCCAGAATGGGGTGCAGCAACTGCCAAACAGGCGCTTGATCAGGGCGCGGATGTGATCTTCGGCGCTGGCGGCATCACCGGCAACGGCGCCCTGCAGGAAGTGGCGGCGGCGCCTGGAGCGGGCGTCGATGTCTTCTGCATCGGCGTTGACACCGACCAATGGGAGACGCTGCCTGCTGCGCACCCCTGTCTGGTGTCGAGCGCGATGAAATTGATCACGCCATCGGTGGTGGAGTTGATCACCATGTACGGCAAGGATGGCACGATGACGGCTGGCAACTACTTTGGCGGCGCCGGCCTTGCACCCTTCCATGACTTCGAGGATAAGATTCCACAGGAGGTCAAGGATAAGCTCGAAGAGATCGCCGCTGCACTGGCGGACGGCAGCCTGACCACCGGCTACGGTCAGTGAGTCATTGCCCAAAGGATGAGTAAATAGAGAGGCAAGGCGCTCCCCCTTGCCTCTTGTTTTTCTCTTGAAAACTGCACCATTCTCAGGAGCAGCCATGAATGCTTCCTCTCTACGCCGGTTTGGACAGGTGTTGCTGATTCCGATTCTGGCCGTGTTTTCCGCCCTGCTCGTAGGCGCTGTCATCATGTGGATTTTTGGCGACGACCCGATTGCTGCGTATCGAGGTCTATGGAATGGCGCCTTTGGCAGCGCACGCGCCTGGTCGACGACGATCCGCAAGATGACGCCGTTGATTCTCACAGGGTTGTCGGTGGCGGTCGCTTTTAAGGCTGGCCTTTTCAATATCGGCGCTTCCGGCCAGTTCATCATCGGCACGGTTTGCTCGGTGGCAGTGGGCGTCAATTTTGAAGGATTGCCTGCGTTCATTCATCTGCCGCTGGCGTTGCTGGCGGGTGTAGCTGGCGGCGTATTGTGGGGCTTTATCCCTGGCGCGCTCAAGGTGTTCACCGGTGCGCACGAGGTGATCGTGACGATCATGCTCAACTACGTAGCCAGCCTGTTTGCAGCGTGGACGGTTTACGCTGGCGGCACGCAAGGGCAGACGCCTGGCCCGCTGTGGGACAGAACCGCCGGCGCCATTTCACGCACACCGGAAGTGTTCATGAGCGCACGGTTGCCCTGGATTTTCGCTGAGCCGTATCGCATACATTGGGGCGTTGCGATTGCGCTGGCCGTGGCGTTGGTGATGTGGTGGGTCATCTTTAAGACGACGCTTGGTTTTTCCACGCGCACCGTCGGCGCCAACGCCAAAGCCGCGCGCTATGCAGGCATCAACGTGCGTTGGATCACCATTTTGACCATGATGATCGCAGGCGGTCTGGCGGGGCTGGCCGGCGCCATCGAGACGCTTGGTCTCAACCATCGTTTTGCGCCGGAGTTCACCGGCGGCGTTGGCTTCGACGGCATCACTGTGGCGCTGCTTGGGCAGACAAACCCGATCGGTGTGGTGCTTTCAGCCTTTTTGCTCGGTGCGCTTGACGCCGGCAGCGCGCGGATGCAGTTTGATTCTGGCGTGGCCGCCGACATCATTCAAGTGATTCAGGCGCTGGTGTTGGCGTTTGTGGCGGCGCCGATGATCATTCGCCAGATCTACCGCATCCGCAAACCGGGCGATCAGGTGGAGGCGACTGTCTTCAGCAGCGGGTGGGGGAGGTAGCAAACCATGAATCGCACGCTTCGAGCCACCTCCTATGTTGCAATTGCCCTGATGCTGGTTTTTGTCGTCATGGCGTTTCTGGTCAATCTGACGCCGCTGGGTGAGAACACCTGGTTGCGCGTCTTTTTCAGCGTCAGTGCACTCAACTTCACTTTGCGCGCCAGCGTGCCACTAATTTTGGGCGCGCTGTGCGGCATTTTGTGCGAGCGCACCGGCATCATCAACATTGGCATCGAAGGGATGATGCTGGCGGGCGCGTTTGCAGCATTTGTCGCCAAGACCAGCACCAATCACTGGCCCCTGATGTCGAGCCTGCTGTTCGGCGTTGCGATCGCGCTGGCGGTGGGTGGACTGATGGGGCTGCTCCATGCGACGTTTTCGATCCGTTATCGCATGGATCAGATCATTTCTGGCACGGTGTTGATCATTCTGGCTGGCGGCGTCAGCGCCTATCTGTTTGATCGCAATGCGGTCGCCCAGGGAAAATTTGGCGCCATCGCCATTCCAGGACTTTCGCAGATTCCGGTGTTAGGAGAAGTTCTCTTCACCAATCCGCCGCTTACCTACACGGCGCTGATTCTGGTTGTCGTGATCCACATTGCGCTTTTCTACACGCGCTGGGGGCTACGCTCGCGTGCGTGCGGCGAGCATCCACGCGCCGCAGACACGGTGGGCGTCAACGTCAACCGCTTCCGCTACATGAACACGGTGCTGGGCGGGATGCTGGCAGGGCTGGCTGGAGGCTTTCTAGTGCTGGAGGCAGTCGGACAGTTCCAGGAAGGCATGACCGCCGGTCGCGGCTTCATCTCGCTGGCGGCGATGATCTTCGGGAACTGGATGCCTTTCGGCGCTATGGGGGCGGCGGTGTTGTTCGGATATACACAGGCGCTGCAAAATGAGTTGCTCCTCGCCGGCGTGACCACTGTCCCGCGCCAGTTCGTGAGCATGATCCCGTATGTTGTGACGATCATTGCGGTCTCTGGCTTTGTCGGTCGCGTGCGTCCGCCGGCGGCGGAGGGTAAGGTGTATGAGACGGAGGGCGGGTCGGAGTGAGATCCATCGCTCCAATTGCTGACGGCGAACGAGGGGATGGTGAACTTGCCGGTCAATATGGTCGAGAGCCATATACTGGGTTGTTGGGCACTGATGAAACGCAACTACTTCGTGACAAAGCGGCAACCTACAGCATCCCGTATGCAGTGCATATCGACATCGGTAGTTTTTTGCGCTTCGAAAACTTGCGAGGTACAGCGGCTGATATAGAGGCGAGACTGGTCTATACCGGCAAGAAGCCCCCGTCGCGACTCGTGGCTTATGCAGAGCTAGAGGCGCTATTGAAGAAATAGAAAAAGCTGGGGAAGTCCACAAGGGACATATACGCTGCACGCTCGGAAGACGACTTCCGCTACCCAAACAGGGCACTCATTGGCCTGCAGCCACCCAGCTACTAACTATTGTATACCACACGTTGTCAACCGTGGCTGACCAGGAGCAGTGATCTTGAACACATCCGCCATACCTGTGCTCGAAGCACGCAACGTCACGAAAATTTTCCCCGGCGTCGTCGCCAACGAGGATGTCAATCTCACGCTGCACAAAGGGGAGATTCTGGCGCTTCTGGGCGAAAATGGCGCCGGTAAATCGACCTTGATGAACATCATCTTTGGCCTCTATCATCCGACCCATGGCGAGATTCTGGTCAACGGACAGCCGATTGTGATGAAGACGCCGCGTGATGCGATCAAGCTCGGCATCGGCATGGTGCATCAGCACTTTCAGCTTGTGCCCGTGATGACCGTCACCGACAACATCATGCTTGGCGACGAAAGCATCAGGAATGGGTTGCTCGACCGGCGTGCGGTGGCGGCGCGCATCCGTGAACTTTCGCAACGCTATGGGCTTGAAGTTGACCCGGATGCCGTGATCGAAGACCTGCCTGTGGGCGTGCGCCAGCGCGTCGAAATTCTCAAAGCGCTCTATCGCAACGCCAAAATCCTGATCCTCGACGAGCCGACTGCAGTGCTCACGCCACAGGAGATCGAAGGCTTGTTTGACGTGATGGAGACGTTGCGTCGCCAGGGCGAGTCGATCATCTTCATCACGCACAAGCTCAAGGAAGTGCTGCGCATCGCCGATCGCATCATGGTGCTGCGCGGCGGGCGCGTGGTCGGCGAGGCCGATCCCAAGACAGCGACACAACAACAGCTTGCCTCGATGATGGTGGGGCGCGAAGTGATTTTGACAGTCGACAAAGGGCCGGCGCACCCTGGCGAGGTGGTGTTAGGGGTCGAACGCCTGGCGGCGACCAGCGATCTCGGCGAGCCGGCGTTGCGCGGCGTCTCCTTCGAGGTGCGTGCAGGCGAGATTTTGGGCGTGGCTGGCGTGCAAGGCAACGGTCAAACCGAGCTGGTCGAAGTGATCACCGGGCTGCGCAAAGCGGACAGCGGATATGTCCGCATCGGCGGCGTCGATATGACCAATGCCAGCCCACGTCGCATTACCCATGATGGGCGGAGCAGCCATGTGCCCGAAGATCGCCACGCCTACGGCATGGTCGATACATATACAGTCGCCGACAATCTGGTGCTGAATCAATACTATCTGCCACCCTTTGCCAAAGGCGCCACCATTCAAGAAAAAGCGATTGTCGAACACGCCAAAACGCTGGTCGAAACGTTTGACGTGCGCACACCCAGCATTTATACGCAGGGCGGCAGCCTGTCCGGCGGCAATCAGCAGAAGATGGTTGTGGCGCGCGAATTCAGTCGACCGATCAATCTCCTGATTGCATCGCAGCCAACGCGTGGCATTGACGTCGGTTCAATCGAATTTATTCACAACCAGATCGTCGCCAAGCGCGATGAGGGCGTCGCTGTATTGCTCGTCAGCGCCGAGTTGGATGAGATCATGGCGCTTTCTGACCGCATTGCCGTGATGTACAAGGGCGAGATCATCGACATTGTTGAGCGCACCGGCGCCACGCGCGAAGGTTTAGGGCTGTTGATGGCAGGCATCAAACATGAAGCGGCGCAATGACGATCAGTCCAATTCTTGACCAGCCACAAAGCATCGACTACGCCGAACTGCCCTCGGGACCGTTCAACCGGCTTGCCAATCATGAGCTGATCTGTTGGTTGGACGCCGACTGCAATCCACACAATGTCGAATGGCCGTGGGGCAACAGCATTTACGCACGTTCGATCAAGATGCGGGTGATGGACATCCAGGAAGGCGAGTTGACGCCGCTGGCAACACGCTTTTTTCCCGGACATCAAGAAGTGATCGCTGGCTCAGAGGGAGTCATTATCACCAAACGGCTGTGCGTTCCTTATAAGACGACCGACGATCGTGCGCTTTTCTGGTTGCTCGAATGTCAGGCGGAAGGCGACCGCCTGCTGCGTGTGGAGATCGAGATCGATTGGGGCGAACCGTTGACTCAACGCGTTGTCGATGGGCTGCTGGTGGCGCAGCGCAATCCTGGCCCGGCGCGTGGGGTCTACCAGCAGAGCAACGCGGAAAGCACGCGCGTCTTCGGCAACCCCCACGGTCGCCCTGATCACATCGACAGCGACGACCCCACGCACACCCATCTCACCTATCATGTGCTGGTCAATGGCATTGTTGAGGTGCCGTTCATCTTTACCGTCAGCGATGTCGGCGAACAGCTTGCATGGAGCAGCTTTCTCAGCCTGCGCGAAGTCGAGGAGATTTTCGACATCAGCAGCCGCAACTGGACGCGGCGTCTGCACGCGGGGCGGCTATGGACGCCGGACCCTATGTTCAACCTGGCAGTCGAACACGCACGGCTGGAAGCGATTCGCCATCTGCAGCGCCACCGCAGCGGTGCTACGCCTTCGGATCGGCGCGTTGAGCACATTCCGGCGCTTGTCGCGGCGTGGGATGCGCTTGATCCGGTGCAAAGCCGCAATCTATTGGCGAATCTGTGGCGCGTCGCCGAAGCAACGCAAGGTCGGCTGCCTGCCATATTGCCGGCATTGCCGCATGACCAGGCGATTGGAGCGCCGGAGGAATTGCTCATAACCAACGGCGCATATATTCACGCGCTGGCGGAACATGTGCGCAGGCATCGCACACCACACCAATTCTTGTACGAGCACCTAAACGGCGTGCGTCTATGCGCCGACGCGCTGATTTTGCTGCGTGCGGAGCGGCCGTCGCTGCTCGAACAGTCGGGTCAGCGACAGGCGCTGGCGACCTGTATGCATCTTGCCGCGGAGTTGGCTACGCGCGCCAACGATGAGGTGAATGCAGCACGATGGGAGAGCGAAGGACGTTATCTAATGGGATCCGGTGGCGAGGCGCCCGATGCTTCAGCTTCTGGCTTTGTGCTTGATCGCTGGTCAGAACTGACAGGATGGCGTTACTGTGAAAGCCATCCGCACTATTTTGACGATCCCTGGATGGCGGTGCGTTTTGCTGGTGAATCTATTTGGGAGGGAAGTGGATTGTATGTCGAGCGTGACACGATTTTTGTTGAACCAGCCTGGCTGACAAACCGCTATGAATGGTGGGCGCTGCTCGGCGTCACCCTGACAGAGGAGCGACGTCTTAGCCTGGTGTGGGATGGAACGACGCTGCATTCTACGCGCCCGCTCCAGAGTTCGCTGCCTGTCCTGGTGCACAAACGTATTCAGCTTCTGCACGCTGATGAATTTGACTTCGACCCTGTTTTCGAGATGATTGGGGAAGATAGAGGTGCGTCTGAGAAAAAAATTCATTTCAAGCCCAGTTTTTCTGTAGAAGGATAATGCGAGCATAACTTATCTGCCAGGCGATTGATAAGCTGGCGGATGAGCAGCGCAAAGCGACCGTAAAAACGTGACAGCGTCACATACTGTGGCGAGGCTCCCCAGTCAATGAACCGAACTGCGATTGTTTACGATTCGTATAACCTGCGTCACACCCTTGAGGGCCACCCAGAGAACTTTCGTCGCCTGAAGCTGACCATGGAGCTGCTGGCTGAGGAAGGAATGCTCGACAAGCTTGTCTCGGTGCCAAGCACACCCGCCCCGTTGGATGCGATTCTGGCGGTGCACACTCCACAATATGTGGATCGCCTGCGCGATCTTGCGCGCAACGGCGGCGGACATCTCGACCCAGACACCTATGTCACAGCGGATAGCTACGAAGCAGCGTTACGGTCGGCCGGTGGGTTGTTGAATCTGGTCGATGCTGTGTTGTGGCGTCAGGCTGATAATGGTTTTGCGCTTGTGCGGCCGCCGGGTCATCATGCGCTTGCTCATCAGGGCATGGGTTTTTGCCTTTTTGCAAATGCGGCGATCGCGGCGCGATGGGCGCAACGTCATCATGGCGTCGAGCGCGTCCTGATCGTAGATTTTGACGTGCACCATGGCAATGGCACCCAAGATATCTTTTTTCGCGACAACAGCGTGCTTTTTTTCAGCACCCATCAATTCCCCTATTACCCCGGCACAGGTGCAGCGACGGAATTGGGCGTTGATAAGGCGTATGGTTCGACGATCAACGTTCCGTTTCCGCCACACGTTGGCGACAAGGGGTATCTGGAAGCATTTCAGCGCATCCTGGCGCCGGTGGCGCGTCGCTTCCAGCCACAATTGATCATCCTTTCGGCAGGGTTCGACGCCCACTGGCTCGATCCGTTGGCAAGCATGGGGATGAGCATCAGCGGCTACGCTGCATTGGTGCAGGAATTGATGGCGCTGGCGGACGAACTGTGTGGTGGTCGGCTTGTTTGCGTGCTCGAAGGCGGCTATCATCTGCAGGTGTTGGCGCATTCGGTGTTGACCACATTTCGAGTGTTGCGCGGCGAGCCGGTCGGACCGAGCGATCCGTTCGGGCCATCGCCAGCTGTGGAGCGTAGTGTGCATAATCTCTTCGGTCAGCTAAAGATGCTCCACAATATCCGCGACAGCACTTTTTACTCGCTCCCTTCGCGGTGGCTGGATTTGGGTGACGAATTCGGAATCTAGCCGATGCAAGAAATTCCGCAGATCACCCCCCATGTATTCGGCGAAACTGTTGTCGAGCTGGCGGCGTTGAGCCAGGCTATGGAGCTTCGCCTGGCGGCGGGTCAGCCGGAGGCGGCCGCTGCCCTGGCGCAAGTTGTCTTGTTGCGCGTGCCGCGCCATCTGGCCTCCTATGAACGGCTCGTGCGTGCGGCATGGATGCTCAAACGTTGGCAGGAAGGCGAGGATTGGGCGCGGCGTCTGCTGCAAGCCGATCCGGGCAACGCGGTTGCATGGCGTTCGCTGGCGTTTGCCGTCGAACAAAAAGGGATGCTCAATGCGGCGCGCTCGATGTGGCGGCGCGCATTCCAATGCCATCCCTATGATCCGGAAATTCGCAGCGGGCTGACCCGCACCCACCATCAACATAGCGAACAGATTGGGCTAGACAGCGCTGCGTTGGCGACGCTTTATATCCGCGCCGGTCGTTGGGCGCATGCCGCAAACGCATATCGCCAGCTCGTCAGGGTTGAGCCAAAACGGCTCGATTTTCAGGTGAACTGGATGGTCGCCGCCTGGCAGCAAGGCGCACGCCAGGAAGCTTATCAGCTTGCGCGCCATATCACTGCGCGTAGCCCACACACGCTAATGGCATGGGTGGTGTTGGCGACTTTGGGCGACACCGATGACCGCGCGCTGGCGCGTAACCCGATCCAGACCATGGACCCCGATGGCGAGTTTGTACAGGCCTGGCTGCACATCCCGTGGGATCGTCCGCAAACGCCGATCCGCGTGACAATGAAAGAAGCGGCGCTGCTGGCTGACATTGAGCCGCCGGTTTTCGTCTGACCGCGGCGCTTCTCATTAAGGCGCATCGACACGCGTCGCGAGTGCGCCTCAATGATAGGGAGAATGACTATGAAAAGGTGGTTGGCTTTCTTGCTTGCAGTGGGCGTCTTTCTCGCATCTTCTTTCGGCCCTTAATGGGCAAGACAACCGTCTGAGCGCACCTCCACCCATCGGTTCAACAAGCATTTCCCCGCTAAACTGAACCGTAATCAGACCGATATGTCGTCTAGCCTGGTTTTTCTTTGTCAACTCCAAGTCCTTCGCAGTAGACTCATACCCGATATTGATTCACTTTTGAAATCCAAACACCGATTGAGGAGTCAATCAAAATGGAACGAACCTTTGTAATGGTCAAGCCGGACGGTGTGCAGCGCGGGTTGATCGGCGAGATCATCAGCCGATTTGAGCGCCGCGGTCTCAAGATCGTTGGCATGAGAATGGTGCAGGTGAGCGACGAGCTGGCGCGCCAGCATTATGCTGTGCACGAAGGCAAGCCGTTCTTTGCCGGGCTGATCAACTACATCACCAGCGCGCCAGTTGTGGCGATGGTGGTCGAAGGAACAAACGCCGTCGTCGCCGTGCGCCAGACCGTTGGCGCCACGCGCCCTTTTGAGGCCGCGCCCGGCAGCATCCGCGCCGATTTTGCGTTGGAGATTGGGCGCAACCTGGTGCACGCCAGCGACGCCCCCGAAACTGCCGCCACCGAGATCGCCTTGTGGTTTGGTGAAGGGCTGATCGACTGGCAGCGCGACGTTGATCGCTGGATCTTTGAGTAGATCGCAGCGATACAATCTGGCAATGGAACGCGGATGGAGCGAATTTCGACGGATTTCTGTGATCCGTCGTCGATCCGCCAAACCCACAGCATCCGCGTTCTATTCCCTGTTGCATAGAAAGGCAATTATCATGAGTGACGCACGGATGGATGAGTTTCTGGTGCGCTGGTTTGCAATGATCGAATCTGGCAATGGCCGCGCTTTGCCAGATATGCTGGCTGAGGATGTGGAATTTCGTTCACCATTCGCCTTTACACCCTACCGGGGCCGCCGCGCCGTGGCCGGTTTGTTGCAGACCGTGATGCAGGTCTTGCGTGACTTCCGCTATCATCGCCAGTTTGTCGCCGGCGACAGCGTGGCGCTGGAGTTCGGCGCATATATCGGCGATCTTTCTCTCAAAGGCATCGATCTAATCCGGCTTGACGACGACGGACGCATTGTCGATTTTGAGGTGATGATCCGCCCAGCCAACGCGCTGCTGGCGCTAGGCGAAGAAATGGGAAAGCGGTTGGCGGCTCAGAACATTAAACCGTAGGTTGCTGTTCATTGTCGTCAGCCTGATAAGATGTGAACCACTTCGTCCGAACCGAAGTGATCCTGGCCCTCCCCGTACAATTGCCGGCTCAATGCGCTGAACAGTTCTGGCTGTCCGCAGACGTACTCGGTCTGATTGGTTCCGCTGCGATGAAGTACGAATTCCCACGGAGAATCTGGTGTTGCCCGCCAGGCACGGATTAAGAACACACAGTGTTCAGACGGGACAATTCGCGTCATGCTTTTGATTTCCTCATCAACTGCTTAACGTTCTGGCGTTTTCAAGCATTATATCGGAAAAGCGTCAAAAGATCGTCAATTTTACTTGACGATCTGTGACGATTTGTGTTGACTCTCAGATTCTGTGTTTATCGCCGGAACGACTACAATGAATACATTAGCATATCGGTTCTGTTTGTTCTCCTGGTTGTATACGCCAGCACAATACAAGCAGTAAAGGCGCACCATGTTCGACCTCGTCATCCGCAACGGCGTCATCATCGACGGGCAAAAACGACCGCGCTACGAGGCTGACATCGGCGTCGTGCGCGACCGCATTGCCGCCATCGAACGGCTGGACCGCGCCGAGACGCAGGCCGTGATCGACGCCGCCGGCATGGTGGTTGCGCCTGGCTTTATCGATGTGCACACACATTCGGATGCGATTCTGCTTTCACAGCCGCACCTGGTCTCTAAGACGACGCAAGGTTTCACAACCGAATTTTTGATGCTCGACGGCGTCTCCTACGCGCCGGTGAGTCGTCAGACCGCGCATTCGTGGGTGCAGTATCTGCGCGCACTCGATGGGTTGCGTTTTGAGCAGTACACCGGTTGGGAGAGCGTCGCCGATTTCATGAGTCTCTTTGACGGTAAAACTGCGCAGAATGTGGCTGCGTTTGTGCCCTATGCCAACGTGCGCACGCTGGCGTTGGGTTTTGGCGAGCGTCAAGTCAACGACTATCAACTTGTCGATCTGCAGAATCTTGTGCGACAAGGCATGGCGGACGGCGCCTGCGGTCTCTCCACGGGGCTGGATTATGTGGACGAGTGTTTCGCCTCCACCGGTGAGATCATTGCTGCAGCGCAAGGGATGCGCGCCGAGCAGGGCGTCTATGTCACGCACGTTCGCTATGCACGCGGCACGTTGGAGGGCGTGAAGGAGGCTGTCGAGATCGGCAAGCGCGCCGGCGTGTCGGTGCATATCTCCCATCTCAAGGGGGAAACCGAAGAGGAGGTCGAGGCGCTGATCGACTATATCGACCTTGTCGCCGTCAACGAAGTGGACTTCACATTCGATGTCTATCCTTATCTGGGCGCTTCGACGATGCTGCAATATCTGCTGCCGCAGGAAATCTGGCATGACGGCGTCTTGGGCGCGTTCAGCAAATTAACCGACCCGGCGCTGCGCGACCGCTTTCAACGCCGGCTTGACACGTTGAACCTGGCGTCGATCACCTTTGCCTGGATGCCGGGCCGTCAGAATCGCCATCTGTGCGGCATGACGCTCGAACAATACGCACGCCGCACCAGACGTCGTCCCGCCGACGCTCTCTGTGACCTGTTGATCGAGGAAAGCATGGCTGTGCTGCTCGTTTTCCGCCGCGAGGAGAGCGGGTTGGAGAGCGAGTTTATCGAGCATCCGTGTTACATGATGGGGAGCGACGGCATCTACTTTGCCAGCGGCAAGATTCACCCGCGTCAATATGGCTCCGCCACAAGATTGTTGGGCCATTACGTGCGGCGCAAACGCCTCTTCTCGCTCGAAGAGGCGATCTACAAATTGAGCGGTTTTGCGGCGGCGCGCTTCAAGCTCAAAAATCGCGGCGTGATCCGCAAGGGCGCGTTCGCTGACATTGTCATCTTTGACCCGGAAACCGTGCACGATAACGCCACCTTCGACGACCCGCATCAGCTTTCGAGCGGCATCGAGCATGTGATCGTCAACGGCGTTCCGATCCTGGCGAACGGCAAGCCGGTTCACGGCGCGTTGCCGGGGCGGTATCTTCGGTTTGGTATGGAGTAAGTCTCTCGTCTCGTTATCGGAGACTGGAGATTGGAGATTATTAACAACGAAAGGGATTCTCAAAATGAAACGTTCTTTGATGGTCTGGGGCGGCTGGGAAGGTCACGAACCGCTCCAGTGTGTGCAAATTTTTGCACCGCTGATGGAGGCAGCCGGCTACACGGTGGATATCAGCGATTCGCTCGATGTCTATCTCGACGCCGAGCGCATGCGCAGCTATGCTGTGATCACGCAGGTCTACACGATGAGCACAATCACGCGCGAGCAAGAACAGGGACTGCTCGACGCCATCGAAAGCGGCGTGGGCTTTGCTGGCTGGCACGGCGGCATGGCGGACGCCTTCCGCAACAACACCAACTACCAGTTCATGGTCGGCGGGCAGTGGGTGGCGCACCCAGGCAACATCATCGACTACACGGTCAACATCATCGATCATGAAGACCCGATCACTGCTGGGTTGTCGGACTTCGCCATGCACTCTGAGCAGTATTACATGCATGTCGATCCCTCCAACGAAGTGTTGGCGACGACCACTTTCACCGGTCAATACTGCCCCTGGATCGACGGCGTGGTGATGCCGGTGGTCTGGAAACGGCGCTGGGGCGCGGGTCGCATCTTCTACGCGTCGGTGGGTCATGTCGCCGCCGATTTCAACGTGCCCGAAGCCAAAGAGATTGTCCGCCGCGGCCTGTTGTGGGCTGCTAGAGAGTTCTAACCACCATGAGCGAGACCAAACCAGTTGCTGTCGGCGTGATCGGCTGCGGCAACATCAGCGGCGCATACATGCGCATGTTGAAAACCCTGCCCATCGTGCAAGTCGTCGCCTGCGCCGATCTGCGCATGGAGGCGGCGCAAGCAATGGCGGAGCAGTACGGCGTGCCGAGGGTGCTCTCGGTCGAAGCGCTGCTCGCCGACCCGTCGATCGAGATCGTTCTGAATCTCACCATCCCACAGGCGCACGGCGAGATCGCGCTGGCGGCGTTGGCGGCGGGCAAGTCGGTCTACAATGAGAAGCCGCTCGCCCTGACGCGCGACGAGGGACGACAGATGCTGGCGATGGCGGCGGAGAAAGGGCTGCGCGTCGGCGGTGCGCCAGACACTTTTCTTGGCGGCGGTTTGCAGACCTGCCGCGAGCTGATCGACGCCGGCGCCATCGGCGCGCCCGTGGCTGCCACTGCGTTTATGATGAGCCGCGGCCACGAACACTGGCATCCGAATCCGGTTTTCTATTACCAGAAGGGTGGCGGTCCGATGTTCGACATGGGGCCCTATTACCTGACTGCGCTGGTAAGCCTGTTGGGACCGGTGCAGCGCGTCAGCGGCGCCACGCGCATCACGCGCAGCCAGCGCACCATCACCAGCCAGCCGCGCTACGGCGAGGTGATCAATGTCGAAGTGCCGACGCACGTCGCCGGCTTGCTCGACTTTGCCGCCGGGCCCATCGGTGTGATTATCACCACCTTCGACGTGCAGGCGTCGACGCTGCCGTGGATCGAAATCTACGGCACGGCGGGAACGTTGGCTGCGCCCGACCCCAACACCTTTGGTGGCCCCGTGCGGCTGCGTCTGGCTGGAGACAGCGAGTGGAAAGAAGTCCCGGTGACGCGCCCCTACACCGAAAACAGCCGCGGCCTTGGGCTGGCGGACATGGCGGAAGGCATCCGCACCGGACGTGCGCACCGCGCCACCGGCGAACTCGCCTATCACGTGCTCGACATCATGCACGCCATCCACGATGCGTCGGCGGAAAGCCGCCACGTGCTGCTGGAGAGCACATGCGCACGACCAGACGCAATGCCCGACTGACGCCCCAGCGCTGAAGAACCGACGCAATCTGCCAGGAGACTTCAATGCCTCCTGGTAGATTGTGCAAAGTTTATCTGCTTATTGCTTCCACTGCCATCGCCGTCGCCCCGCCGACGCCGTGACAAAGCGTCGCCAGCCCACGCGCCTTGCCGTGCGTGTGCAGGGCGTGCACCAGCGTGACCAGGATGCGCGCTCCCGACGCACCGATGGGATGGCCAAGGGCGATGGCGCCGCCGTGGACGTTCATCTTCTCGTAGGAGACGCCGAGCAGCCTGCACAACAATACATTGTTGAGCGCAAAGGCTTCGTTGTTCTCCACCAGGTCGAAGCTGCTAAGCTCGGCGTCGAGCTTTTTCAGCAGCTTGCGCACCACCGGAACCGGCCCCTCGACAAAGCGCCACGACTCGACGCCCATCCACGCGCCGCCCAGGATTTTGGCGATAGGCTTGAGGTTATATTGCCTGACCGCCTTTTCGCTTGCCAACACAAGCGCCGCTGCACCGTCGGATATCTGGCTGGAATTGCCGGCTGTAAGCACTCCATCCTTGCTAAAGGCCGGTCGCAGCGCAGCCAGCGACTCGCGCGTGGCGTCGCCGCGAATGCCTTCGTCGGCAGACAAAGCAACGGTCTTCTTGCGGTCGGTGATCTCCAGCGGCGCGATCTCCGCCGCAAACTTGCCCGTGGCGGTGGCGCCAGCGGCGCGCGCGTTGGAAAGATGTGCAACCTCATCAAGTTCGCTGCGTGTCACGCCGTGTTCGGTGCAGAGACGCTCGCACTCCTCACCCATCAGCTCGCCGGTGAGCGGATCGGTGAGGCCGTCGATGAGCATGGCGTCCTGGAGTTGCTCACTATTGCCGCCGATGAGCAGCTTGTAGCCCCAGCGGGCGCGGGCGCTGAGCACGAACCCCGTCTGCGACATCGATTCGACGCCGCCTGCCAACACCAGATCGGCCTCACCGGCGCGGATCGTCATGTCAGCGTTCATGACGCTCATCATACCGGAAGAGCAGAGCATGTCGACAGCGTAGCCGTCCACCTCGGCGGGAATGCCGGCTTTGAGCGCAGCATGGCGCGGCAGCAGTTGGCCGTGGCCGTGTTTGAGGATATTGCCGAAGATGTACAGATCGAGCTGTTCCGGCGCGATCCCGGCGCGGCTGACAGCGGCTTTCATCACGTGCGCGGCCAGATCGACCGGCGATACATCCTTCAATGCACCGCCAAACTTGCCGATCGGCGTGCGGGTGGCGGCGACGATGTATGTCTCATTCATCAGCTTGCTCCGGTTTGTTGGAGACTAGAGATTGGAGATCGGGGCAGCGCCGCCCGCTAAGCCAATCTCCAGTCTCTCAGTCTCTCAGTCTCTCAATCTCTCAATCTCTTCGTTCTCACCGATTCGGATCGTAGAGGAAGAACCACTTGACGTTCAGATGATTGAGATAGCCATCCTGCTGCATCGAATCGATGGCGGCGTCGAAGGGAGCGACGAGGTCGGAGCCTTTGGGGTAGATGAAGCCGAAGTTCTCCGACTTGATGGCGTCGCCGACGATCTTGAGGCGGTCGGGATTGGCGCCGATGTAGCCGCGACCGCTGGCGGCGTCAACGAGCACCATATCCACGTCGCCGGAGATGAGGGCCTGCACCGATGCGCCGAAGGTCTCGAAGAGCTTGATGCGCGGGTTGGCTTCGTCGCCGTCGAGGATGTCGTAGACCGCGGTGTAGAAGCCGGTCGTGCCGGGCTGTGCGCCGATCAGGAGGTCGGGGTCGGCGGCGAACTCTGCGGTCGTCGTGAAGCGATCCTCGTCCACGCGCACCAACATGAACTGCTGCGAGGTCATGTACGGTATCGAGAAGTCGACCTGCTGTGCGCGCTCCTCGGTGATGGTGATGCCGTCCATGCCGATGTCGAACTGACCTGCACTGATCGCCGCCAGCATCGCATCCCACGATGTGTTGTTCCACTCCACCACACAGTTCAGACGCGCACAGATCTCCGTCACCGCATCATACTCCCAACCTACCGCCTCGCCGGTGGCCGGATCGATGTATTGCAGCGGCGTGTAGTCGTTCGCCATCGCCGCGCTGATCACGCGCCCGCCCAAATCGGGCAGATCGTAGACAACGTTGGGACGACTTTGTGACATGGTTGAAGCAGGCGCCGGCGCGGTGGGTTGCGTCACTATGTCAGCAGGGGCGGGCATCGGCGCCGCCGGCGGCGCACACGCACTCAAGCCCAGCGCCAGCAGCAGCACTAGCGTCAGCCAGAACGATGGTCGTTGCAACTTGGTCATGTCTATCTCCTTATGGTGAACCTAATGTTAAGAGAGTACGGGTTTTGGGTGACAAACAGGTTACGATGCGCCATAGTGTATCGTATTCCTGGCGACAACGCACACTGCACGCTCTGCGGCGAAAAAACTGGATTATGCTAGAATACTCGCACGAAACTTTCCGTTCACAGATTTTGTTTTTTCGCCGGCGAGACGCCGCCACATGAAACGCACATCCACATCCGCTTTTGGTGTGAGCAAGCGCGAGGGGCATGACGCCTCTGCATTTTATAGCCGCCAAATTTTTCAGCAGAACGGCGATGTCCTGCGCCCTGCAAATTTGCCGCGCAGCGAACATCCTGTTTCTGATCTTGCGTCGTCCGTCGCGCCTTCAACATGGGCTAACCGCATCTACTGCCAGTCGTCGACGACAATGCCTGCCATTCCCGACAATGGGGTGGGATTAGCTTTCACCTCACCGCCTTATAACGTCGGCAAGGAATACGACGATGACCTTTCGTTCGAGGCGTATCTGACCTTAATCGAAGATGTGGCGCGCGAGGTCTATCGCGTGCTCAAGCCGGGCGGCCGTTATGTCGTCAATATCGCCAATCTGGGACGCAAGCCATACATTCCGCTGCACGCCTATTTCTACCAGCGTCACATGACTGTCGGTTTTCTGCCGATGGGCGAGATTATCTGGCAGAAGGCGAAAGGCGCCAGCGGCAACTGTGCGTGGGGAAGCTGGCAGAGCGCCCGTTCGCCGCGACTGCGCGACATTCACGAATATCTGCTTGTCTTTGCCAAAGAAAACTTTTCGCGCCCCGACCGCGGTGAATCGGACATCAGCCGCGATGAGTTTATGGCGGGCACGCTCTCGATCTGGGATATTGCGCCCGAATCGGCGAAGCGCGTCGGCCATCCGGCGCCCTTCCCACTGGCGCTGGCTGAACGCGTCATTCACCTCTACTCTTATGTCGGCGACGTAGTGCTCGATCCCTTCGCCGGCTCCGGCACAACCTGCGTCGCCGCTGCGTTGCATGGCCGTCACTATGTAGGCTTTGACATCGACCCCACTTATTGTGCGTTGGCGGAAACACGCGTGAACGCCGTTGCGCCCTCAGCCTGAGTATTCTCCTCGTTGTAACACATTTTGTAGTAGTTGGTTGCTGTCGCTCGTCGCAGAATGCGTCTATCCTTGATGTAATGGTGCACAGCGTGAGCCAAAGATGAGCAGGAGTTGGACTTCTCTTTGGTGGGCGAATAGTCGTAAATAAACGATTGATAAACGATTGTGCACTATCGTATGTGATCGTATGAGTCGGCGACGCAGATTGATGCAGGCAACTCGACGCTCGGCTTCATTTGGGGCAAGGAGGAGAGTGGAAATGAAGGTTGTGACGATAGCGATGTTGATTGTGTTCTTCGCATTGAGCCGCCAAAATACATTGATAATGGCCGCAATATACGATGCAGGGTCTGAGTTATCCTCCACTACACCGCAGGCGACGCGAACACCGGCTGCGACGCCCACCCGGCTGCCGTCTCCTACAGCGCAGCCGACGCCCACTGTAGACGCTACACGGTTGGCTACAGGCAAGGCTGTTTATCTGGCGAACTATTGTGGCGTCTGCCACACGCTACAGGCTGCTGGCACGGCTGGCGTCTTTGGTCCGAGCCATGAACACATGGGGAGCACCGCCGCCCAACGTATTGCCGATCCGTCGTACAAGGGTGCAGCCAGAACTGCCGCCGAGTTCATCCGCGAGAGCATCGTAACGCCTTCCGCCTATTTCGCGCCGGGTGTAGTCAATGGGCGCCATCCGATGCCGTCCTATGCTCATTTGCCGCAGGCCGACCTGGATGCATTGGTCTATTTCTTGCTGCAACAGCGGTAGTTGCGCCGAAACGCCGGTCATGCCGGCCCACATCGTGAGACACAGAGGCGGTGATGTTCTCCCGCCCCTGTTGGCTCGATAATCGTTTTGCTTTATTGGACGTTATTTCAAGAGGAGGCTACATGAAGCACAGAAAATTCGCAGTGCGTTTGTTGTTGGCGGCGGCGCTGCTGATCGGGCTGTTGCCGGCGCAGGCGCTCTTTGCCCAGGACGCCAGCATGGATACACCGGGCGAGGTCATCGCTGAGGGGTTGAACGGCCCGATGGGGATTCTGGTTGACCCCAACGGCGATCTCTGGGTTGTCGATTCGGGGCTTGGCGGAGAGGCGACTGCCGACGGGATGGATTTCACCGGACAGCCGGTGACGATCCAATATGGTCCGACGGCGCGCATCGTCAAGATATCTGTTGCCGACGGCATCATGGTGGACGCTGCTGCGTTGACCTCGGTAAGCAACGGTGCAGAAAATGAAGGCGGCTCACGGTTGGCGCTGCTCGATGGCGTGCTCTATGTCACCGGCGCTGGCTGGCATCCTGCCGTTGTGCCAGCCACGGCCGATGCGCCGCTATCTGGCACGGGCAGCCTGTGGCGCGTCGAAGCGGATGGCACGGTGAGCGAAGTTTCGCCGCTTTGGGAGCTGGAACGCGACTTCAACCCGGTGAGCGCCGAAATCGACACGCACCCCTACGGTATTTTTGCCGGCTCGGACGGCAACCTGTGGGTCGCCGACGCCGGCATGAACGCGCTGCTCAAAGTTGATCCGGCCACGGGTGAAGCAGTCATCGCCGCCACCTTCGATCCGATCCCTGGCGTCTTTCCGAACCCGAATTACGGCGGCGAGATGTTGACCGACGCAGTGCCAACCGGCGTCACCGCAGCCAATGGCACGATGTATGTAAGCTATCTGTCCGGCGCCCCCTTCATTCCTGGCTCCGCCAAAGTGGTTGCCGTCGCTGAAGATGGCACAGTGAGCGACTATGCAACCGGACTGACCATGCTCACCGATCTTCGCACGGGGCCGGATGGAGCGCTCTATGCAGTGCAATTCGGTCTTTTCACCGAACAGGGGCCTGTGTTGGGCAGCGGCGCCGTGATCCGCGTGCAGCCAGGCGATGCATCAGAAGTCTTGATTTCAGGCTTGATGTTCCCCACTTCGATCGATTTCAACGCCGATGGCGATGCTTTTGTTACGGTCAACGGCGTTGGCGCGCCAGGATCGGGGCAGGTTGTCAAGTTCGCAGGGCTGACCGGGATGGCCGGCGCTCCGCTCGCAAGGGCAATGGGGGGCGCAGAAACGGGCACGGAAGAGGCTGGCGCCGTGGCTACACCCTCCGCTGCAGAAGAATCGGCTGCAACGCCTGAGTCGGCTTCAGAAGGGCCTGCGCCCGAAACAATGCCTGTCACCGGCAACGACGGTGGGCAGATCGTCATGCTTGCCGCCATCCTGATCGTGGCGGCGTTGGCTGGGACATTCGTCGTCATCCGGTTTTATCGCCGGCGGCTTGCCTGAAAGACTGGATGCGCGTCGATCATCATCGTATTCACGATTGACAGAGCGCTAGAAAAAGCGACCTCGTCGTAGCAACGCAAAGGGGAAAAGGTTTGCAGAGAGATATAAGCGCTTCGCTTGCGTCTCTCTGCAAACCGCCATCAGCGCACAATCAATGGTAAATAGGTGTTTGGAGTCACCTTCGGAAGATCGATGCTCCCCGTCTCCGGCCAGCGCGCTGTACGGCCATCTCCATATTCAAACCAGAAATAATAGTCATAGGCGTCGCTTTCGGGTAGCCTCGTTGTGAAGCGATAGGCGCCAAGCCAGGGTTTGCCTGTCGATAAAGTGAGTGGGTGGGCGACGCCGTTGATGACCACCTCGGCCCTGGTGGGGACAGAACCATCGTTGGCGTAGAAATTTACAATGTAGGTGTAGACATCCGAAGCGCCGCCCGTGTATGGAATGACAGCCCCCGTCGGAATCACCGGTCGCTCCACGCCTTCGCGAACACAGAAGACTTGAGTGATCTGACCTGGCCATGGCATACCTGGGGAGGTCTCTTTTGTAGTCGCATGTCCCACCGCAAACTCATTGAAGCCCCTCTCCATGATGCTGGCCCGATGGCCTGGACTATCCATGAACGCCTGATGCGCCTGCCTCATTGCGTCTGGGCCGGTGGTGGTCAAGATCAAATTCTCTGAGCAAAGTCGCTCCGGGTAGCCAGACTCCACCGCTCGATCTCCCGGCCCTCGATTGACCAGGTCGATATGTCCAAATTGCGCCTGTGCGTTGAGGATCGACTGGCTATGCGCGCGGGCGGAATAGGCCAGGTTGGCATGGTATGCCAGCGGCGGAACCGGTTCAAGCTCCGGATAGCCAAAGGCTTCGGGAGCTGCTCTGGCTTCGTTAATCAACACCATGAAATATTGCTCATCCGGGTTGGTCTGGAGCGCGCGCCCTTCACGCTTGGGGAGCGCTCTTTTTCTCCAAGTTTTTCGATCCATAACGCAATTGTGACGGGATTTACAGAAAACCCTGCATATATCCTTTACTTTGTCTAGGGTATACTCGTGTTTTGCAAAGGTTTTGCATAGGATTGTGGGTTCATCTAACAACTCTCTACCAACACAACGGAGAAGATCATGAAACAACAGGTACGCAAAATTGTGCAGATCGTAATTGTGCTGGCGTTGGCGATAAGCTTCATGCCCACGCAGCCGCTGTTGGCGCAGGACGCCGACATTGTCGACACCGCAATCGCCGCCGGTGACTTCAACACGCTGGTCACCGCCGTGCAGCTCGCCGGTCTGGTCGAGGCATTGAAGGGTGACGGCCCGTTCACCGTATTTGCACCGACTGACGCCGCCTTCGAGGCGCTGCCTGATGATGTGCTGCAAGCTGCTCTGGCTGATCCCGAAGGGCTGTTGACGCAGGTGCTGCTCTATCACGTTGTGCCAGGCAAAGTCATGTCCAGCGACCTGAGCGACGGCCTGGAAGCGGCAACGCTTCAGGGTGAGTCGGTCGTCTTCACGCTTGGAGATGGCATGGCAATGGTCAATGACGCCAACATCATCATGGCAGACATTGAAACCTCCAACGGTGTAATTCATGTGATCGACGCGGTCATCCTGCCGCCGAGCCTGCTTGCCGCCGCTGAGGAAGAAGTTGTTGCAGCGGAAGCGACGCCCGCCCCGGCTGAGGAAGCTGCACCTGAAGCGACGCCAGCGCCGGCTGAAGAGGCCGTCGAAGCGGCTGCACCAACCGCTGACATTGTTGACACCGCAGTGGCCGCAGGCAGCTTCAACACCCTGGTCGCCGCCGTGCAGGCCGCCGGTCTGGTCGAGGCGCTGAAAGGCGATGGGCCTTTCACCGTTTTCGCCCCAACTGATGATGCGTTCGCCAAGATTCCGCAGGAGACGATCGATGGGTTGCTTGCCGACCCGACGGGCGATCTGACGCAGATTCTGTTGTATCATGTGATTGCAGGCAAAGTGATGGCTTCTGATCTGAGCGATGGCTTGACAGCCGCCACGCTGCAAGGCGGCGAAGTCACGTTCAGCCTCAGCGACGCCGGTGCAAAGGTGAATGATGCGAATATCATCGCCACTGACATCGAGACCTCAAACGGCGTGATTCATGTCATCGACTCCGTGATCCTGCCGCCAGCAGCGGAGGCGACGCCGGCCCCAGCTGAAGAGGCGCCTGCAGCAGCCGCGGCGACGCCAGCGCCAGCGGAAGAGGCGCCGGATCGTCTGCCGGTCACGGGCGGCGAGCCGAACAACGGCCTCGGCATTGCGCTCGTTGCTGGCTTGATTCTTTTTGTGGTCGCCGGATTTGCCGTTGCTTCACGCCGGCGCCTGGCGTAAAATAATGGTTGACAGGCGCTGACGTCTGTCAGATAAACCAAACAGAATAGCGGAGAATGGGTGGGCGAGCCTCACCCATTCTTTTTGCGCTCAGCAAATCGAGAAATCGAGTCGCCTTGCCCAAAAACGCATCGTTAATTGTGATGCATCCAACCGAATCTTCTGGTATAATGGCGCCAGGGTATTTTGCTATCACACCCTGATACGATACAGCGCACTTTGCAAACCATTTTTATTGAAAAGCACAAAGGAGAGTTGTATGAAACAACGCGTCCGAACTCTACTGCAACTTGTCGTTGCAATCGCCCTGGTTGTGAGCCTGCTGCCGCTGACGGCAATGGCGCAACAGAGCATTAGCGAGAAGGCCGACATTGTCGATACTGCCGTGGCTGCGGGCAGTTTCAACACGTTGGTCGAGCTGGTGCAGGCAGCCGGTCTCGTCGATTTGTTGAAGAGTGAGGGGCCATTCACGGTCTTCGCTCCGACCGATGAGGCGTTTGCCGCTGTGCCCGACGACGTGCTGGCTGCCCTGGCCGCCAACCCAGATGCACTGCGCAGCGTGTTGCTTTATCATGTTCTCGAAGGTCGAGTGATCGCTGCGCTGATCAGCGATGGCAAGACGGCGACCACTGCTGAAGGCAGTGATGTCACCTTCTCGTTTGTCGATGGCGTCAAGTCGATCAACGGCGCAGAGATCATCGCCCGCGACATTCAGGCGTCGAACGGCGTCATCCACGTCATCAACAGCGTGATTTTGCCGCCATCCATCGCCGCCGCGCTCTCCAGTGGCGCCGAAGCTGCCGCCGCTGAGGCTCCGGCTGAAGAAGCCGCCGCCGAAGCGACGCCTGCGCCGACCGAAGAAGCTGCCGAAGAAGCTGCCGAAGAAGCCGCCGCCGAAGCGACGCCTGCGCCGACCGAGGAAGCTGCCGAAGAAGCCGCCGCCGAAGCGACGCCTGCGCCGACCGAGGAAGCCGCTGAAGAAGCCGCCGCCGAAGCGACGCCTGCGCCGACCGAGGAAGCTGCTGAAGAAGCGCCTGCACCCGAAACGCTGCCAATGACGGGCAGCGATAACGGCGTCGTCGGACTGATGCTCGGTTTGATTGTGGTTGTGGCCGCTGGTCTGGCGCTGGCTATGCGTCGTCGCCTTGCGTAGTGTATCGTAGATAGCAAACAAAAAGAGGGTGAGGCGTTGCCTGCCCTCTTTTTGTTGATGCGCCGTCTATGTTGTGGCGGTTCGACGCACCTGCATTTTCACCAGCCGTTCCAGGGTCGCATCCAGATCGTTTGTGACGCCTGAATGAACAGGCGAACACTGGATCACCGTGCTGTGCGGCGCCACCAGCCAGTGAAATGCCTCCGCCTGACCCATTTGCCCGATCGTCCCCTCGCCGGCGCAGATCGCCGGAATCAGCGCCAGTTGACGATGCACCATGTCAACGTCGATAGCAGGCGCCAGTTCGCGCAGGCGCGCTTCATCCATTTCAATGCGCGCCGCCAGATACCGTTGCGTGCGACAAAAGAGAATCACACCGACATTGATGAACTCTTCGCGCGTCGCATCGGGAACGATTCGGATCACTGCATAATCATACGCGCAGGCGTCTGGCACGCTCCGCCTCCTCCACAAAAATGGTTGACTCCGCCAATCGTTCCGTCAGATAGGCGGCATAGGCGTTGCGCAGGGTCGCCGGTTCACCAAACGTTGCATCGAGTCTGAGCCAGTCGTCCGGAATGGAAGCGACGATCTGGCGAAAGATCTGCGAATTCAGGACGCTGTGTGCGTGGCTGTTGGCGTCAGCCAGGCGGCTGGCAAGCGGCAGAAGCGTATGCTGCGCCACCAATGGGAAAGGCGAACGGGCGCGTTCATGATAAGTCGCCCAGTCGTGATGAAAGTAGAGTGCAGCGCCATGATCGATCAGCCAGAGATCATGGCGCCAGAGCAGCAGGTTGACATTGCGGTCAGTGCGGTCCACGTTGGTTGTAAAGGCGTCAAACCAGACAATCAACGAAGCCAGCTCAGCAGAAGGCGGCGGCTGCAAGAGTGGGTTGTAGGCAAACGCGCCGGGAAGAAAGCGCATCCCTAGATTCAGCCCGACGCTGGCGCGCAGCAGATCGCGAATTTCCTCATCGGCTTCGGTGCGGCCAAGCAGCGGCGAGAGCTGCATGACAACCAGCTCAGGCACATTCAAGCCAAGTGCGCGCCCGATCTCGCCAGCGATCACCTCGGCGACCAACGCTTTGGGGCCTTGACCTGCGCCAACAAATTTCATTACATACAACTCGCCGTCGTCAGCCTCTACGACTGCGGGCAACGACCCGCCCTCGCGCAGCGGAACGACATAACGGCTGGCTGTCACATGTCTCAGCATCGTTCGATTCATCCCTAATAAATTGCGCGTCTGGCGCGCTCTGTTTCTATAATAGCTAGATTTGCTGACAGCAGAAAACCATACGTATACACAGATCACATCGTCGAGAGGAGCGCAACCGATGGATGCACCCACGATTGGGATGGTTGGCGACGCCGAGGCGTCGACGTTGCTGCGGATAATTCACGCCGCGTTTGAGGAGATGCGCGGGCGTCTTGACCCGCCGTCGGGCGCGTTGAGCGAAAGCGCCGACTCACTGAAATCGCTGTTTGCACGCGGCGAGCGCGCTGCGCTGGCGCTTGTCGAGGGCGCAGCGGTGGGCTGTGTCTTTATGATGCGCACGGGCGTCGAGTTGTATGCGCATCGGCTGGCTGTTGCGCCGCAGGCACGACGGCGGGGCGTCGGTCGCGCGCTGATGAGCTACGTTGAACAAGTTGCGCTGACGGAGGGTTGTTCTTATGTGCGCGTCGGCGTGCGGCTGGCGTTGCCGCAGAACAGAGCGTTCTTCGAGCAGCTCGGCTATGTCGCAATCGCCGAGGCTGCGCACGCCGGTTACAACGCCCCGACCTTTGTGCACATGGTCAAGGAATTGGGACCCCAGATGTTGCGCGTTGTCGAGGTCGTTCCCTACGACCCGGATTGGCGGCAACGCTTTGAAACTGAGGCGGCAGCCGTGCGCGCGGCGCTTGGCGATGCGCTGCTCGGCGTCGAGCACATCGGCAGCACATCCGTGCCAGGTTTGCCCGCCAAGCCGATCATCGACATGATGCCGTTGGTGCGCGATGTGCGCGAGGTGGATAGGCGCATCAGCGCAATGGCGGCGGCGGGCTACACACCGCGCGGGGAGTTTGGGCTGCCGGGGCGACGTTACTTTGTCAAAGGGCCGGCGCACGCGCGCCTGGTGCATTGTCACATCTATGCAGCCGACAACCCAGAGGTCGAACGTCACCTGGCTTTCCGCAACTATTTGCGCACTCACCCTGCCGAGCGCGATGCCTATGCACAGCTCAAGATGCAACTGGCGCAGGCGCATCCGACAGATATTGTAGCCTACATGGATGGCAAGAATGGGCTGATCAAGCAGTTGGAGGCGGAGGCGCTGCGCTGGCGTCAACCTGAGAAATGAAGCGGCTGTTTTCGGCTGTTGCGCAAATTTCTACGCTGCACTACAATTTTGTATACGGAACAACCAGAGCACAAACAGAAAGGAGCATAGGTTGCGCATACTGTTGCGACTTTCGCGAGGGATCGACCGCCTTTCAGAAGGGCTTGGCAAGGTGTCGATCTACCTCACGCTCATTTTGATTGTCATTGGCTTCTACAATGTTGGGGCGCGTTATATTGGGCGGTTCATCGGTCGAAATCTCTCCTCCAATGTTTTCATCGAGACACAATGGTATATCTTCTCGGTGATATTTTTCTTGATGTTCGCCTACAACCTCAAACATGAGGTGAACGTTCGCGTCGACTTTCTCTACGCAAAGTGGAGTCTGCGCCGCAAGACTTGGATCGACCTGTTCGGCGCGCTGTTGTTCTTGATCCCGTTTTGCATTATGGGCATTTGGGTGACGATCAACCCGGTGCTCTTCTCCTGGCGGCTATGGGAGATGTCCCCCGATCCTGGCGGATTGCCGCGCGCGCCGATCAAGACATTTATCATCGTGGCATTTGTTTTGTTGCTCTTACAGGCAATCTCACAGGTGATCAAATACATAGCAGTGCTGCTCGGCGATCGAGCGGTGCAGCGACAGGTTGAGGCGGAGGCGGCGCCGATCGACATATCTTGAGCAACAGGGCCGGATGAAAACTGGCGACCAATGTCCGATAGAGCGCATCCGGCGATAGATTCCCAGGGCAAACGCAGAGATTGCCCACCCATTCCCCCGAATCTTCAGTTGAACCGCATGCGCATAGCGAGGAGTCAAGAATGGGCTATGAATGGCTGGCTATAGCCATGTTTGTCGGGTTCTTCTTTATCCTGATCTCCGGATATCCTGTAGCCTTTTCATTTGCGGGCGCCGGTCTGCTATTTGGGTTAATTGGCCTTTACTTTGGCGCCTTTGACTTGAACCTGGTGCGGCTGATGCCAAACCGTTGGTTTGGCACAATGAGCGACTTCACGCTGCTGGCAATCCCATTTTTTGTGTTTCTAGGCTCAATCCTGGAAAAGTCAGGCATTGCCGAAGAGTTGCTCGAGACGACCGGCATTTTGCTCGGCCCGTTGCGTGGCGGCATGGCGCTGGCGGTTGTTTTGGTCGGGACATTGCTGGCGGCGGCGACAGGCGTTGTCGCGGCCACGGTCATCGTGATGGGCATGTTGTCGTTGCCGGTGATGCTGCGTTACGGCTATGACAAAGGGCTTGCCACCGGCGTTATTGTTTCATCGGGCACGTTGGCGCAGCTGATCCCACCCAGCCTGGTGCTGGTGGTGCTGAGCGATCAAATCGGCGTTTCGGTGGGAGACCTTTTTCTAGGCGCTCTGATTCCTGGCTTACTGCTCGCCGGCGCTTACGCTCTTTACGTCTTTGTCCTCGCGCTGATCCGACCGAACCTGGCGCCCGCGCTGCCGCGCGAGATACGCAGCACCGGCGGCAGCGCCCTGCTGATGCGCTCTTTGCGTGCAATCTTGCCGCCGGTGCTGTTGATCTTCGCCGTGCTCGGCAGCATCTTCTTTGGCATTGCCACACCGACAGAGGCGGGCGCAGTCGGCGCAGTCGGCGCCTGTATTCTTGCCGCGATCAACCGTCGCCTCACGCGCAAAGTATTGGTGGATGCAGCCACCGCCACCGCGCGCATCACCGGTCTGGTGATGATGATCTTGATCTGCTCAACGTTTTTCAGCGTCGTCTTTGATGGCTTGGGCGGCACGCTATTCTTCAAAGAAGTATTGACCAGTCTGCCGGGCGGCTACTGGGGCTTTCTGATCGTCGCCAACATCGCCATCTTTATCCTTGGCGTCTTTCTGGAGTTTATCGAAATCTCCTTCATTGCGATGCCGATCCTTGTGCCTGCCGCGCAGGCGCTGGGACTGGACATGGTCTGGTTTGGCGTGTTGATGGCGGTCAACCTGCAAACTGCGTTTGTGTCGCCGCCGGTCGGGTTTTCACTCTTTTATTTGCAAAGCGCAGCCCCACGCGAAGTCTCCACTGCCGACATCCACAAGGGGGCGATCCCTTTTGTGGCGATTCAGCTGGTCGTTTTGTTGATTGTTGCGCTCTTCCCAGAGACGGTGCGCTGGCTGATCCGGGTTTCTCCCTGACTGCACGCTCTGCCGCGCGACGCGGTAAAGGCGACCGAAATGTAAGCAATCCAAATGTGGGAAATAATAGAAGAGGCTCAGAGGAGCGAGCAAAGGTTCTTGCTCCTCTGAGCCTCTCTGTGTGGACAAATCACCTGCGCCCAACTGGTTCGAGAGGGATGTTATTGTTTACTCAACATCAACCCTGGTTGAAGACGAACGAGGTGAAGGCAAATTCGTTGGTTTTGTTCCAGTTGGAGATGGTCGACCGGAAAGCGTTCCACTGTTCGTAAATTGCCTTAAAGTCTGAATCCTGCGCGGAGAATTCTTCCGCCAGATTTTGCCACTCAGCGTACGCTGCGCTCATGATCTCCGGGCTGTATTCGCGCAACTGTGTGCCAGAGGCGATCAATTCGGCAAGAGCAGCGTCATTGGCCGCCTCATAACGCGAGAGCATAACCAGGTTGGCGTATGCGGCGGCGCTCTGGATGGCAACCTGATAGAGTTCGGGCAGCTTTTTCCACTCATCAAGATTGACGTTCACTTCCAATGACGAGCCTGGCTCCCACCAACCGGGGCGGTAATAGTATTGCGCCACCGTGTTCAGGCCGAGCTTCTGGTCGTCGTAAGGGCCAACCCACTCGGCTGCGTCGACTGCCCCTGTCTGCAGCGCCTGGAAGATTTCACCCGCGGCCAAAACCTGTACATTGACGCCCAATCGCGCCATGATCTGGCCGCCCAGACCAGGGATGCGCATCTTCAACCCCTGCAGGTCGGCAACGGTGTTGATTTCGCGGCGGAACCAGCCGCCCATCTGCATGCCGGTGTTGCCGGCTGGCAATGGCAGCACATTGAAGCGGTCGGCGTACAATTGCTGCAGCAATTCCATTCCGCCGCCGCCATAAAGCCAGGAGTTCTGCTGCTGCGCAGTCAAGCCAAAAGGCACTGTTGTGCCAAAAGCCGTCGCTGGCGTTTTGCCGATGTAGTAATAGGAGGCTGTGTGGCCGATCGGCACAGCGCCCTGCGCCACCACATCCAACACCTGCGTGCCTGGCGCCAGCTCACCCGCCGCGCGTGCGGTGATTTGTAGCTTGCCGCCGGTCAGCGTCCTCACCACATCTGTGAACAACTGCGCCGATCCAAACAGGATATCGACGGAGGGCGGCCAGCTGGTCGCCATCTCCCACTTTAGTTCTGGCAGCGCTGTGTCCTGGGCGATTGCCTGTTGCACTTCTTGCGCGGCTGGCGTCGCGCCAAACGTGCAGCCAGCCGCTAGACCAATCACGGCGCCGCCAGCCGCCTTGGTCGCCACATTCGTCAAGAACTCTCGACGATTCATTGAACGCCTCCTTCGGTCAAAGAAACAAGGATTAGGTTGTCTGAATATAATCTGTTGATCTTGGGATAACGCCGTGCGGTAAGACTAGATGCATTCTAGCGAAACAGCTTCCGATTGTCAATTTATTTGAAAGTGTCGGGGGGAGTTTCATCGCCTTGCTTCTACAACGACTAAGGCGGCGCTGCAATGCGACCGTTGTCAGCGCAGGAATTCGGCGCTGCGCATCTCGGCGGCGCGCAGCGCCTCGTCGAGCGAAATCTGACCGTAGAACGCCTGTGTCAGTTCAGCGTTGACCGCCGCTTCGATATCGTTCCATGTCGCCAGCGCAGGAAAGATACGCAATGTCGGGATGGCGTCGAGAAAAATGCGGCTGTTGGCTGGCTTTGCGCCAGGATCAAGAAACGCCGGGGCTTCCGCCAGCTCGGTGCGCGAAGGCACAGTGCGTCCGGTGCGCGCCAGGATCGTCTGACCGGTGCGCGTGTTGGCAAATTCGATAAAACGCCAGGCGGCTTCTTTGTGCGGGCTTGCCGCAGCCATACAAAACGCGTCGGAATGCAGGATGCTGGCGGGGCGCCTGCCTGCTGGCAGCGGCGCCACATCCCAATCGAAGGCGTCGATGCGACGAAATTCCGGCACGACGCGCCGGCTCTCAACATACATGGCAAGCCGGCCGTTGAGGAAACGGCTGAGACTGCTTTCCGCCGCTTCAGCCACAGCGCCGGGCGTCACATGATGCTCGGTCTGCAGCGCCACAAACCATGCCAACGCCGCCCGGCTTTCTGGGCTATCCAGCGTCAGGCGCGTCGGCGCTACGGGATCATCCACGATCTCACCGCCGTTCATCCAGACGAACGGCGCCGCACGCACCAGCGTCGGCTCGACGCCAAAACCATGTTGGTCGATCGCGCCGTCGCCGTTGAGATCGAGCGTCAGCGCTTGCGCCGTCGCCAGAAAGTCATCCCAAGTCCAACTGTTTGCCGGATAGGGAATGTTGCCTGCATCGAAGAGGGTTTTATTGTAATAGATGACCGGGCTGGACATATTCTGCGGCAGGCACATCAACTGCCCACCCCAGGTGAACGCCGTCAACGCCTGCGGATAAAAATCTGAACGCGAAATTTGTGCACTGCGCGCCAAAAGATCATCGAGCGGCTCGATAGCGCCGCGCGCAACGTAGGGGCCGTAGCGTCGATAATTGATCAAAAACACATCCGGCGGCGCGCTGGCGGCGAAATCCGCCGCCAGCCGACGGCTAAAGTCGCCCTGACCTGGAATGTTGATCACTTCGACCTGCACATCAGGATTGGCGGTCATAAACGCGTCGACCAGCGTGCGATAGGCATCCTCGTCGGCGGGATCGCCGGAGATAAGAAAGGTGATCGAAGTGCGCTCCGCCTGCACGGTCAGCTGTATAGGCTGAACGCACGCCGCCAGCATAAGCGCTCCGACGCCAAGCCATATCACCCATATCATCAGTCGAATCATGTCTGCTTTTCCTTGCCAATCAAGATTCTGATTCAAAAGCGCTCGCAGGCTCTGTTGTAATTTTGTCGTCTTTGCTATCCAGCCGCATGATGCGCTGTACAAGATTGGCGCCGCCGCGCAGTGAACTTTGTAGGATCAGGTAAAGCGCAATCACCGGTGCAATCATGATCACAACCGCCGCCATCAATAACGACCAGTTCGTCACATCCATCTGCTGCAGCATACGCAAACCCACAGCGACGGTGAATCGCTGCGCTGATTTGAGTAGAAGCAACGGGTCGACAAAATCGCTCCAATAGTGGCTGAAGGCAAGAATCGCCACCGCCAGCGTCGTCGGCGCGGCGAGCGGCAGCGCAATGCTCCACCAGCTGCGCCCCACGCTGGCGCCATCAAGCGCCGCAGACTCGAACATTTCCGATGAGATGCGACGGAACGTCCAATAATACATCAGCACAAGCAGCGACTTCGTGCCCAACAGCGCTGGCGCCACCAATACGACGTAGGTGTCGAGCAGACCAATCGCCGCAAAGAGGATATAGCGCGGCAACCACACCGCGCTTGATGGTACGAGCATTAACAGCAGCGCCAGCCCCACCAACCATCGCCGGATCACGGGCGGCATCTGCGCCATCGCAAAGCCAGCCCACGACGCTGTCACTACGGTCACGCCTGCGCCTACTGCGCTGACCAGCAGCGAGTTGCCAAGTTGTGTCGTGAGTGGGGCAATCCGAAAAACCTCGACGTAGTTCGACCACGCAATCCCGTTTGGAAACCAGTTCAACATGCGCAGCGGCGGCTGACCAACCGGCTGCAGTGAAGCCACGATCAGCCAGATCAGAGGGGCGAGAAAGATCGCTGCGGCTACGATTGCAGCCCCTTGCCAGACCAACGCACCAATTGCCAGACGACGACGCCAGCCCACACTTGCCAAACGCTGACTGCTGGCGGCGGGCAACGCCAACCCTCTAGAGCGCATCGAACACCCCCCATCGACGCATCAGTACGCTAACCATCCACACCAACAGCCCGACAATGGCGAACATCACTGTCATCATTGCAGACGCCTGGCCGATGCGCAGATGGGTGAACGCCGCTTCGTAGATGAGAAAAGGCAGCAGTGTAGTGGCATAGCCAGGGCCGCCGCCGGTCATGATGTAGACCGGGGTGAAGCTGCTGTGCACCGCCATCGCCAGATCGCGAATCAGCAATAGAAGAAGCCACGGCGTCAGCAGTGGCAGTGTGATAGTGCGGAAGCTCTGCCAGGCGCCGGCGCCGTCGATCGTGGCGGCGTCGAACAGGCTGGAGGGCACAGTGCGCCGCGCTGCGATCAGCAACAACATTCCCTCGCCGACGCGCACAGCGGCCACTAATACGAGCGCACCCAACGCCGTGCGGGGATCGACCAGCCAGGCTGGCGTCGGCAGCCCAGCCCACGCCAGCGCTAGATTAACCGGCCCATAGAGCGGGTTAAGCAGCCATAGCCAGATCAACGCATAGGCGACGTCCGGCAGCACGCTGCTGAGATACACAGTGGAACGGTAGATCGGCGCGCCGCGGCGCTGTGGATGCAACAACAGCGCCAGGCCCAGCGCACCGAGCGCCTGCAACGGGGCTGCGCTCAACGCAAAGATCAACGTGTTGCGTACAACGATCCAGAAGACATCGCGCTGAAAGATGGCTGTGAAGTTCTCAACGCCGTTCCAGACCGGCGGCGTCAGCGCATCATAGCGCATGAACGCCAGCGCAAAGGTCATCAGCGCCGGCAACGCGATCAACACAATTGCGCCCGACAGAAAGGGCGTCAACATCAGCCAGAGATGCAGGCGCCGGTTGCGTCGCCATCGAAAAAGGATGGGAGAAGAGAGAAGTGTGATCAAAACGTAAAGACTTGAATTTCGATGGCTCATCGCCATGCTAGACGATGGCCGGCGAGCTGATTCTCAGTGGATCGGACAGGATTCGAACCTGTAACCAAGGAGTTATGAGCCCCCTGCTCTGCCGTTGAGCTACCGATCCAGGGGAAGCATGTGGAGAGTGGTCTACATAGAAACGCCCCTGTTGGCGCGACCAGAGCGGGTAACGGGAATCGAACCCGTATCACCTGCTTGGAAGGCAGGAGCTTTGCCTTTAAGCTATACCCGCAAAGGTCGGGGAGAGAGGATTTGAACCTCCGACCCCAGCGTCCCAAACGCTGTGCGCTGCCAGACTGCGCTACTCCCCGAATCATTTTTATAGTACCACATAGATGAAGAGAAAAGCCAATCGCATCGATGGGCAAATTGCACTTTGACGAGATCTGTAACGAGGCAACGCCTGCAGTGCTCCAATATCAAGGTGCAGGTGCGCATCAAGTCTTTGCTGCACACGTTTTGTGTATAACGGTTGCATCTTTGCACTTCGCCTACAGAGCGCCATAGAGGTCGCTATACTTGCTGCGCAGATAGCCAAGATATGGCTCGATGGTCAGCGGCTGTCCTGTCACGCGCCGGAGCAGCTCGTCGGCGGTGTAACGGGCGCCATGTCGGTATATGTTCTCGCGCAGCCAGGTGTGCAGCGTATCGAAGCGGCCCTCTCCGATCTCGACCTCGATCTGCGGGAGGGCGGCAAGCGCCGCACCGTAAAACTGCGACGCCATAATGTTGCCAAGCGTGTAGCCTTGAAAGCTGCCGCCAATTGTGCCGGCGTACCAGTGGACATCCTGCAACACGCCATCGCGATCGTCAGGCGCGCACACGCCGAGGTTCTCTTGATAGCGGGCATGCCACGCTTCCGGCAGATCGTCCACACTGAGCTTGTCTTCGAGCAGGTCGAGTTCCAGCCCAAAGCGAATGATCACGTGCAGATCGTAGGTCACTTCGTCGGCTTCGGTGCGGATCAAAGAAGGGGTCACGCGGTTGACAGCACGGTAGAAGGATTCCATCTCGACGTCAGCAAGCTGTTCGGGGAATGTGGCGCGCAGCGACGGATAGTAATGTGACCAGAAGACCCGGCTTCGACCGATGATGTTTTCCCATAGCCGCGATTGACTTTCGTGAACGCCCGCCGATGCACCGTTGTCAAGGGCGGTGGAGGCGTAGGCGCTGTCGATGCCCATCTCGTACAGCGCATGGCCGGTCTCGTGCATTGTGCTAAAGAGCGCGTTGCCGAGATCTGATTCATCGACGCGCGTGGTGATGCGGACATCGTCGTGGGAGAACTTGGTCATAAAGGGGTGATGGGTCTCGTCCTGACGCCCGCGTGTAAAGTCATAGCCGAATGCTGCGGCGATCTTTTCGCCGAACGCAAGCTGCTGTTGCCTGGGATAGCGCCGATGCAAGAAGCGGTTATCGATCTGTGGACGCTCAGCAATCGCAGCCACCAATGGGGCAAGCGCCTGGCGCAGCGACTCAAAGAGCGGACGGATCGTCGCTACGGTCATGCCCCCATCAGCCATGTCGATCAGCGGGTCGGCGACGTGAGCATAGCCAGGGAAGAAGTCCGCCATTTGACGACTCAGATCGAGCGTTTTCATCAAGTAGGGGCGCACCGCAGCAAAGTCGTTGCGCGGTCGCGCCTCGGCCCAGGCGGTATACGAATTGCTGACATGTTCGGCAAACGCAGCGGCAAAGCTGGCAGGGATGCGGGTGGCGCGATCATAGCGTTTGCGCATTTCACGGTGGAGCGCAGCATCGTGCGCGGAAGCATCGCCGGATTCAACCCATGGTTGGAGTTCATCGAGCAAACGACCAATGGCTGGATCGGTGCGCCGTTCGTGCGCCAGCCGTTCGAGCAGCGCGAGCTGGCGGGAGCGCACTGTTGCGCCGGCTGGCGGCATATAGGTCGTCTGATCCCAATTCAGTAAGGCTGAGACGCCGGTCAGATCGTAAATTTCTTGCCAGCGCGCCTTCAGTTCTTTCCATTTTTCCTGCAACTGTGCGTCCACATTGACTCCTTTTATCTGTTGCATCATGATTTCGACGCCGATGGCGCCAGAATTGTCGGAAAATGATTATATCAGATGTGGATGGGCGCCTGGAGAAGCGCCAGGTGCATGAGAAATTTCGCGCGATTCAAACACCCGTGCTTTGGCAAATTTCGCCGATGTGGATATACTTGAACGGATAATCAAAGCGCAATGTTTGATTTAAAAACAAAATGAAATAAATTGTGTGAATCGAGGCGCACAGCCAGTAGCGCCGGTAGTGTTCGGGAGGACATGGAAATGAGCGAACAAGAATTAGTCCAGACCAGTGAGGTGAGTGCGCCAACAGTAGCAGAAATACCCGCCGAGTCGCCACAAGCAACCTTGCCTCCACAAGCAGAGGTTGTTGAGACGCAATCCGCCAGCCCAGCCCCACAAGAGAATACACCAGCACCGTCTGAAGACGGCGGCCCGGTGGTCAAATTGCTCAGCGTTGGACAACAGCTGCAGGGCACGGTGAAGCGTATCACGGAATTTGGCGCTTTTGTGGATATTGGCGTTGGCCGCGACGGTCTGATTCACATTTCCGAACTCTCGACCACGCGCGTCGCCAAAGTGACCGATGTGCTCAAGGAAGGTCAAGAAGTCACGCTATGGATCAAAAAACTTGACCGCGACCGCAATCGCATCAGCCTGACAATGATCGAACCCGGCAAGCGCACGATCCGCGATCTGCAGGTCGGTGAAGTGGTGGAAGGAACTGTGACGCGCATTCTGCCCTACGGCGCCTTCATCGACATCGGCGTGGGGCGCGATGCGCTGCTGCATGTGCGCGAGATGTCGAACGGGTTTGTCGCCAAGCCCGAAGATGTTGTGAAAATCGGCGACACGGTCAATGTGCGCATCCTCGAAATTGCACGCCGTCGCAACCGCATCGACCTGAGCATGAAGGGTCTGCGCGAAGAGCCAGAGACGCCGGTTGAAACGCCAGCCGCCAAAGTCGAAGCGCCGGCGGACGAAGAACCCGAAGAAGCCTTTGAAGACAAGTTCGCCGAGGTCGAAGCATTGACTACGATGCAGCTTGCCTTCATACGGGCGCAGGAGCGCAGCGGCGTGACGCTTCCCACAGCAAAGGGGAAGAAGCAGAAACGCAGCCAGGCAGCTCAGAAACGCGCTGCGCAAAATGATATTATCGAACGCACGCTTAGCGTACAGCCCGGCAAAAAGTAGATAATCTGTACGTTCGATTCACCAGATTTGAACAGGGTGACAGCGGCTGCTGTCGCCTTGTTTTGTTTTGGTCTACTTCCGACGCTACAATGGCGCTCAAACGTTATCATCCGCGCCGGTGAGGAGACAATCGCTATGAAAATCAAGGACAAAGTGGCATTGATTACAGGCGGCGCTGCACGCGTCGGCAAGGCAATTACGTTGATGTTGGCTGAAGCAGGTGCCCATGTTGCAATCAACTACAACTCTTCAGCAGCGGCAGCCAGGGAAACGACGGCGGAGGCGCACGCGTTGGGCGTTGACGCTTTTTGCATACAGGGCGATGTATCTGACCTGGAAGCAGTGCAGCGCATGGCGGACGCCACGCTTGAACGGTTTGGCGGCGTCGATATTATCATCAACAACGCCAGCCTTTTTGGGCAGACCACCCTGCCAACTACAGATTTTGACGCCTGGCGTCATATTACTCGAATTTCGATCGATGGCCCGTTTTACATCATCAATCTGTTGCTCCCATCGATGCTAGCGCGCGGCGGCGGTGCAATCGTCAACGTGGTCGATCTTTCGGCATGGCAGCCGTGGCACAATTTCACGGCGCATGCGGTTGGCAAAGCCGGTATGCTGGCATTGACTCGACAGCTGGCATTGGAGCTGGCGCCGTCGATTCGGGTGAATGCGGTCGCGCCCGGACCGGTGTTGCCGCCCGACAATCATCCGCCGGAGAGAGTGGAACGCGCCGCCAATCGCACGCTGCTGAAGCGATGGGGATCGCCGGCTGATGTCACGGCCGCAGTGCGCTACCTGATCGAAGCCGATTTTGTCACCGGTTCGGTGCTGGTCGTAGATGGCGGCGAACAACTGGTGTAGATGGCTCCGGTGGAGCGCGCTGCGCGCAAACGAAGACGCCCGCCCAATTGCGGGATTTTCGAGGAGGGAATCATGCTTGTCACAACCCAGGAGCTTGAAACGCGCGAGCAGATGACGCTTGCGCCTTATGCGATGCCCAACAGCGCCAGTCGCGGGCGCGTTTATCCAGAGGCGCCGCACCCCTATCGTCTTGGCTATCAGCGCGATCGCGACCGAATCATCCACACGACTGCGTTTCGGCGATTGGAATACAAGACACAGGTTTTTGTCTATTCTGAGGGCGATCACTATCGCAACCGGCTCACACACAGCGTCGAGGTGGCGCAGATCGGGCGCACGCTGGCGCGCGCGCTCGGCTGCAACGAAGACTTGACCGAAGCGATCTGCCTGGCGCACGATCTCGGTCACCCTCCCTTCGGTCATGTTGGCGAGGAGACGCTCAATCAATTGATGGCTGAGCACGGCGGCTTTGATCATCAGCGACAGACCTATCGCATCTTGACCGAACTGGAGCATCGCTACCCTGATCATCCGGGTCTTAACCTGACCTATGAAGTGTTGGAAGGCGTGGTCAAGCATGACACCGACTATGATGTCGTCGACGCCAACGCCTACCACCCGGAGGAACGCGGGACACTCGAATGTCAGTTAAGCAATCTGGCGGATGAGATCGCCTACAACACAAGCGATCTGGATGATGGTCTGCGCAGCGGCATCCTCGACCCGGCGCAAGTCAAAACCTTGACGATCGCTCAGCGCACGCTGCGTTCACTTGGCATGGAGCAAGACGCCGACCTGCGCACCGACCTGGTGCGCTATCGATTCATCCGCCGGCTGGTTGGGATCGAGGTGAGCGATGTGGTGTCCGCAACTGCCCAGAAGATCACAGAAACAGGGATCACTTCACTGGATGAGCTGCGAGCCGCCGCCGAAAATGTGGCGTGCTATTCGTCTGCACTCGCTGCAGAGAATCAGGAGTTGAAGCGATTTCTCTTTCAGAATTTCTATCGCCATTATCGCGTGGCGCGCATGGCGGCTAAAGCCGCACGCACGATCAATCGTCTCTTCGAGGCGTATATCAGTGAGCCGCGTCAGTTGCCATTTGAGGTGCAGATGCGCGTCGCCAATTCAAATGTTGGACTGCACCGCGTCGTCTGTGACTATCTGGCTGGAATGACCGACCGCTACGCCATTCAGGAGTACCGACGGCTGTATGATATAGAGGAGCGCGCCTGAAGCCAACACTCGTTCGTGTGCGCATCTGGGGACACCCTCTTCATCGCCTTCTTCAACTTTTCTTTTTCAGCTCCATATCCATCACGACGCGTTTAAAGACGCCCCCCTCCGAATAAGCAACGTCGGTGATGGTGCATAGCAGCACAAATTGTCGCGTTTCCAATTGCAATGTTGTATTGGGCTGCGCCACGATTGGGCCAAGACGATCCCTTTCGCGCTCAAATTGTTTGCGCAGATGGGTGTCTGCATACTCGCTCAACACAATGCGGTTGACGTTATCGACGCTCTTATCTTCGGATTTGTCGAAGATATAAACTTCGATGGCGACAACCTGGTCAGGGTCGTTGTTCAACATTCCGTGGCGTTCGCTAATGCCAGCGCCATACTCGCCGGCATAGCTGTCAGCCCCTGCCCCAGGGATAGGTCGCGTCCAGTCGAAAGTCTGCATACCGGCGATAAATTCGGCGTGGAAATGATCGATGGTTTGATACCGCTCCAGCCTGCCTGCGCCTGCCATCCAGCCGGAGACGTTCGCTGCTGAGCGCGACGCGCTTGCAGGCGTCGCCTGGGGAACATTGGCTGTTTGCGAGGCGGGTTCCTCCTCCCATCCATCGTCATCATTCGCAAATGCGTCTGGCGTCCCAGCTGTTGTGCTCGCCGATACAGCGATAGAGGGGCCGAACGTTGAAGCTCTCGATCGCACATCGGAAGAGGACGGCGCAGGAGCAGACAGGTCATCATCGTCAAACGGGGTGACTTCTCCGGCCGCAGGCGGCTGAACCGGCGACACTTTGGTGGCCGCTGCCTGTGCGGTTTGATACACCGTAGCGTCGGCGCGCCGCGCCGCGGCGCCAGCGTTGGACGCACCCGCCGTTGCGCCAGTTTCTGGTTTGACGGTTGTGGTGCGCAATGGCAGTTCCGCCTCAGCTCGTTTCTGACGCAACGCATCTAGCGGGTAAAATCGCCAGAGCAAGTAAACGCCGATGCCCACAATGACAACACCCAGCAAAATCCACAGCACAGAAGCCCAGATATTGCCTTCGTCGGCGGAGACGCCGGTTGGCGTCGAGTCCGTCAGCGGATCGACGCCGGCTGGCGCAGTGTTGGCTGGCAGCGCCGCTGAAATCGAGACGCCGAGCGAAGATGCCAGCAGCGCGAGATTAGCGACTTGAGAGGCGCCGTCGGGCTGAGCGGCGGCGCGCCTCACTGCTTCATCGAACAGCGCAGGTAGGTCAGCCATGAGCGGCGCCAATCGCTGGCGGGCCAGGTCAATCGCAGCGGGTGATGTGGCGCCGGCATAGGCGTCGGCAACTGCGCCCAGGTAATCCACCTGAGCGTCACGGCTGAGCGCACTTACGTCGCCCCCCTGCCACTCCACCGGCCAGAAGACCCAACCGATCAGCAACCCAAGCAAGAGACCGGCAAGCAGGCCGATCACCCCGGCGCGAAATTCTTTTCCAGTGACCTGAATCTCCTTGAAGCGATCAAGCGTCGCCTGCAATGACATGGACGTCTCCTTCCTGCGGCTCAAGACCTGCTTTCTTCGATTACAGCCAACTCTAACGCCTTTCGGTCTATCTGTGATTATAGCAACTCTGTGCGTCCCTGAGCGCGCAATTTTTCCACCACATCTTTCACGCGCTGCATGTTGCTCTTGTCGCCGATCAGCAGCGTGTCGCCCGTATCGACAACGACAAGGTTGTTGACGTTGATCAGTGCGACCAGGCGTTTGTCACTGTATACAATATTGTCCCGACTGTCCAACAGCAATACTTCACCGCGTGCAATGCTGTTGCCCGATTCGTCCTGTTCGAGCACTGTTTCGAGCGCGTCCCAACTGCCGACATCGTTCCAGCCCGCCTTGAGCGGCACAACTGCGACCTTTTGCGCGCCCTCCATGACGGCGTAGTCGATGCTGATGCTCGGCATCTCTTGCCATTCAGCCTCCAGCACCTGATACGCGTCGGCGCCGCCCAACGCGGCGTCTATGCGCTCTAGCCGGCTATAGATGTCGGGCGACTGACGGGCAAGCTCATTCAACATCACATCGACGCGGCTGACAAAGATGCCACCGTTCCAATAATAGCCGCCCTGCAGCAGAAACTGTTCCGCCGCAGAACGCTTTGGCTTCTCCAAAAAACGCTCGACGCGATAGGCAGGCAAGCCATCGACCGTAGAAAGCAGTTCGCTGCGTTTGATGTAGCCGTAGCCTGTGTGTGCGTGGGTCGGCTCGATGCCCAACGTGACGATGAAGCCCTTTTGCGCCACATCCGCCGCACGCCGCAGCGCAGCGCGAAAGCGATCTGCGTGCAGGATCACATGGTCGGCGGGCAAAATCGCCATGACCGCCTCCGGATTTTCGCGGCGCAGGTGCAGGCAGGCGAGACCAATCGCCGGCGCTGTGTTGCGGCCACTCGGCTCGACGATCAAATGGCTGGCTGGCATTTGCGGCAACTGCTGTGTGGTCAATTCTACATAAGCCGGGCCGGTGACCACAAACAGATTGGCGCCTTCGACGACGCCCTCCAGCCGCTGCGCCGTATCCTGGATCATGGTCAGACCGCTGCCGGTGATATCGCTGAATTGCTTGGGGCGGCTCTCGCGGCTGCGCGGCCAGAGACGTGTGCCAACGCCGCCAGCCAGGATAATTGCATACATGCTTCTTTCTCCTTGCAAAGATACGATTCAGGTGCGCACATAGGACATAACGCCCAGTTGTCGCACCATTCCTTTCAATTCCATGAGCGCCAGCAAACTACTGACCTGCCCCGTCGTCATATTCGTCAGACGTACAAGTTCATCAACGTGCAGCGGTTCGTGCGAGAGATGTTGAAGCAGCGCAGCCTCCGCCGGGTCGGGGGGAACGCTCTGACGCACAGCTGTGTGATCGACGATGCGACTCATGTTCAACTGTTCCAATACATCGTCGACCGACAGCAGCGGCGTAGCGCCTTGCTGAATCAATGCGTTGCAGCCTGCGCTGCCCGGCGACAGGATGCTGCCGGGAACAGCAAAGAGATCGCGCCCCTGCTCGGCGGCGAACCGCGCCGTGATCAGTGCGCCGCTGCGTTCGCCTGCCTCGACGATAATGACGCCACGACTTAGCCCGCTGATGATGCGATTGCGCGGCGGAAAGTTGCTGGCGTCGGGTCGCGTGCCGAGCGCATAGTCGCTCACCAACGCCCCCTGTTGCACGATCGCTTGCGCCAGCCCACGATTCTGCGGTGGGTATATCTGATCGACGCCGCTGCCGAGCACGGCGATCGTCCGCCCGCCGGCCTCCAGCGCAGCGCGATGCGCCACCGTGTCGATGCCAAGTGCAAGCCCGCTGATCACCGTGACGCCAGCCTGCGCCAGCTCGCTGCCAAGTACGCGCGCCACCTCGCGGCCGTAGCTGCTGGCGTGGCGTGTGCCGACGACCGCAATCGCCCACTCGTCCTGGCTGAGGATGCGCCCACGCACATAGATCACGGGCGGCGCACCGTCGATCGTGCGCAGCGATTCGGGATAGGCTGCGTCGTCCCAGGTCACCGCTTCAACGCCGGCGTTGATGACGCGCTGCAGCTCGGTCGCCGGGTCGATTGTGCGACGTGCGTCGAGGAACAGCTCGATCGTGCGTCGATCCAACCGCGCAGCCTGCATTTGCTGGATCGATGCACGCCAGGCAGCCTCAATGTCTCCACACTCCTCGATCAGGGCGGCAAGGCGAACCGGCCCGATGCCGGACACTCGATTGAAGGCAATCCAGTATGCTTTGATGTTCACAGCGAAACGCTCATCAGTTGATGAGATTCACAAACGGCGAGCAAAAAGCCTGTTGTCCGTAGCAAGACGCGCACGGCGTCGCCTGTGGCGACCAACACGTTCTCAGTCGGCTGTTTCCGGCTCAAGCAACCCATCGAGCAGGCGAACGGTCATGACGCCCTTGTCTAAATCGACCGCCTTGATCACTTCAGGGATCGCCGGCAGCAACAATTCCTGTTGGCGCTGCATGCCGGCCGCCAGGCGCACGACGTAGACATCGTTGGCGCCGGTTATCAAAACATCGACAAGCTCACCCAGTTCGACGGCGTCTTCACCGACCACACGCAGACCGATCAGGTCGTGGATCCAGTAAGCGCCTTCTTCAAGCTCGGCGGCATGGTTTTCGTCGATAAAGAGCCACAGGCCACGAAGCTGATCGGCAGCGTTGCGATCTTCGATCCCCTCGAAGCGAATCAACAGAAATTCTTTGTGCGGGCGCACAGCGGCGATCTCGACTTCAACCAGGTCGGCGCCCAACATCAGTTGCTCGCCTGGCGCAAATCGTTCGGGGTAATCGGTGTACAGATCCACCTTCACCTCGCCGCGCAGCCCATGTACGCCGACGATATGACCGACAGCCATGCAGCCATCGGGGACGAGGACATCCTGGTTGCGGACGCGGTAAAACTGTCCCTGACGTTGCGAAGATTTTTTTGAAGGCATGGGACGTGCAAACTCGGGCATGACATCTCCACCAGCCCGGCAAAAGAAAAGGCTGCCGGCGGCAGCCCTTCTTGACTTGCCTGGCTACGCAGGTGCTGGGAAGCTCAGTCGATTTCCAGCAACACAGGTTTGCGATGATTGCGCGCCGCTACATCGAGCAACGAACGCATGGCATTGGCGACGCGCCCGTTGCGACCGACGACTCGACCGACATCCTGCTGCGCCACGCGCAATTTGATGATTGTCTCACGGCGCGTCTCTTTGGTGTAGACGCGCACGCGCGCCGGCTCTTCGACCAGCGACTCAGCAAGGAAGCGAATCAATTCTTCCATAATGTTTGGTCAGCTCAGGCGGCGGCGCTTTCGGCAACCGGCGTGTAGGGAACCGGATTGCCGCTGGCGTCGACCAAATTGACGCGCTGCAAAATCCTGACCACACCGTCGCTTGGCTGCGCGCCATTGCTCAACCAATAGGCGGCGCGCTCCATTTGCAGATCCACCGTTTCCGGTTGGGTGTGCGGGTTGTAGGTGCCGATGCTTTCGATGAAGCGGCCGTCGCGCGGCGAACGTTTGTCGGCCACGACGATGCGATAGAAAGGCGCCTTCTTTGCTCCCATGCGGCGCAGACGAATACGAACCATTGTTTCAAACTCTCCTTACATGTCACTCGGATAGAAATCTTGCGATGCAGAATCTATCGTTCCAAAGCGAGAATAATACGAATCTATGGCGTTTATGGTCAGATGCTCTCTGCTGCACGATTTGAGGAATACGCTTTGGACGGTGCGCGAAACCGCGTGCAGAGTGCAATCGACCAATCTCCAACAGAATATCGGGCGATTCAGCGCCCTCCAAACAGATCGCTGAGACCCGCCGGCAGCACACCACCGCGCTGACCGGGCAGACCACGCCCCTTTTTGCCTTTCTTACCCTTGCCCATGATGCCAAGCTGTTTCATCATCTTTTGCATTTCGCGGAACTGCTTCACCAATGTATTGACATCCTGCACGGTCGTACCGCTGCCGGCGGCGATGCGCCGTCGCCGACTGGCGTTTAGAATGTCCGGGTAGCGCCGCTCCTGCACAGTCATGCTGCTGATGATGGCCTCGGTTTTTTTGAGGCTGTCCTGCGCCAGCATAGGGTCGATGTCCTTGACCATGCGATTCATGCCCGGAATCATGCCGAGGATGTCGGTGATCGGGCCAAGTCGCTTGACCTGTTTGAGCTGGTCGAGAAAATCCTCGAAATCGAACTGCCCCTCGACCAGTCGCTTTTCCATCGCTGCGGCGTCGGCCTCGCTGATGTGTTCCTGCGCCCGTTCGATCAGGCTGAGCACATCGCCCATGCCGAGGATGCGGCCAGCCAGCCGCTCCGGGTCAAATGGCTCCAGATCGGGCAACTTTTCGCCGGTGCCCAGGAACTTGATCGGCACGCCGGTGACTTGACGCACGCTCAACGCCGCGCCGCCGCGCGCATCGCCGTCGATCTTGGTCATGATCAGACCGGTCAGCGGCACGCGTGCGTTGAAACCTTCGGCGACGTTGACCGCCTCTTGACCGGTCATGGCATCGACGACGAGCAGAATATCGGCGGGGCGCGTCACCATGCGCACTTGCTCCAGCTCCTGCATCAGCGCATCGTCGATCTGCAAACGCCCTGCGGTGTCGATGATCACGACATTGTACGCCTTCTCGCGCGCCTGTTTGAGTGCATCTTTGGCGATGGTCGATGCCGGCGGCTGCACGCCTGCACTGTAGACGGGGACATCGATCTGTGCGCCCAGCACCTCAAGCTGTTTGATGGCGGCGGGGCGGTAAATGTCAGCGGCGACAAGCAGGGGACGCTGCCCATTCTTTTTGAGACGCAGCGCCAGCTTTGCCGCCATCGTCGTCTTGCCGGCGCCCTGCAGCCCAACCAACATCACGACATGCGGCGGCTGGCCCGATGTGTTGAGCGGCGCAGGCTTACCCAACAGCTCGATCAACTCTTCGTGCACGATTTTGACAACCTGTTGCGCCGGCGTCAGGCTCTGCATCACCTCGGCGCCGACGGCACGCGCCTTGACCCGCTCGACAAAGTCCTTGACGACCTTATAGTTGACGTCGGCTTCGAGCAACGCCAGGCGCACCTCGCGCATTGCTGCGTTGACATCTGATTCGGTCAGCTTGCCTTTGGTCGCCAGCCTGTCAAAGACGCTTTGCAGTTTGTCGGTTAAGCTCTCGAACACAACGACTCTCTTCGATCAAATCGATCAAAACACTCAATTGCCACAGCACAATCGTCACAGCCGATTTACATGTCAAACAGTATCGCTACACTCAATGCCCGACTGCTCCATCAAGCAATTGTGTGGATTGCAAAATACAGCATATTGTAGCTGCAACCGGATGGCTGGTCAAACTCTAGAGGTTATCAGGAGTGCGCTTTCCGTTGAAGGCTAAAATTGAATCCACTTGTCTGGATGTCACTTTGGGGGAATTCTTGGTTGATGATATGATTACGCAGTTACTAACCGTGCGCCCGCCGATAAACCGGTGAGAGTTGAATCGGTGTGAGCGAGATAACCAAAACAATGGCGGCGCTATATACGAGGAAGTTATGTCATTTACTGTCACCACTGAACCGCGTGAAAATCGCCAACTGGCGGTTACAATTGAAGTCTCAAAAGAGGTCGTTGACAAGGAGCTGCGCAAGGCGGCGGCGGCTGTTGCCAGCCAATATCGCATCCCTGGGTTTCGCAAAGGAAAAGCTCCCTATCACATTGTCGTACAGCAGGTCGGATTGTCTAACCTCTACTCCGAGTTTATTGATGAGCTTGGGCAACGCGTTTTTCGTGAGGCGATCGAGCAGGAAAAGATTGAACCTTACGCGCAGTCGTCGCTCGAGGATATTCAGCTCGAACCGTTGGTTTACAAGCTGATTGTGCCGTTAGAGCCAGTTGTAAGGCTGGGCGACTATCGTTCGCTGCGCGTCGAGGAGGAGCCGATCGAGGTTGACACGAACGAAGTCGAGCAGCGGTTGGAGATGTATCGCGACGAATACGCCGGATGGCAGGAAGTCGAGCGTCCCAGCCAGTTTGGCGACCTGCTCACAGTGAATGTCAGAAGCGTGATCATTCCTGACAGTGACGACGAGAACGGTGACAACGCCGAGGAGATCGTCGTGCTCGACGAGACCGACTGGGAGATCACGCTCGATGAAGAAAACCCGATGGAGCCGGCCGGTTTTGACCGTGAGCTTATCGGAATGCGCGCCGGTGAAGAAAAGGAGTTCGTGGTCGAGTGGCCGGCGGACACCCAAAGCATTTACGCCGGCAAGCGTGCGCGCTTTCATGTCGAGGTGACCAGCGTCGAGGGATATGAAAAACCTGAACTTGACGACGATTTTGCGAAATTGGTGGGGCCGGACTACGAGACGATCGACGATTTGAGAAATGCGATCGTTGAAAGTCTGCAAAACGAGAAACGCAACGCCGCGCGCAGCAGTTATATCAACAAGGTGTTGGATAGGCTTGTGGAGATCAGCGAGCTGGACTATCCCCCCGCCGTGATCGAGGATCAGCTCGACGGCATGGTGCGCGACATGGATCAGCGTCTGCGTCGTATGGGCTTGGGAGAAGGTCTGGAAGGCTATCTTCGCATGATCAATCAAAGCGAAGAAGACTATCGCGAGTCGTTGCGTTCCGAAGCCAGCAAGCTCGCCTTGCGCAACCTGGTGCTTTCCGAGGTGATCAAGCAGGAAGGCATCGAAGCCACCGACGACGACATCGAAGAGCACATCAAACAGCTGGTTGGCGTCGACGAGAACGGCGAAATTCTTGAATCGGCTGTGGAACTGGCGAACATGCTGCGCTTTGGCGGTGGGCGTTCTCTGGTTGTCAGTCAGGTGCTTTCCAGCAAGGCCGTCGATTTCCTGGTGGCGCTGGCGCGCGGTGAAGAGCCGCCTTCCCCAGCCGCCAAGTCTGAAAGCAGCGCAGCCGAAGCAACAAACATGGACGAAGTTTCGGGCTCGTCTACGGACGCAATTGACAACAGCGAAACCGAGGAAAAGTCGGAATAACCGATCTTTTCCACCCGCGGTTCGCAATCTTTGCACGTACATGACAGGCTGCCTCTAACACAATGCAAACGCATAATTGGAGGCAGCTTACTTTAGTCTAGCGGAATCGAACCTATTGTGTGGGGGGAAGAATTAGTTTCCGTGAAACGCGCCTGATTGCACCGGATGTATTGCAAACGCAATGGCGCAGTCCGCAGCCTCACGGCGAAGAATGTATGCATGAAGGAATGCAGGAGAAAAAGCCATGATCAATCCGATGAATGTCATCCCAATGGTGATCGATAGCTCCAGCCGTGGTGAGCGCGCTTATGATATCTACAGTCTATTGCTCAAAGAGCGCATCATCTTCCTGGGTACGCCGATCAACGACCAGGTCGCCAATCTTATTGTGGCGCAACTGCTCTATCTGAACGGCGAAGATCCAAATCAGCCAATCAATATGTACATCAACAGCCCCGGCGGCAGCATCTATGCTGGCCTGGCGATCTACGACACGATGCAGATGATCTCGGCGCCGGTGGCGACCTATGCGGTCGGCGTGACAGCGAGCATGGGCACAGTTTTGTTGGCGTCGGGCGCCAAAGGCAAACGCTATGCATTGCCGCATGCCACCATCCACATGCATCCCGCCAGCAGCGGCGCACAGGGTTACACTGAAGATATGCGCATCGCCTTCCGCGAACAGGAACGCGTCCAGACGCAACTCTTCCATCTTGTCGGCAAACATTCAGGCCACGACTGGAAAGAGATCGAGGAGATGTTTATCCGCGATCGCTACATGAACGCGCTGGAGGCGAAGAATTTTGGGCTGGTCGACCAGGTGCTGGGCAATTTTGATGATGTGGTCGTGATCACGAAGGAGGGTCAGATCAAATTTGCTGGCGAGCTGGAAACATCAACCAATGGGTCGAATTGACGCGGAATGAATGAATCGAAATCGCCGCATTGTTCTTTTTGTGGCAAAGACCGCGCTGAAGTCAAACGTTTGATCGAAGGCGCCGACGGCGTTTATATCTGTGATGGTTGCGTCCTCCTCGGCGCCGAAATTCTTGCCGAGGAGGGCGTGATCACTGGAGGCGTGCGTCCGGCTGCGACTGCCGACGCAAACGCCCCGCGCACCATCCCAAGCCCACGCACGATCGTCGAGCATCTCGATCAATATGTAATCGGTCAGACCCGCGCCAAGAAGGTGCTATCGGTCGCCGTCTACAATCACTATAAACGCGTCTTTGGCGGCAGCGCCACCGAGATCGCCAGGGAAGCTGTCGCCAACGAGCTTGAAACCAACAGCGATGTCGAACTGACGAAGAGCAATGTGATGCTGATTGGGCCGACCGGCAGCGGCAAGACGTTGCTGGCGCAGACGCTGGCGAAGATGCTCGATGTGCCTTTCACTATCGCCGACGCCACCTCACTGACAGAGGCTGGCTACGTTGGCGAGGATGTGGAGACGATCCTGGTTGGTTTGTTGCAGAACGCCAACTGGGACACCGAGCGCGCCGCCTATGGCATCGTCTATATCGACGAGATCGACAAGATCGCGCGCAAGAGCGGCGACAACCCCAGCATCACGCGTGATGTAAGCGGCGAGGGCGTCCAGCAGGCGCTGCTCAAGATCATCGAAGGTGCGGTTGTCAATGTGCCGCCAGGATCGGGGCGCAAACACCCGCAGCAGGAGTTCGTCCAACTTGACACGCGCAATGTGCTCTTCATTTGTGGCGGCGCCTTTGCCCATCTTGATGAGGTCGTGAAGCGGCGCATTCATCGTCGCGGGGCAATGGGTTTTGTCGATGAGAACGAGGTTCCATCGTTGCCGACCTCGCGCCAAGAGGAAGCTGTCGAAGCGCCCCTGCCTGAAGAACCGTTTGCGCGTCGCCGTGAAATCAAATTGCGCCAGCTCGAGAAGGACAGCCGCACTGAAAGCGAGTTGCTCAGCCAGGTGCAGCCGGACGATCTGCTCGCTTATGGGTTGATCCCCGAATTTGTTGGCCGTTTGCCGGTGGTGGTGAGCCTGGAGGCGCTGGATCGGCGCACGCTGGTGCGCATCCTGACCGAGCCGCGCAACAGCGTTGTACGCCAGTTTCAACGTCTTTTTGCGATGGATAACGTCAAACTGGAGTTTGAAGAAGCGGCGTTGGATGCTGTGGCGACCGAAGCATTTTTGCGCAAGACGGGCGCGCGCGGCCTGCGCAGCATCGTCGAAGATGCGCTGCTTGACGTGATGTTTGAGATTCCTAGTCGCCAAGACATTGTGCGTTGCGTTGTCAATGTCGAGGTGTTCACTCATCGCGCGCAGCCGCTGCTCTTCAATAGCCACGGTCAGCGCGTCTTTCTGAGCCGTGAATTCAAGAGCGCAGCGTGACAGGAGCAAGTTATCGTCCTGCGCAAGACGTCATCGTGTTCTGACATACAAAAAGTGCAGCGGCTACATGCGTCGATGCGAATATCCCACAAAGAGGGAAGCGCCCGACATATCCAAATAGCGCGCCAATTCAAGGAGGCAAGGAGCGTGAATAGCACCGGCCTCCTTTTTATTTGATGCATGATTGAGAAGCAAGAACAGCGCAAACTCGTCGCGCGGACGCCCACACGACGAGGGACCATCCCCCGGCGGCAAAGGAGGTGAACGTGAATATTACGCTAATGCACTACTCGGCGCCCCCGGTTGTTGGCGGCGTGGAAAGTGTACTCGCCCATCACGCCCGCTTAATGGCGAACGCCGGCCATCAGACTCAGATCGTAGCTGCGCGCGGTGAACCAGGGTCGGACTCGGTGAGGTTGCGCCGCGCCCCGCTGATTGACTCGCTTCATCCGGAAGTATTGGCGGTCAAGTCGGAACTCGATCATGGCGAGGTGACGCCGCGCTTTGCCGCGCTGCGCGACGCAATCGTTGAACAACTTTCTCCGTTGCTCTCGGCGAGCGATGTTGTGATTGCCCACAACATCTGTTCGCTGGCAAAAAATCTGCCGCTGACCGCAGCGTTGGCAGAGCTTCAAGCGAACTCCTTGCGGCCGCACTTCATCCTCTGGCATCACGACCTGGCATGGACGACGCCCCGCTATCGCGCTGAATTGCGCGACGGGTATCCGTGGGATTTGTTGCGGTCGCGCTGGCCCGGCGCCACACATGTCGTCGATTCTCACCTGCGTCGCCGCGAGCTGGCTGAGTTGATCGGTGTTGCACCAGAAACCATCCATGTCATCCCGATCGGCGTCGATCTGGCGGCGTTTTACAAGCTGGAATCGTTGACCACCGATTTGCTCGCCCGCATCGGCGTTTGGGATGCGGCGCCGATCTTGTTGCTGCCGGCGCGCCTCACGCGGCGCAAGAACATCGAGTTTGGATTGCGCATGTTGGCGGCGCTTCGACGGCGTATGCCCGCTGCCGTGCTGGTGGTCACAGGGCCGCTAGGTCCGCACAATCCGGCTAATGTTCGCTACCTTGAAGAACTTCATGCGTTGCGCACGGAACTGGAATTGCAGAACGCCGCCGTCTTTCTCGCCGATTGGAGCGATCAATTTCTTCCCGACAGCGTCATCGCCGATTTCTACCGGCTGGCGGATGCGCTCTTCCTGCCCAGCCTGGAGGAAGGGTTTGGCATTCCTATGCTCGAAGCCGCCTTCAGTCGAATGCCGATCTTCTGCAGCGCGATCGAACCGTTGACCGAACTTGGTCGGGAAGATGTCGTCTATTTCGATCCTGTCGGTGATCCTGACGCTGCTGCGGCCTCTGTCGCTGCAACACTGGAATGCTCGCCCGTCTATCGCGCCGCTGTGCACGCACGACGCACATATCGATGGGAGCGCGTCTATAGCCAACAGATTGCACCATTATTGGCGAACCTGCCGTCGGAAAAGGAGATTCACTGATGCCTACGCGGAGCAGTGTCTTTTCGCCGGTTCGAGTGGCGATGGTGCCGGTTCTCAGCGGGTGCGACGTCGCCACGGCGGTCAGCGCAGCGTGTGCGATCGCTGACGAGGTTGTGCTGGTCGGGCTGGTGATCGCATCAAGCGAGCGTGTGTTGAGCGCCAACACGAAAGAGGCGCGTGGCTTGCGGCGTCTGATGCAAGAGATCGCAAGTCACGCGCCGCCCGGACGACGCAAAGTGATCCGGCAAGGGGATGTGTTGGTTGCTGCGCAGCCCTGGCAAGAGCTGGTGCGGTACATTGCTGTTCATCCTCCCGATCTGCTCGTGCTCGACTGGTGGAGCCACCCGGAATGTCTGAATGTGTCGCAGGAGGATATTTGGCGTTCGCCGCCGGCCGATATGGCGATGGTGCGCGGTCCCTTTCCCCAGTTTCCACAGCGGGTGTTGCTCCCGCTGCGCGGCGGGCCACATGCCGAGTTGGTGTTGAACGTGGGGCTTGCCCTGCGCCCTCCGCTGCTGCACGCGTTGCATCTGCGCCCGACAGCGGCGACGCTACAAGATCAGACGGCTTTTGCGGGTCTTGACCTGGTGCTGCGTCAACTGCCGGAGGTGCGGCTGAATTGGGTGGTCACCGATGACCCGATCCAGACGATCCTGGCTGAATCGAGCGAGCATGATCTTGTCATTCTTGGGGCAACGGCGCAGCGCCTGGAAAAGCCGACATCGCTTGGCCCGGTCGCCGACGCCGTGATCCACAACTCGCGCACACCGGTGATCGTCGTCAAGCGTATGCGTCCGCTGTTGTGGCCGATCACCGATGAGATGAGCGGTGCAGGCGCAATCTCGATTCTGGTCGATAAGTGGTTTGCCGAAAACACATTTCGCGCTGAAGAATTCGCCGATCTGCATGAATTGACCGCGATCAAACAGCGCAAGGGCTTGACGGTGAGCCTGGCGCTGCCGGCGCTCAACGAGGAGGAGACAGTCGGCGCCGTCATCGCCACGGTGAAGCGCGCGCTAATGGACGAGGTTCCGCTCCTCGACGAGATCGTGTTGATCGACTCCGCCTCGAGCGACCGAACGCGCGAAATTGCGGCGTCGATGGGTGTACCGGTCTACATCCATCAGGAGCTTCTGCCTGAATATGGCGCACGGCACGGCAAGGGCGAGGCGCTCTGGAAAAGCTTATACATCACGCGCGGGGACATTGTGGCATGGATCGACACCGACATTGTCAACATCCACCCGCGCTTTGTTTATGGCATTGTGGGGCCGTTGATCACAAACGATCGCGTGCAGTTGGTCAAAGCCTTCTATCGCCGCCCTCTGCGCGTGGGCGACAAAATCCAGGCAGGCGGCGGCGGGCGCGTCACCGAACTGATGGCGCGTCCACTTATCAATCTCTTTTTCCCAGAGCTGTCAGGGATCATTCAGCCTCTCTCAGGCGAATACGCCGGGCGTCGCCAGGCGCTGGAAGCGATCAGCTTCTATTCTGGCTATGGCGTTGAAACAGGGATGCTGATCGACATCTTTGAGAAATTTGGGCTGGCGGCGATTGCGCAGGTCGATCTGTTGGAACGCGTCCATCACAACCAGTCGTTGGAAGCATTGAGCAAAATGGCGTTTGTCATTCTCCAGACCGTCATGTACAAACTGGAGAAGCGCTTTGGCCGCAGCGCGCTCGACGATGTGAACCGCACGATGAAGCTGGTTCGCTACACGCGCGGCAACTATTATCTGGATGTGGAAGAGGTTGTCGAACAGGCGCGTCCGCCGATGTGCACTCTTCCCGAATATCTGGCAAGAAGAGAGGAGTTACACTGTGACCAGACTCTGGCTGGTGCGCCACGGACAAACTGACTGGAACCTGCAAGGACGCTATCAAGGTCAGACTGACCCACCGCTTAATGCAACCGGTGTGCAACAGGCGGAATTGGCGGCGCAAATGCTGTGCGGCCGAAAGTACGCCGCACTCTATAGCAGCGACTTGCAGCGTGCACGCGTCACCGCCGAAATCATTGGGCGGCAGCTTGGGTTGGAAGTTATCGCCGACCAGCGGCTGCGCGAGGTGAACCTGGGGGCATGGGAGGGAATGCTTGTGGGCGACATCCAGGCGCAGTATCCTGAAGAATGGGAGGCGCGCCAGCGCGACCGGCTGCGCTTTCGCGTGCCTGGCGGCGGTGAAAGCGTGATCGATGTGGCGGAGCGCATGTGGCCCGCCATCGATGACCTCGCCAGCCGTCATCCTGATCAAGACATCATCGTTGTATCGCACGGACTGGCGCTGGCGACGATCCTCTGCCGGGCGCAAGATGTCCCGCTGGCAAGTGCGCGCGAATTGATTCCTGACAACGCTCAGCCGCATTGCATCGTGTGGGAAGTGCGCACCGCTGAGTTGTCGCTGCAGCCGGAGTAGACGCCCATGAACGAGATCACGCACGGCTCCCCTTATCTGGAGCTGCTGAAGAACCGCGTCTCGCTCTACAAAGTGCCCTTCAGCGAGCGCGGGTCGCGCCTGATGATCTTTCGCAAAGACGATCAGCTCCGTATCCGGCTGGCGGAGCGGTGGTTCAAGCTGGACAACCAGCTTTCCGGCTATCGCACGCGCACGCCAATTGTGGATGAGTGGGTGCTGACGGACGCCGCCGGCGCAGCGCTTCCGCTGACAACGACCACCTATCCACATTGCATCGAGATCACAAACAGCAACGGTCTCTATCGTCTGGTTTTCGTCGATCAGGAGACGCTTCTGCTGACCCTGCCTCCGGGCCGTCATGGTCTGCGCTTCCACGCATCGATGGTTGACAGCATTCAAAGCGACCGCCGCGGCGGTGTGTTGCGGCTGACCGGCAGCGTCATCCGGCGCGCAATTGTCTACACAACCGACGCCCGTCTGGTTGTGCATCAAACCCGTCGAGAAAATGGGGGATGCACTGTCGAATTGCAATTTGACTGCGCAGGCGAAGCGCGGCTCTTGCTCAATATCACGCCGCGGCTGGGCTTCAACCGCTATTTGCCCGACGCTGCAGCCACCATCGACGCGGCGGTGCAGCGCTGGCATGCGTGGTTCGCCGCTGCTCCACCAGTGGCGGAGCAATTTCATCGCCAATATTACTTTGCGTGGCTGGCAATGCGCATCGGCTTGATCTCGTCGCGCTTCTACACCACGCGCGAGGCGATGACGCCCTCCAAAATCCACTATGTCGGCGTCTGGCAGTGGGATGCTTTCTTTCACGCGCTCGCCTATCGCCATGTCGAACGGCGCCTTGCCCAGGATCAGATTCGCATCGTGCTCGACCACCAGCGCGAAGATGGCATGATCCCCGATGCGATCCACGATGAAGGCGTCGTCACCCATCTCACCTTTCCGGTCGACGCCGACGTAACCAAGCCGCCGCTGTTGGCGTGGGCGGCTTGGAAGCTATACGAAACCGATGGCGACCGCGAGTTTCTTGAAGAGATCTACGAGCCGGTTGTGCGCTGGAATCGCTGGTGGTTTGACCACAACGACACCGACGGCGACGGGTTGCCTGAATATCAACACCCATTCTCCTCCGGCCTCGACGACAGCCCGCTGTGGGATGACGGGATGCCGGTCACATCGCCGGACCTGCTCACCTATCTGGTGCTTCAAGAGGAAACACTTGCCAGGATCGCCAACGTCATCGGCTTGAACGAAGAAGCGGAATTATGGAATCGGCGCGCCGACCGGCTGGCGCAGCGTCTGATCGACCGCTTGTGGGATGCCGAGGCGGGCCTCTTCTGGGCGCAACACCGGGGCAGGCGCGTGAATGTCGTGACGCCCTTCAATCTGTTTCCACTGCTCACCGGGCGTATGCCCGCCGACATCGTCCAAAGATTGTTGACGCATCTCACCGACCCGGCGCAGTTTTGGACAAACTACCCGGCGCCGACCGTGTCGCGATCCGACCCCAAATATGACCCGTTGACAATGTGGCGCGGTCCATCGTGGGTCAACATCAACTACTTGTTGAAGGAAGGGCTTCAACGCATCGGTCAGCAGGAAATCGCTGCTGAACTGCGCCGCCGCACGCTGGAGATGATGCTGGAGGGCGACGATCTCTACGAATATTACCATCCCGAAACGCGCGCTGCGCCGCCCAAAGCAGCGCCGCTCTATGGATGGTCTTCGGCGCTCTTCATTGAGATGGCAATTGAAGAGACAAACGCGCTTCATTCAACGCAGCCGCTATCTTCTGATCGGTGACCGGCAGCGGAAACGCGGAGAGCTCCGTCATCTCCACCCACCGCCACGCCTGACAGCCAAGCGTTTGTGGCTCGCCGGCTATGTGCCGTGCATGAAACGTATGCAATGTGATGCGAAAATGCGTATAGGCGTGGCGGATAGTTGTCAGCAGATCGTGCACTTCGATCTCGATGACGAGTTCTTCGGCAATTTCACGGCGCAGGCAGGCGGGCAGATCGGCGTCGTGGGGCTCCAGCTTGCCGCCTGGAAACTCCCACAATCCGCCCAACATTCCATCGGACGGGCGCTGGGCAAGCAATAGCTTTGAGCGAAACGGTTCTCCCGCCCAGATCACGCCAGCCGCAACGTCGTAATGCGGCGTCTGCTTGCGGCGAGGCAAGATCGGGCGCTCCGCCTGTTTCCCACTGCGCGCCGCAGCACACACGTCGAGCAGCGGACAGATCAGGCAGCGCGGATTCTGCGGCGTGCAGACTGTGGCGCCTAGCTCCATCAGCCCTTCGTTGCAGTCGCCAGCCATCCCTGTCGGCGCTGACTCGACGACGCTGCGCGCCATCTCCCACAGTTTGCGCAAGGTCGTCGGTTCGTTGATCGGCTGGTCGATGTCGAAGAGGCGCGCCAGCACGCGCTTGACATTGCCGTCGAGAATCGGTTCGGGCTGGTTGAAGGCGATGCTCAGAATGGCGCCGACTGTGTACTCGCCGATGCCGGGCAGGGCGAGCAACGCGCTGCGATCGGCTGGCAGTTGGCCGCCGTGGTGAGTGACAATCTGCTGCGCTGCTTTGTGCAGGTTGCGCGCGCGGGCGTAATAGCCCAGTCCTTCCCATGCCTTGAGCACCGTCTGCAGATCAGCCGCCGCCAACGCTTCCACGTCGGGGAAACGCGTCATCCAGTGGTTGAAGTAGTCGATCACCGTCTCCACGCGCGTCTGCTGGAGCATGATTTCGCTGACCCAGACGGCGTAGGGATCGCGGTGGCCCGCGCGCGCCTCACGCCAGGGCAAAAGACGTTGATGTTGCGCGTGCCAGTCGACCAGGCGTGCAGAGATTTGAGCGTGTGGCAGGGAAGACATCGCAAATTGTGCAGAAGCAGCATCGGCTGTGGAGGTGCAGCCGATTACTGAGGAATTTCAAGTGGACTGAAGAAGCACTGCGCCAGCAGCGTCATGGCAAAAAAAGCGGCGATCAGCAACCACATCCAACTCGGAAAACCGCCCTGGCTGCGTTTCTTGGGCGGTTTCGGTTTGGGCAGCTTTGTCTGGCAGCGCCAACAGACTTCTTTATCGTCAGGATTCCAGGTCTTGCAGTTTGGGCAGTCCATGTTCTATTTCCCTAAATGAACTATTTGAGACGTGGTCATAAATCGAAAAGTGGGAAAAGCCGCACCCTGAAGTAGTCAAAGTGCGGCTACCTCCGTAGCATAGTAGTTGCGAAACCGGTCTACACCAGGAGGCAACGACATGCTACATCGA
>BOKO01000013.1 GCA_016861025.1 Chloroflexota bacterium
CAGCCGGAACAGGGTTGGGAACAGGTAAGGCTGCCAACAGGTCGGACAGGAATTCATCCTGGCTGCGTAGCCATCCCTCCACCCAGAAATGCTTTTCCAGAAATTCTGGAGCCCGTTCTTGCAGCAGCTCCAGCAACTCACGGTTTTCGTCGATCCGTTTATGGATGCCACGCTGGGAGTGAGTCAGCACCTTCACAACCCCGGCCAGTTTTCGCGCGTCGCTCATGATCTTTCCCTCGGCAATACGGTTGTCGACGGATTAAGGGTATCTTGCACTAGAAGCGCGACGGTATTGAACCCATTCCCACAAACAACGCATTTACCATCGAGATAGCTCATGCCAGAGCGGGGCGGCGCAACAAGTTCACCTCCGCAATCCGGGCACTTCAGGTGGGTTAATTTCGGTTGCTGATTACTCTGATTGTTCATGATCTTTTCCGTTGGGCTAGCTCTCCGCGCGAGCCGTAAGCTCCGACTGCACCTCCGGCGCGGGCGCCGGACGAAGGAGAGCTTCGGTGCCAGCCAGTCGTATGCGTGTTCAGGGGGGGGCATTGCGGTCTTTCCCGATTAGGCGACGCGTGCCTTGCCCGCCACAATAGCGGTACCCGGAGCAAGGGTCAGTAGAGCGAAAAGATAGAAAATGAAATCGTTCCTAATCGAGTAGCCCATCCAAGCACCGGCCCCCAGGAACACAGTCACGAGTAGAGCAAGCAGGTATTTCATGTGGTCTGTCTTTCTCTTGTCAGGCTGCCACGGTATCGGTCGCGAGCCAGTCCTTCAGCTTCGCAGCAAACAGCGGCTTCAGTTTTTCAGCTTGCGCCAGCCCCGGCGCAATTGCTTTGACGTGGCCGCCACCCTGCCCGTCAATCCAGCAGTCATCGGCCCAGCGGATCAGGTCTTCGGCGCGCTCGCCGGCAATCGCTTTACGCAGCAGATCGCAAGCCCGGTGTACTTCTCCGCCGCCGCCGGTAATGCGGTTGTCAGCCACTGCATTCGGGCAGTTGAGGCTGTGCTGCTGATACAGCGCAAGCGCCTCAATCGGTGTGGCGAAAACCGACATAATCTCCCACGCCACCGTAAGCGGATGGCCGGGATAGACCGGGTACTCGCCGGTTGTGTCGATTACTGCTTTTGCGCCTTCCATAGCTCTTTTCCTTCGAGTTACACGCCCGCCCACTTGAAGGCCGCTATGCGATAGATGCTAGCATCAACCACTTTCACAGCATCGTTCTCCGGCACGCCAGCTGCGACCAAGCGGGCGCGAATTTCACGGATCACGCCGCCCTGAAGAACGCCACGCTCTTCGAGTTCCTTAATTTCGTGCACGGCCTCACGGAGGTCGTCGTCTGAAAGGGAGGAGAAGATGGCTTGGACTTTGCTGGCTACGGTCATCATCTTTTACTCTCTACCGCCTCCCAGCACTCCGCGCCTCGAAGTACCCGCATACACGATCGAAGGCTGGTCCAGCGAAGATCGCCCCCACTGCGCAGCCGAGCCCCATCGCATAGGCCGCCACAACCCCCGTGATGGCCTCTTGCCCGAAGGCAAGCGTGCCTACCAGCAAGCCGGCTCCGGCCCACAAGATCCAGTACAGCGGAGGGAAAATCGCCCAGACGATGTGCGGGCGCTCGATCTTCTTGGTGTTTGACATATTATTTCCCATTTCCAGTTCGTTACCATTACGGATAACAATACACGTCTAGCCGTTACTTGTCAAGCGCATATGCCTTTTCCAAACGAATGTGCGCGGCACGATAACGACGAAGGGCGTTGCTGACCGATTGAGATGACAGCCCGGAAGCCTCTGCTGCGCCCTTGGTTGAGACGCCTCGCAACAAAACCTTCTTGACTGCTGCGCGCACAGGATCCCGAGATCTCAAAAGATCAGCTACAACTTCGAACTGAGCCGGTGTTATCTTTGCCATCAAATATCTCTTCTCTAGCTACTCTGTTAACCTAGATGATGATTACCGAGCCATCCACGTCATGAAGTCGAAGCGAGCCATATTAGTCGCGCGCCTCAATCGCCTCAAGAATGGGTTTTGAGGCCGGAACCCGCTTGCGAGGAACCGGCTTGCCGATTTCTGCATAGCGCCTTTCAACAGCCTTGTTAAAGGCGCCCTGGTAGCCGTAGACCACCACGCTGAATCTCGCATACATCTGGATTCCGTAGTCCGCAGGCCACGCAGCCTTCCATGCCTTGATGGAGTACGGAAGGCTGCGTTTTTCGATTTCCGGCGATACCCCTGTAATGCCAGACAGGCTGCGTCGATCCGATGTGTGGATGCGGTGCTTATTGACGGCTAAGGCAAGAATGCCTCGATGGGCATCCAGTTGCCTATCTCGCCATTTCTTTGCGGCTGAAAGCGCCTTTTGCTTTCCACCGAATTTGGAATCCGAGAAGAGTTTATTTGCTATGGGCCGGCCGGCGCTGGATATCCGCACCCACCATCCGGCCGTGCGTTCGTAGTCCATGCGCGTAATGAAGCGCATTTCAACCGGACGGTTCTTGATTTTGTTCTGGGCAGCCATCAGATTGCCTATTAGTCGATTACCATTATGGCCACCAACACGATTACTATGGAGCAAACTGCAAGACGGTTCTTCATTACCCTTTCCCTTGGTTATCGACCAAGCTCATTGAGCACTTCCGGCGTAAGCCTGCGCATCCGCTGGCTTTCAATAGAGCCGCCAAGCGAAAGGCGCCCTTTGGCATAACGCATCGCCAATTCAGCCTTGGTCTTTTCGCCAAAACGGGCAAAGGGACCAACCCAATCGGCAAGGGCCTTCCTGAGAACGGCTACCGGGACACCCCGTGTTGCCGTCATAAATTCTGCGATAAGAGCCGCCTTCCTTGGGCTGAACGCTGTTTTGTGCATCGCCTTTTCCTTGTTCAACCCAGATTCCAGACGATACCCATCCTAGCAATCCAGACGGGCACAAACTGCAAAGCATCGCCATTTTGGGCAACCGCTGCTTTGCAAACCTCGATCGTCCGCAACTCTTCAGGCAAATCGCCCAGCAGCATCCCGTTTTCTTGGACAGCCTCCAATGCTGCTTCTTCCGTTTTGATGTTCATTTATCTTTCCCTATCTAAACAGTGCCAGCCTCAAGGGCGGCCAGGAGGATGGTTAATTCCGACGGGCGGAGTATCCCTGGATCAAGGTGTGCTAAATGGCGCAACTCGCAGGGAGTGCGCGTGCTTCCAATACACCATGTATCATGTACCGTTGAGTCGCACATGCTGCAGAACCCATACTTGACCTTCGCTGGCCGTTCCTTGAGGAAGCCCAGGATTCTGGAAGGATCGTTTGATCGCGGCGGCAGCATCTCCCATGCTTCGGACGGCGATATGGTTACAGGTTTTTCAATGGTCTTTGTCGGAATCCAATCTGCAATTTTGGCTATCTGAGAGCCGTCTGGAGCGTACCAGTGCTTCTTGTCCGGATTCCATCGTGCTCCCAGACTCTTTGCCAAGTCACGTTCGTTGTATGGAACGTCAAGGACAATCACAATCTCTTTTCCTTGGTCTAGCGGCTCGCTTCAAGTGCCTTGATCTTCGCCTGGAGCACCTGCGTCTCTGCGGTCAATTGGGACCCCTTGTCGAACTCACCTCTCACGACACCCCAGAAGGGGATTGCAAGCGCGGCAATCACGATACCAAGCAGGATTGCCTCGCCATGCGACATCTCCATGGCCGGCGACCTCGTGCGACTGAAGGTATGGACGATTCCCCAGAAGCCCAGCTTGACCATCGACAGCCCGATCAGGGTGAAGATAACTACAACGGCGACACCCAACGGCCCGGCAGGGTCCCTGATCTCCGCCGGCATCGTGACGTAGCTCACAGGGAGGTAGATCGCCATGCCGGCGCCGAAAATCGCGAGCACGATCATGAAAGCGCGCTCGTACCATGGCGACTTACGCTGCCACCAGTGCCTCGGCGGCGGGTTTCGATGTTCCTGCTCCTTGATGAATTTGGCGATGTGCATGTCTTTCCCGATTAGATGTGAGCTACGTATCGCGCTGCAGCTTCTTCGACAATCAGCGAATCCGCCATGCGAAGGGAGTCGCACTCGGGTATGCCGATTTCAGCAACCAAGCGAGTAGCGATGCCGCGAAGGGCGTCACCCTGAAGAACACCTCCCCGACGCCAAGCCAACGCTTCCGCAGCAGCGACTTCGACCTCGTGGTGCGATAGGTTTTGTATCAGCGAATCGGGCGTCATGGCCTTTCCCTATGCTTTGTACCAAACACGCAGAGCTACAGGCTTCACGCAGCCGCCGCTCGCATGCAGAAAAACAGTTTCGACGTTCAGGACATGTTCCGTTGTGAGCCTTTCTGCCCACTTATTGACTTCGACGAGGCAATCTTCGAGCCCTTCGTCACTGATACGAAATTCTCTGTATTGGATTTGCATCGTGGCCATCTTTCTCTCCGGTTTATGAATGGTTGCTTTCATGGATCGAGTCCTTTTCCTATGCTGCCTGCGCCGCGCCAACGGCGGCTTCAAAGGCCTTCCGCGTAGCAACCATCCACGCATCCACCTGCTCGATGGCCATGCCACGCGATTCAGCGAATCTCGCCTTGAGCGGCAGACTCACAAGGCCGGAGCGGATAACCTCCTCCTTGCAGATGGCAAGAAACTCAGTGGGAACGGTAAATGTCGTCATGGTCACCCCCCATTACTTGGTGTTGTCGTCGCGCAGATCGGTCGGCGTTTCAAATGCTCGCGACACAACCTCAACGACGCTTTCACCGGGTCGCGTCAGTACGGCATTCTCGAAGAACGCCTCGCCGAGTACTTCGGCCTCATCCCGCCCCACCTCTTGCCGATCATTCATGTTGGCCGCTTCCCTGAATCAGCGCTTACTTTCAAGAGCCGCCGCCATTGCTTGCGACCCCAGTTCTTTCTTCAACTTCCCCATGGCCACCGCCGTCAGCAGCTGCTGTTGCACCAACGTCAGTTCCCCCATGGTCCTTTTCTCCAACTCGGCGCGCATGTCGCGGCCGGCAGACCAATAGGCGTACATCAGCGTTTGCTTCGATGCGCGATCCGTAAAGCCTGCGCCCATCGAGGTGCCATTGAACCCATGCCAGAACTGGCTGGCCAGGCTGCTACCGCGATGCGGGGCGCCATTGGCGAAGAGGTTGCGATGCTCCTGCCGGAACATGGCCACCGCCGCATCGTATTCACGGCGCATCGTCGGGTCTTTGAAGCGGTTCGCCATCACTATGTCTCAGACAACAGGAACCGCGATCGACAGTTTGCGCGCGATCGCCTCGCAATCAAAGCACCGGATTTTGAGCTTGCGCTGGCCTTCGAGATTGGCTTTGAGCTCGCGAATCGTCGGCCGGCCTGTGGAACCGCTTTCCGCCAAGTGCTGCAGCTCCTTTTTTGTCAACGCCTTCATCCATTTCGCTTTGGCCATTACGGTTTCCTCAATTTGCCTTCGCCCAGCAGTTTGCGGGCCTTCGCTGCAAGAGTCTTGCCGGCCTTGGATGCTGTGTCACCAGATGCCAGCGCACGAAGCTCCGCTTCCGAGAGATTAAGCGCCTGGCGGCCCCCTGCTCGACGGATCTTGATCTCTCCCGGCGCGCTGGTTACCGCCAAGGCGTCAGCTTCGCTGAAGCCCGCCCGAGCGAGGGTGGCCTTATCGAAGGTTGTTCCGAGACTGTTGCCGATCTTGCGTAGTTTCATTGTGATTACAGTGTAATCACCCCGTAAGGGTTTGTCAAGGAAAAGGTGATTACGGCGTAGTTACAAGTTTGGCGCCGCTTTGAACATCTAGCGCAAACGCGCGACTTCCCGCAGACCTCAGCCGGACTTGGGGATCAAGATTTTCCATCTGGTGATCGGACACCGATGCTCTTTGCAACTGATCGAAAGTATGCCTACGGACGGAAAACGCGGCCGCCATGGGATTCGGCCGTGTCAAATTGCCCAGATAACACGTGGAGCCTCCCCGTCACTGGATCGACTTCTTTCAATGTGAAGAGCACACCCCTCGAGCTGTTGGAGCGCACAGGCGTTTCCACGTTGATCTGATGGACTCCGATCAGGCTGGCCAGGCCACGTCGCATCGCATCGTTCATAGCACTCTCGGTATGCGGGTAGAGCCAGAGGGTCGGTCCCTCGCGGAATCCGTAGCTGTAGATCCCTGGGTAGACCGTTTCGTCATCCCCCGCGCCATCGAACAAATCACGGTGGGAAGGATATTTCCATTCCCCGGCTACCTTGATCTTGCGTCCATCAGACAGAAACACACGGCCCGACAACGAGAGGTTGAATCCCGTCTGACCACGCCCCCAGTGCCCCTCCTTCGAGTCGTAGATCTCGATATTCGCGTAGTTGCGCACCCAGAGCATTCTCACACCATCGGACGATTGTGGGTCTTCTCCAACAACTCTCTCACCTCATCCAGATTCTACGCGGACACGAGGTTACCGCATGCGCGGCCGAGACGTGATTTGCGATGTGGCATGCTGACGAATGATCTTCTTGACGGTATCCGGCAGCCCGGTACTCTCGTAGGTTTCCGCATTTACGCGGACCTGACTCAAACGGCCCGCATTGGCCGTGTTGATGGGGTTGACCGCATATTCGTTGATTTCGTCATTGAAGGTTACTGTGTATTGAATTCCGTTCGCCATGACCGGCTGACCTACCATCACCCAGGGTGAGCTTTTGGGCATGATTTCATCTTTCTGCCTTTCGGCCAGAACTCTGGCGATCGCTTTGCTTGCTTGCGTATCAGCAACCATCAGAGAAAAGTCCTTCTTGACGTTCATTTTGTGATGTGCGCGGACTTCCTTTTGCAGATCCTCAAGAGCCCCAATAAGGATAGCTTCGTTCTTTGAGATACAACCATAGTCGGGATGAATCGTCCAGGGAGATTCTTCCATCATCTTCTCGAGTTCCTTGAACCGTGCATCGCCGCGCGGCGAATCATAGCCCTTGGCGATTTCTATCTCCAGACCCTCCACCTCGCGTTGAAGCGCCAGGAAGTTTTCTTTCGTCATCTCGTGCACTGTTATCCCCTATATAGGTAAGCCCGTCACAAGCCGCGCGGGCGCTTAGCCCCTCGGACGACTAACCGTCCTTTTCTGCAGTTCTCGCACCTCATCGCGCGCCCACTCCAAAACCTGCTCGAAACATCCGGAATATCGCGACTGCTTGACCGTTTCGCTGCCGCGCATCACGGACACGCCAAAACCGAGATCGCGATCCTGAACGATATGAACTTCGTGCTCACCGACTTTCTGCCAATAATGACCGTCGTCCGAAATCCTGTCCCAATTGCGTAGTTCCTCGGCGATCTCGGCCGTAGCCATTTCGTATTCGGCAACGGCGGCCTCATGACGGGACGGAAAGGTGAAGTCGCCTGCCGCTCCGAGCTCGTTCCGCCGAGGATCGTCAACGATGCGCCACTTCTTGTCGGGATAGTTGTTGCTGACGCATCCGCAGGCCCCTCCGAGATGGTGAACGTTGCTAACGTACCAACCCCCGTGGCGCCAGCGCGTAAAGGCCGGTTCCCAATTGCCGACATGAGCCGCAGATCCTGCTGTAGTCATCTTGTTACCCCTATGCCCATCTGGGCAATATTGACGCGGGTTGTATTAAACCCTTAAGGCTTCATGCCTCGAGACGCTCGTTTGATTTGCCTTCCATCATCTGCCACAAGAGTGGATTCATCCGGGCCCCGGATTGTCGCGACCCAGGCGAGGTACTCGGGTGAGCCATGCTGCTTAAGCCATGCCTCGTGTTCTTCCATCTGTGCGACAGACTTGAACCCCAGCGTCATCGCTTCGACAGCGCTCATGCCAGCTCGTGCCGCATGCCATGCAACGTTGCGGACATTGAGATCAATGCCAACCCGATACTTAGCGCAAGCCATGGCTTCAGTTAGGTAGGTGTCAATCTCAGTTTGGTCCGCGCCAACTGATAGCCCAGAAACCTCAGCATCGTTTTCCACACCTTCACCGCCATTCATTTCAGTGATTTCCAGCGTGAAGAACTGGTCGTTGTAGTCATGGGCGCCGCGCGTCAGCGAAACCAGCAGATTGCCTTCGCGTAGCTCGCGATTGTCCGTTTCCTCCTTATGGGCAACTTTTTCGTCACCAACGAGAGGCAGCGCTGGCGCGGTTCTATTTCCGGGCTCTCCCATCGTTGCCTTCGTAATCGAAGACTGGCGCGCTTCACGTACAACTTCCCTGATTCCAGGGATGGCAATCCTTTGCCCTTGGCGAAGAAGGCTGTCGATCCTCTCGACCACCTCGCTCTTCTTGTCAATGTCGAGATTTTCAGCGCGATCGTATGTCCCGTCCTCAAGTCCGCTCTCGATGTCCTCCACATGAGATCTGGCCATGTCGAGCAGGCAGCAAAGGTCGTCGCGCAAATCCTGAAAGGGTTGTTTTTCTCGTAATTCAACCTGGCTGCCATCAGGCAGCCAGCGCCATTGGCCGCCCGGAAGTCTTTGCACGACGACATCAAAAGATGCAGCGAATAAAGCGAGAATTTCTTCTACCGAATCGGGATCTCCGATGCGGGTCAGATCCTGTTCGACATACCCCCTTATGAAAGTGTCTGGCTGGTCACCCGGTATGCTCAACACATCGCAGGCGTTCTGCAACGCCTCATACCAGTTCTTGAATGTAGCCTGCTCGACCTGTGCGCTCATGATCTCCCCTATCTCATTCTTTGCCGGCTGGGCGCCAACATCGATGCATGATCCATCCTTGACGAGGACGGCTCCCAGCCGGCCTCTCCCTCAACCATGCTCGCCGGCCGCGGCGCGGGACCGGCCGCCTTCTCGGCAATCTCCTTCAGCTTCTCGGCGGCCTGGTCGAAGAGGGTCTTGATCGAGAATTCCATCGTCTTCTCCTATCGCATACGCAGGGCTGGCGAGCGGTCGCAGCAGGCGCTTTCAGATCTCCCAAGCGTCAGGAACGGCACCTTCCCTTGCTCGGTTTTAAACGACAACGAATGTGTAATCCCCCCCTGCCGCCGAATCTCGACGATCAATCCGGTGCGGCTCTCTCTTCGATCGAAAGGGGGAATGTCGTCATTGAAAACCAGTGCGAAGGGGGTCAAGATCCGCCCTCCCTGCGTACACCTGAAACAAAGGAACGGGCGTAATTCCGGGGGGCGCCAGATGATCACCGCGACCACCTCGTTATCCTTGCGGTAAACATCGATGGCAGCATTGTTGAACGCCATGGTCGTCTCGGATTCAGGCATGATTTTCCTCGCTACCGTCCAGACGCAAATCTCTCCGAGGCAACCAGCCCCGCCTCCTCAACTTCGGTCGCCTCCCAGGCGCACCCATCAAGCGAGAGATGCTGTTTGTCATCGCGACTGCCCATCAGATCGGCAATCGTGGTCAGCAGGCCTTCAGGCGGCACGAAGCTTTCGGCTTCTTCGGCATCTGCCGCCCGAAGGCGCAGCGTCACGCAAGCGAACACCCTGACCTCCGGCCCGCTCTGGCCGTCGTCCTCGGAAATATGGCCCCTCAGCACCGCAATGACGCCGGCAGGCAAGGTCCCCTCGGCACGGGCAACTTCCGTGTAGCCCTCGGCTTCGCTTTCGGAGAATTCATTGCCGACAATGCCTCGATTCCTGGTGAAGCCTGGGGACTCGAAAGTAACTTCATATGTCGGCACGATCTACCCTCCCGCCCGCATGGTCGGCGCAGGTTTGATCAACAACCTGTCCCGATTCTCGGACAGCAACTTGCCCAACGCGTGGAGATCGATGTCGAGATGAACGCCGTCCGGGAAAAGTTCCTCCCCGTACAAGGCCCTCAGCCCATTCTTGAGTTCCTCGGAGGTCGGATAGGCGTCGATGAATCCGCTATTCACGATGTCATCGATCCATTCCTGCCGCTCGGCCGACGACGAGAACGTGAGCGAATCGGCCATCTCCTCGGCGCACAGCCGTTTCGCCTCGTCTTCGTTGCCGGCCTTGACGGTGGTCGTGTAGACGCCCTCTTCGTCGTTGTCCGGGTTCCATGGCGCAGTGACGTTGAACAGGTCTTGCATGGCCTTCTCCCCAATCAACGCGGCCGCGCGCCAGAGCCAGCCTTGTGGGGCTCCCCCGCCCCGGTGCCAGGCGCGTCGAATCCGTTGATGTCATTCAGGGCCTCGGCGCGCGCCGCGGCCGCATCAAGCGCCTTGCGCTGGTATTCCTGCACCACATCGAATCGCGAGACCAGGATCGAGCCAGGAATTTCCTTCCAGTTGAACTTCTCGGCGGCCTGCTTGCAGACGGCAATCACCACGTCGTTGATGTCGGATTCGCTCATGCCCACCCACTGCAGGCGCTCGCCGATGATTTCCAGGGACTGCTTCCGGATGAAGGCGGCCTCCTCGGGCGTTACCTCGGGCGAGGCCACCTTCAGATCGAATATCTCCACCACGCCGTCGAAAACCTCCCCCATGCCGAGTTCGTAGCGGATGGTGATCTCTTCGCCCGGCTGCAGGGCGCGCGACAGGCGCGCCATCTCGTGCACCACGATGTCGCCGGCACCCACCGCCTGTGCGGCGAAGTTCTCGGAGACGGACAGCACCTTGCCGGACACCACCGCATTGGCCTCCTCCGCCACGCGGAAAACGCGGAAAAGCTCGATCTCCAGGGAGGCGATTTCGCGGCCGGCGAGCGCGGTGACGCTGGCGAATTCGTGGTCTGCTGCCGAGCGCGGCTTTGACGCCATGGCGCGCAATTCAGGCTCCGACACCAGTTTGAGGGCCTCGGAATCCGTGAAATCGAGATCGGCCAGGTACGTAAAGTCGAGGTCGGTCACATCCCGCTTATGTTCATGCTCTGGCAGGCGCAGCCACTCGTGAGCATAGAACGTCACGAGACCGCCCTCCCAGCCGCCGTTCGTGAAGCGGACTTCGCTCACCTTGCCATCCTCGTCACGAACCTTGTAAGTGCCGTCGCGGGCAGGCCGGTTGCCAATCGGGACCCAACGGCCAATGGTGTTTTCTTCGGCTTCCATTTTTTCCTCCAGAAAGAGATCCACAAGCGCGAGGCACCTGGAATCGTGATGGTTCAACTCGTGCTGGGCATACCCGCAGTCATGCGCCCATTCGGCAAATTCCCGCCAGTCCACCACTCGCCCGTGATAATTCGACATCCCCACGCTTACCTCATGATTCAACTGGCTTTAACAATCCCGTTAACCCGGCATTCAGGCTGCTTCCTTCCGCTTTGGCGCCGGCTTCTTCTTCTCCTGCGCCGCCTCGATTTCACGCACGACCTCCCCCACCATTTCACGGTATTCGGACGACACGAAAAGAGGGTCGTTCATGCGCTTGATCTGATCGAGCACCGCCGGCAGCCTGCTGGCATTGAAGCTGACGTGCATTTTTTCCCTCGTGCCGCTCCACTCGCCGGTGATGGCGAAGAAGTCCTTATTGGCAAACCAGCGCCCACCGCGGTCCTTCGTTCCTGGGCAGACCGCGTTCACCGCATCGCGCCCGATGGTGAGAGCCAAGGCGTGCTTCTCGCTGAAAACGCTGGAAGTCATCACCTGCATGGGCTTGCCCTTGGCAATGGCCTTCTCCGCCAGGCGCAGCACGATTTCCGGCGTATCGAGCCGGATCGGGGCGTCCAGCATGTCCCTTTGCTCGATGGTGGATTTCAGGACGATGGCCCGGTGTCGCACGCCCTTGTCGTCCGTATAGACCGCCGCCCGTCCGGACGAGGCGCGCGCGGCGATTTCGGCCGCCGCATAGAGATTGCCCGTCAGCACGCAACGGCTGCGCCTCAGTTTGCCGGCGGGGGCCTCGTCGAACACCTCGGCTACCGGTCTCCCGCTCTTCCCGAAATGGTTGTCGTTGTAGATCGACGCGTAATTCTCGTCCGTATAGAGCTGATTCAGAGTGCATGAGATCGCCCTTTGCACCCCTGGTTCAGCGATGCGCAGTTCGTACTGCCCGAGCTGCGCCTCCCTTCCAGGATCGGGCAGGATGAGGCTCGTGACCACGCCGTACACGACCCCATCGACCCCCGAAAACCTGATGGCTTTGCCAGGCACCAGGTTATTCAGGTTGGCGAGCAGCCAGTTCCTCCGCGCGGCCGCGCTCTTGACGGCGTTCGCATCCTTGTCGTCGAGCGCCTCCTTCACGGTCTTGAATTTGACCGGCTTCGCGCACTCCATGACCCGGTCAAACCGCTCGCGCGCCTGCTCGATCATGCCGTCGCATACCACCTGGTCTTTTTCCCAGTTGTACTGCGCTTTCTTGAATTCAACCCGGTTATCCTGCAACAGGTATTGCCTGCCGGACGCAACAAGGGATGCCAGTTTGTCCGAGCGGATCGGCGAAACTTCCTCTTCCCATTCGAGCCTGGATAGATAGACGGGCTTGTCGAATACCGACTTGTAGGACTCGCGCTCGATCCCGGAAATGAGATGGCGCGACGTTTCGACGGCGCCCCATTCGTAGACGTTGGAGCGCAAGGGATTCTCCCCTTTGGCCTCGAGATCGAGAATCGTGTTCTGGAACGTTACCGCGAGTTCGTCCAGGATTCTTCGCTGCGATTCAACGGGAAGCAGGCACAGCCGCCCGGTGAGCTTGTTTACGAAATAGTGATCGTCCCCCTCGAGGTCGGTTTCGAGATCGATGTCGAGCGTTGCGGCAATGTCCGGATTGTTCTCGAGGAAATCCTTGGCGATCTTGTTGCCCAGGGAATTGAGGATGTCCGGAACATCCTTGATCTCGGCGGCATTGTTGCGATTCGATTGGGTGTTGGCCGAGAGCTTGCGCAGCTTCGTGTTCTGCATCGCCAGTACGCGCATTTCCGCGGGCAGCCCGGAGGCGATCGTGGTAATCCATGGCGGGCAGATTTGTCCCTTGCGGTTCACCCTGCCATAGAACTGGATCCTTTCGGCGACGTTGTTGGCAATCTGCAGCTCGAGCATCTCGCGCTGCCGCTGGTCCATGAACTTCTCGGACGCGTGCAGGGATAAGCCGGTCGAGCCGGCCCGGGTAAGCACCACGGCGTCAAGCTGTCCATTATTGAACCGGTAAATCGTGTCGGTTCGATTGTCCACCCGGCTTCGAACCAGCACCTTGCCTTCGGCTACCCCCGGCACTACGGTCACGCCATCCTTTTCTATGGGGTTCCCGCTCAGGCGAAGCTCGATTCCACGTCCCGAGATCTCGCCGCAGGAGAAACCGGCCTGCTCGATCTTCTCGCGGATGCTGTCGATGGGGGACACGGACAGCGCCGGGAAGCGCGAGATCATGGCGCGGATATGCTTGATGGAATCGGCGAAGGCCCTCGCCTGCTCTTCGTTTTCCGCTTCCGCCATGGCGTGCACCTGAGTGCTCTGTCCGTAGGCATCCCGCCTTGTGATGATCGAGAGGCGCTCGAGCAGGCGATACAGGAGGTCACGGAAGTCCAGCGCGTCCACCTCCTCGCCGTCTCCGCTCATTCCTTTGACGGCGACATGCTCCTCGCCGCCTTCCGCCTCAATGGAGCCCTCGGAAACCTCTACTTCGAGACGATCCAGCCCAAACAGGGTTTCCTTCAGCAGGGTTTCCATGGTCTGCTCAAGAACGATTACGGGCTTCCTGCCCTCCTGAAGCGCCTTGACCGCCTTCTCCGCCGTCGTGTCGACCTTGGTGGCCAGCATGAATTGCCGGATCACGTTGTAGAGACGCGAGCCGAAATTGACGCTGGTCACCCCCATGCGATTGCCCTTGCGCTGGTCATCGCCAAGCTTTTCCAGGTCCTTCTTTATAGCGGCATTCAACCGGGTGACCATCCTGTTGACGTCGCCTGCGACGTAGGACATCGCAAGAAGGATCTCGGCCAGCTGGTCCGAGGCTTTTTCGTTCTGCTCGAGACAGGACTGATCGACTACGGTCTGGAACTTGAGCGCGGACAGGTCGTGTTCCCGGCGAATGAATGCTCCGTCTTCGGCCAAGAGCCCGGAGAGAATTTCCTGGAGGGGCTCCCCGCCAACTTCCAGCGTGTCGGCGATTTCCGCCACGGAAATGGAGTCCGGGAAAGCCTTGGAATAGGCCGCCATGCTCTTCGCACCCTTGGCGAAGGTTGCCGACGAATACAGGCACGCGCGCGAATGCGCGACTGCGCGTGCGATGTTCTCGGCGGTATTGGACTCTCCGGCGGCGTTATGGGATTCGTCCAGCACCAGCAAGGCGCCCTTGGCAAGCGCGGGCAACCACGCCGCCTTCTTGCTCTGGTTCTGGTTGCGGTTGAACTGCGAATAGGTGCAGAACATCAGGTTGTACTCGCTCTCCGCGAGCGACATGTCCGCGCTTGCCATCGCATCCAGGGTGCTTCTCTTCGTCGGCTGGAAAATCGCCTGATTGGTGTTGTGATCGACGATCTTTGCGTCCGCGTTCATGATGAGCGGCGTGAAGAGCTTCTCCGAACCGATGTCCTGCAAGTCGCGCCAGAAGTCGGAGAACAGGTTGGCCTTCTCGGACATGAACACCACCGGAATGCCGTTCTTGATCGCATACCTGGCGAGACCCGCGATCACCCGTCCCTTGCCCTGGCCGGTCATGTCCCCCAGAATGAATCCGCGCCCCTCTTCGAAGCGCTTGATGGCAAGCGCCATGGAATCGATCTGCTCAGGAGAGAACGCCTCGGACATCTCATCGAGGTCCATGGCAAGCCGCGCGGAGACGAACGAGTCGACGTCCTGCCCGTATTTCTCCTCGAAAGCCGAGAGCGCGAACGCCACAGGGGCGACAAGATTGCGCGGGATCATGGCGCTCGGCTCGCCGATGGACGATGCCGGCGCATAAGGCGCCTGGTAATCATTGACGACCCGCTCGTCGGCCGGGACGGCCGCAACCGGCTCCGGAACCTTCGTATGAAGCCTTTCCGACAGCTCCTCGACGTGCTCCCACAGATCTTCCCAGGAGCGCATGACGGGGATCGGGCCCTTGATGCGAAACTCCTCCGTCTTGAACGCCTGTTTGGCCTCGTCGCTCGAGCGTCGGCGGCCCACGGTGATCATTCTCACCGGGTATTCCGCCCCCTGTTTCGCGTAGAGCGAGCCGTGCATTTCAATCACGTCCTCGATCTCATAGTGGTCGGCAAGCCACGCGAGGAACGTCTTCGAGCCGCCGTGGATCTGCCCTCCCTTGCCCGGATAGATGTTCTCCCGGTCGGCCCCGACAATGAAAACCCCCCTCCCCTCGTCTTTGCGCGCATCAAGGGCCTTCAGGGCGATCAGGTGGTCGAGCCTGGTGACCCTGAGGCCGTCGAAATTCTCCGTCTTCTCCAGCCCGCCGAAGGGCGGATTCGATATCACGCAGTCGAACTCGCGCTCGAGGGACGCCCCAAGGAAGTCGCCCGTCTCGACTTTCAGGTCCGGCCTCAGCAGCGCGGCGTTGTCGGCGCGGCTCGGATCGATCTCGAACCCGTTGATTTCCGTGCCGTCGGCCAAAACCATCACGAGGGATCCGTTGCCGATCGTGGGCTCGATGACCTTCTTCCCGGAGGTATCCCCCAGAATGCGCTGGGCGGCAATCGACATGGGCAGCGGCGTTGAATACTGCTGGTTGGCTACCGAAGAGGAAGTCCTTGCGACCAGGGAAGGCTGATGTTCGAGCAGCTTCACCGCATAACGGTAGGCGTCGGGACTCGCTACGGAGTGGTTCTTGAACACCCTTCGTTGAATGGCGGCCTCGACCGCCTCCTGCGCCGTCCTCAGCCTTTTGTCGGTCGGTTTCATTTCTCCGCTTTCCCCGAACACCGCAGCGGAGAATCGACGCAGGTCCTCGGCCCGCATGGTGCGTCCGCGCGCCATGGCTTCGACGAAACCATCGGCGCAAAGCGCGAGATCCGACGCGGACCCCTCAGCTGCGCGCAGGAACAGTGCGGGGGCGTTGGCCGATTCCTCGGCAATCGTCGTATTGTCGGGATTGCGGATAAAACGGCCCGCGGCGCCGGCGAAGACTTCCTGCCCAAGATAGTTCAGCCCGACAGGAATGGCGGCACGCAAATCGTTGGTATCCTCCTGCGCTTCCGTTGTGGGCCGGATTTTCAGGAAGATCTCGTCGTGGGTGAATTCCCGTGAAAAGGCCAGCGGGAAAATGGCCGCGAACTCGGCCATCGTCACTCGGGTACCAGGGCGGTACAGGTTCCGGTGCGTTCGGGTAGGCTTGAAGCCGATTTTTTCGGCGGCAACCCATTCCCGCCCTCCTTGCTTCACGCCGGACAGAATCAGGTTGGTATTGCCGTCAGGCAACTGGAAGGCGTTGAGCCTCGCCGAATGCTTCGACAAATCAATCCATTTCATTTTTCTTTTACCCCCGTCCCTTCTAAAAAAAGCGCCGCACAAAGCGGCGCGAACACCCACTCCACCCCAGAGGAGTTCTTATGCGCGCACGCCCGCCGCCGGACGGCGCGCAAAATGCTTGGTCGGGATATCCCTGGCCGGAACAAGCGCTCCCGCCTCGCGCCTCAGCTTTTCGAAAGAGACTCCGTCCTTCGCGCCACGGCAAAAAAGCGTCGATTTGGCAAAGCCCATGCGCCCGTCGGCAAGTCGATACGGGGACGAGAATTTCTCGGCGTTGGCTACGGTGAAGGCGCGCGCGCCGCTCGATACCGGGAGCATCGTCGCCGGGATGAACTCGGTTGATTCCGCGCGCTCGATGAAAAAGGAAAGCGTTTGCCCGCTCGCGCCGACCTTCATGTTCAGCAAGGCTTGCGCCGCCTCGTCGGCCGACAGGGTGCTTTTGCCGCCCGTTTCCTTGTCCGCGAGAATGGGAAGAAAATACTCAACCGCCTTCGATTGCCCGGCGTCGGATAGCCGGACGATGAGACCCTGAAATCCGAGATCGAGCGGCGCTTTGTCGCCGTACAGAAGATCGGCCACCATCTGGGGCACTTCCGCGGTTGAGGACACCTTGCGCGCCTCGTCGGGATCGATCAGGGTAACCGAAACGGTGGCTCCGCCGTCCGCAAGCCCGTTGGCACGGGCCCAGACGTTTTCCAGCGTGAATTCCCCAAGCCAGTCCTTGTTTTCCTTCAACGGCCAAGGCACGGTATTCGTGGTCGATGCTGTCATATTCGTGGGCAATCAGTTTGATCGAAAACAGGGGCGGGACCCCGCCCCTGTTTTGTCTTGCAGCGGAAGCGTAGCGCCCGTGTTCAGCGCATGCCGGCGCGGGCCGATTTCAGGCCAGCGGCATCGTCCCCGGTCAGATCGCCGATATCGAACGAATCCGCGGGGACATCCGGGCCGGCCGGCTCGTGCGTGTCGGCGCTGCCGGAGCGATAGGCCTGGTACTTCTGCTCCAGGGACTTCACGATCTCGGCGTGGAAATCGGTCAGCTCGGTCGCCACCATCTGGCCCACCACATTGGCCGGCACCTTGGCGGAGGCGGCGCGCGCCTTCACTTCCTCGGACAGGCGCTTGACCTCGGCGGTGCGGCTCTCGGGCACGGTGACCTCGACGCCGCCGACTTTCAGCATGGCGCCGGGGTTGGCGTACATCTGGCCGTCCTTGTCGCTTTTCTCGTACTTGGCGAAGACGTTGAGCGTGACATGCTCGCCGGGGCGGACCTGCTCCAGCTTGCGCACCAGGCGCTGGACGCCGCCGTTGTTCAGCTCGAGATTCAGGTTGAAGCGCTGCTCGTTGCACTCGGCATCCGAGTCCACCATGGTCACACGGACCTTTTTCACGCTGTAGCCGTCGCCGGTGTATTCGGCGAAGGAGATGTCCTTGATGGCGCCACTCACCTCGGAGATGCGGTGAATGTCGGACTGCGCCAGTGCGGCAAGCGCCTTGCCGCTCTTCGAGTCGGCGGAAGTGCCCATGAAGCCTTCCTTCTGCTCGAAGCCGGCTTCCTTGATGGCCTTTGCGATGGTCTCGCCGCGGTCGCCGGTGATGTTGAACAGGCCGCCCAGCTTGGTGACGTAGTTGATCAGCATGCCGCCGCTGCCTTTCTTCTGTTCCTTGATACCCATACGGATTCCTTTCCGAAAAATGTTGAAATCAGGCTGCCCGCAGGCGCGGTTGCCGTTCGTGATGCGTGCTGCTTATGGGCTTCACGCCTGCTGAAAGCCCTTTCTCCGCGATGCTGGAAAGCATCCCGTTGAAACCTGTCTCGATCCGGATATCCGCCTCGGCCGAAAGATCCGGGTCGGCCTCATTCAAACCCAGTTCGATCGCGTCCCTCTCGAATGGTCCGACTTCAATGTCGGCCGCCCTGAGCAGCTCCCGGAGCTTATTCGGGTCGTAGCCATCCATCGAACCGTGGATGGCGGCCTGCTTCGCCCTGTCAGGGCCCAACGCTGTCACGGCGCCCGCGAAGTCGAAATCATCCTGGCTATACAGCTCGCACATGCCAAGACGGATATCCTTTTCGCCGATTCGAAATTGATTGAGAAGACTGCGCATCTGCGTTGCGCAGCGGCTCGCGCCTCGCGTCGCCGCTTCAGCCAGAAGTTTGTAGGCAACGAACTGGTCCGCGATATCGGCGACAAGGGGATGAATCTCCTCGTTCGCACTTTCGGAGCCGCGCTTTTCGGCATGCGGCGGCAGTTTGCCCTTCAAGACATATTCGTTCCAGTAGAAATCCCCGGCTGAGAGCATCATCGACTCCAGCGCCGCATCGAAGGGAATCCTGAATTCCACCGTGTCCCAACGCGCATAGTCGAGCGCGCAAATCACCATCTCGCCGATATCGATGCCGTTCTCAAGGCAAAGATGCCGCCCCAAATGCAATTGCGCGGCATGGCAGGCTTTGATATCCGTCCCATCAATTCCGGTATCGGGGGAGAGATAGCCAACGATCACGCGTTGCTCGCTATCGGCGGCGTGCAGAATGGCGATATCATCCGGCGTATAGCGTTCCCACCCGCGCTTCCCCGTGGCCTTGGCCAGGGTGCGCATGGCGGCATCGTCAGATTTGCAACTGAACTTTCTGTGGAACTTTGCCCTCACCACCGGATCGAGCTCAATGTCCCGAAGGGATTGCCCCCCAGGAGCCTTCGGGTAAGAGAGAAGAAGCTTTTGCATGATGATGCTTCTGGCGCTCCCGGAACTCTCGTAGGCCCCAGAGGCATTGGCTGTCAGGGCGCCAATTTCCGTGCCTCCGAAGCCATAGAGGCGCAGCGCGTGGAACTCCGCCCGCTCCGGGTCGGCCTGCATCGTTTGATGAATCCACTCTTCGGCACGGTCGCGCACCAGTGGATATTGGGGCAGCCCGGCGAGGATCACGCGCAGTCGGTTCTGGATTGTCTCAACCAAAGCGATCCCGTCCGGAAGTAATTTGTATCGTGCATACTATACAGATTCGGCTAAATGTCAAGAGCCGCTCAGCATTTGGCGGGCCATCCCCTATCGAAAACGAGCTTTGCCTGCCGGCTTCACCGGAGTATCCACCATCTCGAGGCCCTGGTGCGCCAACAAGGCCATCTCAACGGCCTCGAGAAACCCAGGGGTGTCGGCCACCGCTCGAGGAATCGCCACCACAGGGGAAGTCCGAAACGCACCGGCGGCACACCGGATCCTGTCTTTCTCGGCCAATTCACGGCTCGCATGCGCTCGCAGATACAGCTCTGCGGAGCTCCCCCCTTCCTGGATGACGAGATAGACCTGCCGATCTTCTCGCTCACTTGGAGTTTCGACATCGCCACCATGGATTTTCGCAACCCGTGGATCTCTTCGGACCGTGGCGTTCGCCTTCTCGATCGCTTCATCTTCGTCGGCCGCCTTGATGCCGCGGATGGTTCGCGCCCCGGCGGCACCGCCATGGGTCTGATAATGAACAGTGACATCCCAATTACTCAATGCGACAGGCTCTACCGGATAGCACAGCGCGCCACAATCGGGGCACTCGCCGGAAGGCTCCTTGCAATCCGGATGCCCGATTGGATAGTCAAGGCGCTGATCGAGATCCTTAGCCTCGACCAACTTGTCGGCTGAGTGGATCTTGCTGCAGTTGTCGCACTGGCACATGGGCATCACGTCGGGCTTGATCATCACGGTCTTGCTCCTTTCGGCTTTTTCGCATTCTCAGGCGGGCTCAACATTTCAAGCGCATCCCACGCGACCGCATCGGCGACCTGGTAGGCATCCAGAGCGCTCTGAATGTTTCCGTCGGAGTCGTCGAACATCCCTTTCATCTGCTCTATCTGAGTGAACATGGCGCCCATGGCGCCACGCGCCTCTTCAAGCGCGCTGGCGCAAGCTATAAACGCGGGGAAGCTGCTCGCGGCCACGCTGGCGAACAGATGAAGGTCGCTGTCGCTCCGGCCAGGCGCGTTCGCAGCCTCAAAAATGGCATGCAGCTGCTGGGTATCGCTGAAAGGAATCTGAACGTGCCGCGCGGGGCCGCCCTCGACAATGGATTCAAGGTGATCGATCACGGATTGGTATACGGCCTTGAAAGCGCATCCGACAAAACCCGGCGGCACCTCGCCTTCATGGTAGAGGTCGGCGGCCTTGGTAGAAGCGTAGCGCGGTGGAGCAACGTCCAGCACTTTGTTTGCCCGCAGATCCTTGCTGACCGTATATAGCCATTCCACTCCGTTGTTCACGGAAATGTAGACATCCACATCGCAATACTCCGGGCCAGCCTGGCTCGCCATGACGTATATCTCTTCGATGCGCAGGTCGGGCGCGTATTGCCCCTCCTGGGAGGCCGCCGCCCGCATGGTGTTCGCGACATGGGTGGCAGTCTTGCCGTTGGCGATATACTCGGGAATCGATTTCTCGTAACCAGCCCTGCGCAATGCGTGGATGGATTTTCCGGTTGCTTCGGCGAGATCGCCAAGAAACTTCTCTTCGAGCGTCTTGTATGCCTCGTCATAAAACGGAGAGCCGGGGTCCGCCGTGGAGGAAATTGTTCCTCGCACTTCTCCCCCCGGGGAGAGCCGACGCTCACGCCGCCCGGAGCCGTCCGCGAAGATTTCCTCGCCCAAGACATTTACTCCGATTTTCTTGAACCCATTGGACATATTTCAATCTCCCGGCCCGAGGCTGTCGCTATCTCTTCATCTTCGGCGCCGGCCGCGCCGGCACCACCACGACCTGACTCTCAGGGACAATACCCCCGGTTGATGTGACGAACAGCCTTTCCCCCTTCTCGTTCGTGGCCGTCTCGCTGCCATCCCAGTCCAGTTCGGTTCCGTCGTTTGAGAATTCGATATCCAAAGTCCCATCCTCTCGGCGCGTTGCGCCTACGATCCCGTGCGTACCGGAGAGCCGCTCCTCGGTCCCGATGACCAGATCGCCATTGAGCGTGCGGAGCACGCCCTCGGTCCCGACCGGCACCTCATCGCCTCCCGGCCGACGGCCGATGACGTTCCCCTTGTCGCATTCCAGTCCATAGGCCTCGCTCACGGAGCCATCGTCGTTGAACCGGACATGGAAGGAAATCGCGTGGGATGGTGCGTCGGCATCGTCATCCTCGTAGGTGGCGTATGCCTTCTTGATCCAGTCCATGGGGTCGGAAGCATCCCAGCGGGATGAGTCCGTAATTTGAACCCCCTCGCCAAAGTCGTAGAGCTCGAACTCACGGTCAGCAAGAGTCTCCCGGTCCACCTGATGGAGCGCGATCACCTCGTCGGTCTGGTTATCCCTGACTTCGGCAATCACAATGCCCGTGACGATCGCCCCCAGGTCATCTTCGGACATCTGGGAGATTTTGTCCGCGAGGTTCTCGATGAGGAGTCCGCGAAGGTCATCCATGTCTTCGATGTCTGCGCTCTCCTCGGCCGAAAGCGAAACCTTGACAAAGTCTCGCAATGAAACCTCTATCCCGACGCAAATCTCCCCCTCCAGAGCAAAGGCCGCATAGTCCTTCAGGGCCGCCGGAGCGATGGCGGCAGGAGGAGCCGCAGGTATCGCCCCGTTGTCGGTCCCCAGCACGTCGGCATGCAGTTCGCACATGGCGGCATGTCCATTGTCCCCAAGCTGACGAAACTGCTTTGCGGCCTCTCTCAGCATGTCTCTTGCCCCAGCCATTTTGTTGCCCCGGGGCGGCCGCGTCTCCTTGATTTCGTCCAGGAGTCCACTATCGATCGCCTTCTTGATGAGCCGCTTGTGGGATTCGCGATCGCCATCCAGCACCCGATTCCTGAGATCCTTGACGCCATCGTCTGGTAAATCCCGCACATCGAACTCCTTGCCGGAGGTGATGTCCGCGTAACGAAAGGACATGAGGATGCCCTGATGCTTTTCCAGGTGGTGAATGGCGCGGCCGCGATGCTTCATGAAAAAACCGCCGACTTCCGTGTCCACTCCCATGTTTTTCCCTTTCATAGTCATCGCGGCGCCGGTGCCGCTTGCTGGGCCGACAGCCCCAGCCGCTTTCTCCACTCTTCCACCGCCGCGCCGTCGCCGTGAAAATATAGAAATTTGCGCTCGATCCAGCCGAGCCAGGCCAGGTTGTCCTCTTCAGTGAATGAATACCCCAGCCTTTCTTCGGCCGCGGCACGGAACTTCATCACTCCGTCGATGCCGTCATATCTCTTGATGTCGAACCCGGGTGGTTCAATCAGGAGATGGCCGTCGACGCCCTTCTTTTCTTCGGCCAATTCGCAAACCTCCTGGAAGGCCTCTTCCTTGTCGCCATCCTTCGGGATTTGCAGAAGGGCCCCCTTTGCCGCCGCCCCACGGCGGACAACCAGACGGGAAACGATCCCCTTGCGAATAAGCTCGTGCGCCCTTGCGGCCCTCTCTTGGAGGCGCAACGAGGGGATCCAGATGGTGGCCGGCTCGCAACAAAAATCCTGCATGCTGAGGATTGCTTTATTCTGGAGATCGATGAACACGATTCCATATTCGCTTGGGGCGGCCGGCCCTTCAGGGAAATACACCGGGGTCATGTTGCATTCGTAATCCCCGGCCTCGTGGTGCGCCTGATAGTCGGCGCGCATTTTCAGCCATTCCCGCTTGAAATCCTCGCACCACCCGGACGGGTCCTCGGAAAAGAGCCTGGGGTCGGTAAGACTGTCCGGCAGAACGTTGGTCCACCGGAACATTTTCAGCAGCTCGCCGGAAGGCTCGCGCAAGACAACCGTGACTACCCCGCCCATTGCATCTCCCCTGGCAAGATCCAAAGCTTGGCGCCGCTTTTAAATTCCGTATCGTAATAACGGTACGGAATTATACCCGAAAACGTCGCCGCGTTCCAGCGCGAGCCTTCCGGCTATTTCAAGCGCCCGGGAAGGTGGTAAAGGAAGAGAACCAATGCGGGTCCCAATCCGAACGCCGTCGCGGCAAGAACAAGCCGCAATCCTTCGGACCAGATATCACCCCGGACCGCGAAACCCAAGGTGTAGACGGGCAAAGCCGCCAAAAGAATCAAAACGGAGGATGGGCAGATAAAGCGCATGTGCCCATTATGCGGCATATGTCCAGAAATCGCTTGTTCAAGCCGTTGGTATCGCGCCAGCGGCTTTCCTTGCTTTAAGGCACGGGATATAGCCGTATATCTCGGCCATGCCGTACCCGGCGTCGTTCGCCACCCAGAACTCCCCCTCCGGCAGTCTGCCGCTTATCGGGGTTCCGCAATGGATGCAAACAGGCCTGGCGTTGCCGCCGGGATCGCCCGCCAAATGCAGCACTCGCTTGTCGTAGTCCACTTCAATCCTCCCTGCCGTGCCGATGGCCGGCATTGGTCACCAACTCGCGCGCCAGCGCTTCGATCACGTTTGCGTCGTCCTCCTCGCCAAGGAGTTTTCGGCGCGTCTCTATGTCCGGCTTGGCCGAGCCGGCCGGGTAATTGGCTGCAAGAATGCTCCAGGCCCGTCGCTCGCCAACCATGTTGTAGAGCTTGTTGCGCAAGGCCACGTCCTCAGAGGTTGTCGACGCCGCCCAGAGCTCCATCGAGCCCATTGTGTTGGTCAGGATCTGCACCACATCTCCCGCCTTGGTCTTGTACCGCACAAGGAAGTTGGCCCCCCCTTTGCCGGGGCCATGAACATCCGCCTTCAGCCGCTCGACAGCGGTGTTGGACAAACCAAACGTACGTTGCGCCTCTTCCACGAGCTTGGCCGTGTCGGCCTTGAGGATGTACACCGCCGAAGCAGCGTCGACCATGTCCTTGTCGAAATCGCCCAGGAATTGGGAAATGAGCGTGATTTGGATATTCCACTTCCGGCCCTCGCGCATGTCGAGCAGCACGAGCTCACGCAGGGCCTCCATCCCGCCGGTCCGATGGAACTCGTCGTAACGTATCGCCTTCATCTCCTCCCGGATCGTTTCAATTCGGGGGCGATGGTACGAATGGTAGAGATCGGGCGAAGCGTCCAGCATCTCGGGCATCAGATAGTAGTTCTTCGCCGCCAGCTGCCGGGCCAGCATGTACATGATGGCGGCCTGCTTTTTGGCGGCGTCGCCACCCCCGCGTGCCACCTCGTCAAGATCGAGAGAGACGACGCGAGCCAATCCAAGGTCGAACCGCGTTGTCGTGGCCAGCACGGGATACTCCCGCATCGCCGATGAGATCACCCTGCTCATGGCGTCGATCAGGGTCTCGCCGGTGTTTATCCGGACTGCGCTATCCTCCGTGCGTGCGAACGTGTCGCGGACGACATCGCTGCGCACAATGCTCATAAGATCAGACAGCCTCGGCACCGCCTGCCTGTGCGCCAGAGTCGCCTCATGCAGGCGGCCGGCGACAAAAAGTGCGTCCTCGATCTCGAACCAGGACGTGGCCTCGTCCCGTTCGAAGCTGATCTCCTCGATAGCCTTGTCAACCTCGACCTCGACGGTCGGCTCATAGCGGCGCGGCGAAAATTCATCGGAAAACTGCTTGTAGATCTCGTCGACCAGCAAGCCAGCCAGATCCGCCGATGATTCGTAGGGTTTAGTGGCGCCGACCGGAGTTGCCAGCATGGTGAGAAGATTGACCAGGAAGGCCCGCTCCATCGTAGTCGGACGCCTGCAGCCCAGCTGCGTGTCGAAGGGGTTCACCGCGAATTCGTGGCTCATGCGAAGCTTGTAGTACGCGGCTTCATGCTTTCTGTCTGGCGGCAAGGCGGCTTTCAGCATGTCGATCACCCCGCGCGAGCTTGGGGCGACATCGACAATCGTGATGAGCGGCAGCCGTTGCAGGCCCGGCATGAGGCAGGTCGCGCGATTGAGGGCGTTGAGCAGAACGGACTTGCCAGACCCCATCGACGCGGAGATGAGATCCACCCATGCGTCCTGGCGAGATGAGCCGGGCTGGAACGGGAATGGCTTCCCGTCGGCCGAGCGGAAAAGCATCGCGCCATCCTCCCATGGGGATGCGGGTCGTTGAATCGGCAACATCTTCACCACGTCGCTTAACGGCGCCGGCATGGCCGGCGCCAGATTCCGGCTCGAAAAACCCGGCAGGACGGAGGCGAACATGCCGAACGGGTCCCCCCCGTCGTCGGTTACGTCGGTCACCCCCCATCCCTGCACCGCCTTGGCCAGGGTCGAGAGGTTTTTTTCGACCGCTCGCTTATCGCGCCCCCAGGTGGAGAGCCCGATTCGCAACGCGACGATGCATTCGCCGTTCTTCTGCATGCTGTCGAGCGCCATGAAGGACTTCTTGATCTGCTTGTTCACGTCCGACATGAACCCGGTGACGGCCACCATGGTGCTCTTGAACCGCACGGCGTCGATTCCCCCGGGAGCGATCTCAAATGAAATCCGCCAGGGAATGCTGTGGTGCAGACGCCGGAAAAGCTGCATGAAATGCGTGTTCTCTTCCTGGGGGCCGACTTCCATGAGGATGGTCCCGTAGTAGATCGACCCGATCTTTACCAACCCATCTTCATCAACCGCTTTGCGAGGCACGCATTGCAGGGACAGCTTCGGAAGATAAATGTCAGAGCAGTCGTTCTGGCGCGGCTTGAGCCTCGCCGGGATCTTGTCGCCAGGCAACACCGGGCGCCAGCTCTCGGAGGTGAATTCAGGGTCGACCGCCGTTCTGATGCGCCTGACGGCGGTGTGGGCGTCGAGCAGGACGGCGTGCAATCCCGTGCTGCGCAAATCGTCGCGCAGGGCCTCCACCATGGAATGGTGTCGGTTGATGAGGCTTCGAATGATCGCCATGGGGGACTGCGCCTCGTCCATTCGCGGCACCTTCGCCTCTTTCGCCGCCGCGGCCGTTTCCTTGAATTCCGCCTTGTATTCCTCCTTGGAAATGGCGTTCGAGTGCGTCGACACGACAATCAGGGCAGACTCGTCCGCGCAATATTCCGTGAGTTTGGCCACATAGTCATCGATGAGGTCCTGCCAGAGATCGAGCCCGATCCGCTTGGCGGATTCGCGCGAGGGGCGAATGATCTCCTCGAGCCTGGAAGCGGTCCGTTGCCCGTCGCGCTCGAAGACCACCTGAAAGGAATGCCCTGGTCGCTGCAGGTAGGCGGTCAGCGTGGCGCGGAGCCGGTTCGTGATGTATTCGAACTCCTCCTTCCCGACCACATTGCGGCTGCCTGCAAGGTCGAGAATGGAAATCATGGCGCCCGAGCGGCTCACCAGCGTTGTTTCGTCCAACCCCGTTTCGAGTTGGCAGTAGGAGGCGAAATCGCTCTGTACCCCGAATGAGGATATCCACGAACCGACGCTCTCTACCGCATCGAGGATCATTTTCATTTTGACTGATTCCCTTGTTTTCTCAGCAACGTCTCTTCCTTGAGCCGAACGGCAATGCCCTTTTGAAGCAGCACTTCGGCGATGGTTTTGTCCTTCTGCGCCGCGCGCATGAAAATCATCGCCAGCGTAAGCGTGCGCTCGGCCGGCGCCTGCTCGGCAATCGCATCGGCCTCCAGGAGCATGCCCGAGCGGAGCAGCACCACATTGAGGAGCCACTGCTCTTCCGTGAGGGACAGGAGGTTAGCCGGGAGCATCGCCGTCTCCGTACAGAGCCATCATCTGGTCGATCGATGGCGACATGAGCCCTTCAGCCAGGCAGAACTCCGCGAGCTTGGTAAGATCGGAACGGCGCGCGCGGCACATGACCGAGCCCATCTGGTAGCCTGAAACGTAGAATCCGGCTTCCACCACCCTCTTTGCGAGCAGAAAGCTCTGGGCCCGGTCCGCCGCTCTTAGCCAAACAGCGCGCGCGGTGACCTCGTAATTGTTGCCGGGAATGCGCGACGAGCGCGTGTAGTAGTCGGATGACAGACACTGCAGATGATTCTCCGCTACAAGCCCCGCCGAATACGACAAGGCTATGTAAGGATCTTCCGTCAGGATTGAAGGCAGGTGATAGGCCTCCGACAAGCCGCGGTAGGCCGCCGAGAGCCAAAGAGAATGGATCTTGACATGAGCGAATCGGGCGAGCCACAGCAGCTCAATGTGCGATACCCACTTCCGGATAGGCATGCGTTTCCCGAAATTGGACCCGAACGCCACCAGGTTTGCTTCGTCGGGGTCGGTGTCGGCAACATCGACCATGACTTCCGCCAACACGGGACGCTCCGAGTTGAGCGCGAACTCCAGCCTGTCTTTGTCAGACTCCGGCAGGAGGTGCCCGGGGATTTCTTCCCACGCATCGTCCGGGATCGGAGTTGAAAGAATTTTCTGTGCGTACTGCGCGCGATTGCATCTCAGAGTGACATAAACCGTATCGCTCACCCATGGGCAACGCACGGATGAGTCTTTTTGGTAGGCCGCCAGAAGTTGCGGAATGAGAATGCGGATGGGGGGGACATCAGGAGGCATCGAGGCCTTGATTTCGTCCGCCAGCGAGTCGGTTGAAAACGGGTCAGTCCTCCACCGGTAGGCATCGTCGGCGATTCGCGCCGCGCGCGCGCAGACGGACGATAACGGGACTATCGAAGTCGAGGCGTTGGCGCCGTCCAGACTTAGGCCGATATCCGCCGCAATCTGCTTGAGCGGGGTTCGGAAGAAATTCACCCTTCGCAGATTGTGTATCCGGTTGTAGCCCTGAGCGTTGAACTCCATCCAGTCGGTATTGGTGACCCAGAGCACGTTGGACGGCAGATCGGCCGCTTGGGTTACGGTAAACGGCGTTCCGCCGTCGACGCAGGCCCAGCCGCCCTCGGAAGGCTCTTTCTCGTTCGCGAAGATGACAACGCCTACCGGTGGCGCCTTCGGCCGCGCTCGCTCAGGTTTGCGCGCCGGCTCGGTTGCCGCTGTAGCGTGCATGGATCAGTCCCCATGAAGAGGGCGGCAGCGCGCGGTATGCTTCATCCGCCCAGGCGGCGGTATAGCCCTTGAAGCGTGCCGGGTTGTAAATAAGCGCGACGTTCGCGAAAAAGGTCCCACGCTGAGAAAACGTATCCGGATCGACCTGGGCCAGGGCGGTCGCGATTTCGCGCGGCTTCGATGTGCCCCAGGCGGCTTCGAAATCGTGCCGTTTGGCGGCAAGAAGCATCAGCAAGTCCTGTGCTTCGCGTTTTTGTTCCTCGGTACCCATCTCCATCATCATGAAGATGGTTCGCTGAAGATGGTTCAGGTCGATTTGCGACAGCCCCGGCACGTAGGCGAGAACCCCGTGCGATTGGGCGCCTACCTGGCCGATATGATTGCACCCGTGACAGAGCGGATCGGCGGTCACCAGGTTGTCATCGCGGTTGTCCGTGTGATCATCGTTCAAATGATGAACTTCGGTTTTCCCCGACTTGAACCCGCAGTACCGGCATGTGTTGCGGTCCCTCTCGAGAATTCCGGGACGCTTCTCCCGGAATTCTCGATCCGCGGACTCGACGCCCTGATCGTCCTTGCGCCAGGTGCGGCGCTTGACGGACAGCTGCAGAGGGAGGAGTCCCGCCATCAGGGCTTACCGGCCGAATCGGCTTACCGCCGTGGAGCCGCCGATGGACTCCGCCATCGTGTCGGCGACATAGGTCACCATCATCAACGCGGGGCCTCCCAGGGTGTAGCCGAAGACCGAGCCGGTCGTCGTCTGGTTGTCCCCCTTGGACTTGGCGATCGCCTTATTGATGCCGAACCCGGTCAGGCCCAGGCCGCCGGCATAGGCCGCGTACAGGCCGCCTTCGACAACGCCGCCCATCTCGTTTTTCAGGTTGCGGCCCCATTGCCCGATGCCGGCGGCCTGGGCCGCTTCCGGGAACAGGAACGCCCCAAGGCCGAAGGTGGCGCAGACCGCGAATGTGGCCGCCGGGCCGCGCTCATCGGTCAGCGCGAAGATATGCGCCCGGGCAACCAGATCCAGAATTTTATTCATAACGCTCCTTCCTTTCTTCTCTACTAGAGACCAGTAATCGTGCTCCGAAACATCTGTGCCGTTTCAGTGATGTTTATGCAGAGCGCTCCAAAAAAAATATGTGTCATGCCCTGCCAGACATGATCTTCACCGCCGCCAGCAGAGTGATGTCCTTCAGACGCTCGCTTCCAGAGCATGAATCCCTTGAATGCGGAAAAAACTCCAACCACGGTGATGAACTTCATCACCGCCACGATGGCCGCGCTGAAATTCACCCCGCCGCTGGGAACATACCCGATGGCGCTCGCCGCGCCGGCGCCGGGCATGCTCGACACGCCATCGTGGCCAGACATGGAACTGAAAATCACACTCATCGTGTTGTCGAAGTTGAGCAGGAGGGCGCCGACAAGAAGAATCCCGAATCCGGAGCCACTGCGCCCATTCCCGGGGTTTTTCGAGTTCTCGATCATCCCCAGCACGCCGTGGGCGATATACCAAAGGGCCACGGCGTATGTCAGGAACTTCAGCAGCTCATATATGCCGGGCAGTTCGTTGCCAAAATTCGTGATCGCAGTCAGGAGGTCGACGGTTTCCATCAAATGCGCCTTAGAAGCTGATCACACCCTTGTCCGTGGTCACCCTGCCGGAATCCGCGTCGATCTTCAGCACACTCAGGCCGAAGACGGCGTCCCCCACTCCAACCACCTTCACTTGTCCTTCGGCATCCTCGAGCCAGGCCTGCCCCGGTGTGATGTTTTTCACCTTCACGCCGGCGACAGCGTGGCTCGTCTGCGATTCGGTTTTCGCCTTCGCCGCCGACTTGGGGGGGGGCGTCCCGCGCACCGTTTCGGCCTTTGCGGCCGCTGCAGGCCTCGAAGCCGGCTTGACTTTGGCCTTTCCGTCCGCCGCGGCCTTCAAAGCGGCCACCTCGCGTCCGAGCCCGTCCAGGCGCGCCGCAAGCTCCATGATGTCGGCCTTCGTCACAGAGGGTTCTGCCGCTTTGGGCTGGGGAATGGCGTCCGTAGCCGGCAGTGCGCCTGCCGACATCGTGGAGGGTGAAGACGGGCCGGCGGACGGAACATTGGGCTGTTGCAACGACCGATCCGTCCCGCCAGGCCGATTCTCCGCTGGAAGCGCCGCAACCGGCCCCGGAGCTCCGTCCGTCGGCAGCGCCGCAACTGTCGGCGCAGGACTCGATGCCTGCATGGGCGGCATCTGTTTCGGGGAAAGCATGCGGAAAGCCACGAAGCCGACAAAAATCACAGCCACCCCGGCGCCAATCAACACGGCGGGTGAAAAACGCCGCTTTTTCTTCGGCTCGGGATGCGACTCCTCCCCTTCATGGTCTTCCAGAAACCGGAGATCCTCCTGGCTGGCTTCCGGGTCGGCGAACACGTCTTCGCGGTCATTGTTTTCGCTCATGGGGCGGTCCTCATAAATTATGTGCCGTATCTATTATACGCACTTGGCTGGTTACTGTTCAACAACGTCTGTTGTGAAAATGATGCCGATCGCGGTGCCTTGCGGAATATTGACGGCGATCTGCGAATTCGACTGATTTTGTTGCGAATACGTAGATGCCGCTTGCTGTGCCCCGGTCGCCACCGCCTGGGAAACGATCTGCCGGTTGTTCGGCGCGTTGAAGGTCTGCGTGGCGCCTCCAAACGGCGAGAGGGCGACGACCGAACCGGCGTTCGCCATTCCCGTGGCGTAACCGGTCACCAGCCCGAGCAGTATCGGCAGTCCATAGCGAGCGAAATACTTGTGATCCACATCGCCAGCAAGCGCGGAACGCATGGTGTCCTGGTCTATGGCGCGCCCGTTTACCTGGATGAATTTCCCGTTGTAATAAAGGGATGAGAACTTGACGTCAACGACTTCGTTTACGCGCTTGGCCTCGCCATAGACCATCGACCCGCTCAGCGGCCCGCTCGTGACTGTTGCAATGACCATGGAGGGTTCATCGGTATTGATGGCCGTCTCGAGCACGGCCGCCACGATCGGGGTTTTACCGAGAAGAGATCGCTTCTGCGCTGATTGCTGTCCCTCCTGCGCCACCGCCTGCGACGGCTGGGCTGCCTGCTTCTGGGCAGCTTCCACCGTCACCTTCACGGGGGCCCCAGGCGGGGCCCAGGCGCGCATGAGCGCATCGACTTGAGCCTGAAGCCCGCCGTTCATCACCACATGTTGCTGCACAACCTGTACCTGCTGCGGAGCGGGCTGCGCGGGCGGTGGTACCTCGGCGGGCTGGATGTTCTTTTTCTTGTCGGTCACGACCGGAAAGAAAGAAACCTCCTTTTCGACCGCGGCCGCGCCTTCCTGTTTGTTGTGCTGGTCGATCAGCTCATTGTAGCGGGGGGATGCCTCGCTTGGTCTTGCTGAAGTCTGCCGGGTATTGATGGCAACTTCAGATCCCAGATTGTCCTGATTGCGGGTCTTCAGAAACACCACGACTCCGGCGACGACAAGCGCCGCTGAGGCGACGATGATGCCGATGACCTTCAAATTGCGAGAAACGCCCTTGTCAAGTTCTTCAGCCATCTTACAACCCCTCGATCTGGATTTGACGCATCACTCCGCCCTCGGTCGCAAGCACGACCGGTGTGGGGGAGAGCTCGTAGACCGCCATGCCGTCTCCGGAAGCCAGTCTCGACCGGTACCCAACGACGTTCATGCTCGTGCGCAAGACGAGTTTTTCTCCAACTCGCCAGGCTTTTGTATTCGGCGCTCCGGAGATCTTGAGCGGCACCGCCTGCTGCGGCGCTACTCCGTCGAGCAGATCGATCATCACCTTGTCGAACACTGGCGCGGCCTCCCCCATGACCACGGGAGAGGAGGCATTTGGCCCGCGCCGCGGTATGCGCAGATCAACACGGTAATCCATCTCCTTCTGACCGGAGGAAAGCGCAACCACGATGGGGGTAGCCAGGTCCTTCAGATAAACCGCAATGTTGCCGGAGCCGAAAGACGTTTGGGCCGCCACGGTGATAGACGATCCTTCCGGCACGGGCACATCAACTACGAAATCCGAGCCCGTGAAATTCACCACCCGGATTACCGGCCACGGCGCGCCGGAGGCATCCACGAACCCGACCGTGGCGCCGTGGTAAGGAGTGGCCCGCACGATGGGTGGGGTTGCTCCCGGAGAAAGATCCACGGTCATGGTCGTCACGGTCGGTTTGGGCAATCCGCCCGGCCGCTCGGCGGTAGCCTTTTTCGCGTCTTCCAGACGCTTGCGCAACTGACGAATATCGTCCGGACCGAGAGGCATCAGCGCCTGCGTCGCCGTGTCGAGGTTTCCGGCCGCCGGAAGAACCGGAAGAGCGGGGGCCACCATGGGGGCGGTGCCGCCGGACGGCAATTGCTGTACCGCGTTCGGCGCGGTCTGGACCGACCCTATCCCGGGGGTTATGACCGCCGGCTGTTGAGGCTGCGCGGGCGTGGCAACCCCCTGCTGGATCTGCTGCATCTGGGGCGCCATGGGCTGGATGCCGCCCACTGTGGTTTGGGCGCAGACTGCAGACGGCAACGCCGCGGATGCAAGGATGATGAGGTGTTTTCTCATGGTGATTCCTCAGAACTCGGTTTCCGTCACGAATGAGATCATCTGGCGCATGTCGATGATCCCGGCGATGAATGCGGCTGCCTCTGGCGTAGGCGCCTTTTCCTGCAGATAGATCAGATCAGATCGCGGGGCGATGATCGGGTCGATTTGGTCGACTTCATCCACCCAGTCCTGGATATCCTTGCCGTCAAGCGGGCGCTTGTAGGCGTTTTTCGGTAATTTGAACTCGATGCCGGTAACGATCGAGATGGCCAGACGCATATCGATTATTCCGGCGATGAATGCGGCTGCCTCTGGCGTAGGTGCGGAGTTGTACAACCTCAGCAAATGCCCGGGTTCGGCAATGAGCGGGTCGGCGTGGTCTACGTCCTCGGCCCATTCCGTGCCGCTGACGGTGTCCAGCGGATGCACGTAGCCGTTCTTTTTCGCGATCTGCTTGTTCACTTCAGTATCTCCTCTCATTTCCCTTCCTGCGGCAGAACCGCGAGAGCCCCTACCGCGATTCCGTTTGGCGTATCGATCGATGGCGTGCGGTTGACGATGACCACTACCGTTGCCGGGATGTCCTTGCGTTCCGTTTGCCCCTGCAGGGTGATGATCATCGGCATCTCGACGCGCCACTTGTATATCCCCTTGTCTTTACCCTCCCACGTGAGTGCGGGCGCGTTGGTGGCCACGGCCGAGGCCACATACCGCTTGGTGCGCACCAGGTCGATTACGCTGTTCTTCTCGAGAGAAGCGATCAGCGTTTCATACCCGGTCTTGGTATAGAGACCGCGAAGCTCGGTCAGTTGGCCGTTGTAGTTCTGAAAATCGAAAATGAACGATTTCTGGGCGGCGCGCTGCGCAAACTGCAGCACCACGTCATGATTGACGAGGGGTTGGTCGAGCGGCACCAGGGGGATCAGCCGTCCATCCTGCCCGATGGCGAAATACACAGGGTCTGGTCTCAGATAGATCTGGATGCCGTTCAAAATGAGTGAGCCCAGCGCAACACTGGAGGCAATCAGGGAAACCTGAAGCCACTTGCGGTAGCCGTCTCGGTAGAACTCGACTCGATTTTCTATTACTTGAAGAACCTGCGCGCCGGCGCGAGCTTGGCCCTTCCTCGGCGTTGCTTGCATATTCATTTCTTCGTATCCACCAACATGAGCTGTACTGGTTTGCGAACGGCGTTGGCCTTGTTTCCTCGCTCGGAATCCCACGGGAAGGAAAGAAGCTTCCCGCCGTTATCCCTTAACCGATCAAACACCCGATCTCCGATGAATACCTTCAGCTCGTCGAGCGTTCCGTTGGAGATGACCACGGTAGGCTTCATGTCGAGATAGCGACGATCCATGATCTGGAATAGGATGACCTTTTCGTTGGCCGTGCCGTTCTGTACGCCGACTTCATCGAGGATCAAGAGATCCGCATCGTAATAGGAGCGAACGATGTTTCGCTCGCTGGCTCCGGCATCCCGGGACCACGTGCTGCGAACGGCATCCAGAAGATCGTATGCCCGGGTGTATACGACCGAATACTTGGCGCGCAACAGCGCGTTTGCGAGAGAAAAAGCCAGTCTGGTTTTCCCTGTGCCGGTGTTTCCTACCATGATCATCGATGAACCAAGGTCGAGGACCTCCTTGAAATTCTCCACGTACCGCATTGCGCACTCGAGACAGGCCTTCTGTCCTTCGTTATCGGTTCGATAGGTGGAAAATTCGGCATCAATGAAGCGTTTCGGAATCCCCGTGAAGGACGACGCAACGGCGCAGGTATGTTGATGAATATCGTTTTGCCGAGCGCGCCGTTCCTCGCTATAGCGTGCTTGTTCCGCTTCATGAAAACACTGTGGGCAACCGCAAGACTTTTCCTTTCCATCTACGATCGCAGCCATTGCAAAATGCTGGCCGTGCTTCTCGCAGTGCCCTTCAACCTGTCTGACGCTGACGCTCAACTGCCGCGCTGCCGCTTTCACATCCATATTTCCCTCTCTCCTAGAGATCCTGGACGAACCCGCCGCCCTTAAGATAATCGCGCGTGTCGAATCCGCTGTGCGCGCCAGCCGCGCCTTTTTTGTCCTTCGTCCCGAGCCCAGCCCAGTCGTCGCGAATCGCGCTCATCAAAGCAGCATCCCAGTCGCTGTACCTATAACCGCCCTTGTCAGACTGAAGAATGAAATAGTCGAGGTGGGCGTCGAGCTGTCCATAACCGTGCTTCTCTGCCCATTCGCGAACTCGCTGGGAGATACCGAAGTTCTGGGGGCGTGCCGTCTTTTTCTTTTTCATACTTGCAGGTTCTCCTGAATCAGAAGTCTGCCCCCCTTCTTGGAAAAGCCCTTGAGAGACCCCCGACTCGCCGCTTGCGGCGATCGGGCCGGTCTTCTCATGTCTTTCTTTTCCTTCTTGTCCTTCCTCTCTCTTAAGGTCATTGCCATTCAGACCCCTTTGGGGGTTGGGTGGGGCCCCCATACCCCCCCTATCCAAGCCTTGATGAAGAACGGATTTCGCGGGAATGGTGTCGGAGGCCCCCTCGTTATGAGCGGGCTCGGAATTGGCAGAACCTTGCGCTGCCGGCCCAGCACCACCCCCATTACCCGCCGCTATAGGGGGGCTATTAGGGGGCGCAATCCCCCTCGTAGGTGATTTCCTGTGACTGGTTGTGCCGCCCGCATTAGGGGGGCTATTGGAAGCCCCAGAAGGGGGGGTATCGTGATGGATGCCCCCCCTATTACCCTCACCATTACGGGGGGTGTCGTGGGGGCTATTGGGGGGCTGATTCCCCACGCCTTTCTTACCCCATCTGGCCTCGGCTCCACGCAGACCGCTCTCGATGGCAAGCCGCTTCTTGCTCCAGCTATCCATTGCGAGGTCAGCGATGATGGGATGGTAGAAGCGCCCGTCAGAGCATTTGAGCCAACCATGGAGCGCCCTGTCGCGCACAGCCTTCCAGCCCGCGAGATCCCGTCCGTAACCGGACAATTTAGCGAGGTCGATATCGTCGTCTGGAAGGCTTGCCGCCGGCACCTGGTGCCATGAGGCACACCAGAGCAATACCGCGGCGCGGAATTCATCGCCGGTGGCGATGGAAGCAATCTTGCTGTCCCGAAGCTGCTGCACGTAGAGCGGCATGAAGGGGAAGCTGCGGAGGTCAACCTCTGCCGGGACAAGCGGCATAGGATGCTGTGGTGTCGTCATCGCGTTTGGCGATCAGGCAGCTTGTCTGGGTTGTTCCGGACGCATGAAGCGCTCTGGATAGAGGATTTCCACTTCGGCGATGGCGGCCCCTCGTTTTCGTAGTTCCGCGGAAAGCGCCGCGGCAAGCTCGAGGGAAGGGGGGTATCCTCTTTCAACCCGCGACAGCCAGCCCTGCGTGACGCGGATCTTTCCCTTCCTTGTGATCGCATCCGCCAGGTCGGACAAAGTTATGCCGGCTTTCTTACGCGCAGTACGCAGGGGAGTGTGAGTCGCTTGCTTATGTTTCCTTGGCATGATCGCAACCGTAGAGAATAATTTGTATAGTTATAACAATGCGAATATTCGTATTATGCAAGTCGCTATTTATTCCTGTCAAGAAATATTTTGTGTCGTTATAGCTATACGTATTAATTGACGCCGCGGCTTGACTGTTCGCTTCTAAACTGGCTGAAGCGGCTGGTCGCCTTGGTTGCTGTCCGCTGCTTTTTGTGTGATGACTACGCCACGGATTGCGCGGCGCGCGAAGAAGCCGGACCGATGGCTTACCCTCTGGGAGAGGGTTTCCTGGGCGAGGATTTCTCGCAACGGTCCCATGTCCAATAGCCGGAGCCAATGGCATAGGCCTTGACGATCCGACCCTCCACGTTGATCAGGGTCGCGGGGTACTCGTCTTCGTCGTTGGTGCCCTCATCCTTGCTGATGTATAAATCCCGCTCGCCGTCATACCGGAGATTTGGCAGAATTTGTGATAGTTTGCGCGCGGTCTCCTCGTCGAAGAAGGGCATGCCCCATCCATTCCAGACCATGAAATTGCTGTAGCAATCGAGTTTGAGATTGCCGTCGTCGAGCCATTCCGCAGTTACAGTTGCCGGAAAATATTTTCCCTCGTCCGGAGCGGACGCCTTGAAGTCGCGATCGAAATCGGCCGGCGGCGCGCTCAAGACGAACCCGCCCCCCTGTGGCGCGAACTGGACCGATGCCCCGTCCCTCGATATCAGTTCGAAGAGACGCCCGGTTTTGGTGTGGATGAAATACTCCGTCTTCCGAGCGGCGCAGTCGGCCGCCAGCACAAACGCGTCCTCGTAGTTCTGGATAACGCGTTCGGCGCGCTCCTCGGACAACCAGTCGCCCACTTCTTCCATGAAGAGCGCGGCGTCATCGTCCTGCAGGAACAATGAGGCGCCATCGGCCAGGCGGACTACCTGGATACGCGCTCCATTGCCCTCGGATTCGACGCGGTATTTCTCTGACGTGTAGATCGGGGTCATTGGATTTCCTTTCGCGTTGATCATCCGCGCGGAGTGGCGCGTTTTGCCGGAGACGGCGCCTCGGTTGCCCGGAACTCGGTGAGTTGCTGGGGGGTAATGCCGTATATGACGAGATTTCCCTCGTGAAGCGAATCCACGGCCCGGCTGACATACTCGCGGAGCCTGGCGCCCTCCGCTTCGTCCGTCAGCCGGGCTTTAACCGCGGCCGAGGCAATCATTTCCTCCGAGCTTGATCCGCCGAGAACGATCTCCCTGACCATTGAGACGATCTCCCTGCGAAACTTGGCCACCATCGCAAGCTGCGCCTGGTCCGGATGGTTTTGCCACAGCTCCCGGAATCTCTCGGCCGAGACGCAATACGTCGCGGTGTATTCCTTTGCCAGCCGGCGGGAATCCCCGGTTTCGTAGAAATGGAGAATCCCCTTTTCATAGCCGTGCCTGGAAATCTGATAGAAGCTCATCGGCGCAAGGTTGGCCTTGAGCAGGGGGATGTTCGATACCAGGCGCGAGGTACGCTTGTTCACGTCAGCGAAAGGCTGCAGGTATGAGATGTTCACGAGCAGGAAGAAGGACTGTTCAAACGGGTCCTCGATCTGCCTCGCGATGTCCAGCAGACGGTCGAATTCCTCATTCAGCATGGACTGGACATCGAGCGGCGTATAGGAGGACTGCCCGATCTTGACGCCATGGCGTCGACAGCATCCTTCGTCCTCGGGGTTTTTCAGAAGTCCGCGGGACAGCAGCGCGTGGATGTTCAATACATCGCGACGCGAAATCTCGATCTGGTCGATGTTCTCGAGTATGTAGTCGATTGCATGCTTGTGATTGAGCAGCATGAGGGTGTCGGCCTGCGAGGCACCCTCCTTCGCTTGTCCGTTTTCGAAAAGGGCGACGGTATCGAGCAAGGAATATGTGTTTCCTTCGAGCGCCGACGAAGCCCAGGAGGTTTCAAGCAGCATTTTGTGCTTGATGCTGTCGATGTATTCTCGCAGTGTGCGCGAGCGCGGGATCTCTCCGCAGTCACCAAGGACCTTGCGTTGCTCTTCCGAGAAATGGCGGCTGACCCCGGGTGTGTAGGAAGCGAGCCGCATGAAATCGTAGCCGGTTTGTTTTCTCTTCTCGAGCGGGATTGCGCACCAGGCGTCGGCGGCGTCAAGGCAGTAGGCCGTCGCCCGTCCCGCTCCGATTCTCTGAATGCGCCCCGACTTGACGAGATCCTCCAGTCGCCGGTATGCGGTCATGTCGGAGACGCCGGCCGCGGCCACGACATCCTGGCGCGAAAGCGGGTGCTCCGCATCGCGAATCAGCCTGAAAATCCCCTCAATGTCCATTGCACAAGCCTGGTACGATTAATGATACGATTGTCTTATTTCAATTCATTGTTTGTCAATGATATTTTTACTTCGCTGATACGTTTGCCCCATCTCGGGAACACAGGATGCTCAAAGTTTGTGTGATATGATGCGTGATACGATTATCTGTTTCTAACGTGTTGTTATTATTGGAAATATAGTTTATGGTGATACGATTGCGAGAAGCACGATTCTCAACGTGCCGCCGGTCGCCGTGCGGCTCTCGGGCTGACTTCCTGCGCCATTTCTCCGATCATTCTGGAGGCCTCCGCAACGGCAGCGAGTGCCTTTTCGTAGGACCGATCTTCTCCTTCGCCAGCGTCAACCACACTTGATGCATCGTCAATGGCGGCGCGAGCCATGTCCAGGGCTTCACCTACCGCTGAGAGCCGGTCGGCAAGGTCTCCGGGGGAAACTGGAAGTTGCGTGGCTTCGCCGTGGAAAAATTTTGCGTCCTTGACTAGCAACCTGGCGGCAGGGTCGCTCTCGCAGAAAGCCATCATGGGTTCGTTGTAGCCATGCTTCCTTGCGTCTTCCTTGGCCATGTCGTAGTGCTCGCCGGCATCGAATTCGCGCCTGGAGACAACGACGGTGCAAGTGTAAATTTCCGGCGCGCCATAGGAATTTTCGGCCAGAACGCCCATTTTTATCGAGGATTCCTTCTGGTGTCCGTCATCTGGGTCTGGGTGCATGATTCCGGTAAAGTCCGATTTCGTTGGGTCGGCGCCGGGAGCATCCCAGCCGAACATGGAGCCGATGAGCATGCATTCGGCCTGATGCGGGGTAATGCCCAGCTTGTTGTTCAATCGAAGCACCAATTCCTTGACGGCGTTGACGTCGAGCGTGGGGTTGTCGAAATCCAGCTTGTTGTACCCGCGCTCTCCGCGCACAACCAGACCGATCCGCTCGCCTGGAGCGTTTCCTGCGATCAAGACATAGGCTTCCGTAGGCTGAGCGTTGCAGATTGTCATGATGGCTTCCTCATCGGGTCTTTGAATGGCATTTCGAAAAAACGGGCTCAGCCCCTCAATGCGCGGCGCATCGCCGTGGACTCACGTGGGCGCGGCAGCGGCCCCCAGTAATCGCGATACACCTCTTCCCCACTGAGCAGCGTCCTGAGGGCGCGGCGCATCGCCGGCGAGAAATGGTTTGTCCTGACGAATAGCTCCGGATCCTCTTTGCGGATCCGTATGGCTGCCGCTTGCACTTCCCTTGCCTGCTGCGGTTCGATCTCGCTGCGGAAGTCATCAGGCATGCCGACGCGACGGTTGGCGGCGACGTTGATCAACCACCAGAGTTTTTCCTGCATGGCGGCCGAATGCTGCCCGGCGCCGATGCTCCTGGCGGCGCGGATTTGCTCGCGCATGGCGCGCAGCAAGCGCACGGTATTTTGCAGGGGCGTTTGGCTCGCCATGCCGAAGTTGTGGGATCTCATGGCCGAATGGGTTTGTTGATAGATTGGGGCGCCTGAGGATCGCGGCTGTGATCCCTGATGCTCGCAAGCGTTTTTTCGATTGTCTCCCTGGCCGCATCGACTTCGGTTTGGCTTGCGTTCGGCTGCAAACCGACCAGCGCGTCATGAAGAACCCCGGGGATTTGCTTGATCAGCCAGGCGTCGAAAATGGCGCCGTCAACGTAAGCCCGCTCGCCCTGCAGCGCGACCAAGGCGGTTTCGATCGCCTGGACGTGGGCCGCTACGGCGTCCGAGCCGGCCTCTCTCCTCAGGGATGCTGTCGCCGCGATCGCTGGCTTGATGATGTCGGGCAACGTCGTCACCAATTCGACGTTCTCGATGAGGCTGCGCGCGTTGGCTTCCGCGTTCGGGCCGTGGACCACGAGAAATTCGGGTTGCCCGTAGGTCTTCAGGGAGACCTTGACTTGCGTGCCGTCATCGTTGATCGATTTGATGCGCGGCCTCATGGCCTTGTCCTCCTGATGAATTCGTCGCTGGATCCCGCCGTGACCCTCGAGTGCCTGAGTGCTCGCGCGAACTCGGGCGGGAGACAGCAGTTCCTGGGAGAGTCAATAAACAGAGGGGCAATTTGTTCCGGCGTATAACCGGCAAGGCCGCATCCGACAGCTGTTATCTGAAATGAAAGATCCGGCCTTGTCCGCGCAAAAGCCTTGAATCGCTCGACGTGTTTCTCGATGGCCTCGAGAGGCAGGGTTTCGATCATCCATCCCTTGGTCGGGATCGCGTAGCTTGCGCCCTGCAGCCCTTCCCCCTTTCCGTACACGGCGCCGAAATGCCTTTTCGCAAAAAGAGCGGCGCCGGCGCCGTGGCGGCCGGCCAGGTTCGAGCCGAAGACGAAGATCCTGTTCGGGTTCATCGGCAGGAAAGAGGATTCCGGGCCGGCGCGGGAGAGACTCCCTCTATCGTCAGAGGGAACATGGCGACGTTCCGGCGTTCCTCGTGGTAGCGGCGTTGTTCGTCGTTACCGTCTTTTTCGGCCTCGCTTCGGAGCGTATCGTGGTGGGCGGCGATCTCGCCCAGGGCCTGCTTCATGCGCTCGAGCGCTTCCAGACGTGGCGCGATGGCGATGCGCTCGAGTTGTTCAATGACGAAATCGGCATCATTCCTGTTGGGAGAGGTGAAATGCCAGTTCCATTTCCCGGAGCAGCGATTCAGCGTGCCGAAACGAATGACCTGGTTCGCTCTGTCCGGATCGCGGAACCGGCAGGCCACCCAGTCGTCGTAGGGATAAATCTCCATCAACCCGGCGATGGAGTCCATTTCCCATCCGCTCTGTCTTTCCCGGGCCCCCAGCCCGGGCAGCGCCTGCCTGACGGCATCCTGGAAGTTGAATTTCGCCATGATCGTTTCTCCCGCCTAAAATTCGTTTCAGTCCGCGCGGGCATTCAAACCGCTACAGCGCGCTCCCGCGCCCTCACGCTGCCTTGAGACGCGGCTTTTTTGCGGAGGGGCCCTCCTCTTCGTCGTCCCGTACCGCGTTAAGGGCTTCCAGGGAGTAGCCGGCCTTGTCAAGCCATTCACAGACCTGCTGGCATGGCTGCAAGGCGGCCTTTGCCCGGGTCGATGCGACATAGAGGATGTTGATTTCCTCGAGCTCAATCTCGCCGGGGCCGCACTGCTTGCCGTCCTCATTGAGCAGTTCGGAGTAGTCGTTGGCCAGCACCACCTGATCGAATTCCAGTCCTTTCGACTTGTGGGCGGTGCAGAAGAGCACGTCTGCGCGCGCCATGTCCGGGTTGTGCCGGGCCGTCAGACGGTCGATCAGGCTGGGGATGTCGTGTTCGTATTTGCGGATGACGCGACAGAGCATCTTGAGTTCCTTGTCGTCGGTATCCTCTCCGAACTTTTCCATCTCCGTGAAGCATTCGAATTTTCGGTAGTACGGATCGCGAATGCGGTGCTTCTCTCCGACAAAGAGGTTGTAGGCGTCCAGGATGCGGTCGAAGCGGTAGCCTGCGGGACCTCCGACAAAGTGGAGCTTCTTGTCGCCATCCAGCATCGAGACGGCCTCGTCGAAAACCGCCGAATTGGTCCTTGCGATGAACGCATACTGTTTGTCGCAGTCGACGCTGAAGAGGGTCGTTCCGTGCCGTCCGAGACCTTTCAGGGTGTTCGTCTCGCCCTTGAATTCGGTCAGCAGCAGATTGGCAAGGCCGGCCACGCCGCGGCCAAAACGGAAGCTTTGGGTGAGATACAGTGTTTCCTCGGCCGGCAGCTTCTTGAGGGCGTTGTCGGCTCCGCGGAAGGAATAGATCTGCTGATGGGTGTCGCCCACGAAGACCTTGCCGCACTCCTGGCGCAGCACGATGTCGGTTGTCGCCGGGTTGGCGTCCTGAGCCTCGTCGAAGAGGATCGTGTCGTAGCCCAGAACCGGCTTGGAGAGCTGGTACAGTTTGAGATAGCCGTCATGGGGCAGCCGGATGCCCGAGTATTCGAGGTCCCGCATCCTGGCCCAAAGCAGCTTCGCCCCGTTGAGGATATTGTCGTATTCCTTGACGTTGATGCGCGGGTCATCCGGGATGTGATCGGAGCCGAGCTCATTGTCCGCCGAACACAGGTAGTTGTTTACCGTGTCCAGGATCAGCCCGGCCAGCGTCGGCTTGACCCCCAGGTCGCGGGATACGTCGAGGGGGCGGTTTTCTCCAAGCTTGCCGACCTCGTTGTAGGGCTTGCCGAATTTCCAGGCGAGCGAATGCGTGGTGCGGCATTCCACATTCTTGGGGAAACGCCGCTCGGCTTCCATCTGGATGGCCTTGTTGAACGCCAGGTAGAGCATTCTTTCCTGCGGACGGGCCTTTGCGTATTCGACCAGCGTGGTTGTCTTGCCGGTGCCGGCGAAGGCCTCAACGCGAAGCAGCCTGGACTTGCTTTGGGCGATCAAGGCCTGTTCCCCGGTTGGCGCGGCCGTGTTGGAGGCGTGACGCGTGGGTTCTTCGCGGGCTGTTTCAGGCTTCCCGGCCGCCGCAGCACTCCCCGTCGCGGCCGCGCCAACCGGGGCTGGATCCTGGGTCGTTGGCGCCGGCGCCTCCACGAAACTTCCTGTATCGAGCGTCTGGTTGTAGACCTCGAAGAGGGCAAGTTTGGCCTCCTCGGAAGAGGCATAGGCCTCCTTGCTGAATTTCCCGTCGAATGACCAGCTCCATTTGCCCGGCTTCCACTTGTTTGGGAATACCGTCATATTGAAGCCGTCGAGAGACAGGAACTCGTTTCCTTTTCCGGAGACCTTCCACTTCCGGGTCAGCCAGCGCGACCGGCGACCGGCCTTGTTTTTCAAGGACTGCTCGCGCGCATTGGCCGCCTCAAGATCTCCGGTCATTCGTCCCGCGCAAACGCAACCGGCTTCGCAGGTGCCGGCCTCGGGGTGGTGCATCACATGTACATAGCGGACCCGTTCTCCGCCGCACATCTCGCACTCATGGGTCGCTTCCCCGAGGTCCATGACGTCGACGCAGGCCCATCCATCCTTGGGATAGCTCGGATCCTTCCAGCGGTTCGCCGCCATGGGTTACCTCGGGGCCTTGCCGGCTGTACGGCGCTGTTGGCTAAATTCGCTCGGAGCGGCGTCGCCCATGGCGGCGATCGCCGACTGGACGGTTTCGTTGATCGCCTGCAGGCGCCCCTCCATGAGATGCTTGTCGTCTCGCGCAAAACACGCTGCGCCCGGCTCTGTCTTGCACTCGAGCAGAGCCGCGAAAAGGCTGTCCCTCTGCTGGATCAGCATATCGATAACCTCGGCGGCCTCGTCTGCGTCGTCCCGGCTTGGGCGATTGTTCCGAAGGGATTCCGGCAGAACGTATTCGTTCACCAGGATTTGGCCGTCTCGCAGTTTCAGCATTCGATCCTCCGGCGTGGGGTCGCGGGCCGCTCAATACTCTGTATTGATATAACGATACGGATTTTAGCACATGTCCGGCTGGATTGGGAATGCCCGAGGCCTATTCCTGTGAGCCTGCGGCTGCTTGTGCCGGCGTTGCCCCCCGTTTGCGCTGAACCTTGTATTTGAGCCAGCCGTGCGAACGCCTCCCGTAATGGTGGCCGGCCGTCTCGATGGAACCATGTCCCATCAGCTCGGCCACTCCCTCCGGATCGTGGAGGTTTTTCATGTTCGCGCAGAACTGGTGCCTGGCCGTGTACAGGGTGTATCGACGGCGCTGCTCCTTCATCTTCCGGAACTCCCTGGAAACCACCCGATAGATGGCCAGGCTCGTCATCGCGTGGTAGACATGGAAGCGCCGTCCATCGGTTTGCATCCAGGAGGCAATCTCCTTGATGTTGCGCCCGACGACGGTCTCTTCCTCCGGCGCGAGGGGAATGATCCGGTATTCCCCGTTCGCCCTGCCGTTGGTCGCCTTGGCGTTTTTGACCCTCAGCCCCCTGCCCGGCACCAGCTGGGCCTGTTCCCATTCTGATGGGCGGAGGCCGGCGCAGACCGACGCCTCGAACATCAGAGCTGCCCGCGGCCCCCAGGCCCCGCGCATGTTCCTCAGCCTCAAGACAAGCCTCTTGTGGTGGTCTTCCCGGATCTGCTTTGCCTTCCTGGCGGAGGTTCCCCCCGCGCGGCGCGGAAGGCATCCGAAGCTGGTGATCTCCATCAGGGCATTGAGCGCCTGCCCGTAGGCGGGGTCCTTGTCGAGGTGCTGCTCCAGGTAGTACATCGTCGAGGCCTTGTATTGCCTCCAGGTGCTGGATGTCCACCCGGGTTTCCTCCGGATGAGCCATTCCACCAGCTGGATTGGCGAAATACTGGCCACAGCCTGGTCGAGGTTTTCCTCGGACCGGCGCAGCTCTCGGGCGGCGGCATTCAGCAAGGTTTCCACGCGACGAAGGTAGCGCTGCTTGGTGGAGGTCGACCGGGTTATTGCTCCCGAGAAACGGGCTTTCTCGATCATGAGTTTTGCTCTCCAACAGTTTTCCGACTTGTCTGTGTGTTATCTCCGATACGGATTAGCTTACTACGAATCCGCCTCTGATGGAAGTGCTGCCCTCATGGCGGAAAAGCGTCGGAGACGAGTCGAACCATGGCTTTCAGGCTGCGCTCCCAATTCAGTTTGACTCCCCGCGTTACTCAGGCAGCCTCACATGAGGGGTAACGATCATGAGTAAAACTGATACCTAGCAATCTCTTTTTTGATAGGTAACACACCTGTTTTCGTCCTCTCTCCGACGCATGTCCGACGTGTTCAGGCGGCCACTGGTTTAGTTTTGCAGGTAGCGTTGGAAGCCTCGCCCGGTGCTGGAGAGCCTTCTTTCGGATAGGTTTGCCTCAGGAGATGCCTGGCTTGCCCGTCGAGGCGGGCCCAACGAGGGGTTTGGAGGGATTTTCGGTAATGTTACCCATCTGCGCATGCTTGATAGGTAACACGCGCGGCGCATGGCGCGTCAGCGTGAATGATTGATCATAGCGTTACCCGGCGGAAGAGACTGCCCGGTAACGGCGTGCGCCTACATGATGCCGGTATCGACCTTCTCGAGTCCTGTCCTGGATTTTTCACCCTCAGCCGGCTTTCGCGAACCTTTGGCGGACGGCTTGTCTGCCTGCGGCTTTTCATCGGGTGTTACCGCGCCGGTGGCGCCGGGCGGCGATTCCTGCGATTGTTGAACCCGCTGCCCGGCGCGGATGATGTCCTTCGGTTTCCCAAGGAAAGCTTCGGCGTAGAGACCTGTCATGGCCAGGTGCCGCAGTCTCCGCGCGCGCTTTTTTGGTGACAGGGGGGCGAGATCCTCGAATAGCGCGCCATCCCCTTCCGGGGTGACGAGCACATTCATTCTCAGATCCTTTTCTGACGTTTCAGCCATTCTTCCCCCATCACCTGAAAGCCGCGGACGTTGGCGTACACCGGTGAATCGCCGATGTGGATGCGGTGCTTCGGGAACTTCGCTTTGACCGCCGGCGCGAAGAACTTGGCGCCGCCGCCGACGAGGATCACGTTGTCGATATCGGCCAGGGTACCGAGGCCATGCACCATGCGATTGATCGACTCACGCGTCGCCTGCTCAATGAGCGGGAAAAAATCAGTCAGATCAATCTCTTGACCGCCGACACGGAACGGCCGGCGATGTGCTCCGGTGTAGATTTCGAGCAGCGCCGCATCGAGCCTGGAGAGGTTTCCGATCTCGCCGTACTTCGACTCAATGGCGTTGGCGATGGGGGTAAGGAGCGAGATCATGCCGCCGTTGTTGGCGGCGCCGCTGCGCTCATCCGAGATCTTGGTGCCGTGCGTGAGGAGCCAGTCGAGGGTGAAATACCCAGGATCGATGACCAGATTGACTTCATTCGCCATGCTGTCGAGCAATCCCTTGCCCGTGGCATAGTCGTAGAAGCCGCCCAGGGGCTGCGGTACCACCGAGCAATGCTCCACGATGACCGTGCGACGGCCGTCCACAGTGATCTTGTGCTCGCCTTCGATGCGGCTGGCGAGCTCCCTGCGGCGTGATTGCCAGGTGGAGAGGGGCAAACCCAGCACCAGCGCGGCGATGCGATCGCGGTTCATGTAGTGCAGCGCGCCCTTGACCAGTGCGACGTAGGAGTCCGTGCCGGCGAATTCCTGGTCCAGCGTGCGGCCGAAAGCGTTCCCGGCCTGCGCGAGGACCGCGTCGCGACCGACCTCGAAGACGAGATCGCCGACCGGCACTTTCACTGTATCGCGGCTCATGCCGCTCGATTCGGCGAAGCTCTTGACAGAAGCTACGGGTGTGACCGACGGAAACAGGGAGCAGACCTCCTCGTAGCCGCCTCCGCGCGCCTGAAGCACGAATTTCGTGTTCCCGTACCCGACATCGATTGCGCGCACGACGCCGGTCTCGCCGGATGTCCGACGCATTTCCGACTGGTAAACAACTTCAGCGGTTTCGTTCATGTAGGCCTTCCTTCCAAAAATGACCGCTCGACGCCTTTGCGACATGTTTCCGACGCGTGGGCGGCGTCTGTGCGGCTGTTTAACGCCCGATATGAAACCCCTTAACACGGCCATTACAGGTCGGAAAAGCGATTTCGTGTTTTTATTATTGCACAGAATCTTTTCTGTATGCTAGTATCGGCACAGAGTTTTTAAAGCGACCCCAATTTGACCGGAACCCGCGCAATGAAGAAATCGCTCGCTCTCCTGTTTCTGCTCCCGCTGATGGCCGGCTGTGTCGGTAATACAAAGCCGGACCCCCTCCCCGAGGATGCCGCCGGATCCCGCAGGGGGGCGGACATAGATCGTCGGCTGGCCGATTCGGCCGGTCGCATCGAGACGGCTCTCGCCAACGTGTCCCTTGCGCGCGCCGGAACCGTCAGCGTGGCCGGCGACAAGGTAAACGTCGTGTGGCAGGGCGAAGCCGCCCCGCTTGTCGAGAAACTCGCCGCGGCGAAGGGATGGCGGTTCGAAGTGACCGGGAAATCGGTCCTTCCGATTCCTGTCTCAGTCGACGCGCGGGACGCGACATTTGTCCAGGTGCTCTCGAATATCGGCGTCCAGCTGGGCACGCGCGCCGATCTCGTTCTCAAGGATGGCGCGCTTGAACTTCGCTACAACACTTATTAAGGGGCTGTTGGCCGCCGCGCTGGCCACGATCGCGCTCTGCGCCGGCGCGCAGGCTCCGCTGGAGGATCTGCTCAACCCGCAGCGCGGCGGCGCCTCCTCCTCGGAGCAGAAGGTGTCTTCCTTCCGATACGACGCCCTCAGGGATGCCGCCCTTTCGCTTGGCGCGAGATCCGGACTCAATTGGCGCGCCGGGGGCATCGTTGCCGACCTTGAGTTGCGCGCATCGAAACTCGATGCCATGTACCGTTTCTCCGCGCTTGTCACGCCGCAGGGAGTGATGCCTCCGGTCATCGTGGAGGCGCGCGATGCGGTTACCGTCCAGCCGGAAGTCATGCGGATTGCCGACAGGATCTACCGCATCGATGTCAAGGCTCGATTCGTCTCCACTCCGCCGACCTGGCGGGAATACCTGCTGGTGGGGCTGAGGCAGGACTTGAAAGCCGAGATGCCGCACCCCTCCCTGCTGCCGAAGAACGCCGACGAACTCGTGGTCTGGCGGAAATTCGTGACGGACGGCTGGAACGAGGGGGTGCGGCAGGCTGAGCAGATCCTCGAACTCAATATGGCCCGCCTCGAGCGTGACTATCTTGGGATGCTCCGCTTCTCCGCCCTTCTGGCGCGCGGACTGGTGTCCGAGCCCAAGGTCGGGGCGGACATCGCCGTTGTCACGGGCGGCGGCCGCGAGATGACGGTCGGGGATTCCGTCTATCGGGTCACGCAACAATCGGGGCTGATCCCCGATGCCAGCAAATGGAAGCCGGCCATCAGCGGGGCGAAGCGGTGATAGAAACCTTCTCGCTGAGCCCATCCTTCACCCACGCCGAACTCGATGCGATGCTCACTTCGGCCTACCGGCAGGGGGTATCCGACATCACCATCCAGTCGGGCGACCAGGTCTGGGTCGAGCTCCACGGAAGAATCCGCCCCCTCACCCAGCGATTCCTGCATGACAGCGAAGTGAAGATGGCCATCACCTATATGTATGGCAACAATGCCATCGGGGTGCTCTCCGGGGGGCACGCCATCGACAAGCGGTACGAGATCAACGTGGACCGGAAGACGAAGATCGGCTTCCGGCTGAACGCAACGCCAAGCCGCGTCGGGGACATTCTCGACGGCGTGTCGATCACCATGCGGACGCTGCCAAGCCTGCCCCCGAAGATCGAGGAACTCGATCTCCCGGCGCCCATCCTGGAGTCCATTTTTCCCATGAACGGCGCCGTCTTCATTGTCGGGCGAACCGGCGACGGCAAGTCCACCACCCTGGCATCCGTCATCAGGAAAATGCTCGAGGACGGCGAGGACCGCAAGATCATCAGTTACGAGCTGCCCATCGAATTTACCTATACCGGGCTGAAAACGAAATGCCCCATGCCCTCCCAGGTTGAAATCGGGCCGCACCTGGCATCGTTTACCGACGGCATGAGGAACGCCATGCGGCGCAAGCCGTCGGTCATCCTCCTCACGGAGGCCCGTGACGCCGACACGATGGACGCGCTCATCGAGGCGTCCCTTACGGGGCACGCCACCTATTCGACCATCCATGCCGAATCGGTCGCCGAGACCATCATGCGAATCATCCACCTGTTTCCGTATGAAGCGCAAAGCGCGGCCGCAAGCAAGATCCTGGGCTGCCTGAGACTGGTCATCGCCCAGAAGCTCGTCAAGTCGCTGGACGGCCGGCGCGTCGCGCTGCGCGAATGGCTGGCCTTCGATGCCGGAGTCAAGGAGCGGCTCGAGGCCGAACGGTTCGAGCGCTGGCCGGGCATTGTCCGCAAGGAGGTCATGGACCGCGGCCAGGGCATGGAGCACGCCGCGCGCGCCGCCTTCGACGCGGGACGCATAGACGAGCGGACTTATCTTGACGCGGCGGGCCTTAAGGGGGGGTTCATCTCATGAACGAATGGCGCAACGCCGGCAAGACCCCTCGCATCCTCGGCATCGACGCAAGGGCGATTTTCCCCATCGCCTTCTGGCTCCTGCACATGAGGACCTGGACATTCATTCTGGCGATGATCGGAATCGCGATTTTCGCCGTTCTCGAGCGGTTCGGCTACACAGTCCCGGTTTTCCTGCGCTTCATCAAGCACAAATTGCGTGGTCGCACACTGCATGCCCGTCCCTGGTGGGTCAGGCGCAGGTTTTTCGGTTAATCAAAGGAGAAAGCGAGTGATCAAGAAAATCCTCAAGCTGGGCATCCCCCTCATGATCGCCGCGATGTCGCATGGCGCCGTCGCCGGGTTCATCAACGAAGCAGCGCCGGCCAAGCCTGCCGGGGCGGCGACCCCGCAGGCGGCTGCCACCTCGGCCAAGCCGCGCCTCGTCTCCTCTCCCTCCGGCTACGGCATGGTGACCTTCGAAGGCAGGACACCGGCCGTCATTCCCCCGGCCAAGGGCATGGGGAAGGGCATGGCGTTGCGGGATGCTCTCGGCCAGTTCGTGCCGGCGCACTTCCAGGTCTATGCGGATGAAGACGTGCGCCTCGACAAAAAGGTCGACTGGAACGGCAAACCGGAATGGACGCAGTCTCTCATGGAGGTCGTGCGCGGCGCCGGTTACGGCGCGGTGGTGAGCTGGGACGAGAAAAGCGTCACCCTGAAGACCTCCGTCTCCGGCAAGGCTGCCGACGCCAAGACTGCCAGCTGGTCCGTGAAGACCGCTGATCGCACCGTGCGCGGCGCGCTGGCACGCTGGGCGCGCGAGGCCGGATGGCAGCTGGCCTGGGAGGTCAATGTCGATTTCCCGATCCTGCTGGAGGCTGCCTTCACCGGCTCTTTCGAGAACGCCGTTCAATCCGTGATGCTGTCCCTTTCCGAAACCGACAATCCCGTGAAAGCGATCGCCTATGACGACAACCGGGTTATCCGGGTTGTCCGATATGGCGACCAGCGCCGTCCCGGCAACAAGCAATGAGGCCATGATGAACCACAAAATCAAGACATTCTCCCTCCTTCTTGCCGGCGCTGTCGCGGGCGGCTGCGCCAACCTCGAAAACGCGCGCCGCGATGTCGACAACAAAACGGCGCAGGGCTACGAGCAGGCGGTCGCCTCGCAGGCCAAGATCACCTCCCCCGCGCTCAACGCGGAACAGGTCTTCGTGCGTCAGAAGGGCTCCTGGCTGGGTCGGCGCACCGTCGACATCTCTTCGGACGACATCCTGCCGGAGGCCTTCTCCCAGAACGTCACGCTGGCTTTTCCGGGCCGGCTGAACATCCAGACGATCGCCGAGCGCATCACCAAGGTCACGAGCATTCCGGTGCGCATCAAGCCGGACGTGTTCCTTTCGCCCACGGCATTCGTGCGCTCCGGCGCCGGCGCCATCCAGGTCCAGCAGCCCGGCACCGGGCTGCCCGGACAGCCAGGGGCGCAGCCCGGTATGCCCGGGGCGATTCCGCCGGTCGCGAGTGTGGCCAACCAATCCATGTCGTTGAGCGGAGCCCAGAACTTCAGCACGGACATGGAGCTCAATTACTCCGGTTCGCTCGCCGGCCTGCTGGACCTGGTTGCCGCGCGGATCGGGATTTCGTGGGAATACAAAGATGGCGGGATCAACCTCTTCCGGTTGATCACCCGGACAATGACCCTGAAGGCGAATCCGGGCAATTCCGACTACAGCTCGACCATCGGCAAGGCCGGCAACGGCGGGGCCGCAAGCAGCGGCACCAATACCGTGGCGAGCTCCTTCTCATCGACCGCCCAGATCAAGATGGAGTCGAAGTTTTCCGTCTGGGAGAGCACGGAGAGCGCGCTCAAGTCCATTCTCTCGCCGCTGGGCAAGATCTCGGTATCGCAGGCGACCGGCACCATCACGGTGACCGACACCAAGGACGTGGTCGAGCAGGCCCAGAAGATCGTCGACTACGAAAACATGATGCTGACGCGTCAGATCGGCATACGCGTCGAGATGCTCTCGGTCGAACTCGGCAATGAAGCCGAGTACGGAATCAACTGGAATGTTGTCTACAGCAAGCTTTCCAACCTGAATCCTCTGTGGAAGCTCACAGCCGCTTCGCCCTCGACGCTGGCCGGCGCCCTGGCCGGCAGCGTCGGCCTGCAGATCGTGGCGCCGATCACGAACGACAACAGCCTGACGCAACGGTTGTCGGGCAGCAGCGCGCTCATGAACGCGCTTTCATCGATCGGGCGAACCCATATCGTTACGACCGCCTCGGTTGCCACGCTGAACCGGCAGCCGGTTCCCGTTGCGCTCACCAATCAGGTGGCCTATCTGGCATCGACGGCGCCGGCGACGGCGGTGGCCGGCGGCACGGGCGGCTTGCCCGGGCTCACACCGGGTACGGTGACGACCGGGTTCATGCTGAATCTGCTGCCGACCGTGATGGAAAACAACATGGTCCAGATGCAGTTCTCAGTGGATGTCTCCGAGCTGAAAAAGCTGAACACCATTTCAAGCGGTTCCGGCGCCACGCTGCAGAGCATTCAGACGCCAGAGGTGTCCGGCACCCAGTTCCTGCAGCGTGTAGCGCTCAGGGCTGGCGAAACGCTGGTGATTTCCGGCTTCGAGCGGCAGACAGACCAGTACGACAAGCGCACCCTGACCGAAGATGGCCCGATCGGGCTGGGCGGCTCCTATACCGGGAACAAGAAGCGTGAGGCGACAGTCATCCTGATCACCCCCGTCATCATGGAAGGGGTGTGACGCCGTGGCCGCGCGCTTCATCGAGTTCGAGGGCAAGAGCTACGTATTCGGCCTTGCCTGGCGCACGCTCGACGGCGAGGAATCGGAGTCGAGCGAGATACGCAAGCTCGCCGGCGATACCGGCGTGGAGGCCAGGCATTATGTGAAACTGGCCAAGAAGGACATCTCCTGCGGGTTTCTCCCGCGGGCCGAAGTCGGCAAACACAAGGTCTCCGGGCTGTATTCGGCGGCGGCGCTGCTTGCGCTCACCGCCGATTTGCCGCCTTCCTTCCTCTTCATCAAGGATCTCGACGACGGCAAGAGCGTCATGGTCGGGGTCCTCAATGGCACCCCGGTTCCGGGCTACGACCTGTGCGCGAGCCATATCGAGATCCGGCGCGCCGCCGAAGATTTCATCACCACCGCTGGCGATGGGGTGACGATCTACGGCGAGACGACGCTGTTTGAAGACGCCCATCCGCTCGGGCTGGGAAGCTTTCTTGAGCCCCGTAAGGAAGCGCTCCTGCAGCCGCTTCCGAGCGGCGGCGGGAGGATCGTGATCATCATTGCCTCCATAGCGGTGCTGGCCGCCGCGGGGGGCTGGTACGCCTGGGATCAGCATCGCCAGGAGGAGATTCGCAAGGCGAAGGAAAAGCAGCAAATGGACCCGAACAAGGTCTATCAGGACGCGCTGCCCGGCATGATGAAAAAGGCGGGGATTCCTGCCAGGGTCGGGCTGCCATCCATGCTGGCCTCGATCAACCCGATGCACACCGCCGTGGCTGGCTGGAACCTCGATCAAGTCGCCTGCACGCCGCAGGAGTGCAGGGTAACGCTGGTCCAGGATGTCGGAACCTTTGCCAGCTTTCGCAAAGCCATGCCGGATGCCAAATCCGTGGTGTTCGGCCTTGACGGCAAGAAGATCGAGTATGTGCTGAGCGCGGAATCTCCTCCGGCCGCAACCGGGGTCGGAATGGGGGACCTCTCGCCGTTTACCGATTTCCTTGTGACGAGCGGATCGCAATTTCAGGAATTCCGCCGCATCGGCACCAGCTACTCGCTGACGGCCGCCACCATCTACGGCGCGCCAGCGGGAATCGATCCCAACGCGGTGAAGAACCCAGTAAAGGCCGGCAACTGGACGGTCGGCGGCCGCTGGTGGATGCACGGCGTTCTCAACTATCTGCCGCCCAACGTAACGTTGGACTCCTTCACGGTGAAGATGCGCGGCGGAGATCCTGTTTTCGAGGCAAAGGGGAAATACTATGTCAAAGATTGATCGTCGCGTGATTGGCTTCGCCCTGCTCTGCGCGGTTTCCATGCCGTCGCTCTCCGTCACCCTGGAGGAATACGCCGCCAAGCAGTCGGAGCTCGATTACGCGCTGCTGCAGAAGAAGATCGATGAAGCAAAGGATCACAACAAGGGCGCCGGCGCGGGGCAACCCGCGTCGGCTCCGGCCCTGCCCTCCGCCGGCGCGTCTCAGGCGAAGGAGCGAAAGGCCATCGCCGAGTCGGACGATCTCGAACTCGTCGCCGCATACGGCGTTGGCAGCAAGCTGCAGGCCGATGTCCGCTACAAGGGAGCGATCGTCACCGTCGCCGTCAAGCAGTATGTCGGCGCGTGGCAGGTCGAATCGATCACCCCTTACAAGGTCGTCTTCGTCAAGAAGGGCGGCAAGAAGACCGAGGCCTATCTTTCAACGCAGGGGGAAAACCCGCTGGCGGCGTCCGCGGGCGGGCTCCCGTCTCTCCCGCCCGCGGGTTATACACCCGCAATGCCGATGGGACGCTGAGACGGGGCATGGCGGTGTTCATGCGCCTCTTCAACCTGAACCGCAAGCCCGCCGCGAAGGCCGGGCGGGCGCCCGGCACGCCTCAAAAGCCCGTGCTGCAGGCCGTGGCGAGCGGAGCGCCGCGTGTGAAGAGCGGCACGGCGGCAACCATCGATTCGATCGAGGAGTTGCCGCGCTTCAGGCGCATCCTGACCGCGGACGGGGAGGAGTTGAGCATTCCCGATGAGCGGCGGCGCTTGTTCGCCATTCTCGAGACGAGCGGCAAGTCCATCCTCGTGCTTTGCACGGAAGCGGCGCAGCAAAACCCCAACCTCATGAGCTGCGTCGACCGCGCAAGGCGCGCGGGCTTCAAGCTGAACGGCCGCGCCATCGTGAGCGTCAACCTGCTGTTGCGGCTATACGAGCAGGAAAAGGAGCAGAAGGAGAGCACCAAGGGGCAGGAAGTGAAGGACGACACGGAATCGTCCCTGCTCTTCAGGGAGATCGTGCTGGGCGCCATCAAGGAGCGCGCTTCCGACATCCACATCCTGATTCGCGACCAGTACAACTCCGGAAGGGTGCTCGTGCGCTGCGACGGCGTGATCAGGCCGCTTACGCGCGACCCCTATTCGCCGTCGAAACTCTACGAGGCGATCAGCGTCGCCTACACCACGCTTGCCGACGAACGCAGCCGTTCGGAGCCGTCGTTCAACCCACTTGCCGCGCAATCCTGCGCCATTCCGTTCAGTTCTTCCGATACAGTCAAGGACGACTGGAAGCTGCGCTATCAGTCGATTCCTGTTGTTGGCGGGGTGGATGTCATCCTGCGGCTGTTGCCGACGGGGCTTACCGACGACGGCAAGGGGAAGGCCCTGGAGGAGCTTGGCTACTCGCCATCGCAATGCCATCAACTGGAGCTTGCCAATCGCAAGAACGTCGGGCTTATCATCGTGGCCGGCGTGACCGGCGCCGGCAAGAGCACCACGCTGAAATGTCTGCTCACCTCATCCGAGCACCGGATGAAGAAGAAGACCTACACCATCGAGGACCCCGCCGAGTACAAGATCTACGGCGCGTCACAGATATCCGTTCAGCGCTCCTCGTCGGCGGGCGACAACAAGGCCGACGCCAACCCCTTTATCGAATCCATGCGCACGGTCATGCGAGCGGACCCCGACGTGGTCATGGTGGGGGAGGTGCGCGACAAGCAGTCCGGCTCCATGATGAAAACGATGGTTCAAACCGGCCACAAGGTGCTCACCACCGTCCACGCCGCGTCCGCCATCGAAATCGTCGAGCGGCTGGTATCGGAGGAGATCGGACTGCATCGCCAGACGTTATCCTCGAGAAACTTTCTCTCGGCGCTGGTCTACCAGCATCTGGTTCCGCTCTCCTGTTCGCATTGCCGCAAGCCTGCCAAGGGCATCATTCCGGCCGAGCGGCTCGACATGATCGCGGAAAAGTTCAAGCTCTCCGACATGTCGAAAATCCACGTCGTGAATCCCAGCGGCTGCCCGCGTTGCAGGGATGGCGTCAAAGGCGTGACCGTGGCGGCCGAAGTGATCGCCCCGGACCTCGAGTTCCTGAAGCTGATCCGCGAGGGGAAAGACGGCGAAGCGGAAGAATACTGGCGGGGCACGCGCAGCCACGGCTTCGAGCATCCCGACATGACCGGGAAGACCGCGCTCGAGCATGCGGTCTTCAAAATGACGCAGGGGCTGGTGGATCCGGCAAACGTCGAGGACGTTTTCGAGCCGTTCGAGACCTATCGCATTTTCGATATGAAAGGTTATTGAAGCATGGATATCAAACTCGCCATGGCGAGAAGCGATTTCAACAGCAATCGCGCCGATTTTTACATGGATCTCGCTGAGGCACTCGACGACAAGGCCTCGCTGTACTCGCATCTGGAGAAGATGCGCACCCGCGCCCACCAGCGCAAGCAGGGCATTTCCATCCTGCTCGCGCAGTGGGTCAAGAGGATGGAACACGGCAAGCCCTTCTCGGAAGCGGTGCGCGGCACCGTGCCGTCTATGGACGGCATGATCCTGAGGGCTTCGGAAGACTCCGGCAAGCTCGCGCAGGGGTTGCGTTTCCTCTCGGCCGCCGTATCCAAGGCGGGCAACATGAAAAGCGCGCTCGTGTCCGCCATCGCCATGCCGGCGCTGCTCACATTGTTTCAAGTGGCGATCATCAGCGGATTCTCTTACTTCATGGTGCCCATCCTGACCCAGATCATGAAGCCGGAGAAATGGCCTCTCCTGGGCCGAATGCTGTTCGGGCTCTCGCAATTCGTGGTCGCATTCGGGCCGTACCTGCTGATGCTGCTGATTGCCGGCATCGTCGCCTTCGTTCTGTCGCTGCCGCGCTGGACTGGGCCGATGCGCGCTCGCTTCGACCGTCATCTTCCCTACTCGATCTACCGGGACTACAACGGCGCAATCTTCCTGGTCACCGTCGCCGCGCTCATGCAGTCCGGGGTGGGCCTCATCGAGTCGCTGAAGATACTGCGCGAGGCCGGCTCGCCGTGGATGCGCTGGCACATCAGCAAGATGATCAACTCGTTGGAGCGCGACTCCACCAACCCGGCCGCGGCGCTCAATACGGGCATCCTGCCTCCCAAGATAGCCGACCGGATTTCTGACTACGGCGAGCGCTCCTCCTTTACCGAATCAATGGGCAAGATCGGCCTGACGGCCGTCGACCGGGTGGCGGAAATCGTATCCAAATCGGCCAAGACCATGAATACCGTCATGACCATTTTCGTAGGCGGCACCCTGCTCTTCCTGATGCTTGGGGTGCTGCTCACCGCGCAGCATGCGAGCCAGGAGATCCGCTCGCAGACCCGCAAGGTCACCGTGGCGCCTCCGGCACCTCCTGTATCGAAAGGAGGATACGGAATCGCATAACCATTTTTTTCTGGCTCAACTGAAGTCTGTGTATGTATAATCGCACGCACTAACCTTTAATGAAAGGAAACACCATGAAACAGATGAACATTCGCAACATCGGCAAGAAAATGAAGCAGCGCGGCTCGCTGCTGGTCGACGCCTCGATCGCCGTCGTGATCATCGGCGCCGTCCTCGCGATCTCGCTGGTGATCGTCCCCCGCGTCCTGGCCGACAACCGTGGCAACGCCGAGCTCTCCGAGCTGCCGACCATCTTCTCGAACAGCCAGAAGATCTACCGCAACCGCGCGTCCTACAACGGTCTCACCCTCGCCCAACTGATCGCCCTGAACGCCTTTCCGCCTGACCGCGTGACCGGCGCCGCGTCCGCCGCCAACCGCTGGGGCGGCGCCATCACCGTCGCGGCTGCCACCATTACGACGGCCGACGATGCTGCCGCCTTCACCTACGCCGGCGTGCCGGAAGCCGAATGCAAGGCCGTCGCCCAGGGCATGGAGTCCGCCGTTCGCCAGATCACCGTGAACGGCACCGTCGTCAAGGCCGATGGCGCCGCACTCAACCTGACCACCCTCGGCACCCAGTGTGCTGGCGGCAGCAACACGATCATCTACGAAATCGGCAAGTAAGCAATGGATCCTCTGCTCAAAGCGGAGATCAGCGGATTCACGGACTGGCATATCAACACGGCCAGTCCGTCGAATTCCGTGCTCTTCCCTGGTCCGCAGGCGATTCCTGCGAAGTACGGCGAGTTTGCCCAGGCGCTGGCCGGGGCGATCACGGCTGGCTATAAGCCCGGGGTCCACAGCTTCCTGGTGGAAGTGGAGGATCTCAAATACCGCGTGCAGTTCATGCGCGAGGGGCGTTTCGCAGCCAGAACCCTGCCGAAAACGCCCCCCCAGCTCACGAAACTCGGTTTCAAGAGCGAATACACGAACATGCTGACCGCCTCGGACCTCAAGACGACCGGCGGTCTTATTCTCGTCTCCGGGCTGACCGGCTCTGGGAAATCGACAACGGCCGCCGCCACGGTGGTCGAGCGGCTGAAGACGATGGGTGGCTACTGCCTCACCGTCGAGGACCCGCCGGAGATGCCCCTGGAGGGCTTCCACGGCCAGAAGGGGTACTGCGAGCAGCTCGACGCCAGCGAGGACGGCTATCAGGAAAAGCTCGCCTCGGCGCTGCGCTGCTTCCCCGCCCGCGAGCAGTCGATGCTGCTCTTCGGCGAGGTTCGCGACGCCGCATCCGCCGCTGAAATGCTCCGCATCGCGGTCGACGGGCATCTCGTCATCTCCACCGTGCACGCGAAGGACATCATCACGGCGCTGCAGCGCGTGATCGCGCTGGCCAAGCAGGGCGGCGAGCCGGAGGCGACGGCGCTCCTTGCCAACAGCCTGAAGCTGGTGATGCACCAACGGCTGGACAACAACATCCCCCAGATCTCCGCGCTGAAATCCGACAACATGGTTGCCGCCACCATCCGCGCCGGCAACATCGAAAACCTCATGGACGCGATCAGGAAGACCCAGCAACAGGCCAGGTCGGCGGCTTAGGGGATCCCATGCCGGGCACTTCCCTCTCCCAGCTCCTGTCGTCCGAAGTCGCCCGGCTGGCTGCCACACGAATTACGAACGGCCAGCCGGGCGACTCGGCCGCAATGGCTGCGCAGATCGACAAAATGGTCAGGGAGATGCGGAAGATGCCCCCAGCGGCCATTTTACGCTGCCTGCCGGAAGTCGAGAATCTTGCTATCGCTATCGAAAAGCTCGGACTGCCCTTTTCGTTCATGCTGCCGCTGCTCTGCGAGATCGAGAAAAAAGCCCCCGGCGTGATCGATACCATGCCGCTGCTCGCCGAGCGGATCAATCACCTGCGCAAGGCAGCCGACATCTCCGAGCTTTTTGACAGCGCGAAGCTCGAGCGGTTGGCCGCCGCGCTTCGCGAATATCACGAAATCAACCTGTAGGAGTACCGCCATGAAAGCCATGCGAAAGGAACGCGGTTTCACGCTCGTCGAGCTGTCGATCGTCGTCATCATCATGGGCATCATGGCCACGATCGGCGTCTGGTCGAAGATGCAGGAGCTGCGCGACGAACTGGCCAAGTCGCAAGGCCAGCAGCTCGTTCGCCTGAACGACGCCATCGGCACCTACATGGTCAACAACTACGCCGCGCTGGTCAATGGCTCTCCCATAGGCGGCGTGGCGAACACGATGTCGCCGACCGTGGCCGAGCTGCGAACGCTGGGCATCCTCGACGCTGGCTTCAGCGCCAACAACCTTTACGGCGGCGGTTATACGACGGCGCTGACGCTGGTTCCGGCCGCCTGTGCGCCGCCCAACTGCAACATCTCCAGCCTGGTTTATCTGACCACCCAGATCATCGACCCGAATACCGGCCGCGTCGATGGCCCGCGGCTGGGCGTGGCGCAGGGCGTTGCGGGGGGGGATGCCGCTTATAGCCTTCCGGCCACGCCGGCGGTTTTCACGGGCTCAGGAGGCGGCTGGACGGCCGCCAACCCCCTGAACATGGCTGGCATCCTCGCCATGAGGAACGGGACCGGGTCGTCCGCCTGGGCGCAGTTCCTGCGCCGCGACGGCAGCCTGCCCATGACGGGAAATCTCGACATGGGGGGGCAGGCCATCAACAATGCGGCCACCATCGCCCTGAACACCGTGGTGGCCAACGGCGCCGCCTGCGCCACCAACGGTGTCGTGGCGCGCGATGCCAACGGCGCGGTGATGTCCTGCCAGTCCGGCGCCTGGCGAAGCCAGGGATCGGCCTTCTGGCAGGATCCGGTGGTGAACGCGGCCAGTCTTCCGGCCTGCAACGCCACCTCGATCTGGCAGACGCGGGTCGTCGAGAACCCGACGGTTGGCTCAGGCCCACGGGCCTACACCTGCAACGGCGCGAGTTGGCAGGCCCTTGCCGTAAACGATGCCGGCAACATCACGATCCCAGGCCTGATGACGGCCGCCAACGCGACGATCACCGGGGCCACCACGACCAACCAACTGGCGGGCAACCTCGAGGTCACCGTCACGGCGACGGTGAATACCGCTTGCTCTCCCAACGGACGGATCGCGCGGGACGCCAACGGTTTGCTACTTTCTTGCCAATCCGGTCTCTGGGCAAAAGCTCAGGGTGGCGGTGATCTCGGAACATGGAGCTTTAATATTGCAACATACGGGACGCCACAAATAGGCCAAGGAATCTACGATAGCTCCTCCTCAACGTTTAGCGGGACGACTTGGTATAACACCACTGGCGGCGGAAGAAATGGCCAGGTGAGTTGTTCAAATAGCCCGTATTGTGTGTACTACTACACTGCAGACGGGGGAGGGGCATGCACTTATGCATGGTGTGGGGCGGGCATAGGCTGTGATCATGTTTGTTACTTCAGAGCGACCGTGAAGAATCTTCCTGTGTATGGTGCCGTAAAGATTGACTAGCTTGCCAATCCGGTCTCTGGAAGGAGGCGAGCGGTGGAAACGGAGGGGTGCAGCTTTTCACGTGCTCGAATGGTTTGGCGTACTACAGCGGCGTGTCCTATGGGGCCTGTCCGCCATCTCCCACTTTATCTTGCGCCATCCCTCATTCGACAACAGGTAATTGTACCTGTCCTGTCGGTAAAACTGCATTTACCCTGCATGTCTCTACAGTGCTATCTGTGGCATCAAGTAAGACTTATGAATGCCGATGAAGAGGAGGGGGCTATTCTGCAGCACATATCTGCTGATCGCCTTGCCAATCCGAGGTGTGGCGCAAACACTCTCAACGATGCTACGACAAGACCGGCGCAAATACTTTAACCACCATAACTCCAGCCGGAATTATGGTCGCTGAATACGTTAACGGCACAACATGCTACGCGGATTGGCCCGCTAGCTAGTTGCCAATCCGGGGTGTGGGAAGTAAATATCAAATTTAATAGCTTCCAACATTACTTGGTCGTTAAACCCAGCGGAGGCGGTATTCTTAAAGGGTCCACATACGTAACGACACTCGACGTGGGGCAACACAAATTTTGTGCGTTGTCTTTCGTCTACTACTCATCTGTAAATTCCCAAGGCGCGTGTGCCGTCCAACCAATTGGTAGCACATGGGAGGCCTCAGCCCAGAGTTCCATGCTTGCTGCGTACCAAGCGTGCGGAGTTACCTGCTTCGACTGATCGCTTTGCCAATCCGGTACGTGGAAAAAAGCTCAGGGCAGCGGCGGTACTGGAATGACTGGTATCTATTTGCCGCTCGCCGGCAAAACAATTTCTTGTACCAGCCCATCAGGTGCATGGGGAGGAACGTTCTATGCAATGGTGGACTCGGTTGGTCAAATGTACACCCGCGCGGCTGGACAAGGTGGGTGGTATGTCGATACAGGATGGGTCGCCGCGTATAGCGTTACGACAAGCTGGGCATGGTGGGGGACGTTTAGTGCGTCAGCGGGGCTTGGAGGGCTAACCGGGACATCGAATTCAATGTACGTACCTGGCGATTCCGGCTGTAGTGTAGCCTGGCCGCAGACTTGACGCGCCTCCTTCTGCGCTAATCGTCTTGCCAATCCGGTCTGTGGCGAACTCTGCGTGATTCGCCGTTGAAATACGGAGGCAGATTTCTAGTGCGTGGTGGTTGGGGCGCTGGATGCTTTGCGGCAAACTCCGTTACCGGGGGGTGCTCGTGCCCTACTGGATACTCTGCTGTTCAATCTTCTCTAGGAGGTTACTACCATATGTCTCCATGGGATTCCTATTACATCGGCTACGTATGTGAGGCCGCGTAACTTTTTCTGCGGTTAGCTTGCCAATCCGGCGTGTGGCGGAAACAGTCATCAGGTGCTAAGAATTGGCAGACATACACCATGTCGACATGCCCAGCTACCTACACCCCGATTCCGATGCTTTTCGATTTTTGCGTGACGGCAACTATCCAATCAAATGGATGTGGATTTGCGCCAAATGGGGGTGTTGAATATTTGGGTAATCGCGCATGGAGAATTTCAACTTATAGCGCTGCAGTTGTTGCATTTTGCTATGACCTTTGAGGTTGCTCCGCTTTGCCAATCCGGTCTCTGGAAATTGGCAAGCGGTGATGGAGGAAAAACGGTTCAGAGCGAGATCGCCGGAACTTTCTTTCCGAGTTGGACTGCTTGCGGAACAGGATGGGGCGGCGGGAGACGGCTATATGTTGATTCGAGCGGCAATCTCTATTTGACCACCGGGTGCAATCTGACCCCGTGGCAATATTTTTGCAACCTGTCATCGACAAGCTGCAGTACAAATAGTGTGTACGCTGACGGGGAAGGTAATTGCCCGACAGGATACACGCTGACCTCAGCAGGGCTGCTGAGGCACACGTATTCCGCATATCCAACAAGCGAGTCATCTTGGGGATGTGCGTTTTCAGGCTCGTCAACAATTCCGTGGGAAGGATGACGGACTGCCTTGCCAATCCGGTCTCTGGAAATTGGCAAGCGGTGAAAGCGAAACTGGAGTAGCAGGGATCTTCTATCCACTACGAAACAAATCCGCAAGTTGTTACACCGGCCATCTATGGACGTACACAATGATTGATTCGAGCGGAAAAGTGTACGTTAAGGGGAGCCACAGCGCATGGGTATTGGCGACAATTTCAGCGGGAAGCTCTGTTGCTGGGACAGTGGCGGGCCCCGGTGTTTCTGCATCCGTTACGGTCACACAGACCGGAATGACTTCTATTGATATGCACGGGCATTCTTGCTCTGCAAGTTTTGGTTGGAGTTAGCTTGCCAATCCGGTCTCTGGAAAGGAGGGGGGGGAATTGGCCAGGATCAAACCTGGCAAAACGTATTAGCAAGCAGATTCGCTGGGGTGGATTACACAAACTCCACAGGAAAGCCAATTCAAGTGACAGTTTTCATTGGGTCAGGCGCGCTTGCGTATTGCACAGCGTTGATGGTGGTCGATGGGATATCGATTTCCGGGTCAAATAGTGGTGGCGCTGGATACAGCCAACGCTGTTCGGTATCGGCAATCATTCCACCAGGAAGCACTTATCGCATTACAGCTCTCACCGCAGGAAACCTCCTACATTCCTGGGTTGAGTTGCGATAAGAGAGGTTTGCCAATCCGGTAGCTGGAAAATGGCTTCCGGCGGTGGGGGCACTGGCCTTCTTGGACACCTTAAGCCACTTGCAGGAATGGAGATAACTTGTGGATTCTGGAATGGTCCTACAGATAAAGGGGATGCCTACATACGTTTTGATGCGAGCGGAAATCCATGGACCCGAGTCACCTTCAATCTAGCAGGATGGATCAGGGACACAGGTTATGTCAGTGGTTTTTCCGCAACCGCTACGACAGGTGGTGGTATGGGAACAGCCACATTTAGACCGGGCTCTCTACAGATTGAAGGTAGTTGGGCAAACTGGAATTTTGGTTCGTCAGGCAGTTGTAGTAATTCTAATTGGCCGCTAGGATCAATCTAGCCGTCTTGCCAATCGATTAGATGGTATTTAGGCGCTATTAAGAATCAACGACTTGCAATCGCTTGCCAATGGCAAACCCCGTCTGAATCAGCGTAATCCAGCCTGTTTCAGACGGGGCGCGTCACAATCTCGCCACACCCCTTTCCCTCTGGTTTCGCGGTTCTCGCCCCGGTGATAAGCTATGCACCCGTGCAGTGCATCAGTGCATCATGGATGAGTAGTGACGAATCGAGACAAGCTCGCGGCCTTGATCGAGCGGGCGAACATTACCCGCGCCGAGGCGGCGCAATACATCGCAGAGGAAACCAAGCGCCCTTGTAGCTGGCGAGCCGTGCAATCGTGGCTTGCCGATCCCGCTTTGCCAAGCGCCAGGGAATGTCCTGACTGGGCGATTGCAAACCTCACAACCAAGCTCAAGCGCCTCAAGATCATTACTTGACGATATGCACCTGTGCATATAGGATGCCATTTCTAGGAACGTACTAGAAATGGCGCATGAGACTTATTGGCAAATCCCCGAAGCAAGACCCAGCAAAGGCGACAATCCACGATCTGGATGAGTTTCGCGGTCGCCGCATCTCTGGGAAAAAACGTGGTAGCACAGACCGGGCAAGGATGCCTTTGCGGTATGCCGTGGCCCTTGGTGTCATTGTGGGCCTTGCCTCCTACGTCTGGACAAACCACTACCCATCAAGCCCTGCTGCCCGTGCGCCGATTTACCCGGCCACTGTGGCACCTTTCACAGCGCCATTGCAGCAGCAAGCACCAACACCTATCGCACCGGCTCCTAGCGCCGTAATTGCTCAATCGTCGGATGTGCTGGAAGTGCGTGCGTCGTCGAACGGTTACATGACGGCGGGCTCGGTCAATGGCGTCCCTGTGTCGTTCATGGTGGATACCGGCGCATCTCACATTTCCCTTCCTGCGGCCCTTGCACAGCAGGCGGGCATTCGTTGCGAGAAGCAGGGGCAATCCTCAACTGCAAACGGCATTGTGTCTGCTTGTGCTGGCACTGCCTCCGAGGTGACATTCGGGCCATTCAGGCTGACCAATGTTTCCGTAACGATGATGCCAAACGCCCAAAACGCTTTGCTTGGCATGGATGCTCTAAGGCGCTTCACGATGACATGGCATGGCGACACGGTGCGAATTGCCGTGCCTGGGAAATAGGTGCGGCAATGACGGCAGGTGATGATCGCGTGCTGGAACTGTGGCTGGATGGGAGAACGCTTGACGAAACCAGTGAAGCCCTTGGCAAGACTCCAACATCCATAGCCCATAAGCTCGTCCGCCTTGGACTATGCAACAGCCGGGAGGATGTGAATTCGGAAAACCTGCGCCGTGGCGGGAAATTGTCTGCCCGGTTGGAAACTGATGGCGACTACACCATCTATCTGATCCGCTCACCGATTACGAATGTGCCGATCTACGTCGGACAGTCCCAAAATTTCGACAAGCGGCGAAAGGCGCACATCAAGCGGTTTGAGCCGATGTTCGGGAAGGCCCCAATCATTGAAGAAATCGGGCGCGTCGGCACGTATCGCCACGCCAGAGACGAAGAAAGACGACAAATCGCCGCTTACGAGGGAATGGGATTTACCCTATTCAACGTTCAAGACCGCGAGGACTGCCAGTAACACCGAGCCTACAGATAAGCACGCAGCACACTGAAACCAAATCACCTCAACGAAAGGATGTTCCATGCCACATGATCTTTTTCCCCTGCTTCACAATCGCATGAACCGCGAGAACCAAGTAACGCCCCAATTCATCGGGGAATTTGATGGTGTTGATTCTCTGCCGAAAGGCGGTTATCCGGCAGTCTACTTCTGGGTAGACAAGTCCATTGGCGGCAACATCCGCCTATCTTTCAATACGCCGCTTCTGGAAGACTGGTGCGTTGAGGAAGCGCGCCGCGCTGGCATCAATATCAGCATTGATGATGAGTCCGTGAAACGCGCCATTGCCACACTTCAACAGGTTGCTACCCCGGCATTCCAGAGCATGTTATCGAAGCTCGGCGGGTAATAACCGCATACCCCTCCTTGCAGACTATAGTCGGAATTCCTAGCGATACCGTTTCACCGCGCCATGCTGTGCCGAACCCCGCAGGGGCCGCGCCGTCGTCCGGCGCGGGGCACATGGCGTCGGCGCTCTGACCGTCGATCTGCGACGGTTTGCCTTTGACGTTTCAACGCTTCCGGCTTCCTGTTTCAACGAAACCGCGTTTAAGTACATCGGCATCAAATAAGGCTTGACGCCGGTTTCCTGGCTCGTTATCTTCACCTCGTCACAGCTTCAACGATCACCCGCGACGAGTGCGGAATCAGCCGGGTCTAGCAGGCTTTAAGTAGCCGCAGACCAGAAGGCCCGCCAGCATCGCAACCCATTCCCCCGCCTGCCCAGCTTGGGCCTGTGCCTCTTCCCGATAACCGGCGAATGAGGCCATTGCTACGCGCATGCCTCTTCGCCCTTGCGAAAGGTACTGCGATGCGAACGATTCACGAGCAACAGAAAGACCGCGCCAACGCCGGAGGCCCGCAGCCGGTGGCCGGCGAGGACCGCACGGCGGCGGCAGCGGTCGCCTCCCGTGGAGTAACACGGGAGCAAACTACAGAGTTCCCCGATACAGGGGAGCACGTCACAACCCGGCCAGGCTTGAACAGCAAAGCCGTTTTGATCCAGATTCCCCAAGCCTTGCGCGAAGCCTCGCCAGAGGCCGCGCATATCGACTGGCTGGCCTTCTCCATCAAGCTCCGCGACTGCTACACCCTGGACGCCCTCTATGCCGATCTCCAGCGGCTTTGCTCTGTCCGGGTGACTGCCGACCTTGACTATGGGTGGAACGGCTACACGCGCCGCGCCATGCTCGGCGAATACGGCATGGTGGCGTGGGGAGGCGAAGCACAGAAAGACACGGCCTATGTGAGCCTCAACGCCCACGGCTGCGCCTTGGTGCCTGACTGGCAAGCGGTGGCGACATGGGGCGAAGAACTCGGCGCGTCCATCCGTCGCGTCGATCTGGCCCATGACGACTTCACGGGCGCGGTGTGGAACATCGAAGCCCTGCGCGAAGCGTACCTGGGCGACGGCTTCACCGGGCGCGATGGCCGCAAGCCCATGTCCATGCTGATCGGCGATTGGGACAACGGCCACGCTGGGCGCACCTACCAAGTGGGAAGCCGCAAATCCGGCAAACTGCTGCGCGGCTACGAGAAGGGCAAACAGCTTGGCGATCCTGATAGCCCGTGGTTTCGCCTGGAGCTGGAACTGCTCGCCAAAAACCGCGTGATTCCGTGGGCCTGCCTCACGATCCCCGGCCAATACCTTGCCGGAGCCTATCCCTGCCTTTCTGGCCTCTCTGCCTGCCCGCTCAAGGTTCGCATCATGAACAAAGCCGCAGGCATCGAATACGACGCCATGCTGGCCCACATTCGGCGGCAGTACGGCCAGGCAATCAACCTGGTGATGAACGTCGAAGGTATGGACGGGAACCGCGCCATATCCAAGCTGGCACGCCAGGGATTCCCCCGGCGAATGATCCCCTATGCCTCTCTCCTGATCGCTCGCGGCGGCACCCATGAAGACGCTGACGCTAACTGAGGCAGCGGCCTTCCTGAAACTTCACCCCGAAGAGTTACGCGCCCGCGCCAAGGCGGGCCAAATTCCAGGGGCGAAGGCGGGACGGCGCTGGGTATTCATCGAAGATGACCTTGCAAGCTATTTGCGTTCGCTCTATGCTCCGAACCGGCAAGCGTTGCAAGTGTCATCGAAAGGGATTTCGACATGGCACTTTTCAAACGCGGCAAGACGTGGTGGGTTGATTTCACTACGCCAGCAGGAGAGCGAGTTAGATGTACTGCTGAAACAACGGACAGGAACCAAGCCCAGGAATACCACGACAAGCTCAAGAGCGAAGCGTGGCGAGTCTTCAAGCTAGGGGATCGTCCAAACCATACGTGGGATGAGGCAGCTCACAGATGGTTGATGGAGAAGAAGCACCTTCGGTCGATCAAGAATACGCAGATTGTCATTGCCTGGTGGCATCAGTTCTTTCGGGGAATGCTGCTGCGAGACGTGACGCGGGAAGTGATTCAGGCGGCTTTGGATACCAAGGCCGGTCAGTGGAAGCCGGGAACGGTCAAGCGCAATCTTGAAATTCTCGGTGCCATCCTGAACCGCGCTGCGCGTGAATGGGAATGGCTCGATCATGTTCCCCGGAAGCCGCAGTATCCGAAGGTGCAAAGGCGTGTTCGCTGGCTGACCCCAGCAGAGATGCAAAGGCTGTTGCAGCATTTGCCGGAAGCCACGGCAGAGATGGCACGCTTTGCATTGGCGACGGGGTTACGTCGAAACAACGTGCTTCGGCTTGAGTGGTCACAAGTCGATGCGGCGCGGCGAGTGTGCTGGATTTACGGCGACCAGGCCAAAGCGGGCAAGGATATTCACGTATCCCTGAACGAAACGGCGCTGGCCGTGCTGGAACGGCAACGGGGGAAGCATCCCCGGTTCGTGTTTGTCGGGAAGCGCGGCAAGCCCCAGACGCAGATTTACGCGGAGGGCTGGAAGGCGGCACTGGAAGCGGCGGGAATTGAAAACTTCCGCTGGCATGACTTGCGCCATACCTGGGCCTCTTGGTTGGCGCAGGAGGGAACACCCCTCCATGTGTTGCAGGAGATGGGCGGATGGGCTGACTATGGAATGGTGCTGCGCTATGCACACCTGACCCCGGAACGCTTCGCTGCTCATGCGTCGGTGGTGGATCAGAAGATGAATGCCACGTTTGCGGCACAAGCGTAATCGTGGCACACCGCAGACCCTTGTAACTCATTGAAGGAACGCAGGAAAAAGCGGCGTCGATTTATCCATCTAGTTGCCAATCCGGGGTGTGGGGGGCAATGCTGCCGAAGCGCTTCTGGAGCGCACCGGGGCGAAGTCCCGGAATTACCTACACGAATACTCTTTCACATCCAATCTACGTTTCAATTTTTGGGTACCCGGTTGCGGGTGGTTGGGCATATTTGTACGTGAACGGAAATTTCATTGCTGCTGATTCTGGAAGCGCCTTTGTTATGACTTCGTTGGCAGCCGAGGTTCCTCCGGGTGGGACCTACCTGCTTACATGCAACTGTGGTGCGTATGTGATTACGTCATGGAAGGAGTTGCGCTGAGCTTGCCAATCCGGTAGCTGGAGATCAATCGGTCAGGGGACCATTCAGACTACTTCTGGCGCGGCAGGAACGTTCTGTCCGCCAAACTCCTACTGCAATCGCGGAAACGGTGTTTATCCCGCGCTCTGTATGTCTTCAAGCTTCGGCGGGTCGTGTAGAGCGATGCAAATCATGTACAACTATTTAGGGCTTGGATACTCAGGATTTTGCAACACCAATTGGTACTGGTGTGATCAAGGCATTCTTTGGTTAAACTGAGAAAGGATTGAGGCCTTGGTTGAGAGAATTCTCAGTTATACCAATAGCATGTTGTTCCTTTATATCTTACCGTCCCGCCGCAACAATCATTGGTGTTGTACTCGTCGATGAGCACGCCTGTTGGAGTTATTGTCAAGCCAACTATCTGCCAGCCTTTCATGCCATCGTAAACCGCAGCGGCGGGATACTCCCCGAGAGAATAGGTGGCCGTGTGCGCTGAGTTGTAGATATACCACCAGCCGTATGAGGCGCCGTTCCGGGCGCCATACACGTTCAAGAGACCGTTCGTGAACCTCACGTAGGAAATGTTGCTCACGAATCCGCCGGAGGTGGTGCCGAGCCCTGCAACCCCTCCCCCAGGCATACCTCCTGTGATGAATCCTGGAATTGGACAATAGGCGGTAGAGTTATAGAAAGCCGCCATGTGATCGGCGGTTGTCAGTTTGCTGGCGTCGCCGCTCGCCTTTTTCCAAACACCGGATTGGCAACTAGCTAGCGGGCCAAGACACAGAGCAAGCCCCATTGCAGCTTGAAGTCATTCTTAATCCAACGGGAGTAAGCTCTGCTATGGTATTGCATCCAAAACCGTCAACTGCAATGCAGGTAAGTACCCCAGAACAATAAATCCAAGTTGGCGTCCCGGTCTGTAGATAGGCCCCTAGAGTCAGATTCCCGTTTATATCTACGCTTGCTGTTGCTCTGGAGAAACCACCTATGCCATTACAAGCAAGAGATTTGCCTCTGACGGGGTAAAGCAATCCCTGCAGACCAGTTTTGCCTGATCCGCTTGCTTCTCTCCAGAGACCGGATTGGCAAGGCGGTCAACTGGTCCAAGGGCACAAGGTCGTTACAAGATGAAGCTGGCCGGTAACACTATCAGACATGTACCAGCTGACCATTATTCCGGCGGGCGTGGCTTCGATTGAATGATTAGAGCCCATCCCAGAGGCCCCAAACCAGCCTACGGCGGTCCAGTTTGTTCCAAGAATGAAATTGCCAGCAGTATAGCCAGATCCTGCAACGTAAGTTCCGAGCGGTCGCCATGCCGCACCCCCTGAAAATTTTGGGCCGTACGCATAAAGGACACCGCCAATGAACTGGAACGCAGTAACACTATGAATTGGGTTCCCCAGCAGATATCCACCAATCTCACTAAACCCATCCATGGTGCCAGGGGAGCCCCCAGGGACTATAGCGATTGGGCATTGAGCGACGGAATTGTCAAATGCAATTTGCTCGGACTTGAGCACCTTTCCTGCATCACCCGAGGCCTTCTTCCAGACACCGGATTGGCAAAGCGATCAGCTGGATATTTATGATTCCCAAGGAGGGAAAACCGTACCGCACGAAATATTAGTGCCCCAACCATCCACATAGGAATTGCTGTTGATTATCAGCAATCCTGCTGGTGTGAGAGAATATTTGGCCGTCATTCCCCATGTATAGCATGTGCTCAAGGGATCCGGTCCGGTGCAAGATCCAGATGCCAAATTGCATATGTTGAATAGCAAACTATAGTTGCACCCTGAAGTTGCATACAACTGCCCCGCAGCTGTGATATAGAACCGTCTTGTGCTCGCGGTTCCGGACGCACAGGCGGTCCAAGCCGGAAAGAACGTGGTGGGAATTGTGGGCGAAAGTATTTTCCCGCTATCACCGCTCGCCTTTTTCCAAACACCGGATTGGCAAAGCGGCATCACCAAAATTCCAATCCAGCCAGGAACCTGCCGTACGTGAGCTTGCTACTTTCTCGAAAATTTTGTCTCAGGCCAACTCCCCTCCAAGCGGATCGATCATCACCAGCCGCTCCTCGTTGATAGGCTCGAGATACTGGTCTGGCGATGGAATGGGCTGCGATTCTCGCATCATGCCCAGAATTCGCCGAAGCAGAGCGTCCTGAGCGACCCTTATAGCCGACATCCGGCAGGCTCCGGTGCCGGCCACGTCCTCGAAGTCGAGAAGTCGCACGCGGACGGCTCCTGCGTCGTTCTCGACGGCCGCAGGATAGGGAATCAGGTGGTCGATCACGACCTGCCTGCCCTTGCTCTTGTTTCCCTCAAGCTTGCGCACTAGGCGCTGGGCCTTGAGGTGGGTGTAGCGCTTCAGCATGGAGAGGCTTTTGTGCCCGCTGATCGCGGCCACCTCCATCATGTCGAGCGATCCAAGCTCGAAGAGCCGGCTGATCGCCTCGTGCCTGAGATCGTGGAAGTGCAGATCCTCGATGCCAAGCTTGACTAGCATGAAACGCCAGGTCGACTTGAGGCCTTCCGGCGTGTAGCTGAAAACCCGGCCGCTCGGCTTGACGCCGAGGCGGATCAGCGCCGCCTGCGCCTTGATGGAGAGCGGCACGTCGCGTTTGGTGCCGTTCTTGGTCTCCGGCAGGTGGGCAACCCGGCTCTTCAGGTTGAGGTGCTCCCACTGCAGGCGCAGGATCTCTCCCTGGCGCATCGCGGTCTCGAGAGCCAGCACCACGATGGAATAGAGCTCGGGATTCACGTGGTTGTGGCAATACCGCAGGATCAGCCGGTCCTCGCGCGGCGTGAGGCGGCGGTCCCGGCCTGGCGGGATCTTCGGCTTGCGGACGTTGGCAACGGGGTTCGAGTCGCAAATGCCCCATTCGATGCGGGAGATGTCGAAGAAATTTGACAGGAGCGACATCTCGAGGCGAACCGTCGAGCTGGAAAGTGGTTTGCCAGTCTTCGAATTGATCTCCTGCAGCCGGTTGTCGCGATAGGTGGCGATGTCGACGCTCGTTACCTCGCGGACGATCTTCGCGCCGAGGAACGAGCGGGATATCTGCTCAATGCGGTACTTTTCCTGGGCATACCCCTTCTTGAGGATGGAAATCCTGCTGCGGTAGTTTTCCAGGGCCTCTCTGACGGTCTGGTCAGGCATTCAGTTCAGCCTCGATCGCGGCGGCAATCTCGGAGAGCGTCACATCAAGGGTTCCGCACAACGCGACGATGGTGTCCAGCGTGGGCGAACGCGACCCCAGCTCCAGCAGGGAGATGTAGGTACGGTCAAGCCCCGCGGCGAACGCCAGTGTTTCCTGGGTGTACCCGCGGGCCCTGCGCAAGGAACGGAGAGCTTTGCCGAACGCCTTGTTGTGGTTTTTCATGCGGCCGCTCCATGACTCCGATGTCATGAAGTGGCCGGTAATTTAAGGCGTGCAGACTATTGTCGTCTTCCGACTTTTGTCGGAAACCGAATGCTTGATGGGTCGATTGTTGAGACGATCAGCAGCTGGCAATAGCCGGGTTGAGCCAGAACCCCGGCGACGCCTTGAACCGTTCGGCCGCGGCACGGACGTACTCGATGATCCATTCCGTGACGATCCACCGCCGGCCGCGCTCCTCGGCAGACTTGCCCAGCGTAACCCTGCCTCCGAAAATGTCCGCGCACAAATCGCCGGGCTCTGTCAGGAAATCGATCCAGAAATCGTACATGGCCTTGGGCAGCGGGGCGCCGTGCGCCGGCAGGCCAAGCATGGCGGCGTCCCTGCGGTACTGACGATGGTCCGGGCAGCTGTGCCCCATCGTGATCACGTTCCTGGGGATGCGGCCGGCGGTGGGCTTGCCGTAGCTGCCTTTTCGGACCCGGTAGGCTCCATCCGCGAAGCTTGCTTCCCGCTGCTCTCCGCCAGCGGCGAGCAGCCGGCGATGACGCTCGGTATGGGGTTGCAGCACTCGCCGGTTGTCGGCCTTCACCCGGGCTGGGTCGTTGGTGAACCAATAGACCGGCTCCCAGCCCATGTTGAGCTGACAGCGCACCTTGCTCGCCCATTGGATGGGGCCCGGGGCCTTGCTCGGGTTGCTCCATGGCACGCGATCCATGAGCGCCAGCCCAAGCCGGTCCTCGATCGCGATGACCATGCGCTCCAGGTAAGTGGAGCGCGACGGCAGGCCCTGCTCGAAGATGTCGTTCGAGACGTTGATGACGATGCTGCCTCCAGGTGCCAGGTTGGCGACGACTGGCTCCAGCGCGCGGCAGATGAAGTCGGCGTATTCAGCGGCGGTCGGATTGCCATACGCCCTGGGCTTGCGCAGCGGGTACGGCGGAGAGGTGACGCACAGCGCGATCGGCGTGTCGAGGTGCGGAAAGACGCGGTTGCAGCTCCCCCAAATGGCAAGCCCGAGATCCGTCGAGAAGGCGAGGAGAGCCACTTCAGGCAAGGCCCGGCGCAGTTTTTTCTCGCCGGCGTCGGTAAGCTTCCATAGCCCGCGCTCACCCTCGACACGCTCAATCAGCCCAAGATGTTTCAGGGTCTGCTGGTGCCAGCGGACTTCGCGCTTCAGCAGACTGTGCTTCTGTCCGGTTTGCCCGATCGGAACGCGCGCCTCGATCTCTTCCAGAGGGATGCCGGCATGCCGGGCCACCATCTCATAGAGTTGGCTGTTGCTGAGCTTGCCGGTACGCCCATAGACGGCCGACACGTCGTTGAAAAGGTCGAGTTGTTTATGCATGTGCGAGAGCGAGAGTTGTTAGATTGCGCGAGCCTGCGCCTTATGCCACTGCGCCACCTGCCAGAACGTGCTTCCTCGAGCAGAATTCCAGTTCAAAAGCCCCCCGTTTTTTAGGAGTTCTCGTGCCGCACTACGGTGCTGCCGGCGTCGCTTTCTTTTGTCGGCCGCATAGCCCATCTCCAATGCCGCTCTTTTGTTCATTCTTGCCATGTTGTTACCTCAACCATGAGGTATTCTTCTGAATTCGATCACCCACACCCAGGGGTTCGCAGCCCATGAGCCGGGGCCGTTGATCCGCTCCCATAGCTCCTTGAATTGAACGCGGGCGCCGAGGCGCTTCATGTCTGGGGTTTCGCCGAGAAACATCGGCTCAATGCCTTCCGCGATGGCATCCGCCTCGCTGATGTCCTGCAGCCGCTCGACGCGGATGGCGACGATCTCCAGCGTGATGCGGGAGGCCCAGCGTGGCATGTGGATGGATGGGCGCTTGCGCCAGAACTGATTTGCGCGCAGCCCGGCCATATCACCAACGTGGCAGCCGGTCGCATTTGATGCTTGGTGCTTGTCAATGGTATAGCCGTCCACATCCATTACAGCGACGAGCTGATCGCGGCGATCCTGCCACCACGTCTCCCGCACCCAAAGCCGGTCGCCGGCCTGGCCGTAGGGGCATGGCGTAATCGGGAACGGCCATTCCGGTACGATTTTGCTTGGCGGCTTCACAATTCTCCGCGTCTGCGTCTTCACGCCGTCGAGGATGGCGCGCACCATGGCGCCAGAAAAAAGGATCGACCGGGCTTTCATGCCGAGGCCCTGCGGCCCACCGCCAATTCCACGGCGTTGGCCCGGATGATCGCCGCGGCCTGAACGGGATCCACGCTGTTCCCGCACATGCGGACTTGAGCCGAGATCGAGAACTTCCGGCCATCGTGCCCATGGTCGATGATGTAGTCATCGGGGAAGTCCTGCCCGCGGAAAAGCTCCCGTGGCTTCAACATCCTCAGCCTGATGTCGATGATCACGTAGGGCTGGCCCTTGATGAAAACCGTGACGAGCGCAAGGCGCTCCTTCGTGGTGGCAGGTTCGTGCCGCTTGCCATCTTGAGGATAGTTCTCCAGCAGGAAGTCCGATACGCGAAGCGCGCTGGCTTCCTGTTCGGGGGAGAGAATGCAGGAATCCGCAACTGACCGGGCGCGATTCGACTCGTCAGTGCGGCAGCCAGCAAGGAAAGTGGATACCACACCATGATGCTGCCCGCCGGCCGACACGGTCATCAACGGGTCCTCCGGATTGCGTGCGTCGCAATTGCCGCGAAGGTGCGCCAGGTGCGCCGTGACCAACTGCTGTTGGCTTCCGGTATTGGTGACGGTGGTCATCGGGTCATCCAGCTTGCGGCCGACGGTCGTGTTATAGCCGTCGTTGGCCTGCATCATGTAGGCCGTGGCGATCGCATGCTTCCCCGTGCCTACCACGGTTCCGATGGGAGCTTCGATATCGAGAGACCGCGGAGACTGCCCATGGCGCTCCCCGTACCCGGTCTGCACCATGGTGGCCGCGACAATGGCGCGATGGTTCTCCGTCGTTGCCGTGCCGAGTGGCGCTGTCACCGGGGCCGGCTTACCAGCATATTCCGGCCCACCGGCCCCAACCAGCACCGGTGAAACCAGCATCGTTTCGCCACGGTGGGCGGCGGTGATGGTGCGCATCGGTTCCTCGATGGAATGGCTGCGGTCATCGCCCTGATGGGTTGCCGGCACGAGAATCGGCGAGGCCAGCGAAAATTCACCCCCTTTGGTCGCCGCCATGACGGTACGCATGGGGTCCTCCAACGAATGCACCGGTTCGGATTGACCGTTGTAATGCGCAATTGGAACGATCACGGGCGAAACAATTCCGAGCGCGTGAGCAGCGCCCGCGTCTCGCGCGCAATTCCCGCCCGAGGTGATTGTCGGCAGCGGTTCGTCGACGGCATGCCCGGAGCTGTCGCTGCGGAATTTCGCGATGACAGGAGTTGCCAGAAACTTGTGATTCCCCGTGCAGCCGGTCGCCATCGGCATATCGATCGGACGCGGCACATTGTTCGTCATGTTGTTGACGATGAAGGGCTGCGGGTTGTCCAGAACGTACCGCTTGATTCCCTTGGCGATGCGCCGCATGGTGGCGGGAGCCAGGGGTTTCTTGCGGTCGAAAATCGACTTGCCGAGATCGGAAAAGTCGATGCATTCCGCCGCCGGTTTCCACTTCCGTTGGTCTGGCCCCGCTTTCCTGGCGTGGGTTTTCAGCCCCTCCCATGAGATGGGTTGGCCGTCGCACCTGGCAATCATCCAAAGCCGTTCGCGGGTAGTGTGGCCTCCCTGATCGGCCGCACAGAGCACGCGATGCTGGACCTCGTAGCCCAAGGCTTCGAGCTTGCGCACGAACTTTCGCCAAGTTCGCCCTTCCCGCTTGGGATCGGGCACCAGATACTGATCCTGAACCGGAACGCGCTCGTTCGGGGCAGCCGGCACCCACTCGATTTTCGTGCTGGTGCCGCGGGGTGTCCTGAGAACGACCTCCGTGCGTTTCAGAACACGGCCGGTCACCTTGTCGCGCTTGGCGACCAGCGGACCCCACTTGAGAATCTGTTTGACGTTCTCCAGGCTGATGACATCGGGCCGCACCTGCGCAGCCCAGCGGTATCCGACCCAGGAAAGGGCGCGGATCTTCTTGTCGCGAGGCTGTCCGCCGGAGGCCTGAGAATGGTGCGTGCAGTTATGGACGATCACGCCCTCGGCGACATAGCTTTCGTCCTCCTCGACGGATAGGTTGTAAACAGTACCCGTCGCCCGCAGGTCTTTCACTTCGCGTACCGGCGCCCACTCGATCCGGTCGATGACGCGGGATTGTTTGCGCTGTCCGGCAATGCGCCAACGGACGCTGTATGCGGGCTTGACGTTGACTTTGCGCCCCTGGATGACATCGGGTTGGTTTTCGCGCAGGTAAATGTTGGGCGAATACCCGAGCGAACCCGCAAGCGCCTTGATGCTATAGGCCAAGGCGCGCGACACTGTGGTGGTCATGACGATTGGGGAGCCGTCAGCCTTCGGCATGGCCCCGTCGCCTGAGACGTAACCTTCGAGGAGGGCGCGGCGCAGGGATTCGTCCGCTCCGTACAGCCATGCCGGCAGAAGTTTGTTTGCTGCTCCATGTCCGAATTGACTGCGCAGCCACTCGACCAGTCCGCGCGAATTCGTTGAAAACTGCCTGGCCGTACCCGTTGCACGTTCATGCCAAGCCATTTCGTCGCTGCCAGCGCGGGCTCCGGAACGAGTCCACTCATTCAAGCGGGCGCGGAGGGTATCGGCCTCATGGTTGCCGCACGTAATCACAAGTTCGGCGCGTGTTTCCGCGATCCGCGTCCAGCCATCGGCGACATACCGGCCAGCCAGCCACATCAGCGACTCTGAGATTTCAAATTGTCGCCCGCGATAGGAAGGAACTGGCGGGATCGGCAAGGCAGGGAACGAAACCGGCGATCCCCAATAGGCATCGCGGGTAAGTTCGCCGGCTTTGGTCCACTCCGGCGGTGCATTCAGATGGACGAGATCACCTCGCCCATTCCGCTTGGATGGGCGAACATAGAATGGATGCTCCGGGCTCACGATCAAGCCGGGATGTCCTTTCCCGCGAACCTCGACAAGTGGGCGTACCGTGCTCATGGTGTCCGTGACGCGACGCCAGCGCCCCTGATGCGTCAGAACTAACTCGCCGACCTCTATTGTTTCAATGGCCTTGTAGCCCAGGTCGGTCAAGATCATGGTCCCGGCAGGAAAGCAGTCCGGCGACATATGCAGCCAACCCACAGACCGTCCTTGTGTGGCGCCATGCGGGTTGACCTCGAACACATCCGCGATGAAATGACGCGTCTGCGGATGGTTGGCCCGGTGCAGCGACAGGGCGTCGTCGTTGTGGTTGATGGCGATGTCCGGGCTGCGGCCCAACGCCATCTCGCACCCGGTGGACCACCCGCCTCCGCCCGCGAAGAGATCCACGATCTGTTTTTTATGCAGGTCGATTTGAAGTTGTTTTTTCATGCCGTGATGCCTCCCTCTCGCGCTGGCAGTCTTTTGGACTTGAAATATATTCCGTATGGTAATAATCATACAGAATTTGCCGCATGCAAGGCAAGAAGAGAAATGGCGACCTTATGCTGTAGGTGCTGACGCTCCCGTCGACGCCTCCGGATACAGCTCCGGCAACAGGAATTGCAGGGCGTCGAGCGGAAAGGCGAAGCGCACCGGCGCCGTGTGCCCCTCGCTCGCCACCAGCCCGCTCTCGATGAGATGCGAAAGCAGCGCGCGGGCGGTGCGCTCGCCGAGGCCCGTCATCTGCTGGAACTCGCCGCGCGGCGTCGGCCCGGCGAGGAACAGGTGATACAGCGGCAGCGCCGCCTCCGCCCGGTAGCCTTTCCCGTGCGCCGTGCGGAAGGCGACCAGCGCCTGGATGCGCGTCTTCATGCCGTCGAGGTCGAGCAGGCCCGCCATGAACCGCACCTGGTCCTCGCAGACGGCGATGAACCAGTCGCACCAGGCCCACAGCGCCTTCTCGCTCAGGTTGCCGCGGCCATCCAGGTCGCCCTGGCGCGGGCTGTCCGCCGCCCCGAGCAGTGCGTAGTAGCGGTCGCGCTCGCGCGAGAAGCCGCGGCTGACCGACCACAACCCGGCGCTCAGCGGCCACAGCGCGCAATGCGTCTGCAGGCGGCAGGCGCGGCCATTGCCGTCGAGGAAGGGATGCACCCAGGCCATGCGCTGGTGCGCCGCCGCGACTGTGAACAGCGTGTCCTCCAGCGGGCAGGCGCGGGAATACGCCTCGTCGAAGCGCGCCAGAAAGGCCGGCAGCGCCTCGGCCAGCGGCGGCTCGTGCCGGCCGACCGCCACGGCCCGCCCGCGCAGCGCGCCGGGCGCAACGACCTCTCCCTCGAGGACGCGGTCCTCCGCCGGCAGCCGCCCGTACACCGCGGCGTGCGCCTGCCGCAGGAAATCGGCCGTCAGCGGCGGCGTGCCGGCATCGACACGCCGCTCCAGCTCGCGCTCGGCCTCGATGTGCGCCAGCGCCAGCCGCTGCAGCCGCGCCACGTCCGGCCTGTCGGAGAAATCGCCGCGCAGGGCGCGCTCGATGTTGAGCGGATGGGTGCCCTGGCCCTCGATGCGGTTGGAGTAATAGGAGTTCATCGCCCGCACCAGCTCGCGCAGGCTGGCGATCGTCGTCGCGTGCGCCCCGCCGGCCAGCCGCAGCGACTGCCCGATCAGCGCCCGCGTGCGCGCGCGCAGCTCCTCCAGCCGCTTCTGCGGCAGAAGCGGCTCGAACTGATGCGGCTGGGTGTATTGGGCGAGGGTCTTTTGCATGGGCAATATTGCCGGTTTAGTTGCCGGTTACATGATGCGATGATATTCATATTATTCAATGCGATGAATAGAATTCTAGCCTGAAATACACAAACGATAATACCGGTTATCGTGCCGGACTGGAAACGCATGGGTTGGCGTCTTGTATCATCTATCTTCGGATGCGCCACCGACTCCGCCATTTCCAGAGCCGTTTCCTGCCTTCTGATCCCCGGTGATGGCTGCGTGGCGCCTGTCGTCCTCCGAATGCAGGTACTGACCAGTGGTGGAGATGTCTCCGTGTCCAAGCTGTTCCTGAACGTCCTTTATGGTTGCCCCCCTTCTGAGCCATTCCGTGGCCGCCGTGTGCCGCAGCCAGTGGGTGGAAACCGGGGTGAATTGACCGGCAAGGGGATGCCCGGCCGCCTCGAGCTTCCCGTCGATTTCCACAAAGAGCGCCTTGATGAAGCGATGCAAGCCACCCCGCCCCATCGGGCCTTGCCCTCGCATTCTTGAAATTAGGGGGGCGTTTTCTCCCCGTTGCGGAAGCGCAGAGGTGATATCACCTGATATCACCCGATATCGGCGCAGCTCCTCTATCACGTCCTGTGGTACGGCCACCTGGCGACGCTTCCCTCCCTTCCCGGTCACGTCGAGCCACCATTGCTCGCGCTCTTCCCGCAACTCGCAATAGAAGTCCCCCATGGATCCGCCCAGAGCTTCGCTGATGCGCAGCCCCGTCCTCGTGAAAAGACTCATGATCCAGATGGCGCGGGCCCGCCTTGCCATCCGCTCCCGGCTGTCGGTCGGCATTTCGCGGATATGCTCGGCGACGATCTGCCGCATCTCGTCGGTCAGGAACCTGCGCGTCTTTTGGTTTCGCCCGGGCCGTTTCAGGCGCATGAGGCGAACGGGATTGCGATACAGGTAGCCCGCATTGACGAGATGTTGAAACAAGGCGCCAACGGCCGCGAAGGCCTGGCTGATTGCAGCCTTGGACAGCGGGCCGGAGAACGGCCGCCATCCTGGATTATCTCGGCCGAAGCGCCTTGACGAAATGTAGTCCTTCGGCGGGTCCGCCAGGAACTCCCGATAAAGCAGCAAATCCTCGTAGGTGAGCGAGGAGACCGGCTTTTTTCTCTCGTTTATCGACCAACTGAGCAGGCGTTCGGCTTCGCGCCTATAGTAGTCGAACGTGTTGGGGGAGTCCTTGAACTTCATCAGCCAGCCGAGAACCGCCTCCCAGTCGTTCCGGGCCGAGAGCTGCAGATGCTCCTCGGGGGCCCGGTTCGTGCCACAGCTGCCGTCGAGCTCCGGCGGCAGCTGCAGGCTTGAGCCGGGCGAATACTGGACGATCGCAACGTGAGGCATCAGTTGCGCTTGCTTGCCAGACGGAACTTCCTCACGCGTTCCGCGCTGCTCATTGCCTTTCCGGTTCTTTCACGGCCGCGCCTGTCAGGGTGGTAGCGAAGTCGCCCACAGATGTTCTCCCGTGCGGTGTAGTCGTGAAAACCGTGTGCAAGAACCTCCAGTACGAATCCGGCTTCGGATTGCACGAAATCCATGCTTAACCGTCTCGATAGGCCCACGCACGGCTTCCCATTCACCAGGAAATGTTCCGAGCCTGGATGAACCAGGATCTCGTGTAGCCCTCCCGTGACCCGGTTCGACAAACCAACCGCGGCCAACAGCCAATCCATCGACACAGCCTTCGCCTGCTTGGGGGGCGCTGTGACGGGAGCGGGTGGGCGAATCATGGGAGTCATTGAGAATTTCATGGCTTGGAGGCCTTTTGCAACTTCTGTCCAGTGATCATTTTGATCACCTCATTTACCGCATCGCGAATCGGCTTGGCTTTATGGGCGTTGCCTTCGCACAACACCAAATAACCGGGAGAGTTCTTGAGTCCTTTAAGAAGACCCATGCGATCACTATCGAGATACGGGGCCACCAGGTCCATATCGATACCTTTCCCCGCGAGTAGATAGCAAATGCGGATCAAGTCACGCTCATCCTTGGCGCCTTTTGATGAGCCTTTCCTACTGCTGAAGGCGTCAAGTTTGAGCACGAGGAGATGCTCAAGGCAGGCTGCCCTGATGTTGTCGATCACGACTGAATGAGCAAAGGCCTCCGAATAGGGAATCGCAAGGGAATTGTGCCGCTCGAGATAGATATCGTACTCAACGCCGTGCTTGATGATCTGGTGCTTGTTGAGCCGACGATTCGCTGTTACTTCTTCCATGTCACGGAGGTCCGAGAAATCGGCAAGCGAGAAGTACAGGTCCGCGTCGTGACTGAACTCGATGAACCCGGGCGGGAGCGCATCCTTGTTGATGTGAAGGTATACGGCAACTCCGCCGATAAAAACCATCCCGTCCGGGAAGAGATCATTGATCTCCCGGATGCCCTTCCAGAGTGCATTCCATTCTTCGAGACTGGTAGCCATATGCTTTAATATTCGTTACAAGTAACGTTAATTATAGCCGCCAAAATAGCGGGACACAAGACTGGATTGTTGATGGGCCCGCTATCGGCCCTTTGGTGCTGGAAAGCGCATCTCCGTGGGCTGCAAATCGAATAGATCAGGATCCTCGATCGCCAGCTGAGTTAGCTTTCCGCCTAGCTTGCACAGGGCTTCGTGAAAATCTGCCGAGAGGTGGTTACCGCTATAGTGATGGCCGAATTCATGGATCAGCAGTTGATTGATTTCGGCCAGATCTGCGCGTTCGAACCAGCCGTGTCCAAGCCGGCCCAGATTGAGCGTTAGCCGACCGGCTCCGAAGGCGCCGGAAAAGGGCCAGGAGACATCGCTGGCGATGGCAACCATGACCGGACACCCCAGCAGCTGTTTGCCGATCCTTTCGGCATAGTCCGCGACGGCCGCAATGGCGGGCGTCCATTTCTCAGGGGGGAGCACCTTCAGGGGCATCGCATCCGGATTGTCGCTGAAGGGCTTCGGCGTCGGGGTCACCTGCCCCGCCGGCAGGACCGCGCCGGCGCGCCGGGCGGCGCCCCACTCCTCCTTCGAGAGCTGGGAGCCGTAGATGAGCGCGTAGCCCTTGGATACGGCCCGATTGTTGGCTTCCGGGTCCGATGGGTCGTATGCGCAGCGCTTTTCCCCGAAGCGCAGATCCAGCACGCGCGAAACGGTTGCATCGGAAAGTTCGTCGCCGTGCTTCTGCATGGCGTCCCGAACCCAGGGCGCATTGGCGTCCTCCTCCGTAAGCATCCCCTGCATGCGCTCGAGCATGAGCGCGCGTACGCGCGCAAGATATGAAGGGGGCACATTGTCCCTGTCGAAATTCAGCGGAATCTTCTGCTGGATGTCGCAGTGCCAGCGGTCTCCGGTCTCGACCACCGGGATGCCCATCTCGTAGAGCATGGGCGTTTCGCCGGGCGCCGGCATCACCACCCTGATCGTGGTCCTGCGTTGCGCCCGGCGCAAAACGCCGTCGGCATCGGCAATTTCCGTGAGAAGTGTTGCTTCGAATTCCTCGAGTGCCGGCCGCTGGGGCAGCACGGAGCCGTTGAAACGCGTGATGATCCCCGGCGGCGGTATGAGCCTGCGTACGGCCTCGGCGCATTCCTGCATTTCCCCGTCGGTCATTTTGAGGACGCCTTCGAAGACGGAGCCGCGTTCTCTTTTCGTGCGGCGATTGATGCGGCCGGCGTCCGTAAACATCACGGATCCCTTGGTCGATGCGATTTCGGCCTCATCGCAGAGAGCGAGCACCAGTTTTTCTCCCAAATTGAACCTGCCTCGCGCCTGCGCGTCCCCTTTCTTGCTGCTGTCCGCGAAAAGGGTGAATGCGTGGGAAAGGTAATTCCCGAACCCCTCCGGGTTGTCGTCCTCAACGGCGAGCCTCACGCGTCTTGTCCCGGAGATGCGGGAAAGCGTCACATTCACCTCCGTCGAGCGCGTGTCCCAGGCGTTCTGGATCAACTCGAAGAGAGCGAAAGCCTTGCCCTTGCGTTCAAGCAGCCGGGCCAGCCCTTGTTTGTCGACTTCGAACCAGTGCATGCCTTCCTCCTTAGATTGAGACGACGCGGCCTTCCTGGACCACGAATGCCGACAACCTCATCCAGTTCTCGTAGTCGAAGCCGCAACCCGTGTCCATGAAGATGTGGTTGCGCCAGAGCGACACTTCGCGAACGACGTTGTGCCCGCAAAATGTCGGGGAAATGCCCGGCTCGTTCGTTTGCGCTATGTCCGGGAAGCAGTCCATGGCGGCGAACACGGTTCTTCCCCACAGGAGCCGGTCCGCCAATCCAGCCGATGCTCCTGGCAATCCGCCATCTATGGCGGCGTTGCTGAGAGGATTGCCATTTTCCCATGCTTCGGCATGAACGACCTGAAATCGGTTCTGATCCTGGCCGACGACCAGAATGTGCGGCATGGAGTTGGCAAGGGCGGCGAGCCTGTCGGCGTCGGCCAGCGCATCTGAGCGGTACCGGTCCTTGAGCCAGTCGAGGACCCATTCGCTTTCCATTGACTCGGCCGCCGGCCTTGCAAGACGCAAAGCGTCTTCGAGACCAATGCCGCGATTCGCAACGGCGAAGAGTATGGCAACCACCTGATCGATGAAGTGCTGGTCGTGGTTGCCCCGAACCGAGAAAAACCACGGCTCGGAGAGAAGGTTCAGGCAGCGCCTCGACGCGGGGCCGCGGTCGGCAAGATCTCCGCAGGCAATGATCCTGTCGCGGGCAGGGTCGAACCGCTCACGGTCCATGAGGCGAAGCAAGCGATCGGCATGCCCATGGAGATCGCCGATCACGATGTCCCGGCCGGTACGGTTTTCCGCTAAGCGACCGACGATGATTCGTGACGTTGCGTTCATTGCTTTCGAGCCTTCTCACGAACGATCCTGACCCCGACGACGCCAACAGCGAGGGTCTGATAGGCATCCATGGCCGCCATCGCTGGCCAGAGATCCTGAGAGGCAATGAGCGCAACGGGGATGAACAGAAGATCAGCCGCGGTGGAGATAAGGAGAACTGGGACATACAGCTCCCACATCGTATAGGCGCATATCGCCGCAAGGAGGACAAGTCCGATGACGCGGCCTCCAGCGGATGAAAGCCCGCTGCCTGCCATCCCGGCGGCAATCGCTGCGACTGCGGCGATCACCAAGAGCAGCGCAAAAAGCCCATGGGATTTCACCTGCAAACCCTGACCTCCGTGACGGAAAGTCATCAGCAAGAGCATATGGGAAAGGAGTCCGAGTATGAAATTGGTTTTCATGGGGTCACTTTTCGAGATGCTTATGCGACACATCCTCCGTGTCGCCGTTGGGCTTGACGCTGACGGTGTGCACCGTCGCCAATCCGCGAAATTGCCACAGTGAATCGACGCCGTCGTCCCGTAAGAAGCGATAACCACGGTCCGCTAGACACTCCTCTCGGAATCGCTGCGAAGGCGCCGGGCTACGTGATCGTTCTTCGCTCATGATTGCCCTTCGTCACTAGGGCTAGGCTCCTCGCCTTCGCAGCTCATGCAATAGGTCATTCGGCCGAGGTGCGTCAATTCGTAACCTTCAATGGTCACGCCTGAGACCTTGACTTGACACTTGGCTAGATAGCCCTCCTCAACCATCACCTCTGCCAACGCCGCCTTCGTTTGGATAATGTGCAGCCCATGATTGAATGCTGCGTTTACTTCCGCCTCATAGGCGCGCTCCAGTAGTTTCAGTCGTTTCTTGTCCATTTTCATCTCCCGTGAATTTCAGGCCACACCAAGTCCAAACTCCTCGCACATGCGGCGATCAGCGGAAGAGTTGATCGAAGATGCTTCATGTGCGACGCGGCGTGCTTCGGCTTGCCAGACAGCCACGCTCTCGTCGGTAACGCCCGTCAGGGGTGTGAAGCTATCGGGCTTGGCGTTGGCGATGCGCTTGGCGCGCAGATCCTCATAGAAGAGATCGGCGCCAACGAAGCCGCGGCCGGTCTCAACCGCCGCTACCGCTGTCGAGCCGCTGCCGACGAAGCAGTCGCATACGGGCTCGCCCGGCAGGGTATAGAGGAGGATTGCCCGCTTGACGAGTTTTACCGGAAATTGCGCCGGATGGTTGCCCAGGGCGCGGTCCGGGTGATTGTGCTTGGCCTGGGCGATGTCGCTCCAGACATCGGTGGGAAAGGCCCCCAGCGGGTTGCCGGAAAGGGCGCCGCGGTTGGGGTCTTTGAACGCGCGCTTGCCCGGTTGTTTCTGCGGCACGCGGCAGGCGTTCGGGTTGAACCTCGCCACCTCCCCCTTGCTGAAAACCAGAACCGTTTCGTGGCGCTCGGCCAACCGGTGCTTTGGGGTCAGGCCGTGGGCGACGGTCCAGATGATGCGGCTCTGGAAGGTGAGACCCGCGCGGCGCAGATCTTCGTAGAGAAGCACGTCGAGCGGCATCAGGCGGTCTTCCCAGTCCCGTGTTTTGCCGACATTGAGGCAGACGACGCCGCCAGGCTTGAGCGTGCGCGACATCTCGCTGATCACCTGCATCAGCCACCCGTGGTAATAGGTGAAACGCATGGCGTCGGCCGCCGGGCAGTCGCCGTATTGCTTGCCGACGTTGTACGGTGGCGAGGTGAAGTGCATCGCCAACGAGTTGTCGGGGATGCCATCCAGGAAGTCGAGCACATCGGCTTTGACGGTGGCATTGACAAGCGCTTCCAGCGTCTCAAGCTGCCGCCGGCGGCGTTCCTCCTGCCGCTCCCGGATGCGGGCTTCCGTCTTGCGGGCACCAGTGCGTAGCGCCAGTTCGTAAATACGTCCCTTGGACCAACCGGTCTTGACGCGCACTTCCTCGTATGAGTCCTTCTTCAGCAGTTCAAGAACCTTGCGCTGCTCTTCGTTGAGATCCATGGATGATGGTTCCTATGCTTTGTCCTTGGCTCACGCTAAACCGGCCCGCACGACTCGCCGAATGCCCCCTTGGGCAATCGCCACGGAACATCTGGCGGAAGAACAACCGGGCCGCGATACTCGCTCGACATGGCCTCCGCGATTACCGCTTCATCCATTTCATATGGGGCCGTGTCTCGGATCCGTTCGCCCAAGGCCCTGGTGCGATGGATGGTTTTTCCGAATCTCGTCTCGTAGTCCGCAATCTCCCGGAAACGCCCGGGCGCGATTTTCGCGATGGATGCCCACTGGCTGTCGGAACCGAAGATGCAGGCCATGCAGGAGAGCCGGCCCCAGCCCAGCTTGTAGGCCGGCGCCGGATTGATCCTGTTGCGCTCGAGGATGGACCAGACCTGCTCTTCAGGCCATGAATGGACGGGGCGCCAGTGATCGATGTGACGCCTGCGGCGAACGCCGTCCCGGTTGTCGCACCGGTGCGGCTCGAAAGGCTTGTATCTGGCGCGCGCCGCGGACTCCTCTGCACGCTCTCCTGTGATGAACAACGTCCTGCCAGTCAGGAAGCGTTCCTGGTTGTTCAATGCCAGGCTGGCCACATCGATCTTTAGGTAGCTTGAGCACCAGCGAATCGAGAGATCCGCGGAAAGTTGAGGGAACTTGAGCCGTGTTCCCTCTTTACCGCCTTCACCGCCCGCCCGGCGCCTACCGGACGGGGTCTCGAACCAGACCGGGGCGGTCCTGGCGCCTTCGCGCAGCATCTCGCGCCGGAAGCCGCCTTCCTTTCCGGAGAAGTAGATGCTGACCTTGAAGGCGTCTGCGAAAGCGCGGCAATATGCGCGCGTCGAGGGCCAGTCCATGAAGGAATCGCCATCGCCGTCCACATCGTGGTGCCAGAGCTCAATGCGGTCAAGCGGCACTCCTAGCTCGACAAGGTGCAGGAAACAGGCCTGAGAATCCTTGCCGCCGGAGAAAGCCACGACAAACCGGTGGTAGTCGGAGAGAACCGGCTGACCGATGGCCTCGACAACAGCAGGCTCTCCACCCCCGGCAACTCTCGCTTCAACAGGCAGGTCGTCCAGTTTCAAGAAATTCCGCCCCTCAGAATTTGTTTCACGCCAAATTGGCACCCCTCGGGAAACCGCGCCAATACTGGGTTTGGCTCGTTTTCGGCGTGAAACAATCGGCTCTACCACGTTTTTCAGATGGCCGCTTCAGGCCAAACTTCAACTCTAGGCGACATTATAAGGGTAATGTCTATTAGTGCGCAAGGAAAATCATAATCGTGATGTTTTACGATAATAATTTGACGTTTTCATGTGGAAATGGTAGTCTTGCTCATGGGTTTGGCGCCCTTCGGTGGGTTAACAATTCTGTTAAAGCAAACATAATCAATGAGTTATGAAAATTCACGGCCCGCAGCCGCGCCGCATGCGCAAGGATGGTCGAGCGAGACCTTCTGGGGCGCTGGTGCAGTGAGTCGTGCCTCATAAACTTTGGGACCTTCAGACCGTTCTGTATAATTACCATGATACAGCTTTATAGCGACTGGAAAACGGTGGTCTTGGGCCTTCTGGGTGTCGTTGTGGCGAGCATGCTGCCTTTTGGAAGGCTCGCTGCTGCGCCCAACCTTCATGGGCAGATTGTCTCCATCAATTTGGAACAGGTACGACGCGGCCTCGCCTGGGTCTACGTGAAATATGCCCGCTCGCCGGAAATGTTTGCAGCTGAACGCGATGCCCGCCATGCCAGACGCGGGCTATGGGCGGATCTTCCGGTGGAACCCTGGCTTTGGCGCAAAAAGCATCTCTCGCAGGTAAAGGAAGCGCGATGAATTGCGATCGCTGCCCCGCCCTTTGCAAGTCCAGAACGCGGATTGTCCTGCCGACGCCATGCCATGCTGGCGGGCTGCTCGCAATAGGAGAGGCGCCCGGCGCCGACGAAGATGCCGCCGGCGAGGGATTTGTCGGCCGGGCGGGAAAGACGCTGGACGGCGTTCTACTCGCCAATGGGATCGGTCGCGACGGTTATGGACGGGCCAACATAGTCCGTTGCCGTCCCGAGGGGAACCGCAAGCCGACGCCGCGGGAGCGGGACGCTTGCCTCCCGCTGCTGATCGATTTCATCCTGGAATGCCGTCCGCGCGTCCTGCTTCTGGTCGGACAGACCCCAACGGGCGTATTTCGCGGCAACGGCTCGCTTCTTGGGCGAATCGAAGAAACGCGGAGATGGTGCGGCAGCATCATCGGAGAAAACCTGTGCCACCCCGCAGTGAAAAGACTTGCCAGCCGCGATTTCGCGCTGGCCGCCGTGCCCATGCCCCACACCTCCCCTCTCGCGTGGAACAGGAATGCGCCGGACGGGAGGAAATGGGCCGAAATCGGGCGCGAACAGGTCGCTTTCGCAGCTGGAATTTTAAGGAGGAGTTGATCAAATGACGCGAGATTGCACTGAGGAAAATTTCCTCAAGGATGTATCCAGGCATCAAATGACCATCATCCGCGACGATGGTGTCAACCGGCATGTGCGATTTCGCGAGCCCGGCACGAACATCATGCATTTCGATCTGATCACCTGGCCGAATCACCTCTGCTACACCGGCGACATGGGCACTTACGTTTTCAGCCGTATCGAGGACATGTTCCAGTTCTTCCGTCCGCGCGCGGACCGCGAGCATATGCACCTGCGGAACGGGCAGACCCTGGCAATAAACCCCCAGTATTGGGCTGAAAAGCTGCTTGCCATCGATTCCAGGTGTGGCGCAGAAGAATTCGATCCCGACGAATTCAGGCGGGTCGTTCGAGAGCGGCGGTTGGAATGGATCCGGGAAGCTCGCAACGACGAGGAGCTGGACAAGGATGCGCGGCGCGCGCTTTGGGAGGCCATCGAGGAAGAAGTTCTATCCTGCGCTGATGAAGGCGAGCATGAGGCGCGACGCGCGGCAATCGAATTCAGCCATAGGGCCGGCACCCATGGCAGGCATTTCTATTTCGCGGATTTTTGGGAATACGGATTGCGCAACTATACCCATAATTTCATCTGGTGCTGCTTTGCCCTCGCATGGGGCATCAAGCAGTACGACGACGCACGCGAGGCACTGAGCCATGACGCATCGCTGGCACTGGCGTAAATGGCTGCCTGAGCGGCACGGTCAACCCTGCCGCGTTCTGGCTACGGGCAGGATGAACTCCGCGCTGGTGGAGTTCTCCGATGGCGCGCGATTCATCACGAGCAGATATGCCGTGCGAAGGATGAAATAGCCATGTCCGCCATGCACGAGTTCGCCACGAAGCTTCTGTCCCATCTGGTCACGCCCGCCTTCGTGCTTGACGCGAATTCGAAGGTGATCATCTGGAACAAGGCTGTCGAACGATTGACCGGGACGCCGGCGACAGAGGTTCTTGGCACGGACAGGCATTGGCATGCCTTCTACCATGAGCCTCGCCCCTGCCTGGCCGATCTGGTGGTCTCGGGCAAGACAGACGGCATTGAGAAGCTCTACTCGGAATACCGCGACCCGAACGGGACCTCTTGCGGGCTGTACGCGGAGAATTGGGTCAAAATGCCTCGCACCGGCGCCCAACTCTACCTTTCCATCAATGCGGGTCCGGTATTCGACGACAACGGCCGGCTGATTGCGGTCGTTGAAACCCTGAACGACCTCACCGTCCGGAAGAAAGCCGAATTGGCGCTCGAGCGCCTGGCGAGCCAGGACGGACTGACGGGGCTTTCGAACAGGCGGGTTCTGGACGAAACCGTCGACAGGGAATGGAACCGTCTTGCGCGCGACAGGGCGCCTCTTTCCTTCCTGTTGATCGACGTCGACTGCTTCAAGCGCTACAACGATGCCCTTGGCCATCAGGCGGGCGATGAATGCCTGCGTACGGTCGCAAAGGCGCTCGGCGGCGCCGTGATGCGGCCGGCCGACCTGGTGGCACGCTATGGAGGCGAGGAATTCGCCGCCGTCCTCCCCGGCACGGATATGCCCGGCGCCATGGTGGTGGCGAAGCGCATCGGAGCGGCGGTCGTCGCGCAGGCGATACCTCACCCCGATTCCGTCGCCGGGGAATGCGTTACGGTGAGCATCGGGGTGGCCACGGAGCTGCCCCAGCGCGGTGAAGAGTACAAGAGGCTGATCAAGGCTGCGGACGCCGCCCTTTATCGGGCGAAGGCTCATGGCCGAAATCGGGTGGAATGTTTTTAGGAAGCTGCATACAAAGGAGGTTTCAGTGAAAAAGCTCGCATGGCTGTTCGTTTTGCTCCCCCTGCTCTTCGGCTGCGGGGACGGCGCCGACAAGGTGTACGGAACCTGGACCATGAACGGCATGGCCTATGCCCAGTTCCGGAAGGACAACACCTGCCAGATCGTGATCTTCGATTGCAAGATCAAGAGCATCAAGCACGTGTCCGAAGGCAACTACGAGGTCACCCTCGAGAAGGGCAACCAGGCGGTGCCGGAGAAACTCATGGTGAAGCTGATGGGGGACAAGCAGAACAAGCTCATGCTCACCATGTCAGGCTTCCCCGTCGTCCTCGACCGTGCGGACTGAGGCCGTGTCCCCGGAGATCAAACTGCCGCCCCACTCCATAGAGTCCGAGCAGTCCCTGCTTGGCGGGCTCCTGCTCGACAATAACGCATGGGACCGCATCGCCGACCAGGTGGCGGAAGGCGACTTCTACCGGGACGATCACCGCCGGATCTTCCGGCACATCGTCAAGCTGATCGAACTCAACCGTCCGGCCGATGTCGTGACGGTGTTCGAATCGCTCGACAAATCCGGCGAAGCCGAGCAATCCGGGGGTATGTCCTATCTTGGGGAGATAGCGAACAACACGCCGTCGGCCGCCAATATTCATCGCTATGCGGAGATCGTGCGCGAGCGGGCCATCCTCCGGAAACTGGTTGCCGTGGGAGACGAGATCGCGGCCACGGCGCTTGCCCCAAAGGGCCGCGAAGCGAGACAGCTGCTCGACGAGGCCGAGAGCAAGGTCTTCGAGATCAAGGATGCCGGTCTGCGGCGCTCCGACGGCTTCTCGCCGATCCAGCCGATTCTCGGCAAAGTGATCGACCGCGTCCAGGAGATGTACGATCGGGGCAGCGACATCACCGGCATTCCGACCGGTTTTGCCGACCTGGACACGCGCACGAGCGGCATGCAGCCTGGCGACCTGATCATTCTCGCCGGACGCCCGAGCATGGGGAAAACTGCCATGGCACTCAATGTCGCCGAGCACGTGGCGTTGCAGGCGGGATTGCCGGTGGGCATATTCAGCATGGAAATGCCGGCAACGCAGCTCGCGCTCCGTTTCCTGTCCTCGGTCGGGAAAATCGACTCCTACAAGCTGCGCGCCGGGCGCCTCAGCGACGATGAGTGGGAGCGCATGACCTATGCGCTGGGCAAGCTGCATGAAGCCCCCATCCATATCGACGAGACGCCGGCACTTAACGCTACCGAGCTGCGCGCCCGAGCCCGGCGCCTCTATCGGCAGTGTGGCCAGCTCGGCCTGATCGTCATCGACTACCTGCAGCTGATGTCCTCCGTGCGCGATGGCGAGAACCGCGCCACGGAACTCTCGGACATCTCTCGCGCCGTCAAGGCGCTGGCCAAGGAATTGTCGGTACCGATCATCGCCCTCTCCCAGCTTTCCCGGAACGTGGAGCAGCGGCCCAACAAGCGCCCGGTCATGTCCGATTTACGTGAATCCGGGGCGATAGAACAGGATGCGGACGTGATCATCATGATTTATCGCGATGAGGTGTATAACCAGGACACCCCGGACAAGGGGACGGCCGAGGCCATCATCGTCAAGCAGCGCAGCGGTCCGATCGGCACCAGCCGGCTGACTTTCCTCGGGGAATACACACGCTTCGAGAACTTCGCGACCCCGGGGACATATTGATGGAGAGAGGGAAAATGGACAAGGCGCTGGCCGATCTCGACAAGAAGGACCGCCGCAGCGCCGTATGGGCCGTCTGCGGACACCTTGGCACCCTGGGTGTGAAGCCCACGGTGCGGGAAGTGCGCAGGTTCTACACGCGCGGATCCGACACGGATGTGCAGGGCGACATCAACGAATGGTGGGCCGCGTTGTGGCAAGACTACCGTGACCGTTATACCCTCCCCGGGATGCCCACCTCGGTCGTGGAAGCCGCCGACGCGCTCTGGAAACTGGCGCTGGCGGAGGCGGCCAGGACGGCTGAAGAAGCCCGTGAGGATGCGCAAAACCAGGTTGCTGCCGCCATTGAGGAGGTCGCCGCGGTCCGGGCGGAGGCGGCCGCGGCAAGGCAGCAAACGCAGGAGACGGCGCGACGCCTCGAGCTCTCCGTCCAGGAATGCGCCCAACTCAGGGAGCGCATCCTCGACCTGGAAAGCCGGCTTGCAAACGAGACGGGGCAACGCCAGTCGGCAGAATCCCGCCTGGCGGACATGCGCGAAGAGGCCGCGCGCAAAGAGGCAGAGCATCAGGCCCAGATCCAGTCCATGAGCCAGGAAGCGGCCCGGAACCAGGAACAGTGGGAAGGCATGCGCGCCCACCTCATGCAGCAGACCGACGAGATGCGCCAGCGGCACCGGGAAGAGCTCGATGCCCGCCGGCGCGAAGTCGAGGACCTGAAAATTCGGGAGAACGCCTACCGACAGCAAGCCGGAAAGGCCCAGGAAGAGGTTTTCCGGCTCCAGGGCAAGCTCGAACAGGCGGCGGAGGATGCCAAGGCCCTCGGCGGCCGTCTGGACGCCCTGCAGGGCCAATTGAGCGCCGAGCAGGCCTCGAACGCCGCGGCGCAGGCCGAGGCCCGTCTTTTCCGCCAACGGCTGGAAGGGCTGGCCAATGCCCTCCCCTTCGATCCGAAGAACCCGTCCGTGCCGAAGCACGCCATGGTGTGGGCCAGGGTGCGCCTGTTCGAAAAGCACCAGCCGAAAGGACTTCATCCGGACGGGGAAATGCGCTGGCACGAGGGTTTCAGGTCCGGCTCGAAATGGCATGACGAGGCCGGCCACGAACTGGCGGGTGTCACCCACTATCGTCCGATTCAGGATGGGCTGGAATGAGCACAGAGAGCAAAATCTCCTGGACCGATGCGACCTGGAGCCCGGTGACCGGGTGCACCGCGGAGAGTCCGGGCTGCAAGAACTGCTACGCGAAACGCGAGGTTCAGCAGCGCTGGTCGAAGAATCCCCGGTCGATCTTCTACGGTCGGTCGTTCGGCGACGTGCGCTGCCATCCGGAGAAGCTTGACCAGATCATCCGGTGGAAGAAGCGCAGACGGATTTTCGTCTGCCCTCGCGCAGATCTCTTCCACCCCGAGGTGCCTTTCGAGTTCATCGCCGCCGTCTTCGGCGCCATGGCGGTGTCGGATCACGACTTGCAGGTGCTTACCAAGCGCGCCGACCGCATGCTGGAGTTTTTCTCATGGGTCGAGCGTCGCGCCGAGGAGGAAAAAGAGTCGGTTACGGCATTTTGCATTTCCAGGCTCGACAATGAATTGTCTGAAATTCTTCCGGAAGATTCGCATTACAGCGAAGTATTTTGCCCGCGCCCATGGCCTTTACCCAATGTGCGCCTGGGGGTCAGCGTAGAGAACCAGGAGGCGGCGGACCTGCGAATTCCGATGCTGCTGCGCGCGCCCGCGGCATTTCGCTGGATCTCAGCCGAGCCCCTACTCGGCCCTGTCGATCTGACGAAAATCAACCTGTCCGGGGGGCAATTCGATGCCCTTCGAGGCGGAGAAGTCGGGAGAGGGTCAAAGGTGGAAATCTGGCCGGGACTGGACGGGGTTGTCGCCGGCGGCGAGTCCGGCAAGAAGTCGAGGCCTACCCATCCCCTGTGGTTTCGAATGCTGCGCGATCAATGCGGCGCCGCGGGGAAGCCTTTCAACCTCAAGCAGGCCGGTGAATGGACCTGGGAACCGAATGATGCCAGGCAACAGGTCTGGGTGGCGGCCGATGGGCGCGGGACCCGAAACGACCTGCTTTCGGACATGGTGCTCGGCCGCAGCGGGACGAAGTGGCTTCTGATGGGGCGGGTCGGGATACGCGCCTCGGGCAGGCTGCTTGACGGGGTCTTGCACGACGAGCGGGCCAACTGAGCGGCGAGGAATGGAGCGGATGAACGCGATTTTCAGAAACAAGAAAACCGGGGAACTTTATGCCTGCCTTGGGCATGGCCCTGTCCTGCGGTGCCAGGAGCACAAATGAATAACGAAACGTCGCCCGCCGCGACAAGTCGCGTTGATCTCAGGGTTGTGCGACATGCGCGGGCCGTGACCGAAAGAGAAATTGCAATCGCCTTGGTGCTGGAACTTGCCGAATCTGGCTTGAGGCATTTTGCGTTGTCCGGTTTCTACGACAACGACTTCGACTTCCTCAACGACCTCGCCGAGCGAATCGGAGTGGTGAATGACAAGGCGTTTCACAACAAGCTGACGCGGGTTGTGCGAACACTGGTTCGGCACGGTGTATTGTACGGGCGGATGCGCGGCACGCATAAAGAATATATCGGCGAGCCCAGTAAGCAGATGGACTACGGCTTCATGAGTCCCGGGAAGGCAAACTTGCTCACACGAGGCGAAAGCGACCACACGGGAGCGCCGGAATGGGAAGCGAGCTTTCTGCTGCGGAGAGCTTACCCGGACAAATCATGACACGCCCCGCCTGGTGCTGGCTGCGCCACGGCATCGGGGCAGAAGGACGGGAGGCTGAATGCCCGGCATACAAGCGAGCGGTGAGGTAGCACCTGAAGACGCCCAAATGTGCGTGAATGACTTGCTCGGGCCGTGTGCGAATCAATGACGCGGAGATCCATCCATTGGTTCTCCTTGGCGGAAATTCAGAAACGCGCGCACTCGCTCCTCGATCCATCCGGACCGGTTCGAGGTCTCTGCCGGCAAGCTACCGGCAAGTTCCTGAACGAAGTCGTTTGCCTGTGATTGGCTTCCCTTCGCCTCGATCAATCGATCGAGGATCTCGCGGGATAGCGTGACCGACGTTCGCCGGCCGGCAATCACCACATTGATCCGTTTCGCGGGCTGCTTGGGAGAGCCCCTGTTTTTCCCTATCCCGGCGTCGCCAAGGGCCTGCGACACAGCCTGAGTGACGAGCGCAAGTAGATCGGGGCTTTGCAGGGCTTCTTCCGGCTGCCCGAGAATCCTGGCGACCTTGGCTCTATGGGTGGCCGCGAAAGCCCCTACAAACTCGTCATCGGCGCCGCTCTCGGCAAGCGCCTTGATCGCCGCCCCAACAATGGCATTGAGCTTGCGAAGTTCGATTTCGTCGGCCATGCGGCAAGTATATAGCCAGCCGGGCAGATCGCATATGAATGCACATCTTCAGCAATACTCCGATGGCAATTTCGGGGCTTTTGCGCCCGCACGCATACCGCGCATATCAGAAAAGTATGCAGAAACGGCGCCACCGGGCTTTCGATCAGCACCAGGCACGGCTACGGGGGAAAGCTGATTTTTTGCCATCTCTTTGAAATACAAACGAACAACCAGGACTTCTTTGCTGGCGCGAAGCCGGTGGACACCTCGTAGTTCCGGTTATTCCAAGTAACATCCCCTTGTTTCAAGACAAAAGTATCAATTGAAACAGCACGATGCATCGATATCGATGGCAGTTTCGCATACTTTTGATGGCACTTCCGGGCTGTGGCCGGCGAAATCGCATACCCGCCATGACTCAATCGTGGACCAACCATGGCGGTTCTGCATACTTGCCATCACAGGTGTCTATCGATGGCAATGTGGTTTGAATTCGTGCCATCGATTATCATGCGCGATGTGGCCGACCACGACACCATCGACATCGCTCCGGACGATCCCGACTTCGAAATGCGCAGGCGGGAGCCCGAGCAACCTTCGCTCTTCCCGACTGAAGATCTGATCGTCCCCGAGACCCTGCGGAGCATGAAAAAGGCGGTGAGCGCCATTCATGCCACCCCTATCAGGGCCGAGCATAGCCAGAGCCTCAACAGCCGGCGGCTTTTCGACGCATGCATACTGGTCGCGCAAATCGACTGCCGCGGGCGGGAGCGCCAGCTGATCGAGCGTATCAGAAGCGACCGCATTTCGCCCATGTTCGAGGTCCGCGTGACCGACCTGGCCCGCCTTGCCAGCATCCCGGGGAAGAACTACGAGAGGGTCTACGCCGAACTCGATCGGCTCTACGAGATGAGCCTCTTCTGGAATATCGTCGGGGACGACGATCAGGTGGAATGGGAGATGAAAAGCCACTTCCTGACCGCGTTGGGCCACGGAAAAGGGCTTAAGAGGGGTCTTATTCGGTTCGCCTTCGATCCGGCCATTCTTGAGATCGTGCTCGAGCCGAGCCGATGGGCGACCCTTTCCCTGCAGGCGATGGCGGATCTCAAGACGGCGGCAAGCTATGCGCTGTACCAGAACACCTGGCGCTACGTCGGCACCCACAACAAGGTGACGGCCGCCCTGCCCACCGCTACCTGGATCGAGCTGCTCATCGGGAAGTCCAGGTATGTGGTGGAGGATTCCGGCGGGGGCAAGAGGGTCGAGAACTATGGGGATTTCAAGAGGCGGGTACTGGTCGACGCGATAAGCCGCGTCAATGGAGTTCAGGCGCTCGGATACACGCTCGAGCTGAAGGAGTTGAAATCCGGCACCAGGGTGTCAAAGCTTCAATTCAAGTTCGTCCCGAAGAAGCAGCCGCCGCTGGGAATCCCCCTGACCTGGCCGCAGGACGTGGTCAGGGTGCTCGAGAGCATCGGGTTCCAGCAAAAGGACATCGAGGACATGTCGCAGGCCCATTCCTACGAGGTGGTTGCCGAGGCGATTCTTCGGCTCAAGGCGGCCGAGGGACGCCTGCGGGGCACCGGCAAGGCCATCACCTCGAAAAAAGCCTATTTCGAGGGGATTTTGCGCAATATCGCCGGCGGCGCCGTCGGCGAGGACCTCGACCACGACAAGATCGAGGCCGAGGTACGGCAGCAGGAACTGCAGCGTGAAGCCGAAGCGCGCCAGGATAGGCTCAAAGAGGCTTTCGCGAACCACCAGAGGGAACGCTTCAACGGCTGGTTGTTTGCCCTTCCTGAGGACGAGCGTGCGGAATTGGTGCGTTCATTCAAGACGAGCGCGGACGCCTCCCCGATCGTCCGCGGACTGTTCGACAAAGACCTGAGTCCCGGCAGCATGAGCGCGCTGGCCGTTCTGAGGGGGTGGTTGTCGAAGAGCCGCCCCGAACTTGCCGAGCAGGCATTTCCGAACCCCGAGGATAGAACGTTCGACGCCTGGATGGCCTGGAAGCTGGATAGCGGCGGGACGCTATAGATATCGCAAGCTGTCGACAGGCATCGGTATCAAGCGCTATGCATCGCAAGCTATTGAAAGCAATCGATTGCTATCGATTGATAGCATATCGAATGATATCATTCGATAGCGTATATATCGAAAGATGTTGACATCAATCGGTAGATTGCACTATATATCGTAACCTATGATATCAAGAGGAGCGTCTAAATGATTGTTTTGATTGGCGGGGAGAAGGGCGGCACAGGCAAAAGCACGATCGCCACCAATCTTTCGGTTTGGCTTGCGCACGAGGGGAGGGATGTCCTTTTGCTCGACGCCGACCACCAGTCCACATCCAAGAAATGGCTGGATCGCAGGAACGAAAGGGGAGGGCTACCGGTGGTGAAGGGTGCGCAGGCCCATGGGGACGTGCGCGCGCCGGCCGAGGACTACGCCAAGCGCTATCAGGAGGTGATCATCGATGCCGGCGGCCGCGACAGCAAGGAACTGCGCAGCGCCCTTGTGGCGGCCGACGTGCTGTATGTCCCGATCAGGGCCTCGCAAGCCGATCTGGAGACGATGGATCATGTGAATGAGCTCGTCTCCCTGGCTCGGACCATGAATCCGGATCTGCGGGCCTTCGCGCTCGTTTCCCTGGCGCCGTCGAACCCGATGATCAATGAGGTTGCCGAGGCGCAAGCCTTTCTGGAGGAATTCTCCGAATTCAAGCTGGCCAGGACCTTTATCCGGGACAGGAAGGTGTTTCGCGATGCCTTGCTGGAGGGCTGCGGCGTCGTGGAGAAGGCGAACAACCAGGCCAAGGCCGAAATCCAGCTTCTTGGAGAGGAAATCTACAATGCAGCAAACGTCTAAATTCAGGCATACCAAGCCGGCGGTCGATCCGGCCGTCGCCGACGCGTTCATTTCCGGAGCGGAGACGCACAGCGTGGCGCCGCTGCCGGGCGCAGCACCTGCTGCCCCGGCGCCGGCTCCTGCCGCAGGCGAGGGCAGCAGTCAAGCCAATACGGAAGGGCCTGTCGCAAAGCAGTTTCCGCCCCAGTCCTTTCTACTTCGGCTGTCGCCGGATCTGCGGGACCTGCTGGATTTTGTTTTCAACAATTCCCTGACGAAGGAATGCAAGAGCAAGCAGAAGCTGATCGAGACGATCCTTCAGAAGGGACTCGAGGAGAAGAAGGCGGAAATCCTCAGGCGGCCGCTGATGCGCTGACTTTGACGCTAGAAGGCCGCAAGTGCGGCCTTCAGCACGGGCATACCAGCCTCAAGTCTGGAATCGAGATCCTCATCCACGTATTCCGGGCCTCCCATTTCCTGTCGCACTCTCATCAGCATTCGGCCAAGGTAGTTTTGGCCGCGCCCGTTGACTATGCCCCACCGGCGACCGGCATCGTCATCGATTCTTCCGGCCTCGATGATGCGGGCGCCTCCCGTCGAGACCAGCAGATCCTTCAGGTCTTCGTGCTGGGCGAACTTGGCGCGCAGGCAATCCAGCATCCATGGATAGCGCAATCTTGACCACCCGGGACGCGTATGGAAGCCGAGAAGTGAATCGGCGACCCGCCCCATCAAGGCCGTGGGGTCCGGTTCATCGGACGGCAAGGCGTGGGCGGCAAGCGCAACCAGGGAAGGGGAGGGGGCGGACAGAATCCAGTCCCTGACGCGAGGGTCTCTCGGTTTCAGCGACTGGTAGGCATGCTCCGCCGTTGGGTAGGGTAGGGTGCCCATGCGGATTTCGCGCCGGAAGAGGTTGCTGAAGGCGCCGTAGGGCTTTTCGTTGGCGCGATAAAAGAGGATCTCCATTGCGGCTACTGCCGGCGCATGGCTTCGGCAACGCCGTAAGCCCACTTGGCGCCATAATCAGCGGAGCCGGAAGCATAGTTTTCTGCGCTGATGATCTCGGCGATGGTCGGAGGGCGCAACCCGAGCTTTTGCGCCTGATGTGTCGCTTCACGAAACACGGCTTCGCGTTCAGCCGTCATCCATTCCTCGACGGTACGTCCTTTCCGTTTGTCGGCTTCGGACTGGAACGCATCGTAGATGCTCCTGGCGGGATCGTGCCGAGGCCGGAAAATATCGGGCATTTGCTTCTCCATCATGCCGCCCGGCGCAATCTGATCCAGGCGGCGCCCAGCTCGGTCAGCTTGATCTCGCCGCCGGCGCCGGGCGGCGCCAAAGCTACCGTGCCCAGCCCTTTCTTCTCGATTCCGCGGGCCAAACGGGTTTCCCGGAAGTCGAATGACACCGTAACGCCAGTTTTGATCGGGAATTCATCGTCGAATGCTTCGGCAACGGACGCCATGAAGCGGGCTTCGCCGGGCGCCAGCCTCAGCTTCTTTGCGGCCAGTTCAGTCAGCAGGGCGTCTTTCCGCTCCGGCGGTACGATCGTTTTGGCCCAGCGCGCAAAGCTCTCCAGGTTGCAGGAGTTTTCCGTGCCGACCAGAGATACTTCGGCTTTGTCAGCGTAGCTATATTCCTTCTCGACCTTGGCGGCCAGGATGCGGTACTTGAGGTGGCCTTGAGTGACTTTGTTGATCTCAAGCACTTCGCGCACACCCTGCTTGTCGTCGTGGTAGATGCCGCCGACCTGAATGGAATTTGTTTTCATTCTTACCTCTATGCATTTGCGAAGCGGCGCGCTGCCTCGGCAAGCACGAGCGCCTCTGCAACCTGGAAAACACTCTCATCGCCGTGAAAATCAAATTCCCGCTCCAGCGTGGATACCAGCGTGCGCAGCGCGGCACCATCGGACAACGTGGCACCAGACTGCCATGCCAGCACATCCCGGACGATATCGGCGAGGTCGGCGTCTGGGAAACTGCGTAGAAGGGATTTAGGAGTCATGAAAACGATTGTCACTTAATTCCACAGTGGTCCAAATGTGCCCACAACAAACGAATGAATTCCTATTTGTGCGCACATTTGGACCACACGCAATCATGTGATTCGCATTGCCGAATCCGGGATCTCGAAGAAACCAAGCTGCCCCTTCCACGGGATAAACGGCAACGGCTTAGGATCGCGCAGGACGAATCCGAACCTCCCGAAAAACCACGGCGAGGCCGATACCGCCACGCAATCCACGATCTCCACGGAGCCGACGATTCCACCGCGCTCCAACTGCTCAAACGGCGGGAGCTCAATCGTCGGCCCGCCGCTGGCCCACAGCGGGTCTTGGCCGACTTCGTATTCAGCCCGCGTCACGCCCTTGCTCGCGTGGATCAGCACACGGCCGCGAAAACGGGTTGGCCAGTCGCGATTCTCGATGTCCTTCCCGCTATGCAGGATGTGCCAGGCCCACGGCTGGCGGATGCTCAGGGCGATCACAATACACCCCCCGGATACCGCATCGCGTTAATCCGCCACCACTTTGGCGGGCAGAGCCTTCCCGGCCGGGAAGAGCGCTTCGTCGATCGCCGCGCTGTCGACACGCAGCCGCACCACGGCAAGGGCGGCGAACTCGCCACTTTCACGATGCTTCGCCAACTCACCCTGCATGTATTCCGGATTGTCTTCGTCGCCGACCCCATCGTTGACGGCCAGCGCCTCGGGCGCGTACTCGCCTTCGTACCGTTGCTTCCGTTGTCCTACCAGGACGAGAAAATCCATGTCGCTCTCCATCGAAAGTCAAGAATCGCGCCTGTCTGCCTACTCAGGCCGCACGCCGGAACGTTGGCCAACGTCTTTCGTTTCCGGCTAGGGACTGCTCTCCGGTTTCCCGGCATATCGGCCAGCCCTTCAACAGGCGCGATTCTTGACTTTTTCCGACGCGGACGCTCCGTAAGCACCGCGCCGGTTGCGCCGGCGCTAGAGGCTCTCCCACGTTTCATCCATCACCGTGCGCGGTGTCAGTATGCGTTTGTGCGTGGCGCCGCACCAGAGACAGGTACGAAGGTCGCCATCGATCTTGTACCGGGTGTCGCCCCCGACAAAAAATTCACGGTGCGCGGGATCGATGGCGCAACGCCCCACTTCGATGTAGCGCTTCCAGAACCCGTCGACTTCGGACAGTCCTTTCAGTCCGCACCAGGCGGCGCTCTCCGCCTTGGCGCCGTTGCAGAGCACGTACATCAGGCGCTGCCCGATCAGGTCTCCAAGATCGAGCATGCCTACCCATAAAGTGCCTTCGCGGTCCTTGTAGACGCGACTCGTCCAGGCCCTGTGCTTGCGGGAGGGCGACGTGAGCCATTTGTACAGGTTCGGGCTATACATCGCGCCCTTGTTCGGATGAATGAGGGCGATGTCCAGACCATTGTGTTCGGAAATCGTTTCCATTGTTGTCATGCTCCTGGCCTGGACGTAGCGTATGCGCTTCCTTTCTGCCCGGGTGCATTGCTCCCGGTGCAGGCTAAGCGATGGTCGGTTGCGTGCGGACAACGCTTGTTGCCGCATTTCGGGCAGAGGATCATTCTGGTCGTTTCGGCGGGGAAGAAGACGCCGAAGAGGATTGAGCCATCGTTCCTGTCCCTGAGGCATTGACGGCACGGGCATTGCTGTGTGTCGTTCATGACATGAATATACACGTCACGGCGTATATGCGTCAAGGAAAGAAAGCTACGATGGCGCCGACGCGTGCTGCTCGTATTGCGAGAAATCGATTTCCTGAACCTCGATTTCGGCCTTGGTGGGTTCGACCTCGGTTTTGGCGTCCTGATCGGACCTTTGCTTGAAGCTTATGAAGAGCTGGACTTGTCGATCGAGCATTCGGCGGGCTTTCTGCTCTATGTGCATCTGTGCCAGGGCGAGAGCTACCGCGCTCTCCTTCGGTTTGGAGGTAATTACGGCGAGGGCAACCAGGCAGGCAGGGCGGTCGATCACCTCGCAGAGGCAATGATGACCCAGCTTCGCGAAGTATTCCGTCACCAGCTCAGATAGCCTGGCGCTGTACGGAAGGGCGGCTTCGGTCTCAGCTTCGGCCTTAGCAATTCGCCCCAGCAGGAACAGGCGTTTCATGGGAGTGCGTCTCGGTTTGTTGGAGGAGGGCGGCGGGCCAGTAGCGATAGCCGCTTCCATTGGAGCCGGTCCTGGCGATGGCTTTCTCGGTTGCCAGGCTGTCCAGGGCGGAGCAAAAATCGCGGCTGCAGGGGTGCTCTCCTATGGCGTATGCGATCTGCTTTCGCGTAAGACCGCCGGTTTCCTCGACCTTTTCCTTAATCCGGGCTTTCAACTCTTCGATGTGCTTTCTTTTGAACATGGCGTCGTTCGTTGTCGGTAAAGTATGAGGGTCAGCATCGCGGCCGCGGCAGGTTCCGCGGGCGGGGAGGGGAGGGGCGGAACACCTGGCCGGGGCCTTTGGCCGCGATGATCCCGCCGGCGCAGCTCAGCGCGTACTCGACGCGGGAGCCGTCCGGCATGGGAACGATCGCCTTGATCGGCATGACTTCCGGCGCATCCGGATCGGACATCAGCCTGTCGAGATGATGGTCCGTGAGAATTCCGCTCCCGGTCCGGAATACGGCGCTCGTCTCGAGTTCCATTTCGATGTTCTGGCGCAGATAGCGCAGGGCGCAGCGAAACGCGGGCTCGCCGCTTGAGAATTTCTCCAGATTGTCGTCGGGTCGGATCATGAGGGCCTCGATTTTCTGGCGGTGCGCCTAATTTAGATTATGACAAATGATTTATTGGGGCGCCTTCAGGCGCTTTTCCGCGCGCCGCCGGCGCCGGGCTTCGGCCTTGGCGAGCGCGATGGCATCCTTTTCGGCGCGACGCCCACGGTTGTCCGGCACGCCGGCGGGAACGCCGGGAAATCCATCGTGATCGCGACGGCGGCGAATCCCGAATATCGGGACGACGGGCGTCGTTGCCAGGAGCGCCGCCGCGACGAGCATGAGGGAACCGGATTTTTTCATGCGCGGCATCATCGCGGCGCGCCGGCGCGCGATAACCCGGCGCGTGCGCCATCTGAAAAATCATCTTCCTCGGTACCAAGCACCCGACACCCCGGGTAAGCGTTCTCCGCCTGTTCGATGGCATGGTCCATGTCCTCGGCCTGGCATTCGAAGGCGATGGGGGTTTGATCGAGAGACTCGTCGTCCGGTCGCTCGATCAGCATCATCCTGAAAGGTTTGAGACGGTCGGAGCGGTCCAGAAGCTCCTCGATCAACGGATCGGCGATTTCCTGCCCGCCCACGATATAGTCGGCGATGGTGCGCGCCTTTGCCGAGAGTTCCTCTCCTTTTCGCCACAGGTCTTTCAGCGCCCAATGCAATCCGACCCTGAGCCACGGTTCGGCGTCGGCGTGGGCAATTCGGCGAAGATCGCGAAATCTCCGGCAGAGCTCAACCTGATTCAGGTCTTTCCCTCCCTCGAGGCTATCGCGGACTTCATGGGCGAAGCTCGTCGGCATCCCAACAAGGGAACCGGCGTAGCGGCCGTGACGGGCGAAATAATTTCTCTGGGCCTGCGCGTATTCCGCCTCGCTCATGGCCACCAGCGCTGCCGGATCGGCAGAGGGAGGGTTGGACAGTTCCTTTGTCGAGACTTGGACCGTCTTCATCGCGCGCGCATTCCAGAGGTTTTCGTGCACTTCGATTCGCATCCCTTGATGATTTCCTGCATCAACAGGTAGCACTTCGGCGCCCTTCCCGCCGGCGCCTCTTCGCGATAAAGGGCTTCGAGCTCCTCCCATCTGTCGACCAGGGCCGCCCAGGTCGGCGACACCGTGCGCATTTCCGACAGGCGCACGCGCGCCTCCGGAACCTTCTCCATCAGCCGGATGCAGCGGCCGAGGTCCGACGGGTCGTGCGGGAAATTTCCCCTCTCCGCCCATTTGTTGTAGTCGCGCCTGTCGCCGAAATCGAAGAGCTTTTTGCAGATTGCCTCGGAGGAGATGCCCGTGTCTCCGGAGGCAAACCATTCTTCGAGCCTGCGCTCCAGCGACCCGGTCGGTAGATCTTCTGACTGCGAGCCCCTGACCTTCAAAGGAAAGGTGTCGGACATGATCAGCTTTCCGAAAGGATCGAGCCCGACGTAGTGGATCTTCCCGTCGGCCATGCCGAGCTTGCGCTGATCGCCGCGCCGCATCATGAAAACCTGAAACTTCTTGATGAGCGAATCGGCCCGTTCCTCGTCCAGGATGGGGCACTTGTGATCGGCCACGGTCTGCAACCCCGGGAAGTGAATCAGGGCGAGGCCGTTCAGGGCGTCCATTGAGGTGCCCCTGGGAAGGGTCTTCAGAACTTTCGACATCAGGCGCATGTCGATGCCTTCGCGAAGGCTTCCGGCGTCGAGCGAGTAAGCGTTGAACATGGCGTACGGCCTCCAGGTTACGACCGCGGCCGCGCCGCAGCCGGCGAAGAATCGGCCAGACGGTCCGCGTAGCCCAGCCGCTCGGCGAGGTCGCGGAAGCGTTCCGGTATGCGCCCGGTTTTTCCGGGGTCGTCCTTGAAATTGTCGTCGTCGAAGACTTCCATATCGACTTCACTGTCGCACACGTGCTCCGCCACGCCGCCATTGATGACCACAAGCGCCCGGCTCCGCGGAACCGCTTCGCGCAGTTCGGCGGCGGCGTCGGCGGCCGCCGCCATCTTGTGCAGTTCCTCGGCCGCCTTCTTGCGGCCCTCCGGAGTTCCATCGGACAGGACGGCGAGAAGCATCGGGAGAGCGCCGCGCCAGGTGAGTTTGAGATCGATCGTATCCGTGCCTTGGGACATTTTCCTTACCTCCGGAATTGGCGCGGCGCGGCCGCGCGGTTCTTCGCGCCATGCTGGTGTTGGGGCCGGGATTGCGGCATGGCCGCGCACAGCACCCGGACATGGGTTGCCCCGAAATCGAAAACCGCGACACCCAAGCGGTGGAAACCATCCTCGATATGAAGGCGGCCGCCTCTGATCGTGGCCAGAATGGGAGATTGCATCAGCGCCGAATCGGCGCCGCCGGATTCGGACATCCATTGCCGTATGGCGGCGCAACGCGCCCGCTCTTCATCGAGCCAGGAAGCACCGTAGAAGGGACGCCACAGCCGCATGAGGTGACCGTCCAGGCTGTCGGACAGGGGGCCGAATTCGGCGGCCGGCACAAGGCATTCGCGCCAGTCCAGAGCGGCCGCCGAGACCCCTTCCTCCTCTTCGAAATCATCGTCGAGAATGAACTCGGCGTCCCCGCTCCGGCGCTGGATGTCCGCAACGGGCGCCCCCGTGGAGAACCAGCCCGGGGCGAATGCCTTGGGTTGGAACGAAGCTTCGCTCATCCCGACACTTTCTGCTTGCGCAATGCGGCCTGTTCGCCGGCCTGGGAGCCTATCGCCCGTACCTTGTCCCTGAACTGGGCGATGAGCGATGATCCGATCCTGTTGCCAACGGCCTGAAACGGGTCGTAGATGATTCCCTGGCCCAGCAGTTCATGCGCGGTGGTCTCGGAGAGGCCTTCGACCAGATGATCGGGCACCCCCTTGATTCTTGCGTGCTCCGCCGCCGAGAATTTCCTGAGAAGTTCCGGGTTGGACGGATGCCTGAGATAGGGATCGGTCGAGCCCCCCTTGTGGTATCCCTTGCGGATTGTCGGTACCGAAGTCGACTCCGGGGTGACTGTCTGCATGCGGAACCCCTTGCCGTCCGCCGCGTCTCGCGTCTCCTTGTCCTTGAGATACTTGAACGCGGACCAACGGGGATCATCCTCCGGGACGTTGTCGAGGAAGTCTCCGAGGCGCTTCACGACCGTGACCGTGGGTTGCAGCTGGTCGAAGGAGAATTCAAGGCCCTCGGTAGTGGCCACCATGCACCAGCGTTCGCGGTTTTCCAGGCAGCCGAAATCCTTTCCGCTCAGGATGGCTTCATGCACCGTGTAGCCCATGTCGCGCAGCTGGTGGCGCAGGATATGCGCCGAAGCCGACGTGGCGTATTGGGGGACGTTTTCGAGGAGGACCACCGCCGCCTGGGTCTTGTTGAGGATGATGAGAGCCGAGACGACAAGGTGCCCCACTTCCGGGTGCGCTTCGGGCATGTCTAGACCGCGCTTGGCGCGGCCGGCCACGGAGGCGCCCGAGCATGGGAGTCCCATTTCAAGGAGATCGACACGTGGAATGTGGGCCGAGGCCTTGTCGTCGAGGGCGAACTCCTGCATCGGGGCGGATACCGGGATGGTGTTCTCGTCCCATGCGTCGTTCATTTCGGCCGCCTGCTCGATGAGATCCTCCCGGATCTCGTTGGCGAAAGCGAGGCGGGTTTTCACGCCGGCCTGCTTGAGGCCTTCGTGCACGGCGTGCGAGAGCACGCCGCCGCCATGGGAGAGGCTCCCGAGGAGCAGCGGGTCGCCGCTCTCGATCTTCCTGCGGATGCGTTGGAATCGCTCCTGCTTGCGAAGCTCCGAGGCAAGGGGGAGGAGATAAATGGCGTCGTTTGCAACCACCACGCGCACGGCGGCCATACCGTCGAAGGCAGCCAGCAATTCCTTCGAATTGATGTCTATGACCGGATGATCCCGGTCGCCCTTCTTCTTGGCGGATACCACCCTGGAGCCGTCCTTGTTGGCCTGCAGGACTACCGTGTGGCCGTCGATCACCACATCGTATTTCTGGCCCGGCAGGAATCCGGCGCGCGCGGCCTGGCTCCCCTCGAGCCAGAAGCGCGGCGCGCCGCGGTGGTTGCCAATGCGCTTCACATAGTAGCCGCGGAGTCTCGACACGATTACCTCTCAGGGGCGGTCAGTTTGGAGCCTGGGCATCGATCGATGTATCCCCAAATTTCACGTACGAGGCTTGCGTCATCCTTCGAGATGATCCGCATGCGACTTCTCAGCGAATCGGCCGGGTACCCCTCCCTTACGAGCCCTCCGAAGGATTCCTCGAGAAACGAGGAGGCGTAGCCTTGAGTGCCGTCGAGCACCACCACGACGGTTTTGCCGGTTCCCAACGCGGGCAACAGGAAGTCCGTTCTGAAGCGTTCCGCGGAATCGGGGCCGTCGCTCCGCCGCCGCCCCGCCGGCGAGATGGAGAAATCCCTGGCGACGCCGATGACTTCGGTCATGCCCGGCTCCGCGGCGAGCGCCGGTCAAGCGAGGACGCATCGTCGCGCTCGGGCGCGGTCCTGACCGGCTCTCCGTCGCGCAGGCACCGGCCGGCGGGAACCTCATGGAGGCGGATATCCTCCAGATACTCGGCGAACCAGTCAGGTTCGATCTGGGTGTCGACGGCATGGCCGGCAAGGCCGTCCGTCATGGCTTTGAGTGCGGATTCCCGGCTTGGGCCGGCGGCGAGAAAGGTAAAGTTGCGCGTATCGAGTGTGGCGACGAAAACCGAAAGGTCCGCGGGCTCTCCCGGCATGAACTGCGCACGAAGGAGGCGGCGCCAATTGATCGGATAGTCCTTGCCCATGCCCTGGCCGCAGTCCTCTTCGATCAAGGCGGCAACCCTGTCGCCGATACCGCCGAAGGCGTACGCGATGCCGGCAAGGTTGGACGGGGGGAGCTTCAAAAGGGGGCGCCCGTCATCGCCATAGGCGGCGACCCAGAAGATGTCGGTCTCGAATTCCCCGGGCGCGCCCTCCTTCGGAGCGCGGCCGTACTGGATCTCCTTTACCTGGGACAGGTCATCCAGCGGTTCCATAAAAATTCCGTGCCGTTATTACGATACGCATTTTTAACACGATTCTTCGACGATTTCAACAGGGCCGCCAACTAAAAACCCGCCGAAGCGGGTTCCTAGTTCTGGGCGAACGCGACGCGGTCAGATTACGCCGCGGCAGCCCTTTTTCTTGGCGAGGTCCATCATGTTCTGACGGCGGTCCCGCGCGGCGTTGATGGCCTCCTCGGTGTTGGCGTAGGTGCCCAGCAGCGCAGGCCAGAAAAAGATCGCCGCGGCGACGTTCGTTCCGGTGACGGTGCGTTCCTTGCGGGCCTCCTTCTCGAATCGCTCCGCTTCGGCGATTTCGTCCTTGATTGCGCTGCAGCTGAGCGATTCGTCGCCGACCTTGCGCGTGTCGACCACCGTCGGCGTGGCGCAGCCGGCCGCGAGTACCGAGAGGGCGAGACCGAGGACGGCGACCATGTTCTTCCTGAAATCCATCTGTATCCCTTTCAATTGGATAAGAAAACAAAAATCCGCATCACTATCAGGATACAAAATATCAGAACCGCCATGTGTCGCGCAAGTTAAAGTTTTAGCGCATCCGCGCCCGGGCATGAAAGGGATGCGTCTGGGTGGCCTGGTGCATTTCGGAAAGCGTGGCTCCCGGAGCGCGCCGCCCCGCCGCTCGCTCCGACTGCGACACGGACAAGGCGATCAGGTCTTGCTTCGACATGGAATAGACGCCATGCCGGAGCTTCCAGCTCGTTCGGCGCATCATGCTGTCGATTTCATGAAGGTGGCGGGTGCTGGTCGAGATCGTCCCAAGCCGGACATAGTAGCGATAGGCTTCCGTGGGGGAAGGATGCTTCGCCCCGTGATACACCTCGATGACCCGCTCCGCCTCGAATGCGAAGAACATAGCCGCCCCTTCCTCGTCCACGTCGAACATGTCCGACCTGGACATGTCCATCACCACCCTGCCGTCCGACAACGTGCGCGTGCCGATGCATCCGCCCTGCTCCGGCACACCGGCCAGCTCGCCAACCAGGTCGCGCAGGCCGGTGAAGGAATCGGATCCTCCGTCCTCCCTGTCCTCCCAGTTGCCGACATGGAGATATCGGCGGGCGGGTTTCTTTTCCTTGAATCCCGAAGGATCGATCGGGGGAGGATAGGCGCGCATGCCGTCCCGGTGCACCTCGAGCCAGATCTTCACCGCTTCAAAGGGCCTCTCGTGATAGCCCTGGCATGACCAGATGGCGTCGATGGCGATCAGCTGCCGCTGGCTGATCAGTTCGAATCTCGGAGGAATTCCAAGGCTGGCGGCGGCCAGTCGTTCGTCAAGATCGACGGTCAGGGCGTAACGAAGAAGCTCGCGGGTCATCTCCGGTGAATAGGTGTCGGGTTCAATGGCGATAAACCCGTCCTTGTCGATGGTCCGTCCGAGCCAGTTCCTTCTCTCCCAGTCGTTTTGCGTTTCGACCAGAAAGCGCTGCAGGCGATTGAGTCCGCGAAGATAGGCGTACTTCGGGTCGGCCTCCAGCATGGCTTCCAGCGACTTGTCGCGGCCGACCGCGGTGCACAATGCGCAGCCGAAGCGTGCCCCGCATGCCTTGGCGCCGGCCTTCATGGCATCGTCGGCGACAACCGCGCAGGCCGAATTGCCGCCATCCTGGTAGGCCTCCCATACGTCTTTCGCGTCCGTGTAGGATTCGCGCTCGCCGTCCATGATTTCCCGCAGATACACCCAGACATCTTCCTGGGACCAGTGAGCAATGGGGCTCAAGCGCCGTTCGATGCGAAGCGCCTTGCCATCCTTGTCCCGGACCTCCTCAAGCCATATTTCGAGATCGGATTCGCCTCGCTCGGCCATTCTTGCCGCCCTGCCCCCCGATTCATCGAAGCGGGTTCCAACCAGCACCACCGGCTCGCCGGCGGCCGCCAGATCCTTCAAGGCCAGCTTCCGCTGGCGTTCCTGCGGGATCTTTTTCCAGACAATCGAGCAATCCCTGGTCGGGCTGTTTGCGAAAGTGGGTATGGCCCTGCCGGAAATGATGCGCACGGCCCAGGAATCGTTCAGGGTCGGTCCGGCTACGTCTACGCGGACGGGGAGCCCATGCGCGCGCGAGAATTCCTCGATGCGCGCTATTTCGGCGCGGGCAACGATCTGGAAGGCCGGGTTCTCGATTCCGGTGTTGGCGTAGGTGACGAGGATGAGCGGGGGCTCGCCGCCGGACGCCTTGAAGGATCTGGCGGCGTTCAGGACGAGCGACAGCATTACGCTTGAATCCTTGCCCGCCGAGTAGGCGACGCATACGGGGTGCCCGCTCTCGAAGAGCCTGTGTATCGCGTATTCCGCGCGCAGCGCCTTCTCGGCCGTCGAGAGGGATGACGGCGCCTTGCTCCCGGAAGCCGGCTGCGAAGGCCATTCCTCCGGCTGGCCGAGCGCATGAATGAATACCGGCGCATCGATGAATTCGGTTTCCATCATGGACGGCTTCCCCTGGATGGCGCCGGTCCGGCCGGCGTGTCGGGCAGGCTTCGGGCTATGGGCCGCCCGGCGGCGATGATCGAGGCGTTGCGCCCGGCGATCGTCCGAAAGGAATCCGAGATTCGCGGATCGCCGGCGACCAGACTCCAGAATTGCTCGGCCAAGGGCAAGGCCGCCTTCCATTCGGAGAGGGCCTCGGAGTGCGGCATGGGCAATGAAAAATCACGCTCGACGATCTGCCCGCTGATTGGAGCGTAGTGCATTGGAAGCACGTCGTACGCCGGGGCAAGGGCGACCCCGCCGTTTTTCGGGAAAAGCGTGATGTTTCCGAAGTGGCGGTCGCTATTGCCGATCAGGGCTCCGAAAGCGTCGAGGAACCTTAGCCGGCCGGCTTCCTCCCGGTCGAGCCACCTGTCGCGCTCCATCCGGGCGGCGGCGGCTGTCCAGTTGTCGCGGCGACCATAGAATTCGTCGTCGAACGCGCCCAGCGAGATCGTGCCGACGCGCCCACGCAGCCCAGCCCGATCGAAGCGGTCGATCTCGAGGAACGCCCGCCCCCCCGCCTCGACGGCTGTGGCAGCGACCGCGTCCATTCCCGCCTCGCGCAGCACATGGAGCGCGAGTTCTTCGCTGAAAAGGAGATCGATCCAGCGAACGTCCGCCGGAGAATCCGGCTTGGGGGAGAATTTGACCAGTACATGGCGAGGCGGCCCGTCTTCTGCTACGAGGGCCGTGAATTTCGGCTGCTCGCCGCCCGCGGATGAGCCCGCCGGGGCGCCTGCCATGGCGCAATCCGCAAACCGTGGATAAGCCACGAGACGATTGGTCTCGACCTCGGGTGGCGATGTCAGCGATTGCAGGTATCGCTGCGACGATTCGGCGCCGACGATCAGGTTTCCCATGCCATCCTCACCGCGGCGCGCAAGCGCGAGGAGGACATCGTCGTCGCTCCAGTCGGCAACCCTTTCCGGTAGCTCGAGTTCCGCAAACCGTCTTGGGAAGGCGCGGCCCATGAATCCCTGGGGACGCATGTCCGAAAGGAAATAAGGGAACCCTCCGAAGAGGCGCTCTTCTCGCGTGATGGGGTCCCTCCCCCACCAGCGGCCGCCTTCGATGGGGCGAAGCCTGGTGATCTGGGAGGCATTGCCGTTCGCGTCGATTTCGAGGACTGGAAACTCAGAGCCCAGACCGCGAACGTTTCTCGGCAGGGAGTACCGCGTAGACCTTCCTCTGCCAAGTACCGCGATCTGGCCTGCGGCACGCAGGGCCAGCCGTGAGAAAGTCGGCTGACTGATGCCAAGTTCCCGCTGAAGTTCTTGCGAGGTTGCCACCCCAAGCCTGCGGACGGCCTTGATCAGAAGATCTTCCATGACTCGCAAAAGAATAGAAAATGAATACTATTATATTTGCGAAAACATGTAGTTGTAAAGGATTAATGCTTCTAGATGAATGGAATTTTAAGAAAATGGCCGGCCGTGCTGCCGGCTGACCGCCGTCGCCGGCATATCCCCGCATATGGTCCGGTAGGCGTCCGCAATCGCGTCCTCGCGGGCATGGAAGTCCTCGCTGGCTTCTTCATCGGTTTCCCAAAAGAAGCCGCCCTCTCCCTCCATGAAGCGGTATCCGGCGGAGGCGGCCTTGGCTTCCATCTCGGACAGCTCTTTTGTGAGCTGGGCCGCAAGGTCGCCGGCATCGAACTCGCCACGGGATCCGGCATCGAGAAGGGTTTCAAATTCGGGTTTGCGCAGGAGCTGGAGCCTCTGGCTGACCGTCATGATGTCCCAGGCAAGCCTGAGCATGCCCTGAAGATCGCCGACCGCATGGTCCGGCTCGCCGGAATCTTCACCATGCTGGTCGGCTGCGGCAAAAATTTTTTCGATGATTTGTAGCATTTCACTCACCACTGCTGCATCAAGGGGATTGAAACCTGTTCCGGGGCACCGGCGCCGAGGGCTTCATTGCATCGAGGAACTCTCTCACCTTTCGTTCTTCCCCATGCAGGCAAAGCTCGGCGTATTGATCCACCAACTCCATGTAATCGTCGGAATGCTTGTCGTGATCGAAGGCTTCCTCGAAATTACGGGCCCAAAGGGCGATGTTGCTCATGAGTTGGCGGGAATCGCCTGGGAACGATAGCGCTCCCCTGCCGATGAGGTGGCCGGCGGTGAAGGCGATGTCCGCCACGACTTCAATGTAATTCGCCGGGTTTTTCACGGTTTCAGCGCTCATGGCCGTGCGCCTTTTCCTGCGGCCGGCGCAGGCTCGCCGTCGTAATAGAAAGGCAGATCCGAATAGGTGTATCCATCGGCATCGAAACGAACGATCACGCAACCAAGCTCGGCGGCGTATCGCAACACGGTCATCAGATCTTCCGGAAGCTCTGGCGGTTCGTAGCCCTCCTCATTGAATGGCGGAACGCTGACAAAGGCGCCGTACTCGTATGGCGCGACGGTGATGGGCTCGCCATGCGGTCCTTCGTCCAGCCAAAACCGCGTTTCTTCGCTGAGGTGACTGGTGGAGACATCGAGATAGGCGAGAGGTTGCGTGTCGCCATTGCTCTGGGGGGTAGTCGACGGCGAGGACTCGTCGGCGAGGCCGGTTGCAATTTCGAAGAGTTCGCTTACGCGCTCCGGCAGTTGCTCGACTTGAGCCGTCAAGACGGCGGCATCCTCGATTTCGCCGCAGCCCATGGGAATGGCAAAAACACTCTCCCCCTTCGCCGCATAGTCGATCAGCACAGCCTGAATCGGCTTGTCCGAGATCACTTCGTCGATCACGTTGTCCCGCAGGAAAACGACGATCCTGGGCGGGGCCTGATCTTTCTTGGCCAGATTGCCAAGGAGCCTGTCAGCGTCGGCGAGCCTTGTCGGCGGGAGGTTTGCGGTGAGCCATTGCTCCATCAGGGCATCGATGCCCTCGATGTGTTTGCAGAGCGCCATTTCCTGATCAGGCGCCCAATCTCCCGATTTCAGCCCAAGCCCCTTGGAAACATCGCTGAAAACACCGTCTATGGCGTCTCGGATGATCTCTGAGAAATCCGGGAGGGCGCCCTCAGTCGAGTGGCCAGGAACCTCTCGGGCCTCGGCGGATCCGGCCGCCGGGCCCGCCAATCCCGCCCGAGCGATTTCCGCTGCTCGCCCGGGGCACGATCCGGCAATATGCTCCAGCGCATTGCGCAACCAGTCGCGTTCCGCAACTACATCGAGGCGCGTCTCCTGGCGATCTTTTTCGCCATGCTCACGGATGCTCGCCGTCGAGTCGCCGTCAAGCGTCCCCAGAAACGTCTTGAGAGAATCGGACAGGGCCAACTGATCCGACTCGCGCACCCACTCCCCTTTCCCGCGAACCGTGAAGTAGTCGGTCGAATAGCCATCCGTGATCGCCATGTGCCCGTTTGACATCACGACAACCTCAAGATTTGTCTCCGGGCACAAAAACAGGACTTTCGACTGGTCGACCATGTCTTTTCTCCTTGATTTCGCCGGATCAGGGGCGAGGCGAAGAATCGAGGCCGTCGCGCCCTTCAAGGGTTCGAGCGAACTCATGCCAGACCGGATCATCCGGGCGCTCACCATAAGTCCCAGCAAGCTCCTCGTATTCGATCTGCTCCTGAATGCCAGCTCCATCTCTCTCTATGATCCGAGATACCGAAGCCCAGCAGCGTTCTTTCGCACTCACTTCGATTCCGCACGTGCCGGACTCGAAAACCACCGCCACCGTCGAGCCGCGCGGGTCGTAGAGGAATTTGGCTTCCTTGATGCCCTTGACGCTGCCGCAGATCTCCCGCACCCAGCATTCAATGGCGTCGCGTTCGGCTTCCTGTTCGGTAGAAAGCCCCTCGCCGGCGTCGATCAGACACAGCTTGAGGTGCTTCGTCGCCAGCTCATGGAGTTGGTCGTTCAAATCGAGGGCCTGACCGACGTACAGTCCGGTTTCGCGATGAATCGCTTCGATCCACTCACGTTGTGCCGCGCTGAGCCTGCCAAGGCGCTGCCGGTTCGCCTCGGCTTCCTGCTCGGATTGCTGCTGGCCGGTTTTGAGCGCCGCCGCCACGTCGGGATGGTTTCCCCAGCGCGCGGGATACGCTTTCTGCAGCGAGCGCAGCCGCGGCACTTCCCCGGCGGGGAGCGTGATTCCATAACGGTATTCGCCGTCACGCACGCCGCTGTCCCAGTTCGGCGAAAAACCTTCATGCCGGAGCCAGCCGTACATGCTTTCAGCCTGCGGCAGAAAACCGTTCGGAAAATCGTAGACACGCTCCCGTTGCTCGTCCATGGCGATGGTTCCTTTCTCTGAATTTCTCATAACTTTTTCAAGCATATCAGGATCGGCATGCGGGGTTATGGGCGGCACGCAGGGATGTCTTGTTCGACTTGTTTAAGCATGTCGGGGAGTGCCATCAATGTCTCCTGAAGCTTCGACGGTAGATTGCTCCCCACGATGTCGACCTGCAATTCCGTCCTCATTCGAGCGGCCGGCGCTTCGATGACGATGTCCCCTCGAGCGACATCTCCGTTAAACCCGAAGAGCGGCGGTGTCTCGCGAACGTAATTTTTCGCCGGGCTGAGCCTGACAAGGCGCGCTTCCTTGCCCAGCACACTGCGGGAAAATTCCGCGAAAGCGTCCCGAACCGCCTCCAGCCGACGATCCCAGGCGTCGAAATCGATTATCGGATCGGCGTCGCCGACGATATGATCGAGCCCATTGTCGAACACGATCTCCGTCAGCCTGCAGTCGTCATGCACCAGCACCACGCGGTTATAGATCGTGTCGCTACGGTAGATCTCGCGCAGTTCGCGAATACTTCCGTTATACGCAAATGACTCGTAGCCGTCCTGCGAAACCTTGTCGTAGCGCTTCGCGCCACGCTCCAGACAAGCGGTGGTCAGCCGGCATGCGGCCACGTCATCCATCATGCAGACATCCAGCATCTGCTGCTTGGTGTACGGGGCGCCTCCCCCGGTGAAGGGGCACTCGCCCTCGATGAACACGATATCCTCGGGCAGTGCGTATTCGTAGCGGATGGGCTTGCCTTCCTGGCGCTTGTTGGCGATCAACCCGTCAAGCCAGCCTTGATACCTCTCCAGCTCCCGTTCGAGATGGCGAATGGTCGTGTCGGGAGCAAGCCCGCGGCACTTCGCCAGAGTTTCCCGATACCACTTGATGCGCGATCCGTAGTGCTCTTCCGTCTCCGGCGCGAAGGCGTTGGGATCTTGTCCCGGGCGGTGCGAAGGTTCGTCGTGGATCATGGTTTCGTCTGCCATGAAATGCCGCGCATCCTGGCCGCCGGCGCGCGCTGCGATTCACTTATCCTGATTTCGCCGTTTTCAGTTACCTCGCCGGCGAAATCGCTTCCTATCGAGCCCCTGAGCGTTCCGTCCGGCCTTCTCACGCTGCACGTGAAAAACAGGTTGTGATGGCGTCCCTTAGCCGCGGACTGTAGCTCGTCGAGCTTTGCGAGCAGGCCGGCCGCCCTGTCCTCTTCGCTTTCGAAATCGATCGCCAGCGGTTCGTCCCCATACCCTTCAAGGCCGTAGACCTTGATCGCGTGTTCGCACAGGGTCACATTGCGCAGAGCCGAATCGGGCGCCTCGATGCCTAGCATTCCCAGCCCCAGATTCTCCAGATCGAGCTTCGAGAGGTTTGCCGTGAGCGGCACAAAGGCGCAAAGAGCGGAACGCTCTTCTATGATGTGCGGCCCTCTTGTGACGAAAAAACGGGCTTCCGGGAAGATCTTCTGCAAAGCGGCGGCTTTTTCGACAAGCTCCCCGGCGAGCGCCGCTTCGTCTTCCATCGATTCCGAGGAAGGTTCGTGTTCCACCTCCCACCAGATGCCATGCTCGTCGCCGAGACGCGCGACAAAGGTGATTTCATCCCACATCTGGCGTCTCGGATCCTCGTTCGCGATCGTGTCCGGGTCGCTCGGCAGCCGCGCTGCGAAATGAGGCTCGCTCTCGAGCGCCTCCTCGTGCGGGGTCCCATGCCGGTCGGTGTAGAAGGTGATTTTCCCGCAGTAGTCCTCCGGGCTCATGTACACGTCCCTGGCCACGGCCATGGGAAAGAGGCAATCCTCGTCCATGTAAAGGGAAGCCGCGTCGACCACGATTTCTTCCCTGCTGTTGAATCCCAGCGGGAATATCCTGGCCTTGGTCCAGGGATTGCCGGCGCGGTTCTTGACCGTGCCTTCGATCGAGACGATCTGGCATGCCACGCCGATCGGGGCCTCCCCTTTTCTGAGAATGGCCGTCGTATAGGCGATGGCGGGCATGACCGGGGTATCGTTCTGTGAGGCTGCGGGCTGAATCATTCGCGCGGCTCCTTGCCGACTTCAGGGGGCATGCTTTGCCCGGTCGTGGGTACTACGGGCTTCGTCAAAGGCCTGATCGACGACACTGCGGAATTCCTCGAGCCAGTCGCTCTGTTTTTGCGTAAGCCCGATGGCGTCATCGATGTAGCCCGTGTCGAGCGCGCAATCGTATGTCGAGGAGTGACGGTCGTCGGCGCTATAGACCATCGCCGGCGTGGCTTCGTCATCCGGATCGATCTCCAGGCGAATGCCGCCGGGGCCCTTGAGAACGGTAGCGCTCATGGCTTCATCCCCCGGCAGGCGACGGGCCGATGCGACTCCGATACGATGCCTTGCGCACGCTCCACGGCATCGAGACGGGGATCGCCCGCGGGAAGGGCCTGGCGGCAGATTTGGATCAACTCGGACAGGCTGCCGCGCAGCTCCGGGGCAAGCGCCATCAGAGGAGCTTCCGATTCGCTGACGCTTTGGGCGATCGGAGGCGATTCGATAGGGATGTTGTTCACGATGGACAGTTGTCCATCGATGCGCTCGACGCGCCAGGCGTGGTCCGCCGTCATGGTCTTGGACTCCGGTTGTGGGCATCATGAACTACTGATGCCGACACCGCTATGCGCACCCGGCTCTCCACGAGGGCCACGGGTGCCGCGATGATGGCGTCGACGATGTCGATGTACGCGTTGGATGAATCGTCGGTATTCTGGCGGCCGGCCATGTCGACCACCCAATACCCGGACTCGTCTTCGGCAATCCATGCGACCGGCTGTTTTTCGCACTCGATCCGTATGGCGAGGTTCCCCCCATGCGACTGCGGATCGAGTGCTATGGCCACTTCCATCCCGATCGTCCCGAATGCGGCGGCAGCCTGGGCAAGATGCTCTTCGGTAATCCTTCCTTCGGTAAGCCGCTCGCGCAACAGCCGCATCTCCTCGGCAGGAGAGCGGCCGCTTTCCAGACAGGAACGAAAGATTGCCTCGGCGACGTTCAGTATCTTGACCGCGTTGAATTCGCTGTTGCATCCAAGATGCCTGGCGGCAAGATCGGCAAACTGTGGGGCGCCTCGGACAAGATCCTGGAAGTCGTCAAGCGACCATGGTCCGGAGTCGTTTGGGGCTTCGAAGCATGGCAGTGACGAATCGAAGGCTGTCCAGTTCTCTTCCAGAACGTTGGCGTAGGCCGTCGGCGCATCCTCCTGCAGGATGTCGGGTGCGCTCGGCGGGATATTCTCGGGAGGTACCGCAACCACCCCGCCTTTCACGGCATTGAGTCCATTCAAATCCGCTACGTATTCCTCGGCCTGTGCCTTGCAGGACTTCTTGAAGTCGAACCAGTGGCGGCATGTGCCGTCCTGCAGTATTTCGTAGACGCCCCAGGCCTGCGGCCGAGGCACATCGGCCTCGCCGGAGATGGCGAACACCTCGCCGTCGGCCTTGTAGAAGCGCACGGGGCGAATTGCGTACATTCTTGGCTTGGTCATGGCGCGGCCTTCCTTGATGAAACGCAAGGCTCTGGACGTTCGACCGCGCCGGCGGTGTCCTCCTGAAATTGAACACAGTTGAGGACTTCGCAGCCGGGATAGGCGTCTTCCGCCTGCTCGGCCGCATGATCGGCGTCTTCCGCCTGGCAGTCGAACACGATCTGGAACTTGTCGCCAGGCTCCTCGTGAAGCGTGACCCGATAGGGTTTGAGCTCCGACTTATCGCCGGGCGGCTCGATCATCTCGCCGTCTGCGTTATATATCTCGTCCAGCGTGTAGTGGACGATGTGCAGGCAGTCCTGCTTGGTGATTTTGGTGAAGGCCAGTTCCACGCCGTCATCGCCATCAGGATCTTGCTTGGCAAACTCCTCAATGAGCGACAGCGGAATGTAGGCGAACTTGCCCACTCCTTGGTAATTGCCCCCCGTGTAAAGCGGGTCGTACTCCACCTTGATGTGCGGCACACGTTTGAAATCCAACTCGAATTTCGACTGGTAGCCGGATTGCTGGCCGAGGCGCCAGCCAAGCTCCCGCCCTTGGGCCCAATTGGCGTGCAGTTCCCTTGACATGTATTCAAGGTAGGACCGGTATTTCTCCGGATCGTCCGCGAAATTGCGGCCAGTGAGATTGTTGAAGATGACGGCGATGGAATCGCGATCGCCATACATGATCGGCTCGCCGTCGAGATAAAGCGCTGCCTCGTGCGCCTCGGCCCGGTCAAGCCAGCGCTGGGCATCGGTTCTGCTGGGGAAAGCGGGGTAGTCGTCGAAGACCGGGTCGCCGTCGCTGTCGGTTTTCCCGGTCGGGATCAGAAAGTGGTAGCGTCCCGCTTCGGTATAGAGAAGGCACTTGCCTTCGTCGAAGGCTTCGTGGGTGCTCCGGATCTTGCCTTGCCTGACAACGAAATGTTCCGGCCGGGTAGCCGGATCCATGGGGACCGCCGCATGACGGCCGTACGGGATGCCGGAGATATTCGAGCGCATGTCAGACCTCGAGCAACTGCCGCATGCAGACGAACCTGGCGCCCAGTTCGTCGGCCGCAACGCCGCCGTCGATAGGCTCGATATCGAGCGCCTCCTCGACCAGGTGGGCTTTCAACCTGGCGATATCGGAGTCGCCGCATCGCGAGAATTCGATTTCGTCCAGGGCGGCGTCGAATTCGTCCCGGCTGTCCAGCACCTGCGCAAGCGTCGACGCCACGGCGACATCGGAGGCGGCCTTGCGGCACATCGCCATGACTTCCGGATCCGCGAAGCGCGTCCGCAACTCGAAGTCGTCCTGGCGGGAAAGGAAATTCTCGATCATCGCGTCGATCAGCTGGACCGGAATTTCGATTTTAGGAAGGGCGTCGGCAAGGGCGAAGGTCATTTGAGGTCCTTTTCTTCTCAGAAGCGGGGCAAATGGCGGGCGTTGATGCGGTCGATATAAGACCCTGCCGCGGCGCGCACGTTGCCATAGGACTGCCGGTCGGACAGGCGCATGATGTCGTAGATGCGTTGCGCATCGTCGTTGATCGGGGCGAGGCTGTAGCCCGCGTCGGCCGCCTGGGAGTATGCGACTAGGTATTGGCGACCCAGGGAGTTCCGGTCGGAGATGGCCTGTCTGGTGAGCGCGGACAGCCTGCTCACCTCGTCCTGCAGGACGCGCATCTCACCCGGCCCAGCCAGGTTGAGATCGACCTGGCGCTCCGAGAGCAGGCGCTGGGCGGCCGACGCGGTGTCGTTCGCCATGAAAAAGCGCTGGGAGAGGTTCTTGAAGCCGGCAAGCCGGGCCGGATCCAGGGAGACGGGAGGGCCGCTGTGGGCCGGCCCGCCGTACTGAGGGTTGGCGGAATATCCTCCCTGGAGAATCTGCTGCTGCGGATCGGGTTGCTGCTGCGCGCCGATGACGGCGCCCACGCCCGCCCCGAGAACTGTGGTGACGGTCCGGTTGGAGCCGGTCATCTTCCCGATGATGTTTCCGGCGGCGGCGCCGATCACGCCGCCGACAGTGGCGGCCTTGCCATTGACACCCTGATCCTGAGCCTGGGCCGGCCCGGCAACGAACCCGGTAGAGGCCGACAGGGCTATCGCGGCGGCCGCGGCCTTCATGCGTGGCGTGAGGAGATCTCCGACGCCCAGTCCATGCAGCTGGGAAAGTATCGATTCCTGGATGGCTTTCAGCGGCTTCATCGGACAGTCCTCCTTGGGCGCAATGATTCCGTATTATATCAAAAATACAGAATTTTGGCAGGGGGTCGCGGCGATCGGAGTGAGGCGTCAGCCGGAAACTTTCGGGGGGGATGCGCTGGACTGTTCGGACAGGCTGGCGCCGGACACGTATCCCTTGCCCGTGAGGGTGAAGCAGCTTTGCGCGATGACGGGGCGCATCGCCGCCCAAATCCTCGACGACGGGTCATCTGGCATGAAGTCCATCGCCGCCGCGGCGATTTCCTCGATGATGTGCCCAGGACGGTCTACGAGGCAATGTTTCGCTCCGAACAACGCGAGATCGTTTCTTGCAGGCCAGGCCTTCGTGGTGTTGAGCTTGAGAGCAAGGGTGTCCTTGGGGATGTAGCAGGTGGTGTTGACGACATCGTAGAGCGGAGAGAGACGGCAATCGTTCGATCCCGGATGGGTGTAGAGCATGCCGAAGTTCTTCAAGTGGGCGTCACCGTTTCTCACGAGAATGGAAAGCACGACGGAGCGGAAGAGTTCGCGCAGGGAATGGTTGCGAAATTGCGGCGAGCTGAACAAGGATACCGCCTTGGCCACGTTCTCGTAGCTGCTGCTGTATTTCTCGTCGGCGCCTCGGTTCATGAGCGCGGTCATGTCCTCGAATCCGAGAAACTCGCCATCCCGAAGATCGAAACGGTTTACCACGAAAAGCCGCCGATTCTCGGAGAGCCAGAAGTCCGGGACCTCCATGCCGGCTTTCTTCGCGATCGACATGCAAAGAAACTCGTTCTCCGCAAGGTCAGGGTAATCCTCCCCTGACGATTTCACGATGACGCTTTTTGCCTTGATGGTGCTCTTCTCGACGACATCGGAGTCCGCGTCCTTGTTGCGGAGAAGCACCTTGGGCTGGATGCCCGAGACGCCGCTGGTGGCCGCGTATTTGTTCGACAGGTATTCAAACAGGTCTTCAGTGCCCTTCCACGCGAGGATTTCTCCCAGGCTTTCGCCATCGGCGACGGGATGGTTCTCGATGGCCGGCGGGGAGAAGGTGACACGGCCGATCATCGATGCTCCAGTTATCCCGAGCATCGCCATGTCGTCCATCTTCATGGTCTTGCCGAAATGATGCCGGATCCACAAATCGAGATAACCTTCCGGCAGGTTCTGACGAAAGACTCCCGGGAGCACATTGCCGGCATAGCTTTGCGCCCGGATCGGCATGGTAAGGGAGACCGCGCATTCAGGCAGCTTCGTCCGGTAGAGAAAAACGTACTGGGATTCCCGCAGCAGATCGCCCGCCAGTCCTTGCGTCGTCGAAACGGCCAGGTGCTTCAGCTTATTGCTCGTCCCGGAAGGTTTCATTGAGTTCCTCGAGGGTTGGCGGCGCGCTCATCGGCCTCAGCGCGATCTCCAGTCCAAGCGTGGAGAGAATGCGAATCAGCCGGCGCAGCCCGATGTCGTGGCCAGTCTTGCCGCCTTCGAAACGCAAATACGACTCACGGCTGCCCCCGGACTGCTTTGCAAGCGCTTCCTGGGTCAGATCCAATTCCTTGCGGCGTGCCGCAACAGCATCGCGGATTTCGTTCAGATTCATGTGACAAGTATTGCACAATCAAACAACCAAATCAAGCAAAAGTGCAATACTTGTCACATTATGGGCGGGTGTGTTGGCGCTGCGGCGGTGGGTCTTCGGGCGGCTGGGCGGGTTTTCGGTATTCCCGAAGATCCTCGATTTTCTCGTTCCCGATTTGTTCGACGGCGCCCTCCTGCAGCCATCGATTGAAGGTTCCCCATCTGACAATGGCTTCCGGTACGCCGTCGGCGTCGCCGACGACAAAGAACCGCCGCAGCGGATACATGCCGATACGGGCTATCGCGCCTTCGTCGAGTAGCTGAAGCGCTTTCCGCGCGTTGGCTGCCTCGCATTCGCTGAGGGCTTCGCGACCGGCCGGCGTGATGGCGACCTCTGGCCACACGCCGCCGAGCTGGTTCGGCGTATAGCTCCCGGTGCGCACGGCGTATCCCTTGTCGATCATCGATTGCAGGCGTTCGCGGCCATAGCCGCCGTTTTCCCCGGCCGTGTCTCCCCATTGGTAGCCAGCTTTACCGTCGGGCGCGGCGGCGGCGTACGCAAGGTCAGCAAGGGCCAGATATTCGAAGATTCTCTTGTTGAAAGCCATGGTCTTCGTGTCCTCGCTCACGCTCTGGCGCGCGGCATGGAGTGATCGCCTCCATTGACATAGCCGTCGAGCATGGCAACCAGTTCATCCTGCTCGAACCTGTAGGCGGTGAGCACATTATGGTAGCCGTTGTGGCTGATCACCAGCATCTCGCAGCTGTCAGGAGCGATCTGGGTGAGGATGAGGAACTTCTCTGGGGATTCGGCCCAGACGAACGTCTCGCCCATTCCCCAGTGGCGCGAGCCGCGGGCCTTTTCCGAAAGCGCTTCAAGGGACGGATAGTGCGCAATCTGCCCGGGACCCGCCTTCGCATCCTGATCGGCAAGGATTCGCGAGATCGTTTCATACGACAGTTCCAACATTTCCGTCCCCTGTGATGTTTACGGCCGCGGAGGCGCGGGTTGATTCTGGCGGGCGATATGCCGGTAACCGTTGGCGATGAGCTTGCCGATCGGCTCGGTGATCACGACGCCGTTGGCGCCGCGCAGAACGACGCTCCCGCCGTTTCTGGACAGGATCTCGAAGCGGCGTTCTCCCTTGGCGAAGAAATCGCCCTTTTCGGGTCCCGGAGATTCCAGGTCTGTTGCTTCGACGGCATTCATGATTTGCTCCTGATAGGGGACTTCTTTTGAGCGCGGTCCGGCAGCCTGAATTGTGCGGAAACGCCGGTAAGTTCATCGATGGAAAAGTCAGTCCCGATTGCGAGTTCCTCGCCTTTATCGGGTTCGTACTCGCAATGGAGGATCGCTACAGCTTCATCTTCGTTCGGCACCTCCTTTGCCCACGCCAAATAGGTGCTGGCGCCATATTCATGGCGGTGGGTGACAGAATAGGGCACGAGTCCGTCGATGGATTGCGCTAGAGTCAGCAGTTCGGCTGCCGATCTTCGCAGGGCGAGAGCGTTGCCAATGGGGTCGGAAACGGGGTCGCCAATCGGGCGAGCGAGAATTGCCTTGACGGCCTTCATCTCAGTCTCGCCCAGGCAATTCTCGAGGGACTTCATCGCCGCCATTCCCGCTTCCGTTCGGGCCAGTGTCTCGATGAGCTCCTCCGAAGGACCGAACCGGATGCGCTCGATGGCATTTTCCAGATCGGCAGTATCAAAGTTTTTCAGGATGAAGCTCGCGGCTTCATCGACCAACGGCGCAAGATTCTGTGCAGTCTTGCCGATGGAATCACGGTATCGGCCGGTGACATCGCCGCAGGTATAGATGTAGAGATTTTTGCGCCCTTCTCCCGCCGGCTCGATCTCGAAGATGATTCTGCTGTGGTTGTGGTTGCCCAGAACCCCGTCTCGCTTCAGTCCGAAATATTCCGCAAGGGGCCAGACCGCCTCGGCGACCTGATCTTCCGTTGTATCGGCCTTCAGGCGGACCGTCGTCGTAAGCGAGTGATCGAAGCTCATGTGGGTTCTCCGAATGGCGTTGCCGTGTCTATTTAATGCGTTGCGGCGGGGTGGCGGGCTTTCTGTCCTCGAAGAGCTGATCGGCGACGCACTCGTCCCTTGAGTTGCGCACCTCGGCCTTGTAGGTGCCCATCGCGTCGTGCGTGGTCTCACCCGCGCGGGCGTACTGGTCGCTCAAAAGGTAGGCCATTTCGGAAGAGGCCTCCTTGAGGGATTCGGCGGAACGCTCTCCGATCTCGTATCCGTCCCTGTCCAGCAACACGACGCGATATTTCGAATCCATTTTCACGCACCGCTTATCGGAAACAGCCTGGCCTCGCCAACATGGGTTACGGGCCCGTTCGTGTCGAGCGGCCTGATGCTGCGCCAGAATGTCCCGGTACGGACTACCTCGCCAATGAAGCGTTCCGCGCGCTTGGTGCTGACTTCCACGAGAGGCGATCGGGGTTGGCCAGCCGGAATTGCCGGGGTCATGGCTTGGCTCCATGGTTTCCCCTGGAGGATTCCGGACCGGGTTTCTCCTCGAGGTAATGCTGATAGGACAGATCCAGCGCCTGATGAAAATCGATGTCGTGGTGATCGGCAAAATGGCGCAGGTCGGCCAGGATGCAAGCCAGATCCAGATGGCTCGGCTCATCCGGCGCGTTCTCTTCGCTGGTCATCTGATGGTAGGCGTGCAAGAGATTCGTTGCGCGTGCCACCCGGTAGGCGCTCATCTCCTTGGATGCGTCCGCGGCCCCCTCCGGGAAGGGCGGCATCTTCAACGGCACGTCGAATATGACGGTTTCGGCTTCCTGCTTGGTTGTCCGGAAAGTCCGGACTTCGCGCATGAATCGGCATTTTTCCTCCTCCGAACCCTCGTCGCACAGATGATAGGGGCCGGCGTATCCCATCTGACGCGCCACGGCGAAACCGCTGCAGACGGCGGCGATGAGTTCTTGAAGGGCGGGATTGTCGGTGAACAGCTCTTCTTCGCCGATTACCAATTCGGCGCCGTCATCGAACCGTCCCTTGAAATACGGAAGCGATTCCTCGTCGAAATCCTTGTTCGGTTCGATGAAGAGACCGACGATTTCGACGACCTGATCGGCGTGGGCATGGTATAGCGCCGTTTCGACATCGTGACTTTGGTAGGAGGTGGAAAAACGCTCCACCCTCATTCCGCGGGTTGCTGCCGTGGCTGCTTCGATTCTCGCGCGCCATGGGGACAGGATTTCCTCTTTATGCATCGCTTCCCTCTTAATGAAACTACGGCCTGAATCCACGGCCATGAGACGAGCACACCTGGGTTTCGCCTTCTTCGTCCCGGTTTTCCATGCGCTCCCGCATTTCGGAAATGAAGTCGGCAGGCTCCATCAAGCCGTAACGCGCAAGCCGGAGGGGGATTTCCTCCGGGGACAGCTGCCCTTCCTCGATCCGCTCCAGCATGAACGCCGATAGCCGATCCTCGGATAGGGGTTCGGGCCGCTCGACCGCGACCACTTCATGGGAGATGACCTCGGCCGGCGTGTCCTGCGTGAGATCGCCGTTGCCATAGGCTCTCGCGACCATGTTCTGCAGCCGCGTCATCATGTCCGACGCCGGCTCGCCGTTCAGGTCGTAGTCGATGTCGAGGGTGAGACGAATGCGGCAGACGGGCCGGCCGGCCGACAGTTCGGATGCGAGCGCCACGGGGGCGTGTTCGTAGAGTTCGCCGGAGGGTTTTTTGAGCGAAACCAGGTCCGACCCTGACGTGATGACGCCGTTTTCGATTTTGAGGATCCTGTAGGCGCCGGAAGCTTCACCTCGGTTCGGATCTGTCCACCAGACTTCGTCGTCCGGACCGAGGCTGCGCAGCCAGGTCTCACGCGATGGATCGGCATGTCGGCTGTGAATCGGCATAGGGCACTCCCTGCAAAGTCCGTATTGTTGATATTATACAGACAGAGCCAAGCGAAGACAATACGGCCGTCCTCATGAAGGATGGCCGGTCAGGCAACGATTTCTACGCTGGCGGACAGCTGCTGGCGGAGCCGGATGTTGTCGATGCGGACGGTGCCGGGTTTGTGTGTTCCGACCACCAATGGGGTTTTGCTGAAGGATACGCCGGCGGGGTGAGCGATCAGCTTGACGCCGCGCCATTCCTTGCGGGAAAAAAGCTTGGCGACGAGATCCGGCCGGCGGCCGACGAAGCTCTCCGTGTAGTTCCACTTGTAGGCGGTCTCGACGCGTGGCTGCCCTTCCTTGTGGAGCCATTCCTTCCAGTATTCGGCGATTTCGTCGCGCAGCGAGGTGTAGATTCGCTGCATGGAGACGAATTCGGTCTTGTCGAGCATGCCCTCCGACACCTCGCCTTTGATGAGAGGTTTGTCGAGGACAACCAGGTAGTCGACGATGAACATGCGAAGCTTGTTCTTCTTCGCGTAGGCCGAGGCGGCCGCCAGTCCGTCCATCTTGCTCTGGTAGCCGTAGAGACCGGAGACATACCCCTTGATTTGCGGAACGATAGGCAGGGAGCACTCCGATAGTTTGATCCTGGACGGAAGCTCTTCTCCTTCAGGAAGAAAGACCACTGTGGTCATTTCGATTCCGTTGGGCGTCCTCCGCGCGGCTCCCGCGGTCTTTTTTTGTGGCATTACGTTCCCGCTTTCCTCTTCTTGACGCGCCAGGTTCCGTTGGTGAAAGGATCGGCGCCGCGAGCCTTGGCTTCACGCTCCGCCGCGCGGCGCATGAACGCCCGGGGGTTGTCCACACGCATGGCGATCTGTGCCAGGCGCTCCGTGACCGTCGAGGTCGCCCTCGTCGCCTTGTCGGGATCGAGCCAGCGATAGCTCGCCGCGGGCTCCCGGTTGAAAATCAGGGCGAATTCCCGCTCCCCGATGTCGTCGCCGCCCATCAGCTCCTTGATCCTGATCATGTCGGGCCTCGGCGGTATGGGGATCAGATGCGGGCATTCGTCGTAGATCCGGATGAGCGAAGCCATCCCGGAGTCCTTGAGGGGGTCGGTTGCCTTGACGGGGCTCTTGCGATTGGGCGAAGGCTTCTCCCCTTTGACCAGTTCTTTCCATTTGGCCCGGGTGACGCCAAGCAGCCAGCACATGTCGCCGATATTCAGCGAATGCGTAACCCGGAACATCTCGAGATCGTTCCCGGTGATCGGTTTGATCGTTTCTCTGGCCATGTCGTTCTGCAACTTCCTGTTTTTGCTCATGCGATTCTGTTTCTTGGTATAAGTATAAACAAAAACGAGGGATTAAAAAATGCTTTTTCGGGTATTTTCGTGCATGCGGCGATACCCCCCTGCCGCCCCGACGAGGTGCCCCTGTCCGTAAATGATTCCCATTTGCGTCACGGCGTCCAGTATGTCGCGGGATTCGATGTGCTCCGCGATGACGGCCGCACCGGTTTTTCGCCCGTAGGAGACGGCCGACTCGATCCTGCGCTGGTTGCTCTGCGTCGAGTAGTTGCGGATGACTCCCCCGTCGATCTTGATGATGTCCGGAGTCATCTTGCCGATCGACGGGACGGGCCCGTTGTGGTGCCCGGCCCCGAAATCGTCGATTGCAATCCTCACGCCGAGCTGGCGCAGATCCGCGAACACCTGCCCGCTCTTGAATTCGTTCCGGGTGAGCGCGGTTTCCGTGATCTCGACAATCAGGCGTCTCGCAATCCGTTTCCCGGCCGCCTTGACGCGCCTGACGATGGAATGCCCGAAAAATGCGATGGTCGTGTACGAGAGATTGACCCCAAGGTGAAGCTGTTCATGTTCCTGGAGTTGATCCAGGGCGAATTCGATCATGGCCCGATCGAGCCAGACCACCATTCCGGAGCATTCGGAGCGGTTGAAAAATTCCTGGACGGAGTCCGAGAAACCTTTCGTGCAGTGGATGGGAAACAGAACCTCCCGATAGAGCGTGGCGCCGGAGGCGAGATTCGTCACGTCTTCGAAGCGCACGGCGCCGGTCATGGACGCCAGGCTCCGGTGGCGCTGGACTGGTATTTCCGGAGCCGCAACCCTTGATAGCGGGACGCGATTTCCGCCACCTGCAGCTGATCCAGGTGGCCACGTTCGATGGCGAAGCAAGCGAGTCTCTCGACCGCGATTTGCATGGCGCACAGCTGCTCGCGTTCCTCCCCGAGGAGAGCCAGCGCTGAAGCCACCTCCCCGTGCGGGTCGATCGATTCCAGAACCAGAGGGTCTCCGTCCTCGAGGATCGAGGCGATTTTGCCGGCCCCGAGCCCGAACGGCTCGCCGGCGGCCGCGGCCTTCCGTTCGAATCTGCGGCTGGCATGCAGTAGGCGCTCTTCGCACAGCGCTACGCCGCTGTAGCCGGAGGCAAGCCTTACCGAGGCAAGCGCCTGTCCGCCATCCAGCGCTGACAGAGCGATGGCTTGCTCCGGAATGTCGTGGACGAATACGCCGATGGCTTCGTTCGAGATTCGTCCGGCCGCCTCGACTTCCTGAGCACCGCCCTTCAATTCCGCGGGCCGCGCGGCATCCCAGTCGAGTTTGCGCATCAGCGGCTGGAACACCGCCCGATGCAGGCGCGCGAAGAGATCCCGGACGAATTCGATGATCCGTTCGAACAGGCAGGATTGTTCCGCTTCACCCCAGGGGAAGCATTCCCTTATTCTCTTGAGGAGCGCGTCATGCTTGATCGTGAGAACGAAATCGCCCTCGCCCTCCGCGCGGAGGGATGCGTATGGTTGTGATATCGCGGTGCGGCAACCGAAACCCTGTCCGCCTGCGTCGAGGGCGATTTTCCGGGTATCGGGAAGGTAAAACATCGTGCGCTAATTCCGTGCAATTATATCGATACGATAATCATACCCGATGTTTTTGCAAAATTCCAAGCGGTTTCGATATTGAGATTACTACGGTTAAACCTTCCGAGAGGTTTCCAAAGCGACGCGCGCCTGATGAAATGCTTCTTCGGCAATTCGCCATGGATGTGCCGCGTCAGGCTTGATTGCCCGCCTCACCGTAAGTTTTGGGCTGGGGCCTCGCGGTTGAATGCGAAGCGCATCGCTTACTGACCACCCAAGCTTTCGGCGACGAATGAACGTCGAACGACATATTCCGTAATGATCGACCAACTCCTGCAGGTACCATTCGCGTCCCTCATGCTCGATTTTGAGCAGATCTTTCCGATTTCTGGTGCGACGCCGAATAGCTGCAATGATATTGGTGTAATCACGTTCACGGCTTGTTTTAGGAAAGAGGATTCCTCGTTCATTGGCGAACTTTTGTAGCGTTACCGAATCAATTCCTGTTTCTTCGGCAATCAGATTTCTATTTGCCTGTTGAGAGATGCGTAACTGAAGATATGCTTCCAGGGTTATTCCGTTTTCATGCAAGAACCGCCTCTGAATGAGGGCGATTCCTTGTGGATGGTGGTAATTGCGGCGTTTAAGCGCCCCTTTCAATGAAGAGTAGCCGATGCTAAGAGATGAAGCCATTTCACGCAGCGATCGGCCGGCATCCGCGAATTCGCGAGCTATGACGACGAGCGACTTACGATGCTTCTTCTGAATCCTCTCGATCGGCCATCCATTTCTAGCGTCGACCATGTCTATTTCCGCCAGATCCGCGGGCGACCGTCGTCGATATGGGTAAAGCCTTTCGCGCGGTAGAATCCGACTCCTCCGGCCCTGGCCAGGGCCGCAAGCCGGCCGAGATACTCGGAACTGATGGATGGCATGCGGGAGTCCACCGCGCGAAAGACACCCGCCCTGTCGGGCAGGTGAAGCGATCCATACGCCGCGCCCTCGGTCATGGAGTTCGTTGCCCGGGTTCTCAGCCCGGACAAAATATCGTGAGGCTGATGAACCTGGTAGGCCGCAAGCCACGCCTGCTGCCAGGACAGGATTCTCAGCAGCCCCTGCGACGGATGCCCCATCACATTCGCGCGTGCGTCGCGCAGAAGGTACTGTGCCATCCTGTAGCCTTCCGCAGTGCTGTAATCGATCCGATAGGAATCCGCGCCTCGCCGCAGCCAAAGGACGGTCGGTACGTCGCTCGACGGCGCGGTGAGGTAATAGGAGAGGCTTTGCTGTTGGGACGGCAAGGCGTCCGAGGCGGCGGCCATGGCCGCCAGAGCGCACACGCCGCGCAGGAAATCCCTGCGCAGCATCAGTGGTCTCCCTGCTTGAGCTTGCGGTACATGGAATCGAAGATGTCGTGGATGTCCTCCTCCGTGAGATCGGACACCTGCGGGGTCGTTTTCTCCCATTCGAGGGATTGCGACACTTCCGTTTCCAGCCCTCCCACCGCCTCCTTGGCGTCTTCCGTGCCAAGCAGGTTTTCGATGGTCTCGAGTTTCCCCATGACCTCGTTCTTGAGGCCGATGGCCGTGCCGTTGTCCTCGAGCGGCGCGCCGGCGGCCGCTGGCTCCGCCGGCGTGGATGGCGCCTCGCCCTGATAGGCGTCCTCGACGGCTCTTTCCGCCCATTCGGTTTCCGCGGCCGCCGGCTGGGCGGGCTTGTCGCCGTAATGGCCGATCTGCGACCGCGGCTTCTCGGTAAGCGGCGGGTTGTCCAGGAAGCTCAAGGCGTCGAACTGCTCGTCGATCGGCGCGGCCGGTGCCGACGGCGCTTCTTCCGGCTTGTTGTCCTTCGGCAAATGGGGCTTCATGCCGCCGCCGCTGACGGACTCCTCCTCCTCGTCCGCCGGGGCTTCGACCTCGACTGTCGAAGATTTCATGAGGCGCACGGCCTCCATATAGAGTGCGATGCCGCGTTCGGCCGCCGGCATTTTCTCGGGCAAGGCGCGCGAGAACGCCGACAGCCCCCCGAGGACCTGATCGTCCTGTGAGGGGTAGGCGATGGCGGATTCGCCCCGCATTTTCGCCATGAGTTGATCGAGCTTGGTTCGCGTGGAGTCGACGGTGCGGGTGTACTGGGCGATCTCCTCGGGTTGGGGCTTGAGCACCTGCAGGAAACAATTCACGCGGATGGGGATCTTGCGCGACTCCTTCAGCGACCCGAAAACGTCGAAATTCCTGGCTCGGACCAGCTTGTCCCCGAAGGCTATGACCGACTCCCCGGGGGAGAGCGCCTTCAGCTCCTGCAGGGAAATGCGGGAGACCTTCTCAACCTTGGCGGTGAACATGTTGCGCCAGAAGGTGGTGACCGCGTTGACGCCGCCGGAGTAGCCGGACAGCTCGGCGATCTTCGCGTCCCCCGCGATTTTCTGGAACAGTTCGTAGGTGTCCTTCGGATCCTCGAGCGCCATCGACATTTTCACCTTCGTGTTGGCGATCATGGATTCGACCTCGTTCTTGTTCTCGCCCTTGGCCATGGCCGGAACGTCCTGGCCGGCGGCGATCATCATGAAGCCGAGGGAGCGGGCCTGGGCGAACATCACGGCGATGCCCTCTGCGAAGTAATAGCCGAGCTCGTCCATGGTGACGATGAAAGGCGTCGTCGAGTTCGTCGCCTTCGACTCGATGATGTCGTCGAAATAGCCTTCGAGCCGGTTGCCGAGGTTCATGGCCATCATGAGGCGCATGGAGGCCACCACGAGCTTGCCGAGGTTGGCCGCTTCCTGGCTCGACTTCTCCATGGTGGGGATCATGACGACGAGAATGCGGCGGTTGAGCATCACGTCCATCATGTCGACCTCGGAGAGCTTGTCCTTGAAGATGTACCCGTAGGTATCCATCAGCATGGAAAGCGTCCTTGCGTACTGGCCGGTCAGATAACCGTGCTGGTTCAGGACTTCCTGATCCTGCTCCTTGCCTTTTCTGGCCTTGTCGGCGGAAAAGCCCGGCAGCGCGGTCTCGAGGTAGGACTTGATCGGCGCGTAGGCGACTTCCGGCAGATCCTTCTGCCGCTCTCCGCGCAGGTAGAGCTCGATCAGCTTCGGCAGCGCCAGGTACTCGCGGATGGCGCCGATCGACAGCTCGATCTCGCCGCGGGCCCGCAGGAAGCAGAGCGCGCGGATCACCGCATCCATCATGTTGATGGCTTTTTCCTGCCACTGCTTTCCATCCCCATCCGCCTTCGGCAGCAGGGTGGACATGAGCTGGGACAGAAAATCCGCGGAACCGTCCGAAAAGGTGTTCATGCCGTTGGAGAACTTCTCGGCGGACGCTTTCTTCTGCTTGAGCATGACTTCGAAGGGATCCCTGCCCCCGGTCATGTAGTTGATGACCAGAACGTCATCGTCGCGGCCGAGACGGCGCGCCATCGACCAGACCTGGACCCACAGGGAGTTGTCGGCCTTGCCGTCGGAGTAGAAGAAGCCCGACCCCCACGTGAGGGCGTTGTAGCAGATGGAAAGCAGGGTTCTCGTCTTTCCCGCGCCGGTGGTGCCCATCACCAGCATGTGCGTGCGCGCATCCGAGTTTGTGGTCCAGATTTCGCGATTGCGCTTGCGGCCGAAGAACGATCGCTCGTTGCCGAGGAACAGGATGCCGTCGCTTGACGCGAACTTGCCCTGCGCATCGCGAATGGATGGATCCAGCCCGCCAAGATCCTTCGGGTAGCGGAACGGGAGCGGGTGCTCCTGCCATGAGAACCAGAGTTTCAGCAGGAGCACGGTCGGAATCAGCAGGGTGGCAAGGACAGGGAAGACGCAGCCTGCCGCCCCCAGCACGAATACCGCCTTCGCGAAATTGCTGGGATAGGCCAGCCATTCGCCGAAACGGGTCGACAGCGGGCGCGTGTCGCGTATCGCCGACCGTTGGTCGAGCTCGTGTTCGCGTTCGATGAATGAGGGTTCGGCCATATTTCAGCTGCTATGAGTGATCACTCCGCCCCCTGAAGCGAGACGGCTTCTCGTGCAAGCTCCGCCCTTACATCAGGCCCGCTTCGCGCACGAAGGCCCGATCCGGGCCCCGGGAAACTGGATTTGAAGAGGATGTTCTGAGCGGCGTTCACATCCCTGTTGGCCTGGTAGCCGCAATGCGGGCAGTCATGCCGGCGCTCGGAGAGCGCCTTGGGCACGGTACTGCCGCAGGCCGAGCAGGCTTGCGAGGTGCCGCGGGGATCGACTGCTTCCACCGCGCCACCGGCACTTTCAGCCTTGTAGCGCAGCATCTGGAAGAAGAGCCCCCACGATGCGTTCAGAACATCCTTCGCCAGCATGCCGCGCGAGAGCCCCGTGATGTTGAGGTCCTCGACGGCGAAATGCGTGTGCTGCCGCACCAAGCCGGTGGTGAGCTTGTGCATGAAGTCGCGGCGCTGGTTGGCGATGCGCCGGCTGTATCTCGCAAGATCGCGCCGGGCCTTCTTCCAGCGCCCGGAACCCTTGGTGCGCCGCGCCAGGCGTCGCTGATGCCGGCGCAGTCCCGCGGCGGCCTCCTTCGCCCATTGCGGGGCTGGTTCCGTCCGGCCGCTGGACAGGGCGATGAGGCTGGATACCCCGACATCGATGCCGACCGGAGCGAACTCCCTGTCAGGGACCTCGGCATCCGGCAGCGTGACGAGGAACGAAACGTGCCAATGCCCGCCGTTACGCGAGAGGATCGCGTGCCCGAGCTTGGCGCCGGCCGGCAACATGCGGTGCCATTTGACCCTCAGGGTGCCGGCAAGGCCGGTGATGCCGATTCGGCCATCCTTCTTCAGCGTCAGGCCGTCGCCCACCCGGAACTCGATGCTGTCGAACCGGCGCTTGGCCTGGAAGCGCGGGAAGCCGGGCTTCTCGCCGCGCTTCAGTCGCCCGAAGAAGGCTTTGAAGGACTTGTCGACGCGGCGCAGGAGCTGCTGCTGGGCGGAGAAGGAGAAGCCGGCAAGGTGCTCATCGACGGCGCGGACGGCCTTCAACTGATTGGATTGGTCGCAGTAGCCCAGGCTGCGGCCGGTCTTGCGGTAGCAGTCGATACGCTCGTGCAGGGCGGCGTTGTAGAGGTCGCAGAAGGCGCCCAGCATCCCGGTCAGCGCAAGCTCTTGAGCAACGGTCGGGTAGAGGCGGTAACGGTAATTGCGCTGCATTTGATCCATGATCCGCTCCACCTCCTGCTTTTGCTCATCCGTCAGGACGCGGAACATCGCTATTTTTTCGAAGAGAGCGCGAGCAGCTCCGGCATCTCGATGCCCCCGAGCTTGACGACGCCGTTGCCGAAGACCGTTGCCGGAGTCGCGGTAAGGCCGATAGACCGGAAGAAGGCGACGTTCTCGCGCCCATAGCCCGCCTTGGCGCATTTCGCGCCGCCGGCAACGGTCTTGCCGCCCACGGCGTCGCGCCAGGCCTTTTGCGGATTGGGGGAACACATCACGCGGGCCACGATTTCTTCCGAGCCGGGTTTGAACGGCGTGGGGAAGAGGAACACCGTGTAATCCTTCGGCAGCTTCTCGAGGGTCTTTTCGTACTCGCCGCAGTAAGGGCATTGAGGATCGGAGAAGACATAGAGGACCTTGCTCATGTCCGAAGGTTCGGGCTTGCCGTACACGATTGCGCGTTTGATCGGAGGGGATGCGTCCGACGGACTTGCCGCGGCGGCGCCGGGCAGGACTTGCGGCACCGCCGCAAAGGATTCCGGAGCGGCCTGGGGCTGGGGTGGCAGCCATGCCGCGCCGGCGCCCGGGGCCGGTTGCTGGCTGCCGGCCAGATGGCTTGCGCCGGCCAGCATGAAGACGGCGAAGATTGCCAGAAGCCCGTAGCGGCGCGCAGCACGCCAACGAAGCTCGGGGTCCGAGGCAACCGTCTTCATGATCCTCGATAGCGCACGCGAGGCGTGAGCCTCGCAGCTGAAGCTCTCGATCGGCTCGGCGCTGGCGCATCCCGCCTTCGAGAAGGAAATGGCGAACCGTCCGGATTGCTCCTCCGCCGCGGTGGAGAACTTCCCGCCGCCGGCCGGATTGGGGAGGATTGTCGCGGTCTTCGTCAATCCGGTAGCCTGGAAACAGGTATGGAGTGCGCCGTTTCTCAAAACGACGCTGTCCTTAAGATGAATAGGAAACATTTTCGTCCTCTTCTTCGATTTCGCCGATGTTCTTGAGATACTCTCCGAGCGCATCGACGGCACGCTCGACATAGGTTTCGACCAGTTCCCGCGACATGGATGCGGCGAGTTTTTCCGCCTGGAACTGGGCGAAGACGCCGGCCGCCTCGACGAACGGCGTCTTGCGTCCGAGCGAGTTGAGCGGGTACCACAACGCCCGGTCATTGGGCTTGAGCCAGAGGAACTCCGCCGGCGGGAGAACCCCCGACTCGCGGCTTTGTTCGAGCAGCGCCATAAGGAAGGTGCGCGCGTACGGATGCCGGCGCAATACATCCCTCGCCTTGGGGTTGTTCCGGTATTTCCTGTAGGCTTCCTGCGCGAGGGAATAGTTGGGCCGGGATTTCTTGTTCCTGGCGCTCATGTTGAGCGCGTCGAGGAGATTTTTCGAGGCCTTCCGGCCGTCGACGATCCTCGCGCAAAAGGCCGAGAACAAAGCCTTTTCGTGATCGCGCAAATCGTCCGGGTGCTCGATGCGGCGCCCGAGGTCGTTGAGGAAAGCCGTACGGGCTCGGCCGCGGTCGAATTTCCCGTCGACCACGAGGGAATGCCTGCGGGCGTATTCCTCGGGCCGCATGGAGACCGCCCATTCCTTCGACGCGTCGTCGGAAAGATCCCGATCGATGACGGGGATTACGGGGGGGTGGTTTCTCGATTGGACTTTCAGGAGCATTTGCGGATCCATCACCCGGTTTGCCTTGAGGATCGGATGTTTCAGGGCCTTTCTGCCGATCCATACGGACAGCGCGAGCAGGATCGGGGCGTAGAACACGCCGGTATAGTTCCCCGCCTTGATAAGGGAGGAAAACGGGATCTGGTCGGGTCTTGCCAGCGCTTCGCCGATGGCAACCCTCACCTGCTCGGCGTAGGGAATCAGGATGAATGGAGTGATTTCGATGTACTTCCATTTCAGGAAGATTGCCGCCAGCTGAGCGTGCTTGAAGTGCCAGATGGCGTACGCCGACCCGCCGATCAGGATGATCCCGACGACGATCAGCGGGAGGAGGCCGGTCTCGGCTGGACGGTTTCCGTCGGACATGTCGGCTTATCGCGGTCTGGCGCCGCCGATCGGCCCGACAGGATTCATCTCCGTCCTTTCGAGGGCCTCTTCCAAGCGGATCAGGCGGCTCTCCAGGCGCTCGATGTGGGCGGCCAGACGGGTATTCCCCGGGATGCCCAGTTCGGCCGCCTTCGCCTCAAGACGAGCCTTCCGCTGCTCTTCCCACTGCCTTTCGCGCTCATTGCGGAATGCGAGCAACTCGTCCCGGTGTGCCTCGAAACCTTCCGTCGTTTCGATATCCCAGCAGGGGTCGTTCAGCCAGTCGAGTTTCAGCCGCTGGATTTCCTCCGGGGACTTGCGGCCGGTGCAGGACGTGCCCATCAGCTCACCGCGTGCTGCAGAGGCATGACATTGGCGGCGTCCTGCACGAACTCGCGTTGAGGCTGCGCATCCTTGGTCATCGACCCGGTCACTTCGGCGCCCTCGGCCATCTTGACGAGGCCGTAGCGCAATTCACCGTCGATCAGGGCGTCCTTCTGGAGCACCAGCTTGACGATGCTGGCCCGTCCCTTGATGCGACCGTTGATGATGGCCATGCGCGCGAAAACATTCCCTTCGATCACGCCGGTGCCGGTAAGCACCAACACGCCGTCCCCGTCGATCTCGACGTTGCCGTGAACGGTGCCTTCGATCTTGACCCCTTCGTGCAGGACGAGGTCGCCATTGAAATGAGCCGACTGGGCGATAACCGAAGTGATCTGAAGCTTGTCCTGCGTGGTCGGCTTGGGCTGCTCGGGTGCCTTATCCTTGCGCCGGAATATCGATAAAAAACCCATGACCTCCTCCTAGTCTGTGATATTGAGAATGCGCCGGTCGGTAATGACCGTTCTGGATCCCGGATCGAGTCCGATCACCTTCTCCCCGGTCGGCAGATTGCCCCCCATGGAGACGCTGGCGCCGCTTTTGAGAACCAGCCGCCCCTTCTCGACGGTCTCGATCATGCTTCGCGAATGCGGCATGAACTCGATCGGCATTTCGCGCCACGAGACCGAGGGCGCGGCCCCGGCCTGCTCTGAAGCCTTGGGTTCCTGAGCGGCCTTGGTTTCGTGTGGCTTCCTCGTGGCGGGCTTGGCGCCGGCGGCGCGGGCCTTGTTGATGGCTTCGCGCAATTCCAATGCCGAAATGACCACTTCCTGAGCGGCTGCCGGCTTGGTAGGCGCCGCCACGGCGGCAGGCGGCGCAGGAACCGCGGCGGGGAGCGCGGGCAGTTCGGCATTGGGCGGAAGTTCAGGCAAGGGCTCAGAGGAGCGCAGCTCCGTTGTTTCGCGAAGCTCGATCGGGGGGCGCGACGCCTTTGCCTCGGAGAGCGCCTTGTCCTTGATGCGAAGCTCCTGCTCGAGGTTCACGATCTTGTCATTGGCCGACTCGATCATCTCTCGCGTCTTCTCGACGGCGGTCATGTAGCCGCCGCCCGCGCCAATGGCGATCGCGACGAGGATTGACGCCAGCACCCAGGGCAGGGTGCCCATGGCCACTGCGGACCCCTGATTTTGCTCGGCGACGCTGCTATCATCTCCAACCAGGCGACGATAGTCTTGCATTACATGCTGGTCGACGGCGAAAATTGATGCGTTCATGTGCCCTCCTTTCATGCGTTCCCGCCATCTTGGCGGTTGGCGGCCATTCTCGGCCCTCCGACTCTTTTTCCCTTCTTTCTCGCGACGGCGTGGGCCGGGGCCGTCTTGCGTTCCTGAATCCAGGCGAGAGTCACAGCCTTGGACCAAACACGCTTGCCTCCAAGCTTGGTCGATTTCGGAATGAGCTTCCCTTCCTGACCCGCATAGACGCAGTTCATGATGGTTTTTGCTTTGCGCTTCCCGGTCAGGTCGCCAACGTCCTTGGCGGTCAGCCATTCGTCCTCGCCGGCGTCGGCTTGCTTTCCGGGCCTCGGTTTCCCCGTGGAAATCATCTGTGTGAATATTACGATACGGAATAATGAAATTGTAGGGGACTCACCCATGCCCTGTCAAACACGATTTGACCCGAAAATGCCCTTTTCCGCCCTGTCCGTGGAATTGTTGCGCGGGTGTCGGGAATCCGGCAGAATGTCCGTATCGATATAGCGAGGCGTAATTATGCTGCGAAGCTTCCTACAGGATCGAAAAATGGCCCATTCCCTGCGGGCGTTCTCCGAAGTGCTCGACAGGGACTCAGACCTGAAGGAAGAGTGGGCCAGCCTCAATCCGCATATCCCCTACCCTCAAATCAGGATTTCGGAGGCCATGCAGGCTTTGTGCACGGCCATTCTGCTGGCCAAGACTACCAAGCCTGAACTCGAGGCGGAATTCAGAAAGGCCGCCGAGCAGTTGTCCCGGAAGGTGCTCTTCAACGAATTCATGTCGAAATTCATGTGCCAGGCCATTCTCGAGGACGCCGGAGAGCCGGATGGATTCGAGTATCTGGTGCCTCTGCCCGTCCTTCAGGAGAGGCGGGAATTCCTGCTCTCCATCGCCGTGCGACAACAAGGAGCCTGACCATGCAAGCGTTCAAGCGAATGCAGCTCTCCGCCCTGAAGGATTTGCCGGAGGAGTTCCGCCATCTACTGACGGACAACAGCGAGCGGTTACGCAAGGCCGCGGTGGCGGGGACGGCGGCCATCTCGATCTGCCTGGGGACCATACTGATGATGCCTTCCGGTCAGTCCCACGCCCTGCCGGAATCCCACGCGCCGCCCGCGAACGAGAACCGGCCGGGATGGCTGGATCCCGACTTCGATGGGACCTTGGCGAAAAGGGGCGCCGAGATGGAGCGTGAGCAGCGGGAGGAATTTGCAAGAATCGCAAGCGCCATGGCGCTCGACGCCATGAGCCGAGAAAACCAGGCGAAAGCGTACCAGGCCTACGACAAATACCAGTCCAACAAGATCGAGATCGACTGGTTGAAGGAAACCCTCGAGCAGGAATGGCTTACCCCGGAGGACCGGAAGAGCGCCAGAAATGAACTTCAGCGCTTGGCCACAGAAAATTCCGTCCTTGCCGTCAACCTGCAGCGCGTCCTCAAGGACTGCGATCGAATCGAATCGCGCCTTGCCGAGCGCGGCAGCCCGCCAAACAACAAGGACTGGCGCGAGTTCGCGCTTGCCGCCCGCGCGGAAATCGCCGATGGCCGAGTAAAACTTGCGGTAATGCGCCCTTAAGGGCGGGAGTCGGCTTCAATCAAGGATCGCGGATGCGTCAACCCGTTTGAGGCGCGCATTCTTTCGCGCGCCAGGGCACAGAGCTCCTTCATCGATCCGCGCATGCTGATCCACTTCGTCTCCGGTACTGTCCTTACAAACCCAACGGGTTTCCCCGCGAGATCCAGCATTCTGTTGACATGGCGCCCGATGAAAAGCGCACGCTCCGTCTCGCAATGCAGATCGCAGTAGTCGATCAGATCAATATCAGTCATTTCAGACATTGGCTACCTTGTGGCTGAGGTATAAAGCCGGCAATGAATTTGGCCTCAATTTGCTGATAAATGAAAACTGACGCAACAGCCTCGGGCGTCGATCCCCAAAGGCCGCAATCAGCAAGTTGTTTCAGGTATTGACCCGCTTTCGTCGATAGTGGAATTGAGAGAACGATCGTGTTTGCATCATCGTCGCCTGATGGGCGAGCGTTTGATGGTCGCAAAATCTCATCTGCCGCCTCGCTCTCGGATCCGCGCTCATTGAACATTTCGGCAATGTACTCGCGCTCCTTGGCCACCAGAGCCTTGGCTGCGCCGGATGATAGCCCGGTCTTCCGCACCAGACGCAGTACCTCTGCCTTGTAATCTGCCAAGGTTTTGCTTGTTGCTTTGCGAATCGACATGTTCATCCAACACCCTTCTTGTAGAGGCGTAGGGCTTGGTGTCCCTCTTCGTCGAATTTTTCGCGGACGGCCCTCGTAAACGCCATGTGACGTTCGATGTAGGCGTCCTGCCATGGCGAGCCGTAAGGTCGCACGTCAACCAGTAATGGGCCGCCGACGGCTGCCACCGGATACGCATCGAGGATGAACTGGGAGCGATGGTCGTTATCAACTTCGAGGTAGAGCCAAGCATGCTGGTTGCCGCGCCGCAGAAACCAGCCATCCATGACTTCCCACGGTTGAGAGAGCACCGTCGCCAGAGCCCGCACGATGCCATGGCAGGACCAGAGGTAGAGGGTATCGTCACCGTGCTGTCTAGCGGTTGCCGGCGCAAGTTTCTCGGTCGGATCCGGCAAAAGCGCCAGGAAGTCCCTTGTCGTCTCGAGGTCCTTGCCTACATCAGGAGGTACCAGATCGCCGGTCAGTATGTAAGGGGTCATCGCGATCTCATCCCGTTCACGCACAGTTCAGCCGCAAAATCTTCATGGCCCCTGAGGGCGAGCAACGCTTGCATGACGAAAGCAGAACGAAGGTCTTGCGTCCATATGCATCCTCGACATGCCAGTGTCCCGAATGTTTGTGCTCTTCGATTGCCTTCACGAGCCTGCTTTTCCGGCTCCCTGCGAACGGCAGAAGAAAGTAGTCGCCTTGCTTGATCCTCACTGCATCAATCTCCTTTCCCTTGTCGCCGAACACGGCGATCAGCCAACAGGACCGTCCGCAAGTGGCCGGCCTGTTACCTCAGCGATGGCAGACTTGCTCTTCGCGTCGCCAAGCCGCTTCGGTGTGTCTGGCTCCCAGCCCTCGAGCCACGCCTCCCAGTCGATCCCGGCTTCCTCGCACTTGTCGCGGAACCGGTTGATGATCTCAAGGTTGTACGCGTGTGCGCGATATGTCTCCTTGTGCCAAGCGAGAAATCGACCGCACCAGACGCAACCCGCGTCGGCGCTTTGCTGCATCTCGTCGAGATATTCAAAGCCTGAAAGCGATACCTGTACTTGGGCCACCTGTTTCCCCTTGCCGAGCCTGCCAACCCTACGGTGCAGGCGATTCGATGATTTCCACGGTCGCCGCCAGTACGAGGATTGCGGTCATACCGTCGCCAGCGGCTTCGGCCAGCATCTTCCCGGCCTCCAGTTCGCCGCAGTGTTTCTCGTCCGCAACAGACCGCACTGCCTCACCGTACTCGCGCATCTTTTCGGCATACCTCCCGCCAAGAATGTTCCGCGCCGCGTCTCGGCATTCGTACAGTCTCGTTGCAATCTGCATTGCGTTTGCCATAGTTAATTCTCCGTTGAGCCAGCCTCGAACCCGGCAGTCGAGATGGGCTTCCGGCGATGATGCTTGCGTTCATCGTCATCTTCCGGTGCACGACACTTCGCGCACCGTCGCCGTCATGTCGTATTCGTGTAGCGGGTTTGCCATCGGTATCCCGCCGCGATCGCCAACACAAAACCTCACCCACTCCTCAAACTCTTCTTTTGTGTGTGGAGGCAATTCGTCCTCATTGATGCTTATGACAACCAGTGCCATGCTCTTCTCCTAAAAGTTACCGGGGCCTCGTCCAAGCGCTTCGGCACCAGCGGAGAGTCGAATTCGTTGCGCCGGATCGGTTGAACCGAGAGACTCATTCAGAACTCCCGCAACGACGTGCCCTGTAGGGCCGACGGTCACCGCGGCGTCGCAGTGGCGCGGATGATCGTCGAGAAAGAAATCCGGCTCGAATTCCTTAAGGAAGCCGCCTTTGTCGAGCCCGCCAAGGAACATGGCTTCGTCAACGCCAATGTTCCATCCCATCAAAGTCCGTATGGCCCGCTCGTGTGCGGGAGCGCTTCGGGCGGTCACCAGTGCCGTGCGTATCCGCATTGGAGCTTCGCTGCCCGCCGATTGCAGTCGGTGCAGCGCCTCCAGCAACGGCTTGAAGGGGCCGGGAGGTAGCGGATGCGAGGCGCGTTCCATTTCGTGGTTCTGGAACGCATCAAGCCCGTCTTTCTGGAAAACACGCTCGGCCTCGTCCGAGAAGAGCACCGCGTCACCGTCGAAGGCGATGCGGATCTCGTCGGGATGGGATTCGGCGGCTTTCGCCGACTCGGGGAAGACACGGGCGGCCGGGAAGCCGGCCCCGAGGGCGCTGCGGACATCGCCCTCGTCCGCCGACAGGAAGAGGTTTGCGTTCAGCGGCGCCAGGTACCGATACGGGCTGCGCCCTCGCGTGAAAACCCCTCTTTCGATGGACAACCCGGAATGCCTGATCGACCGGAATACCCGAAGACCGCTGACAGGATCGTTTCTCGAAAGAATGACGATCTCCACCCGATGGCAATCCTCGCTATTGAAGGCGAGAAGCTTCTTGACGAGGGTAAAGGCAACTCCAGGCCGCGCAGCTGTTTCCAGGCGCTTGAGTTGCAGCGCCGTGTAGGACCGATCGTCGGCCGGGTCGAATAGCCGGTTCTCCTCTTCGAAGTCGAACAGGGCGCGAGATGAAATCGCGACTACGAGTTTCCCGTCAAGTGATATTGCCATGCTTGCCTGATGCGTTATTCTCCGCCGCTCTCGAGGCGGCGGCTGATGTTGGTTAGTTACCCGGCCGGCATTCGTTGCTTACGCCGTCGCCGTTCGGAATCATCCAGGACGGGTCAATGTTGCTGCTGCCACCACCAATGATCGTCTTGCGCATGGTTACCACCTCCTTCCCGCCCTGAGGGCACAATGCGGACTTTCGTCAGGCCTCCTGCCGCGTCCGCCGAAAATCAGGATCTGTGAGAAATTGGCTGAAAGTCAGGTCAGGGCGGCAATCGCTCACTTCCAGGAACTTCCTGTAGATCCGACTGGCTTTCGGATGCCGAATAGTTCCGTGGCTTTCGATTGCCGCGGCCCGACCCGCTTCCGTGCAGCGCCACCACTCGTATCCGCCGCGCGTGTCATAGAGCATCACCGCGCCGGCCTCCGCCAGTGCGTGCATCTCCGGGTCGCCGGGATTCGCGCAATAGTAGTCCCGCCACGGCCTCGGCTCCCTCATGTACGGGTCGTCAATGCCCAGCATGTGACGCAGAATCCGCAGTTGCTCCGAAGTCAGATTTTTCCCGGCGATGCCGGCGGCGATGACTTTGCGGCACATGCTGCAATTTACGGCGGCGGGATCCGTTGTCCATGTCGCGCGCGTCATGTCGATGGGACGTTGCGTCTTGAAACAGGCAGCCATGACCGCACCGTCGGCCCTGACCTGTTTTGCGAGATGGCGTTTTCTGCCACGGTCCTGAAAGGGCATGATTACGCCTTGATGTTTTCCTTGCGCACGACTTCCATCAGTTCGATGGATGAGTTGGATGCCCGTTGAGCGTCCGCGACACGGATCTTGTCCGCCTTCAGGAGTTCGAGCAGCACGTCGTTCATGGCTCGGCTCATCCGGTTCTCTTCGTTGTGCTGCTTCATGAGTTCGCGCAGCGTACCCAGGCGGCCCGGCTCGGAAATGGCCTTGGAGACCTGCGGATTGTTGACCAGGAGTTCGTAGCCGAGGATGAAGCTGTCGCCATCCCTCGTGGGGAGCAGATTCTGGCAGACGACGGCGATGAGCGATTGGGCCAGCATTTGGCGCTTTTCCTCGGTCTCGCCCTCGAACCAGGACAGAATCTTGCTGATGGCGCCGTCCGCGGTATTGGTGTGCAATGTGGCGAATACCAGGTGGCCGGACTCCGCCGCCTGGAGCATGGTTTCTGCGGTTTCACGATCCCGGACCTCTCCGATCATGATGATGTCGGGTTTCTGCCGCACCGCCTCGCGCAATCCGCTTGCGAAGGATTCGGTATCGGTCGGAACCTCTTTCTGGGAGAAGATGGACTTGTTTCTTTCGAACTGGTATTCGATCGGCTCCTCGATCGTCACGATATGGGCCTGCCGCGTCCGGTTCAGATGGTTGATGAACGACGCCACGGTGGTTGTCTTGCCTGAACCGGTCGGCCCGGTGATGATCACCAGCCCCTTGTTCTTGGAGATGATCTGCCCCATGTACGGGGGCAATCCGAGCTTGCCCAGATCAGGCGGGTTCTTCGGAAGCACACGGATGGAAACCGCCGTCTTGGTCGAGCCGTCCGTGCGGAAGATGTTGCAACGAAGCCTGACCTCTCCAAGAGAGATCGGCTTGTCGATGGCGTGCAGCTTCACCTTTTCCTTCCAGTTCTTGTCGAGCGTATTCAGGAATTTCCCCATGTCATCGGGAAGAATCTCGCCGTCGCCGACCACGGTCCAGCCCGCGGGCGTCTTGATCATCATGGGCTGATCGGCCGTCATGTGGACGTCGGTGAAAGGTTTTTTCGAGTGCACGAGATCGAGGATCTCGGTAGCAAGGTCACGGAATTCCATTTCTTTCTCTTCAGGTCAGGATTGGTGGATTACGGGGGATTCGGCCAAACGCTTTGAACGACGGCGATCGACAGAACTGGCTAAGGCATGTAGGCCGGCGGCATCGGGCGCCCGCGGTTCCAGGCACGCCGGCACCGCGGGCGGCGAAACACAAACTGCCCGCCTTGCTTCGGCTTCGCCAAGCGTTTTCACGAGCGCCGCGACCATGACGCCAGTCGAAGCCATCATGCCAGCCTGACACATGGCCTCGATTCGCTGTTTTCGCAATCTACGAACGATCGCGACGGTTTGCCGCCTGTCGATTTCGATGGCGCCGAAGGCGATCGCCAGCTTGCGCTTGCTCTGGCACAGATCGTAATGCGGCGTGCCTCCATCACGGTCCTGGAACCATTCTCGCTTCAGCCCGAGCCGCGTCGCCATCGCGTGCAACTCCTCCGGAGTATCGGCGAGCAGATGCGACATTTTCATTCCGCGGTAAGGCGTTGCCGAGTTGTCGACGTAGACAGGCATCCGTACTCTTAGGCGTTGGCGGCGAGCAAAGGAAGCTGGCGGGGGGCGACGGAGTTGGAAAGCAATCCGTTGAGAAACTGGATGCCTTTGCCAGTGATCCGGACCCGTTGCCACGGCACATTGCCGGCGGCGTCGCCTTCCGGGCTCAATGCCCGGAAGTATCCCATGGTGACGAAACGCTCCATGGGCTTGCCCTCCGCATTCAGGAGATGATGCGCGCGCAGGAAGTCGAACAGGGCGCTCTGGTCGAGTTGATATTGGGAGAGTTGCCCAACAGCTTCCGCAATGCCGTAATCGCGCTCAGGCTGCTTTGACGCTGCGCCCGTGGCGTTGGCGCTTTTCTGGACGCGGGATATCTGCGCTCCGGCGATGGCCCGTGCTTTGTTCTCCATTTCGTACTCTGCCCGCTCGGACAGATACGACAAGTAATGAGGCATGCGCTCCGCGGGAAGCAGCCAGCGCGAATCGCGCCGGCCGCCGGCAATTTGCCAGAGATCCTTCCACGCTTGGCAGACCAGGCTGTGCCGGCGCGATTCGGGGACGCATGCCTTGAGCTGCCCCAGCGCCTCGTCGATACGCTTGAGGTCGAGGCTGGTCACGCGGGCGTAATCGAGGACCGGCACATTCGTCACCGTGCCGATTTGCGCGGACCGATCCTGATAGCGGCGTTCGATCTGGATAAAGTAGTGCCGCACCGCCCTGCCCCGCGCGTTGTTCTCGACCATGGCCAGCTCCTTGGCCATGTCGATGGAGATCGTGTATTCGATGCTCGATACGTTCGCTTCGCCAGGGGAGGCGCCTTTGACGAATTTCTTGAAACAGATGTAGTCGATATCCCTGACGAAACCGTATTTCTCGATGCGGTCCTTGATCCAGTTGGCGAACTGTCTCTTGCTGCCCAGATAGGCATGCAATTCGCGCGCGCTGATGGCGTTGATCGTGTAGCCGCCGATTCTCGTCTCTGTCACAACCACCGGGACGTTCTGCATGATTACCCCCCAGGAAAAGACAGCTTCATCAGATTGCAGCGAAATCCGAACCAGCCGCTTGGGATCTCCTGGACGAGGGCGAAACGCCCCGATCTGGGGTCGATGGCAACAATTCGCCTCGTCCTGATCGCTTCACGGGCGGCCTCCAGCATGGAGCCGTCATTCAAGTATTGCCGTCGCCTCGAAGCCGCTCTTCCCATCGCGCGCTCCCGTCCTAACAATTGCGTATCATTATAACGACACAGAATTATTAGCGCAAGGAATATTCTTATTCCCCGGCGGGCTGGAGCCCGCCAGCCCTCTCCGCAATCCGTATATCCCAAGGAAACAGGGTATTGCAGTGTGGTGTCCATCGGCGGAGAACTGCCAAGCCGGAGACAGGGGAACGCGCAGGGCATGAGGTTGCGCGAGTCGCATGAAAATCCTTACAAATCCGCGATTCATTCGTGGATTTGTAAGGCCTCTCGAATATTTGACCTATTCAGGAGAGCTGAAACCGGTTTAGCCTTGCCCACTTTTTCAGCCATTCAGGCGGCGCCGGCGGCCGCATGGGGACTTTGAAACCGGTTTGCTCCGCCCGGAGCCTGGCAGCCGCGCGCCAGGCTCCGGCATACCCGAACTGCCGAATGGAGAACGATTTCTGTCGACGTTTCCCGTCTTCCAGGACATATGTCGACCACCTGACGTTTCTTGGCGCCAACGGATTGTCCCGGATCAGGCAAACTCCCGGCGTGCCGGATTTGGAAGTAGCGAACCGCTTGCGCGGCCCTCCCGTGTTTCCATGGGCGCCGCGGGCGGCGCATGAGCAGCTGCAGAATCGGCGCCGCTCGTATTCGCCGGGGGTGACACGGTAACGCCGACGGCATTTGCGATATTCGCAAATCTTGGTGAGCTGATCTTCAGGGCTTGGCATTATTCGACTCGGCTTTCATCGCGACCTGTCGGCGCCTGTTCTCAATTTCCTTGCTGATCAGGCTCTTGCCAAATCCATCCTGCGGGAAAATGCCGCGATGGCAATGCGGACAACTCGGCACCATGGTGCGGGACCGCCAGGCCTTCTCGACTTCCTTGGCGGCAATGAGATGAAGTTCTCTTGCCACGGCTTCTGCCAAGTCGCGCTTGCCGGCCTGAAGCCGCCCCATTTGCCTGGTGAATTCATCGGCAATCATGGCGAGCGCCCAGTACGCAGACACCTGCGCATTGCAGTCTGAGCAGCGCACCACATCGCCGTTGTCGTCAAGCGTCAAGTGATTGTGCCGGCACTCGCCGGGCGGAGCGTATCCGCCCCGATGCTTCCTGGCCAAGCTGAAATCGCCGATTTCTACTATGTCTCCCATGTGCGTTCAGTCGCTAATTTCATAGGCTGCCAGGATGGACAAGTGCGTCCGCCGATACCGGCCAAGAGTATTGCTGAGCGACTGCGGAGAAATCCCGGTCTTTGCCATCGCCTCCCGGTTTGTCTTCCCCTTGACGAGCACAAGGTAAGCCGCCGACTTTGGCGGCTCCTTCGACTGGATCATCTTGGCGATGAGGTCGAATTGCTTTTTGGTAAGTTCAGGCATGTTACGCGGCTACTGTTGTAGCCGGCTCTTGTTGTTCTTTCATCTTTGCTATCGCATGACGCACCAATTCCCTGAATCTTTCGGCACCACCGTGTAGAGCCACAAGCCAGGCCAGCTGTCCAGAGCGTCATTTCGACTCGCTCCATACGTTATTCGCGCACCAGTGTTCGGCTCGGAGATTGACCACTTATCCCAGACTGTATGCCTTCGGTAGTCTTTCTCCTTCAACCCGATTTTGTGGTGAAGAACAAACCCGAATACCGTTTCTCCGCCAAGCACATCCACCACTGAACCGTCCGTCATCAACGTCGTACGAAAAGCGACTTGCCTCCCCCGCCGATATCTATACTCTGGCACCTCACCCAGCGGGGCGCCTGTATAAAGCGATATGACATTTGACGAGAATCGCATGAGCGTTACTTTCGCTGTTTGAAATACTTCTCAACCGTTCCGGTTACCACTTCGGGTCCGGACACTCCGCGTTCTCCCAGTTCTTGAATTCCTGTGGGGAAACTAGGCCAGTGGCGCCGTTTCGCAACCAAATCGGATAGAGGGTCGAATACATGGGTGAAAAGCTGGCGATCAACCCCACGATTCCTGCCTTTCGCTGGGCCTTTGTCCATGAGCAAAATAGGGGGGTGCGGCTTTGTAGCGCTTCTTCAGGAAACGGATGTGCTGGATCAATGCGCTCCCATTCGAAAATAACAGACTCGCCAAGCGCCGCGCCGAAGTCCTCCTTCAACCCGTCTTGGATGACGGCCTCAAGCGCGTAGGCGTTGGCCTGCATATGCTTCGAGGTGTCAATGAACCCCATGGAAGCGCGAAGTACGCGGCTCTGCCACAGCAGGACGGGCCAGAGAATTTCAACGCCAAAGCGCGGACCAATCTCTGGGTAGCCATCCGGCGGCTTGACCTTTCTCCGTTGCCCCTCGTAGGCTTTTCGCACGTCGTAGGCCAAGCCTAGAAATGCACCTTCTGTGTTTAGTACCAATGGTGAACGTTCATTTACGTTGTGGATAACCTCATGCAATGCTCGTAGCGTCTGATAGTCTCCGGTGAGCAGCAGCCCCGCGTGGTTCTTGAGCAGCCGATAGGTAAGCATGGGTTATCCGTCCTTTCCTTCTCTCAGGAACAATCGTAGTCGGCGTCGGCCGGCCAGTCGATACCGTCCAGTTCCCGCAATGCGTCTTTGATATGGTCCTGGGCAGACAGCAGCATGCGGCGTATCTCGTGCGGCCCGTGGAAGATACCGCACCCATTGACGCTCACATTGCCAGCCAGGACATTGCTCGCACGGGACCACGCATCATGGACGCATTGCACCCTTTCTCCGCTGCCGCAATCTTGGCCTTCGCTTGCTGTTTCGTAGTCATGGCCTCTCGTTTCCTATGCAGTCATACCAAGCATGGGTGCGGCGATCTGTTTGAGGAATGGCACAACTCCTATGTCGTCTCTCCAATACCCCGGAGACGCCTCCATGCGGGCCATGCTATGCCAATCTCCTGCGTGATCCGCCATACGCCGAAGGCGGTCCACCAAGCGGCAAATCCTGCGTACCTGAAACTCTGCACTCAAGACGTGTGATTTATCTTTATTCGGCTCGGACAACAAGGTAATCGCCGAACCCGCGCCGAGTCGAAAATCAACCCATGACCAAATGTGCCCACGCTTGCTCGCTTTCCCCACGTGCGCCATCCACAGCACTTCCAGTCGCCATGACCCTTTCGCGCGCTGAACATGACAAGCGACCTTCGTAGAGGCGATCTTTTCGCTCATCGGAGGACCGGAGAACTCGAAAATAGGCAGTTCGTCGCCCACTCGCATTTCACGCATCTTCGCAATAGTCCAGTACGGCAACCGAAGCCGCTCCATCCACTCGTGTCCGTCAAAGACAAGGTTGGTCGCCTGCAACTTCATTTTCGTCGCTTCCTAGATAGCGTTGCGCAGCTTGCTCGCCGCGCACGTTTCGTACTGCCCGTGCTCACCGCCGCGGGCGACCACGTGGAACCAGACGCCGCCGATCTTGTGGGCCTCGCGGTCATCGGCGCAATAGCGGCACAGCACCTTCATCTCGCGTGACGACTCCGGATCGACCGCCTCGGGTTGATGAACGCCGACATAGGGCGGCAGCCCGAAGACGCCAAAGTACCTCGGCCGGCTCCGATCCGCCTCGCTCATCTTCTATTTCCCTCGTGTCGCTCCCCACGGACGATGATCGCCACGTTGTGGGCAATGGGCGAAAAGACGCGCTGTCCCGCTGCCAAGAGCCGGCCCGCGGCATCGAGCGCGGCAAGCTTGCGGTCCTCCATCACCGGCCGCTTCTCATGGTTATACGGCGTGGCAAGGTAAGCGAGAGTCATCTGGTTTTTAGGCAGCTGACTGGCCAGCCATCAGCCGTTTGACGATCTCAGCGCATTTGGGGCACGTCACGGCCTTGCGGTCAGTGGTCCATGTGGCCCGTTTCATGTCAATAGCGCGGGGCCTGGCAAAGCACATCGCGGATACAGCGCCATCGTTCCGGATGGACTTTGCCAAGTGGCGAACTCTGGACTTCGGGTTGGTTGTCATGGTATTCCGAGCTCCTCTATCGAAACACAGGCTTTGCTCTGGCCGTCGTGGCGCAGGCCGTTCTGTCTCGAATGATTTTTTAAATTATTACACGCTACAGCGTGTATGTCAAATCTATTAAGATTGCTGTAACAACACAGGCTGCTCCGCCATCTGTTTGTCTGAGGAGATGTTGAGCATGGATAGCCTCCATGGCATCGGATAGCCGCTGCGATTAGAATTGCAGTCTTCGAATTTGCGAGCGATGTATCAACCATATCCCCACAATTTATTGCCTCGTCAAACCAACTTGATCCCAAAGAAATTGATAAGAGATGATCGGTCTATTCATCCGCCGGGCCATCTCACGCTCATTAGCCTCATATAGCTCCAACACTCCTCGAACCCGTTCTTTACCATGAGCTGTGGCGCATACTTCACGCGGCGAGCGGTTATCCAACATTGGTATTGGTTTATCAGCCCAATCACGATATGTTTCCAGTACAACTGATTGAAAAATCTCCGTAGCAAGCGCGGGAGGTATTTGCTCCTGATTATTTTTGATCAGCTCCTGGTATTCCTCTTCAGTGGCTTCTTGCATTATTTCTGTTGCCGTTTTTTGCTCCGCTCTCAAAAAGTGCACTGAATTGCCGGCTGCGGACTCAAACCATTTCTGCTGATTTTCAGACAAGGCCGTTGTTTCAGTAAAGAGTTCTAATGTGCGCTGCGATGGATCGGCTGTGATAGAAGCGGCGACGTGCTTCCTGACACCTCCAGTATCTTGCGACCAGCGAATGAAACTCATCTCGCCAGTTTGCTCTACATCCGAATCACTTCGAAGCCGTGAAAGCAGCACCTTCAAGTCACAAACCTCGTAGTGCAATGTTGTCAGCACCAATTCATCACCCGTTGCGGCGTGAATCACCTTTGCCGACGGTGGGCCAAAGGTATCGGCGATAAAGAACCTGATGATTTTCTCGCTCAATGACCGTGACGCCCCAGCGGGTCTTTTAGCGTTGGCCTGCTCAGCTATGGCAAATAGGCCACCAGCACTCGACGGGTGAAATGGCCAGATGGAATTGCACAAATATGCCTGAGCCCTCGCCTGCAGAATACGCATCCCGAAGCACATCCCTTTGACTGAATTATTGCTAAATTCCGCAACATGAATTGGTAACGTCTCATCATCAACAAGGTCAACCAGAGTCACGGATTTCCCGGGGGTTACAGAAGAAACGAGGAAAGGGCGAATCGGAGTCATCATCAGCTCTTTTATGTACTCTCGCTGAAGTGGCGATAAGAGATCTCCGGACTCGTTTAATAATAATTGTCCGATGCGGACAACTCTGTTGCCGATTGTTAAAGAGCGTTCGGCCACGAGATGCTCTGCCAGATTGCGAGAGATCAAATCAAGGAGGGAACGATCTGTCCTCGACCAATCGATCTCCTCATCTGGCTGTAAAGAACGCCAAAGGCGCTCCCTCTCACATTCAAGAGCATCTTTGTAATGCGTGTTCAACCATTCGAAAATAAGGCCGCCGGGATGTTGCATGTCGGCGAAGAGGCTTGTTCGTTCTGAATTGGCCCCATTTTCCTCTTGCCATCGAGTCAGCATTTCCGTGACGTGATGGAAATCATCGTAGCCTGCCTCTTTAGCCACGAGATCGAGCGCCTGGCATAAACTCACAGAGCTCGTCTTGCTCAGTTCCTTAGCCTGCTGCTTGAGCTTACGTACCGCGGTCGCGGTAGTGCGGATGTATTTCATCATCGGCTCCTCCATGAAAACGGATATACGGTGCCGACTACCGTTTCCGAATTCTCAAGGAAGGAAGCGGATGAAAGTTAGAAATCAAAGCCTCTCGCCCGCAGGCAAGTTTGCGATGTCGGCCGCTGGGATAGCTCTTACGCCCACAAAATTATGCGACGCATGGAGGATTCCGTCAAATCCCTGACCTGCACGAAGATTGCCGACTTCAGATCGGAGTCGGCAATCTTAATTCCTCGCCCTCGAGTGCGAGGGCAGCCGGGACGCGAGGTAGACCATCTGGTCGAAGAGGATATTCCGGCCGCTCAACAAGAAGGTCTCACTACGACATGGGGCATAGGGCACATAGACGAGTTCATACCCCGCTTCGCCCGGAGTCCTGCATCCCTTCCTTTCATTGCAGCTCCTGTGCGCCGTCACGACGTTTTCCCAAACGTCGCGACCTCCCCGCGCTCTGGGCATGATGTGGTCGCGCGTGGCTTGGCCGCGCTCGATGCGCTCGCCGCAGTAAGCGCAGATGTGCCGGTCACGGGCGAACAGCAGGTCGTTGCGGTGCCCAAGCGGCAGTGCCACCTGCGCCCATTGGGCCATGCCTTCCGACTTGGCCAGCGCGATGACCGGCGCGATCTCGATAACGGACCTCTCGCCAGTAAGACGGTTCATACCGCCTCGCAGCACCAGCACCTTTTCACCGATCTCCCAGGCTACCTTGTTGGCAGCCTGGTAGTAGGCTGCGCGCTCCGGTGTAAGCCACCGGAACGGGTTCCCTGCAATATCCAAGGCCAGAATCGTGGTCACGGCCGCTTCTCCTTTCCTTCTCGTTGAAGCGGCCATAAGCCGCAGTTACCCTTTCACACACACCACCTGGCGCAACTCATGGAGCATGCCGACCAGATCCTTTTGTGCCTCCATCACCGCGTCGATCGGCTTGTAGGCCTTCGGGATCTCATCGATCACACCGGCGTCCTTCCGGCACTCGATGCCGGTCGTCTGGCTTTCCAGATCGGCCAACGTGAATGCCTTCTTCGCCGCGCCCCGGCTCATGACACGCCCGGCGCCGTGGGAACAGGACATGTAGGCATCCGTGTTTCCTTTGCCTTCGACGATGTAGCTGCGCGCGCCCATCGATCCCGGGATGATTCCTCGTTCACCCACACCAGCGCGAGTCGCCCCTTTTCGGGTTACCCAGAAGCGCCGGCCGCCGTGCTCTTCAATCTGGCTGAAGTTGTGGTGGCAATTTACCGCCTCGCCTGCTTCCACGATCTCGCGGCCGATCGCCTCGGCAAGCGCTCTCTTGGCTAGATGAAGCATCACATCGCGGTTGAGGAGCGCATAGTCCTGCGCCCACAACAACCCCTCGACATAGAGATCGAACTCCTCCGTCCCCTCGTCGAGCCAGGAGATCTGCTTGTCCGGCAGCGCTTGTCCTGCCTGGACGCCGTAGGTAATAGCCATCCGGGTTGCTGCCTCCCCGATGGTCTTGCCAGCATTCCGCGACCCGCTATGAAGCATCAGCCAGACACAGGCGTCCTTGTCCAAGCAAACCTCTATGAAGTGATTCCCGCCGCCAAGGGTCCCAATCTGCGTCCCGACACGGTTCCAGCCGAACTTCTTCTCACGCTGGAGCAGCCGGATGCCGTCCGCGCGATCCACAACGTCCTTGATGCGCCGATCGAGCGCTTGCCCAGCCAATCCGTCATGCAGCGGCCGCAGCGTCTTCAGGTGCGCATTGAACCCCACTGGAACGCGCCGCTCGATGGCCTCGCGCATGACGGCTTTCGTCGGTAGGTCTTCCGCATGGAGGTCGAGCCGCACCGCGCACATCCCGCACGCAATGTCTACGCCAACAGCCGCGGGAATCAGGGCCCGCTCGGTCGGGATGACGCTGCCCACCACGGCGCCCTTGCCGACGTGGACGTCCGGCATGATGGCGATGTGGCCAGCCAGGATCGGCAGCTGCGAGATGTTGCGGATCTGGGTCAGCGCGTCGTATTCGACCGGCACGCCCTCGGTCCACATTTTCACGTTTTCCATTTTTCTTCTCTCTACTCCAAAAAAAAAATACTACCCGCCCAGTTGTTGATATACAACCGGGCAAATTCGGACACGATTGGAATTGGTCCCGCCGACAGGATTTGAACCTGTGACACCAGGCGTCGGAGGCCTGTGCTCTTCCGGGCTGAGCTACGGCGAGGTGGTGCAGTTTGAACTGAGGCGCGAGGGAAGCGACTTCCGCTATTCCTCTTGAAGCGCCCTTTCGACTTTCGGGATGAGCTCGAGCCAATCTGAGTCGATGCGACCAATGGCTTCAGCGAGGGTATACCCCATGCTCGTGAGCCAATCGGGCCGATTGAGCACTATGGCCACAGCGAGCTTTTCGCCGGTGGATTGCACAGACCAAGCATCGCGGCCACCGGTTTTAGCGTCGCGGGCCTTAGACAGCAGGTGTTGGAATTGGGTATCACTCATTTTTTGGCGCCCCTTGTCTTTCGCGGAAATTGGCCACGTCCTCCGCTACCCGCTTCAAGTCAACTCCGAATAAATCGGCCACAAGCGCAACGGTAAGATAGCCTTCGAGCGTTTCTGGCGGCTCTGCTGCACCCGGGTTGTCGTTGACGGCAATCCACTCAACGGCGGATTTATACGATGGTTGAGCGATCATGACGCCGCAGCTTTGTATTGCCCGGTGTCGACATCGAACCGTTCGATCTTGCCCGTCTCAAGGATGACGCGATCGAACCTCATGCCCATGAGTCCTGCGAGCTGCGCCGGAATAGGGCCATCGAATATCCCGCTGTGTGCCGGCACAAAATCCTTCTGGCACTTCTCGCACCAGAGATGCCCAACGTACTCCGACCACTGGACTTCGGTGTTACCGCACCCACACGGCGGCAGGCCGTATACGGCGGGCGGCTGCAGGTAGCTCCAGGTCCGCTTGGTTTTCTCGCTCATCGCAAACACTCAAACGGAGACTTGACCGGAGGAATCCAGTGCCACTTCGGCGCCCGGCCACCCTTGGCGCCATTCCATGCGGAGAGCTTCTGCCTCCAAGTGATTCTGGCACCTATCTTTAGGGAAAACTCCTGCAAGTAGAATTCGTATTCCATGCGCTCCAGCGTGGTCATTGGAAGTGTTCGCCATAGAGCAATCAGCGACACGATTAACGGTAGAACGGAGATCCCAAGCTCACTTATTTCGCTCACTTCATGCACCTCCTGCAATACCCCAACGCATTCGATTCGGTTTGGCGATCGGACTCGAGAATGTATCGGCCACATTTTGCGACCAACAACCAATTTTCCGCGCGAACATACAGGTGCGCCGTACCCGCGCGGTTGCCGCAGTCGGTGTACCAGCGCGTACCAGCCGGCTGACCCGGCGCATCGGCCTTGCGAACCAAGGCCTCGTCCGGGTACTCGGGGATACGATTAGACATTTCCCCCTCCCTTCAGCAGCTTCCTGGCCTTTGTCTGCACCCCCCTTGGCACCCTCCCCTTCGCCAGCTCCTGCAGATCGGCCGCAGGCAGCGGCAGGAATACCTCCCCGCTTGCCCGTCGTATCCTGATCTCGCCCGGCGCGGCCGTCACCTCCACCTCATCCCCTTCGGCCAGACCGGAGGCATCCAGGAGGTCCTTGCGAAGAGCAAGACCGGTTGCGCTTCCTACTCGGCGAAGCTTCATCGTCGATTCCTCACCAGTATTTCCATGAAAAGCCAGCTCGCTAAAGCAAAGGCGGCAATTATCCATAGCGATTTTTCGGTAACAAACGACGCCAAGGAATACGTTGCACTAAATAGCACCACTTCTGATATACACCCAATGCCAATCATTAGAAGTGAGCCGCTGGATAACCTAAATTTCTGGAACCACATCAAGCCACCCACAAGTACAAGCGCAAGCGGAAACATGTAACCAATGACTGGAGTATCAAGCCACCAACACATAGAGGAGAGGAGTATCCCAGTGACGAGATTTCCTAGCGAAAGCAGGTCGGTAAATACCATCCGACGATATTGACGATTTGCTGCAATCCGGAACGCCTGCAATAAATAGATACCAGCGTGCTTTGTTCTCATACTGACCTTTCTTATCAAACCGTCCGTCATGGAAACAACACAATTTCTACCTCGGCCATTCCTGGTGGCGACGCCCATCCAGTTCCTCGGCCCCGCCGCCCTTTGTGCGAACAAAGGTTGCATCGATCTCCGGGAAATATTTGAGCTTCTTCGGAGGCAGGTTCCGGCTGTCCTCGACGGACTCCACATGCTGCCACAGGCCGGTCTGTTTGAAGAAGTACGGCACACCAGCCTCCGCGCACTGATCCCTGTGGCTGCGCGCCCAGGCTAGATGCATCGGACGCGCTTTGGGGCCGGATTCACCGCCATCGACAACCCAGTCTATGTGCGGGCCTCCGTCATTTGCGGCAAGCCAACGCGAAAGATCTACCGGCCCAAGCAACGGTTCCGCCGAAATCCACCGTACCGCCGCTGGCGTCTGCAGAAGGAGTGGGACGCGCTCGTCGGCGGTGGGCTGATCTTCAATACTGACACCGAGCCAGACATTCGGAAGCGGCCATTTGACCAGATACTGCCCATTGAACTCGAATGTGTATCCCATGGTGCGCGCCGCATCATCGAGCAGCTTGGCCGACTTCCCGAGCCTAGTCATGTAGGCCAGCATCCGCTCCGGCCGCTTGGTGAGCACCTGGAAAGTGTGCTGCCTGGCCAACGCCATGATGGCGAACACACGGTCGATGAACTCGTCCGGAACCGCCTCATGGAACAAGTCAGTCATGCTGTTTACGAAGATCTTGCGCGGGCGCTTCCAGCGCAGGGGTTGATCGAGTCGCTCCGGGTGACAGCGAACGTCCGTGAAGGCGCGGCCGGCGTAGTTTTCCAGATGCTGCAGCCGGCCCCATTCGCGCTCGGCATAGCAGTGCTTGCAGCCCGCGGAAACCTTTGCGCAGCCGGAGATCGGGTTCCATGTTTCATCACACCAAGCTATCTTTGTGGGCACGATCATATCCCCTGATGCATAGTGAGCATGTATTCAGCCATCATCGCGGTTATACGCCCACCACGATCAAGCCACTCCGACAAAGGGCGTGCACCCTTAGATGAGTTGCAGCTATTACACGCCGGGACAATGTTCCCAGGTATCGTTTTTCCGCCCAACCTGACAGGGATAACATGATCCCATGTTTCCCCTAGCCCACCACAGTAGGCGCACGAGTACCCAAACAACTCGGCAACCATGTCGGCATCAGGAGGAACAGGCGCAACTCCGCGCTTCCTTCCATGAACACGGCGTCGAATTGGGTCTGGGTTCTTTGCGTAGTAGGCACGATACTCTTCGCGCTCATGCTGCTTACAAACTCCTCGGTCGCTGACACTGCATATCGGCAGCCATGAGGCACACTTACGACACCATCGCATTCCTTGTTTCGCCATTTTCTGGCGCATCTGCTTACCCGGTGACATTGGGTTCTTCCGCTTGTAGTACCGCATACGGACTCTTGTGGTATCAATTATCAGGGTCACGTCGGGCCAACGTGGTTTACTGCTCATATACCACCTCAGCAACCGGCGCCGGATCCTGCGTATAGCGCACCACCAGACCGTCGTAGTCGACGCCCCGGAACTGCGGCGCCGGATCGCGATGCTCGGCCAGCGCCTTGGCCAGCACCTTCTTGACCTCATAGGCTCGATGCCCGCTGGCGTCAACATGAGGATGGCCGATGCCGTTACTGCCACTGATTGGGTAGCCCAAGACCGCCTTGACGCCATTCAACAGGCGCACGATTTCATCGCATCGATCCGCGTCCGCCATCTCGCGAGGCATGTCTGCGGGTTTGCGCATGGGGATGGTGCCGTAGCGCACAAGCTGGCCGATCTCTTCGATCTGGCCGATGCAGACGCGGGAATAGAGGTCCAGAGCGTCGCGCACGGCGACGGCCTGCTCGAGGGTAAGGGTGAGAGTTACCTTTTCCAAGCTACTATCCTTTCGCCTGCTTCAAAACGCCCGCTGCTTCGGCGCGCTGCTCCTTGTCCGCCCGCTTCCACCCCGACCGGCTGCCGATCCAGACATCGCCGGTCTCAAGATCGACAGCAAGCCATTTTCCCGGGCAATGAGTGGCCAGCTTGAGATCGACCGTATCTGCGAGTTCCGCCACCTTTCGGCCGCTTTTGAGAGTCCGGCCTTTCTGCGCACGCATCCAGTGCAAATGCCCATGCCGGACAAGCTCGCCGGTTTTGGCGGAAGCCTGAATAAGTTTGTCGGCCAGCGCGTCCGCTCGAGATAGGCTCCGTGGATTGGTATGCGGATACACCACCTTGGAGACGGCGGATCGCCGGAACGGCTTGGCGCCTACCGAATCGAGGAATACCACCCAGACTTTGCGCAAAGAAGGCGTAACGCTTGTTTTGTGGGTATTCACAGGTATTTTTCCTCTTGTCTGATAACTCGGCGTTACCACTGCTGCTCACCGTCCCATGGCTTCCATAAGCCATCGCACCATTTAACTCGTTGCCCGTCAGGCGCTTCGAACGCCAGCACCTGAAACGTAGTCATAGCCTGCCCGGCGATTCTGCCGCGATGCGGGCCGGCAGTGCTTCCGAACACCTGCGGCCACGCATACATCATTAGCATGCCGACTTCCGTCTCGAGTCTTGCTGCTGCTTCGGCAGCGATTTCGCCGACAGATGAAAAGGCCATCGCTTTTTGCATTTTCAATCTCCTTCGCGTTCTGCCTGGGTGATCACCACTCCGTCACCACCTCGACATCCGGACAACCCATCTCGGCCAGCCTGCCAGCGATGTATGCATGCAACTCAGTTGCGCCAGGATCGGCCTCTTCGATCAGGACGCGATAGCCAATTTCGCCCGAATCGTCCTGATAGCGTTCGGCGCGTGTGCAACTCAAGTCAGCCCAGTTGATTGCGCCGGCTGGCCTGTGCAACTCCGTGATTGCCATTTCACAAGCCTCGTCGGCTGCGCGACGGAGGATTGTTAGATCGTATCCCACGCTCAAATCTTCTTTTCCACGAACGACCGTCCATGCCACCAGCCAGCGTCTCCCGCCTTGTAGGGCGGTACGGTTGCATGAGGATCGTCCTCAAGCAGGATGCAGCGCACCATGTTCTTCCGCGCACCAACATATCTGGCGCGGAGGCGCCTCTCGAAGCCTGGCCCGCTTTCCGCCCCCCGGCCGCGGCTGCCGCGGATCAAGGTCACTTCATCGCCGAATTTCACGCCAATGCCTTGCAGAAATCGAGTTTCCGCAGTTTCGCGATCTGCTTCTCGATCGACTTGATCTTCTTTTCGCGCATTGTCTCGGCCGCGGCTATCGCCGATGGCAAGTCCGTGAACACATCACGGCCGAGAAGAAACGAGTAAAACGAACGTCCTTTCAGGTAAATGTATCCGCTTTCCTCATTTTGATTTTCCGCCGCCACCACCTGCTCGATGCCGGCAGTCAGCGCGTACTTCACCAGGTACAGCTTGTCGCCTTTCTTAACGCCCATTTCTCGCTCCTTTGATTGTGGTTACATTGTAATCAATCGGCAGGCTTATGTCAAGGTAAATTGGCGCCCTACGATGCGATTCGAACGCACGACAAACCCCGGGTAGGAACCGGGTGCTCTTCCGCTGAGCTACGAGGGCGTTGGGGTGACCGATCGGTTTCGAACCGATGTAAGCAGGATCCACAATCCTGTGCCTAACCACTCGGCCACGGTCACCGCTGATTGTTTCCGGCAATAAAAGCGCTTCGTTTCACCTTTCGCACTGTTTCCGGTAAAAAATGGTCGGGGTGAGAGGGCTCGAACCTCCGACATCCTGGTCCCAAACCAGGCGCGCTACCAACTGCGCTACACCCCGAGGAAAGAAATGGTTGCGGCCGTGGGACTCGAACCCACGACCCCGCCCTTATCAAGGGCGTGCTCTAGCCAACTGAGCTAGGCCGCAACTGAAAATGGCAGGCGAGGTTGGATTCGAACCAACGTAACCCGAGTCAAAGTCGGGTATCTGAGGCCTCTCGATTACTCGCCATCAAACTACAATATTTATCGATCAAGAAGATCGAGACGTCCAGACAAAACATCTGACAACCTCGCCTTCTTCCCTGTGCGGTGGTCGGTCGCGATGTTGTCCCGCTCCCGGTAAGTGCGGATCTTGTCCCCGCGCTCGCCGCTGCCCACCATCTCCCGCCGGCGGGCATCCTCCACCTCCTTCTTTCTGGCTGAAAGATGCGCCGCTACCCGCGCCTCAAGCTCCTCCCGGGCTGCGCGCCGGTTGGCGTGCTGGCTCTTCGAGGCAGCCTTCGCTTCAATTCCGGTCGCCTTGTGGCGCATCACCACGCAGCTCTCGGTCTTGTTGCGATGCTGGCCGCCGGGCCCGGAATCCTTGGTCGTGAAAACCTCAATGTCCGCATCCCGCAACCGCCACTCGCTCTCCGGTTTCATCTCGAAAACGGCCACCGTGACGGTCGAGGTATGCACTCGTCCGCGGCGCTCCGTGGGCGGCACACGCTGCCAGCGATGGCCGCCGGCCTCGCGTAGAAGCGGCGCAATCGCCGCCGGCGGGCCTTCGATCACCAGAGCGTCAAAGGCCGCCCCGCTCCTCGATATCGGCGCGCAGGCCGGCCTTCTCGGCATAGCGCAGGTACATCCGCGACTGCTCGCGCACAAGCAGCTTCGCGTCTTCTCCGCCTTCGCCTGGACGGATCTCGATCAGCACTTTCATGGCTATCTCCTTTCTGTGCTGGGTTGGGAATTGGACGCACCTCGCGGAATTTAACCGCGCTCATCTGCTTTGCAGGCAGTTGCCTAGTCTCTCGGCCAAGGTGCGTTTGTTTTGGTGCCTCCAGCCTCGATTCGAACGGGCGACCTGCCGTTTACAAAACGGCTGCTCTACCAGCTGAGCTATGAAGGCAATGTGTGGTGGGCCTTGCTGGGCTTGAACCAGCGACCCGCGAATTATGAGTTCGCCGCTCTGACCAACTGAGCTAAAGGCCCGAATTTCGTTTACCAAAGTGGTCTGCCATCCAGGCCAACGAGCGGCGAATCCGCGCCGATCTCCAGCGGCGGCGGGATGATCACATTGACGCCCAGGGCATCCCCCAGAAGCCGCGTTACATGCGTATTCGCGAAGGAGGCATCGCGCTCTCGCCTGCCGCATCTGGCGTACGCCACTGCGGCAAGGGCAACGGCCGCGCTCCTGGAAACTCCGGCCTCGCAGTGGACAACCATGTCGATCCTGTCCTCGCTTTCATGGATCCTCCGTAGAAATGCGGCTATCTGCTCGGCCTGTTCCAGCGTCAAGCAATGGCGAATGTCGATGCCATGCTTCCAGTTGTCTTCCGGTTCGATATCGAGAAACTGGACCCGGAGCGCCCTATCGCCGTATTGGCCCAGAACAGGCGGCGCATCCTGATCGGGGTCGCCGATCGAAATGGCGGCTTCGCCTGCCGACGGTTGCCTCGATTCGAAAAACCACCTGCTGAGAAAATCGACGGAAGAGATCATTGGCAACTCCTATAAGGAAATGGTTTGGCGCCCCCGGAAGGATTTCAACCCTCGACCATCGGTTTAGAACACCGCCGCTCTATTCGCTGAGCTACAGAGGCATGCTGGTCGTGATGGTTGGGCTCGAACCAACGATGGCCGCGTTATGAGCGCGGTGCCTTACCGGCTTGGCTACATCACGGAAAATTCTTTTGGTGCGATGCCCCAGCCTCGAACTGGGATGCCTTTCGGCGACCGGGCTTAAACCGGCTGCGTCTGCCAATTCCGCCAGTATCGCGTATAAGGTGCGGCGCCGGCGAGCGACCGGATGATCCGGCCGGGTCTGTGTGCCCGTCGTCGCCGCGGTTCGTGGTGCACCAGGCGGGCCTCGAACCCGCATGAACATCGCTGTTCGTCTGATTTTGAATCAGGTGTGTCTGCCAATTCCACCACCGGTGCAACAGCCTGGTGCCCGCGACAGGCCTCGAACCTGCACGTCGCTTGTGCGACTCCAGCCCCTCAAGCTGGCGTGTCTGCCAATTTCACCACGCGGGCAATGTCTATGCGCCAACTCCACCGCGCTCCTCAATGACGTCGACGATCTTCCTTCTCAGCGCCTTTATCGCCTCGTAGCGATCCTCCCACCACTGCGCTACAGATTGCTTGTCGTCGTCCGACCGCCCCTTGCCGGGAAACTTGCCATCCTCGAGCAACATCTCGAACAGATCGGCAACGCTCGTCGCTGTGGCGATAAGGCCGCCGACCGGATCTTGGTCTGCGGTGCTTCCGGGAAGAATGTGCGTCATTGCGTTTTCTCCAAGTGGGGGACTTCCACATCCAGCATACTGGCAGTCTGGAAATCGTAAACCGCGAGAAGAAAATATTTCCGAAGATGGTACGTCCTGACGGGATCGAACCGCCGACACTCGCCTTGTAAGGGCGCTGCTCTACCGGCTGAGCTAAGGACGTAGAAAATTGGCGCCCCCAACGGGACTTGAACCCGTGGTCTCCGACGTGACAGGCCGGCGAGAACTCCAGCTTCTCCATGAGGGCAATTCATCTTGGCGGAGAGACAGGGATTCGAACCCTGGCGCCCGGTTATGCCGGGCTCCTTCTTAGCAGGAAGGCGCCTTAAACCACTCGGCCATCTCTCCAAATATCGGAACAACGCCGCGCCGTACTCGGCCCGCTGCAGCTTGAGGAACTGCCGGACATTCCTGTCCGCGTTGGTTCTGGCGCCCTCGAAGAGATTCGAACTCCTGACAACCCAGCTTCGTAGGCTGGTGCTCTTCCGCTGAGCTACGAGGGCAATCTTGGTCTCCCTGGCGTGAATCGAACACGCGACCTCCTGTTCCCGAAACAGGCGCGCTCCCAGCTGCGCTACAGAGAGGAAATGCTGTCTGGCGGAAGCGAGAGGATTCGAACCTCTGTGGCCTTGCGGCCAACTGTTTTCGAGGCAGTCCCAATAAACCACTCTGACACGCTTCCGTATTCTTGGCGGAGAGGGAGCGATTCGAACGCTCGTGCCGCATTGTTGCGACCATCTGCTTTCCAAGCAGCGCCCTTAGGCCTCTCGGGCACCTCTCCAAATTGGTTGCAGCAGGTGTGCTGTTACGCCAAAGGATCACCAGTTTGCCGGTCCCGCCCCAGCTTCTGGACTGCTACCGCCCAGGCCCTCGCGGGTGCCGCCTCGTATCCACTCCTTAGCCGATGGCTGCTTCTAAGCCAACGGTCCTGCTGCAAACCTGGCGGCGAGTGAGAGGATTCGAACCCTCGTGTCGCATCTCTGCGACCATCCGTTTTCAAAACGGCGCCGTTAGACCACTCCGGCAACTCGCCATATAGGGTGCAGGCCCACTCGCAGTTTTAAGGCGCGTCGCTCGCGCGAGCTTCGCGCCGCCTTGGCTTTTCGGGAGACCCTCCCAGCGCCACCTGGTTCTTCCAAGGCTCGTCTGTCTCCCCTGAGTGGTGGGGTGCGGGGCTGGCAACCCCAGTCTTTCGCTACAGCCTGCAAATTGGTGGAGGTGAACGGGATCGAACCGATGACATCCTGCTTGCAAAGCAGGCGCTCTCCCAGCTGAGCTACACCCCCATGTTCAACAAGCCTGTACTCTCCGGCCGGTGCGCCCTCCAAGAGGACACACAGCGTTCCGAATCGTCGTCGCGGCGGCGTCACACCGTTTTCCCGCGATCGACCTTGGCGCATTCTCTCCATCGTGACGTGATGGAGCGGAGAGCGCAGGCTTCATGGTTCTGGTGCCGCCGGCAGGGATCGAACCTGCGACGCCCGGGTTTTCGGCCCGGCGCTCTACCAAACTGAGCTACAGCGGCAAATAATTTGTTGGTCTCTGCTGTGCGGGCTGGGATCGAACCAGCGATGCCTTTCGGCGGACGGTTAACAGCCGTCTGTATTACCTCTCTACCACCGCACAACAGAGGCCAACATCAAGCAAACCACACTCGGGAAATGCGCTTTGCTTGATGTTGGTGGAAGGTGAGAGATTCGAACTCGTCCTGACCCGGATTAAAAGTCCGGTGCGCGGCCACTACGCCAACCTTCCCCTGCAATTCCTTCTTCTCGGCGCGCCGCAAGGCCTTCTTGCTCTTGCCATGCGCGCCGGCCTTCTTGAACTTCGCCACAGCGACGAAGGGATTTCGCTGGGCCGGTATCTTTCGCTTCATGTTGCTTCTCCTTGCTCAGCCGATCCTGCAGCCGTGCGTGGCCGGCAGGCCTACTACCAAGACCGCCCGTTTGACCCCCTCCTGTCTGGTCGGCTTTGCCTAAAGGTTCGCACGCGAACCAGTCGGACTAGCAAGGGGAATGCGCGGGCAAGTGTTCACGACCACCTCCTCACCTGGTGCTCCCCGCCTGGATCGAACAGGCGACCTTCTGCTTACGAAGCAGCTGCTCTTCCGCTGAGCTAGAGGAGCATGCATTCTGGCGACCCGTGAGGGCCTCGAACCCCCAACCTCCGGTTTTGGAGACCGGCGCTCTGCCAATTGAGCTAACGAGTCATGATTCTTGGCGCTTACTCCCTGTGCGCCGGGCTTCGTCGCGTCACGACGGGGCAGGCTTCAACCTGCTGCCCAGTCCGCTTTCGGTTATTTCCTGCCGGGATACGATGATCGTTTGCCCCCGCTGGCCTGGTGCGGATACCACCTCAAGGGTGATTGGAGCGGGTGATCGGGATCGAACCGACGACAGTCTGCTTGGAAGGCAGAAACTCTACCAACTGAGCTACACCCGCGAATTCTTCATCATGAGGATCGACCTCGCCCTACGGGTAACTTCCACAGGCTTTGCATGCCGGGGAATGCTATCGGGCGGGTCGAAACTATTGTGCTTGGCGAACCGGACGGGACTCGAACCCGCAATTCCTGCCTTGAAAGGGCAGTGTCTCAACCAACCTGACTCCCGGTTCAAAAAAACTTTCCATCACCAAAGTTAAGCGAAATAATCACTACAGTTACAGCCAAACTTCGGCGTGAGAATTGGAGCAGACAGCGGAACTCGAATCCGCGGCCTCGACGATGGCAACGTCGCGCTCTACCAGCTGAGCTATGTCTGCACGTTTTGTTGAGCACACCAGGCTAGGAGCCGGCGTGGTTGGGCCGCCCAGGCGACCCCGCTAGGCTCTCGCGTGCTGAGCACGCTTGTCACTCGATGCGCTCGACAAAACCTTCTCCGCGGTCGCGGAAGCGCATCGCCAGACAACAAGCTCTCGCGCTTCCGCGACCGGAAGAAACATCGTGTCCGAATTGTTAAATATCATCCGCGTTGATCGGCTAATTGCCGCGCGGTACTGCTTCTTCAACTGCTGGTGCCTCGCCGGGGACTCGAACCCCAACCCCGAAGGACCTGAACCTAAATCAGGCGCGTCTGCCAATTTCGCCAGCGAGGCAATGCTGGTGGATGGTGAAGGATTCGAACCTCCGTTGGACCTCAGATCTCCCGCTTTACAGGCGGGCGCCTTCAACCGCTCGGCCAACCATCCAAAAACAAAAAGCCCGGATTCTTTTCAGAGATCCGGGCTCGGCTTGTGCTGCTTGCCTGTTGGAGGCTGAATTACATCTTCAGCTTCTCCCGGATCTTCCGTACTGCCGTATTCCACTGCTCTCCCAGATTCGTTTCAATCCTCGCCACGTAACCTGAAAAGCCAAAGAGGCCTTCCTTGTGCATTGGTGCGCGCAGATCGCACTCGGGTCGCATGGCCACAATGGACACGGCCGGACGCGCGAGCGCAATGCGCCCGTTACTGCGGGTTGAGGCCCGCAATATCGCTCTCTGCCGTAATGTGATCATCATGCCCATCGTGTTTTCCTGAATCCTCGTTCCTGTCGTTTTGCGAATTTCACAGTCCGGCGCGGCATCCCCGCGCTCGACCCTGCTCTACCTGCGTTGCCGCCGGCGGCTCGGCTGCAGAAGGTTGCGCGTTCCCGCT
>BOKO01000014.1 GCA_016861025.1 Chloroflexota bacterium
ATGTAGCATGTCGTTGCCTCCTGGTGTAGACCGGTTTCGCAACTACTATGCTACGGAGGTAGCCGCACTTTGACTACTTCAGGGTGCGGCTTTTCCCACTTTTCGATTTATGACCACGTCTCATCTAGATAGCTGATTGCACGGCTAAGTGGCATACTGCCGCTATCCGACCAGCTGCATCCGGAATCGTCAACGCCGCTGAATTGTCAATCTAGTACGCCTGGGGTTCATTTGACATGCAGTATCCCCGGCGTCAACTTCTATCTATCGAACCACCGCCAGCCCGGCGTCGATCCACGCCTGCACGCCGCCTTCCAGAATCTGCACGTTGGTGAAGCCCATGTCGTGCAACAACTTGCCACCCAGTGCGCCCAGCGGCCCCAGGCCGCAGGTGGTCACAATGGGGCGATCATGGTCGGCCAGCCGGGGGTCGCGCCAGTCCTCCGGCGCAGTGTGGTCGGCCATGTAGGTCAGCGCACCGTAGGAGAGGTTGACCGCGCCGGGGATGGCGCCGGTCTGCACGATCTCGGCGGCGTCGCGCACGTCGATGACGAGCAGATCCGGCTCCTTCTTCAGGCGGCGTTGCAGATCGGCGGCTTTGATGGTGGGCACGGCCTGATAGGCTTCCTCGGCCATGCCCTGGAAGGTCTTGACCGGCGGCGGCCACGGCGGCAGCGCGCCGAGCTGTTGCAGCAGGCTCAACCCATCGACCAGGATGCGACTGTCGACCAGCTTGCCATCGACGACGTGGTCGATCGTCCAGGCCGCCACCTGGACGCGACGGTTGGTGGGTGGAATGCCGAGAAATTCTCCGCGCTGCGTCCCGTGCCAGGTCGAGCGCGCCATCACATACTCCCCCTCGGCGACCATATCTTCGTTCACCCACTCCAGGTCAGGGAAAGCCGGGAAAAAGGATTCGGCGAAGAAGCGTTTGAGCCCTTCCGCCCCCGGCCCCTGACCGGGCAAGGGATCATGCTCCACATAGTCGGGCGGGAAGAGTTCATCCATGACGGCGAGATTCTTCTCATTGAGCACCTCTTTGACAAAACGGCGAATGACGGCTTTGGTTTCGGTGATGGACATATGCACCTCCTGATGTGCAAAATCGACGAGACTGCTTGGAAATATTGAGAATCATCGTAGGTCGCCGCTACTGGCGTGACGAAACGGCGTAAACGTAGACGCGCCGTCCAAGGCGTGACCTACGAAATGCCATAACCATCAGGAATTTCGGCGCCACCTGCGGTGGCGGGCCGAGCTGTTGCCGCGATAGGTCGCACGCCTGATGTCGATCCATACACGCGTCAGCGCTGGCGCGCTTCCAGACAGGCGCGGTGGAGGTGCTCCGCGTCCTTCATGCACCTATCACGGTAAATGGCGACCAATGGCGCTCTGCTCCTGCACCTTCAACAGGGAATAATTCCGCCGGCGCTTCACGGCTGTGGGTCGGAACACCCGCTTCTCTGTCAAGAAATGAGAGTTGAGCTTGCCGAAGCGCTTGAGCAGGTTCAAGGCCGCTGAAAAGCCCCTGATAAAATGCGATCATGAGATCCGCCGTATGCGCGTCGTCCACAGGCCATAGGCTCACCACCGCCGCGCTCGCTCCACAGGCGAGGAGGCCCCGACTGACGCCGAGCACGTCGTCTCCGCTGGTGCGAGCGCCCTCTCCGGTGCTGCATGCGCTGGCGACGATCAGGCGGCATCGACTCTCGACCGTAATGAGGTCGATGACCGTCAGTTGCTCTCCATCGGCCAGAAGGAAAGCCGAAAACAGCGGCGCCTCCGCACAAAATCTGGCGTGGGTGGCCAGATGGACAATGTCGGCGGTGCGCAGCGCGTCGAGCACGGCGTCTCGCGTCACTTGCGAACCACAGCGGAGAGGGTGCACGCAGTCGCCGGCAAGTGTTATAATCTCTTGCGCCTCGCGCTCTGCATGCCCCAGAGAACTGACTGTAACCGTCTCTCCCGTCGGCGAAGTCCACCGCGCATCGCTCGGATTGCCGAATGCGGCGATCGCGGCGTTTTGGAAGTTCATCGATTTCCTGCCGACCAGGTCAGGGAAGACGCCCAAGGTGGGGAGAACCGAACAGGCATGGGTGGCGACGAGCGCTCGACCGCGCCACAGAAGGGCCGCAAATGGAAGCGCCCGAAGCGGGCCGCTGGGAACAAGCAGCAGGCGCCCGTTGGCGTCGAGGATGTCATCCGCCCACCCCAGCAGCGCTTCTGAAAGCGAAGCAAGGCGAGCTTCGCCGGCAAGCGCGCCGAAGCGGCAGGAGGTTCGCACAGCGGCGACGTGATCCGCCAGATCAGAAGCCGAAAGCCCCAGCCGTTGCACCCACAGACGATCGTGCGTCAACGCCCATCCGAACACGTCGTTCTCGAACAGCTCATAGCCGAGGATGGCGGCGCCTGGCTCAAGTTCTCGTTGCACGTCGGCCACAACGTCAACGTCAGGTCTGACCGGCGAGCGCAGTAGCGCAGCGCCCGGCCTGTAAAAGAAACTGTAGAGGTCGGGCGCAGCCTGTCGCAGTCGGATCTTGGCTTCTCTCCTCGCCGCCTCGGCTGCGCTCCGCTTTTCTTCCACAGCGCGCAGCTTCAGACCTGGCTCCGCCTCGACGAGCATACGGGAAAAGAGGTCGCTCCATTGAAACGCTTCGGCCTCGGCGGCCCAGCATCGACGAATCGCAGGCAGGCGCAACAGAATAGGAACCGGAGCGCGCGTGATGGTGTGCAAAATTTCCGCCAGCAGTGGGTCGCGACCGAGATCACCCAGGGACAACCCGAGCCGCCAACCTCTTTCGTCCTCGGCGTGCGCCAGGGCGGCGGCCGCGATCCGCGTCAATGAGAAGCCGACGTCGCCGCCGAAATTCAAGCGCAGCGCAGTGTCGTCCAGCCTCCGTCGCCGCTGCAACAGCTCCTCGACGCCTTCCAACGCAACGTTCAAGGCGCCCGCAAAGCGACCTGCGGCGAACAAAGTGCGGGCCAGCAGAGCGGTCTCCCACAGGCTGCGCGGGCGGCGAGCGCCCTCCAGTTGGGCAAAAAGCCGGAGCGCCTCTTCGTGCGCTCCGCACGTCGCCAGGAACACGGCGAGAACGCCGGCGCGCGCTTGGGCGCGAAGCCTCGCCACCGACGCCGCGGTGATCTTCGCGGTCTCGACGCTGTTCAGCTCCCTGTCGCTCAACAGCGCGGCGTGCGCTTCTCGAAGCACTGCGACGGCCTTCTCATCCTGGCCGTCCACATGATGGCCGAGGGCAATGAGAAGCGGGGCAAACGGCAGCTCGCCGACCTGAGCGGTCAAGTCGCCCACCGGAGGGCGCTGCAAACGTTCGACCACCGCTGCGAAGCGCACGATCCACGGCGTCCAATCGGCGACTTCATCGCTGACGAGGCGACAATAGGCGTTCAATAGCTCGGCGACTTCTATATGGCTCATGAGGAGGCTCCAGGCAGAATGTTCAGGCCGAGCAGTCTCCGCCGCGTATGCGCGAAGACGGCGTGGCCGGAGGACCAGGCCAGCAGCATCGCGCCGGTTTGCGCCACGCGTTGGCGCAGGCGCACCCACGCCCCGAACTGCCCTGGCGCAGAGGGCTTCATCGCGGTGAGCGCATCGATGTAGCCGTCGAAGGCGCGTTGCATGGCCGGAATCCCCTGGGACGACTCCCAGCCAGACGCCAACAGATCGGCCTCTTCTGCGGCGGCGTCTGCATTTGCCACCGGCGCCTGTAGCCCATCGAAGAGCGCGGCGGCGAGTTGGGTTGCTTTGATGGCGGCGGCGAGTTCACCTCGTCGGCGCCACCTGCGCCCGGCTGCGAGAAACAGATACCCCAATCCCAATGCATACGAAAAGCCGCCACTTTTCATTCCCCATTCACCGATGCTATGCGCTTTCTGAAGCTGAAACTCCTCGAATGGGTAATTCTGCTCAAGGGCGCTGATCAGCAATCGGCACAGCACAAGTTGCTGTCCGGCTTCATCGCCGGCGCGCTGAAAGGTGGACTGCGCCTCCACCAGATGGCGAATCTCGAATGTCGCCGGCATGTCGGCCGGCTTCGCCCGCATTGTCCGACTCGCGGCGAGCGCCAACGCTGCGCCGACGCCGATCCGCCAATTGTGGGTCTCAAAGAGGCTGCGCGCTCTGCTGTTGCCTTCAACAATTGCAGTCCAGTCCTCCGGGGGATTAGGCGACGTCCCTTCCTCCAGCGCCTCCAAAACGCTGCGACTCATCGATTGAATATCGCCTGCAAAGAGGTCGAGCGCCTCCGGCGTCGTCCGGGCCGTGGCGTCCAGGTCGTCGATCAGCAAGGCAAAGAGTCCTTCGCCGAGTGGGCGACCCATCTCCCGACAAGCCGCAATGCCTTTCATGGCGAATTGTCGAGCGGCGCCTTTCTCATCGACAAGGCGGAGCATCAGAGCATGGACGAGCATCACTCCAAGCGCAATCACCGGGGATAGATCCCCCGATTGCAGTCGCTCCGCCGCCTGCGCCATGCGACGAAAAAGTGGTTTCGACTCCTCAGGCGCGGAAGCAGACGCCAGTTCATGCACCAATGGAGCGATTTGGGTGACAAACCAGACTTCCTGCTCAACAGAAGCCGGCAGCGCGGGCAATTGTCGGCGCCAGAAATCTCGCTCGATGGCCCACTCCAGCAAAGACCACCTGCGCTCCACTTCGAGCGGCGTCGAACCCGGGCTCCACTCCCGACACGCGCCAAAATCGGCGAACTCCGCCAGTCGGCGATAGGCGCCTGCCAGGGCGCGGTCATTTACCTCGGTGGCGGCGCCTTCGGCCTGGGAGAAGGCCTCGCGCGCCCGTTTCACCTGACCGGCGCACAGCAACACCTTGCCGAGCATGAGGAGGTCGTTGGGAGCCTCCGAACCTTTGAGGTCGGCTTCTGCAACGGCGAGGTTAGCCTCATATTCATGCGGCAATAAGAAGCGAAGGATGGAACTCACATAAGGGCCAAAGATCATGCCGCCTCCACCGTTGAAGCATTCAAGGAGGCGCCCTGCGCCCGCGGCGTCGGGCTGAGGTTGAAGTCAAAAACTCGCGCGTCATAGCGACCTCCATCCGGCCGGCTCGCCGGAATCTCGCGCGTCGTTCCCTGGCGCATGCTGGCGAGCAGCGCTTCAAGCGGCGTTCGGTGACCACGCGTCGAGTCCCGCGGCGTTTCAAAGCTCTGAAAATCGTTCCAATCTTCGGCGAGGATGACGAGGATCGACTCGCGGCGCGCTTCGGTCGTCGGAACTTCTTCGGGCCAGGTGAGCGGACCTAGCCCCTCGAGGACCCCGAAGCGTTCGCCAAGCGTGTAGCCGGCGCCCGGCGCGATCTTGCGCCCTGTTGGAGTCGCCGCCGTGAGCAATGTGACCGCTCCTCTCACCCCAATGTCGAAGATCGCCGCGTAGAGATCGACGTCCGTTTTGTTCTCGATGGTGACGTATACAAAATCGCCGACGTGCAGCGTCTCTCCGGCGCTGAGTGGAACCGGTTCCCCGTTGACGACGCAGCCCCAGCGCACGGCTGCAACGGTCGGCGGAAGTCCGCCCGCTTGCAGGTCTCGCAGCGCCAGCGCCTTCGCCCAACGCTCCAGCCGTGCGAGCGTGTTCTGCCGTCCTCCAGCATCATTGGGCTCCGAGTGTGCGATCTGCACTTTGTTGTCATCGAACAAGGTCAATCGCTGATTTTCGAAGACCACTTCAAAATCGTTCGGCCCGTCTGCGACCAACTCCAGAAAACGGCTGGTTTGAAGCGTCTGCAGCAAGGGAGCGATGCTCTCGGCGTCTCCACGAACGGAGACTCTGGCGCGGGGAAAAGGAAGGGTGCGCGGAATCGCCAATGCCCCAGCTTGAGGCGGTTGCGCTTGTGAAGCCACGCGCAGAGCGACGCGCGAAACGTTGCCCATAATCTCGACAACGGTGACTTCCGCCGCCGAACCTGCTTCGAGCTCGGTTGCACCCAGCGGCAGAACGTCGAAAACAGCGCCAGGGCGGGCGCCCAGCAGGCGCCCTGCGCGCAGCGACGGCCGGCCATCGTCATAGAAGAAGACCACGGCGTCGGAACGGGGGGCGAGCACAGTGGAAAAGAGCAACCGATCGGCGGGGCCTTCCACTTCAGGCCTTTGTTCCGCGACCTGGTTCATCACCAGCTCTCGCACGCGCAGCGCCAGCATTCGCCACGCAAGAGGCGCGTCGCCGCACTCTTCCAGTGCAAGCTGGAGCGCGCAGGTCAGCAGTCCCATCCTGATCAGCTTGCCATTCCCCGGCAGGAGGGCCTCGTAAGCCGAGCGATCGGCCTGGGTGGCCGCCAGACGCACTGCATCTGGGTTGCTTTCGACATGCACTTGAGAAAGATCGAGCGAGTGCTGAGCCAGGAACTCGTCGACGCCGTCCGCCCACGCGCGCGGGAGAGCTCGGGGCGTCAACGCGTTCGGCTCGGCGGCTCGCGACATCTGGGCGGCGTGGCAGCAATCGAGGATGACGGTTACATTTTTCGTGCGCGCCGTAAGCTCCGCCATCAGCGCAGATAATTCGACATGGAGGATGCCTCGAAAGCCTCCGCCGGCTCCCCAGTCGGTCGGAACGATGCATTGCAGATGCTTCGGCTGGTTCGGACGCCTCGTCGGGTTGACGGCAAAGGCGCCGTGACCTGAGTAATAGACGACGGCGGCATCGTCTGCTCTGGAGTCGGCAATCAGCCTGCGATAGCCGTCGAGGATTCCGTCGCGGCTTGCGTCGCTTCCAATGCGACGATCGACGGCGAAGCCATAACGGCCCAAAATCATTTTCATCGCTTCGACGTCATTATGGACGCCGGTCAGTCCAAGAATTTGGCTTCCGAGCACCAACGCGCGGCGTTTCATATCTCCCCCAGACAAACTTCAATCCGGTGTTTCGGTCGATGAGGACAAGATAGCACGAAAGGGGTTGCATTTTTTGCCTTTTCTTGTCAAAAAAGGACGCTCTGCCCGCAACGGTTTGATGTATAATGAATTCATCACGCGGGGCGTTCACCGGTGATTGAGGAGCGATGCGTGGCTGCTTCCCACGATCCTTTCATCACCTTTTCCACCTGTGGGGAGCTGCTGAAGTTCCTGCGTCGCCGCGCTCGCATTTCGCTACGCGAACTCTCCATCGAGATCGGCTACAGCGAATCGCATCTAAGCCGCATCGAAAACAATGAGCGCGCAGTAGACCGCGCCACGTTGCTGGCGCGCTTTGTTCCCGCGCTTGGTCTGAGGGGCGAGCCGGAGATCGTTGCACGCTTGCTGGCGCTTTGCGACCAACAGCCAAACGACGCAGCGCCGCCCGCTATTTCTGCCATATCGCAGCCTTCCGCCCTCTCACCGTTCATCTCACAACCAGCATCGACGGGCGTTTATCCGCTTCCTCTGCAGCTAACCTCATTCATCGGTCGCGTCGAGGAGATCTCTGAGGTGTGCAAGCTGTTGCAAGACCAAAATGTTCGACTGTTGACCCTGACCGGCGCCGGCGGGTGCGGCAAGACGCGGCTGGCGCTGCGCATCGGCGAAGAGATAAAGCCTTTCTACACCGACGGGGTGCATCTGGTTGAGCTGGCTGCGCTCGTTGAACCGCATCTGTTGCCGACCGTGCTGGCGACAACTGTCGGCGTAAGCATCGTTGCCGGCGACGTTGCACTGACTGCATTGGTGGACTTTCTCCGCTCCTCCCGGCGGCTGTTGATTCTAGACAATTGCGAGCATCTGGTCGAAGCTGTCGCCGATGCAGTGGTGACGTTGTTGTTGGCCTGTCCTCAACTGCAGATTTTGACCACCAGCCGTGAGGTGCTGGCGGTTCCTGGGGAGTTTGTCTATCGAGTTCAACCGCTGGCGTTGCCATCCATGCAGATGGACGCACAGCCTTTAGCCGCAACGATTGTCAGGTGCGACGGCGTTCGGCTTTTTGTAGAGCGCGCTCGCGCAGCCTCCAACACATTTGTGCTGACCGACCAAAACGCCTCTGCGGTGGCGCGCATCTGCCATCGACTGGACGGAATTCCACTTTGCATCGAGTTGGCGGCGGCGTGGGTCGCCACACTTGCGCCTGAGCAGATTGCAGCACGGTTGGAGCATGATCTTTCGCTGCTCACAACCGACAGTCGTCGCACGCTTCAGCGCCATCAAACGCTGCACACCGCCATCGATTGGAGTTACCGTCTGCTTTCTGCGAAAGAACGTACATTGCTCCGACGTCTGGCGGTCTTTCGCGGGGGATGGAGCCTCGAGGCCGCTGAGGCGGTTGTCGCCGACGACCAGGACGACGGACAGACGATTGCCGCGCAAGAGGTGCTGATGCTGCTCCGACAACTGGCAAACAAATCGCTGATTGTGGTGGATGATTCTCTCAAAGGCGGCGCACGTTACCGTCTGTTGGAGCCGCTGCGCGAAGTGTTGTACGAAAAGTTGGTTGCAGCCGAAGAGCAGACGCAACTTCAGCAACGCCATCTCGCCTACTACACACGGCTGGCGGAGGCGGCGGAAGCCGGATTGTCGGGCGCAGATCAGCAACAATGGCTGGATCGACTGGAGACCGAACATGACAATCTGCGTCTTGCGCTGAAATGGGGAAGCGAACACGCCGGGGAGTCAGCAATGATGGCGGCTCGTCTGGCGGCGCGTATCTGGCGCTTCTGGCTCGTGCGCGACCACTATGCCGAGGGGCGTCACTGGTTGGAACAGGCGCTTGCCAGCGGCCATCCCACTGATTCTGTACGTGTGCGACTGTTGTATGGCGCTGGCGTGCTGGCGCGGCTGCAACTTGACTTGACGGCTGCACGCCATTTTGCCGAAGAACAACAGCGCCTGGCGCAACGTCTTGACGATCGCCAGGGGATCGCCGATAGCTACGGCGTGATGGGGTGGGTCGAAGAATTTCTTGGCAACTATCAGAAAGCGCTGAATTGCTTCAACAAACGGCTGATGCTCTTCAGAGCATTGGGCAACCAGCGCGGGATCGCCTATGCATTGCGCGGTCTGGGCGAGGCGGCGACCGCGCTCGGCATGTATGACGAAGCTGATGCGTGGCTGAATGAGGCGCTCACCATCTTTTTACAGCTTGGCGATCGGCGCTATGCTGCACAACTATGGAACGATCTGGGCGTGTTGGCGTATGATGTAAACAAACCAGGCGTCGCCGAATCCTACTTCCAGCTCAGCCTGACAACTTATCGAAGCGTCAACGACAGACACGGGATTGTGAAATTGCTGCTGAACCTGTCAAGGTTGTCGCTGCTTCAGGGAGATCTGTCTGGCGCCGCTGCGCATCAAGAAGAAGCCGCTCAACAGATTCGCGGGCTGGCTGACAAACTCTTGTTGGCTTCGATATGGTCAAATCGGGCGCGTCTGGCCCGTCATAACCGCGAATGGACAGATGCGGAGTCGGCGGTTACACAGGCGTTGCGGCTGCGACGCGATCTAAACCACCGCCCAGGCGTCGTTGAGGATCTCGAACAATTTGCTGATGTGGCGTTTGCCAATCTTCATGCGACGCGCGCCGTCTGTTTGTGGAGCGCAGCCGAGCGCTTCCGACGCGTGATGCACATGGCTGTGCCGCCCTGTGAGCAAACATTCCATGTCCAGCAGATCGAAAGCGCTCGCCTGCATCTTGCCCCGGCGGAATTTGACGCCGCCTGGCGGACAGGCCAGGCTATGTCATGGGAGCATATCCTCGCGTATGCGATCGGCGAATAAATTCCGGCTTTACAGAAATACGCCGACGTGAAGCCGGAAAGCGCCCTGACGACAATCACGAGCCACCGATCGGGAACGGTGGTTTATGAAGCGTGAATTGCCCACAACTGTCGCGTCAGTTCAGCGTGCCCAATATGGCGGCTCATGTGCTCGAAGGCGTGTTGGATGTCGTAGCGCACCGTGAGCTGACGCTCTGGCTGCATTGGATGTGGGCGAGCGGCGTCCAGATCGTGTGGCGTCAGGCTGTCCAACAACAGACGGACATAGTCCAACATGCGATGGGTGCGTGCGCGCAGATACGCTGGATCATGGTTGGCCGGACCAAATTCATCGCTGCCTTCGTCACCATCAACAGCATTCCACGCAATGCGTCCCATCGTCCATTCAGCGCGCCGCAAGAGGTAATAGGTCGAAGAGACAGCGTGTGCGATCAGCCAGCCAAGACTGCCGGAAGGACCGCGCCAGGGACTACGGTCAAAGGGTTTCCATAACAACGCTTCGGCAGGTAGATCGTCGAGCAACAGATCGATGTCGCCGACCATGTTGGTGAAAAGCTGGCGATAGGTGGCAAGCTCGGATGACGCGTTCATTGGTCTTCTCTTTTACTCGGCTGTTCTACATGAGGTTGAGCGACGACAAATTGCTTGTTGCATAAAAAGAGCGCTTCAGCCACGGATGCGCGCCATCGGCTGAAGAGACTCGATCTCCCGCAACAATCGATTGACCTGTGGATCGTAGGTCGCTAGCAGCTCGGGCTGAGGCCAGATGCGCAGGTTGCTGTCGAGCAATTGCATAGCGGCGCGAGCAACGCCCGTCATCAAGGTCAGGGCGAACTCCAGGTCGTCGTGGCTACGTTCGCAGACATGGGCGCGGAACGTTTGCATCGCCTGTGCAGCCTCGATCGCCAGGTCAGCCATTGCCAGCGGCCCATCGCAGAGCAAGACATAGCCAGCCAGCGGCTCGCCGCGTTCCTCAGCCGCCACCAACTCCAAAATGGCGTCGGCGTCCCTATCGGCAAGCCGCAAAAATTCGCCGCGCACCCGCATCATGGTTTCCTGCATCACACACGCGGCGGCATCCTGCTCGGGCGCTGGCTGCAGGCTGCGCGTGGCGTTGGCAGTCGCCTGCGCCAACGCTGCGGCCAGCGCCCCGCTGAGACCGATCGTTCCACCGGCCTGACAATGGTCGTGGTCGCCGATGCGAGCGACTGCGGCCTGGGTCATAGAATGAGAAAGCGGTGTTTGGTGATGCATTATTATCTTGCCCCCACAACTTTCATATCATCGATCTCCACCCACTGCATATGCGGCAAGGTCAGCACTCCATGCGCCAGCCGCCCAGACGGGTGCACAAGTAGGAACTGGTTATCGATCCAGAGCACCAATCCGAGCGGACCGCGCGGCGAGGGCGCTTCACGCAACACCGGCTGTCCATCAACCCAAAACGTCGTCGCTCGCTCGCCCCACGCAACCTCGTATCGTCGCCACACCGTCATGGCGCCGTCGATCCCGGCTTCGGCGATGCTCAGATCGCGCTGAATGCACGGCCAGAGATGGCGATGAAGCGTCTGGCTACGCAAAACCGGGATGATCACAGGCGTCAGCGGCAGCCAGCGCAGTGCGGCCGCGCGCCGCGCATCGATGACCGCCGCCTTCCAACCCCAGCCGGGCGCATCGAGCGCCAGCGCCATGTCCGACGGCGGCGAAGCAAAGAAGAACCAGAGCGCGGCCGGCGGCGCAGGCCAGCGCCAACCGGTCATCAGGAACGGATCGTTCCAAAAACCGAAGCCGGCCGTGCCATGCAGGTGCTGGGCATCGTGCGAGAAACGGGCGCGCAGGCTCAGTCGCAGCGGTGGACGCCACAAAAAATCGCGGCGCGCCAACCCCTGATAATCGTCCAACTGTGCATTTGTGTAGGCGCGCTGCCCTCCAGCCAGATTGATCAGCCGAACACCATCCGCGTTCCTGAGCACGGTGCTGCGTCCAACCCGATGCACATTCAGGCGATAGCCGTGAGGCTCGTTGCGCAACGCGTGAGCAAGATAGGCCACCCTGCGACAAACCCTACTCCAGTTCTTCCACGAACTTGTCGTACTCCGCAGGCGTCAGCAGCGCTGCGAGATCGGCGTCGAGGTTGCTCGGCTTGACCTTGAAGAACCAGGCATCGTAGGGGCGTTCGTTGACGATCTCAGGCGTATCATCCAAGGCAGAGTTGACCTCGATCACCTCGCCGCTGACCGGCGCATTGACATCCTCCGCTGCCTTGACCGACTCCACGGTGGCGGCTTGCTTGCCAGCAGTGACAGTGTCGCCCACTTCAGGCAGATCGACGTAGACGACGTCGCTCAGCGCGTCCTGTGCGTAATCGGAGATGCCGACGACGGCGACGCCATCTTCAACGCGCACCCATTCGTGGCTTTTGGCGTACTTGACGCTTTGATCGAGTTTGTAGCTTGCCATGCTTGACTCCTTATCGGTAGAGATGGGAGATTAAGAAAGTAGAGATTGTCTGACGCTTATTTGTATTTCGGTTTGTAGAAGGGGCGTTTGACGACGACGGCTTGTTTGGGCTGGTCGCGCACAATCACGTCCAGCCGCGTGCCCGGCGCGCTGTATTCTGGCGGGACATACGCCATTGCCAGGAAACGTCCCAGCGTCGGACTTTTCATGCCCGATGTGACGTGACCGATGATGGCGCCATCGACGGCGACGGCGTAGTGTTCGCGTGGCACCGCTTTGTCGACCATTTCGAGGCCGACGAGCAACTTCGCCGGCTTTTCCAGCTGCACCTTGAGCAGCGCATTGCGTCCAATGAAGGGCTTGTTCCAAGACACTGTCCAGCCGAGGCGCGCCTCCAACGGGTTGATCTGTGCGCTCAGTTCGTGGCCGTAAAGCGGCATGCACGCCTCAAAGCGCAGACTGTCGCGCGCCGCCAGCCCACACGCCAGCAAACCATCGTCCTTGCCAGCCTCCAGCAGCTGATTCCAGAATGCGACCACATAGTCGATAGGAACATAGAGCTCGAAGCCATCCTCTCCGGTGTAGCCGGTGCGTCCGGCGATGACGTGCATCCCGCCGATCCAGGTCTCGATTGCTGTGCGCGTGGCGACCGTGTGCAGCGGATAGGCGGTCAGTTTTTGTAGAATCTGCTCGGCTTTGGGACCCTGCAACGCCAGCATTGCCAGGTCGTCGGAGCGTTCGATCAGGGCGACATCGAAGCGGTCCAGATGATGCTCGATCCACGCCCAATCTTTGGCGCGGTTGGCGGCGTTGACAATCATCAACCAGCGGTTGTGTAATTTGTAGAGAAAGATGTCGTCGACGACCGTGCCATCTTCGTAGCAGAGCAGGCTGTAATGGGCGTCGCCCTCGCGCATGGCGGCGATGTCCCACACCTGGATGCCCTGCAGAAACGCTTCGACATCAGGCCCCGCCAGCTCGAACTGACCCATGTGATCGATGTCGAAGAGACCGGCGGCAGTGCGGACAGCATGATGCTCCGCAGTCGGGCCGGTGGGATATTGCACGGGCAGCTCATAGCCGGCAAACTCCACCATGCGCCCGCCCATGGCGACGTGAGTTTCGTAGAGAGGTGTACGTTGCAACACAAAACGCTCCTTTGCGTTATCTTTTGGTCTCGACAAACTCTGGCGAACCGCCTGCATCTGTCGAGGACGGTGTTTGCATCAAGTATAAACCGCCTGTTATTCGACGCCAAACACCTCGCTCACGCGGGTTGGTATGGCTGGTAGCCGCACGTTCTCGCCAGACCGGGAAATGCGGTTGAGAACCGCATCTACGATTACCGAATCTATTTGTTAATCTTCATAATTCCGCACTACGGCGGCTACTCCGATCGATGCTCAGCCGGTGGTTCGCCCGATTCCGCCCAGTTGTCGAGCCATGCCAGCGCTTCCTTGATGTTGAAGCGCATCTGATAGGCTTTGCGTCCGGTTCCGCCTTTCTGCCAGGGATGCGGACCTTCGAGCGGGCGATAGTTGACGCCGTAGTGGTCAAGTCGCTCCAGATGGTGCGCCAACCGTGCGCGGAAGGCGTCGAAGTCGCTGCGTTGCTCACTCCAGGCGACTTCCGCCAGCGCGCAGAGACGCGGGAACGCCATGTATTCGAGATGTGCGTCGTCGAGGATCACTTCGCGCCACAGCTGGCACTGCACGCCGAGCACCTTGTCAAACGTGCTTTTGTCATTCCAACGCGCCGATGGTTCGTAGGCGTAGACATCCTCCAGTGTGATCGACTGGCCGATTGCCAGCGGCTCGTCGGCGCTGTCGCTTTGTGCGTAGTCGAAGTAGGTGGGAAAGACCGGCGCCATCACCACGTCGTGGCCCGCCGCGGCCGCTTTCATACCACCCTTTTCCCCGCGCCATGACATGATGGCGCTGTCGGGCGCCAGCCCTCCGTAATGGATGATCTCGTCCCAACCGATCAGTCGCCGTCCGTGCGCGGCCAGGAACTCGGCGAAGTGCGCCGTGAACCAGGTGCGCATCGCTTCGGCGTTCTCGACGCCCAGGCTCGCCATGTGGGCGCGGATGGCGGGCGAATTGCGCCACGGGTCGAGCGGCGCCTCATCACCGCCCAGATGAATCCACGGCGCCGGAAAAATTGCCAGCAGTTCCTCAAGAATTGTCTCCAGCGCAGCGATGGTGTGCGGCAGCGGATTGACCAGATCGGAGCTGATGCCAAAATATGTGCCGACTTCGATGGTCTTGTCGGGGAAACAGCCGAACTCCGGGTAGGCGGCGGTCAGCGCGCGCGAATGACCCGGCAGGTCGATCTCCGGGATGACCATAATGCCGCGCGCCGCAGCATAGGCGACGATCTCGCGCAGGTCATCCTGCGTATAATAGCCGCCGTGCGGTGTGCCGTCGTTCGGGTCGTTGGGCGAGGTCGCAAAACCCAGCCCGGTGTGCGGACGATGCGACGCGATCTCGGTCAGCCTGGGATACGCCTTGATCTCGACGCGCCAGCCCTGGTCGTCGCTCAGGTGCAGGTGCAGCCGATTCATGTGGTGCATCGCCAGCAGGTCGATAAAGCGCAGGATCGTCTGTTTGGCGGCGAAGTGGCGCGTCACGTCGAGCATGCAGCCGCGCCAGCCAAAACGCGGCCGATCTTCGATCACACACGCCGGTGCGCTCCACGTCATGCCCGGCAGCGGCGCCGACCGCCAGTTCGCCGCCGGCAGGAGCTGCCGCAAGGTGTAGACGCCATGGATCAGCCCGGCCTGCGGCGCAGAGATCACGGCGCGCTGCGCATCGATTTCGAGGCGATAGTGCTCGCCATCGCCCGCTTCGGTGCGGAGGATGAGCTGGGCCGCAGCTTCGTCCGCAGACTCGAAGCGCAGCCCTGTCGCCCTGCCCAACTCGACGCGCAGCAGGTCGGCGGCTTTGGCTGCACCACTGTCTGCGGCCACGCCCACCGGCGAGCGCAGGATAAGCTCACCAGGGCGTTGTTCAACATACTGCGGAAGGGGCGTCAACGTGGTAAGACGTTCGTTTGGCATTGGACTGTTTCCCGTTTTTGTGTTTTTCTGTGCGATACTCAAGATATGAACAAATCATCAGATTCTGCGCGAAAACCAACTGTGCAGCCACCCGTCAAGCGAGTTGTGCTCGATGGCAAAGAGCTGGATGCCTCGACAATTATCGCCCAACGTGCGGCGAGACAGGCGCGCGGCCAGATGGCGAAAGTGCTGCTCGCCGTGTTAGGCGTCGGCATAGCCGCGATCTTCATTGCCAGCTTTTGGGTGAGCCGCAACGCATCGGGCGAGGCTGGTCTTGCCGCGTTCCTGCTGCCGGCTGCATTGCTCTTCATGACGGTCTATTTTTTCAACAACTATTGGCAATGGCGCGTGCTGCAAGTGCTCGATCTGCGCTGCCCTCATTGCGAACAGCCGCTTTACGATGACATTCACTGGACCAGACGGCCCGGCTACGATTGTCCACACTGCGGCAAAGAAGCGATCGCCACAGCGCGGCAACTTGGCGACGCCTGAAGCGCTCGTTTCCGGCGTTGTCCGAAGTTCACAGTTCGACAATGCGGCGCAGTATCTCCTGGTCTTCCGGCAGCAGCCCGACCGCAGCCAGCCGTGGCGTCAGCTCGCGCCAGACAGGCTGCACAGCAAAGACGCGCTGAAAATATGGCAGCGCGGCTTCGAGCTGGCCGGCGTTGACGAGGGCGCAGCCAAACCAGAAAACGCCTTCAGGATTGTCAGGCATGAGATCGGGCGATTCAGCAAAGCGCGCCGCCGCCAGGGCTGCATTCTCATCGCCGCTTTCTTTGTCTTGCAGCAACGCCTCCGCCGCGTTCCAGCCATCATAGGCGCGCTGCACTGTGAGGAGACGGCGCAGCTCGACTAGCGGCTCGGCATGATCGTCGACGCGCAGATCGAGCAGCCTATCCTGCCACGGACGCCCCGACGCAGCGGCGTTGACGACAACCATCGCCGCCGACTGTCGTCCGCGGATATCGCCGCCTTCCTCTTCGGCGGCTTCCAGTGCAACCATCATGCGCTCAGCCAGATCGCCACGCGTCTGCTCGAAGGCTTCGGCCATGGCGTCCCATACGGTTGCACGCAACATCAAATTCGCCTGCACTGAATAGCCTTCGCCGATGCGATGGCCGGCAAAGGCGATGCAGCGCTCGCCCGTGTGCGCAGCCACGTTGCCGTGAATATCGATCATCGCCACCTGCCGACGATCCGCCTGCGCGTCAGCGGCAAGCAGCCCGGCGAGCGCCTGCGACGCTGTCTTGCCCGCTTTCATCAGCGCCAGGCCAAGCGGTCCATAGGAAATGTCAACAAAGGATTGCGTCGCCACCGCGCCGACGCCAGCCTCGAGCCACGGCACGGCCACGCCAGTGCCAAAATAGTGCGACTGCACGGCCACGCCAAGCTGACCGGCGCTCGAATCGAATGCAACGATCGAATAGGTGTGAGCAAAGCGAAAGTAGCTCATCTTGTCTCCGCTTCAGTTGATGTAGGATTGGGTTGTTGGGGGCGTTCAGCCGCCTGGCGACGATAGCGAAAATCACAAAAGCGCGCGCCCTGCATGATCGTCTGCGTGCGCGTCAGTTCCACCTCTGGGTTGAAGCCCTGGATCAGCGCCCAGTCACGGTTGCAGGAAAGCACGGCGCCCAGTTCGGGAATGCCCAACGCCCGATACAATTCGGCGTAGCGACAGCGCGTGACGTTGAAATCGAAGCGCTGCTCGTCCTGCGCCAACACATCGATCTCCAGCGCATTGTCCTGCGTCCAAAAACGCAGCGAATCGGCGAAAGCCGCCAGCGAGTCGCCGCCCATTGTCTTGGCAAGCTGTGCGCCCTGTTCCTGCGCAATGCGAATGATCGTCTCGCGTACGATGGCGATCACTTCGTCGCGACCAAACGCCCGGCCCAATGCGTCGATCATAGGCGCCAGAATGCGCGCCTCCACCTCGCGCCGGGTGAGAACGCCGATGCGCGCATTCAATGTGTCGGGCGGCAAAACGGGTGGCAACGTGGGCGGCGCGGCGCTCGCCGTAGGTGGCGTGTTCGTCAGCGCGCCGTTGCCTGCCGACAGCGGAACCAGGATATGCCCTTCTGCTACACTGCCATAGACGCGTTGGCGAGCCGGGCCGTGATGCCAGGCGTAGTACGCAACATAGGCGCAGGTGACGGCGTCCAGCATCTCCTCCAGCTCCTGCAACGCCCGGCCGCGACGTTGGCTGGCGTCGATTGCAGCCACCGTGTCGAGACCTGTGAGCGGCGGATCAGCTGCGGCGAGCGTGGTTAGAAGCTGCTGATAGCGGACAAACTCGGCGGCGACGGCTTCTTGCGTGCGTCCTGATTTACGCTTGTATTTGAGGGTGCGCGGCAGGTTAAACAGCACAATGTGCGCCGGATGGGGAAAAACTTCGCAGATGTAGCGCCCGACGCCCCGCTGCGGAATTGGCGCGCTCTCGATGCAGCCAAAACGATGGCGCAGCCGTTCGACCAACACTTCACCGCGCACCGCACCGTTGCGCGCCAACAAAGCACGGTTCGCCGGATACGCGCCGGCGTCGAATTTACCCCAGGCTAAAGAAAGCTCGTGATCAGCGCGGCGTCGTCCGCTGTGATTGGGCACGCGCAACGGCGCATCGACGGCAATGACGGCAGGCGCCCCTTCTGGCAGATGCCCGGCTATGAAAGCTTCTATCGAGGCGTCATCGCTGAGGAGACCGGTTGACGCCACAAGCACGCCGTTGCAGATCACTGCGCCGCCGGTGCGGTTGCGGTCGCTCCACGCGAGATCAAGGCCGATAAAGACAGGTGACGACATTGCGAGCGCTCCTTGCGCCGGTCAACAAATCGTTGGGAGACGCCGGCGTCAGTGTTCGATGGTGGTCAACTCGATCAGGTTGCCAAACGGGTCGCGCACAAAGTAACGCGGGCGAGCAGGAATCGGCACATCACTGGCGACAGTGACGCCCGCCTCGATCAAATGCAGTCGCAGCGCCTCAACATCATCGACCGCCAGGCAGAAATGACGCCCAGAGTGATCCTGCCCCATCGGCTCCTCGACAAAGAGATGCAGTTCACATTCGGCGCCGAGGCGATACCAGATTACGCCCAAAGATTGCAAGGTTGTGGGCGCAGCAATTTCCTGCAACCCAAGCAAGTCGCCGTAAAAGGCGCGCGCAGCGGCGTCTGTGTCGGGTGGCCGCGGGATGGCAATATGTTGCAAGCGAACAGCCAATGCGCTCTCCTCTGCTATCTCCAACTGAATGTGCGCACGCTGCTGATCGGGCTGGCTGCTTCGAGCAAGGCGCGTCCGTCGGCGTCGCGACGAACGCGCACAACCGAGACCAGCCAGGCGTAATCCGCCGCCACACCCTCCGCCGGCGCCACCGAAGGTTCGAGCCGATGGGTCGGTTGTTTTGTCCACGTTGTGGGCAGGGTGCGCGCTGCCAGGTTGCGCGGCAGAATCTGTAGGACGTACCATTCATTTTCCGCTAACTGGTCGACGCCGGCCCACTCGAAGATCACAGGTTCGGTGCGAGAGACGACGGCGCCCTCCTGCGGGGCTATCAGACGCAATTGAGCATACGTCGCCGGCTGGCCTGTCTGCCCTGATTGCGCGGATGGGTTTTCCATCTCCACCTGCAATGCTTCGGGCGGCGCGCCTGAAATGGGGACGATAAGTACATCTCCAGGACGAATAAACTGACCGGCCGCCAGTTTGTTGGCGGTCAACAAACTCTCCACCGTGCTGCCAAACTTGGTTGCAATGGTGCTCAGCGTATCGCCGGAGGTGACAATGTACTCGAATTCGGTCGTCACCGCACGCAATTGCGCCACGGCGCTGTCGCGCAAGACCGGAATCGTCAATTCGTCGCCGATGCGAATCAATTCGCTGCTCAAGTTGTTGGCGCGCTGAATCTCCTCCACCGACACATCGTATTGAATGGCGAGCGAGAGCAATGTTTCGCCGGCGCCAACGATGTGTCGGAGCAGAACGGTCTCCTGTGTGATCGGAATTGCCGTAGCCGTCGGCGGCGGCGTGACGGTCGGCGTAGGCGTCACCGTCGCCTGCATGAGCGGAATGCTCGTCGGCAGAATCGCCTGCACGACATCCGTTTGATCCGCCTCGCGCACGGACTCGGTGCCGACGCGCCACCAAAAGACAAGCACGCCGAGCACAGCAGCAACAAGAATCACATCGATCCAGGAAAAACGACGCCCGCGCTGCGTTTGGCTACGCAGGTCGTAGCCGCACATAAAACAGCTTTCTGCATTGCGCGTCACCCGTGTGCCGCAATTCGGGCAACGCCGCTCTGCAACGGTCGGGGCAATTCGTTCTTGTGCCATTGGCTGAATTATAGCATGGATTTTTTTGCTATGCAGAAACGATTCGCAAGAGATTTCATCCCTGTTTCACCTGGTTGGACATTCGCTCGAATTTCCGCTATACTGACACATCTAGAACCTATGTTCGATGCACTGTCCGTTGCATAGAGGAGCGTTCAGAGAGCTATGCCACCGTTTCAAGTTGTCAGCGAGTTCAAACCGACGGGCGACCAGCCGCAGGCGATTGCAAAGCTGGCGGAAGGCGTCCGCCAGGGGATGAAGCATCAGGTGCTGCTGGGGGTGACGGGCAGCGGAAAGACCTACACCATGGCGAAAGTCATCGAGCAGGTGCAGAAGCCGACGCTGATCATGGCGCACAACAAGACGTTGGCGGCGCAGCTTTACGCCGAAATGCGCGAGTTTCTGCCCAACAACGCCGTGGAGTACTTTGTCTCCTATTACGACTACTACCAGCCGGAAGCGTACATCCCGCGCACCGACACCTACATCGAGAAAGACGCGCAGATCAACGAGGAGATCGACCGCCTGCGCCTGGCCGCAACAAGCGCGCTCTTCAGCCGCCGCGACGTGGTGATCGTGGCTTCGGTCTCGTGCATCTACGGTCTGGGCAGCCCGCAGGATTACGGGCGCGTCGTGCTCAACCTGCGCGTCGGCGACATGGTGCGGCGCAATCAGATTCTGCGCCACCTGGTCGAAATCTACTATGATCGCAATGACAACTTTCTGCAGCGCGGGCGCTTCCGCGTGCGCGGCGACGTGCTGGAGGTGCAGCCTGCCGACCGTGAGACCGCCTATCGCATCAGCCTGTGGGGCGACGAGATCGAGCGCATCAGCGAGTTCGATCCGCTCACCGGCGAATTGATCGCCGACCATCAGCAGGTGGACATCTTCCCCGCCAAACACTTCGTCACCCCCCAGGATCGGCTGGAAGAAGCCATCGAGGAGATCCGCCAGGAGATGGAGGAGCAGGTCGCCGTCTTTCAATCGCAAGGCAAGCTGCTGGAGGCGCAGCGTATTCAACAGCGCACCAACTACGACATCGAGATGCTGCGCGAGGTTGGCTATTGCAACGGCATCGAGAACTACAGCCGACCGCTGGCGGGGCGGCCGCCCGGCTCTACGCCGTGGACGCTGCTCGACTACTTCCCGCCCGACTGGCTGCTGATCGTCGATGAGAGCCACATGACCATCCCCCAGGTGCGCGGCATGTACAACGGCGACCGCGCACGCAAGGAAGTGCTCGTCGGGTACGGCTTCCGGCTGCCCAGCGCGCTTGACAACCGCCCGCTCATGTTCAGCGAGTTCGAGGATCATCTCAACCAGGCGATCTATGTCAGCGCCACGCCCGGCCCCTACGAAAAAGAGCATGCCGAGCAGATCGTAGAGCAGGTCATCCGCCCGACCGGTCTTGTCGATCCCGTCGTCGAGGTGCGCCCGACCAAGGGGCAGATCGACGACCTGTTGCGCGAGATCAAGGTGCGCGTCGCCAGGGGTCAGCGCGTGTTGGTGACGACGCTCACCAAGCGCATGGCGGAAGATTTGACCGAATATCTGGCGGAACTGTCGATCAAGGTGCATTATCTACACAGCGAGATTCACACCATCGAGCGCGTCGAGATTCTGCGCGACCTGCGCCTGGGCGTCTACGATGTCGTCGTCGGCATCAACCTCTTGCGCGAGGGGTTGGATTTGCCCGAAGTGTCGCTCGTGGCCGTGCTCGACGCCGACAAGGAAGGCTTCCTACGCAGCGAAAGCGCACTGATCCAGACCATCGGGCGCGCCGCGCGCCACGTCGAGGGCAAGGCGATCCTCTATGCCGACGTGATCACCGACTCGATGCGCCGCGCCATCGATGAGACCAACCGCCGCCGCGCCATTCAGGAAGCGTACAATCGCGAGCATGACATCGAGCCGCAAAGCATCGTCAAGGGCATCCGCGACCTGACCGACCGTGTACGCGTGCTGGCGGAGAGCAAGACAACCTATAAGGTCGAGGACGGCGGCGCAGAGGCAAAGGTCGTGCTCGAAGCTGACCCGGAGCGACTGTCGCCCGAAGACCTGGCGAAGCTGATCAAATCGATCGAGCAAGAAATGAAAACAGCCGCCAAGGCACTGGAGTTCGAGCGCGCGGCGGCATTGCGCGACCAGTTGGTTGAGCTGCGCCGCATCGAGGTCGAGCGCAAAGTGGCGGCGTAATTGCGCAAAAGCAGGAAAACCATGATGCAGGAAGTCGTAATTGTCAGCGCCGTGCGCACGCCGATCGGAGCGATCCGCGGGGCGCTGGCGTCGGTGCGACCGGATGATCTGGCGGCAATCGTCATTAAAGAAGCGGTGACCCGCGCCGGGATCGACGGCGCGCAGGTTGAGGAAGTGTACATGGGCTGCGCCAATCAGGCGGGCGAAGACAACCGCAACGTGGCGCGCATGGGCTTACTGTTGGCCGGGCTGCCGCACAGCGTCGCTGGCGTCACCTTCAACCGACTTTGCGCCAGTGGGCTGAACGCCGTCAACCAGGCGGCGCGCGCCATCGCTTGTGGAGAGGGCGATGTCTTCGTAGCGGGCGGCGTCGAGAGCATGACGCGCGCACCCTATTCTCTCCCCAAGAATCCGGTCGGCTTTGGGCCGTCCGGCAACATCACCGCCTATGACACCTCGTTGGGTTGGCGCTACCCAAACCCCAAAATGGAGGCGCTCTTCCCGCTCGAAGCAATGGGCGAAACCGCTGAGAACATCTACGAGCGCAGCCGAGCCGGCGAAATTGCCGGCGGTGAGATCACACGCGCGGAACAAGATCGCTTCGCTTTACAAAGTCAGCAACGCGCCATCGACGCCATCAACGCCGGTCGCTTCCGCCGCGAGATTGTCGCTGTGCCGATTCCGCAAAGCAAAGGGGAGCCCCTCCTCTTCGACACCGACGAATATCCACGCGCCAAAAAAAGCGCCGAGGGCTATGTGCTCGATACAAGTCTCGACAAACTGGCGGCGCTCAAACCGGCTTTTCGTAAGGGTGGAACAGTGACGGCCGGAAACTCCAGCGGCCTAAACGACGGCGCGGCTGCGCTTGTTCTGATGTCGCGCCGCAAAGCGGAAACGTTAGGGGTTAAACCGTTGGCGCGTTGGGTGGCGTCGGCGGCGGCTGGCGTCGACCCGCGCGTGATGGGGCTGGGGCCGGTCGCTGCCGTGCATAAAGTTCTCAACCGCGCCGGATTGACGCTGGCTGACATCGACCTGGTGGAACTCAACGAAGCCTTTGCCGTGCAGGCGCTGGCAGTGCTGCGCGAGCTGGGCTTGAGCGAAGCGATCACCAATGTCAACGGCGGCGCCATCGCCCTCGGCCACCCGCTCGGCTGCTCCGGCGCGCGCATCCTGACCACGCTGATTCATGAAATGCATCGCCGCGTTGCAGCTGGTCAACCTCTACGCTACGGGCTGGCAACCCTCTGCGTCGGCGTCGGTCAGGGCGAAGCGACCATCGTCGCATTAGAAAAATAACCTCTGGCGCGACCTCTCATCATCTCAGTCACAAAGAAGAGATCGCCTGGGCTTTGTTCCAGAAAATCTTCGAGCAATGCACCATCTTCTTTTCAACGGCGAAGAGGATACTCAAACGTGTAACGTCCCGAACCGACCGTCAGCCATAGATCCGCCCCACGTTGAGTGGGATGCGAAACGCCGGTGGCTTCCGCAAACGGGGCGCCGCTTTCCGTGACTTCGGCCAGAGAAGCGCCTGGCAGCGTCACCTCGGCGCTCGTGTTCGCCGGGATGGCGATGTGCAGGCGCAACCTGTCCCCATCGATTTGCCAATCCGAAACAATCCGTCCGTGCACGGAGTCATAGGAGGCGCGGGCGCCGGTCAGCCCATCGCCCGGCATAGGGTGGATGCGGATGCGTTTGTAGCCCGGTGCAGCGGCCTCGATCCCCGCCACTTTGCAGTGCAAAAAGTTGACCACAGCGCCGGGGCTATAGTGGTTCAGCGAGGCGTGCGGCTCGCCTTCTGCGTCGATGCCCTCCCACGCCTCCCAGATCGTCGTCGCGCCTTTGGTGACGGCGTACAACCAGGAAGGAGCCGTCTTCTGGGTCAACAGATCGTAGGCTACGTCCAGCCGGCCGTTCTCCGCCAGCACTTCGCACAGGAAGACCGTAGAAAGGAAGCCCGTGCCGACATGGTTGCCGCTGGTCCGCACCAGCCGCACGAGATGCTCAACGATGGCCGGCTTCAGCTCCTCCGGCGCCAGGTCGAAAGCGAGCACGCGCACATAGGAAGCCTGCCGATCGGGATGGATGCGACCATCTTTGCCGATGAACTCCGCTGCATAGGCCGCCTTGATCTGATCCGCCAAGGAGCCATAGAAGGCGGCGTCTTCGCTCTTGCCCAGCGCTTCCGCTGCTTTGGCCAGAAGGTGCGTGGAGTAGGCGAAGTAGGCGGTGGCCACCACAGGCTCGCCCAGGTAGAACCGCTTCAGGATGCCAAGAAACGTGTTCAGGCCGCCGCTTTCGCCGGGTTCGAGCCACTCTCCCCAGTGATAGTTGGTGTCCCAGATCAGATGTTGACGCTTGCGACGCTCCTTGTTGAAAAGATAGCGCGGGTTCAGATATTTGGACCGGTTGGCGTGCGTGGCTCGCTTGCGCATATATTCGACCCACGCTTTCATGTTTTCGTACTGGTTTTCCAGAAATTCGAGGTCTCCGTACGCCTGATAGAGCGCCCAGGGGATGATCGTCGCAGCGTCGCCCCAGCCTGCGGAGCCTTCCAACTTTGTCAGGAAGTTCATGGGGAATGGCTTCTTCACCAGCTGCTCCGGGTTGGGAACAAAGTTGCCCACCATGCCATTCGAATATTGCTCCAGGGTCAGTTCCTTCAGCCATTTGCGGAAAAAGGCGCGCACGTCCATCAGAAAGGCGGCGGAGGGGGCAAAAATCTGAGCGTCGCCCGTCCAACCGGCGCGCTCACGCTGCGGGCAGTCGGTCGGCAGGTCGAGGAAGTTGCCCTTCATGCTCCATTCAACGTTTTTGTGGAGGCGGTTGATGAGCGGATCGGAGCACTCGAACGAGCCGGTCGGCTCCATGTCGCTGTAGATGGCGACGGAGTAGAAATCATCCGGGTTGATTGCGCCCGGCCACCCTTCCACTTTCACGTAACGGAAGCCGTGCACGGTGAAGCGCGGCTCGTATTCCTCGACGCCCTCCCCTTTCAGGATGTATTGCACCTGCTGGAAGGGGTTCTTTTCCGGGTCGGGTTTGCCAAAAAGAAGAAGATGCGCCAGGGTGAAATTGCCGTCCTTATCCAACGCCTCGCCGTGCGTCAGACGCACGACGGCGCCTTCGGGACCTTTCACTTTGAAATGCACGACGCCGGCCAGATTCTGCCCGAAATCGAGCACGGTCTCGCCTTTGGGCGTTGGGAGGACGGTGGGCGTGAAGGTCTCCTTGCGGCGCACGGGCGGCCCCATCGAGGCGACCAGAGGCTGCTTGGGGTGTGAAACCACGCGCACGCCTTGCCAACCCCGGTCGTCGAAATCGGGCGCGCACCAGCCGGGCATCTCCAGCCGAGCGTCGTATATCTCGCCGTCCTTCAGGTCCGATTTCAAAATGGGTCCGGTCGTCGCCTTCCACGCCGAATCAGTTCCGATGACGAGCTGCGTCCCTTGCGCAGTCTCCACGACAAGCATCGCCAACAGCGCCAATCGATCGCCGTATACGTTGCGATGACCGGCGATGTGCACTTTGCCGCGATGCCAGCCATCGCCCAGGATGGCGCCGAGCGCGTTGTCTCCCTCCTGCATCAGCGCGGTGACGTCGTACACCTGATATTGAAGCATCTTGTGGTAGGGGGTGAAGCCGGGCGTGAAGCACTGGTCGCCTACGCGCTGGCCGTTGAGCCAGGCCTCGTAGATCCCGTGCGCAGTGATGTAAAGACGCGCGGAGCGCGCCGGCGCGTCTAGCCGGAAGGCGCGGCGGAAGAATGGGCAGGGCTTGAACGCCTCTGGGTCTTCATCCCATCCCACCTCGATCCATTCTGCAGTCCATTCTTTGGGATCGAGCAACCCCATCTCCCACCAGGCGGGCTCGCTCCAGGCCGAGGCGCGATCCTGCTCATCCCAGACGCGCACGCGCCAGAAATAGCGTCGCCGGGGGCGCATCTCGACGCCTGTGCAGCGCACAAAGGCGGCGTCGGACGTCACCTTGCCGGTGTCCCACAGCAGATTCTCGCCCTGCGTCAGGTTGTTCAGCGCGTCGGCCACCTGCACCTGGTAGGCGCTCTGAACGACGCCGCGCGCATCCGCCTCGATCCGCCATTCCAACCGCAGGCGCCGCGCGTCAATGCCGAGAGGGTTTTCCAGATATTCGGTGCGCAAATGCTGGATGGAAATCGGGGCGGGTGGGGTCTCGTGCGTCGCCATTGCTCCTCCTCAGTTGTCTTTGCTTGCAGTTTCACGTAGGCAGTGCTCGATATAGATCGTGACCATCTCTTCAAAGACGCCCAGATGCGCTTCCAGCGGGATCGCTGCGTCGCTCCACGTGAGCTCCCCGCGCAGGGCGATCTTTTCTAGAAACCAGATCGTGGCGCTCAAAATCACCTCTGCGCGGCTGCTCTCCGACGCAGCTTTTGGGCGCTCAACCAACTCGATCCCTTTCCAGTGCGTCCGCAGCCGATCTTTCGTGCGCTGCGGAATCTCTGCATCAAAGGGGTGATCCAGGTAAAGGCTGTCGAACATGCCGATGTAGCGGTAGGCGTCGCGCAACTGATCAAAACTGCGCACCATGCGTTGCACCGCCGCCTTCACCGTCTCCAGGGAAGGCTCGAGTCCCTCCGCATCCAGCCCAACCGTCGATGCAATACGCCCCAACATGCGAATCTGAATCTCAACCGCAATGGCGTCGATGTGAGGGAAATAACGGTAGAGGGTGACTTTGGAGATGCCGGCTGCGGCGGCGATGTCCACCATTTGGGTCTTGTCGAGACCCTTTTCCAGAAACAGCTTTTCCGCAGCCGACAGGATAGCGTTGCGTTGCTCATCAACCTGGTGCTTGCCCTGTTGACGATTGCGCGCTGACCGGGATGATTGCACAATTGCCTCACTGCGACTTATATGTAACCTGGAGTTTCATACAAATGTTACTCCAAGTTACATATATCGTCAATTCTTGTCGCGCCAGAGACGATAATCTGCTTGAATTACTGAAATGGGAGATGCACTGCTATCGGAAGCGCCTGAAGATGCGCAACGCCAACTGGCTCGAACGTTAGTCCAGATGCGCCGCCTCGTCGGCGATCGACAGAGCGTCGTTGACGATTGCCATCGTCTCTCGCAGCTCCGTCTCGGTAACGCACAGCGGCGGGTTCGTATGCAATAAATTGCGCCAGAGATACGTATAGACGCCATGCTCGCGCAAATACGCAGCGATCCGCGGCATCACGTCGCCGCCGCCGGTGTAGGGCGCCAAAGGCTCTTTGCTCTCTTGATCTCTGACCAGCTCGATGCAGCCAAGCAAGCCAATCGAACGCACATCGCCGATCGAAGGGTGCTCGGTCTTTAGCTCGTCGTGCAGTTCAGCCAGCACACGCCCCATGCGTTGTGCATTGCCGACGAGATCGTCCTCTTCGATCACCTGAATCGTCGCCAATGCTGCGGCCAGACACATCGGGTGTGCGCTGTAGGTCAGCCCGCCGTAGAAGACGTTCTTGCGGAAATGATCGAACACGCGGTCGTTCACCGCCACGGCGCTAAGCGGTAGATACGCCGAGGTCAGCCCTTTCGCCATGGTCATGATATCGGGCGCTACGTCCCAGTGATCGACGCCAAACCATGCGCCGGTGCGTCCGAAGCCGGTCATCACCTCGTCACATATCAACAAAATGTCATGACGGTTGCACAACTCGCGCACACCCTGCAAATAACCGTCGGGCGGGACGATCACGCCGTTGGTTCCTGTCACCGTCTCGAGCAGAATCGCTGCAATTGTATGCGGTCCCTCGAACATGACGATCTCCTCGAGCTGCTCCAGACAACGCTGTGCGAAATCAGCGTCGCTGTCGCCGGCGCGATAGAGCGCGCTGCGATATTTATAGGGGTCTGGAATACGCACCACGCCAGGTATACCGGGTTCACTGGCCCAGCGTCGGTGATCGCCGGTGAGGCTAATCGAGCCAAATGTAGCGCCGTGATAGGAGCGGTAGCGTGCGAGCACCTTGTGACGACCGGTCACGCCGCGCGCCATCTTGACGGCGTTCTCGTTGGCGTCTCCGCCGCTGACGCCAAAAAAGAAGTGTTCGAGACCGGCGGGGGTGTGCTGCGCCAGCCGCTCCCCCAGCTCGGCGCGCACGCGCGTAACCATTCCTGGGCCGGCATAGGCGAGTTCGTCAGCCTGCGCCTTGATCGCCTCGATCACGCGACGGTCGCCGTGGCCGATGTTCACGCACATCGACTGCGAGTTGAGGTCAAAGTAGCGGCGTCCGTCCGCGTCCCAGAAATAACAGCCTTCCCCACGCACCATGGCAATCGGGTTGACAGCATCTTGCGCCGACCACGAAAAGAAATTGTGCGCGCGTGCACGCGCAATCAACTCGCTGCTCGCTGACATAAAATTCTCGCGGCAAGTTATGGACGGGGGATCAGCAGCCGCTGCCCGACCATGATTGTATTGGGATCGCTCAATTCGTTAGCGGCCATGATGGCTTGCGTCGTCACGCCATATTGTTGTGCAATGCCAGAGAGACTTTCGCCCGACTGCACGACATGGACAATGCTACGCGCTTCGAGCATCTGACGCTGCGTTACGCCAGGGATGACCAACTGCTGGCCTGCGCGCAACAGGTTGGGGTTGGCAATGCCGTTGACGGCGCTGATGTCAGCGGCGTTGACGCCATAGAGCGCGGCAATGCTGCTCAATGTCTCGTCTGGTTGGACGATGTGAATGACCGGTTCTTGCGCGTCAATCGTCGTCGCACCTGCGCCCGGTGCAGCAGTCGCGGCGCCGCCTGGAACGTTGCTGCCCGCGCCGGCCGGTGCAGTCATGCCGGGGATCAGCAATTCCTGGCCGACCTGCAGCGCGTCAGGATTCAGGATATTGTTCAACTCGATCAGTCGATTGGGATTTACGCCATACTGCGCTGCAATGCTCGACAAGGTCTCGTTGGCTTTCACCGTATGGCGGAACGGTTCTGGCGTTGGCGTTGGATCGGGTTCGGGGACGCGCAGAATTTGTCCGGCAAAAATGTTGTCATCGCGCAAGTTATTCAGCTCACGCAGTTGCTGAGTTGAGATGTTAAAGCGCGCCGCAATGCTGTTGATCGTATCGCCTGCCACCACCGTATATTGGAATATTTCTCTGGTCGCAGTCGGTTCAAGGGTGGGCGTGCTGACATCCGGCGAAGGAGAGGGGGTGGCCGTGCTCGCATCGACCATTTCGACAATCGGTTCGGCGCCTCCTTGTTCGCTGGCGGGCGTCATTGTTGGAGACGGCGTAGGGCGTTCACGCGTGCACGCAGTCAGCGAGAGGACAGCAAGAAATACAAGACAGGAAAGCAGGAATTGGGTGCGCACGACTATACCTCCCCGGTGATGAAATTGCCGCGTTTGCAACAATTATAGCAATTCCTCCCATTTGTCACAATTGTATGCGCAAAGGGTTTGCCGCCTGCTTTCGGACAGGCTGAATGTCAAAAATTGCGATAGCACCACAATCGTCTATCCTTTATCGCAACGTCTGAAACGCCGTGATCGAAGCCAGAATCAGGAAGATCAGCCCGCCCAGGCTGAAGAAAGAGAGGAAACTGGCGAAGATCATGCTTGTGACCAGACCGCTGAGCACAAGGCCGACCACAATGCCGGCAATGGTGAAGTGGCGAATATAGCGGCCGCGGCGACGCCCAACTGACTTGCGGATAATCTGGGCAAGCGAGGCGCCTGCGCCGGAGCCGATCAGCGCCGCAATGATCCAGCCGAAGAATCCGGTGATGCGGAAGAGCCAGGCAACAAACGGCCATGCCACAAGCGTAATAGCGGCGGCGACGGCAAACGCTATCCAGTTGTCGCTGGTCATGGCGTTATAGAAGACATTCTGTTGCTCACGAATGCATTCCTTGCAGCGATAACCGACTTCGGTGAGCACCGCGCACTTTAGACAGATCGGTTTGCCGCACTTATTGCAGCGTAGGTAGGTCTCGGTCTCTGGGTGATTGGCGCAGAACATCGGCGCGCCAGCGTCGGCGGTTTTGTCGGGCGGTTGAATGGGTTGCGAAACGGTCATTGCATTTCCTCATTAAACGGACCACTGCATCTTGTCGATCAATGTTTGATAAAAGTAACTCCGGTCGCGCACACGCACGAACCTTGCCAGATGAGGGCTGCCGACGACCAACACCTGATCACCTTCCTGCACCTCAACCACAACCTGTCCATCGACGGTCACCATTGGCGGATAGTCGCTCGTCGCCTGCAAGCGGATGGTGGCCCCTTCGGATAGAATCACGGCGCGATCCATGCTCAGGTGTGGCGCAATCGGGATCAGCAGGATATTGCGCAGCTCGGGCGGCATCACGGGGCCGCCAACAGCGAGCGCATACCCTGTGCTGCCTGTCGCCGTGCTCACAATCAAACCATCGCAGGTGTAGGTTGTCAGGTGTCCCTCATCCAGTTCGGCGCTGATTCGCACCACGCGCGCCAGGTTGCCGCGGCTCAACACCACATCGTTGAGTGCGTCGTAGGAGCAGATAATTTCGTTGACGCCGTTTTGCGGGTTGGGGCGCTCCAGGTGCATGCGCACCATCAGACGTTCTTCGATCCAGTAGCGGCCAGCCAGCACTGCAGCGAGCGGCTCTTTCCAGTCGTTGGGTTGAAACTCGGCCAAAAAACCGAGCCGCCCCAACTTGACGCCAAGCATGGGCACGGCATAGGGCGCGCCCATGCGCGCTGCGCGCAGCAGCGTCCCGTCGCCGCCCAGCGTGATGAGCAGATCGACTTCGGGCAAGTGGGCGGCCGTCGTTTCGAGCTCCCATGCAGATTCATGCCAGATGTCGGGAACCCCAGCCTCGGTCAGAAAATCGCCGATTTCCCGTGCAATATCAAGGGATTCTGGTTTTTTGGGGTGATGCAAGATGCCAATATGTCGAAAAAGCAGCGAATCGCTTCGAATCATTGCTTGACCTGCCTACGCCAGACGGACCAAATATGAAATTCCATCAAAACCATATCATGAAGTCGCAGCGGATGCGAAAATGCTGTATGATCAATCTATGAGTCGCGTATTGGTAATCTCTGATATTCACGCCAACCTTGCTGCGCTGGAAACAGTTCTGAGCGATGCAGAAGGCCATTACGACACGATCTGGTGTCTGGGCGACGTCGTCGGTTACGGACCAAAACCCAACGAGTGCGTCGAGATCATTCGCGAGCGCGCAAATCTGTGCGTGATGGGCAACCATGATTGGGCAGTGCTCGACAAGCCCGGCATCAACGTTGATGACTTCAACCCGCAAGCGCGCCACGCTGTGCTATGGACGCGCCACGAGCTCCGCGAAGAGAATCGACGGTATCTTGATCAACTGCCCTTTACGCCTGTGAACCCACCGGGCGCGCCCGATATTTTGGTCACACACGCCAGCCCGCGCGAGCCGGTGTGGGAGTACATCTTGACGCCTTCAGTCGCCCTCGAGAACTTTAGCGCCTTCGATGATTTGATCTGTCTGGTTGGGCACACCCACAAGCCAGCAATATATCGCTGGCACTTCTTCGAGTCATTTGCTGAGGGCAGCGACGCTCATAACTTGCAAGGCATGGCGACCGTCGATTATCTACAGCCGCCCGTAGACAGCTCGCTGCACCTCGATGTCTCGCCGACGCATCGGTTGATTCTGAACCCTGGCAGCGTCGGCCAACCGCGCGACAACGATGCACGCGCCGCCTACGCTATCCTCGATCTGGATGCGATGACCTTCACTCATGTGCGCGTCCCCTATCCTGTTGAACTGACGCAAAGCCAGATGCGCGCGGCAAAACTGCCCAAGCGTCTCGTCGACCGCCTGAGTTTTGGGTGGTGACGAACGGTGAGGCGGGGTAATCAACTGTTGCGCTGCGCCCGCTCTTCCAGAATTTCTGGTTCGATCCGATTGTACAGTTCAAACCAATCGGGCAGGTCCTGCGAACGCTCCTCGGCGGTTTTCTGCTCCGCCCTGCGCTTATGCTCATCCATACGCGCCAGAATCTCTCTGGCGACTGCGCGCGGGTCTGGCACACCAGAGAAAACAAAGTCGCCGGTCTCCGCCGCCGTCTGACAGGTGACGTTGCCATAGTTGAAGAGCCAGTGCAACGTCGACGGTATCGACATTTCCACATTTTGAATGCGACCCAGGCTGGCGCTTTTGCGATCCTCAGATAGACCGAGCGGCATTCGATCCACATGCACAATTTCGTTGCTGCTCACCTCGTATGTGTCATTTCGCCAGTCGGCGATCACCCAAATCACATTGCCCAATGCAATCAATGTGAGCGCCACACCGACAATCGTCAGGACGTTGAGAAATGGAATGCTCTCCCTGGGTACGCCGAGCATCTCCGTCAGCGGCGGCAACACTGCGAATACTGCCATGAGCAGAAAGATGAGCAAAGGCAGCCATAGCCGCGGCAGGAGCACCAGCCAATGTTTGCGCCAGATGATGCGATCCCCACGTTCGCGACGTAGATGCGTCTCCACACTGCTGGAGAGCCGCCTGCGCAGCGTGCGCACTTCGGTCGTTTGCGGGCCGCCATGATAGACGCGACTTGGGATGCTGATTGCAATGCCCAAACGTTTTTCCAACATCTGCTGAATATGCAATTTGCTGGCTGCGGTCGTGCTGCTGATGCGCACTCTACGCTGCTCGATGATCTTGTCGCGCAACTGCCGGAAATTAGTGGAAAAGTCGAAGGTGATGGTGCCAATCCTGGCGGCTGTGGCGATCGTCAATGTGCCGTAATCAAGAATCTTGCCCAGCCAGGTTGTGCTGAAGTCAACATTTTGAATCTGCTCTAGAGGCGCTTCTTTACGCCATTCGGTTATGAAGAGCACCTTTTCCTGGTGCACAACGCGTGTATCGGTGATCGCCAGCCAGTCGTTGAGATAGTCAATCGTGCCCCATGCGAGTGCAACACCGTCAATAACTAGCAAGAAAATGATCAAGATGCGCAGGTAGGTTTGCGCCCCAGGCAGAAAATCGGCGATCAGATAACCCAACACTGCAAAGAGAAAAATAATGATCGTAGGCAAATTCTTGCGCAAAAATGCAATCCAATGACGCCGGGTGCGCAACAGAATTCGTTCACCTGGTTGCAGCCAGTCATATTGCTTCTGATCGGGAGATCCCTGCAAAAGCTCCCCGTCACCCTCGTCTCGCGAGGATTGACCGCTCTGGCTGCGTTCCTGTATCTGGGCTGACCGCTGAATGAACAGACGGTTGCGTAGATCGATCTTAAGTTGTCGAGACGCCGCCTCTAAATCGCGCCAGTGAAAGCGCAGCCACTCGCTGCCGGGCTGCGCCTCCACCGTTGATTGTTGTGGAACCTGACCAAGCAAAGCCTGTTCGGCAAAATAAGTTGGCCCGACCGCCACGGCGTTGCTCATTTGGTTGCCATCCCTGTCAAGCGCGCGGATGGCGGCGCGTCCACTCACAAGCACCCAGAGGCTGTCGGCAATTTCGCCCTGGTGAATGATGAGATGGGTGTTGGGAAGATAGATATGGCTGACAAACCCAACAATGGTGCGTTGTGTCTTGTCGTCAAGGGGAGAAAAGATCGCCAGGCGGCTGATTTCGCGCTCTCGCCGTTCTATTCCCTGGCGGATTTCATCCTCTGGCTCCAGACCGGTGAGGCTCTTGAAATTGTGATAAGGGATTCGATAGAGCAACGTATTCGTCTGCGATGTTGCGTCGTGCACCATCTCGCGGTCAACGCTGCCCAGCCCCACAAAACCGGCCGCCGTGCGTGCAGACCCGAACATGGCGCCATTGCCAAGCAGATGTGTCTCTTCAGGATCGCCGATTTGCTCAAGCTTGACTTGTCCCCGGTGAATCAGAAAAATGTCGTTCTCTACGCTCCCGGCTCGATAAATGACTTCCCCTGGCTTTTTTATGTCGCTCTTTGCATCATCCGCCAAAAAACCGCATACAACAGGGTGTAGAGGCGATGGCAAGGGCAGCGTGCGCATGAAGGGAAATGTACTCAGTCGATCAGCCACGTCCTTTGCAAGCAGGCGGTTGCGAATCTGCGGGAATCGATAGAGCAAGCGGCTGAATGCATGGATGGTGATCGAGATCAGATGGCAATATTCCTCACTTCTGGCGTTGGTCGCATAGGCGCTGCCATACAGAAACTCCAGATGTCCGAGAAGTTTGCCCGCTGTCGCCGTTCGCACAATGCGGCGCACTCGTTTTCCTTCAATGATATCTTCACGATATTGATTGATAATCCCGCTTGCCAGGATATAAATGTAGGTGACCGGTTCATCCTGACGGTACAGCATAGTGAACGGCGGCAGGTGATGATGCCTGACGGCGCCGGCAAGAATGATTGCCAGCGCTGCGCGATCTTCGATGCCTTCCAAAAAAGTGAGCTGAAGCCCGAGCAACTCGGATTCACTCAATGGTGCGCCAGCGTCAAAAGAATCGGCGGCGCTCATAACGCCTCCATCACCAATTCCGCTACTTTACGGTTGATTCCCGGCACCGCCATCAGTTCCTCCAGCGACGCCTTGCGCACACGCTCGATGTCGCCGTCGAAATGCTGGAGGATTGCCTTGCGCCGTTTAGGACCGACGCCGGGGATGTCGTCCAATCGCGAACGCACCTGTTCTTTGCTGCGCAGGTTGCGGTGATAAGTGATGCCAAAGCGATGCGCCTCATCGCGGATGCGCTGCACCAGGTGAAGCGCCTGGCTGCCGCGGCGCAGCCACAGTGGGTCGGGCGCATTCGGCAGAAAGACCTCCTCCTCGCGTTTCGCCAGGCCGATCACCGGAATCTGTCCGAACAGCCCAAACTCCTGCAGCACTTCGACAGCCACGCCAAGCTGTCCTTTGCCGCCGTCCACGATCACCAGGTCGGGCATGATGCGCCAGGTCTCATCCTCCTTCTTGCCCGCTTTCGCCGGGTCGGTGTTATTTGCCGGCTCCGCTAGCCGCCGGAAACGTCGTCGCAGCATCTCGCGCATGCTGGCAAAGTCATCAGGCGCGCCCTGGCTGCCTTTGCCATGAATTTTGAAGCGTTTGTAAGCGCTCTTGGCGGGCGCACCTTTGACAAAGACCACCATCGAGCCGACGGTGTTGGCGCCCTGCAGCGTGCTGATGTCGTAACACTCGATGCGCGTCGGCGCCGTGTCGAGACGCAGCGCCGACTGCAGCTCGGCAATCGCCTCAGTCTGACGGTTGGTGTCGGCGGCGCGGGCGGCTTGCTGCACGCGCAGATACTCGGCGGCGTTCTCCTCCGCCAGCGCCATGACCTTGACCTTGTCGCCGCGTCGCGGCACGCGCAGTTCAACTTTGCCGCCGCGACGCCCGGCAAGCCACTCAGTCAGCACGCCGACATCGCGTGGCAATGACTGCACCAGGATCAAGGGCGGGATAAACGCAGCGTTGTCATAAAATTGCTGGAGAAAGGCGCCGATCACAGCGGTTTTCTGCCCCACGCTTGGGGCATTATCTTCAGATGATTTGTCGCCGCTCAGCTCGCCGATCTGGAAGACTTCCGCTCCATCAAGCATGAAGCTATCGCGTCCAACCAGGCGACCATGTCGCACCATGAAGACCTGAACTGCGGTGTCTCCCGTGCGCTGATCCTGGGCGACGGCGACGTAATCGAGGTCCTCCAGCGCGGCCGTGACGATCTTCTGCTGCTCGGCGATGCGCTGCGCCGATTGCAGCCGGTCGCGATAGAGCGCCGCCAGCTCGAATTGCAGGTTCTCGGCGGCGCGCTCCATCTGCTCCTTCAATTGGCGCAGCACGCGGTCGCTGTCGCCTTCGAGAAAGTGCATTAGCTGCTCGATAGTCTGACGATATTCCTCGCGCGTCTGAGCGCCGATGCAGGGACCACCGCATAGCTTAATGTGATAGTAGAGACACGGGCGCGGATCTTTGCCGGTGATGACGCGGTCGCAGTCAAGATAAGGAAAGACGCGGCGCAACGCGTCGAGCGTCTCGTAGCAGGCGCGGCTGCTGGTGTAGGGACCAAAATAGCGTGCGCCGTCCTTGCGCATCCGCCGCACGACCTGGATTTTGGGGAAGTCGTCCTGCCAGTTCACTTTGATGTAGGGGAAGGTCTTGTCATCCTTGAGGCGGACGTTGTAGCGCGGTTGATAGCGCTTAATCAGCTCATTTTCGAGAACCAGCGCCTCCAGCTCGGTCTTGGTCACCCACCATGAGATGTCGGCGATTTCGGCGACCAGCGCCTGCGTGCGCGGGCTGTGGTTGGCGGAAGCGTGGAAATAGCTGCGCACGCGGTTGCGCAGCACCAGCGCCTTGCCCACATAGAGCACGCGCCCCTCGCTGTCCAACATCTGATAACAGCCGGGCGCGGTCGGCAGGCTGTCGAGTTTTTGAGCGACTTTTTCAGGAAGGTTGCCATTCATGAGGGTGAATTCTATCATGAAGTGGGGCGGGGAATGAAGATCACATCAAACATTTGTTTGGCGGTCTCGATCGATATGCTAGACGGTCTCCGCTTTGATCATGCCGAGATCAACACTTCGTTGAGCGTGCGCTGCGCCCTGGCAGCCTCGAAGTCGCTGGTTTGAACGTGGCCGGCCAGCAAAATCAGCGCCTTCCACAGCGCCCAGCCGCGCCCACGCGCCCAGGTCGCATCGTCGAGCGGCAGCGCAGAGCGAAACGCTTCTCGGCTTGCGCCGGAAAGGAACGTCCACGCGATCACCAGGTCGCAGGCCGGATCGCCCACGCCGCATGCGCCAAAGTCGATCACGGCGCACAGCTTGCCCTCTCTGACGAGCAGATTGCTGGCGGCCACATCGCCGTGAACCCACACCGGCGCAGCCTGCCAGCTTGACGACAGCGCGATCTCCCACACGGCGGTTGCGGCCGCCGGATCGATCTTGTCTTGCAGGTCGTGGATCGCACGCCGCGTCTCTGCATCGTAGACAGCCAGCGCGCCGCCGCGATAGAAATTCTGCGCGCCGGCGGGAGGCCCATTTCTGGCGTCGATGCGCTGCAAGACGCCCAGAAATTCGGCGAGCGCAGTTGCAAATGCACTCAGGTCGGCGACATTTTCCAGCGTGGCCGGCTCACCGTCGATCCAACGGTAAATCGACCAGCGCCAGGGATAACCGAACGCTGGCGCGCCCATTGTCAGCGGCTGCGGAATGGGCAGCGGCAGGTGCGGCGCCAGCTTTGGCAGCCAGGTTTGCTCTTTTTCGACCTGCGCGGCGTAATGCGCAGCGCTCGGCAGGCGCACCGTCATCTCGGCGCCGAGGTGAAAAGTGCGGTTGTCCCACCCGCTGACCGCAACGGGTGTGACCGGCAGGTGCGCCCACTGCGGAAATTGGGCATCGATCAGACGACGCACAAGCGCGACATCGATGATTACTTCCGGCATTTTGCGTCTCTCACCAATGCTTCCATGCGCGCGGCGACTGCCATCAGCATCTCCCAATCGCCGAGGTGGGCATTGTAGGCGAGGTGATCCAGCCCGATGTGCAGATAGCAGGCGATCAGGCGCTCCTGCATGGCTTGCGGCGTATAGCCAACCTGACGCCAGCGATCTTCCAGCGCCGCCCGCAGCAGCGGCGCATCCAGCTGTGGATGCCACGGCGCCCAGAACTCGAACCAGGCAAGATCGTAGAGGTGATCGCCATAACGAGCGCAGCCCCAATCGAACACGGCTGAAATCCGGCCCCCCTCGACCAGCACGTTGCGATTCATGAGATCGCAGTGCAGCAGGCTGCGCGGCGCTGCGTCACTTGCCACGCGCTGCAACTGCTCGAGTCCCCACGCAAACGCTGCGCTACCCGCCGGCGATCCAGCCTCTAGCTTGCGCCGCCAGCCATGAATGCGCAGTTCCGGCGCATCTTCAGCGACAGCCAGCAGATGGCGCTTCCAGGTGGGAAACGAGGCCACCCCTTTCTCGTCCCACCCGCCGAAGCCGGGCATCGCACCAATATCCGCCGTGCGCATTGCCTCTAATGCAGCAACCAGCGAAGGGACAACTGCGCGCCATGTCTCACGGTCGATGGTTTCCAGCGACTCACCGTATGCACGCCGGGAGATCGCAAAGTAGCCGCCCAGCGCCTCGCCAACTTCAAAGACAGCCGGGATCGGCAGAGCATCGGCGGCATAGCGCGCCGCAAGCTGATCTTTGCGAAAATCTTCGACGTGTGCGCCAAAGCGAATGACGAACGCCTCGTCGCCCACTCGATACCCAAAACAGCGCGACCATGCGCCTGCGCCGATCAAAGCAAGCGCCTCAGGTGGGGCGGCAAGGTGGGCTTCCAGAAATGCCTGGGCCTGATTGATATTGACCGGTTTCATCAGCCTTATCTTTCCTACGTTATCGGCCAGACAAGCATCGAGTGACGTTTCTGCTATGATACTTCTGCTATACTGTACAGCAAGTCTGCGCTTCTGAACAAAACAATCGAAAATCAGCCCATGACCGATCAGCAAGTTGTGCTCTCGCTCAAACGTTTTCTGCTCATTGAAGAATGCCCGGCGCCATGGAAGTCGCTGGACTTGTATCTGTTCCGCGATAAAGCCGTGGTCTTTTACGTGGGACAGTCCTATCTTGCCTTTGCGCGCGTCTGGGAACACCTGCGAAACGGCTTCAAGGGACGCTCGGTCGTGGGACGTTTCGTCTGGTGTAACTGGCCGAAGTCGATGAACTTCACCATCGAACTTCTCAGCTCTCAGGACGCGCAGTTCGGCGTGGTGGGGAACGAGCTGAACGCAGCTGAGCGCTGGCTGATCCGACAGGCGACGCCTTGCTTCAATGCCGCGCTCAACAGCGAGCCGACGCCTCTGCCCACGCACTATTGCCCGCCCACTGCCCCGATCCGCTGCAGCTGCAGCCTGAACAAGGTGATGCACGAAGCAGAGCGCGCCGTGCAGACCGAGGAGAGGCGACAGTTGATGCAGGAGGTTGCATAAGGAGAACCAGTGAGATGATGAAGACGTGCCCTCAATGCGGCGCCAGGCTACCTTCCAACGATTCATGCCAGCAGCGATTCGACCAGTGTATGGCGCTGGAGTACGAATCGCCGGCTGCGTTTGGGACGGTTCATCACCTGACCGTCACGTGCTATATGCTTCAGCACAACGCGTATGCTCGTGATGCCTGGCTGCAAGCCCGCACGATGCTTGCCCAGTTTGTGCGCGATGATGTGACGCCGGCGGAGATGCGGCAGAAAAATCGTTCGCAGCTTGACAGCGGGCAACGTGCGGGACATATCAACCGAGGCGCAAAGCTCACCGAGTTCGATACAATCCGGTGGACGAGCACAATAGCGGATGTGCGGTTTGACGATTGCGAAATCTACTGTGCAGATGTCGCGCGGTGGGCGCTGAGCGTGCTGGCCGACACCGAGCACATCACATGAACCAGACGTTTGACGAAAGTGATCTGCTTTCCATGCCACTCTGGATAATCGCGCCCATTTACCCAAGCAGTCGCAGCACGCGCTCGTACATGATCACATAATCAACCGCCACCGCCGCCAGGAACACCGTCGCCCACACCGACTGTCCGACGACAAACAACATGCCGATGGCGATGCCGAAGATCGCCCACTCGATCAGCAGACGCAGGGGACCCGGAACCGCCACGATTGCCGCGCCCGGATCGTTGGGCACGCGAAAGACGCCCCACACCAGCGCCGCCGCAATCGGCAGGACGACGCCCAGCAGCAGCCGCACCGGCAGCGTGTCGCCCAATCGAAAGCCCGCATAGACCATTGCTGCGAGCGCACATAATTCCAGTAAAAAGTGCAAACCCAGACCGATCGCTGTGATGGACATGTTATTCTCCTCCAACGCCTTGATCCACTGCTTGCTGCGTCAACCCTGTGATCACCATTGTCGCCAGTCTGCGAAAGCTCTCGTCCAGATCGAGCGGGATGCCGAAGCCGCTCGCCGCCTCCAGCGTGGCAAAGCCGTGCGCAACGCTGCGCAGCGCGCGCACGGCGTGGATGGCGTCATCGCCCGTCAGCCCAAACGACGCCACGACCGCCACCGCCACATGCACGATGCGCGTTTCTGCTTGAATCCGTTCGACGTCGTCGGGCGCATCGATAGCGGCAGGGCGCACCGTGTAAGCCGCCAGCCCAGGATTCGCCGTGACAAAGCTGCGGTAGGCGTCGAGCAGCGCTGCCACCGCCACCGCGCCCGACTTGCCGATCACGGCGGCGGTCAGCACATCGCCCAGCCGCTGTACACCAAGCAGCGCCAGCTCGCGCTCCAGCCCCGGCAGCCCGGCGACGTGGTTGTAGAGCGACGGCGTCTGCACGCCTAGCTCCTCCGCCAGGCGCTTGAGCGAGAGCGCAGCCACGCCTTCGCGATTGACCAGCGCTGCTGCCGCTGCCACGACCGTAGGCTTATCCAGCCCCGCCCTACGCGACACGCTGCACCGCCTGCTGTGCCCGCAAGAAATCGACGATCTGTGGCGCCGTCACCTCTGGCATCTCGGCGTGCGGATAGTGGCCGGCGCCGTCAATCATCAGATAACGACCATGCAAAGTTTCGGCGACCCACTGCGCCTCTGCCTTTGGATCAGGGAAATCAGGGTCTTTGCTGCCCATCACGACGAGCGTTGGCGCCATCACGCCAGCCACCCGTTCCGCCGACGCCGCTTTGGAGGCGCGCATCATCGCCTGTAATGCCTCCAGCCGGCCCGCTTCCCGCAAATTTGCACCGAGCGCGGCGGTGTATGCAGCAAAGTCCGCCGGTTTGCGCGTTGGATAGAGCGTTGCGTAATACCACTGCCACGCGCGCACGCCCCACAGCCGGTTGAAAAGCAGCGAATAGAGCAGCGCATTGGTCGCGCTCGTCTCGCCGCGCACGAACGGTCCAATCAGTACCAGCCCTGCTATCAGCTCATGCGCCTCCACCGCCGCCCACACCGCAGCCCCCGCCGCCATCGACGCGCCGACGATCATGGCAGGCCCGCTGTCGAGATGACGGATCAGCGCCAGCATGTCGCTGCCGATGCCCGCCACGGAAAAGTCATCCCATTGCGTGCTTGACTCGCCCAGCCCGCGTAAGTCCATCGTGACGACGCGAAAACCGGCGTCAACCAGGAACGGCGTCAAGAAACGATACTCGGCGCGCACATCGCCCATCGACGGCGCGCAGAGCACGAGCGGCCCGCTGCCCTGGTCGTCATAGGCGATGCGGCCGGATTGGTGCGTGAGGTATTGGGTGGTCATGTGAGTTCTCCTTTAGAATAAAACTAATTATATTAGTATAATAACTAATATAATTAGTTTTGTCAAGAGCCAATCTGTACAAGAATCAGGATTGGGGGGTGATTTGCGCATCGGGCTTTTTGAGCACGCGGAATCGTGTTATGATGTCGCCATGAAAACGATCATGTTGACTGATGAAGCCTACGCACGACTGGAAGAATGTAGGCTTAATCTATCGAAGAAGACGATATTGGAATGTCTCGATTCACTCTGCCTGTTAAAATCGGCCTGAGCTTCGGCTTTGCGGGCTTGTTGCTGACCATCGTCGGCATTGCGCGCGGCCAGGCGCCGCTGGCGCCGCTCAACATTGCGATTGCGCTGCTGATCGGCGGTGGCGTCTGGTTTGTTGTGGCGTGGGCGGTGGCGTCCGCGGCGGTGGACGTAGAGAAGGACTTGAGTGAGTAGGGGATTGGGGGATTAGGCTACTGGAGATCAGAGATTGGAGATTGGAGATTGGAGACTGGAGATTGGAGACTGGAGACTGACAACCTCTAATCTCTAATCTCCAATCTCTAATCTCCAATCTCTCAATCTTTTTCTTTACCCAATCACCGTCTGGCTCTGCTCGTGCATGTAGAGCGGGAGCGTGTAGAGACCGCCGACGCCTTTGCCGCTCATGCCGGAGCCTTTCCAGCCGCCGAAGGCCTGGACGCCGGGCCATGCGCCGGTGGTGGCGCCGGAGCGTCGATTGGCGTAGGTGGTGCCCGCCTCGATATTAGCAAAGAACCACTCGACCTCGGCTTTGTCCTCGCTGAAGAAGCCGGCGGTCAAGCCGTAGATCGTGTCGTTCGCCTTCGCCATGCCCTCCTCCAAATCCTTGACCTTGGCGACGTAGAGAATGGGCAGGAACAGCTCGTTCTTGACCAGCTCGTGGTCGTCCGGCAGGTCAGCAATGATCGCGGGCTGGACGTAATAGCCACGGCTCATGTCGCCCTCGGTGATGGTGTTACCGCCAAAGAGTACTGTGCCGTCGCGGCGTGCAATCGCCATATAGCGCTGGTAGTCTTCATAGGCGCCCTTGTCGATCACGGTCCCCATGAAGGTGTCGCGCGCGGTGGGGTCGCCCACCTTGAGCGCCGCCGTCTTTTCGAGCAGCAACGCCAGGAACTGGTCATAGACCTTTTCCTCGACGTAGACGCGCGAACAGGCGGAGCATTTCTGCCCGTCTAACCCAAACGCAGAGCGGGCCACGCCGGTGGCGGCTTTGTCCAGATCGGCGTGGCGCGAGACGATGGTCGGGTTCTTGCCGCCCATTTCGATGATGGCTGGCTTGGGATAGCGGCCATTCAAGGCATTGCGCGCCACCTGCATCCCCACCTCGTAGGAGCCGGTGAAAGTCCAGCCGGCAATGTCGGGGTTGTCCTGCAACTCCTGGCCCACCGTCCGGCCCGGCCCGCTGACATAGTTGAACACGCCCGGCGGCAGCCCCGCCTCGGCGAAGAGTTCGGCCGTTTTCCAGCCGGTGTAGAGCGTGGACGACGCGCCCTTGAAGACGACGGTGTTGCCGGTGATTAGCGCCGCACAGATCGGCGCACCCGACAACGCCATTGGGAAGTTGAAGGGCGAAATCACGACCCACACGCCAAAGGGCTTGAGCACACTCAGGTTGGTCTCGTTGTCGCTAAGCCTGCCCAGTTCGCGGATGTAGCCGTCGTTCTTCTCCATGGCGTTGGCGTAGTAGCGCAGCAGATCGGCGGTCTCCTCGACCTCGCCGAGCGCTTCCAGCCGGCTCTTGCCGACCTCCATCACCATGATCGCCGAAAGCTCCAGGCTGTTCTCGCTGATCTTCTCGGCGATGCGGCGCATGATCGCCACGCGCTCCTGCCAGGGTGTTGCAGCCCAGCCCTTGAACGCAGCTTTGGCGGCGGCGACAGCGGCTTGGGCGTCTTCCTTCGTGCCTTTCTGCGCAGTGCAGAGATGGATGCGCGTGTCGATCGGGCTGTAGGTGATGGTTTTCTCTCTGGCAAAGACCTTTTCGCCGTTGATAAACATCGGGACTTCGACGCCGAGCATCGACGACCGCACTTTGTCGAACGCTTCATCGAACGCCGACTGCAATTCCTCGTTGTCCGCCGACATGGTGGCATAGGTGATTTTCATTTTGAGCGCCATGACTCTCTCCTTTGAGTTTCATTTGGAAATTGCACTGAATTGCACGAAGTTGCTTGTCCGTTCCACAGGTGGGACGACAACGCACTCTCCATACGTTACACGATCTGCCAGACGGCGGCAAACTGTTGAGGGGCGAGGGGCGAGTTGCGAGGGGCGCTAGGTGTGGCGGAAGCGCCAGACGGCGATGCCAAAGGTTGCCAGCGCAATTGCCAGCAGCGCCGCCAGGTTGGGCAAGACATCCGGCAGGTTGCCGCCTAGCGCCGTGATCCGCAGGAACCCCTGCACTGCCCAGTAATGGGGCGTGGCTTGCGCCAGACCCGGCACCTGAATGCTGGGAAAGAGCGCGCCGCTGACCGCCGCCATCACCAGCGTCAGCAGCGTGGGGAGGCTGTTCGCCTGTCCTTCCGAGCGAACGAGCACCGAGACCAGGATGCCCAGCCCGCCCACCGCCAGCCCCGTCGCCACGACCAGCAACACGAGCGCCAGCGGTGCGCTGCCCAGGTCGTAGTCGAAGAGCAGCGTGCTGGCGCCAAAGACGATCATCACCTGCAGCATGGCGACGAGGCTGTAGGGCAGCGCTTTGCCGAGCAAAAAGGGCACGCGGCGAATCGGCAGGCTAAAAATGCGCCGCAGCGCGCCGCCGACGCGCTCTTCATAGATCGTCTCCGCCATCAGCCCCATCAAAAAGAAGGCGAAAAAGACGCTGTAGCCCGGCACCAGATAGTCGAAGATCGTCGGCGCCTGGCGCGGCGCAGCGTCCGAAGCAGGGCGCAGGTCGATGCGCACGAGCGGATTGTCGATGGCGTCCTGCACCTGGCTGGAGACGACGCCGTTGATCGCCGCCGCCAGGAATTTGGCGACCGCCTCCAGGTCGATGCCAAGCGACGCCAGGTCTTCATCTGTGAAACCAAAGGTCTCCGGCGCGGTGTTGAAGACGGTGCGCACCGCACGCTCCACCTCGGCGTTGATCAACATTGGCGCGGTGGCGGCTTGCACCTGACCGAGCACGATGCCGGCGCTCTGCTCGCGCGCCGGGTCGACGATCACCTCGACAACGCCCCCCGCGTCGGTCAGCACCGCTTCGCTCAGCCCGGCGGGAATCACGATGGCGGCCATGCGCTGACCTTCGCCGACGCGGCGGTCGGCTTCGGCGCGGCTGTCGAGCATCTCCAGCGCCAGCGTCGGCTCGTCACGCAGCGCGCTGACGATCTGCCGTCCCAGCCGTCCCGCATCCTCGTTGACCAGATAGACTGCGACGGTGGGTGCGCCTGTATTGCCAAAGGTGGCGCCCATCACGGCAATGAAGATGAGCGGCGTCAAAAAGACCAGCAGCCACTGCCCGCGATACTCCGCCGCCACCTTGATCTCTTTGCGCGTCAGCGCCCAAATTTGTCGGAGCATGGCTCACCCTTCCAGATCGAACTTCCAGACGGCAATCGCAAAGAAGACGGCAGCGAAGCCGAGCAGCACGCCGATCTCCGGCAGCACATCGACGAAGCCCATGCCGCGCGTGATCAGGTCCTGGTAGCCCTGCATTGCCCACGTCTGCGGCAGCACGATGTTGATCGTGCGCAGGACAGGCGGCAGCCAGTCGGCCGGGAAGGCGCAGCCGGCGAGCAACGCGCCGACGATCAACATGATGGTGATGCCGCGCTCGATGCGGAACGCCGCCGCCGCCAGCCCGATGCAGACCGCCGACAGCACCACCGCCACCGTGTGTACGAAGAGCGCAACCGGCGCATTGCCCAGACCCATGCCAAAGACGACAACGCCGATGGCAAACATCGTGGCAACCTGCAGCACGCCGATCACCAGCGCCGAGAAGGTCTTGCCCGCCAGCAGGTCGGCGCGGCGCAGCGGCGTCACCAGCAGGCGGCGCAGCACGCCGGTGTTGCGCTCCAGCTTCACCGAGGCGACCACCGTGCCGATCAGAAAATAGACAAACATGACGGTGTAGCCAGGGATCGTCTGCTGAAGGGTGTTGGGCTGCACGATGATGCGCGCTGCGCTTGGCTTGACGGAAACCACGGACAGCGCCGGGGCCGAGAAGAGCGGCGCCGGCGCCTCTTGGCTCGACGTGCGGATATTCTCGCGCACTTCCGTCGGCGCCAGCTCGATCAGGTCGCCGAACTGCTGCAAGCCGTTGCGCAACTGATTTTCAATCGAGAGGCGCATCGTGCTGCCGGTGACAACGCCCTCGACAAGCTGACGGTCGACCGGATTGCGCGCCGGGTTGTAGAGCAGCGTCACCGAGATGTGTTCGGCGGCGTCGATGGCGGCGCTGAAACCGGGCGGGATCACGAGCGCGGCGCTGCGCCAGTCGCGCAGCACCTTTTCGCGAGCGGCAGCTTCGTCGCAGACCGCGCCCGGCGTTGCGCAAGCCGTTTGCACCGCTGCGCCCAGTTCCGCCGCCTCCTGCGCCGTGGTGTTGCGCTCCAGCGCATAGCTCTCCGCCAGCATATCGAGCAGGTTCTGCGCATGTTCAGCGACGGCGCCGTCGATCACATCATGCACCGCCACCGGCAGCTGCGGCTTGCGATCCTCGGTCAGGTTGTAACCGTTGGGCGGAAACGCCAGCGCAATCGGCACGATGAACGCCAGCGGCATCAAGAAGAGCGATGCCATCTCTCCCCGGTCGCGCAGCAGTAAACGCAAATCTTTTAGCCATACAGATAGGATTCGCATAGGATGTTGTTGTGAATGTGATTGGGAGACTGGAGATTGGAGATTGGGAGACTGGAGATTGGAGATTGGGAGACTGGAGATTGCCCCCCACGCGGCGGCGAGAATCTCCAATCTCCAGTCTCCTCAGGCTAAGAAACTCGGTTTCTCAATTGCACATCACTTTAGGCGATTGGTTCGCGTGCGCAACGTGAATCTCCAATCTCTTAATCTCCAATCTCTTAATCTCCAATCTCTTTAGTCTCCGATAAAAGTCATACGACAACGCAAAAAAGATGACAAATCGCGATTGGCAATCCGCAATGAGGCTGACCAAAATCCACAAGAAGTGGAGTATACTAACCGCTGTCGAAATAACTATACATGCAGTTGGCGCTGTTGTACAGGCTGCCCTGAAAGTGGGGTCTATTTCACGTTGGGGGCAGAATTGTTTTGTAGGTCATCGCCTCCAGCGTGACGGGCGCCATGTCACGCCGGAGGCGATGACCTACGACACACGCCCCAAACTTGAAGTACACCCCTGAAAGTGAATCCATAGGCGATCTTTCTCCCCCGCATGATGGGCGCGTCATCGGACTTGTATCCAGCGCCGGTTTCAGCATAAACTTCGGGCACATGAGGGCGTCTCCTCTGCTATGGTCGTTTCTTCGCATGTTACGAAGATTCCACATCGCTTAGAGGCGCTCTCATTGTTTATCCCGCGCTATTTTGCAGTGTTCCCAAAGTAGGAGGCAAGCATGAAAACCACCATCCTTCGTCTTCTCTTTGCTCTGCTGCTGGTTTTCATGCTCCTAACCAGCCAGAGCATACGTCCCGCCTACGCAGCAGGCTACGTTGTCAATTCGCTCGGCGATGCTGTTGTCGACGATAGCGCCTGCACCCTGCGCGAGGCGATCCTGGCTGCGAATAATGCGCCTGCCAATGCCAACTGCGGCGCGGGCAGCGCCGGCAACGACACCATCACCTTCAGCGTCAGCGGCGCCATCACGCTCGGCTCGACGCTGCCCAGTATCGTGAGCGGACAAGGGACGCTGACGATAAACGGGGGCGGGGTCATCACCATCAGCGGCGGTGGCAGCGTGCGGGTGATGGTTGTGAACAGCGGCGCGAACCTGACTCTGCAAAACCTGACCATCGCCAATGGAAACACCAGCGGCTCCGGCGGCGGCATCTCCAGCGCCGGCACGCTGAATGTGACCAACAGCACCTTCTTCAACAACAGCGCCGCCGGCGGCGGCGGCATCTACAACAACTTTAACGGCACACTGACGGTGACGGACAGCACCTTCTCCAATAACAGCGCCAGCAGTAGCAACGGCGGCGGCATCCTCAACGCCGGCACGTTGAATGTGAGCAACAGCACCTTCTCCGCCAACAGCGCCAACTTCGGCGGCGGCATCTTCAACTTCAACGCCGGCACGTTGAATGTGAGCAACAGCACCTTCTCCACCAACAGTGCCAGCGCCGGAGGTGGCGGCGGCATCTACAACGGATTTATCGCCACACTGAACGTGAGCAACAGCACCTTCTCCAACAACAGCGCCAACGGCAGTCTCGGCGGCGGCGGCATCTTCAACGACGAGGGGACGCTGAATGTGACCAACAGCTCCTTTTCCGGCAACAGCGCCCCCTTCGGCGGCGGCATCCGCATCGGCGGCGGCACGGCAACGCTCAACAACACCCTCATCGCCAACAGCATAAGCGGCGGGGATTGTGTGGGCGCGCTGAGCGGCTCGAACATCAACAATCTCATCGAAGACAGCACGAACGCCTGCGGTTTAGTGAACGGCGTGAACGGCAACATCATCGGCTCAGACCCCAATCTCGGCGCGCTGACCGGCTCGCCTGCTTACTTTCCGCTGAACCCCGGCAGCCTGGCGATTGACGCGGGCGACGACCCCACCTGCGCCGCTGCGCCGGTCAACAACCAGTCGCAAAACGGCGCGACCCGCCCACAGGACGGCGATGATTCAGACAGCATTGCCACCTGCGACATCGGGTCCTACGAAGCCATCTTTCCTAAACTGACTGCGACAAAAACAAACACCGTCGGCGGGGCGATCACGCTGGGCAACTCCTTCACGTGGACGGTGACGGTCGCCAACACCGGCATAGGCGGAGCGACCTTCGCCGCCGGTCAAACCATCCTGCGCGACGACCTGCCTGCCGGCGCGACCTACGGTGCGCCGACGGTGCAAAACCTCGTCGGCGTGAGCGGCAGCGGCAGCATCACGTGCAATATGACTTCGAACGTGCTCATCTGCTATGCCGGCGGTGGCCCGGTGACGCTGGGCGCAACGACCGGTCAGTTTGACGTGGTCTTCAGCGTCACGCCCACGGCGACCGGCGCGCTGACCAACCCGGCCTACGGCGGCGTCTGCCGCGCCGACCCCTTCGGCGCCATCGCCGAGAGCAGCGAGATCAACAACGACTGCACGCCCAATACGGTGACGGTTGACGGCATCCCCGACCTGACCGCCGCCAAGCGCAACAACACCAGCGGCGCCATCACGCTGGGCAATGCCTTCACCTGGACGGTGACGGTCGCCAACAGCGGCCCGGCTGCGGCCACCTTCGCAAGCGGTCAGACCATCCTGCGCGACAACCTGCCAGGCGGCCCGAGCTACGGCGCGCCAGCGGTGCAGAACCTGGTCAACGTGAGCGGCAGCGGCAGCATCACTTGCAACATCACCTCCAATGTGCTCACCTGCATTGCCAGCGGCGGCCCGGTGACGCTGGGCGCGACGACCGGCGCGTTCGACGTGGTCTTCAGCGTCACGCCCACGGCGACCGGTGCGCTGACCAACCCGATCAGCGGCGGCGTCTGCCGCACCGATCCGGACAACAACATCATTGAGAGCAGCGAGATCAACAACGACTGCGCGGATACGGTGACGGTTGGTGGCGTCCCCGACCTGACCGCGGCCAAGAGCAACAACGTTGGCGGGACGATCACGGCAGGCAATGCCTTCACCTGGACGGTGACGGTCGCCAACAGCGGCAACGCTGCGGCCACCTTCACAAGCGGCCAGACCATTCTGCAAGATAACCTGCCAGGCGGCCCGAGCTACGGTGCGCCGACGGTGCAGAACCTGGTCAACGTGACGAACAGCAGCAATATCTTTTGCACCATCGCCAGCAACGTGCTCATCTGCTATGCCAGCGGCGGGTCGGTGACGCTGGGCGCAACGACCGGCGCATTCGACGTGGTCTTCAGCGTCACGCCCACGGCGGCCGGCGCCCTGACCAACCCGGCCTACGGCGGCGTCTGCCGCACCGACCCCTTCGGCGCCATCGTCGAGAGCAGCGAGAGCAACAACGACTGCACGCCCAATACGGTGACGGTTGACGGCATCCCCGACCTGACCGCCGCCAAGCGCAACAACGTCGGCGGGGCAATCACGCTCGGCAATTCCTTCACCTGGACAGTGAGCGTCACCAACACCGGTGCGGCCGGCGCAACCTTCACAAGCGGCCAGACCATTCTGCAAGACAACCTGCCAGGCGGCCCAACCTACGGCGCGCCGACGGTGCAGAACCTGGTCAACGTGACGAACAGCAGCAATATCTCTTGCACCATCGCCAGCAACGTGCTCATCTGCACGGCTAGCGGCGGGTCGGTGACGCTGGGTGCGACGACCGGCGCGTTCGACGTAGTCTTCAGCGTCACGCCAACGGCGGCCGGCGCTCTGACCAACCCGGCCTCCGGCGGCATCTGCCGCGCCGACCCCTTCGGCGCCATCACCGAGGGCAGTGAGAGCAACAACGACTGCGCAGACACCATGACGATTGGCAGTGTCCCCGACCTGACTGCGACAAAAATGAACAGCGTCGGCGGCGTCATCATGCCGGGCAATTCCTTCACCTGGACAGTGAGCGTCACCAACACCGGTGCGGCTGGCGCCACCTTCGCCGCCGGTCAAACCATCCTGCGCGACGACCTGCCGAGCGGTCCGAGCTACGGTGCGCCGACGGTGCAGAACCCGGTCAACGTGAGCGGCAGCATCGGCTGCACCATCAGCGGTGGCACGCTCACCTGCATTGCCAGCGGCGGCCCGGTGACGCTGGGTGCGACGACCGGCGCGTTCGACGTGGCCTTCAGCGTCTCGCCCACGGCGGCCGGTGCGCTGACCAACCCGGCCAGCGGCGGCGTCTGCCGCGCCGACCCCTTCGGCGCCATCGCCGAGAGCAGTGAGAGCAACAACGACTGCGCAGATATGGTGACGGTTGACGGCGTCCCCGACCTGACCGCCGCCAAGAGCAACAACGTCGGCGGGACGATCACGGTCGGCAACTCCTTCACCTGGATGGTGACGGTCGCCAACAGCGGTCCGGCTGCGGCCACCTTCGCAAGCGGTCAGACCATCCTGCGCGACGACCTGCCAGGCGGCGCGACCTACGGTGCGCCGACGGTGCAGAACCTGGTCAACGTGAGCGGCAGCATTGGCTGCACCATCGCCAGCAACGTGCTCAGCTGCACGGCCAGCGGCGGCCCGGTGACGCTGGGCGCAACGACCGGCGCGTTCGACGTGGTCTTCAGCGTCTCGCCCACGGCAACCGGTGCGCTGACCAACCCGGCCAGCGGCGGCGTCTGCCGCGCCGACCCGGACAACGTCATCGTCGAGAGCAGCGAGAGCAACAACGACTGCGCAGATATGGTGACGGTTGACAGCGTCCCCGACCTGACTGCAGCAAAAACGAACACCGTCGGCGGCGTCATCATGTCGGGCAATTCCTTTACCTGGACGGTGACGGTTGCCAACACCAGCGCAGCCGGCGCCATCTTTGCCGCCGGTCAAACCATCCTGCGCGACGACCTGCCTGCCGGCGCGACCTACGGTGCGCCGACGGTGCAGAACCTCGTCAACGTGAGTGGCAGCGGCGGCATCGCCTGCGCCATCAGCAGCGGCACGCTCACCTGCACGGCCACTGGCGGGCCGGTGATGCTTGGCGCAACGACCGGTGCATTCGACGTGGACTTCAGCGTCACGCCAAACGCGGCCGGTGCGCTGACCAACCCGACCAGCAGCGGCGTCTGCCGCGCCGACCCGGACAACGTCATCGTCGAGAGCAGCGAGAGCAACAATGATTGTGCAGACACCGTGACGGTCAACCTGTATCACGTATATCTGCCCCTGACAATCCGGTAGAGGGGACATCACTGTGCTTGAAGGAGCGACGGTAGTGGACGCGCCGCCACCCCGTGGTCCAGCAGGATAGGCTGGCTTGCTGCAGGGGAGGGACCGACGTAACAACATTCGCCCGGTAAACAATAATCGAGTCACCTTGAAAGAGGTCCGTCAGGTATCCATCGAAGCGTTGGGTGTCAGGCAGGGAGAACCGTGCTTTTTTCAAAGGGTGACGGCAACCACTTCGTTAGATTGTAGAAGTGGCTTACCGTCCAACGTCAAAGGTGCAGCCTCGATGGCTGCAGCTTCGCTCAACGCCTTGCGCAGGCGTTCCCTGGCAAGTGCATACTCAGTCAACAGGACGCGGAGATGTCCTAAAGAGAGTTTACTTTGAGATTTATAGCTTTGCTGCGTGCACAGCGTGAATCTCCAATCTCTCAATCTCTCAAACTCTTCCCCGTCAGATTCAGAAACACGGTCTCCAGATTCGGTTCGAGCAGGTCGAGCGACAGGATGTCGATGTTGGCTTCGTTGCAATAGTGCAGCACCTGCAGCAGCGCCTCGTTGCCGTGGCTGGCTTCGATCTTGAGGATGGCTTTGCCTTCGGCGTCTTCTTCCCCCACGACGAATGCGGCGGAACGCACGGCAGGCAGCGACTCCACGGCGGCGCGCACCTGTTCGTTGGCGGCGGCCAAGCCGAGCTGGATAATGCCGCCGCCCAGCGACTCAATCAGGCGGCGTGGCGTGTCGAGCGCAATCAGCTTGCCGCGGTCGATAATGCCGACGCGATGGCAGAGGCGTTCGGCTTCTTCCATGTAGTGCGTGGTGTAGAGGATGCTCATGCCGCGCTCGCGATTGAGCCGTTCGACGCTCTCGAAGATGTGATTGCGACTTTGCGGATCAACGCCAACGGTCGGCTCGTCGAGAAAGAGCAGGCGCGGGTGGTTGACCAGACCCGCCGCCAGATTGATGCGTCGCTTCATGCCGCCGGAGTAGGTCTGCACGCGGTCGTTGGCGCGCTCACTCATGCCGACGTAGCCGATCACTTCATCGACGCGTTCGCTGAGCGTCTTGCCGCGCAGCCCATAGAGTTCGCCGAAAAAGCGCACATTCTCGCGCCCACTCAGGGTGGGATAGAGCGCCAGCTCCTGCGGCACGACGCCGATGATCTGCTTGACCTTCGCCAGGTCGCGCACGACATCCAGCCCGCCGATGGCACCGCCGCCGCTGGTTGGAGGGAAAAGACCCGAAAGCATGGCGATGGTCGTGCTTTTGCCGGCGCCGTTGGGTCCGAGCAATCCGAAGACCTCGCCCTCCTCAATCGTAAAACTGACATCGTTGACGGCAATGAAGTCGCCATACTTCTTGACCAGGTTGCGGGCTTCCAGAATTGAGGTGGGCATAGATTGGTCTCCCTGCGCTGTCCATACACGCGTGTTGCTTTACCGATCGTATCACGCAAGCAGGTGGAGACGCCAGTGACGATTGTCATCGAAAAGAAAGGCAACCGTAACGCCGGTGCAATCACCCTGGCAGCCATGTCGATGGTTTCGAGTTCTCCACGGGGCGGACTATAATTGACGGCAAACGAGCGCTATCAGCGCTTTTTGTGATCGTCGAAAGACCGCCACACCGGAAAGAAGCCGATTTTATTTATTATTATGATGACAGAACCCTATCACACACTCGCTCATATCCGCGCCGCTTTCTTTGACATGGACGGCGTGATCTATGTCGGCAGCCGCCCGCTGCCTGGCGTGCAGGAGCTGCTCGATTATCTTGACGCCACGGGGCGACGCTGGATGCTCGTCACCAACAATGCCGCGCTCACCTCGCAGCAATTCAGCGACAAGGTGGCGGCGATGGGGCTGCGCGTGGCGCCAGAGCGCATCCTGGGCAGCGCCGAGGCGACGGCAAGCTGGCTGCGCCATCAGGTCGAGAAAGGCTGGCCCGAAGGCAAGGTGATCGTCAACGGTCAGGAAGGGCTGCGCAGCGCGCTGACGAGGGCTGGCTTCACGTTGACGACCGACCCATTCGACGCCGCCTACGCCGTGTCGGGCGCCAACTTCAGCCTCACCTACAACGACCTGGCCGACGTGGCGCTGGCGATCCGCAACGGCGCACGCTTCATCGGCACCAACAGCGACCGCACCTATCCCACCGAGCGTGGGCAGGTGCCGGGCGCCGGCGCCATTCTGGCGCTCTTCACTGCGGCCACTGACCGCGAGCCGATCGTGATCGGCAAGCCCAACGCGCCGATGTTCGAGGAGGCGATGCGAAGATTGGGGGTCACGCCAGAGGAGACGTTGATGGTCGGCGACCGCTACGAGACGGACATCGTTGGCGCGCTCAAGCTCGGCATGACCACCGTGGGCGTGCTAACCGGCATCGACAGTCGGTCAACCTTTGCAACGCAGAGCGCACCGCCACATTTAATCCTGGATGGGTTGCCGGAATTGCTGACTTTGCTGCGTCGCGCCGACGCCGAGATGGACCGATAGTTTGTTTGTAAATGAGGAGCGCATGTCTGAGCTGCGCCAAAATCTTGCCACCAAAGAATGGGTGATCATCGCCTCTGAACGCGCCCGACGACCCCATGAATTTGTGGAGCCGGGGCGACTGATGTGCGGTGAGGGACCAACATGGGAAGCCAACTGTCCATTTTGCCCTGGCAACGAAGAGATCGACCTGGAAGTTGCGCGATTTCCCACCAGTGGCGCCTGGCAGGTGCGCATCGTCGGCAACCGCTATCCGGCGTTAACGCACACCACGCCATTGGAGCGTGCGTACAACGGTCTGGAGCGTCGCATTTCCGGCGTCGGCTACCACGAGGTGATCGTCGAGTCGCCAGTGCACAACACCTGCGCTGCGCTGGAAAGCAGCGCCAATCTATCGCGCGTCTTTCAGGCGTTCATCGACCGTGCATGGGATGTCCAGAACGACCCACGCATCGAGTACGTTCTGTTCTTTAAGAACCACGGACGGCAGGCGGGCGCCTCGCTGCGCCATCCACACGCACAGATGATTGCGCTGCCGATGGTGCCGAACGAAGTGCGCGTGCGTGCAGACACCGCACTCGCCCATTTCGATGAAACCGGGCGCTGCGCCTACTGCGAGATGCTCGAACAAGAGCGCAACGAAGGTCATCGCATCGTATTGGAGAGCGAACATTTTCTTGTCTTCTCGCCCTACGCGGCGTTTTCGCCCTTTCATCTGTGGATTTTGCCCAAGAAACATTCAGCTTCGTTCCTAAACGCCATTCCAGAGGAGATCGCAGACCTGGGTAAGGTGACGCGCACGGTCTTGCGTATGCTCTATGTTGGGTTGAACAATCCTGACCTGAACTATGTCGTCCGCAGTGCGCCGGTGCGGGACCTGGGCGCACCTTATCTGCACTGGTACATTGCAATTGTGCCGCGCATCTCGTTGGCTGCCGGTTTCGAGATCGGCAGCGGCATTTACATCAACCCATCGCTGCCAGAGGAATGCGCCAGGTTTCTGAGCAGCGTTGACATTAGCATCCTCGATCGGTTGCACAGCCATGAACAGCGATGAGATTCGGCGCTATAATGCGCTTGCCTGGGACAAAGCAGTTGAGCGCGAAAGTGAATGGACGATCCCCGTCACGGCGGAACAGATCGAACAGGCGCGGCAGGGCGTCTGGCAGATCGTGTTGACGCCGACCCAACCGGTGCCGGCTGACTGGTTTCCATCGCTGACTGACGCCGATGTTCTCTGTCTGGCAAGCGGCGGCGGACAACAAGGACCGATTCTGGCCGCGGTTGGTGCACGCGTCACCGTCTTCGACAACTCCCCGCAGCAACTTGCCCAGGATCGCTACGTGGCGCGGCGCGAGGGGTTGAGCATTACAACCATCGAAGGCGATATGCGCGACCTCAGCATCTTCGCCGACGAGACCTTCGACTTGATCGTGCATCCGGTGTCCAACCTGTTCGTGCCCGACATTCGACCAGTCTGGCGCGAGGCGCACCGGGTGTTGCGTTGCGGCGGCGTGTTGCTGGCAGGCTTTTGCAACCCGGTGATCTATTTGTTCGACCAGGAGCTTGCCGACCGGGGTGTGCTGCAGGTGCGGCACAAGCTGCCCTATTCTGACCTGACCAGCCTGAGCGATGAGGAACGCGGCCTTTACATCGACGAAGTGCAGCCTCTCGAATTCGGTCATACGCTGACCGATCAAATCGGCGGTCAGCTCGACGCCGGTTTTGTGCTCACCGGTTTTTATGAGGACGGCTGGCCGGGGACGCCGCTCAATGAGTTCACGCCTACTTACATTGCAACGCGCAGTGTAAAGGCGTCATGAGTGCATCGAAGGAGGAGCGGGCGTCGTCTCATCTGGCGCAAAGGTGATAAAATGGTTTTCCGAATCTCAGCTCCTGCGGCTATGATATGGAACATACTCCATGGTTGTGTGAAGGCTATTCACACGCCGCCGCTCACAGCATTGTTGACAATAACTTCCACAACGATCAAACAATATGACTCATGAACAAGGACTTTTGAGATGACCTGGCAAACGTATCTTGAAACCAATCAGGCTGAGTTTACGGCGCGGTTGCTCGACTTTTTGCGCATTCCCAGCATTTCCAGCCTGCCCGAACATGCCCACGACGTGCGCGTCGCGGGCGAATGGGTGATGGCGCAACTGCGCAACGCAGGCATGGAACACGTGGAGATGATGGAGACAGGCGGCCACCCGGTTGTCTACGCCGACTGGCTCCATGCGCCGGGCAAGCCGACTGTGATGATCTACGGTCACTTCGACACCCAGCCTGTCGACCCGCTTGATCTCTGGGATAGCCCGCCTTTCGAGCCGGTGATCAAGGATGGTCGCGTCTATGCGCGCGGCGCCAGCGACGACAAAGGCAACATGTTGGCGCCTGTGTTGGCGCTTGAAGCGCTGCTCAAGAGCGAAGGCGGTCTGCCCGTCAATGTCAAGTGTTTTTTCGAGGGGCAGGAAGAGATCGGCAGCCCAACGTTGCCAGGATTCGTAGCCGCCAACAAGGCGAAGTTTGCATGCGATTTCGTGCTGAGCGCCGACGGCGGTCAGTGGGATGAGGATCAGCCTGCGCTGCTCGTCGGGCTGAAAGGGCTGTGTGCGCTCCAGATCGATGTGGTTGGGCCAGCCTACGATGTTCATTCGGGTCTCTACGGCGGCGCCATCCAGAACCCGATCCATGCGCTGGCGGCCATCCTGGCGTCGATGCGCGGTGCAGACGGTCGCATCCTGGTCGATGGATTCTATGATGATGTCGTCCCGCTCAGCGACGCCGACCGTGTAGAGATGGCGCGCGTCCCCTTCGATGAGGATAGCGTGCTCCGCGAACTGCAGATCGACGCCTTTTTTGGCGAGCCTGGGTATTCGACGCTCGAACGCAAGTGGGCGCGCCCAACGCTGGAGGTTAACGGCATTTGGGGCGGTTTTCAGGGTGAGGGCGTCAAGACCGTGCTGCCGAGCGAAGCGCATGCCAAAATCACCTGCCGGCTGGTGGCGAATCAGGAACCGCGCAAGATCGCACAACTGCTGAAAGCGCATATCGAACGTCATACGCCGCCCGGCGTCCGTGTGACCGTCACGGTCAAGGACAATGGCGCCATGCCTTACCTGATGGCAGGAGATCATCCCGGCAATCTGGCTGCGCGTGATGTTCTCGTTGAGGAGTATGGAAAAGAGCCTTTTCTGGCGCGCTCTGGCGGCAGCATTCCGGTGACGGCGATGTTTCTGGAGTCGTTGGGCGCCTACACCGTCAGCTTTGGCTTTGGCCTCAACGATGAGCGGCAGCACTCCCCAAACGAGTTTTTCCGACTGGAGAATTTTGTGCGTGGGCAGCGCGCCTATTGCAAGCTGTTGCACCGGCTTGCCGCTGGCTGAGTCCGGCGTGCGGCAAAACAGCATGCATCGCTGCAGAGATCGGGGATATTTGCAGCGTACAGAATATTAGTGCACATGAACTGAGTCAACGGTGCCCAGCATGAACGGATCGCAGCAAAATCTGGATCGAATCTTGCTTGAGGTGGTGCAATCACTCACCGCTGAGCTGGATTTGCCGGGTCTGTTGTCCACGATTCTTCAGCAGTTGGCGAAACTGGTGAGTTTTGACAGCGCCTCGATCATGCTGCTCGAAGGCGATCAGCTTGAACTTGCGGCGCGGCTTTCGACATTCCCAACCGACAAGGCGCCGCTGAAACTGAAGGTGACAGAGCTTACACACATTGCCGAAGCAATCGAACAGCGTCATCCTGTGCGCATCGACGACACAGCAAACGACCGCCGTTGGCGAAAGCGCAAGGGCAACGAATTGATTCGTTCCTGGCTTGGCGTGCCGCTTGTGGCCGACGGTCAGGTGATCGGCTTGCTGAATATGAGTCATTCGGCGCCGGGACACTTTGACAGCCAAAGTGAACAGACTGCCGGTGCGTTTGCGGCGTTTGCAGCTGTGGCGCTGCACAACGCAGCGCTGCATAATCGTCTACAAAGCGAACTGGCGGAGCGGGCGCACACCGAAGCTGAACTACAGGAGGAGCGCGCCCGCCTGGCTATTCGTGTGGCGGAGCAGATCGCAGCACTGCGCGCCGTCAATCAGGAAATGGCGCGCACCTCGCGCATGAAAGATGAGTTCCTGGCTGCAATGAGCCACGAGTTGCGCACGCCGCTCAACGTAATCATTAGCATGACCGATCTGTTGCGCGAGGAAGTGTACGGCGCCGTCACTGACCGGCAGTTGCAGGCGCTCGAACGCATCGACAGGCAGAGCAAACTATTGCTTTCCCTGATCAGCGACGTGCTCGACGTGGCGCGAATCGAGTCGGGACGGCTAGAGCTCTTAGCGCAACAGATCGATGTCGAGGCTATCTGTCGGGCGTGCGTCGCACAGGTCGACTTCACGGCGAAACAGCAACACTTCTCGCTATCGATCCAACCATCGCTGCCGGCAATGATCGCTGACGAGCGGAGGCTGCGCCAGATTCTTACGAATCTACTGTCAAATGCAGTCAAGTTCACTGCTGAGGGAGGAATTCTGGGGCTTGAGGCGATGCACGACGAGGAGTGCAACTGTCTGGCGCTCACAGTGTGGGACACCGGCATCGGCATCGACGAGGACGACTTGCGCCGTTTATTCCGCCCATTCGTGCAGCTCGACGGCGCATTGTCACGACAATACGAAGGCACCGGCCTTGGTCTAACGTTGATTCATCGACTGACGGCGTTGCACGGCGGCAGCCTGACAATCGAGAGCCACAAAGGAGAGGGCAGTCGCTTCACGGTGCGCATTCCATTGATGGCAGTGTTAGATCATGACATCGCCAGGCGTACGCTTATCGCCGGACCAGACGCTCCAACGGTGCTGTTGGTCGCAGGGCTTGAGCACGCCGACGCCTTGCTGGTCTCCGACCTGCGCAGCGCCGGATTCCACGTCGAAATCACCCTGCAAGATGCTGAACTCCAGATCGACGAAGCGCCCGATCTGGTCATCGTAATCGGTTATCCACCGTTGCGTCACATCGTGCGAACAGTGAAGACGTTGCGTGCAAACACTTTGTTGGCTGACAAACCGCTCATTGTTTTGACGACGCTGCAATTGCCAGGGTACAGCGAAGCGATCTTGGCGGCGGGTGCGAACGAGTATTTAGTGAAACCTCTAGGCAAACAAGCCTTTGAACAGTTGATTAAGACGCACATTCCATTTTTTACGTGAATTTCAAACACTCTCAGGGGGAGAAAAACAGATGAGCACGGGCAAAGCAAGTTCCGAATTGAAAGTGGCGTTTCGCCGCCACCCCCTCGACGCCATTTTCAAGCCACGCAACGTCGCTGTGATTGGCGCCACCGAGAAAGAGGACAGCGTCGGGCGCACATTGCTGTGGAACCTGATCAGCAATCCATTTGGAGGCACTGTCTTTCCGGTCAACCCAAAGCGCAACAACATTCTGGGAATCCGCGCCTATCCGTCGATCCGTGATGTGCCCGATCAGGTTGATCTCGCCGTGATCGTGACGCCGGCGCCCACTGTGCCAGGCGTCATCGCTGAATGCGTGGAGGCAGGCGTCAAGGGCGCAATTATTATCTCGGCTGGCTTCAAAGAGACCGGCGAAGCTGGCGCCAAATTGGAGCAGAAAATCCTGGAGCAGGCGCGCGATGCGCAAATGCGCATCATCGGGCCAAACTGCCTGGGCGTGATGAGCCCGCTAACCGGCATCAACGCCACCTTTGCCAAAGGCATGGCGCTGCCTGGCGGCGTCGGCTTTATCAGCCAGAGCGGGGCGCTCTGCACCTCGGTGCTCGATTGGAGCCTGCAGGACAATGTGGGTTTCAGCGCATTTGTCTCAATCGGCTCGATGCTCGATGTAGACTGGGCGGATCTGCTTTACTATCTTGGCGACGACCAGCGCACCAAAGCGATCGTGATGTACATGGAGACGATCGGCAACGCGCGTCGTTTCCTTTCAGCGGCGCGTGAGGTCGCACTTGCCAAACCGATCATCGTGATCAAAGCCGGGCGCACGGCCGCGGCGGCAAAAGCGGCTGCCTCGCACACTGGCTCGCTTGCCGGCAGCGACGATGTGCTCGATGCAGCGTTCCGCCGCGTCGGCGTGCTGCGCGTTGAGCGCATCTCCGATATTTTTTACATGGCTGAGGTATTGTCGAAGCAGCCGCGCGCGCAAGGACCAAACCTGACCATCGTCACTAACGCCGGCGGCCCCGGCGTGCTGGCAACCGATGCGCTGATTATGGGCGGCGGCAAGCTGACCGAAATCTCCGAGCAGACATTGGCGGAGCTAAACGCGTTTCTGCCGTCGGCGTGGAGCCATAACAACCCGATCGATATCTTGGGAGACGCCAGCCCGGAATTGTACGCCAAAACCCTGGAAGTGGCTTCCAAAGATAAGAACGCCGATGGTCTGCTGGTGATTTTGACGCCGCAGGATATGACCGATCCGACGCGTACTGCCGAACAGCTTCGTCACGCAGCGGCGTCGTTGGGGCGCAAACCAGTCCTCGCCAGCTGGATGGGCGGCGCTGATGTGGCGGCAGGCGTCTCGATTTTGAACCGCGCCAGCATCCCAACCTTCCCCTATCCTGACACCGCGGCGCAGGTCTTCAACTACATGTGGCGCTACAGCTACAACCTCAAAGGCATTTACGAGACGCCATCGCTGCCGGTCGCCAGCGAAGCCGAGGCAATGAATCGCAACCGGGCGCGCCATCTGATCGACCAGGTGCGCGAAAAAGGGCGCACGATTCTCACCGAGTTCGAGTCCAAAGAGATCTTCAACGCCTATGGCATTCCGACCGTGGAGACGCGCCTGGCCGCCACTGTCGAAGATGCAGTGAAAGAAGCGGAGGCAATCGGCTATCCGGTCGTGCTCAAGCTCAACTCCGAGACGATCACGCACAAGTCAGATGTCAAAGGCGTACAGCTCAACCTCTTGAATGAAGAGGCTGTGCGCGCCGCCTTCGAGACGATCCGCTCCGCCGTGACCGAACGACATGGCGCACACCACTTCCAGGGCGTCACAGTGCAACCGATGCTCAAGCTGGATGGCTACGAGTTGATCATCGGCAGCAGCATCGACGCCCAGTTCGGGCCGGTGTTGCTCTTTGGCACAGGCGGCGTGCTCGTCGAGGTCTACAGGGATCGGGCGCTGGCGCTGCCGCCGCTCAACACGACCCTGGCGCGGCGCATGATGGAGCAGACAAAAATCTGGGAGGCGCTGCAAGGGGTGCGCGGACGCAAGCCGGTCGACACCGAGGCGTTGCAACGTCTGCTGGTGCGCTTCAGCCAGCTTGTCGTTGAGCAACAGTGGATCAAAGAGATCGACATCAATCCGTTGCTGGCGTCGCCCGCCCAAATCATCGCCCTGGATGCACGCATCGTGCTCCACGATCCTGAAACGAACGAGGAAGACCTGCCGCGTTCGGCGATCCGCCCATACCCGGCGCATTACAGCGCGCCCTTCTCCCTGCCCAGCGATGAGGAGGTTAACATTCGCCCGATCCGCCCTGAGGACGAACCGCTGATGGCTTCCTTCAACCGCACGTTGTCGCCCTATAGCATCTATCTGCGCTACTTCCATCCGGTGTCGCCGGCGCAGTTGATGTCGCACGAACAGCTCGCCATGCTCTGCTTTGTTGATTACGATCGTGAGATGGCGCTGGTTGCCGAGCGCAAAGACGACCGCGGTCGCACGCAGATCGTGGGGATGGGGCAATTGACAAAACTCCAGGGCACGAACGACGGTGAGTTTGCCATCTTGATCAGCGATCAATATCAGCGCACCGGTCTGGGCACAGAAATGTTGAGCCGTCTGATCCAGATCGGTCGCGACGAGAAACTAGAGCGCATCGTCGCCGAGATTCTGCCCGAAAACGAAGGGATGCGCCGCGTCTGCCAGAAACTGGGCTTCGAGTTCAGCAAAGTGCCCGGCAGCAATGTGATTTTTGCCGAGCTGACGCTCAATTGAGGCAGGCTCTGTCAGGTGGATGCGTCACACCTTTCCCAGAAACCCAACATTTCCGGGGAGGGTGTGACGACTTGACAATTCTCAGCCAGACTCCGAAGGAAGTTTGGCAAAGTCGGTCGCTCCTTTGCGCTCGTGCGCCAGCAACTGCCGTTTGCGCTCGACGCCCCATCGATAGCCGCTAAGGTCGCCATCCTTGCGCACCACGCGATGACAGGGGATCGCCACCGCCAGCTTGTTGGCGGCGCACGCACCGGCCACGGCGCGCACTGCCTCCGGTTCGCCGATGCGTTCGGCCACCTCGCTGTAGCTCAGCGTCTCGCCCGCCGGAATCTCGCGCAGCGTAGCCCAGACGCGACGCTGAAACGCCGTACCCTGAATGTCGAGCGGCAGGGATAACCCGCGCTGCGGTGCGCCAAGAAAGGCCACGATCTGCTGCATCCAGTCGTCGAAGCCAGGGTCGCGCACGATCTCGGCGTTGGGAAAGCGCGTGCGCAGCTCTGCTTCGAGCACAACCGGATCGTCACCCAACTCAATGCTGCATAGCCCGCGCATCGTCGCCGCCGCCAACACCCATCCCAAATAGCACGCAGCCACGCCAAAACGGATCGTCTCGTCTGCTGCACCGCGACGATACTTGCCCGGCGTCATGCCGATGGCGTCGGCGCTTTCAGCGTAGAAATGACCACTGTTGCTGTAGCCGGCGTCGTAGATTGCTTTTGTTACGGTGCTTGCTGTCTGGAGCGCGTCGGCGGCGCGGTGGCGGCGCACAGTCATCGCATATTGCTTGGGCGAGACGCCGGTGTGCGCCTTGAAGACGCGCTGAAGGTGGTAGGGACTCATGCCCACGGCCGCGGCAAGCGTCGCTAGTGTTGGCGTCCCGTCGCTGTCCCGGATCAGCGCGCATGCCTGCTCGACCGCGGCGGCATGTTCGACGATCATTGCCGGCTGCGGCTGGTGCGGCTGACAGCGCTTGCAGGGGCGGAAGCCGGCTGCTTCGGCGGCGGCGGGTGTGTCGAAAAAGCGCACGTTCTGACGCCGCGGCGGGCGCGAACGGCACGTTGGCCGGCAGTAAACGCCAGTCGTTGTCACTGCGAACCAGAACTGTCCTTCGGCGGCGGCGTCTCTGGCACAGACGGCAGCCCATCGCGCGTCGTCGGCGGCAAACAGGATGGTCGATGGGGTTTGCGTCGTCGTGATGGTCGTTGACATGGTGCATTCTCTCCTGGCTTGTCTCCAATTTGATTATGCACCGAATCCTACTCGTAACGCGATGCCTGTGCACTCGAATTCTTGCGCTGCAATTCCAGGTGATGGGAGCTGACGTGACAACGTTTCCATGTCGAAGTTCACCCTGCTTCCACTTCCCTATGGTTCAACTACAAGGTGACTTCCTGCCCGATTCCTCGATCCAGCGCCCGCCGATAGACCAGCGCCGCCGTCACCGCATCTTGCAGCGCCAGCCCCACCGACTTGAAGAGCGTGATCTCATCTACAGCGATGCGGCCAGGAACGACGCCGGAGACGACCTCAGCCAGCTCGCCCACGACATGATCCGGCCCGATGACGCCCTCCTGTGTAGGGATAACAATGTCGCCTGCCTCGACCTGCGCAGCCTGGCGACGGTCAACGATAACGCGACTGCGGCGCACGGCTTCGCTGTCCAACTCGCGCATCGTTTTGGTGTAGGCGCCGATGGCGTTGATGTGTGTCCCAGGGCGCAGCCAGGCGCCGTCAAAGAGCGGCGTTGGGCTGTTGGTTGCGGTGCAGATCAGATCGGCGGCTTCGACTGCGGCGCGTACATCGGCGGCTGCGTCCACAGGTGCACCGAGCTGTTTCACCATACGCGCGCAGAAAGCGCTCACATCGCCCAGCGCCACCACATGCACCTGCCGAATCGGGCGAACCGCAGCCATTGCCAGCAACTGCGGCCCTGCCTGCGCGCCGGCGCCGAAGATCGTCACCACGCTGGCGTCGGGGCGCGCCATGTGGCGCGTGGCGACGCCGCTCACCGCCCCCGTACGCATGGCGGTGAGATGTTCGGCGTCCATCAGCGCCAGCGGCTGCCCCGTACGCGCATCGTGCAGCAGCAGCACGGCATGAATGGTGGGCAGGTCATACTTTGCCCGGTTGTCGTTGTAGACGGTGACCATTTTGATCGTCAACGTGCCAGGATCACCTGCCGCCGGGTCGCCGGCCACAAATGCAGGCATGGAAAGATGAATGCCGTTGTGTGGCGCAATCGTCGTCGCCAGCCGCTGGGGCATCTCCACCGCGCCAGCGGCAAGCTGGCGAAAGCCCGCCTCGACCGCCTCAATTGCATCGGGCATCGTCAACAACGATTCAACATCATGACGGGTCAAAATCAGCATGAGTCAACTTCTCTCCAACACAAACATCGGTATCTCCCGATGCGCGGCGCGTTGACGGTAGGCTGTATAGCCGACGTAGAGCTGATCAGCCATGCGCCAATAGCGGACGCGTTCTTCCGGCGTGGCTTCACGGCTGCGGTAGACGGCGGATTTGCCTTGATAGGCAACCGTGGCGATAGGATGGGCGCGCAGGTTGTAGCTCCACGCCGGATTCTTCCGCCCACCGAAGTTGGTGGCGAAGAGGATCAGCCGATCGCCGTCGACGCCGCAGATCAGCGGCGTCGTGCGCGGCTGACCGCTCCTGGCGCCGGTCGTTGTCAAGTAGATCACGGGGGGTCCCGAGAGCAGGCTGGTGGCGGTCGTGCGGCCGCCCGAAATCTGCATTACCGCACGATCAAGATGACGCAGCGTGCGCGCCAGCAGCCAGGCAACCGGCGCCAGCGAGGCGAGGCGTTTGACAGCGCGTTGCAGCAAATTGGGTGGGCGAAATTCGAGCGACATAGCGCCCTCCATTGTGAACGAGAGACGGGGGCTGTGTCAAAGCGACGCCTGCTCAGATTCGGTGTGTTTGCAGCGGAACATCGCACGTTGCTGCTGCGTTATACCGATGAACCGGATAGCTGAGCGTCGATCTGATCAGCCGAAACATTGCCCAGATGCTCTAGCCGATGGCCCCGACCCTGGCGTTTGTGTTTTCTCGGGTGTTTGCACGCAGTAATAGGCTCAATGTAGTTCATATAGAGGATGATGATGGCAGACCAGTACAGGACGCCCGCCCTGCGCCGTATTTCAACGCGGGCTGCGCATTGGTGGAGAACGAAATGGAAGCATTGGTCGTTTGCGCCAGTGCTCGTGCTGGCGGCGTTCTTGCTGACCGCGTGCGACGCACAGCCCACAGTTTCGCTGCGTCGCGATGCGCAGGTCGCCGCCGCTGTGCTTCAGAACGAAGTGAACCGCCGCATCGCCGCCTATGAGACCACCTATCAGCTTGCCCCGCGTCCAGAAGGTGATTTGCAGGCGGTCGCCGAAGCGTACATGCGTCGCTACCAGCCAGGCCCCGAACCGCGCATCTTCGAGAGCAGCGTCATTTACGACCGCAAGGGACGCGTGCTGGCAGAAATTTTCGACGAAGGGCGTCGGGTGTGGACGCCGCTCTCGCGCATTTCGCCCGCGCTGGTGCAGGCGATCATCGCCACGGAAGATGCATCGTTCTACACCAACCAGGGCATCGACCGGCGGCGCATTGTCGCCGCAATGGTGCAGAATCTCGCCAATCCCGAGCAGCTCTCCGGCGCCAGCACGATCACGATGCAACTGGCGCGCAATCTCTTTATGTCGCCCGCCGAGCGCTTCACCCCTACACTGGAGCGGAAGATCAACGAGGCGCTGCTGGCGCAGGAGCTGACCGAACTGTTCAGCAAGGACGAGATTTTGGAGATGTATCTCAACCTGGTCTACTTTGGGCATCGCGCCTACGGGCCAGAGGCGGCGGCGCGCACCTATTTTGGCAAATCGGCGCTGGCGCTCAACACCGCCGAAGCGACGCTGCTGGCAGGCTTGCCGCAGCAACCTGCCAATCTCGACCCGTTCTTCAACTTCGAGGCCGCCAAACGCCGCCAGCGCATCGTGCTGCAACTGATGGTGCGGCACGGCTATCTCAGTCAGGCGACCGCTGACCGCATATACGCCCAGCCGATCACGCTGACGGATGATCCAGATCGCCGCCAGATGCAGGCGCCTCATTTCGTGCAATATGTGCGCTCCTATCTGGCGCGGGAACTGAACCTGCCCAATCTGGGCCGCATCGGGCTGAACATTTACACGACGCTCGACCTCGACTTGCAGAATCTGGCGCAGCAGATCGTGCGCGACCAGGTGGACGCCTTGCGTGCACGACACAACATGAACAACGCCGCACTCGTGGCGTTCAAGCCGGGCAGCGCCGAAATTATGGTCATGGTGGGCAGCGCTGATTTCTACAATGAGCGCATCGGCGGGCAGGTCAACGTCGTCTTGCGTCAGCGCCAGCCGGGCAGTGCGCTCAAACCTGCGATCTACGCCGCGGCCTTCGACGCCAATATTATCAGCCCCGCCACCGTGCTGTGGGATCTGTCGGTCACCTATCCGATCGCCAACTCGCGACCCTATACACCGCGCAATTATGACAACCGGCTGCGCGGCCCCATCACAGCGCGCATGGCGCTTGCCGGCAGCCTCAATGTGCCAGCGGTCAAGCTGATGGAAGGGTTGGGGTTGGCGCGCTTTGTCGAAACAGCCAACCGCATGGGTGTGCGCAGCCTCAGCGAGGAGGACATCACGCGCGCCGGGCTGGCGATGACGCTCGGCGGCTCTGAAGTGACGCTCTTTGATCTGGCGACCGCCTATCACACCATCCTCAACCAGGGCCGCTATGTCGAACCGACGCCGATCCTGCGCATGACCGACGCACGCGGGCGCGCGGTTGCGCTGCCGGAATCGACGCCGCAGCAGGTGATCTCCTCTGCCGCCGCCTATCTTGTCACCGATATTCTCAGCGACAACGATGCGCGCACACCGGTCTTTGGCGCCAACAGCCCGCTCAAGCTCTCACGCCCGGCTGCCGCTAAGACCGGCACGACCACCTCCTTCCGCGACAATCTGACCGTCGGCTACACGCGCTATCTGGTGGCGGGCGTGTGGGCAGGCAACAACGATGGCCGCCCAATGCGCAATATCACCGGCATCAGCGGCGCCGCGCCGATCTGGAAGGCATTCATGGAGGCTGTGATCGCCGATCCTGTTCTGTTGCGCAGCCTGGATGCGCCCGAAGACCCGGCGGCGTGGGTGTTCACACCACCGGCTGACGCCGTGCGCATCGAGCAGCCGTGCCCGCGCGAACTGCGCTGTCCGCCGCAGGGTGAACTCTTCACCCGCGCCTGGATCGAAGCACATCTTCTCGATGGGCCGTATTTCGACGCTTACCAGTCAGGACTCTTTTCACGCGTGTCAGTCGAACGCACCGACGGTCAGCGCGTCCAGCTTGGCGTCTGCCTCCAACAACGCACCGCTGCCAATGATCCAGACGCGCAGACAGCGTTGGCGCTGCCGCGCGGCTTTGGCGCTCTGGCGCCTGGCTGGCGTTACGTAGACACACTGGCTGATCTGGAGACGCCCCTCACGCCGGAAGAGGCTACGCCGCTGTTGGCTGGCGTCTTCGACCTCGGTCTGCGGCCCTTCCTGCCGACGCCAGGCGCACAGCGACCCGCCGCCTTTGCGTTCACGGCGCGGGTGTTGGAGGAACAGCGTGCGGCGCTGCGTTGGGCGAGTGGGCGCAACACGCTGCTTTCGCTTGGAACTTGCGCCGAAGCAGAGGGAATCGTGCGTGCGATGTACGGTGAACGTGTGCGCCGCATCGCCATCAGCGAACCACCGCATGCGTTAGCGCGCGGCTCAAACGCAGTAACGGCGACGGAGACGATCACCGCGACGGAAACGGTGGCCGCCGTCGTCGAACCGACGCCGATCAATACGGTCAACAGCGAGACCTATCTGCTGGCAAGCGTCAACACCGACAACAACTGTCCGGGCAACTACGTGATGGGGCGCGTGCTCAACCGCGATGGCGTTGCGATTGCCGGCGTTGCGGTGCAGATGGTCGACCAGTGGGGCAACCGTGCGATGGCGTTCACAAAAGGCGGCCCCGACGCCGGTGTGTTCGATCTACCCATCTATTCCGGCAGCCAGCTTGAACTCTCGCTCACCGTGCTCGGCGCCGACGGGTCGCCCGCCAGCCCGACGGTGACGCTGCGTTACCCGCCGGAAGATGGCGCACTGCGCTGCTACCATCTGGTTTGGCGCGACGCGCAGGGATAAGGTCATGGAAATCAGGATTTCTTCAACGCACTCGCCGCCAAGGTGCAAGAGGCGAGAATCCTGGTTTCTATCGCCCACTGTTGGGTGGATCAGATTTCCGACTTGTGCGCTAGGTTGCGCTATACTCGACGGTGATGGATGACAAGGTAACGCGGACGCGCATATTGTTATTGTTATTGGCTGCGGCGGTGATGGCGGTGCTCGCCATTCCCGACATGGCGCGACGCGTCTTCGCCGATGTCGACACACATGGATTTGCCTTTCAAACCTTTCCTGAAACGCCCACCTTCACACCGACGTGGACGCCTTTCTTCTTCACGCCTTTTCCACAGCAGCCGTTTGTCACGCCGACGCCGACGCTCGATCTGCGCATCGTTAATGAAATCACCCATCCGCAGCGCGGCGACGCGATCTCTGGATTCACCCCAATCTGGGGGACAGCGGTTATCAGCAATTTTACGCGGTACGATGTGCACATCAGTCCAACCGGCGCTGAGAGCTGGCAATGGCTGACCACCAGTCGCGAGGTTGTGCGCAACGGTGTGCTCTATATTCTCAACACCTACGAATTCGCCGACGGCTTCTATGACATTCGCGTGCGTGCGCTGGATCGCAGCGGCAATTTCACCGAAGCGTTCCTGCGCAGACTGGAGGTGCGTAATGCTGCGCCGCCGACGGCCACGCCGTTCCCAACCAGCACTGATCCCAACCAGCCATTTTCCCCGCTCGTGATCGTCTTTGAAACGCCAACGCCCACGGTCACGCCGACGCCGCGTTTTCGCAGTTTCATTCCTAACGGGCAGGGCATCTTCGAGCCACAGAACGGCGACGTGATCCGTGGTCTGACGCCGGTCATCGGCACTGTAAACAGCCGCACAGCATTCAATCCATTTGAACGTTATGAATTGCACATTGCGCCAAGCGGCAGCAGCGACTGGGGGTGGCTGTACAGCAGCAACGAGCAATTCTGGCAGTCGCAGATTTACGAACTTGACACGACCCAACTGGCGGATGGTTTCTATGATCTGCGGCTGCGCATTGTCTATCGTGACAGCAATTACAATGAGTTCTATGTGACTCGCCTACGCGTAGCCAACGGATCGGCGCCGCCCGCCATCCATCCGACTTCCACGCGTACGGTTCCCCGCTCGCCAGGATTGTATTTTCCTTTCGACAACATCCAGGTGAGCGAAGTGGTGGACTTTATCGGCACAACCGCCGTTCCACATCTGTTGCGGTGGGAGTTGTACTGGACGCCTTCTGGTTCAGACCAGTGGAACTTTCTCTTCAGCGATGTAAAACCGGTCATCAATGGCTATCTTGTCCGGCTCGATCTGGGGTTGTTGCCGGCGGACTCGTATGATTTCCGTCTGAGAATTGTCCGACAAGACTATACGTATTCGGACTACTATGTACGCAATGTGGCATCGACTCCGTCAACGCCGACGCCGATTCCACAACCGCCTGGACGGTGAGGCGCGCCGCTTATAAAAAAGTTTGGATTGAAGTGGAGGATTTATTTGGTGCAAATCCTTATAGGCAGTATAATCAGTTAGATACGCCAGAATCGGCTGCCAGCGAGTTATTTTGGGAACCGCGAAGTTCTTTCTGGCGATTTAAGAGATGCCTGAAAGACGGCGATTAACGCAATAGTGGGAGGAGTGCGGTAAGCCTGCTGACCACTACAATGAGTTGTAATATGTTTTTCTGTTTGCGATGAATTGCGCAAAACCACTGGCGCAGCGCTCATCGCAACACATAATATTCGGTCATTTGGAGGTTTTAATTATGACCCAATCAAAATGGCGCAAATTTCTTACTGTAGCATTGCTGACGGCGCTGCTCGTCACTGCGCTGACCCCGGTCGTATTTGCGGCTGAGCAGGCGGCGCCGGCGTTTCAGGTGCGGGCCTCCGAGGTCACCGGCACAATTCCAGGCGGACAGTTCGCCAAGTTCTGGCTTGGGCTGACGCCGGATCGACCTGGCACAGTGACAGTCACGGCGAGCTGGGATCGCGCTAACCCAGAGGCAAATGGCGTTGGTTTCTATGTCTTGAACGAAGCCAATCTGAGCGCAGTTGTCAATGGACAGCGCATCGAGAACAACAATGTAGGGATGGGCGACACCCGCTTCTTCCTGCGCGGCGCCGACAATGTACAGGGCGCTTCCTTCCGCGCCACCGGCGAAGCATACACCATCGTTGTCTACAACGATTCTGCAACCGATGCCAACTTTACACTGAGCGTGGATAATGGCGTGTTCGTCGACGACAGCGGCGAGCAGGTGCGTGCAGTTGGCGCCACCGCTGAAGCAACGGCGACTGCGGAAGCAACCGAAGCTGCAGCTGAGACGCCGGCGGCCGTCGCCACCGTCGAAGCGCCTGCCGCCACGCCAGAGGCGACGCCCACGGAAACCGAGGAAGCCGCAGCAGCCGCGCCGGTTGTCACTGCCGGCCCCTTCCGCGGCGCCACTATCAGAGGTGAATTGGGCGAACAGTACGAACAGCATTATCTGGGGCTGGAGCCTGAGCAGCGCGACAGCGAGATTACACTCCGCCTTTCATTCGACCCGCGTGACAACCAGGAGCTGGCGCGACGCATGAGCTTCTGGGTGCTCGACGAGACCGGTCTGCGCCGCTATCAGGCTGGTGAAAACGCCAGCGATGTGGCGATTGCCAACGGCAACCGTGTCAACACGCCGGGCGATGAAAATGTTCGCCAGGCCAGCTTTACGGCGCCGGGTCTGGGCACATACACCGTGATCGTCTACAACAACTCGCGCATCCCGGCCACCTATGAACTGGTCGCAACCGGCGCTGTCCTGGTCGATGATTCGCTGCAAACGATCTCTGCGCAGGAAGCAGCGCCAGCCGCAGCGGTGAGCGCAACTGCCGCCACCACAGCAACCGCCACGACCACCACGGCCGCAACGACTGAAAGCACTGGCCGCGAGGGCGAGCCAGGCGGCACCTATGTTGTTCAGTCGGGCGATACGCTGGCGTTGATTGCACGCGACATCTATGGCGACTTCCGCCTGTACGAGCAGCTCTGCAGTTTCAACAACATTGCCAATTGCAACCTCATCGAGGTTGGTCAGGTCATCAATCTGCCGACGCGCGAACAGATCGGCGCTGGCGCTGCCGCCCCCGCTGCGGCTACACCGGCTGCAACGACTGCCGCAACCACGGCTGCGACCACGGCTGTTACGCCAACCACCACGGCTGTTACGCCAACTACGGCTGTCACCACGCCCACTGTTGCCACTACAACGACAGTGACCACCACTGCAACAACCACACCGACCACCGGTGCGACGACAGCAACTGGTACGATTGCGCAGATTGCCGCCAACAACCCCAACTTCTCGATCTTGTCGCAGGCGCTGAGAGCCACTGGCCTGGATGCAACGTTGAGCAGCGGCGAGTACACAGTCTTTGCACCGACCGACGCAGCGTTCAATGAACTGCTGGCGCAGACTGGCCTGACAACGGCGCAACTGCTGCAGGCAGGTGAGCTTTCGCAAATTCTGCGCTATCATGTGCTGAGCGGCAATGTGGCGTCGACGGACATTACCAACGGCATGCGGGCGACTACTGTCGAGGGCAAGCCGGTCACCTTCGAGATCAGGGACGGCAGCGTCTACATCAACGGCGCCCGGGTCACGGTTGCCGACATCCCGGCGACCAATGGTGTGATTCACGCCATCAGCGCCGTGATCCTGCCGCCGGCGCAGTAAGGTCAGCAACTGTTGCAGCCTCACGACGAAGTGAGGAGTCAAGCGTATATGATCGACAGGTCGGGCAATTGCCCGACCTGTTTTCTTGCCAACTTTTTATTGCCCGGCGCTTTGGCGCGCCGCACATTTGTGCTATCATTTTTGTATGTCCAAACGCGCCAAACACCCGCTGCCAACGTCCGCCGACGAACTCGACTACAACCCGTTTGACGACGCGCCACCCTCCCTTCACGAATCAGCCGAAGTCAACGCCGCGCCGGACGCTGCGTTGGCGGAGCTGGCTTCCACCGATCTGGCGGCGTTGTTCGGCGCCGACGGCCCCCTTGCGCGCGCCCTGGAGGGCTACGAACTACGCCGAAGCCAGCTCGACATGGCGGAAGCGGTCAAGCGTGCGATCCTGGCGCGGCGTCACGCGCTGATCGAAGCGCCGACCGGAACCGGCAAGTCGATCGCTTACCTGATCCCAGCCATCCTCAGCGGGCAGACAATTGTCGTCTCCACTGCCAACAAATCGCTGCAAAGCCAGCTTTTTCAAAAGGAAATCCCTTTTCTGCGCAAGGTGCTGGGCAAGCCGATCCCGGCAGTGATCGTCAAAGGGCGCAGCAATTTCGTCTGCAACTACAAGTGGGAAAAAGAAGCTGGCGAACAAGGGCGCATCTCGCTCTATGACCGAGAAGATGAGCAGTTCACCTACATGCGCGGCTGGCTCGAAACAACGACAACCGGCGACATAGACGACCTGCCCTTCGTGCTAAGCAACGACCTGCGCACGCGCGTCGTCAGTTTTCCCGACGACTGTCTGCACGGCGACTGCCGCTTCTATGAGGACGACTGCTGGGTCAACCACATGCGCGACGAGGCGGCGCAGGCGCAGGTGATCATCACCAACCATCATCTGCTGCTCAATGCGCTCGAACTCGGCTATGCCGGCGAGCGCATCCTGCCGCCGGCGCCGATCTACGTGATCGACGAAGCGCACCATCTCGAACAGATCGCCACTGCCGTCTACGAGGTGATGGTGACGGACTACACCGTTGAACAGTTGCTGGCGCGCTCGATCTTCAAGGAGCATCTCGGCGAGGATGAGATCGACCGGCTGCGTCACCTCAACACCGTCGCGTTTCAGGAAATCTCGCGGCTCAGCCGTGACAACGCCTTTCAGATCGAAGGTGATCTGGAAGCGACGCTTAGCCTCAGCGCCGCGCTCAGCGACCTGGGTCAGCGGCTCAAGCGCAGCAACCCCTACGCGTCGGCCATCGAACAGGCCGCTAAATTGGGCGAACGCCCAAACGCCGAGGCGGCCGAACGCAACCGCTACTACGAGCTGACAGTGACGGCGGTCAACAGCGCCGCCGAAAAGTTGCGCGCCATCGGCAGCGGTCGCAAAGATGGCGTGGTCGTGCGCTACGCCGTGCGCGTTTTTGATCGCCGCTACATCACGCTGGAGGTGCACGCCGCGCCGATCAATCCGGCGGAACTGCTTTCGTCCTATGTGTTTCAACCGGAAGATGACAACGGCACCGCCGTGACGCGCACCGTGATCTGCACCAGCGCCACGCTGGCGACCGGCGGCCACTTCCATCACTATAAGGCGCGCTGCGGCATCAAAGAGACCGGCGAGGAGGTCGTGCTGCCCACGGTCTTCGACTACCCGCGGCAGGCGCTGCTCTACCAGCCTGCGCTGCCCGCCTACGACTATCGCAACGCCGATGTTTTCTACGACGCCGTCGCCGGTGAGATCGAACGGTTGCTCGAAGTCAGCCGCGGGCGCACGCTCTGCCTGTTCACGAGCTGGAGCGGTCTGCAGCAGGTGAACGACCGTCTGCAAGCCGATGACCGCGGCGTGGTGTGGCCCGTGCGCGCCCAGGGCGACGCCCCGCGCGACGCGCTGCTGAGCTGGTTCAAAGCCACGCCCTACAGCGTGCTGCTGGCGACGCGCTCTTTCTGGGAAGGCGTCGATATTCCCGGCGACGACCTCAGTCTCGTGATCCTCGACAAGATGCCCTTCCCCACGCCCGGCGACCCGCTGCACGGCGCACGGATGCGCGCCATCGAGGCTGACGGACGCTCGAGCTTCGAGGAGTACATGACGCCGCTGATGACGCTGGCGCTCAAGCAGGGCTTTGGTCGTCTGATCCGCCGCGCCGACGATCGCGGCGTCGTGGCGATCCTCGACGAGCGCCTGACCAGCAAGGGCTATGGCCGGCGCACCCGCCAGGATTTGCCGCCGGCGCGGTTCACGCGCGCCTTCAAAGATGTGCACGAGTTCTATCGCAGCGCAATGGAGAGCCCCGCCGACTTTGCCCTCAACGTCTGGGCTGGCGGCGATGATGCGCGGCGCTGGCGCTGGCAACTGGTGCGGCTGCTCGACGGTCGCGCCGACATGCGCAGCGGCCGGGCAGCCAGTGCGCCCAGCAACAGCATCGATGCCATCGCTTACATTGAGCTTTGCGCTGCACTCGATGGCCTGCGTGATCTGCGCCAACGCATCGAGCGCGCCGGACAGTCTTGCAGTCGCTACGCCGTCGAACTGCGCTGCAGCCGCGCCACCGCCGACGCCCTTGCTGCCGGCATTGGGCAGGATGGGCTGGCGAAACAGTGGGCGGAAACGGCGCAAATCTGGCAATCCATCTTTCCGCGCCCTGTGCGAGCGTAAATTCGATGCGAATTTCCTGGCTTTGGCGACCATTATTTCTGCTGGCGGTATTGATAGGCGCCAATTTCGGCGGCTTCACCTACGCCTATCTGGCGCGTTCCACGGCTGGCAACCCTTTCTTTGGCAACCAGTCCGACACAAACGCACTCATCCCTGACTATCTCGCCTACATCGAACAGGTGGGCGCCATAAGCCTGAGCGATGTTGCTGTTTATGGTGATAGTTTTGGCCGCGTGTTGCGTGAGGCAACCATCGCCAGCCTGGGACTATTGACGATTGCGTTGGCGGTGAGCATTGCGCTCGGCGTCGGTGTCGGGCTGGCCGGTGTGCGTGTACGACCGCCCGGCGTGCGCACCTGGCTGACGGTGTTCACAACGATCGGGCTTGCAACGCCGAGCTTCTTTTTTGGACGGCTGACCGTGGCGCTCTTCTTTCTGCTGGTCATCAACGTGCCGGGCGCAGCGATGCCGCTGCCGATTCGCGGTTACGGCTGGGACGAGCACTTGATCCTACCGGTGATCGCGTTGGCGCTGCGCCCCACTGCACAGATCGCGCAGATAATGGCCGGGCTTCTCGCCGGTGAATTAGGACGCCAATACATTGTTGCAGCGCGCGGACGCGGCCTGCCAGAAAGTCGTGTTGTGCGAAGGCATGCGCTGCGCAATGTCTGGGCGCCAATTTTTCAGGCGATGGCCGGCGCAATGCGGCTGCTCGTTGGCGAATTGATCGTCGTGGAGTGGCTCTTTGGCTGGCCGGGATTGGGTGCGCTGCTGGCGGCGACGTTAATCCCGGCGGGGTTCACCTCAGCTTCGGTCGAATCGCGCTTCCTCGACCCACCGTTGGTGGCGTCGCTCCTGACGATCTTCGCCATGATCTTCGTGCTGACTGACATGTTCGTCGGCCAACTGGCGCGCAGCCTCGATCCGCGTCAGCGGACAGCCGGATAGCACAGGCGGCTCGATGACCAAATCGACATTCCCAAAGTTCACACAACCTTCCACTCGCTCACATCGACGGCGCAACTGGCCGCTGACGCTTGGTCTTTGGATTGTGGCGGCGGTTGTAGCAATGGCTATTTTCGGACCGTGGCTGGCGCCGCAAGACCCACAAGCGCGCACTGCGGTTTTACAGCTCGACGGTCGCTGGGTCGGTCCACCGTATCCACCGCTGACGCCGGGCTTTCTGCTCGGTTCTGACCAGGCCGGCCGCGATCTTTTCAGCCGCCTGCTCTGGGCAGTGTGGCCGACGCTGCTGCTTGTGTTGATCATCGCTTCGGTGCGGCTGGTGATCGGGATCGCCGTGGGCCTGGCGGCTGGCTATGCCAGCGGAGCAATGCAGCGCATCCTTGATGGCGTGATGCGCGTGGCATTGCTCTTTCCCGTGCTTGTCGTGGCGCTGGCGGTGATTGCATTTGTGGGCATTCAGCGCGGGCTGATCGCATTTATCCTTGGTCTTTCACTGACCGGATGGGCGGAGACGGCGCGTTATGTTGAAACGCAGACACGCGCCATCAAGCAAGAGAATTACATCGAGAGCGCACGCAGCATTGGCGCCAACGACGCGCATCTCCTCATCTATCATGTGCTGCGTCATGTCCTGCCGCTTTCCGCCATGCTGCTGGCGTTCGAGGTAAGCAGCACGCTAATGGTGACCGCTTCGCTCGGTTTTCTGGGTTACTACATCGGCGGCGGCGCATGGATCACGGTCGAGGATTGGGTGGCGCGCCGCGCGGCCGGTCTGCCAGAGCTGGGGCAGATGCTGGCGACCTCGTTCGAGAACATCCTGCGCCCGTGGCCGATGGTCGTCACCGGCGGGCTGGTGATGATCATCGTGCTCGGCGTGACGCTGGTGGGCGATGGTCTGCGCCGCCAGCTTCAAGGTGAACTTGAACTGCGCCCTTCGCTGCTCGACCGACTGCTGAACTGGGTGGCCGGTCAACTGGTGCAACCTGCGGCGCCTGGCTTCCATCGCCTGCCGCCGCGCTGGGTATGGGGCATGGTCGTCGTGGCGCTGATCGGCGGTGCAACGGCTGCCACCCTCTGGATCTACCGTGCACCGGCAACAGGCGGGCCGGCGCTGGTCTCACCTGGCGCACATCCGTGGGCGACGCAGCGCGGCGACGCCTACGGCACACTGACCGCCGTCGAGGCCGGACCGACGAACCCCGCCATACGCTGGCAAATAGAAGAGCCGGAAGGATTCGCCAGCGCGCCGATTGTCGGCAGCGATGGGGCTGTCTACATTGTCACCGCCGCTAACAATCTGCTGGCAATCAACGATGATGGCTCGCTGCGCTGGCGCACGAATTTGGGCTTTGCCCCGCTTGGTGCGCCGGCCATCAGCGCAAATGGCGTGCTCTATGTGACCGACACCGAGCGGGGGCTGAGCGCGATCTCCGCACAAGGCGAACTGTTATGGCGGCTGCGCAGTGAAGGGCGGCGCATCACCTCCGGGCCCATCGTCGACAACGATGGAACCATCTATCTCAGTCGCGTCGATCGTGTGCAGGCGGTCAATCCCGACGGCAGCGAACGCTGGTTGTCGCCCCCTATCGAAGGCGTCTGGGAGGAGCCGCCGCGGCTCAGCCCGACGTATGACCTGCTCTTTCTTGGGTTGGGCGCCTTTTCCACCACAACCGGCGCGCTGGTCGATCTGCAACTGCCGATCCCGCAGGAGATGGTTTTTATGGCGCCGCGGCTGGCGGTTGGCGCCAACGGCCAACACTACTTGATGGCGGGCAACACGGCGGTCGAGTGGGCATTGGAGCAAGGTAGGGCGCAAATCAGGCGCTCGATCACGTGGGATGTTGGCGGCCTCAACATCTTCATTCCTTCGGATGCCGGCGTTTCGGCGGAAACTGCGTTGTGGCTCTTTTACGGACAGTCGTTCAACGCGGCGCGTCTTGCCTGGGTTGACGCCAACAGTCGCCTCCTGACAAACATTGCGGCTGACCTACGCAACACGCTGTTGATCGGTCTTGATCCGGTCGGCAGAGCATATCTGTGCAGCCGCATCGGACGGGCGCGCTGTCTGATGTTCGACCGCAGCGCTGGCGCTGTGGGGTGGGATAGTTCGCTGCCGGCGGGTGCAAATGTCGTCGGCGGAGCATTGGCGGCGGGCAAACTCTACGTCGCCACGGCAGACGGCGTGCTATATGCGCTGGGAGGAATGCAAGAAAGTGCGCAGTAATCATTTCATGATGACTTTGTCGCCAGCCGTACATTGGTTCTACAATACCAACAACGACCCGTTATGATCACTCAATCGGCTGAGGAGCTATCATGGGCAAGACCAAATCTGCTGACTCGACGCTCACATCCGCCGCATCGACGCTTGTCACGTTCGCCGTCGCCGCGGCTGCTGGCTATGTACTCTATCGCAACGGCGAAGCATGGCTGCGCTCCTGGCTGCTCTATCTCTCGCGCTCGGCGTTGATGCGCCGGATGATGACCGGCTTTCCGCCGGCGTGGGCAGTCGCCAGCCGCTTTATCGCCGGCGAGTCAGTCGATGACGCGATTGTCGCAGCGCGCCAGCTCAACGCCAAGGGCATGGCCGTCACGCTCGATTACCTGGGCGAGAGCGTCAGTCGGGCGGATGAGGCAGTGGCAGCACGCAACCAAATTCTCTTCCTGCTTGACCGCATTCAGCAGAATCAGGTCGACGCGTATGTTTCGGTCAAACTCAGCCAGCTTGGTCTCAAGATCGACGAAAATCTGGCAATCGAAAATCTGCGCGCCATTCTCACCCGCGCCCACGAGCACAATTTGCGCGTCCGCATCGACATGGAGGAGAGCGCGCTGGTCGACACGACGCTCGACATTTACCGTCGGCTGCGTCACGGTGAAGGCTTTGACAACGTCGGCGTTGTGATCCAGTCGTATCTCTTCCGCAGCGAGGAGGATGTGCGTCGGCTGATCGAAGAGGGCGCATGGGTGCGGCTGGTCAAAGGCGCCTACAAGGAGCCGCACACCGTCGCCTATGCCAACAAAGCCGACACCGACGCTGCGTTCGTGCGTCTGGCGCAGATGATGCTGAGCGCAGAAGCGCGTGCGCGCGGCGTCTCTCTTGGCGTCGCCACGCACGACGACGCCATGATCGAAGCCGTGCAGCGCTATGCCGCCAGTCAGGGCATCCCGCGCGACGCCTTCGAGTTTCAGTTTCTCTACGGCATCCGCCGGGAACGCCAGGAACAGCTCGTGGCGCAAGGCTATCGCGTGCGCATCTACGTTCCCTACGGCACGGCGTGGTATCCCTACTTTATGCGTCGCCTGGCGGAGCGACCGGCGAATTTATGGTTTTTTGTGGCGAATTTCTTCAGGGCATAACCGGGCTGAGCAAAATCGTTTCACCCAGGATTATACATAGCACGCGCCTATAACTCCACCCGAGCGCAGTGCGCCTATCTTGCCCGTCCGCTTCAACACGCTCACCACCATCTCGCCCATCACCAAATTCATAGTGTTTTCTGGCATCCGTTAGCCAGTTGGCTGACGGGCGAGGGTGGGGTATAATGCGCGTGTGAATTCTGTAGCCGATTCGTATACATTCAGTCTGGCGCAGAGAAGATGGGTGGATGAAAGGTCAGCGATTGAATCGCCTGGGAATCGATTTGTTGCGCAGTTGGCGCTTTGGGTTGTTTGTCGCGCTGCTATTGTCGGCAGCCGTGGTTGCCTGGCAATTCTGGCCCCTGCTGTGGACATTGGCGCAAGACGAGGACGCACTGCGCACCTTTGTAAGCCAGTTGGGCATGTGGGGACCGGTTGCGCTGGTCTCCCTCAACGCCATCCAGATTGTGGTGGCGCCGCTCCCCGGTTATGTCATGCAGGCGGCGGCAGGCTATCTGTACGGGCCGTTCTGGGGAGGCGTATGGGGGGCGCTGGGCGTGCTGATCGGGTCAACGCTGGCGATGGCAATCGCCCGCTACTTTGGGCGTCCGATTGTCGAGCGATTGGTCGGCGAGGGACGGCTCGAACAGTGGGAGCGACTCACCTTCAGCACAAGCACGGCGGTCTGGTTCATAATCTTGTTGGCGCCCACCGGCGATCTGCCCTATTTTATGGCAGGACTTTCACACGTTTCCTTCACCAAGATCATCCTGTTGACGCTGGTGATACGGGTTCCCTCGACGATGGTGGTGGCGGCGGCGGGGGCGGGCGTCTGGCTGTTCTCCGGCTGGCAGCTGGTTTTGATTCTGGCTGGGCTGGGCATTGGCTTGATGGTCTTCATGCGTTATCAAGATCGGTTGCAGTTGCTGATCGATCGACGCGTGCAGGCGCAGCTATCGAAGGAGGAATCGGCATGAGTGAACAGAACTTGACGCTGGCGGAGCGCGTCGACGCCGACCTGAAGCAGGCGATGCGCGACCGCAACGAGACTGCCAAGCTCACGCTGCGCGCACTCAAGACAGCCTTCACACAGGCGCGCGCCAGCGGCGACGCTGCGCATCAACTGAGCGACGACGAGATGCTGGACATCGTGCGCCGCGAAGCGAAGCGACGTCGCGACGCCGCCGATGAGTACACACGACTTGGTTCACCGGAACGTGCGCAAGCAGAGATGGCGGAATATCAAATTCTGCAAAGATATTTGCCGAAACAGCTCTCCGATGACGAAATTGAAGAAATCGCACGCGCCGTCATCGCAGAAGCAGGCGCAACCTCGGCCAAGCAGATGGGACAGGTAATGCCGGCGGTGTTGGCGCGAACCGGCGCGCTGGCGGATGGCAAGCGCGTCAACCAGATCGTGCGTCGTCTTCTTGCCCAATAACCTCATGCCAGAGTCGCTCCAGCGCGCCTGGGCGACGGTGAGTCGAAAGATTCATCTCGACAGGCTACGCCAATCGTTTGTGCCTTTTTTGATGCTCATCTCGTTGGGCATCGTCTTGATCGCGCTGCTGGCCTGGCAGCTCCCCTATGGCAGCCGACTCCTGTTGCAGCCCGACCAGATCGCGCCATTTACAGTTGTCGCCCCGCAACAGATCACCTTCGAGAGCCAGGTGTTGACCGATCGCGCGCGCGAACGTGCGGCGGCGCAGGTTGCCGAACAGTACGACTTTGAAGAAGCAACGGTTCGACAACAACAGGTTGCCGTTGCACGCGAAGTAATGGCGCAAATCGGCGAGATACGCCAACACGCCGATGACACAATCGCGCAACGCACCAATGATCTGATGGCGATCGAAGCGCTAGAGCTTGACGCCGAGACAGCCGTTCAGATTCTTTCGCTGACCGACGAGCAGTGGGCGCAGGTGGCGCGTGAAGTTCCGATTGCGCTCGATCGCGCCATGCGCACAGAGATTCGCGAATCAACGATCAATCAGGCTCGGCGCACGGTTCCTGGGTTTATCAGCAGCTTCTTGGATGACGCGTCGAGCGATGTAACGATTCAACTTGTCAGAAACCTGATTCGTCCCAACAGCTTTCCCAACCCCGAACGCACTGAGGCGCTGCGCAATGAAGCACGCGCGAACGTTTCCCCGGTCTATGTGACGCTGATCGAAGGCGAAACTGTCATTCGCAGCGGCGACCGGGCGACGGCCGAACAGGCTGAAAAGCTGGCTATATTGAGCCGATTGCAATCCGAATGGGATTTCTGGACGCTGGCGCGCAGCACTGTGTTTGTATTGCTCGTGCTGTCGATCACGATTGCGGCGCTGGCGCGTGTGCAGCGCGCGTTGCTATCCAGCCCGCGTGAACTGGCGTTGCTGTTGATTCTGACGGTGATCTGGCTGTTGGCAGCCAAAGCTATGATAGTCAATCATCCCTGGTTGCCGTTCCTCTTGCCAATGGCGGCGTATGGGATTCTTGTCTCCGTCTTTTGCAAGGTGCGGGTGGCGCAGATCTTGATCACAATGTTTGCGCTTGTCCTGCTCTATATGCTGCCTACCAACGCAGCGATGGTCATCTATCACACGCTAGGCTCGATGGCGGCAATCTTGATTGTGGGACGCGCCGAACGACTGAATTCGTTTCTATGGGCAGGACTGGCGGTGGCGGGCATCAATCTTGCCGTTATGGTTGCGATGTTTGCTCCTTTCAGGAATTATAGCTCGACAATGATAGTGGAGATGTTGCTGGTCATCGCCATCGACGGCGCGTTGACAGCGGCGATCTCGCTGGTCGGCTACTTTGTGCTTGGCAATTTGTTTGGCATTACCACGCCATTGCAATTGACCGAGTTGAGCCGTCCAACCCATCCGTTGCTGCGCCAGGTGTTGCTCAAAGCTTCGGGCACCTATCATCACACAATCCTGGTCAGCAACCTGGCTGAGCGTGCAGCCGCGGCAATAGGCGCCGATGCCCTGCTGGTGCGCGTCGGCGCCTATTATCACGACATCGGCAAGACAGTGCGCCCCTACTTTTTTGCCGAAAACATCATGGATGGCTCGTCGCCACACGAAAAGCTCGATCCGCTGACCAGCGCACAGATTATCATCAGCCATGTCAAAGATGGCCTCGACCTGGCGCGGAAGTACAACCTGCCCGACCGTATTCAAGATTTTATTCGCGAGCATCATGGCCGCTCGCTGGTGAAATATTTCTACTTGATGGCGCAGCGTCAGAACGAAGACGACGCGCCGATCTCAGAAGAAGATTTTCGCTATCCCGGCCCCAATCCGCGTTCGCGTGAGACGGCGATTCTGATGCTTGCAGACACTTGTGAAGCCGCCGTGCGCGCCATGCGTCCAGCGTCGCGTGAGGAACTGGAACTGCTGGTCAACCGTCTGATCGATGAGCGCGTCGCCAATGGTGAGTTGGACGAATCGGATTTAACGTTTAAGGAACTACAGATTGTCAAGGATATCTTCTTACAGGTGTTGCAGGGCGTCCATCACCCGCGCATCAAATATCCCGACAATGCATCTGCGGCGTCGTCAGAAGAGCCGCGGCCCCATCTCGAGAATGGCGCCGACGCCAACAGACCATCACCACCCAAACACCGCGAGATCGGCGGCGTGGAAAAATCAGCGGCGCCTGTCATTGAACATACGGCTGCAATGGATGGGTGAAAGATGGACGAATTGAACCGACGTACATATAAAATCAACATCGAGATCGATGAGGAGATCGACGAAACCATCGACGAAGCCGCCATCCGATCCGCCGTTGTCGCCACGCTGCGCAAGGTCGATGTTGCAGAAGCAGCGATGACAGTTGCGCTCACCACCGACGACTACGTCCGCTCCCTGAACGCCCACTATCGAGGAATCGACGCCCCCACCGATGTGTTAAGTTTTGCAGCGCGTGACAATATTGTTGACGCGCCTGCGCTGGCTGTCGCTGAGGAGGCAGCCTCTGAAATCAAACATTTCCTGGGCGACCTGGTCATCGCCTATCCCTATGCTGCGCGTCAAGCCGCTTATTACAACAACAGCGTGACCGCCGAGTTGCAACTGTTGGCTGTTCATGGCACATTGCATTTATTGGGTTATGACCACGACGATGAGAGTTCAGAGGATGTCATGTGGTCGTTGCAAGAAGAAGTGCTAGCTCAGTTCGGGCATGACGCGCTGGCGCGGCGCACCTACGCGCAAACGCCTGAATGAGCATTGATCCGCAGTTGCGAAAGGAAGTTTGAGGCTGATGATTGTTCATTCTACTCGTCCCACACATAGCGTCCCCCCGCATAGCGCCCTGAACGGTCGAGACCGCGGCTTCTGGGGCGGGCGGTGGTTCAGCTTCAACGCCGCCATCAACGGAACATTGCACACCATCCGCACACAGCCAAACGCGCGCATTGAGTTGACGGCATTGGTTGTCGTGGTGCTCGCCGGTCTGTACTTCCGGGTGTCGCCGCTTGAGTGGGCGCTGTTGGGACTTACGATTTTTGTTGTGCTGGCGTTAGAATGCGTCAACACTGCGATCGAAGCCGTCGTCGATCTGGTCTCACCCAACTATCATCCACTGGCTGGCGTCGCCAAAGACGCCGCAGCGGGGGGAATGGTCTTTGCAGTGATTGCCAGCCTGTGCGTCGCCGCCGCAATTTTTGGCCCCAGGCTGGTGGAGTTATTTACGTGAGCGCTGTTTGCACCGCGTCTCATACGTTGTGCAATTACTGCATCTGCTTGATCCATAACGGCGTCCCCCAGGCAGGCTGAATCTTCCTGGAAGACGCCGCTACATACGTTCCGCTACTCGGGGAAGACGACGGAGATATTCAACGGCGTTGTCTGCAGCAACGGTGCAAACTTGCCAAGCTGACGCAGCGCATCGAGCGACTCTGCATCAGCGCCGGTCATCGCAGTCAGCGCGCCGCCGTCAAGACCCAATGTCACCAGGTTGCTCATTTGTCCGCTATCCCAGCGGATCAACGGCAGTGCATTGCCGTTGAGCGTGATGGCAAGACCTTCCGGCTTGGTCTGCACATTGATCGTCTGGATGCCTAGTTCAGCGACCTGCTCCATCTGTTCAGCGTCCAGGTTGAGTCCGGCCAGCGCATCGGGCGGCAGGAAGTTGGCGATCATACCCAATCCTTCCAACGTAGCCGTCCCTGTTGCGTTGTAGCGAATTGTCAACGGCCCAAGCGCGCCGAGCAGGCCGGTTGCAAAGGGTGGAATGCCCAGTTCACCAAGCACGGCTGCTGCGCCCGCCTGTGCAGCAGCCAGCGCCGCCGCCTTATCCGGCGCCGGGCCAACCAGCGTGGGATTGCTGCCCGCGTCAGGGAAAAGCATAGCCACGCCGAGGCTCATGTTGCTCACCAGCGGCAGCACCTTTGCCAACGTGTCAGCATTGTCGACGCCGGCGATGCCAATCACTGCACCGAGCGACTGAATCGTGCTTGCGTCCCAATCCATCGTCAGCATCGGTCTGCCGTTGGCGTAGAGACCGACGCCGGAGGGCGAGATATCAACGTAGGCGCTCTCGATGCCCGCTGCGCGAACCGCCGCTATCTGCTCTGGGGTGCGCGCCAGCGCGTCCAGCTCGACGCCCAACGCCGATAGATCAAGACCTTTGAGTGAAGCCTGGCCCTGCTCGTCGTAGACAAGCGCAATCGCCGGGATATCGACCACGACGCTGTCGGCTGCCGACGATGCCGCCAGATTGCCCTGACCCGGTCGCGGCATACAGCCTGCGAGCACGGTGGACAGAATCAACAGCATGGAAAGCAAAAGCGCCAGCCGTCTGTTCTGCATGAGGAAGCCTCCTTGTTGCGATTTTCGTTACAGTTCGAATATGAATACTGGATGGGCGCCCTGTTCTGTCCCCGACATGGGCACGTTGGGGAGGATGTCTGCGCTTTGACAGTCTATCCTGCGGCTATTCTAGCATAGAGCGAAAGTTTGTACAACGCGGTTTCATTGCAGCAATTCTCAATTGGAAAAGACGCCATGTCACGCCGGAGGCAATGATCTATAAAGCCAACTCTCCCCCAAATGCGAAGCAGGCCCTTTCACCGTCGCTATACAAACATGAAAATTTGCCATATAATACTTATCGAAAATGGCGACATGCTTGTAGCGTGCTCGCAAGGCATTTATACGTAATCTACACCAGGAGAGAAAGCTATGAGTGGCTCCAAGCAAATCGAAAAGCGCCTCTTCGGGCGCACCGGTCACATGAGCACGGTGACGCTATTCGGCGCAGCTGCACTCGGTTCTGTTTCGCAGGCTGAAGCCGACCGCACGCTCGACCTGCTGCTCGAATATGGCGTCAATCACATCGACACCGCCGCCTCCTATGGCGACGCCGAGCTGCGCATCGGACCGTGGATGGCGCGGCATCGCAAGGATTTTTTTCTGGCGACCAAAACCGGCCAGCGCACCTACGCCGCCGCACGCGAGGAAATTCACCGTTCGCTCGACCGGCTGCGCGTCGATTCGGTCGATTTGATCCAGTTGCACGCGCTCGTGCATCCAGACGAGTGGGACACGGCAATGGGACCTGGCGGTGCGCTCGAAGCGTGCATCGAGGCGCGAGAGCAGGGGCTTGTGCGCTTCATCGGCGTCACCGGGCATGGACGCACAATCGCCGCCATGCACCGGCGCAGCCTGGAACGCTTTGATTTTGACTCTGTGTTGCTGCCCTACTCCTACACTGTTATGCAGGATGAAGTGTACGAACACGATTTCGAGTTATTGTTCAAGATGTGCCAGGAGCGCAATGTCGCCGTCCAGACGATTAAGACAATCACACGAGGCCCGTGGGCGACGACGGAACGCACACGCTCAACCTGGTATCAGCCGCTGGAAGCGCAAAGCGACATCGATCTTGCTGTACATTGGGCGATGGGGCGTCCCGGCATTTTTCTCAACACCGTCGGCGATATCCATCTCCTGCCGCGCGTGCTCGACGCCGCTGCCCGCTACGAGCGGCGTCCAACCGACGAAGAGATGAAGGCGCTCGTACAGACGGAGCGCATGACCTCATTGTTTGTTTAGTCCGAAACGACGAGGGATGGGGTCGCCCCTATCGGAATCAGAAAAACAGGGGTGAGCGACTTGCTGAGTCGCTCACCCCTGTTTCCTGGTTAGGTCAAGTTGGAGTGTGTTGCGTGCGTTGGCTGTGCGCGACGCTAACACGCTACTCGCCTTCTGGCCGCACCATCAAGATCGGCACAGTGACGCGCGCCGCCACATATTGGGCAACGCTGCCGAAAATCAGTTTCTGAATGCCTGTACGCCAATGTGTAGTCATGGCGATGGCATCAATTTCCTGATTTTCTACAAATTTGATGATCTCCTCACCCCGATCACCAAATCGCACCTCAAGCTCCACCTCATAGCCTGCCTGGCTGAGCAGATGCAGGTCGCTCGCCAGCTCGTTGCGAATCTCCGCCGCTGCACTTTCCCATTCCTGACTGGCGTAGATAGGGTGCCGCGCCAGGTTGGCGTCACGTTCAGACGCGTATGCAGTGATCGTGACATCAAAACCGGATGGCCGCGGCGGCTGCGGGGTGAGTCCCTCTGGCGCCTCACCGACGCGCAACAAGATCAGCTGGGTGTGTTCGGGTGGAAAGAATTTGAGCAGGTGCGGATAAATCTGACGGCAGAAGGCAGACCCATCATTGGGCACCAAAATGCGTAGTTTGGTCATGGCAAAATCTCCTTTGATCAGCCATTGTTGATCTCAACCGGACGTTCCGTCCATTCCATACGTTCGCAGACCCCAATGCGGGCCGCATAAGGGATGAAAGGCGGCAAAACGCCTCATTCACCTGTCGCCAGTATACCATAGAATGCCGGGCATGACACCAGACACTCGTCCTGTTTCTGTTGGGACAGATAGGGAGGTGGGCAGGGGGAGGAGCCACCAGACGCCGCAGCGCTGCGCCCCTCCCTGCGCAACATGTTAATGCACGGCGACAAACTGCGCTTCTTCGGTGGAGCCACTCAGCGCGGTCGTCGAGGAAGTTCCGCCGGTCACTGTCAACTGCACTTCGTCGAAGTAGCCGGCGCCGACAAAGCTCTGATGTTTGACGGCGGTGAAGCCGAACTCCTTCTCCATCGCAAATTCCTTCTCCTGCAGGCGCGTGTAGGCAGCCATGCCTTCGTCTCTATAGGCGCGCGCCAGCTCGAACATGCCGCTGTTGAGCGAGTGAAAACCAGCCAGCGTGACAAACTGGAATTTGAAGCCCATCTCACCAAGCTGCTCCTGAAAGCTGGCGATCGTCTTTTCGTCGAGATTGCGGCGCCAGTTGAAGGAGGGCGAGCAGTTGTAAGCCAGCATTTTGCCAGGGAATTTTTCATGGATGCCCTGCGCAAACTCGCGCGCTTCGCCGATGTCGGGCTTTGCCGTTTCGCACCAGAGCAGATCGGCGTAAGGGGCGTACGCCAGGCCACGCGCAATTGCATATTCGACGCCGCCTTTGATGTAGTAGAAGCCCTCGAAGGTGCGCTCGCGACTGGCGATAAATGGCTCGTCGCGCGGGTCGACGTCGCTGGTGATCAATTGCGCCGAGTCGGCGTCGGTGCGGGCGACTAAAATGGTGGGCACGCCCATCACGTCGGCGGCCAGGCGCGCGGCGACGAGCTTTTGGATGAATTCACGGATCGGCACGAGCACCTTGCCGCCCATGTGACCGCACTTCTTGGCGGAAGCCAGTTGATCCTCAAAGTGTACGCCCGCCGCGCCGCTTTCGATCATGGCGCGCATCAGTTCATAGGAGTTGAGCGTGCCGCCAAAGCCAGACTCGGCGTCGGCGACGATCGGCGCCATCCAATAACGGTCGTGCTGACCGTTCATGTGCGAAATCTGGTCAGCGCGCTGCAGCGCCTTGTTGATGCGGCGCAGAAGGGTCGGCACGCTGTCCACCGGATAGAGGCTCTGATCCGGGTATGTTTCGCCCGCAGTGTTGTTGTCGCCCGCCACCTGCCAGCCGCTCATATAGATTGCCTTGAGGCCAGCCTGCACCATCTGGACAGCCTGATTGCCGGTGACGGCGCCGAGCGCGCGCACAAACGGCTCGGTGTGCAGCAAATGCCACAGCCGCTCAGCGCCCATGCGTGCAATGGTGTACTCAATCATGAAGCTGCCGCGCAGGCGCAGCACCTGCTCCGGCGTGTAGGGACGTTCAATCCCCGCCCAGCGCGGAGACGTGGCCCAATCCCGACTCATCTGTGCGGCAAGGTTCTGCTCGTACATGGAGTGCTCTCTCCTCGTCCTTCGGACACTATGGATGTTCAAACTCTATCTGGACAAACACTAAAGAGGCGACGCCGTCGGTTTGACAGGCGTTTGGCTGCCCCTATGGTGCTAAAGAGAAGTTGCAGTACGGTTGCAGTTGTGTGAAATCGACCTCTCTTCAAGAAGTCACGGCGGCGTCTTCAATAAGGACGACGTCCACGGCGCTCTGTCCACGCTCGCCGGTTTCCACGCCGAACTCGACAAGATCCCCGGGGCGGGGCAGACGGCGGCTTTGGACAGCGCTGCGATGTACGTAGAGTTCAGGCTGACCGGCGCGCACGATGAAGCCGTAATGTTTGCGGCGGTCAAACCATTTGACCAACCCGCGCTCGCGACCGGCGGCGGGCATCAACTGTCGGCAGCCGTGGCAGTATAACGGTTCGCTTGCGCCCGGCTGTTTTTGCTCCTCAATCGTCCACAAAAACGAAATGCCGCAGCGCGCACAGTAGAGCGTCTCATCATGTCGGTCTGCTTTTGCCATCGTGCAACACCCCTTGCTTGCCCGTCAATTTGACATTTTGCCGGTGGCTTGTTACTCTATATCCATCCAGGCGACGTAGCCAAGTGGTAAGGCAGGGGTCTGCAAAACCCCGATCGCCGGTTCAAATCCGGCCGTCGCCTCACAGGTGACAGATAGAGCAATCATCTGTCACCACTATATCAGACAATGCAAATCGCCTCCAAGAACGGAGGCGATTTTTGCTTCAGAAGCGGCGTTGCTTCACAATGGCTGATTTCGTCTGCGGCGGAAGCAGGACCTGTCGCCGCCATAATTGCTTACATTTCTTGTACGAGCGTCGGCTCGCGGTCGATTTGGTGACGCTGGGGCAGACAGTAGCCCTGACCGCGCACCGTCAAGACATAGCGTGGGTTGTCCGGGTCTGGCTCGATCTTGCTGCGCAGGCGTCGAACGTGCACCCACAACGATTCCACTGTACCTTTGCGCATAGGGTCCCACACTTTGGACAACAGAAAGCTAGGTGACAACACCCGTCCTCGGTTATGGTATAAAATACTTAGGATGCGATTTTCAGTTGGCGTCAAGGTGATTTGACGCTCGTCCATGATGGCGTATTGTTGCGAAAAGTTGACGCGCAGGTGGTCATCGATGGGCAATTCCGGCTCCAACGAACGCTCTGGGGCGACGCGCATCAAGACGCGACGAACACGCGCCAGCAGTTCAGAAAAGGCGAAGGGTTTAGTGACATAATCTTCGGCGTAGCGATTCAGCCCCTCGACTTTGGTGTTTGTGTCGGAAAGAGCGGAAAGGAAGATGATCGGGACTTCACCCATCTGGCGTAATTCGTCGGCGACAACAAAACCATCCATGCCAGGCATCATGATGTCGAGCACTGCCAGGTCCGGCAAACCTTCTTTGTTGGCAATTTCGATGGCTTCCTGCCCACTGCCGGCGGAAAGCACGGTGTAGCCCTCGCGCTGAAGGCGTAAGCTCAACATCAATCGTGTATCAGCGGCGTCGTCGACGACCAAAATCCTTGTGGCATCGTGATTATTGGTGGTGACTCGAGATCGATTTTCCATAAGTATTTTCTACTCCTTACCTTAAACTCATGATTCGCCAATTGCTGCTTAAGCTGCAAACACTACGATTCCAGACGGATAAAATTTTGCAATTCCAGACTTACAGACGCCGATATTGTATGCTTGCTGAATTTGAGGAAATGATTGATCGTCCGATATTTTTCCGGATCGTTGACTGACTTTAAGTTTAGCTACATACTATCACCTTACGATAGTCAAAAATCTTACAGCTTCCTGTCAAGATTGACAAGTGGCCGATTGGAGGATTATGGAATCGAGAACAAAACAGCAACGCAGGGTGAGACAGGCAATTGCCGCTGCGCTTTTTGCAGTCGCAATCATGGCTGCATTTCTTGGCGGCACCGTGACAGGCTTTGTCGCGCGCCCTGTGCTTGCGGCCGATCGCCCCTCTCAGTTCGAGGTGTTCTGGGAGGCATGGGATCTGGTCGAGCGCTACTTCGTCGATCAGGATGCAATCGACCCGGTGCGTATGACGTACGGCGCCATTCAGGGAATGTTGGCGACGCTTGGCGACCAAAATCACACGGTTTTCTTCTCACCTGAGGTGGCGCAACAACAGCAAAGCTCCCTTGATGGCTCCTTTGAAGGCATCGGCGCTTATGTCGAAGGAACAGACAGCGGCTTTCGCATTGTCGCCCCGATTCATGGTTCGCCAGCCGAAGAAGCCGGTATTCTGGCGGGCGACATTGTGCTGCGCGTCGACGGTGAAGATATCACCGGATTGCCCGAGTGGGAGATCATTTCACGGATTCGCGGCCCGGCCGGGACGACCGTGGTGCTCACCGTGCTCCATCCTAATGAAGATGAACCGGTCGATATTACAGTTGTGCGCGGCAAAATCGATGTAGACAGCGTGACGTGGGCGCGCATTCCAGAGACGAATTTTGTCTTCTTGCAGATCTCCCAATTCGCCGCCGACACGGGCGACGAGTTGCAGCGCGCATTAGAAGCAATGAACGCCGAAGTCGCTGACGGCAATGCGATCGATGGCATCTTGCTCGATCTACGCAACAACCCGGGCGGCTATTTGCAGGAGGCGCTGCGCGTCAATTCCCAGTTTCTGGAAGCAGGCGCCGTGATTCTGCATGAGCGCGATTCTTCGCAGCAGCTGCGCACCTATCGCTCGGTCGGCAAAGGGCTGGCGCGTGAGATTCCGATGGTGGCGCTGATCAACCAGGGCACAGCCAGCGCTGGCGAGATCACGGCGGGCGCGCTCAAGGAGAATGGGCGTGCGCTGCTGGTGGGTCAGCCGACGCTCGGCACCGGCACGGTCTTGCAGCCCTTCACGCTCAGCGATGGTTCGGTGCTGCGGCTTGGCGTCACCAACTGGCTCACGCCCAACAAGAATCTCATCAAAGGGGAAGGCGTCGCCCCCAACAGCAGAGTGGAGCAAGACCCGGCGGTGCGAATGATCGACACGTTCGAGCTTGAACGGAGCGCTACACTGAGCGAGGTGCTATCGAAAGGCGACAGACAGTTCAATTTGGGGTTGTTGCAGCTTCGCCTCACGACGAAGTAAAGCCCGGCGGCGACGCCCCCTAAGCATCCCTCTTCAACATTCACCTTCCAGAAAGCTGTTGGGCTTCCTGGAAGGTGAATGTCTTATCGGAAGGCGTGCACAACAGCCGCGCCGTTTTTCAACGATAGAGATTGTGTTTGTGAATATACGCTTCAACGCTGCGCGGCACCATGTGGCGGATCGGCTGCCCGTTGCGCACACGCTGTTGAATCACGTGGCTGGCAATTTCCAACTCTGGCATATCCAGGATGATCACACGGCTGCGAATGCCGGGCAGCGCCGCCTCCAGCGCGTCCCAGTTGAGCTTGACATCGTGACGGCTGAGCGCCACCAGCCGCGCGTGCTCCACCAGCCATGCCGCTTCGTGCCAGGTTGGCAAGTCGCGCAGGCTGTCCATACCCATCAAAAAGTAGATCTCGGTGTTTGACCCCGCCTCCGCCTGGAGCAGACGCACCATGTCCGACGTATAGTGCGGACCAGGGCGGTCGGCGTCGATGCTGCTGACGATGATGTAGTCGATGTCGGCGGTTGCCAGCTCAGCCATGTGCAGACGGTCGCGCACCGGCGCTAATTGCCGCCCCACCTTGTGCGGAGGATCGCCGGCCGGCGCAAGGTAGACGCGGTCGAGTTGAAGCTGGAACCATGCTTCCTCCGCCAGGATCAGATGGCCGATATGAATGGGGTCAAACGTTCCGCCGAGAATGCCAACCCTGCGCAGATTGAGCCGTCGTTGATTCATCATTCCCCGAATGCGTTTTCGTAGCCCCAAATCAGTTCGATGTCGCCGATGCGCACGCTGTCCCCCTCTTCGATGCCTGCTTCGATCAGCGCCTGTTTGATGCCAAGCGCGTTGAGCACGCGTTGAAAACGCAGCCCCGCCTCGTAATAGTCCCAGTTCGTCATCTTGACAACCTTCTCGATCTCTGCGCCCTCGACGAGCCAGACGCCCTCTTCAATCTGATCGATCTGAAACGCCTTGCGATCCGGCGTCGGGGTGAATTCAGGCAATGCTTCGAGCGCTTCTTCTGGCTGCGGCAGCGCGTCGAGCATGGCGCGCACGCGGCGCAGCATCTCGACCACGCCCTCGCCGGTTGCGGCGCTGATCGCCATCGCCGGCAGCTCGTAACGCGCCATCGCCGCTTCGACCGTCGGCCAGACCGCCTGTGCGTCGGGAAGGTCGAGTTTGTTGAGCACCACGAGTTGCGGTTTGTCGGCGATTGCCGGGTTGAAGAGCGTCAGTTCCTGGTTGACCGCTTCGAAGTCGCCGACCGGATCGGGGCTGGCGCCGTTGAGTAGATGAATCAGCACGCGGCAACGTTCGATGTGACGGAGAAATTCCAGCCCCAGACCAACGCCTTCATGCGCGCCCTCCAGCAATCCTGGAATATCGACCAACACCAGCGGGCGATGGTCGATCTCAGCGACGCCCAACAGCGGCTCGACGGTGGTGAATGGATAGTCGGCGATCTTCGGGCGCGCCGCGCTGACGCGACTCAGCAGCGTCGATTTACCCGCATTCGGCACGCCGATGATGCCGACGTCGGCAACGAGCTTGAGCTCCAATTCCAGCCACGCCTCTTCGCCGGGTTCGCCTTTTTCGGCGAGGCGCGGGGCAGTGTTGCGCGCGGTCTTAAAGGCTGCATTGCCGCGCCCGCCGCGCCCGCCGCGCGCCACCACTGCTTCCTGTCCGGGATGAATCAGATCGGCGACGATTTCACCGGTTTCAGCGTTACGAGCGATCGTTCCTGGCGGCACCGGAATGCGCAGATCGGGGGCATTGGCGCCGGTGCGGTTGGCGCCGCCGCCATGTTCGCCGCGCTCAGCGCGATAGTGAACGTTGCTCTGCAGATGATAAAGCGTGTTCAGCCCAGGATCGACAAAGAGGATGATATTGCCGCCGCGCCCGCCGTTGCCGCCGCTTGGCCCCCCGCGCGGCACATACTTCTCTTTGCGGAAGGCGACTACGCCGTTGCCGCCTGCGCCCGCTTTTACATAGATTCTTGCTCGGTCAAAAAACATGTCAATTTTTCACGATTTGTTGAACGCTTCAGGATTCAAACAGTTCGGCGGCAGCTTTCCGGCAAGCCCTGCCAACAGGTTGTCGGCGGCCATTTCAGCCATTTTGCTGCGCGTCTCGAAGCTGGCGCTGGCAATGTGCGGCACGATCAGCGCGTTGTCGAGCGTGTAGAGTGGATGGTCGGCGGGCAGCGGCTCTGGGTCAGTCACATCGAGACCGGCGGCGAAGATTTGTCGCGCCTTAAGCGCCTCATAGAGCGCCATCGTGTCGACGACAGGGCCGCGCGCCGTGTTGATGAGGATGGCATTGGGCTTCATCATCTTCAGCGCAGCCGCGTCGATGTAGTGGCGCGTCTCCGGCGTCAGCGGCACGTGCAACGACACGAAGTCGGACTGCGTCAACAATTCCTCTTTGTTGACCCGAATGGCGCCCAACTCTTTCTCAGCAACTTCACTGCGCATAGCGTCGTGATAGAGGATGCGCATACCGAAGCCGACTGCACGCCGCGCCATCGCCAGCCCGATGCGCCCGATGCCGGCAATGCCCAGCGTGGCGCCATGGATGTCCTGCCCCATCAGCAACATTGGACCCCAGGTGCGCCAGTGACCGTTCCTGGCGTAGTCGCGACCCTCGACGATGCGCCGCGCACACGCCATTAAGAGCGCAAACGCCAGGTCGGCGGTGGTGTCGGTGAGAACGCCCGGTGTGTTGGTCATCAGGATGCCGCGCTGTGTGGCGGCGGGCACGTCGAAGTTGTCGAAGCCGACGGCGAAGTTCGCCACGACTTTGAGCTTCGGCGCCGCATCCATCAGCTCGGCGTCGATCTTGTCGGTGAGCAACGTCAGCAGCCCATCGGCCTGGCTTGCCCATTCCAACAGGACTGAACGCGGCGGCGGCAGTTCATCTTCCCACACAGTGGCGTCGGTCTGTTCCAACACTTTGCGCAGCCCCCGGTCGGGAATGATGCGCGTGACAAAAACCCGTGGCTTGCTCATATGGCGGCTCCTTTGGCGGTGCTGTTGATCCAATCACGGAAGAGGGTCAATCCTTCGCGGATGTCGGGCGCGTCGATGCCGGAATAGGCGAAGCGGACGTAATGGCCGGTCTCGCCGGGGATGGGGCGGCCAAAGTGCATCCGCGTGCAGAAGGAGACGCCGGTCTGTTTGAGCGCAGCATCGGCGAATTCGCCGACAGTCTTGAAGCCAAGCCGTTGCATGACGCCTGTTACGTTGGGGAAGAGGTAAAAGGTCGATTCAGGCTTGTGGACGACGACACCCTCGATCTGACGCAGAATCTCGACGGCAGCGTCGCGGCGTTCGCGCAAGATTTCGACATTGGCGCGCGCGGCTGTCTGGTCGCCGCGCAGCGCTTCGACGCCCGCCCACTGCACGAAGTGCGTCGTACACGACTCGTCGTTGGTGTTGAGCCGCGCAATCGCCTGGATAACCTCCTTGGGACCGATCGCTGCGCCCAAACGCCAGCCGGTCATGGCATATTTTTTGGAGAAGGTGTAGAGGATTACGGTGCGCTCTTTCATCCCTGGCAGACTGGCGATGCTCGTCGTCGCGCCGGAGTAGCGCACGTCGAAATACGCCTCGTCGGAGAGCACCCATAGGTTATGTTTGATCGCAAGCTCAGCCACATGCTGCATCTCCGCCGCCGAAGACTCCGTGCCGAGTGGGTTCTGACAGTTGTTGTAGATGAGGATGCGCGTCCTGGGCGTGATCAGCGACTCCAGGTAGTCCATGTCCATTTGAAAACCGTGGGCGGTCTCGATGTAGCGATAGGGCCTGCCGGCGCCGCCGAAATACTCGATCTGCGATTCGTAGATCGGATAGCCGGGATTTGGGTAGAGCACTTCGTCGCCCGGCTCCATCACCGCCTGGATGAACTTGGTGACGACCGGTTTGCCGCCCGGCTGCACGGCGATATTCTCCGGCGTGTAGTTGATGCCGCGCTCGCCGCCCGCCACCTCCGCCAGCGCCTCACGCAGCGGTGGGATGCCGGCCGCGGGCGCATAGCCGGTCTTGCCGTCGGCAATCGCCTTATTCTGCGCAGCCACAATATTGGCTGGCGTGGGAATGTTGATGTCGCCCAGATGGAAGGGGTAGATTTTGTGCCCCTGCGCCTTCCAAGCGGCGGCGGCCTCAGAGACAGCAAACGCGGTCTCTGTGCCTAGATTTTCGAGCCGTTTCGCCAACTGCATTTTGGTAAATCCTCCAACCGATCGCAAACTCAAGCTATGAATTGCTATAAATAGAACCACGGCATATCAGCCACTGTGTTTCAAGCAACGGTCAACGCCACCGGCGCGGCCTTGACGATCGATTCATTGCCTGTTTGTTTGATCATATGCCCTGGCGGCACGACCAGAAACTCCTGCTCGTTCCAGTCACCGTGGATCAGCGCAGTCATCAGGCGACGGTCACCGACTATGCGTTCGAACGTCCACCCTTCGGCGCGCGCTTTTTCTTGCGCCTTCTGTTCATATTTCGAGCCGTCGCCCAGCCCGGTGTCGATGAATGCGGCGCGCGTATAATGGCTCATCCAGCCGCGCATCTCCTCACGCAGCATGTCGGCTGTCTCCTGCCCGTACTTTTCGACCCAGCTTTCATATTGCTCGGCATCGTCGACCATGCCTGCGCCCAGCCCGCCCGACGAGCCAGGCTCCTGGCGCTCCATGTAGTCGGTGCTGTACCAGTAGGTGCCGGGATGGCGCTCGAACTGTTCCTGATAGCGCTCGCGCGAGCCAAGATAGAGCGTGATGCAGTCGTGGGCGCGCGGCATTACGATGGGCGTGTGGCGGGCGATCAAGTTGGCGGTCGATGTTCCGCACAAGCCGTACGCAAGCAGAATGGCGTCGCACTCGCCCGGCTGGATGGCGTCGATCTCGTCCTGCAGCGTGCGGCGCAGTTTCTTGGGCGAGTTGTGCAGCCCCTGGCGGAAAAAGCGCGCAGTGACGGTGTGCGGCGATGTGGCGGCCGCGGCGTAGACCGAGCGCGCCAATGCTTCACAGGTCAGCGCAATGTAACGAGCCATTGGTGTTGCTCCTCTCTGGCGTTCATATCAGACATGAATTCTATCACACGTCCTGTTTCACCACCGTGCAATGATCTCGTTGCGGCGGAAGGTGCGCACGCCCCACCAAAGCAGTGCGACGGCGGCGATCCAGATCACTACGCCGAGCGCCACCGTGAGCGCCACACTCAGGTAGATGACGCCAAGCGCCTGTACGAGCACCAACAGCACGATCGGGATGACCACGATGCTGGAGAGTTGGTAGGCCTCCTGGAAGGTGCTGACGCGTGAAGAGACGAGCACCGCCGCGCCCATCCCCAACGCAGCCGCCCCTGGCGTCACCCAGAAAACGAGCACCAACCACATGGCGTTGGGAAAGAAGATATGTTGCATCGTCGGCCATGCCGACAGGTTGGCGGAGACGCCGTAAAGCACAAAACTGATCAGAGAGACCGCCATTGCGGGCAGCCAGCCAGAGAGCAGCTTGCCAACAAACAGTTCCATATCGCTCGTTGGCGTGTAGATCAGCGCCTCCAGTGTTTTGCGCTCCTTTTCGCCGGCAAAACTGTCAGCAGCGATCACCGTCGACACCATCAAGGGCATCACCAGAAACAGCGGTGCAAACATGTAGAGCAGCATGTAGACAATCAATTGCTGTTCAAGCGTGTACGTGGCGAACTGCGCTTGCAGCGTCGCCGGCATCTGTGCAAGAAACTGCTCCAGTTCGCCGATGTTGACATTCGGTGCGCGTGTGGAGGCAGGCATGAAGTATCCAAGCGCCGCCGGCATCGCCACCATCAGGATCAACGGCACGATGATGAGCGGGTACATCACACCCTTGCTACGCGAAACAGTGAGCAGGTCGCGACGCACAATCGCCAGGATCGCGCGACGATTCATCGGGTGGCCTCCTGTTCTCCATGTAGAGCAAAGTAAACATCTTCAAGCGTCGGTTCCTGCGGGTCGAGGCGATAGAGGGGCGCGCCCGCCGCTGCCAGCCGTTCGACAAGCTGCGGAATCTGCTCGCGGTCGGCCAACGCCAGCGTCAAAATCGGACGATCTTCGGCTAAGGTTACATCTCGCGCGGCGGGAAACGCGTGGATCACGCTGCTCGCCAGCTCGACGCAAGCTGGCGAGGTCTCCACTTCCAGCCGCACACCCTGCCACAGATTGCGCCCCAGCTCGGCAGGCGCGCCAATAGCGACCAGACGCCCATGCTCCAACACAGCCACGCGATGACAGAGCCGCTGCGCCTCCTCCAGGTTGTGCGTGCAGAGAAAGACGGTGTGATCGCCGCTGCGGCTCTGCTCGCGGATCAAGGTGTGCACCTGCCGCGTTGACACCGGGTCTAATCCGGAGGTCGGCTCGTCGAGAAAGAGTAGTTCGGGTTTGTGCAGAAAGGAACGCGCCAGCGCCAGCCGTTGACGCATCCCTTTGCTGTAGCCACTCACACGGTCGTCGCCGCGGTCCGCCAACTGGAAGGCTTCCAACAACTCGTCGACGCGGGCGCTGACCTGACTGCGCGGCACGTCGTACAAGTCGGCGTAGATGGCGAGTTGTTCGCGTGCGGTCAACCGCTCGTCGAGCGAAGGCGTCTCGGTCAGTACGCCGGTGCGCCTGCGCAGAGCGACGCCATCGCTCGCCGGATCCAGCCCAAGCACACGCGCTTGACCAGCGCTGGCGGTCAACACACCGTTGAGCAGGCGCACCGTCGTTGTCTTGCCGGCGCCGTTATGACCGAGAAAGCCCAGCACTTCGCCCTGTTCGATCACCAGATCGAGCGAATCGACGGCGGTCAGCGCGCCAAAGCGCCGCGTCAGTCCTTTTGTCACGATCACGGCGGAGGCTTGTGCTGTCATGGTTGGAGAATTGTTCCTTTCTTCGTAACGCCGACGGCATCCTAAAAAGTCGTACGCAGCATCTGCGCCTGACCCGTTTCCGCCGAGCGGTAGGCGGCGTCGAAGATTTCGATGACATGGCGCGCGTGTTCGGCAGTGGCGAGAGTGGGCTTGTCGTCTAGAATCCAATCGACAAGTTGCATCACATCTTCGTAGACGTGCGCCTCCTCCATCGTGCGGTGTTGGCCGACGACGTGCGGCAGCGAGCCGTTCATGCCAAATTCAGCGTCAAGCTCCATGCCGTCATACTCGATCGGCTTACCGTTGATCGTCGAACCGTTGATCACGCCGTTCACGCCGAAGATCAAGGGCCGCCCCATGTTGGGCAGCCCGCCTGCCGCCACTCCGTAGACAAAGGCAAAGAAGGCGTCGCCAAAATCGAGCACCATCAACGTGTTGTCATCCATGTCGGTCGGCAGTTTCTGCCCGCGAAACTCGCGTTCGTGGATGCGCACGCCAGAGAAAGCGGTGGCGCGCTTCGCCGGGCCGAGGATGCCGGTCATTGCGTGCAACCCATAGACGGTCATGTCGTAGAGCGGGCCGCCGCCCGGACGGCGGAAGTACCAGGCTGGGTTGATGTTGGTCAGCGGATCGTCGCCGCTGCGCACCGATGCTTCGTCCTCATGATAGGTGCCAAACGCCGAGCCGGTCACTGCCCAGGTCAGACGACCAAGCGCGCCTTCCTGGATCAGCTCCTTGATCTTCTGGTGGCGGGGACGCAACATTTCGCCCGGTGACGAAACCAGCTTGACGCCTTTGGCACGCGCCGCGTCGATCAGCCGATCCGCCTCATCCACCGTCGTGGTCATGGTTTTGTTGAAATGCACGTGCACGCCATGCTCGACCGCCAACATTCCCTGTTCGTAATGCACGCCGATCGGTGAACAGATTGAGACGGCGTCAACGTTTCCCGCCGCGAGCATCTCTTCCATTGTGGCGTAGGCGGCCGGCACGCCAAAGCGGGCAGCGGCGGCCTGCGCCCGTTCCAGCACAGGATCGCACACCGCGGTGATGCGCACACGCTCGCGCACATCCTCCATCGTCAGGTGGGGGAAATGACCGCGCAGCGCAATGCTGCCCGCGCCGACAATGCCCATTCGCACATAATCGCTCATCGTACATCTCTCCAGGTTGTTTGGTGGCGCCAGCCTGTGGCGGATTTGAGTTTGTTGCAGTTCATCAGCGACGCGTGCCCATCGATGGCTCGAACCAGCGGCAGGAGATCGGGGCGAAACCGCTCGATCAGTTCCAGCGTCGGTTCAAGCGCAAGGGTGTCGTCCGCATTCAGAAAGTATACATCGTGCGGCGGCAAATCTTCAGCCGCCTCCATCAACGCACGGTGCGCCGCAGCGACATCCTCGCTCCCGACCCAACTCCACAGCCATGGATTCCAGGCCGTGACCGGCGTCACACTCTGTGCGTGCTGCTGCCGGCGTTCGGGCGGAAAGATGCCAGCGATGCGCGTCACATAGGTGCGGATGCCGTAGGAGCGCGTGTAGCTCGCCAACAGATCTTCGCCCGCGCGTTTGGTGAAGCTGTACGAATCCTCGGGATAGGTTGGGTGGGTTTCGTCGATGGGCAGAAAGGCATGTGGGAACGGCGTATCGCTGATGCGGAAGCCGTGGCCTAATGCGCAGTTGCTGCCGGCCATCACCACCGTGCGCACCCCTGCCTCGACGGCCGCCTGCATCAGGTTGTAGAGACCAAGCATGTTGGTGCGAAACGTCGTGTCGGACGCCAACCCTGCCGCTTCCGCCTGGCTGCGCAGTTGCGGGTGGTCGGTCGGCCATGGCTGTGCAGCCAGATGCTGGATGGCGTCGACGCCCTGTACGGCGCGACGACAATCATCGAGCGAAGTGAGGTCGCCGCAAACCCACGGATAGGCGGCAAATTCCGCTGGCGGTTGATGGCGGGCGAAGAGCACCAGATCGTGCTCAGGCGCCAACGCTCGAATCACATAGGCGCCAAGTTTGCCGTTGGCGGCGGTGACAAGGACGCGCATCGAATTTCTCCTTCCTGCGCTGAACGTATTCTTTATGACTATACCATAGTCTGCTACAATGCCACTCTATGACAAACCACTGGCGCGCTGTCGCCCACCGTATTGTCGCCGGCCTCAACGTGCAACCCGGCGAGCTGATTCAAGTGCGCGATCATATCGACCACCCCGACATGTTGTTAGAGGTGTTGTTAGCCGTCGAACGCGCTGGCGCCGCACCGCTGATCGACCAGCAGTCGCCCGTTTACCTCAACCGTTGGCTGGCTGAAGCGTCGCCGCACGCCATCGAACAAAGCGGTCGTCAGCGCCGCCGCCTGATGGAACAGGTCGATCGCGTGGTTTCACTCAGCGGCGGCATTCCGGATTTTGAACGGGTTGCGCCCGACGCGCTGGCTGCATGGCAGGCGATGGACGAAGAGTTGACCGCCATCGAAGAAGCGCGTCTGCTGCCGAACTTGATCGCCGCCATACCAACTGCGCAGCGCGCTGAGCGATTGGGGATGACGCTGGCTGAACTGGAAGCGCACGTGACGCCCTCCTTGCTGCTGGACATCGACGTCAGTCGCCGGCTGATTGCGGAGACGCGCGCAGCAGTCACTGGACGGCACATCGTCATCACAACTGGCGAAGGGTGTGAGCTGCATCTCCACCACGGCGACCGCTTCTGGCATGGCGACGACGGCGTCATCGACGACGAAGATCGCCGTCGCCAGACGATCGTCAGCAACCTTCCCGCCGGGTCGATCTACACAACGGTGCTTGAAGATCGCACGGAAGGCAGCCTCTATCTACCCCAGGCGCTGGAAGCCACCGACGTTGTCCTACACTTTAAGGCCGGTCGGATAGAACGGATCGAGGCCGCCAGCGGCGGGGACGCCCTGGAACGCTGGTTCGACAGCCACAGTGGCGAGCCGCGGCGCATCAGCCATATCGGCGTCGGGCTGAACCCGCATCTGCGCACCCCCATCGGCTGGACGATCGTCGACGAACACATCGCTGGAGCGATCTTCGTAGCGATGGGCGAGAACCGCTACATGGGCGGACAGAATGCGTCGTCGCTCAATCACGACTTTGCGCTCTTTGGCGCGTCGTTGTGGGTGGATGGGCGTGAGCTTGTTGCCAGGGGTAACCTTCAATCGGCAATCTTTCCGGAAGCTTTTGAGTCCTTCCGGGAAGACAGGCAGTCCACCTGAAAGTCAATAACGAAGGCAGCGGCGCGTCGCATTTCGCAACTCGCCTCTTGCCTTTTTCAACGGAGTATATTGCATGTCATCATCGCCCGCCGAGCCAACTTACACTCGCGACCTGGGCAACGGTCTGCTCTGTCGCTGGTCGACAGCGGAGGACGCCGCCAAGATCGCCCACTGTTTCGCCACGGTGCATCGCCCTAACGCCGATGCGCCGCTCACCCCGCGCGAAGCCGACGTCATCCGCATCATGATGGCGCCCGGCTTCCCGTTCATGGATGCCGGCGATTTTGCGATTGTGGAGGATGTCAGCCAGCCGGATCATCCGGTGGTCGCCTGCACCTGCTACTGGCGTCACACGTGGAGCTACGCCGGCATTCGCTTTGGCGTCGGGCGCCCGGAGATGGTCGCTACCTTGCCGGAGTATCGCAACCGCGGGTTGGTGCGCGCACTCTTCGAGATGGTCCACGCGCGCAGCGCCGCCAACGGCGACCTGGTGCAGGCGATCACCGGCATTGCCTACTTCTATCGTCAGTTCGGCTATGAATATGTGCTTGATCTTGAAGGGAAGCGCTATGTGAGTCTCGCCGCGATCCCAGAATTGGCGCAGGATGTCAGCGAGCCGTACACATTACGCCTCGCTACGCTGGACGACACACCCCATCTCACGGCGCTCTATGACCAGGGACGCAACTGCAGCCTGGTCTGGCACGAAGCGGACGCCGACTTCTGGCGCGCGCACCTTGCCAGTTGGGATGACCCGGCCGTGCAGGGCAAAGACTCGACGCATACTGCGCTCTACTCACGTCTGTACATGATCGTCGACGCCGAGGGCGCTGTGTGCGGTTATGTGCTGCCGGCGATGCGGCGCCGCGGCAAGGCAGCGTGGGTCTTTGCGCTCGAACTCTATCCGCACGTGAGCTGGCTGGCGGCGATGCCGTCGCTGCTGCGTGCATTGCGCACCCACGGCGAGCAGATTCCCGCGGTCACGCCCGACGCCGGCGCAGTGCGCGAACTGTGCTTCATGCTTGGGCGCGCCCATCCTGCCTACACAGCGATGGGCGAAACCATCGCCGCACGCTACGAGCCACCCTACGCCTGGTATCTGCGTGTGCCCGACCTGCCGCGCTTTTTGCGTCATATTGCGCCGGTGCTGGAACAGCGGCTGGCGGGTTCGATCATGCCTGGACACAGCGGTGAACTCATGATCGAGCTATACCGCAGTCGGCTCAAGTTGGTCTTTGAACGCGGCAGACTCACATCCGTCGAACCCGCCGCTGTACTTGCCTATAGCGACGATCCGCCTGCGGGCTTCCCGCCGTTGATCTTCCTGCAACTGATCTTCGGGTATCGCAGCCTGGCGCAACTGCGTGCAACCTATCCCGATGTCTACGCTGAGCCGGAAGCGGCTGTGCTGCTCAACATCCTCTTTCCCGAAATGCCGTCGCGCGTCGACAACCTGGCTTACGTGTAGGCGGCGTAACGCGTGCAGATCGTAGGGTGATAGGGGATTTCAACACGGAGCACGCAGCACTTGCACCTTGAAAACTTCGCCTGGCGATCAGTCATTGCGCGGATAGGGCGTCTGCGTGATTGCATCGATCATCGCCCAGAAGTTTTCCAACGGCGTGTCGAGCTGCACGTGATGCGTCGGGCCCAGGATCAGCCCGCCGCCTTTGCCCAGCGTATCGAGCCGATGCAACACCTCGGCGCGCACGTCGGCGGGCGTGCCAAAGGGCAGCGTGTGTTGCACATCCAGCGAACCCCAAAAGCAGAGGTTCTTGCCGTACTTCTGCTTGAGTTGCGCCGGATCCATGCACGCCGGCTGGATCGGATTGAGCACATCCAACCCGATCTCAATCAGGTCGGGAATGATCGGGTCGATCACACCGTCCGAGTGATAGGCGACTTTGACCTGTGGATTGATCGCCTTGAGCTCGGCGATGAAGGTCGCCACGCGCGGCTTAAGGAACTTGCGCCACGTCGTCGGCGAGAGCAGCATCGACCGCTGCGCGCCCACATCGTCGCCGATCCAGAGCATATCGACGCCCATCTCGGTCAACTTCTTTGCAGCAGTCAGGTGGTAGCGATAGGGAATGTCGAGCAGCCGTTCAGCCAGCTCTGGGTTGAGCAGGAAGTCAGCCAGCATCTGCTCATAACCGCGCAGCGCCCACGCCGTCTCGAACATTGTCGTCACTGTCACGCCGACGATCCAATATTCGTCTTTGAGCGTCTCAATCAGCCAGGCGGCATCTGCGTAGAGTTCGGGTCGATTGGGGTCGGGCGGGACATAGCGGTCGATGGCGTCGTCCTCAGCAAGTGGAAAAACGCGCATCTCGGTGTAACGCCCCTTGCCGAAGCGCGTATCATATTCCGCCGACTTCCAACCGACGCCCCACTCGTCGGTGTACTCCCAGGCATCCTGATAGTAGGAATTTGCCCATCCCACTGAGGTGAGCAGCATATCCTCGCCAAGCGCACGTTCCAGTTCATAGGTGTTGCCGCCGCCATGAGGGTTGTGAAGCTTATCACCGCCAAGCGCCATGGTTGTGCGCAGCCGCGCCGCAAACTCGGGCGTAAACGACACTTGCATTGGGCAGCGGTCTGGGATCTCATGGTTGAGCGCCATCGCTACGCGTTCGCGATGTTTCATGGCGCACCTCCTGTTAAAGCTCCCCTGCATCCCGAAAACTCGAAAAATTACGCAAGCGCCTGCCTGACCAGCGCCAGCGACGCCACGCAGTCATCGTTTGGGTTGTACTCCTCCGGCTCGTGTTCGATGCTGATCGCGCCGGTGTAGCCCATCTCCACCAGCGCACGCACGCAGTCGACCACCGGTACGACGCCGGCGCCGAGACGGCAGGTCTTGTGGGCGCCTGGTCCGGTCACGTCTTTGAGATGTACGTGAAAGAGGCGCGGCTGCACGGCGCGCAGCGCCGCCACGGCGTCGACGCTGTACGTGCCAAACCAGCCGGTGTCCACGCAAAAACCGAGCACGTCGTCCTCACCTTCGCCGACTTTATCGGTCATCTCCTGGATCGACTTTTCCGGGTGATTCTCGTAGCCGAACTTGAGACCGTAACGGCGCAGCGTTTCAACCATCCATGCGCGATCATGTGCAAGCAATGCACAGTTGCCGCCCAACACCGGCGCACCAATGGCCTGGGATAGCTGGCAGGCTTGCTCGAATTCGCCGCGGTCGTTGCCAAACCAGCCGGCGGTGCTGACCACCGTCAGGTTGTGGCGCGCCAACGCTTCCCGCGCAATGCGAATGTGTTCGTCGGTCACCCAGGCATAGTGCAGATGCGCCAGCCAGATATCGACCGCCGAGAAGCCCAGCCCGGCAATCTCCGCCATCAGCGCATCGAAGCGCTCGGCGTAGGTCTCGATAGGACGGAAATAGGCCTGCGTGGCGCTATCGCCCTGCATCCAGCCTTCGGTCATGTGATAATCGAGCTGCCGCGCCACGTAGTTGGCGGACATGAAGGATAAGGTGTTCATCTGCTCTCCATTTATTGAATGATTGGCGGTGCTGTTTTCATCGTTTTAGTTGTTGAAAATAGTGTTTGCGGAATTTTGCCACCTTCGGCGCAATCACGACCTGGCAGTAAGGCTGCATCGGATTGCGGGCAAAGTAGTTTTGGTGATACTCCTCCGCCGGATGGAACGCGTTGAGCGGCGACAGTTCCGTCACCAGCGGGTTGGGCCAGATGCGCTGTGCAGCGATCTCGTTCATCACCTCAATTGCTGTCTGCTTCTGCCTCTCGTCGTGATAGAGGATGATCGACCGGTACTGCGCACCCACGTCGGCGCCCTGTCGGTTGAGCGTCGTCGGGTCGTGGATGGTGAAGAAGACGCGCAGAATGTCACGATAGCTGATCACCGCCGGGTCGAAGGTCACCTGCACCACCTCGGCGTGACCGGTCGAGCCGCTGCACACTTCGCGATAGGTCGGGTTCTTCACGTGGCCGCCCGCGTAGCCCGACACCACCTTCTCCACCCCGCGCAACTCGACGTACACCGCCTCCAGACACCAGAAACAGCCACCGCCGAGGGTGGCGACTTCCAGCGGATTTTGTTTGTCGCTCATAGGTTCTCCTTGTATTGAGATTGGAGATTGGAGATTGGGGGATGATGCGATTGAGTGATTGAGCGATCAAGAACGCTTGTGACTAGCCGACGAAATATCCAGTCTCCAATCTCCGAATCTCTTAATCCCCCAATCTCCTACTCTCTTTCCTTCCAGGCCATTTTCAGTGCCAGCAGCGCCGCGCCCACTGCTGCATCAAGATACGGCGTAACGATCTCGGCGTGCGGTGCGACCTCTTCCAATCGCATGGTCAGCAAACGGCGCAGCAGCTCGCCGCGCGTCAGGTTGCCGCCAGCGAGGACGAGCGGGAACGCAGCCTGCTCCAGCCCCAGCCCACGGATCACCGCCTCGGCGCGCTGCGCCAGGTTGTCCGCCGCCCACGCCAGGATGCGAAACGCCACCTCATCGCTCTCCGCTGCGCACGCTTCCGCCAGGTGCGCCAGGCCGGCGACGTGCGCCCACCCGCTCTGCCCGTATGTCCAGGCGATCAGCTCCTGCACCTCGTGGAGGCCGAGATGCGCCAGCACGCGGTCGCGCAACGCAGTTGGAGGGCCGCAACCGTCAGTCGCCGCTGTGATCGACTGCAAGATCGCCGCGCCAATGCTAAAACCGCCGCCCGGATCGCCCAGGATGGCGCCCCAGCCGCCCGCACGTCTTCGGCGCCCCTGCGCATCGACGCCGAAGACAATCATCCCTGTGCCGCTGATGATCACGACGCCATAAAGGTCGCCGCCGGTGCCGCTTGCCAACGCCGCCACTGCATCGTTGTCGACGTAGGCGTAGGCGCGCGGCAGCATCTCCGCCATCCACCCGCGGACAAGCTGCACATCGGTGGGTCTTCCCACGCCCGACATGCCTACCCCGATGGCGACGACTTCCTCCGGTTCGGCGCTTGCCTGTGACAACACCGTCACCACCGCCTCCGCCAGCCGCTCGCGCACCGTGCCATGCGCGATGGCGTTGATGTTGGTCGAGCCAACGGTCGTCGTCGCCAGGATTTCGCCTTCTTCGTTGACGGCCACGCAGCGCGTCTTGGTGCCGCCGCCGTCGATGCCGAGAGTAATCATAGTGTGAATGAGATTGGGAGATTGGAGATTAAGATCTGCTCGTTGTTCAGAAGTTCAACAATGCAGTCGCTCAATCTCGCATTCAACCCAATCTCCAGTCTCCAATCTCCAGCCTCCGGTAATTTCTGCCAGGTGCGATTACACCCAGAATCACTTCTTCTCTTGCGCCTGTGCATGTCGGAACATTGCCGGGCAATCCGTGTGCACAGAGATAGGCAAGCAGGGCGAAGATGAGCGCTTCTTTGGCGTCGGCGTCGATGCCCAACGCGTCGTGAGTGCAGACTTCGACTTCCCGACCCAGCCGTTTTGTCAACCGTGTTCGCAGCCCATCCAACAACACAGGGTTGTGCGCGCCGCCGCCGGCGATCACAGCCTGCGCCAACGGCCCTGGCGCAAAGCGAGCATAGGCGTCGGCGATGGTGGCGACGGTCAGCGCCGTGACAGTGGCGACGAAGTCTGCATCGCTGGCGCCAGCAGCGTTGGCTTCGGCGCGCATCGTTTCCACCATCTGCGCTGTAAACAGCTCACGACCGGTCGTCTTGGGCGGCGGCTGCCGATAATAGGGATGCGCCAGCCAGCGCTCAAGCAGCGGTGCGTTCACCTTTCCTTGTCGAGCCAGCGCGCCGTCGTGATCGTAGGTGAGTGCGCCGTCGCTGACCATGCGCACCGCCCAATCGATCAACACATTGCCAGGCCCGGTGTCAAAGGCCAGCGGGGCTGCATTCTGATCGATCGGCGGCAGAAAGGTCACGTTGCCGATGCCGCCAATGTTCTGCACTGCGCGCCAACCGCCAGTCACGCCGTTGAGCGCAGGCGGCGGACGCAGCAGCAGCCAGTCGAAGATGCTCACCAGTGGCGCACCCTGTCCGCCCGCCGCCACATCGGCGACGCGAAAATTGCCGATCGTGGTTACGCCTGTGCGCGCTGCGATCACGGCCGGCTCGCCGATCTGCAGCGTGCTCGTCACTTGCCCCTCGGCGGTCACGTCGTGCCAGATCGTCTGACCGTGGCTGCCGATCAGATCGAGAGTTGCCAGATCAATGCCAGCATCGGCGGCGGCTTGCTGCACGGCGTCGGCAAAGACCTCAGCCAGGCGAAAGTTGGCGCGGCAGAGATCGGCGGGCGTCGCGCGTCCGGCAAAGAGGTCAAAGATTAGCGCCCGATCCCCTGCGGGCCAGGGCACAGCGGCGAAGGCGCGCTGGGCGATCTTGACGCCATCGCCGTGGGGTATTGGCGCTCCGGTGATGTCGGCAATTGTCACGTCGATGCCGTCGGCGGAGGTGCCGCTCATCAAGCCTGCAACCAACATGGTTGACCTCACACGCTAGATTGTCAGACCACTGCCAACTCGTTGATTTCCGTGATTGGTCATGCGAATCGAAATCCCGAAAAACCGGCTGATTTCTGGCATGGAGTCCCTTTTACGCCATCGCCCTCGCCAAGTCCTCTGCCTGCGCCCGATACTCCGCCATCGCGATGACCTGCCCGCTCAGCCGCGCATCCTCGGCGGCGAAGGCGAGGAGGTGGCTCTCCAGCGAGACGCGCGCAGTGGTCAGCGGCGCGATCTCGCCGCGCAGCACGCGCACGAAGTCGCGCATGATGCCTTCGTCACCGCCGCCATGTCCCGTTGCGCTGCGCTCGATGGCGATGCGCTCCGACTTGCCGCCATGGATATGCACCTCGATCTCGTCCGGCTCGACGCGCGCGCGCAGCGTGCCTTTCGCGCCATCGTAGCGCATCGAGCGATGCTCCTCATGGGAGTGGCCGTGCATGACCAGCGTCACCGATGCGCCGCTCTCCAGCTCCATCAACACGGTCTGATGATCGACCACGTCGTTGTCGCAGCGATAGACGCAGCGTCCATAAGGGCCGGTCTCGATGGCATGCTGGCGGCCGGCGCGACTCACGTCGTGCGTCATTGCAGTGAAAGGCCAGACATTTGGCGCTTCGGGGTCAAGACCCGCCGCCTGCAAACGCTCGCGCGCGTTGGGCATGGTGCGTTCGTAGTCAACATAGATGGCAAGCGCCGAGAAAGGGCACGTCGCTTCGATCGGACAGCCGTCGGTGCAGCGGTGTGGGATCTCCGGCCCGACGTTTTCGCTGCGAAAGTGCATCAACGAGCCGACCGATGAGAGCCGCGTGACCGGGCGCTTGAGATTCCAGACCAGGATGTCGAGATCGTGGCAGCACTTCGCCAGGATCATCGGGCTGGAAAGCGCCTTGTTGCGCCAGTGGCCGCGCACAAAACTATGCGCCATGTGCCAGTAGGCGACATTCTCGCGGTGCTCGACGGTGATAATCTCACCAATCACGCCCGATTCAAGCACCTCGTGCAGCTTGCGCCAGAAGGGCGCATAGCGCAGCACGTGGCAGATTTGCAGCACGCGACCGGTGCGTTCCGACGCCTGCACAAGCTGGACGCAGCCTTCCAATGTGTGCGCCATCGGCTTTTCGAGCAGCACATCGTAGCCTGCCTCCATCGCTGCAATCGCCGGCCCGACGTGCATTTGATCCTGCGTGGCGACGATGGCGCCGTCCGCCAACTGCCCGGCGGCGACCAGGTCCTCCCACGTTGTGAAACAGCGGCTGTCGTCGATGTCATGCTCCTCCGCCAGCCGCTCACGGCGGATCGGGTCTGGCTCGGCCACGCCAACAATGCGCACTTCGTCAGGATGGCGCAACGCGTAGGATGCATAAGCCCTCCCGCCGCGCCCGCCGGCGCCGATTACAACTAGTTCAATTGGTTGTGACATTTTGTCTTATCCTGCATTGTTTGTTGAATCATGAAACTCCAACCAAGGGAGTAAAGCTGGCTCTGCAAAAGATACGGTTACTTGTCCGTTGCCTGTCGCCACGCGTTTTCAAGCACGGCGATGCTCTTTGGCACGGCTGTTGCAGCAGGTTCAAGCCCTTCCATTTCAAGCGAGACATAACCTGTAAAGCCGGCGTCAAGCAAGATGCGGAAGATGCGCGTATAGTCGAGATCAAGCGTGAAGACCGTCCCGCCGCCTGGATAGGTTTTGGCGTGAGCAAGCCAGACATGAGGCGCAATTTTTTGCATCGCAGCGTAGATGTCTGGCTCGAAATAGAAGTTGCCCATATCCAGGATCGCACGCAGCCACGGCGAATTGATCGTCTCGATAATGCGCAGCATCCCATCGGCGGTCGTGGTCAATCCCCAGTGATTTTCGAGCAGCAGCATCACGCCGCGGCGTTCAGCGTGGGGCAGACATTGTTCCAGCGCGTCGATGCACCAGTTGAACCCGTCGTCGAGCGTGTATCCTTCCCACGGTTCGACCCAGCCGCGCGCAGCGATCAGCTCTGAAAAGGGGCCGCCCTTGCGAAAGCCGCCCGAATTGATGCGGATCGACGGGATGCCCATTTCATGCGCCAGGTCGATGCAGCGCAGCGTGTGGACGATCTCGCGCTGGCGCTTTTCGACTTCGGGCCAGACAAAGTCCTGATGGATGCCAAAATTGTAGATGTCCAGCCCCAACTGGAATGCGCGCCGCTTGAGCGACTGCAAATAGCTGTTCTCCTCAGAAGCCATCTGCTGGTGCAGAATTTCGACGCCAGCCAGCCCTAGCTGCGCCGCCGCCTCCATGACATCTTCCAACGGCGTGACTTCGGGCGTGAAGTGCCAGTAAGAGTAACTCGACACACCTAAACGCAATGTTGTCATGATCTGCTCCTAGAGTCTCACCGGCTCCCCGCGACGCGCCGATTCATAGGCGGCGAGCGCAACCTGCATGGCGCGCAACCCGTCCTCGCCCGTGATCGACGGCTCGCCACCGGTGCGAATCATCTCAACAAAATCGGTCATCAGGCCGCGATCAATGTTGCTGCCATAACCGATCCATCGCGTCTTGCCGGCTGCATTCGAGGCCACGGTGATGTATTGATGCAGCGTGTCGGCGTAGATCACGCCGCGCTCGCCCAGGATCTCCAGCTTGACATCGCCCCAGATGGTGTAGCTCGGCGGGCGCGACCAGCTTGTGTCGAGCGTGCCATAGACGCCGTTGCTCAACGTAAAGGAGAGCAACCCTGCATCGTCGATGCCCAGACCCGGATGCAGCAGGCTGTCGCCGATCTCGGCGTAGACTTCGGTTACTTCGGCGTTAAAGAACCAGCGCAGCACATCGATAACATGCACAGTGTGGTCGAGCACGGCGCCGCCGCCCGCCAGTTCCGGGACAGTGAACCAGCCGCCCGGCATCGATCCATGGTTGGTGCAGTTGACAGTGAAGACTTCGCCGAGCAAACCGGCGTCAAGCTGGCGTTTGAGTTCGATCACGGTGGGCGCAAAGCGCACCGGAAAGGCGATCTGGAGCTTTGTGTTCGTTGCCGCACAGCGGTCGATCATCGCCTGTGCGTCGGCGACGGTCGTGGCAATCGGCTTTTCGCACAGGATCGCCTTGACGCGCCCGGCAGCCTGCTCGACCAACGGGCGGTGATGGGCGTTCTCGCTGCACACGACTACGGCGTCCAGTTCGGCGTTAAGCAGAGCGTCGGCGCTGGCGAAGCGAGGGACGCCATATTGTGACGACCATTCGGCAGCTATGGCGTCGTTGTGATCCCACATGCCGACGACCTCAACGCCGCGCATGGTCAGGAGGCTCTGAACATAGCTTGCCGAGTGCAGGTGGGCGATGCCCAGGAAGCCGATGCGAACAAGTTGATGAGTCATGGCGTCATCCTCCAAAATCTTTCATGGCGATCACTTTGCCGGTGCGCATCGATTCGATGGCCGCCAGCGCCACGCGCACCGCCTCCAATCCATCGCGCGCCGTCACGATCGGTTCGGCGCGCCCTTCCAGCACGTCGATGAAGTGCGCCAGTTCGGCATAGTAAGGCTCGTCCTCGTCGGCGGTTGGGCTGCCGCCAATGCGCCGAAAGCCGTGCGCATCATCGTACAGTTCGTATAGAAGCGGCGGGCGATCTAGCGAGTCCCACTCGATCAGGCCGCCATTGCCCGCCACTTCGACGCGCGTGCGAAAGGTGGTGCGCGGGTGTGACCAGCTCACCTCGATATGGCCGATAGCGCCGGACGCAAAACGCAAGAGAATCAACGCGTGATCCTGAAATTCCTTGCCCGAGAAGGTCAACCCGCGTGCAAAGACGCGCTCGACCTCGCCGCAGCACCAGCGCGCAAAGTCGATGTCGTGCACAGCCACGTCGAGCACCACACCGCCGCTGAGATTAAAGTCGGCGTAGTGCGGCGCCGAGAAGTCGCGACCCGGGCGCGGAAAGCTGCCGCTGCGCGCGCTGCGATAGACGCCAGGCGCACCGATTGCGCCAGCGTCGATCTGCGCCTTGACCTGTTTGTACATTGGGAAGAAACGCACCACCTGTGCCGGGAAGAGCGGTGCGCCAGCGCGCTCGCACGCCTCCACCATCTCCACTGCATCGGCAAGGTGGCGCGCCAGCGGCTTCTCGCAGATGATGGCTTTACCCGCCGCTGCAGCCGCCAGCACATTCTCTTTGTGCGCCGTGCCTGGCGTACAGACATCGACCACGTCGACAGCGGCGAAGAGGTCGTCAAGCGTGGCGAACACCTGCCCGCCATAACGCTGCGCGGCTCGCTCCGCCGCTTCCGGTCTGACATCATAATATCCGACAAGCTCGACGCCCGGCATCCGTCGCCAGCCATCGAGATGGATAGCGGCAATCGCTCCTGTCCCGATCAATCCGATTCGTTGCATAGTTCCTGGCTTTCCTTACTGGTTCCCAGGTTGCCGTTGCGATCTTCCTGAAAGCGCCAAAGCTTCCAGAATGGCGAACAACCAACCTGAAGGTCAATGATATGGTTGTAGATGGCAATACTTTCCCAGTATCGTCGCATACGAACTCCTGCTGTGCAAAAAGACAGGATGCGCTGAAATCAGACCCTAACAGTGTCACTCAGCCTACCGATCTGGCACAGTGGCTGGAACAAGCACTGGTCGATTAAGCAATGCAAAAGCAGAGGTAAGAAATGGAGCGCGGATTGGGCGGATCAACGCAGATGAAATCAGCGAAAATCCGCCCGATCCGCGTTCTATGTTATGGCGCAACTGGCTGCTCGGTCACCGGCATGACGCCGCGCCGCCGCAGCAACAGGAAGCAAACCGCACTGCACACAGCCAGCCCCGCACAGACAAGGAATAGCGTATGGAAGCCCGCCGCCTGCACCAGCATTCCACCGGTCAGGCTGCCCGCCAATTGTCCGGCGCTGCCCGCAGTGTTGAACAGCCCGCTATTGCTGCCGCGCTGCGCCTTGCCACCAACTTCGGCGGCAAAGGTCATCGATGCCGCAGTATAACTGCCAAAGCCAAAGCCGCGCACCACCTGCACGCCCAGCAGCGCAGGCAGACTCGCCACCAGCAGCAGATAGCCAAATTGCACCAGCGCGATGCCAAAACCCCCGGCAGCCAGCACCGCTGCTCGACCGATCACATCCGACAGCGCGCCGCTCAGCCACATCGCCGGCATCTCGATCAAGGCGGCGAGCGACCACAGGCTGCTGATCATCGTCATGCTGTAGCCGTTGGCGCTCATATAGTTGGGCCACATCGATGTCGAGGCGACGTGCGCCATCGTCCATAACGCCACGCCAGCCAAGAAGAGCACGGGCAAGCCAGACAAACGCCGCCCCACCGGTGCAGCGCTGACTGGCGTCGATATGGCTGGCGCATTGACCTCGCGTAGCAGCAGCGCCGCCAGCGTGGCAGCGATGAAGAAAGCGCCGCACACCAAAAACACAAAGCTCAAGCCGATCGCGTCTGCCATGCGCCCACCCAGGAAAGCGCCAGCGGCAAACGCCAGCGAGCCAAGCCCGCGAAATAGCCCCATGCTGCGCCCCTTGCGCGTCGATGTATCGAGCGTGTCGCCCATCAGTGTCAAGCCGAGCGTCGCCACGCCGGCCATGCCCAACCCATCGAGCAGACGCGACGGCCACGCCATGAGCACACTGTCGCTGGCGCCGAGCCACAGATAGGCGGCGCCCACGCTCGCCAACGCCGCAATATAGAGCGGTTTGCGCCGCTGCAGTCGATCGGCCAGCCAGCCCCAGCCAGCATTGCCCGCCAGCATCACCACGATCGTGGTGGTGAGAATCACAGAAATGAGTGCAAAATCCGCGCCTAGCGATTGGAGATAGATCGTCAACAGTGGGGAGCTGATGCCAACGGCGACAAAGGCGAACAGATTAACAATTGTGAGAATCCGATAGTTGTTCATAGCTATTGAAAGTAGGGAGCCGGTGCACGCATGTGCACCGGCTCCGTCGAACACAGGCGGAAAATCTCCAACCTCCAATCTCTAATCTCAGAGACTGCAGATTGGAGATTGAAGATTAATTGCCAACCGGCTGCAGTCGGCCCGTGAGCATCAACACGATCACGAACGGGTCGTTGTAGGTGCCGTTCTGATAGACCGGGTCGCCATCCGGCGGCCAGCCGGTGACGCGGATCTCCGGCGCCGGGTTGTTGCCATAGCGCTCCCACAGTGGGATCTGCGGCAGCAACTCGTTGTACGCCAACGCCAGGTCGTTGATCACCGCCTTCTGCGCCGCCAGGTCGCTGCCAGCGCCAGACGCCACAACCATTGCATTCAGATCAACTTCACCAAGTACATCCGTCTGCTGCACCAACGGGAAGGAAATGCCTGGTTTGGACGGATCGCCTACGCCCGAGATCGTCTGATTGTACGGGGTGCGCAGGTTGAAGTTGAATGAGAAATTCGGATGCGGATTGCCGGCGCCCCAGGCGCGGATCGCCATCTCGAACTTGCCATCCTGCACATCGATGTCATGCTGGGTGAAGGTGATGCCGCGGAAGGCTGTCTTGATGCCAAAGTCGGTGAGCTGCTGCGCCAGGTTTTCGGCGGCGGCGGACCAGTCGGCGAACTCAGCCGGCGCCGTCAGTTCAAACTCCATGCGCTTGCCGGTTTCGTCCTTCCAAACACCGTCGGAGTCGCGCGTCCAACCCAGACCGGTCAAGATTTCAGCAGCTTTGTCGCGATCGAATTCGTACTTGTTCAGCTTTTCGATCGTGTCGGCTTCGAGCCAGTTGGCTGCCAGATTGTCGGAGAAACCAACCATATGAACCACGGCGCGACCGGAATCGGCGAGCGAGACCACACCGTTTTCGTGGCGGTCGATGGCGTACGCCAATGCCTGGCGCACTTCCTTCTTGTCGAAGGGTGCAACCTTGTGGTTGAGATAGAGCGCCGGTCCGCTGTAGTTCGGCGCACGGATGATGCGGTAGCCCTGTTGGATGAACTCGCGTTCAGTGGCGGGGGGGAAGCCGTGCGTAGCGTAGTCAACATCGCCGGCCAGCACTAGCGGCGTCACCACCGGCGTCTCACCGTTGTAGTTGAGCAGCCTGTCGAACTTGACCCAATCCGCCATGAAGGAGGTCGGCACTTTGTTCAACACCATCTGCGATTCGGTGATGCTTGCCGGGTCGATCTTGAACGGTCCAAGCACGACCATATCATCCGGGCGGAACTCATTGAACTGCGTCAACAGATCCTTCCACTCCTGATCTTGCGGGGTTTTGCCCGCAGCGACCAGCTCGTTCACCCTGGCAGCCCATTCACCGTACGTGGACGACGCATGGATGAAGCTGTCGCGCAGCAGGCGGCGCGGCGCCACCGTTGAAGGACCGCGCAGGACAAAATCGACGGTCGTCTCGTCGACTGCCACGACCTCGGACAGATGGTCCGCCCAGGGAGCAGTGTTCAACAAGCGGTAGATGGCGAACGTATCCACGACATCCTGCGACGTGTAGGCGCTGCCGTCGCTCCATACAGCGCCGGCCGGCAACTTGACGCGCAGCGTCACCTCATCGACCCACTCCCACGACTCGCCCGCGATCGGCATCCAGCTCTGATCCGCCCACATGTAGTAGAACAGCGGCGGCTCCATGATTGCCTGATACGGTCCAAGGGCAAGTCCGTTCGTGACAAAGGTGTTGAAGTGACCGGTCGGCGGCACAGAGTAGGGCCAGGCGATGTGCATCTCCGCTGCGGCGGGCGCAGGCGCTGCGGCTTCACCCGGCGCGGGCGCGGCGCCAGGAGCGACCGGCGCGGCGCACGCTGAGATGACCAGCGCCAGCACCATCAAGAGTGCAAACCATTTTGCGTTCTTCATGCAAATTCTCCTTGAAGCTAAACAGTGGATGACCAAAAACCGTTTCATGGCGGGTTGAAAAAGCTATATCTGCGTCGATATTCCTCCTTTCCAGCTTCATCGCTGGCTGATGCGGATGGCGATGCCAAGCGCAACGATAAACACCATTCCGATCAAAACCGTGAACAGCGTGATCACATACTCGCCTGTGCCTGGCCGCAATACGAGCAACAGCGGCACGCCGCCAACCAACAATAACGAGCCGATCAGTAACCCGGCGCGTGCGATCTCACGGTTCATCGGCTAGACCAACAAAGATACGCGCTCTTGCCTGCGCACCGGACAGGCCACGCGCCCGCCTTCTGGGATCGCCTCCAGCGGTGGTGCGGCGACGTCGCATAGCCCTGGTGCAAAGTAGGGACAGCGCGGATGAAAGGTGCAGCCAGGCGGCAAGGCGAGCAGGCTTGGAATCTCAGCCCCGCGCAGCTCGATCTGCCGCTTGTGCTGCGCCAGCTCTGGATCGGCTTCGGGCACAGCGGAGAGCAGCGCCTGCGTGTACGGATGGCGCGGGTCGGTGATCAGTCGCTGCGTAGGCCCATCTTCGACGATGCGTCCCAGGTACATGACCGTAATGCGCCCCTCCCATGCAAAGTACTTCGCCAATGCCAGGTCGTGCGTGATAAACAGGAATGTAACATGGAACTCCTCCTTGAGTCGCGCCAGCATTGTCAAGATGCTCACACGGATCGACACATCAACCATCGACACTGCTTCGTCGGCGACGATGAACTTCGGATCGACCGTCAGCGCACGCGCCACCGCCACGCGCTGACGCTGCCCGCCGCTCAACTGGTGCGGATATTTGTCGATCACATCGCGCGCCGGCGTCAGATCGACAACTTCGAGCAGTTCGAGCGCGCGCTTCTCTGCTGTGGCGCCTGGTTTAACCTTGTTGTGGCGAAGCAGCGGCGCTGTAAGAATTTGACGGACCGTCTGCGTTGGGTTGAGCGAAGAGTATGGGTCTTGATGGATGATCTGCACCGATTGGCGATAACGGCGAAACGCGGCGCTGTCGAGCTGTTTGATGTTCTTACCCTCAAAGAGCACCTCGCCGGAAGTCGCCTCGAGCAGGCCGGCGACCATGCGTCCGGTCGTGCTTTTGCCGCAGCCGCTCTCGCCGACCAGACAGACCGTCTCGCCTGGCTCGATGGCAAACGACACCGAATCGACTGCGGTCACCCGCTCCTTGCCCTTGCCAAACTGCTTTGTCAGATTGCGAACTTCGAGAATCGGCGCCATCAGGACACCACCTCTTCATCGATCTCGATCACATCGAGCACGTTGAGCGCGCCGCGATGGAGCGGGTTGCGTTGGAGTTCCGCCTCGACCTCACGCCAGTGCCAGCACGCTGCGGTGTGTCCTGGCCCAACCTCCTCCAGTTCCGGCTCTTCTTGTTTGCAACGGTCGGTGGCGAACGCACAGCGCGGGTGAAATTTGCAGCCGCTTGGCAGTTCAACCAGGTCGGGCGGCGAGCCAGGGATCGAGAACAACTGCTCGAAGCCGCCCGTCACCGTCGGCACAGCGCGGATCAGGCCGAGCGTATACGGATGGCGCGGGCGGTAAAAAATATCGTCGGAGGCGCCAAGCTCGACGACGCGACCGGCGTACATCGTCGCCACGCGGTCGGCCAGCTCGGCGGCAATCGCCAGATCGTGCGAAATGAAGATCATCGTGAAGTGCTGCTCTTCCTTCAGCTCACGCAGCAGCTTGATGATCGTGCGCTGGGTGATGATGTCGAGCGCCGTCGTCGGCTCGTCGAGGATCAATATCTGTGGATTGAGCAACAACGAAAGCGCCAACAGTACGCGCTGACGCATGCCGCCGCTCAGCTCGTGCGGGTAGGAATCGATCACGCGCTTTGGGTCAAGCTGAACAAACTCGAGCAACTCAACCAGGCGTCGTCGGATGGCGTCCTTGTCGTGCCAGCCGTGCGCTTTAGCGGTGTCGAGCGCCTGCGCCCACACCTTGAGCACCGGGTTGAAGGCGTTGAGCGCCGCCTGAAAGACCATCGCGCATTCGCTCCAGCGAAACTCGCGCATTTCGTTGGGCTTGAGCCGCAGTACATCCACCTCGCGGCCATCGCGACGATAGGTGATCACGCCAGGTGAGGTCTCCGCCGTCTCGGGCAGCAGCCGCACGATCGCCAGCCCCAGCGTCGACTTTCCGGAGCCGCTCTCGCCGATCAGCGCCAGGCTTTCGCCGGCGTGCAGATCGAGCGTCACGCCGCGAATAGCGCGCACCTTGCCGCGCCGCGTGGCATAAGAGACATGCACATTTTCGAGCGAAAGCGGCGCACGCCCATTGTTCTGTTCACCGGTATGCCAATCGAGCTTGTTCTTTGCCATAAACCTCTACACCATTGTGCGCAAGCGTGGGTTGAAAGCGAGTTCCAGCGACCGCGTCATCGTGATTACCGAAAGCTGGAAGAGCGCAATCGCCAGAATCGGCATCATGATGCGCCACATCGCATCGCGGAAGAAGATGGCGCCTTGCGTCCACGCCAGGCTGATCATCACCCCCCAGTTGCTGCTGGAAACCGGCACCAGACCGAGCAGCACCAGACCGACCTGCGTGTAAACCGCCGCAGTCAACGCCAGCGTGAAACTGATCACGATGTAGGTCATCATGTTGGGCACCAGCTCGCGGAAAATGATGTGCCCGGCGCCCAGATCGAGCGCGCGCGCCGCCTCAACGAAGTCGCGTTCCTTGAGCGAAAGCGCCTGGGAACGCACGGCGCGCAGCAGCGCGGGCCAGCTAAGCAGCCCTAAAAACAGTCCAAGAAAGGTCAAATTGTCAAGTTTAATAAACGCAGCTAAGACTGCAAGCAACGGAAATTGCGGGATCGTCAAAATAATATCGGTGAGCCCCATGATGAACCCATCGACTGCACCGCCGGCAAACGCACTGAGGGTGCCAAATGTCACGGCAATAAAGGTGGAGAGAAAGGCGGCGACGGCAGCCACGTAGATCACATCCTTGCCACCGTGGACGATCTGCGAGAAGATATCGCGTCCCTGGTGGTCGGTGCCGAACCAATGTTCGGTGGAAGGCGGCTGATAGATTTTGTCGAGCTTGGTTCTGGTGTCAAGCGGAATGAAGAACGGCCCGATCAGGCAAATGACCAGAATTGTGCATGTCGCCAGAAAACCGATGAACCCGGCTTTGTTGTAGGTCATCAACTTGAGCGTTGTTCCCAACCAGTTCAGAATGTCACGAATCATGTTCATTGTCTGCTCCACCCTGCTAATAACGATTCACGCGCCAGCCGCTCAATCGACTGCGGATTGTGCAGTTCGGCGTTGACCTCGATCAGCGAGCATCCGTCAGGTCTGCGACGCCCGCATGCTCTCCTCATCCGACTTTGATGCGCGGGTCGAGCCATCCGTACAGGAAATCCGCCATCAAATTGGCGAGAATCACCGACACGGTGATCACCAGGAAGACCCCTTGCATCACCGGATAGTCGCGCTGTGCAATTGCAGCGCTGAGCACGTAACCGATGCCCTGATATTGAAAAATCGTCTCGATCAGAAATGAGCCGCCGACAACAAAGCCGATGGCAATCGTCAACTGTGTGAAGAGCGGCAGCGCAGCGTTGCGCCCCACGTAGGCGGTGGTGATGCGCCAGTCCTTGAGACCGCGCGCCCGCGCCACGGTGACAAAATCCTCCCCAAGCGTGCCGACAGTGCTGCCTTTCATGCTCAACATCCAGGTGCCGACGGTCGTGAGCACATACGTCGTGATCGGCAAAAACGCGTGAAAGAGGGCGTCGTAGAGAAAGGCAAAGGTGAATGCCGGCGTCACGCCCGGCGACATCGTGCCGCGCATCTGTGCGATCGGCAGCACCTTCCACTGCACACCCAGCCAGACCACCAGCAAGATGCCGATCAGATAGTTGGGCACCGAGCTAACGACCGAGGCGAAGATCGTCAAAGTGTGATCGAGCAGCCCCTCGCGTCGATAAGCCATCATCAATCCAAGCAGGATGCCAAGCGTAAAGCTGAGGATCAAGCCGGTTCCTACACTGAAGAGCGTCCACGGCAAAAAGCGCGCAATGATCGAGGTGACCGTCGTGCCGGGCGATGTGATCGAAACGCCAAGATTGCCGCGCATCAGATTGCCGAGATAGTCGATGTACTGCTTCCACATCGGCGCGTCGAGGTCGATCGCAAAGAGCGCCGCCGCCTGCATCCGCGCGTTCTCATAGTCCATGCCCTGCGTCTCGATCAGGCGGGCGATGTATTGTTCGACCGGATTGCCTGGCAACAGGCGAATCAAGAAGAAAATGATCGTGCTGACCACCCAAATCGTGAACACTGCTTTGGCGATGCGACGAACGTAGAAATTTTGTATGATGCGACGAGTCCAGCTCGAACCGGTGACTGTGGGCGCGGCGCTCAGGCTCTCAGGTACAGTTGTGGATGTGCTCATGGGCGTGTACAGTCCGTAAATTTATCCGTCAATACTCGATCGATGAGGAAGCGACATCTCTCCACACGACCTCTTGAATCCACCATGTGAAGCGTTGTGCTGATCAATGCCGGACAAAAATCGACGGTCAGGCAACAAAGATTATTGGGAATGATTGTTACAAACTGATTTAGACAGAGACTAACACAGATGACAAAACGGTGTCAACCACGGTGAATCGTGATTAAATTTAGGGGTTGACAAATCGCAAAGAAGGCGCTATTATGAAAGCGCTTTCAGCAACCACATCTTGAAATCGATGGATTACCGCTTTCTGCTTTGCTGAAAGCAACGCCACAATCTAATTAGTAGCCCTACAGATGCAACAGGCTTGTCGCCATCTGCGAAATCCGCCAGGTTCGGCCACGAATTTGGATTTTTCGCACACAATTGGCAGTGTATCATTGTAATGACTTTCCATTAGTGCAACCATTGTGAAATCGCTTTCAAGAAAATGACAACAACCACGGTGCGTAAGCCAAAGCCTCGTCCAACGATTTCCGATGTCGCGCGTCTGGCTGGCGTTTCGATTTCAACCGTGAGCCGCGTGCTCAACGACACGGCGCCTGTATCCGAGGATGTGGAGCAGCGAGTGCGCAATGCAGTTGAAATGCTAAATTTCACGCCCCACGCTGCGGCGCGCAATCTGGCGGTGCGCAAGACGTACACGGTTGGGCTGCTCTTGCCTGAGGTGGGCAACAACTTCTTTGCACCATTGCTGCGCGGCGTCGAAAACGCAGTTCGATCAAGCGAATATCAATTGCTTGTCCATGCCAGCCTGCGCACACCCGATGACGCTCCGTGGCGGCGCACGCCGGTGGGTGAACACAACACTGACGGCATGTTGGTCTTTGTCGGCAGCGTGGAAGAAGAAGATCTGCTGCGTGCGCATCAACGTGATTTCCCGATGGTGTTGCTATTTTTCCGTGGCCCGTCGAGCGTCAATATCCCATGGGTGGGCTTCGATAATCGCACCGGGTTATGTCAGGCGGTGGAGCACCTGGTTACGGTTCACCAGAGAAGGCGGATTGTGTACTTGCGCGGACCGGTGGGAAACGCCGATTCTGAAGAGCGCGAATCGGCGTTTTGTGAGACGTTGGAACGGCTAGGCGCACCTATCCTGCCAGAGCTGTTTGCGCGCGGGAACTATTCGGCGCAGGGCGGCGAAATCGCCATCCAGGAGCTGTTGGCGCGTTCGATCGACTTCGACGCTGTCTTCACTGGCGACGATGAGTCGGCCACCGGTGTGATGGCGGCGCTGCGCCGCGCGGGACGACGCATCCCGGAGGATGTCGCTTTGGTCGGATTCGACGACCTGCCCTTTTCAGCGCATTTGAATCCGCCGTTGACGACGGTGCGTGCGCCGATTGAGCGAGCCGGCTTCAGTGCGGCGAACAAGTTGTTGTCGATTCTGGCTGGCGAAACGCCCGAAGTGGCGACGCGCCTGCCTGTCGAGTTGGTGATCCGCCAGTCGTGCGGCTGTGTTCGGCAATAAACCTCGTACACCGTCGGCGATGAAGGGTCAGGTTTACAGTTGGTTCCTATTTTTCAGTTCTAAAAGGAGAAATTGAGGAATGCGTAGATCAATCTTACCGTTGCTTTCTGTGTTGCTGATTGTCGGCATGTTGGCGGCTTGTGGGGCGCCGGCTGCACCTGCACCTGCTCCTGCTGCACCGGCTGAACAGGCAGCGCCGGCCGAACAGGCGGCTGCGCCAGCGGCGCCGGCGGTCAGCGGCGACCGTGTTCAGATTCGTTGGTTCATCGGTCTTGGCACTGGCTCTGGCGAAGACCAGCTCGCCACACAGCAGGCGGTCGTCGACCGCTTCAACGCCAGCCAGGACAGGATCGAACTGGTGATGGAAGTGGTGCCGAACGCCTCTGCTCGCGATACGCTGGCGACCCAAATTGCCTCTGGCAGTGGGCCGGACATCGTTGGCCCGGTTGGCTGGGGTGGCTCTAACGCCTTTTACGGACAATATCTCGATCTGAATCCACTGATCGAGGCGGATGGGTTCGACCTGAGCCAGTTCAACCCGGCGTTGGTCGACATGTATCAGACCGAAGAAGGCGCGCAGGCGGGGCTTCCCTTCGCTGTCTTCCCGGCTGCTGTCTATTACCAGACTGAAATGTTCGACGAAGCCGGGCTAAATTACCCGCCGCAAAAGTATGGTGACAAGTACATCATGCCCGATGGCTCGGAAGTCGATTGGAACTGGGACACGCTCACCGAGATTGCCAAAATTCTGACCGTCGATGTCAACGGCAACGACGCCTCGATGGCTGAATTCGACCCGACGAGCATTGTCCAATATGGCTTTATCTTCCAGTGGCAGACACACCCGAATTACATCGGCACCTATCTGGGTGGCGCAGCCAGCTTGCTGGCTGAAGACGGCGCAACCGCACAGATTCCCGAAGGCTGGCTGGCTGGCTGGAAGTGGTGGCATAGCGGCATGTGGGGCGATCGTCCGTTTATCCCCACCGGGCCGGTGACGCAGGCGCCTGAGTTTGGCAGCGGCAACGCCTTCTCCAGCGGCAGGATCGCAATGGCAGTCGTGCCAAGCTGGTATACATGCTGCATCGCCGACGCAGGCCAGAGCTGGGACATCGCCGTCATGCCCAGCGACGCCAGCGGCAAGATCAACAGCCGCATCGACGCCGACACCTTCCGCATCTTGAAAGACACCAAGAATCCAGAAGAGGCGTTTGAGGTGTTGAAGTTCCTCATCGGCGATGGTTCGCTCGACTTGCTCTCGGTCTACGGCGGTATGCCTGCCCGCACCGACGACTTCGACGAGTGGCTGGCGACCAAGCAGCAGCAGTTCCCCTGGGTCACCAACTGGGATGCCATTTCCGCCGGCTTGAGTTATCCAGATGTGCCAAGCGCTGAAGCCTATGTGCCAAGCTGGAGCCAGGTTTGGGATCGCGTCGGTGCACTTGACAGCCTGATGGTCAACGAAAAGACTTTGGATCTTGACGCCGAAGCTGCAAAGATCCAGGCGGACTTACAGGCAATCTTCGACGCTGCACAGTAGTTCGTGGCAGGTGAGATTCGATGTGGATCATCCGGGGATGATCCACATCGAATCTGTTGTGGAAGGAGACATAAAATGGCTGCCGTAACCGAGACGACGACTCAGCCCAGGGCGCAGACAAAACGCGGCAGGTCGAAAGTCCTGGCGCGTCGTGAAGCCATGTGGGGCTATCTCTTTATTTCCCCTTTCATCGTTGGCATCCTCGGCTTCACGTTGATCCCAACCGTTGCCACGCTTGTGATGAGCTTTACGAATTTCACGCTGAGCGGCGCGCCGACATCTTTTATTGGCGTCACCAACTATCAGCGCCTCTTTCGAGACTCGCAGATCTGGTCATCGCTCCTGGTGACGGTGCGTTTTGCGGCGATTGCGCTGCCTGTCGGTTTGATCTTGCCATTGGGGCTTGCGCTGATGCTCAACAGCAAGTCGTTGCGCGCCAAGAGTCTCTTTCGTACACTCTTCTATTTTCCCTACATCGTTCCCTTTGTGGCGGCGATCTTTGTGTGGGGCGCGCTGCTCAACGCCGAGACAGGCTGGATCAATCAGTTTCTGCGTTGGGTGGGCGTGGCGAACCCACCGAACTGGCTCAACAGCGTTGTCTGGATTTACCCTGCGCTGGTGATTTTGGGACTGTGGGGCATTGGCAACGCCATGTTGATTTTTCTGGCTTCGCTGCAGGGGGTGCCGACCGAATTGTATAACGCTGCCGAGATCGACGGCGCCGGCTGGTGGCAGAGCATGTGGAATGTGACGCTGCCGATGATCTCGCCGGTGATCTTTTACAACCTGACGCTATCCATCGTCGGTCTTTTTCAATACTTCACGGTTCCGCTTGTGCTCAATCAAGGCACCGGAGCGCCAGGCGGCACCACCATGTTCTACAATCTTTACCTCTACAAGGTTTTCTTCACCTATCAGAACATGGCGTATGGCGCCACGATGGCGTGGCTGCTCTTTGTGATCATCCTGGTGGTGACGCTGGTGCTGTTCCGCACTTCTCGTTATTGGGTCTATTACGCAGCAGAAAATCGGTAGTGGGGTCGCCTCTTTACGGCGCGCTATGAGCTCTACGAAGGAGATATGTGATGGCGGCGACAATGATTCAAGGTGAGCGACGGCGACAGCGCCCGATCAACTGGCGGGCGGTGCTTCGCTCGACCTTGATAACACTGATGATGTTGCTGTTTGCCTTTCTGTTTCTGCTTCCCTTCTTCAACATGGTCTTCACCTCGTTGAAAACGACAGCGCAAATGATGCAGCCGGGCGCGCCGGTGTGGCCCGCAATGCCCGGTGTGTTTGAATATAACGGTAAAGAGCTGGAACTGTACCGCGTGCCGATGCCCGACGGCAGTGTGCAGGATCTGGCGATCGTTCAGAAGGGGCGTCAGCAAAGCACCTTCATCGACCCGGACAACCCCGAAGCTGGCGAAATCGAGTGGAGCGGCTCCTGGCGTGCGCTGGAGCGTCCATGGCAGTGGCACCCGGCGTGGAGCAACTACCGCGAGGCATGGGAAAAGATCGACTTTCCGATTCTGTTCCGCAACACACTTGGCATCGCACTGATCGGGCTGCTTGGCACCGTCGTTTCATCGACGCTGGTGGCGTATGGATTTGCACGTTTTCGCTTTCCCGGGCGCAGCCTGCTCTTCACGATCCTGATTTCCACAATCTTTTTGCCCGCTGCAGTGACAATCGTACCGACCTACGCCTTTTTCGTGACGATCGGGTGGGTCGGCTCGTGGCTGCCGCTGACCGTGCCGCACTTCTTCTCCAACGCCTACAATGTCTTTCTGATGCGCCAGTACATGATGACGATCCCGCGGGAGATTGACGAGGCGGCGATGATGGATGGCGCCAATCCTTTCCGCATCTTGACCGCTGTGATTCTGCCGCAGTGTGTATCGGTCATGCTGGCGGTGGCGCTCTTTCATCTGGTGTTTGCCTGGAACGACTATTTTGGGCCGTTGATCTACCTCTCGACGCGCTTTGACTTGCAGCCGATCGCCGTGGCGTTGCCGCGCTTCAACAATCTCTATGGCTCCAATCCGCCGCTGATCCAGGCGGCGTCGCTGATGGCGATGGCGCTGCCCGTGCTGATTTTCTTTTTTGCGCAGCGCGTCTTTATTCAAGGTGTGGTGGTGACCGGTGTCGAAAAGTAAAATCCTGGCTAGTTTACTGTTGACATGGTGGCTGATCGCCGGCTGCATGCCCGTGCAGCCCGGACCAGCGATCTCTGCACCATCGTCGGAAACAACAGCCGAAGCTGAGTCGGCTCCTGCCGGTGTCTTCATCGATCCATCCGTCGAACTTGGCGCGATCAGCCCCTACATCTTCGGCTCCAACTACGGGCCGTGGGTCTCGTTGCGCCCGGAGACGCTGCCGCTCGCCGAGGCGATGGGCGTCACGATGCTGCGCTGGCCCGGCGGCGCCTGGGGCGACACAAACACGGTCACGCCGCTACAGGTCGATCAATTCGTGGCGCTCGCACGGCGGTTGGGCGCTGAACCCTACATTCATGTGCGTTTTCTCAAAAGCACGCCGGACGCTGCGGCGGAGATGGTGCGCTACGCCAATGTCGAAAAAGGGTACAACATTCGCTTCTGGTCGATCGGCAACGAACCCAGTCTCTTCGAGGCGGCGGGCGACGGCTGGAACGCAGTCGAGTTCGCCGCCGAATGGCGCAACTTTGCAGAGGCGATGAAAGCAGTCGATCCTTCGATCCTGCTGCTCGGCCCGGAGATTCACCAGTTCAACGGCACGCCCAATGTCGATCCAAGGGATAGCGCCGGCAACGACTGGCTGCGCACTTTCCTGGCAACAAACGGCGATCTGGTCGATGTCGTCACCGTGCACCGTTATCCTTTCCCTAACAACGCCGAACGCACTTCCGCACAACCGGAGGAACTGCTGGCGGACAGCGCACAGTGGAACGGTCTGGTGCGTCGGCTGCGCGAGGTCGTGCGCGCCGAAACCGGGCGCGACCTGCCCGTTGGCGTCACCGAGTTCAACTCGCACTGGAGCAATGCGGCTGGCGGCAAGACCACGCCCGACTCCTTTCTCAGCGCACTGTGGCTGGGCGATGTGCTGGCGCGGCTGATCCAGGAGCGCGTCGAATACGCCAATCAATTTATCCTGGCGAGTGGCGTCGCCCAAGGGCACGGCATCTTCGAGCCATACCGGCCACGCCCCCCGTATTATGTTTATCTGCTTTATCAACAGTTTGGCGCGCAGCAAGTTGTCGCCCGGTCGGATGATCCGGCGGTGACGGCGATTGCGGCGCTGCGCGACGACGGCGCGTTGACCGTGATGCTGATCAACCGCAGCCCGGAAGCGATCACGCTGCCATTGACCGTTGCGGGGATGGAGGCGCCAACCGTGGGCGAGGTGTTTCTCTTTGACAGCACGCACAATGCGGAAGCGCTTGGCGCACAGACCATTGAACCGGGCGGACAGATCACGCTGCCTCCCGAGTCGATCACACTCGTTGTGGCGCCGCTCTAGAGGGTTGCGCTGTTAAAACCTGGCTATCAACTCACACTTTTGTGATGATTCGTCTGATCTCCATTCTTCTCCTCTTGCTGGCAGTTGCAGGCGCTGCGATTGCGCCTGCCCCCGCCAGCAATTCTGCGGATACCATCATGACTTCAACCGTTAAAACGAACGGGAGCCAAATCATGCGCCCCGAAGTCACCATCTGGGCGCCCTATGCCAGCACGCTGGAAATCAACACGCTGACTGCCAACGCTGACCTGATTCGTGAGGTCAACTTCTTTTGGTATGAACTCGGCGGCGACGGACGGATTGTTGGCGGCGTCAAAAATCGGGCGGCGCTAGATCAAGTGCGAGCAGCTAGGATGCGCGTGCTGCCATCGATTGTCAACCGCGGTTTCAGCCGCGACGCCGTGCTGACGGCAATCGGGACACCCGCGGCCCGTCGAGAGCATATCGCCGCCATCGTCGAGCTGGTCGAGACGAACGGCTACGACGGCATCGACATCGACTACGAGAGTTTGTTTCCTGAAGATCGCGAGACGTTTACGATCTTCATCGAGGAGCTGGCCGCCGCCCTACATGCCATCGACAAACAGCTCTCCATCGCCGTCCATGCCAAGACCGACGACGCCGGTTCATGGGGTGGGCCTGCTGCGCAGGATTGGGCAAGGCTGGGGGCGGTGGTCGATTATTTCAAGATCATGACCTATGACTATCACCACGGCGCCAGCGCTGCGGGTCCGATTGCGCCGGTGACCTGGATCAACGATGTGCTTTCTTACGCAGCGACAGTCGCACCGCCAGCCAAGACCTATGCGGGCATCCATTTCTACGGCTACGAATGGGTCGGCCAGAGCGGTAGAGGCATCGAATGGCAGCAGGCAATGAAGACGGCGCAGCTTCGCAACGCTGCGATCCAGCGCGACGAATCGGGCGAGGCATGGTTCACCTTCGACGATGGGCGCTTCACCATCTACTTCGCCGATGCGGAAAATCTACGCGTCAAGCTGGCTGCAATTTCCGCTGCACACCCTGACATTGCCGGCATCGCCATTTGGCGGCTGGGCGGCGAAGACCCGGAGAACTGGCAGGCGATTCGGGAATGGGTGGAGCGGTAGAGCGAAAAACGCAATTGTCGTTTGCAGATTCCTCTCGTATAATGATAGCGCGCATTTGAAACCGATCAGGAGATGTCTGCCCTGCGTCGCGCATCACCAAGTTGAATCTGCTCGACTATCGCATCCTGGCGCAGCATCGTCCCCAACCAAGGTGGTTTGCACCATGAATCGAACCAACAATCGCCTGCTCCTGCGCCTGTCCTTTGTGCTTATAGCGCTCGTGCTGTTTGCGATGCTGGCCGAAAAAACGGCGGAGGCAGCGCCGCACTCTGCACCGGTGGCGCAACTTGGCGGAACCGTCGCCGTTGCGCGCGTGGATGCGGTCAATGTTCGCTCTGGCCCGAGCACCGGATTTCCGGTGGTCGGTGTGCTCTCCTTTGGACAGAGCTGTCCCGTGATCGGTCGCGACACCTTCAGTGGTTGGTGGCTATTGCAATGTCCCGCCAATCTAACCGGCTGGGTTTCGCCTGACCTTGTGAATATCATTGGCGACCCCAACAGTGTGCCGCTTTACACAGTCACCGGGCCAATGCCGGCCCCAGTGCAGCCAACTCCTGCGCCGCCGCAACCGATGGGGTGGAGTGCATCGTACTTTGCCAACCGTGATCTGCAAGGCAGCCCGGTTCTGGCGTTGACCGTACCCGACATCAACTTCAACTGGGGGTTTGGCAGCCCCGGCCCGACTGTGCCGGTGGACTTTTTCTCAGCGCGCTTCCAGCGCACAATGACGATGGCGCCGGGCTTTTATCTGTTCACGCTTGGTATGGATGATGGTGCGCGTCTCTTTATCGACGGTGAGATGATCCTGAATGACTGGCGCGTCGGCTCCTTTCGCCAGTTAGGGGCGGTGCGCTATATCGATGGCAACCCGCACACTTACGTGGTCGAATATTTTGAGGACACCGGTCAGGCCGCCCTGCAATTGACAATCACGCCGACGGCGCCGCCACAACCACAGCCGCAACAGCCGCAGCCCGGTCCGGGCGCTATTCCACAGAATCAGTGGCTGGCGCAGTATTTCAACAACACTGATTTGGCTGGCGGCCCGTTGGTGACGCAGTTCGTGCCGCGCGGCGCATTCCCGCTCGACCTGGATTGGGGGTATGGCTCGCCTGCGCCGGGCATCAACGCCGATTATTTCTCGGCGCGCTTCGAGGGCGTCTTCTACTTCGACGCCGGCGACTATCAATTCTTTGCGCGCGCCGACGATGGTGTGCGGCTCTATATCAACAACATCCTGGTCATCGACGCCTGGTGGGATGGATTCAAGGAGCCGACCAACACCTTCCGCCGGATAGGCAGCGGCAACCACACGATCCGCATTGAGTTTTATGAACGCACCGGCGCTGCGTTTGTGCGCGCCTGGTGGTCGCGCTTCAATTGAGACGCCCAAAAGCCAGTTGATGAAAATTGATGAAAATCAAGACGTTCATCAACTGGCTTTTTCTTGAACTGAAAGGGTGCGCCTGGTGAACCCATGACACGCGAATTGATCTTTCTTCCATTGCCCCGCCATCTTGACGTGGCCGAGATGACAGATCCGCTCAAATCCGATGGACTGATCTGCGTAGAGACGCCAGACTTTCAGGCAAACTGGCTGGCGGCGCAGCAACTGCAGGAAGCTGTGAATGCGATCCCTGATGTTCACTGGGACCTGGTTGGTGGGACGGCGGCGCCCGCAGAACAGATACGCGCCGTGCTCAGCCTTGCGCCGACGGCTACAAGTCATCCGCAGGGCTATCAACTCACAATTGCTGGCGGCGTGATCCATGTTGTTGCGTCAACGGGAGCCGGATTGTTTTACGGCGTGCAGACGCTGCGCCAGTTGTTGGCGCAGTGTGGCCGCAATGTGCCCGATCTGCGTTGCAGCGACTGGCCCGATTTTCCCAACCGTGGCGTCATGCTCGACGTCAGCCGCGACAAAGTTCCCACCATGCCGACGCTGTTAGAACTGGTCGACCTGCTGGCGTCGTGGAAGATCAACCAGATTCAGCTCTATTTCGAGCATGTCTTCGCCTATCGCAATCATCCAACGGTCTGGCAAGACGAATCTCCTTTCATACCAGAAGAAATTTTGGAGTTGGATCGCTTCTGCCGGGCGCGGTTCATTGAGCTTGTGCCCAACCAAAACTCCTTCGGCCATCTCGAACAGTGGCTGGTGCGCCCGGAATACACGCACCTGGCTGAGGCGCCCGAAGGCTGCGAAACCCCGTGGGGCGTACGCGACAAACCGTTCGGCTTGCAGCCGACAGAGGAAAGTCTGCGCTTTTTGCGTTCGCTTTACGACGAGCTGTTGCCCAACTTCAGCAGCCGTCAATTCAATGTCGGTTGCGATGAGACCATCGATCTCGGCAAGGGCCGTAGCCAGGCGCTGGCAGAGGAAGTCGGCGTTGGCCGGCTTTACATCGACTTTGTGCGTAAGATTCACCGCGAAGTGCGCGCCCGCGGCTACACGATGCAATTTTGGGGCGACATCATCGTCGAGCATCCACATCTGGTTGGTGAACTGCCGCGCGACGCAATTGCGCTCGAATGGGGTTACGAGGCTGACCATCCTTTCGACGAACATGGCGCACTCTTTGCGGCTTCCGGCATCCCCTTCTATGTTTGCCCGGGCACATCTAGCTGGAACTCGATTGTTGGACGCACGACCAACGCTATCGAGAACATACGCAACGCTGCGCGCAACGGTCTCAAACACGGCGCGGTTGGCTTTCTCAACACTGATTGGGGCGACTACGGCCACTGGCAGCCGTTGCCGGTTAGCTATCTGGGATTAGCAGCCGGCGCAGCCCATTCATGGGCGTTTGACGCAAATTGCAGCCTGGCGCTGCCCGATGCGCTCAATCATTTTGCGTTCCATGACGCCATGGGCATCATGGGTCGCCTGGCTTACGATCTCGGCGATGTCTACCGGCTGACAGGAGTTTCTCTACACAACGCCAGCGTGCTCTTCCGCGTGTTGCACGCAACCCCAACGCAGATGGTGGAATGGTTGCGCACAAATGAAGTCAGCGAGCTGGCCCAGCGTCTGCGCGCCGTGCTCGACGCCATCGATGGCATCATGGGCAACCTGGGCAACGCCGATATGCAGCGCGGCGACGCCGAGCTGATCAAACGTGAGTTTGCGTGGGGCGCCAATATGTTGCGCCACGCCTGTTGGCGAGCGATTTGGGCGCTCAATATCGAACGCAATGTCGAAAATGCTACGTTAAGTCAATGGCTGTTGCAGGAAGCGGACAAACTATTGCCAGAGTTCGAGGCGATCTGGCATGAACGCAACCGCACCGGCGGCTTTGTGCGCAGCATGGCGCGGATGCAACGAATGCGCAACGATTACGTCGCTGCCTAGCAAACCAACATCCACAGCGCAAGCACTATAAACGAGAGCGCCAACACAGCGAGTTTCCAGACGTCGATGCCGATATCGACAAAGGGGCGGCGTCGAAAAGGATTGTCGTTCATGGCTGGCAAGGCTCCTGACGACCGATGACAGCCAGCCTGGCAGCCTGGGCGCGCCAACGTTCGACATCGACGGCTGCGCTTCCTGGCGTAAGGGTGAGCAGGCGCAGCTCATCCGGCGATAAGGCGGCCAGGCGCTCAAATGTGGTGACGCCGGCCACGCGCAATCTCTGCGCCTGTTCAAGCGTCAAGCCTTCGATGCGCGTCAGATCATCGGCGTCTGGCGCCCTCACGCCGATCTCGGTTGCGGGCATTTCCCTCCCCGTAACGATCGCCCTTACCTGGCGCATGAACTGCGCCATTGCCTGCACAAGCCGTACAAGAATACGTTCCATGCGTCCAATAGTTGGCGTGGGGGGGACCCGGGTTTGCGCCGCATGTAACGGCTTTTCCGCCATGACGTCTTTCTTCGCCTCAGCAGATGCTCTGTTCAACGTTGAGATCAGCTCATTGATTGACATCGCCAGCGCGTCGAGGTCCTCGCTTGTGATTGCTTGATGGGCGGCTGCGGAGGCCTGGGCGGTCGTCTGCGGATTCTCCACGGGACGTTGGTTTGTATAACCATTGGCATAGACGACATTGACCGTTTGGCGGTGAAGATCAGATGTTGGCGGGGCATTTGGGGGTGGCGCGACAGCGTCCTGCACTGTGGGCGGCTGTGTTGCAACAGGATGTTGAATCACCGCCATTGCACTGGCGGCGGCTTCAGTGGATTGGCTGCCCTGCACCGGCGAGGATGCGGGCGGTTGTGATTGTGGTTTGGCGTCAGCCGGCGACGCTGGTTGCGATACAGCGACCGACCGAAACGGTATGACCAACGATGACGCTTGTTGCATGCTGCCCGGTTCTTGCACCTTTGCCGGCGCAGACGATTCTCGGTTGGGCGGAGATTTCATCGCGGCGGCAACGGCGGAGACCGAAGGCTGCGCCGTTCGCACGCTGTTTGGAGCTGGTGATGCGGGTTGTTCACTTGCAGGCTGCGCTGGCTCCTCTGTCTCCAGATAGACGTGAGGACTTTCAAATTGTGGTTCACCCCAATCGTGTGTGGTCGTAGCAACAGCCTGCGATGGGGTGGCAGCGGCGGCGTAAGTGCGCACAGCAGCTTCCAGTTCGGCAATGCGCCGGTCGCGGATCGCCATCCGTCTGCGCCGAAAGTATAACCACTCCCAGAGGGTTGATATGCTGAAACCGATCAAAAAACCGGCAAGAAGATACCACCAGAAAGCCTCGGTCATTTTGTCGTCCTCCATAGGGCCAGCCGCACACAAGCGCCCAGGATTCACGCGGAGCCATTCAAGTCAACGTAATCATACAACGCGCCGATCGAGATGTCAACGATTTTGTATATTGCACATTATGTCGCTGCCTGTCGTCGTTGCCGCGCCGCCTCAAAAAGGATCACCGAGCCAGCGATGGCGGCGTTGAGGGATTCACCGTGCCCGTGCATTGGGATGATGATTGTGTTGCTGCGGGCGCGCGCTTCCATGCTGGGGCCATGCGCTTCGTTGCAAACCACCAACGCGCATGGTGGACGCCAATCTATCGCGGTGTAATCCAGGGATGAATGTGCATCCGCCAGGTAGCAACGCATTTCTGGCGGCAGCAACGAATCGACGGCGCCCCACGTAGCACAGACACGGATCGGCAGCCGGAAGTGGGCGCCCATGCCGGCGCGCACGACTTTATCGTTGAAAGGATCGACGGCGGCGGGTGCAAAGACCACGCCGTCACAGCCGGCGGCCTCGGCGCTGCGGATCAGCGTGCCGGCATTGCCCGGATCGCCGACGCCGTCCAAGATCAGGAGCAGAGTAGGATGTTTGGGCCAGGCAAGCTGTGGCAGCGGCAGCACGCCAGCAATGCCTTGCGGCGTCGTTGTCTCGCTCAAGCTGGCAAAGACGGCGGAAGTGCACGCAATGCACTCGCAACCGGCTGCCTGCATCTCCGCCAGCAACCGTTGCCCCTCGACCGAGGTCAGATCATCAGGCGAGTAGAAGATCGTTGTGGGTTGCACACCGCTGCGCCAGGCGTCGGAGAGCAGCCGCACCCCCTCGATGAGCAGACGCCCGGCTGCCTGGCGTCCTTTGCGCGTCAGAAGTTTTCGAGCATCTTTGATTCGTTGGTTGGCTGTGCTGGTGATCATCATAAAACAAATCCGGTAGGAGCTATGGCGCTCCTACCGGATAAGTGTGCGTGGGAAGATGCAATTTGGCAAACGTAGCGAGAAGTCAGTTCAATTGCGCCCTGGCAACGTTGGCAAGTTGGGCAAAGGTGGCGGCGTCGTTAGCGGCGATGCTGGCCAACACTTTGCGGTCAACCTGCACATCCGCCTTTTTCAGACCGTGAATGAACTGGCTGTAGTTGAGGCCATTTTGCCGGGCCGCAGCATTGATGCGCTGAATCCACAGGCTGCGGAAATCGCGCTTACGATTGCGGCGGTCGCGATAGGCGTAAAAGAGGGACTTGAGCATGGCTTCATTGGCGCGGCGAAACAGCTTGGAGCGCGTGCCATATTGTCCCTTCGTGAATTTCAGCACCTTCTTGTGGCGCCGATGTGCATAAACCTTTGGTCTTGAACGTGGCATATTTCATTTATCCTTTCGTGGCGGCGGGCTGAAGCGATCTCTGGGCGCTCTCAGCCGCTTATGGCCGGTCACGTGCGGTGATTTTGATCAACGTTTCCGTCGAACCAGGCGCTAAGTGTCGCCTGGTTCACTTATTTGGCGGCGTCGCCAGCGGTGGCTTTCACCTGCTTGATGATGTATTTGACATCGCTCGAGACAGCATGGCGGAAGTCACTGTTCTTGCTTGCTTTCTTGCGACGGCGCAAGTGCGAACGGCCGGCGAGCATACGCATGACCTTGCCGTTCTTGGTCAGGCGAAAACGCTTAGCCGTTCCCTTATGGGTTTTCATTTTCGGCATAATGGCCTCCTTTTTCTGTCATTTATCTCGTGTTGCTGCCAAAATTTGCATCCAACCTGATATGCGGTCTCCCACGCAAACAATCAAAAACGGGCGCAAAGGCCCGTTTTGCTGCGAACCGCAATATTGCAGAATACCCGACGTGCGTCGGAATGTCAATTGTCAATGGGTGGTGAAGCGAACTTGGATATCTGTCGAGTCGCTTCGGATGCCCATCAGTTTTGCGGCGCCAGGATCATCACCATGCTGTTGCCGTCAAACGTCGGCATCGACTCTACGGTGACGACATCGGCGGTGTCGTTCGCCACGCGCTCGAGCAGAACGCGCGCTACTTCTGGGTGCTGCATCTCGCGCCCGCGAAAGCGAATCCGCACGCGCACTTTGGCGCCTTCTTTGGCAAACTTGCGGATGCGCGAGATCACGACATCAACGTCGTGATCATCGGTCTTCGGGCGCAGGCGCAGCTCTTTGACTTCGATCTGCTTTTGCGCCTTGCGCGACTCGCGCTCGCGCTTCTGTTTTTCGTACAGATACTTGCCATAATCCATCAGCCGACAGACTGGTGGATCGGCATTGGGCGCCACTTCGACGAGGTCGAGTTCACGCTCCGTCGCCAACGCCAGCGCTTCGCGCGTGGGCAAAATGCCAAGCTGTTCGCCGGTCTTGTCGATCACCCGCACACGCGGCGCACGAATCTCCGAGTTAATGCGCGTCGAGTCGGCTGAACCTGACCGTTGTGCAAAATCTTTCTTTGTAATCGGAATGCTCCTTTGGCAATCTCAGAACAACATACTTCAGCAATGCACGACATTCCAGGCAGATAATTGCAAGACAATGGGGTGCGCTGCCGCTTCACCAATCAGTAGCGGAGTATAGCACCCTACCTCTGGCGCGTCAAGTGTTTAAGGACTGGTTTGACGCCTATAAAACGATTATCGTCGCTCTTCAAACGACTTCATAATCGACCCTGAAGTGTTTTTGTAGCTCGGTCGTCAGTTTTTCACTGATCGTACAACCTTCGTTTGGGAAAGCCAGCTCAACAGCGCCGCTGTTGTCGAGCAGGCGAATGGCAAAAGCATCGCGCCCCTTTGGTTCGCGCACCAGTTCGTAGATTCCTTTGAGTCGGTATTTGTCGCGTTCGATGTCGCCGGTGCGACGGAAATTGATCAGCAGTCGGCGTGCAGTCCGACGCGGCTCCACTGGGGCGTCTGGCAAGGAAGGCGGCGATGTGCGCAACGGCTCGACCGATGTGAGGAGGCCGGAGCTTGACGTCGGATCCAGTGTGTCGGACGGGCTTTCCTCAGCTACGCCGCCGATGACAACCGTTGTGGATGCCTTTATTGCCGTAGTGGTGGCTATGATTGGTTGACCTGTCAGGCTGTTCTCGTTCCCACCTGTCGCTTCCTCATCCATTTCATCTTCATCATCGCGATCGATGGCTGGTGCGCCTGCGACAATGGGGGGGTGAATTGGTTCTATACTCAGCGGCGGCGGCGTCGATCCATCGTGCATCCAATCTGGCATTTCGGCGCGGAAGGGGTTGGGTTCATCGTTGCGCCATGGCTCGAGTCCATCGTCGAGATCGTTTTCTGCCACCATGCCATTGATCGTCATGACAGAGCCGGCGCCATTTGCAGCACCGTTGAAGAGAGGCGTCTGTATTGCTGGCGTCTCGTCGCCGACGCCGATGTAATTTTCGACATAGGTCTGCACGATGTCGGCGAGCAGCGTCGTCTGATTTTCGCGCGTCTGCGCTTTGCCCTTGACGATCACGACGGCGTCGACGACCAGTTTTTCCTTGTATTCGGCGTAGGCTTTTGGGAAAAAGACCACCTCACAGCCGCCCTGCAAATCTTCAAGCTGGACGAAAGCCATCTGATCGCCCTTCTTGGTGTTGATGGTGCGGATGTTGGTGATGACGCCGGCCAGCGTGACGCCCTTGCCGTCGTAACTCTCATCGAGTTCGGCGCAGGAGCAGGTCGTGATGCGCGCGAAGTCGATGTTCATCTGCTGAAGCGGATGGCTGATCGAATAGACACCGAGCAACTCTTTCTCCCACTGCAACTTCTCGCGCCCTTTGACTTCTTCGATATTGGGCAGTTTGATCGGCGAGACATGTTGCTCTTGACCGCCGCCCAGCATGTCGAAGATCGATAGCTGGCCGCTGTCGCGCGCATCGTGCACCGAGACGGAGGCGCCGACCATCTGGTCGAGCACGGCGAGCAGCTGGCTGCGTTTGCCAAAGCGGTCGAGCGCACCGACTTTGATCAGACACTCCAGCGCGCGCTTGTTGACCTGGCGCAGATCGACGCGGTCGCAGAAATCCTCCAGGCTCTTGAAGGGGCCGCCTGCTTTGCGCGCGTTGATGATGACCTGCACGGGACCTTCGCCCACATTCTTGACCGCGGCCATGCCAAAGCGGATGGCGCTGCCTTCGGGCACGGGGAAACGGTAGCCAATGCTGGGGTCGCGCTGTGTCTGCGGCATATCGGGCGGGCGCTGCTGAATCTCGAAATCGAGACCGGAGTAGTTCACGTCGGGCGGCAGCACGTCGATGCCCATGCGCCGGCACTCGGAGACAAAGTTGATCACCTTCTCCGTCTTGTCGCGCTCGACCAGGAGCTGCGCCGCCATGTACTCGACCGGATAGTGCGCCTTCAGGTAGGCGGTCTGCACGGTGATGACGGCGTAGTCGGCGGCATGCGATTTGTTAAAACCATATCTTGCAAAAAATTCTATATCAGCATAAATTTCTGCGGCCACATGCGGGTCAATGCCGTTCTTCTCGCAGCCGGCGACAAAAATCTTCTTGTGTTTCTCAATCTCCGAGGCTTTTTTCTTGCCAATGGCGCGGCGCACCAGATCAGCTTCGCCAGGCGTATAGCCAGCAAGCGCGCTCAAAGCCTGAATAATTTGTTCCTGGTAGACAATAATGGCGAATGTCTCTTCCAGGATCGGGCGCAGTTTTTCGTGCTTGAACTCGATCGGCTCCTGACCGTGCATGCGGCGGATATACTGGGGAATGTATTCCATCGGGCCAGGGCGGTAAAGTGAAATAGCTGCGACGATATGCTCAAAGGCGGATGGCTTCATCTCCATCAACATGCGCCGCATGCCCGCACTTTCCACCTGGAAGACGCCGCTCACTTCACCGCTGGAGAGAAGAATAAACGCTTCTTTGGCAGGTTCACCCTCGTACGGAATGTTCTCCAGCGTGTACTTAATGCCGTGCCGTTCCTCGATTAACCGCGCCGCCTCGCGCATGACCGAAAGCGTGCTCAAGCCGAGGAAGTCCACCTTGAGCAGCCCGATCGACTCCAGGATCGGGAACTCGTACTGCGCTATCGTGCTCGTGACCGTGGACTTGCTGCCGCGCATGAGCGGGGTGTAGTAGGTCAGCTCGCGGTCGGCGACGATGACGGCGGCGGCATGAATGCCGGCATTGCGCGCCACGCCTTCGAGCTGGATGGCGGTGTCGAGCAGCTTCTTGACCCACTCTTCCTTGTTGTACAGGTCGACCAGCTCCTGGCTATAGAACTCATGTCCCTCGGTCAGGCAGTCCTGGATCGTAACCGGCTTGCCAGGGATGCCGGGGATCAGCTTGGCAATGTAGTCGACCTTGGACAACTCTATGCCCTGGGCGCGCCCCACATCGCGCACAGCCGCCTTTGCCTTCATGCGGTTGAAAGTGGCGATCTGGGCAACCTGGCTCTCACCATATTTTTGGACAGTGTAGCGTATCATCTCTTCACGCTGATCGTCGGGATAGTCCAGGTCGAAGTCGGGCATGGTGACGCGGCCGGGGTTGAGGAAACGCTCGAAGATCAGGTTGTTCTTGAGCGGGTCGATGCCGGTGATGCCGATGCAGTACGCCACCAGCGAGCCGGCGCCGGAGCCACGCACGTTCCACCAGATGTTGCGGCTGCGCGCAAAGTTGCAGAGGTCGGCGACGATCAGGTAGTAGACATCGAAGCCCATCTCGTGGATGGTGCGCAGCTCGCGCTCTTTGCGCTCCTGCACCTCGGCGTCGGAGGCGCGCGCGCCGTAGAGCCGTTGCAAGCCTTCTTCGGTCAGGTGGCGCAGGTAGGTTTCGTAAGTGAAGCCTTCCGGGATCGGCAGATCGGGCAGATGATAGGTCGGGTCTTCGAGATCGACCTCGCACATCTCGGCGATGCGCAGCGAATGGTCGAAGGCGCTGGCAGGCAGATCGATGAAGGGGCGAAAGGTCGCCTCCATCTGCGCCCGGCTCTTGAGAAAATAGCTGCCGTCGCTCATGCGCATGCGGTTGGGCTGGTCGAGGGTGACGCCGGTCTGCACACAGAGCAGCACATCATGCGGCCCGCCATCCTGTTCGCGCACGTAATGCACATCGTTGGTGACAACCAGATTCAGCCCGAACTTTTCCGCCCAGGGTGCAAAGATTTTGTTGACCTTGACCAGTTCCGGGATCGAGTGCTCCTGCAACTCGATGAAGAAGTTCTCTCTGCCGAAGACATCGACATACCAACCGAGCCGCTCGTAGGCTTCGCGCTCCTTGCCCTGGCTCAGCAGTTGCGGCACCTCGGCGCCCAAACAGCCGGTGCTGGCGATGATGCCTTCGGCGTGCGCGGCGAGAAAATCATGGTCAACGCGCGGCTTGTAATAGTAGCCGTCGATCTGGCTGTGCGAGGCGATCTTGAGCAGGTTGCGATAACCGGTCATGTTTTTCGCCAGCAGGAGCAGGTGATAGTTGTCGCGGTCGAGCTGCGGGTCGCGACCGCCCATCGGTCTTCCCCACGCGGTCTGATACGCCTCGATGCCGATGATCGGGCGCACACCCGCATCTTTGCAGGCGCGGAAGAACTCGATGGCGCCGTGCATCACGCCATGGTCGGTCAGCGCCAGCGCCGGCTGGCCCAGTTTGACCGCTTCCTTGACCAGCGCCTTGATGCGCCCCAGCCCATCGAGCAGCGAATATTCGGAATGGACGTGCAGATGTACAAAATCGTCGGCCATGGTGGTTGCGCCTGCCAGGAATTAGTTTGCATAATCGGAACCGATGTTCTATAGATGCACGGGCATTATAGCAAAGAACAGACAGCGCGACGAACCGGCGCAGGCTGCGTGCGCGTTCCACGCAGGGGCGATTCCTGACTTTAGGCGTTCTATGATAGATATAGAAAGGTGAAGGTTGTTCACCGATTCGATGCTCATCGAAAGTATCTCATTATGAAGAAGCGATTCATAAGCGTCAGAAATGCAGAATTTCAGATTATCCAATCGCTCAAACACAATCGGGCGAAACGCCATCAGTTGGAAGAGATTTTTGTTGAAGGGATCGAATCGATAAAACAAGCGATCAGCGCTGGCATCGAAATCACAAGAATCGTTGTGTACGATGAGGCAGGATTATCGGATTGGGGTAAAGCTCTTGTCCGAACCAGCAAAGCACAGTTGATTGTAATGACATTTGATCTATACAAAGAGCTTTGTGACCGCAGTGAACCCTCTGAGCTCCTCATCACGGCCAAGGTCGCGCCGGTGCGTCTGGAGGAGCTTACCCTGCCCGATCAGCCTGTCGTGCTGATCTTCGACCGGCCGAGCGACCACGGCAATTTCGGCTCGCTCATTCGCTCGGCAAATGCTTTCGACGTGGACGCGGTTTTCGTGGTCGGGCACGGGATCGACTGGTACGAGCCAAAGGTGATTCGCGCCAGTCTGGGCGCAGTCTTTCACACCGCCATCGTTCAGATACAGTCGATGCAGGCATTAAAAGACTGGATCGCACAGGAAAAAGCGCGCAACAACATTCGTATCGTCGGCGCCGATTCGACAGGAAACGACTCGCTGGTTGACGTTGCACTGCACAGACCGGTCGCGCTCATCCTTGGCAACGAAGCCAAGGGGATGAGCGTCGCCTTGAAAGAAGTATGCGACCAGCTTGTGAGAATTCCGATTTCCGGCGTGGTCAATTCGCTGAATGTTGCCTGCGCCGGCTCGATTTTGCTGTGGGACATCTACAGAAACGATAGAAGGAACTACGGCAGCCCGTCACGGCGGAGGCGATGACCTACGCGACGAACGCTTGCCCCAAATGAGAAGTAGACCCAAGATATTCCACTTGGTTCAGCAACGACGGGCAGACGTGATAGAATAAGAGTGGGCTGCAAAGTCGCCGGGGCTGACAACAGGAGGTATGCCATGACAATGACTGTTACGATCCCAGATGGACTGGCGCATCAAGTGCAGGAACGCGCCAGGTTGTGGCGTCGCCCTCCAGAAGATATTGTCCTTGACATCTTGCGCCGCGCCTTCACAGAGCCTCCCATCGCAGATGTCGATGAAGTCGTCGCTAGAATCAAGTCTGCACCGCCCAACCCGCACAATATTCGGAAACCACACGGTGCATTGGCGGATGTGCTGCGCCGCGAATCTGAAGACGACGATTTTGATCTCGATATGTGGAATCGAGAATGGGCCGCGGTTGAGGCAGAAATTCAGGCAATCAACCGGGCGAATGACCTTGCAGAAAGCCGTTGATGAATTTACATGCCCGCCTATCTGCTTGATACGAATCATGCTTCACCGTTGGTTACTCTACAACATCCCCTCCGCAAACGCGTCTTGCAGCATCTTGATGCAGGCGACAGTTTTGCGATTTGTGTGCCTGTCCTGACCGAGACGCTATTCGGAATCAGTATCCTGCCGAGAGCATCCGCCAATCGCGCAGAGTGGTCTTTACTGCAACTCCGATTCCCGTGCTACATACCAGATGAGACAGATGCAGCGTTGGCCGCTGACTTGCAGATCGCTTTGAGGCGACGAGGCATACAGCTTGCTACCGTCGACGCGCTTATTGCCGTGCTGGCGCTTCGATACGACCTTATCTTGTTGACGACTGATAGCGATTATCGCGCTGTTCCTGGCCTGCGCTGGGAGAACTGGCGGTAGGCGTCAAGCAATGAATGCGAGAACACCTGTGTGACAAACTCCGATATTGACGCCCTCCGTCAGCTCTACACCCAATACGAACGCATCCAGGCCGCATCGCCCGACGTGCGCCGTGAGGCGCTGCCCAACCTGATCCGCCTGATTCCGGTGGAGGCTGGGGACCGCGGCGCGGTGATCTACTCGCGATTGGACGCGACCAACGCCGACGCAACGATTCAGGCGCAGATCGAATACTTCCAACAGCTCGGCTGTGATTTCGAGTGGAAACACTACGACTACGACACACCACCCGATCTCAAGGCGCGGCTGGCGGCGCACGGCTTCGAGTTGGAGGAAAGTGAGACGATCATGGCGCTGCCACTGGCGCAGGCGCCTGCTGCCTTGCTTCAGCCAGTGCCCCATGATGTGCGTCGCATCCATGATCCCGACGAACTCGACGCCATTCAGCGCATCAAAGCGGAAGTCTGGGGCGAAGAACGTGGCTTTGTCGCGCAGTTTCTGAGATTGACGCTGACCCAGTCGCCGGAACACATCAGCATCTACATCGCCTATGCGGGCGAACTGCCGGTTGCGTGCGGCTGGATCTACTTCCCAACGGAGAGTCCGTTCGCCAGTCTGTGGGGCGGTTCGACGCTGGCAGAACACCGCAAGCAAGGCTTCTATACGGCATTGTTGGCCGTGCGCGTGCAGGAGGCGATTGCACGCGGCAGGCAATATCTCACCATCGACGCCAGCCCGATGAGCCGCCCTATCGTCGAGCGCTTTGGCTTCATCCGGCTGGCGGAATCCACGCCGTGCATCTGGCGAGTGTGCAAGGGCCAGTGATTCATTCAGGAATCGGCGGCATCTCCACGTCGTAGAGCCAGGCGTTGAGAAACTCGGTCAGATCCTGGCCGCTGACTTCATTGGCGGTGGCGATGAAATCGTCGGTGGTGACGACGCCATCCTTGAAACGCGCGTAATAGGTGCGCAGAAACTCCCAGAACAGCTCATCGCCGATCTTCAAGCGCAAAGCGTGGAGCACCCAGGCGCCACGCTCGTACACCGAGATTGAAAAGAGGCTGTCTTCTTGCACGATTCCGGGCGGCGGCGCGCTGGCGCCGGCAAGCATTGTGTAATATTGGCGCATGCCCTTGTCCAGAAACTCACGCCCAAGTTTGTGCTCCAGCCAGAGCCGCTGCAGGTAGGTCGCAAAACCTTCGTTGAGCCAGGTTTGATCCCAGCGCGCCAGCGTGACGGCGTTGCCAAACCACTGATGCGCCAGCTCGTGCGCATTGACGCCTTCGGTTGTCATCTCCGGCCCGAAGACCGAGAGCGTCTGCGTCTCCAACGCAAAGCCGAGCGCAAACGGCATTACAACAACGCCATATTCGTCAAAAGGATACTCGCCGATCAGGTCGCTGTAGAAGGCGATCATCTCGCCGGTATTGGCGAAGACCCGGCTCAGTTGTTCGACTTCATTCGTCGGGAAATAATGGCGGATCAACACGTTTTCCGCCGCCTGTGTTTCCACGCGCACAAAATCGCCGATGGCGACGGTGGTGAGATAGCTCGCCATCGGCTGCGCCATCTCCCAGATGTAGGTGCGTTGGTCACCGTGATCGATCTCCTCGACCAGAACGCCATTGGCAGCAACGACATGTGGTTCATCCACAGTGATGCGCAGCGTATAGGTCGCCTTGTCGGTGGGATGGTTGTTGACTGGATACCATGTCATAGCGCCGGCCGGCTCGCTGACGACGAAAACAGTCTCATCCCGCCAGTTCCATCCTTGCGAAATGAAGTCCAGTTCGGGGTCGGCAAGCGCTTCCGGCGCGCCGCCGTAGACCACGACTGTTGTGAAAGGCGCCCTGGCCTCCAACGGCTCGGTCAGCGTGATCGTCAATTCCTGCCCATCGCGCACGAAGATAGTCGGCGCTTCGTTGACCGTCACCGTTTCCACTGTCATGCCAAGCAGATCGAGGTTGAAGGCGCTCAGCGGCTGTGTGGCTTCGGCGAGGATTGTTGCGCTGCCGCTGATCACATTGCGCTGAACATCGACGTTCAGATCAAGCGTGTAGTGAAGGACATCGTAGCCGCTGTTGCCGAGCAACGGAAAGACAGGGTCGCCGACGCCAGCCTCGCCAGGGAGGAAGGCGGGGGCAGCGTCATCGAGTGGCGCAACGATCGGGCGGCAGCCGACCAGGATACACGCCAGCCACAAGAAAGCCAGGAGAACGGGCAGCCTTTTCATGTCTGCACAGCATCCAAAATCCAGCGTTGCAGCGCCACTGCCGCCCCATCTTCGTCGATAGTGGGCGCCACCCAATCGGCGACAGCTTTGACATGTTCGCCAGCGTTGCCCATCGCCACGGCAAAACCAGCAGCCTCCAACATCGGAATATCGTTGTCGCTGTCGCCGATTGCCATCACACGACGGATGTCGAGGCCGAGCAGATTGCACAGCCGGCGCAGACCGCTGCCTTTATCGACGCCAGGCGCCGTCGCCTCGACCAGCCACTCATGCGTGCGCGTGACAGTGAGCGGAGGTGTGAAGCGACGCTGATATTCGGGCAGCAGGTCGATGTCGTCGGGCAGGCCATGATTGAAGGCGATCACTTTGATCGGTGGGTGTGCGTCTGCGTTTTCCAGCAGCGGCGAGAACGAATCGACCAGCGCAGCCGGCGCACCGAGCAGGTGGTGGAGAAGGTCTTCTTCGTCTGCCGTCCGCCCGCGCGCGTTCTGGTAGATCTGTGTGCGCCCTTCGGCGTCGTTGAAATAGAACGCCGTGGTGTAACGATGTTCGTCGACAAAAGCAGCGATGGCGCGCGCCTTGTCGAGCGGCAGAAGCACCTCAGAAAGCACGCGGCCCGTAACCGGGTCGCCAATCACCGCGCCCTGTGTAGCGATCACCGGATGCGTCAGATGAAAGTCGCCGGGGATGTTGTGGCGAATATAATCAAGCGTGCGGCCAGTGCCGATTGTGACCGGCACGCCAACAGCCTGCACAGCGTCGATGGCGTCGTGCACGGCCTGGCTGATGCGAGTGCGTTTGTAGGCGTTCAGAATCGTACCGTCGAGATCGAGGACAACAAGGTCAAAAGGGCGCATAGTTGCCTTATCCGGCGCCTGATGTCGCGCCGACTGTGAAATAATTGAGACGTGGTCATAAATCGAAAAGTGGGAAAAGCCGCACCCTGAAGTAGTCAAAGTGCGGCTACCTCCGTAGCATAGTAGTTGCGAAACCGGTCTACACCAGGAGGCAACGACATGCTACAT
>BOKO01000015.1 GCA_016861025.1 Chloroflexota bacterium
ATCGTGCTTGGCGCCGTCTTGCTGTATCAAGTCGTTTTGCTCTACCAGATCCAACATCAGAGACCTGTCGGCGTCGGCATTAAGCCTCTTCTGAGGGCCGCATGATTTATGACCACGTCTCAATTAATTATCCTGTCGGGGAAGACTCCACTGCCGCCGGGGCCGGCTCGCTGTGAAGAGCGGCGATGCCGCGCTGAATCTTGGCGAGAATGTCTTGCTCCACCGACTGTTTGGCAACGCGGATGGCGTGACGCACGGCAAAAGCGTTGCTGCGTCCATGCGCCACGATCACCACGCTCGATAGACCGAGCAACACTGCGCCGCCGTAATGGCTATCGTCCATCCGTTCGCGCACACGGCGCAACGAATTGCGCGCCAACAGCGCGCCAAGCATCGCCCACGGGCTTTTCTTGATCTCCTCGGTGATCACCTGTGACATCAGGCGCGCCGTCGTCTCCGCTGTCTTCACAAAGATATTGCCCGTAAAACCGTCTGTCACCACCACATCTGCGAGGCCGGTCGGGATTTCCTTGCTCTCAATATTGCCCTCGAAGTTGATGCTCGGCGTCTGCTCCAGCAACTTGAAGCTATCGATGACAAGCTGGTTGCCTTTGCCGGCTTCTTCGCCGTTGCTCAGGATGCGCACGGTTGGACGCTCGACGCCGATCACTTCCCGCGCGTAGATCGATCCCATGATCGCAAACTGCTGGATGTGTTCAGGGCGCACGTCGGCATTGGCGCCGATGTCTAGAATCATGCACGCGCCCTTGAGCGTCGGAAACGGGCCGATCAGCGCCGGACGCAGAATGCCTTTGATGCGCCCGATGTGTAGAATGCCCGCCGCCAATGCGCCGCCAGTGTTGCCGGCCGAGACAAACGCATCCGCTTCGTTGCGTTTCACCAGCTTGCAGCCGACGACCATCGAGCTATCGGGCTTAGCGCGCACTGCAGCCGCCGGCTTTTCGTCCATTTCGATCACTTGGGACGCCGGCACAATTGGCAAATTGAGACCTTTGGCGTCATGCTTTTTCAGTTCGGCTTCGATCACCTCGGGGATGCCAACCAGCGAGACGGTGACGCCGTAAATTCGCGCCGCCTCCACTGCGCCGGCGACAATCGCCTCCGGCGCGTGGTCTCCTCCCATTGCATCAAGTGCGATATTCATACCCAGGCTTCCACATTGTGTTCGGTCAGATTCCCAGATCATTTGGACAGGCAGCCAATGCAACCACGCCTGGGCCGGCCAGTGCGGCAATCGCCGGTCCGATGTCGCTGAAGACTGCTTCGTCGATTGTCAAGACAGTGCGCGCCTGCGCCAACAGGGTTTGGGCGTCAGCCAACGCATTGGAATGGAGCACGCCAATGTTTAGCGGTCGCGCACCATAATGTCTATGCATCCGGTCGATCACTTCCTGCATCGACTTTTTGCGGCCGCGCACGCGTGCGATCACCGTCGCTGCACCGTCTTTGAGTTCCAGAATCGGTTTGATCTGAAGCAGCTCACCGACGCCGGCCTGCAGATTGCTGACCCGCCCGCTGCGCGCTACATATTTTAGCGTTTCCAGGGCGGCAAAGCCAATGACTTCCTTGCGCAATCGCTCTAATTGCGCAAGGAGCGCAGCGCGTTCGACGCCGCGTTCGAGCATGCGCGCCGCCATGATCGCCTGCCAGCCGCTGGTGATGCTGATGCCGTCCGAATCCCACAAAATAAAGCGCTCCTCGCCGAATTCCTGCGCCGCCATCTGCGCCGAGCGAAAGGTGCCGGAGAGCTTGCTCGTCACCGTCACCAGCAAGATGGTCTGCGCACCTTCGTCGAACGCCTGGCGATAAGCTTCGGCGAAGTAACTCGGCGGCGGTTGGCTGGTCGTCGGCGAGACGCTGCTCTGTTCGAGTTTGATGTAAAAATCCCGTTCAGAAAGCTCATGCTTGTTGCGAAACGACTCCTGACCGAAGATCACTAACGCCGGCACTTCGATCATGCGGTAACGCGTCAGCAGCTCGTCGGGGATGTTGCTGCTCGTATCGACGACAATGCGTGTGTTTTCAGCAGTCAAGACGTCTGTCGTCATGTTCCCACCTCCTTCTTTATCAAGATATGCGCTACGCACCACTCCGTAGCTGCGCCTGGATCAACGGCAGCGTGGGCAGCAGATCAGACGCCACAACGCCTGCCGAGCCGATGGTCTGAGCACAATTCAAGCCAGCCTTGCCATGCAGCCACGCGCCAACGCACGCCGCCTCAAACGCTCCCATTCCCTGCGCCAGCAGCCCGCCGATAACGCCGGCAAGCACATCGCCTGATCCGGCCGTCGCTAAAGCTGGCGTCGCCACTGGCAACACCGCCAGCCAGCCAGAGGGTTCGGCAATGACGGTGTACGGCCCCTTCAGCAGAACGATGCAGCGCCACTCTGCGGCTTTCCGCCGCGCCAGCGTCCAGCGGTCAGCCATCACCTGCTCGATGGAAAGACTGCACAGCCGCGCCATCTCCGCCGGATGCGGCGTCAACACACAATTGGGCGGCAGGCGCTGCGGCCACTCGTCGAGCGCGGCCAGACAGTTCAGCCCGTCGGCGTCGATCACCGTGGCTGGCAGCTCCTGCGCCAGCGCGCCGCCAACGAATGTCTGCGTCGCCGACGTATTGCCAAGCCCGCAGCCAAGCACCAGCGCCTGATAACCTGCCAGCGCTTCGCCAAGTCTGGCTGCTGCATCAGCGGCGATCACGGCGCCGTTCTTTCCATGCGCTTCAGATAGCAACACATAGGTCGGCTCTGGTAATTTCGCCGCCACCAGCGACCACACAGGGCGAATTGCAGCGACCGTGACCAGACCGGCGCCGGCGCGTCCTGCGGCTGCGCTCGCCAGATACGCCGCGCCGGGATATGCTTCGCTGCCCACTGCCAGCATCACCTTGCCGAACGATCCCTTGTGGCTGTTTGCCGGTCGCGCCGGCAGCCATCTCTGAACTGTCGTCTCGTCGAGCGCAAATGTGCGCACCCCCGCCGCCAACGTCGGGTCGATGCCGATGTCAGCCACGAGCAACTCGCCCGTCGCGCCAGCAGCAGGAAAGAGGTAATGCCCCGCTTTGGCGTAGGCGAAGGTCACAGTCAGATCGGGCGTCAGCGCGTGCGGATCGAGCGCGCCGGTGTCACAGTTCATGCCGCTGGCGCAATCGACCGCAACCACTACAAATGGTGTGCGTCGGGCGGCTTTCACTGCGTCGAGCAAGTCGGCAAGCTGCCCCTGGATCGGACGATTGGCGCCGGTGCCAAGCAACGCGTCGACGACAACACTGCTGTCGAGCCATTCGCGCAGCGTGGCGAAATCCGGATCGTCGTCAGCGTGAAACGTTGCCACGCCGCGCGCCGTCAATGCAGCAAAATGCCCTTCGTAGTCTTGAGCCGGGTCGGTGGCGCGTTTCCACAAATAGACGCGCACCGCAGCACCTGCCTCATGTAGATAACGGGCGCACACCAACCCGTCGCCGCCATTGTTGCCCGGCCCCGCCAGCACCAGACACGAGACGCGCCCATACCGGGCCAGGATCGCTTCAGCCACGGCGCGACCGGCGATCTCCATCATGGCGGCGTAGGAGTGACCGCCGGCGTCGGCGCTGCGTTCAAGCGCCTGCATCTCGCCAACGGTGACGATGCGAGCGGTTGGCGCAAACGCACCCGCCAACGACGTCTCCAGGGCGGCGCGCATTAAGTCCCCGACATCTGCGGCGGTTGCGGCGCCATATCCATCTCTTGCAAGAGGCCGACAAGCGCGTAATTGTGGCTCAAAATGACAAGACCGGGCAACAGCAACAGCACCGGCACCACCAACGCCACACTGATCACCACCAGCAAGAGTTGGAACAGCAACATCAAGAAGGTGTACAGTGGATGGCGTACAACCAGTAAGAAACTGTTGCGCAGCACCAGCTTCAGATTTGGCTCGATCTGTTGCCAGAACAGAGGATAGAAATACTGCGCCGCCAACACCGAAAGCACGAGCAGCCACAACGTAATGAAGCCGGGTACGACCAGCCATCCGCCATTGGTGAGATAGAAATTGATGCTGCTCACCATGATCGGGGGCGCTGCAATCACGAGCAGCCAAAGCAGCACACCGCGCCCAATGTGTTGCTTTGCACCTTCCCAGAAAAAGCCAAAATCGACTCGCTTGTAATTGGCGATGCGGTTGGCGACGTGATTAATGCCCACCCACGTCATCGGCGCGGTGAAAACCAGCAGCGTGCCGATCCAGAAGACCACGCTGAGGCCAACGATCAGGAAAAATTCTTCGTAGGCGCCTTTGATCGTGCGCCCCATGATGGTAAAGGCTTTCATGGGCGTGAATTATATCATATTCAACTTGTTCTCAAGGGCTGCTCAACTCCGCAGCAAAAAGCAAGCTACAGGACAACACCGTCTAACATTGCCAGAGCAGCGCCGATCAGATCGTCGCCCTGATGAACGCCGCGCACGATGCCTTCTCCATCGATCAAGGTGACCAGCGGAGCATTGCCGATCTTGCGGGCATTGTAGCGCATTGACACTTTGCCATCCCAGTCGAGCAGGATGATTACATAGTCGGCCACATCGAGGCCAGGCGGCATGGCGTCGGCGGCTTTGGCATAGACGCCCTTCATCACCTGTTCGGCGAGCGGACGCAGAAAGACCGGCACTGCGCTCATATTGACGACGCTCGGCGCAAGCAAGCGCCCGGCTTCGGGATAACGGGCGCGCACCGCCTCTTGCAGCGCCTGCACCGCATCCACCGTGTTCTGGTCATGAAAAACCAGCAGCAGCGGTGTTCCCCGACATACATCGAGGTTGATGACGCGGTTTGAGCCAAGCGCGACAAGTGAAAACTCAGGCGCCGGTGCACCGACGACAAGTGCTGATGTTGACATGGTGCTCCCTTATAGCCGAGATTTAATATTGGGGAAAGCAACCCGCTCATGCACCCTGATACAAGAAATGTTCTCCGTGTCGGCTCATAAAAGATCCGACACAGCTGGGTCGAGCGGCAGTTTCGCCGGCGCGCCTCCCATTCGACTCGACAGGCGGATCGCCAGGGTGATCTCCTGGTCAAGGCGCGCTTGTTGTGCGCCATAGGTTGGCTCGCCGCCGCTGCGCACGGCATTGACCAGGCTGAGCAGACAGCCGGCGACGCCGATCTCGTCGTCGTGCCACTGGACGCCGTGTCCCTGCACTTTGGGGCGGAAGGGGTTTTCCCATGTAATGATCGGCTGCTGCGGATCGCCGGTGTGCGCGACCATCGCTATGAGCGCGCCGCCGTCGTTGCGCTCCCAGCGACGCTCCAGCGTGATGAAATGCGGCGCTTCACCGCCCGGCGCAATCAGGCTCAGCCACTCCTGTACTTCCAGGTTGACGCCGACCGTGATGCCCATGCCGCGCTCCGCCAGGAAGCGGCTGCTGCGCCACCAGCGCACGGCCGAATCGTAGCCGACGCTCGTCCAATGATAGTGCCCAAGCCGGCCGCCCTCGAACTCGATGAGGCCATGTTCCTGCGTTTCGGTGCGGTCGCCGCGCGTGCCTGTCAGCCGCGACCAATGCGCCGCCAGCGGATAGCTGCGCACCGCGCCCGTCACCTGAAGTGGGCGCGCGTCAAAACCGAGATAACTGCGCATTACGCTGACGCCATGATAGCCATGCCCTGCAAAGTCATTGTACGACGTATGGACGCGGCCAAACAGCCCCGACGCGATCAGCGCCAGCTTGATCTGTTCGAGGGGGCGGCGATGAAATTGCTCAGCGACCTCGATCTTGCGACCGCGTGCGGCTGCGGCGGCAATGATGGCGTCGGCCTCGCTCAGCTTGTGGGCGATCGGTGTTTCGAGCAGGACGTGCAGCCCCGCTTCGACCGCCATCAGCCCGACTTGACCGTTGGCGCCATACGCCACCGACACGATGCCGATGTCGGGCGCCTGTTCGCGCACCAGCCGGTCGAGGTCGGTGTACCATGGCGCACCGACCTGCTCACCCAACTGTTGCGCCGACTCTTCACGCCGTCCCCACACCGCCGCCAGCTCCACATCCTCCGCCAGCGCACGCACGATCGGCGCATACAGATACGATGACCGCCGCGCCGTGCCGATAATGGCGACGCGCAATTTTTGACCGTGCTGCTGCATCTTCACCTCATTTGTATTTTGCAATAAACCTTGCGAGCCGACTGTATGGACACGATAATAAAGTTTAACAAATAGATTCGGTCATCGTAGGTTCGGCTTCCAGCCGGACGCTTCCGGTCGACCATCATGTCACGCCTGAGACGATGATCCACGTGAGTGGCCGCTACGTTCTCATTCGCCCAGAATCAACGTTCCCCACTCAGTTGGGTTGTCATGCGTCGTGCGTGCGGGCGAAGCGGAAATTACGGTTTGCTGGGCCGGCGCATCGCTGTCGTTGTCGTTGACGCTGATATTGAAGCCAAAGCGCAGTCCAGGGTAAAGCTCCGCTGCGCTCAGATCGAAGTAAAGCCAGGGAATCAACACTTCCATCGAATACTGTCCGGGCGTCGATGCGACTGCGCCCGGCGGATCAAAACGCGCCTCGCCCGCAAAAGGTAGCCAACGATAACCGCGCACGTACTGAAACGAATCATCCGGCGACAGCCCGATCTGTGTATCGTCGTCGTTGGCGCGGGCGTCGAAGAAGTCGTCGGCGAGACGGCGGTCGAACTGAATCTCGACGCCGTCGCCCTGCCAGAGGTTGCTGCCGTCCGGCCCGGCGCGCAACACGTCGTCGTTGACCGCCACTGCCAGATACAGCCCCTCCGCCGCCCACATCACCTGAAACGCCGCCGAGAGATCGCTGGGGCCGCTCCATTGATCGCGCCCTTGCACGACCGCGCTGATCGACTGCCACTGCCCCGGCCAGTCGTTGAAGCGCCCGTCGAGCGCTGTGGGCTGACCGCGCCGCGCCGTAAACACCCCATTCTGCGGCGGGCGCATCGACGTGTCGACCACAACGGTGGCGGTCGGCGATGGTGCAATCGTCGCAGAAGGCGTGACGACGGGCGGCGCCCAGACGCTTTCGGCTCCACGCCAACGACCACTGTTTTCGAGCGAGTAGAGGAAAGGTCGCCAATCCGGGTCGAAAACAGAGTTGTACAGATTTTCCGGCGTGCAGTTTGCCACGGCGGCGCCGGTGACAGCGAAACCTTGCTCAAATGGCTGGATGGCGGCGCAGAAGCCCTTTTCCGGCATCGTCGCCCAGCCTAGCCGCGTGAAAACATCGTTGCGCACACCCCAAACATACCCAAAGCCGCGTTCGGGATGAAAGAGCCCCGGCGGCGGGTTGCCCCGCCGCGGAATTTCGCGGCCGTCCCATGTCTCGTTGGAGGGCCCCCAGCTTCCATCACTGTAAAGGATATAGGTCAAGTTGGTGTCGCTGCGCCACAGCATGGCGCCGCGCTCAAAGCGTTCATAGGCAGCCCACACAATGCTCGTCGGCGCAATCGGACAACCCAGCGCGCCCGGATCGAAGATCGCCGAGAACTGCGGGTCGAGCGGCACAGTGCAGACACGCGTTGGCGGCGGTGAAGTTGGCGTTGACGTCGGCGTATTGGTCGGCGTCGCCGGCAGCGGGGAGGGTGTGACGCCTGGCGCCTGTGTAGCGTCTTGGGCTGTCGCTGTTTCTGTCGCCGCAATCGGCGTGTCTGGTGAGGGCGTCTGCCCTGGCTGCGATGTGATCGCCACGACCGGCGCGGCGGTTGCAGCGCCCGGCCCCAGGCGGTCGGACAAAGTCGCCCAGCCTACGCCGACGGCAAAAGCAAAGATAAAGAGAATCGCCGCAGCCGCCACCCACAGCCAGAGCCGGCTACGCGCAGGCGGCGGCGCGTCAGGCGTCTGATCAGGAATAATTTCAAAATCTTCTGGATTTGCCACGATATATGCCCTTTTATCGGCCCAAAAACGATGGAATTGTCTCCTCGAGCAACGTCCACAACGCCGCAATCTGTTCCGTAAAGACGATGAGCATCGCAGTAACAGCTACAATGAGGGCGAAGAGCGCACCGAGCAGCGCGGTTCGTTGTCGGCGATGTGGCGGCGACGATTCATCGACCGACAAATCGGCCGCCCCCGGCGCATAGAGTCGCAGCCTGCGCTCGCCATCCATGCGCACAGCCCGCACCTCCACCATGCGCCCAATCCAGTCGCTGCTAAAGGGGCTGTCGCTCATACGCACCAGCGTCTGCACATCGGTTTCACTCAAAGCAAGCGGTTTCGCCAACCCGGTGATATAGACAAGCGGCGTCAGCGCCTCGACGCCCTGTGTATTGATGCTGTGAATCTGACCAGCATGGCGCCCGCCAGGCAGATCGTCCGGTTGCAGGCGATAGCGCCCAACAACCGACGCTGCGCGACCGGTAATTTCATCGGATGACGGTGTATGTAGGCTCTCTGCAGCAAGTCGTTTTGCCTGATCCGTCTTGTTTGCCATATACTTTGCATTTCATAAAAACCGCTTGAGCAGTGCATCCTGCCATGCCGAGCTTCTCTTTCCGGCCAATCTTTCAGCGTTGCAGTACATTGTCGATCACGGCGCGATTGATGGCGCCGGGTCTCACCTCCATGATTTTGCCGTCGGCGTCGAGGAAGATGCTGGTGGGCAGGCCGCGCACATTGTAGCGGTCGCTGATGGCGCCCTGCGGATCGATCACAACAGGCACGTCCATGCGAAATTGCTCGGCGAATTGGCTAACTTTGTCCGACGTTTCGGCGACATTGACTGCCAGCAATGCGAGATCAGGATAGTCGCGCGCCGCTTGCAGCAGCTCCGGCATTTCGGCTCGGCAGGGCGGGCACCAGGTCGCCCAGAAATTGATCAGCACCCGCTGTCCCTTGAGGTCAGCCAGCGTCGTGTAGCGGCCATCGGGCAGCAGCAGGATGAAATTGGGCGGTGCATCGCCTGGCTTAAGCAGTTGTGGGTCTCCTTTGTCGTCCAGCAAGCCTTGTGGATAGCCGCCGCCGATCCCTTTGGGAAAGTTGCTCAGCGGCGCCTGCTGTGCGCCATTGGGAAGATTTTTGTTTGTTTGTGCGCCGCACCCTGCCAGGATGATCAATATCAGCGCCGTCAAAAAGAGACGCATCATCGTTTTTGTTCCTTCAGCCATACCTGTCACCCCTGGGGGATGGCGTTCAAGTGTCTGTTCGTCAGCACAACACAATGCAGCAGGCCTATGCCAGGTCGCTGCGCACTTGCTGCATCCAGGCTGCGTCCTGAACAGTGAAGATTTCGCCGTTGCGCCCGCGACTCCATGGCCCGACCAGCCAGTAGATTAGCTCGGCGATTTCGGCGGGTGGACGAAGCTGGCCGCGTTCGTGCAGGTTGTGGAAGTACGTTGTATCGAGCCGCGTGCCAGTTGTATCGATGCTACGAATGTCCTCTTGCATGGCAGTGTCCACCTGGCCGGGGTGGAGGATGTTGGTGCTCACCCCTGTTCCGGCCACTTCTAACGCCAACACGCGCATCAGCATATCTAGCCCGGCTTTCGCCGCACAATAGGCGCTGGCGCCTGCAATCGGCGTCACTGCTGCGCCGCTGCTGACCGCCAAAATACGCCCGTAGCCCTGGTCGACCATCACCGGCAGGACATTGCGCGAGAGCAAGAACGGCGCAATCAGGTTGACGGCGATGTTGTACTCCCACTCGTTCGGGTCGGCTTCCGCCACTTCTTCAAGCGGCCAGACAACACCGGCGTTGTTGACCAGAATATCGACGCGGTTGAACTGCTCCAGTGCGGTTTCGACGATCTCCTCGACGATCTCCGGATCGCTGATGTCGCCGGAGACGGCTAACGCCTGAGCACCTTGTCCGCGCAGTTGCGCCGCCACTGTCTCGACTTCTTCCTCCGTGCGCGCCGCCAGCACGAGCTTCGCCCCGCCGGCCGCCAGTCGCGCCGCAGCGGCCGCGCCGATGCCTCGCCCTGCGCCGGTGATAATTGCCACCTGTCCTTGCAATTTCTTCTTTGCCATGCAAACCAGTGTAGCAGATTCAGAGATGGGCTGTCTACTTCCAACAGCAACGGGGCTATTTTACGTCTGGGGCAAAGCAGGTCATCGCCTCCAGCATGACAGAACGACATATCATGACGGAGGCAATGACCTGCACTTTATCAAAGGCTGATACGACGCAGACGCAGGCTGTTGCTCACCACAAAAACGCTGCTGAAAGCCATCGCCGCCGCTGCAATCATCGGGTTGAGCTGATAGTGTGGCCCGAAGAAGGGCACAAGCACCCCCGCCGCCACTGGGATCGCCGCCACGTTGTAGGCGAACGCCCAGAACAGGTTCTGCTTGATCGTGCGCAGCGTGCGCCGGCTGAGCTTGATCGCCTGAGGGACGCTGCGCAGGTCGCCGCGCATCAGCGTCACGTCGGCGGCTTCGACGGCGACGTCTGAGCCGACGCCGATCGCCATGCCCACGTCGGATTGCGCCAGCGCCGGCGCGTCATTGACGCCATCGCCCACCATTGCCACAACCAGACCACGCTGCTGCTCCTCCTTGACCGCGTCGGCTTTGGCGCCGGGCAGCACCTCCGCCTTCACTTCCTGCTCCGGATTCAACCCCACTTGCCGGGCGATCGCCTGCGCCGTGCGCCAGTTGTCGCCGGTCAGCATAATGACGTGTAGGCGTTGGCTGTGCATCTGGCGAATCGCCTCAGCGCTCGTCTCTTTGACGGTGTCAGCCACAGCCAACAGCCCCAACAACGAACCATCGACGGCTACAGCCATCACCGTCTTGCCCTCGTCTTGCAGGCGATCGATCTCCGTCTGCATCGACGCAATCTCGACGTCGCGTTCGCGCATCAACGCCGGGCTGCCGAGCAGCACTTCATGCCCATCGATCGTTGCTTCGACGCCGCGTCCGGTGATCGAGTTGAAGCGCTCCGGCTCGCTCAACGCTACGCCTTGCGCCTTCGCATAAGTCACAATCGCTTCCGCCAGCGGATGTTCACTGACGCGTTCGGCGGAAGCAGCAAAGAAAAGGAGAGGTTGGGAAATTGGGGATCGGATCTCGGAGATTCGATATGCGGCATTTTGCGCAACAGCCTCTTCCACTCTCCCGTTCCCCCAATTGCTTAAACGCTCAAGCTCCAATCTCCGGTCTCCAACCTCCACAACATCCGTCACAGCCGGTTCGCCTTTGGTGATCGTGCCAGTCTTGTCGAGGATAACCGTATTGATGGCGCCGGCTTTCTGCAGCGCCTCGGCGTTTTTGATCAGAATGCCATGTTGCGCGCCGACTCCGGTTCCCGCCATGATTGCGGTCGGTGTGGCAAGCCCCAAAGCACACGGGCAAGAAATCAGCAACACTGTCGCCATGAAGATCAACGCCGTGCCGAGCGGGCTTTCGTGATGGTAATAGATGGCGGCGCCCCAGAAATACCAATACAGCCCCACCATTAACGCCAATACGATGACAGTCGGCACAAAGATCGACGACACCTTGTCCGCCAGATCCTGGATCGGCGCCCGGCTGGCTTGCGCATCCTGCACCAGTTTGACGATCTGCGCCAGCGCAGTCTGCTTGCCGACCGCCGTTGCTCGAAAACGGAAGCTGCCGGTCTTGTTGATCGAACCGCCGATGACCGTATCCCCTTCGGCTTTATCTACGGGCAGGCTCTCGCCGGTCAACATCGACTCATCCACCGCGCTCTGACCGGCGATCACCACACCGTCGACTGGAATCTTCTCACCCGGTCGCACGACGACAATGTCGCCAACCAGCACATCCTCGACCGGAACCTCGATCTCTTCCGCGTTGGCGCCGCTGCCGCGCACGATGCGCGCTGTCTTGGCGCGAAGACCGAGCAGTTTGCGGATCGCCTCGCCGGTTTGGCCTTTGCCACGCGCCTCCAGATATTTGCCAACCGTGATCAGCGTGAGAATCATCGCTGCCGACTCGAAGTAGACGTGATAGTGCATCGGGTCGAGACCAAGGATCAGGATTGCCAGGCTGTAGACATAGGCGACGGTCGAACCCATTGCCACCAGCGTATCCATATTGGCTGTGCGGTTCTGCAGCGCCTTCCACGCGCTGACATAGTAATCCTTGCCCAGATAGACCTGCACAACGGTGGTCAACGCCGCCACAATCCATAACCGCCCCGGAAAGTCGAGCGGCAGCCCCACCATCTCCGCCATGCTCAGGATCATGATGATTGTGCTGAGCACAGCGCCGACGATTACCTTGCGTTTCTTGTCGGCGATCTCGGCGTTGCGTGCAGCCTGCTCAGCGTCGATCTGCTCCTGCTCGCCGCCCTCAACCTCGATAATTCTGTAGCCGGCGTCGCGCACAGCGCGCTTAATGTCGCTGAGTTCAACCATCGAGGGCAGGTAGACGACATGCGTTCTTTCACTGGCGTAACTCGTGTTGACGTCGAGCACGCCATCCAGCCGTTTGAGCGCGCGCGTGATGGTGTTGGCGCAATTGTTGCAGGTCATGCCTGCCACCGGCAAGTCAACCTCTGCCAGCGCCGCGCCATAGCCGATGCTTTTGATCATCTCGATCATCTGCTCAGGCGTCACGCGTTTAGGATCGTAGGTGATTACGGCGCGCTCGCTGGCGTAGGAGACGCTGGCTTCATCCACGCCCGGCATACGCTTCAAACTGCGCCCCACCGTGTTGGCGCAGTTTGCGCAATGCATCCCGACAATCGGAATGATCAACTCTTTGGTCTGTGCGCTCTTCGTTGGCGCCGCAATCGTGGATGTCGCCATTGTTGCATTCCTCAAGCAATAGAGATTGGAGATTAGAGAGTAAAATCGGAGAATAGACGCTTTGTTGCGTAGATCGCTCAATCTCCAATCGTCAATCTCCAAACTTATTTAACCGCCGCTTTACACAGCCGGATAGCCGATCTCTTCCAACAGGCTCTCGACTTCCGCCAGAATTTCTTCGCCTGCCACTTCGACCGTCACCTCTTTGGACTCGATTTCAGCTTTAACGCTCTGCAATCCACCGATGGCTTTCAACTCGCGCTCGATGGTGGCGGTGCAGTGACCGCAAGAAATGTTGGGGACTTGATAGGTTTTGGTTGTCATGAGTTTGCTCCATTCAGTCAAAATGAATCTTTATAGCTTCCCAGTTGCCTTGAATACATCCATGATCTCAGCGACGACGCGCGTCTTTTCAGCTTCATCGTCGCTGCGGATCGCTGTCGTGACGCATGTATTGAGGTGGTTCTCTAGCGTCAACGCGCTCACCCGCTCCAAAGCCTGCTGCACGGCTTTGACTTGCTTGAGGATGTCCATGCAATAGGCGTCTTCCTCGACCATGCGCTCGATGCCACGCACATGCCCCTCAATGCTCTTCAAGCGATTGACCAACATCTGTTTCTTTTCTGAGTCAAGCATCGGCTTTTACTCTCGTCTCTTACCCCTCCCCCTATGGGAGGGGATGATACGTAGTATAATGTAGGCTGCAAGGAATGTCAAGTCTGTGAAAGTGAAAAGATGGATGTGAGGAGGGTTTCACCGATGTCTTCTCCCAATCGGATAAAGCCTCACGGATAAGCTTTGCAAAATCTGGACAATTGTTCTCATGTCGGCAAGCTCTGCACCAGACACCATGCTCAACGCCTACCAGACGCCTGATCATGCACCCTTCGAGTGGCGCAACGGGCCGCACGCAGTGCTCTTGATCCACGGCTTTCCAGGCACGCCCGCCGAGATGCGCACTGTGGGTGAAGTTTTTGCCAGCGAAGGATGGAGCGTGCGTGGGTTGTTGCTGCCCGGCTTCGGCGCCGAATTTGCCGAGATCGGAGGCAAACGTCAAGCTGACTGGCAAACCGCTGTGGATGCAGCCGTGGCGGAGCTGCGCCGCAAACATCCGGTCGTGCTCCTGGCGGGCAACTCATTTGGCGGAGCGCTGGCGCTGGCGACTGCTGCGATGCAGCCGGTCGATGGCGTAATACTTTTTGCACCCTTCTGGCGGCTCGATTCCTGGCTCGATCGCGTCTATCCGCTGGCGGAACGTGTGTTGCCGCGCATCCGCCCCTTTGCCCGCGCCGACTTTGACGATCCTGGTTTTCGCACGGAATTGACGCACTTTCTGAGCGAAGTCGATCTCGACGACCCGGTGGTGCGCGCGCAAATCCGCAGGCTGGAGCTGCCGACCCGAGTAATCGGGCAAGTGCGCCGCGCCGGGCAGATCGGCTATGCAGCAGCCGGGCAGGTGAGCGCGCCGACGTTGATCTTCCAGGGACGCAGCGATCCGCTGGTGAGGCCACACGTGACGCAACGGCTGGCGCAGCGGCTGCCTAACCTGGCTGGTTATATCGAAGTCGAGGGAGAGCACGATCTTGTGCGCGGACAGACGGCTGGCTGGCCGGTCATCGATAAGACGTTGCGAACCTTTGCAGAACAGGTCACAAACAAAGAAAAAAAATTTGCGCAATCTGCAGATCAAATGACCGAACCTTTTCAACCCTCCGATTTCGCAAATGATGGTCAGCAGTTTCCCTGCAAAATCTACGGAGCAGACCACTGAATCTTCTTGATCCACAGATTACGCAGATTTCGCAGAACTTCGTCAAAGACATTTAGAAAGGGTTATGATGGCGCCGACGTCTCAGAATATGATTCAACGGTTGACGGCGAATTTTCAGTTGAGAATGCTCATGCAGCCGGTCTGGCTGCTGGTCGGCGGCTGGCTATTGGCGATGATCTCGATCCCGATCATCCGCTGGGTGGTGGGCGACAGCGTGTTGCACAACGGCGTGATTGCCGGCGTGCTGTTGCAAGCTGTTGCAGTGCTATTCATCTCTTATCAGGCATGGGGCTGGCGCACGGTGCTGCGCGTCGCCGCGCTGGTGATTCCGCTGTCGTGGCTGATCGAGCGCATCGGCAGCACGACCGGCTTCCCGTTTGGCGCATATCATTACACCGAGGCGCTTTCCCCACTGATCGGCGGCGTGCCGGCGGTGATTCCGCTGGCGTGGCTGATGATGTTGCCTCCAGCCTGGGCGGTTGCCTATGCCATCACCGGCGCAGTGCACGGCTGGCGCTTTGTGCTGGTCAGCGGGCTGGCGTTCACCGCCTGGGATCTCTTTCTAGACCCGCAGATGGTGGGTTGGGGGTACTGGGTGTGGGAGAATCCAGGTCTCTACTTCGGCATTCCGCTCATCAATTTCGCAGGATGGCTGCTCTCAGCGATGGCGCTGACGTGGGTTGCGCGTCCGCCAGTCCCACCGCTGAGGCCGCTGCTCATCGTGTACGCTGCGGTTTGGCTCTTGCAAAGCGTTGGTCTATCCTTGTTCTGGCAGATGCCCGGCCCCGCGTTCTTTGGCTTTGTGGGCATGGGTGGCTTTCTTGTCGCTGCACTGGTGCAGTTGCGCAGGCGCCGCGAGACATAGAACCTGACAATGTTTGAGATGCTCCTGTGGACGGCGATCGGCTTTGCAGCCGGTTCGCTGCCTTTTTCGGTGTGGGTTGGGCAAATTGCGCTGAAGAAGGACATCACCACCTACGGCGATGCTAACCCTGGCGCAACCAATGTGCTGCGCGCGGGCGGGCGCAGTGCGGCGGCGCTGGCGCTCTTGCTCGACACACTCAAAGCTGCGATTCCGGTGGGCGTCGCCTATTCGATCGTGGGCATCGATGACTGGCGGCTTGCACCGGTGGCGGTGGCGCCCGTGTTCGGTCATGCGTTTTCGCCGTTTCTGCGTTTCCGCGGGGGCAAAGCGATCGCCGCCACACTTGGCATGTGGATTGCACTCACCCTATGGACCGTTCCGACAATTGGTGGATTCAGCTTGCTGATCTTCACGCTGCTCGTCGGCGCTAACGGATGGGCAGTCATGTTCGCCAATCTGGTCATCCTGGCTTATTTGCTGTTTGCGCCAACCGCATTGGACTTTCTCAACTGGCAGCCGGAAACATCGATCTTGCTGGCAATTTGGGCAATCAACATGCTCCTGCTGATGCAGCGTCACCGCGCTGATCTCTCACATCCACCCAGGCTGCGCCGACGCGCGCAACGGGCGACCCCATGATTCTTCTTCCGCTTGCAGTCACGGCTGCGCTTGCTGTTTTGCTCACAATTGCGACGACCAATCATCGGCGCTTTCCACGCTTACATCCTGTGGCAACGTTGGATCAAGCCCTGGCAGCAGCCGCAGCGCCGCGCGTCTCGGTGCTGATTCCGGCGCGCAACGAGGCGGCTATTATTGGCGCAACGCTGCAAGACCTGCTGACGCAAGATGTCGCCAACCTGGAAGTGTTGGTGCTCGACGACCGCTCGGAAGACGCCACCACAGAGATCGTAGGTGCAACGGCTCGCCAGTCCCCACGCCTCAGACTTCTGTGCGGCAAGGATCTGCCGCCGGGTTGGACGGGCAAGAACTGGGCGTGCGCGCAGCTGGCGGAAGCGGCGCAGGGCGACATCTTGCTCTTCACCGACGCCGACGTCCGCTGGCGACCAGGGGCGCTGCGCAGCGTGCTGGCAGCGATGGATGAACTCGACGCCGATCTGCTCACCGTCTGGCCCACCCAGATCACCGAAAGCTGGGTCGAGCGGCTGACTGTGCCGATGATGGCGATGGCGGTGATGGGCTATCTGCCCGTGTGGCTGGCGCACGATTTCTATCACCCGCTCGCCGCCGCCGCCAACGGGCAGTGCATGGCGTTTCAGCGCCCCGCCTACGCCGCCATCGGCGGACACGCGGCTGTGCGCAACGCCATCGTCGAGGATGTACGCCTTGCGCAGAACGTCAAGGCGGCAGGTCTCAAGCTGCGCATGGTCGATGGCGCCGGGCTGGTTGCCTGCCACATGTACAACGGCGCTCGCGCCGCCATTGACGGCTATACAAAAAACATCCTGGCTGGACATCAAAACCGCATCGGCCTGCTGGCGCTCTCGGCGATCTTTCACTGGTCGCTCTTTCTGGCGCCGTGGTTGTGGCTGCTGTTCGGGAGGACGTGGACCCTGCCCGGCTGGCCCGTGTGGCCGTTGTTGCTGATGGCGACAGGCGTGGCCGTGCGTGCACTCACGGCGCACGCCACGCGCCAGCGCGTCGGCGACGCTTTGCTGCTGCCGGCGTCGGTGTTGCTCTTCTCCTGGATCGCGGCGCGCGCAGTGTGGTGGCGGCTGCGCTACGGCGGCGTGATCTGGAAAGGACGGCTGATCCGTGAGACATGACGAAGGCAAAGTCGATGTCGTGGTCATCGGCGGCGGCGTCGGCGGATTGAGCGCAGCGATTCGGCTGGCGGCGGCAGGCAAACGCGTCGCCGTGCTGGAGCAAAACACCGCAGTCGGCGGCAAGATGAGCCAGATCGAGCAGGACGGCTTCCGCTGGGATACGGGGCCGTCAGTGATCACGATGCGCAGCGTCTTCGAGGAGCTTTTCGCCGCCGCCGGGCGGCGTCTCGACGACTACCTGACCCTCCTGCCGGTCGAGCCGCTGACCCGCTACTTCTACCCCGACGGCACGCGCATCGACGCCACACGCGACCTGACGCGCATGGCGGAGCAGATCGCCGCGCTCGATAAACGCGATGTCGAAGGCTATTTCGACTTTCTTGAATATGCGGCGCGGCTGCACCGCATCACTGGCCCCGTCTTTGTCTATAACCAGCCGCCGACGCTGCGCACCTTTCTCGGCGTGCCTGTCAGCGACATGGTGCGCGTCGACCCGTGGCTGACGATGGATCAGGCGATTCGCCGCCGCGTCCACTCGCCGCAGTTGCGCCAGTTGCTGGCGCGCTTCGCCACCTACGTCGGCGCCAGCCCCTATCAGGCGCCCGCCACGCTGAGCGTGATCGCCCACGTCGAGATGACGGGCGGCGTCTGGTATCCGCGCGGCGGCGTCTATCAGATTGCGGCGGCGATGGCAAAGCTGGCGGGCGAGCTGGGCGTCGAGATACACACACAGACGCCGGTCGCCGCCATCACGGTCGAACAAGGCGCAGCGACCGGCGCTGTCACGATGGACGGCCGCCGCTTCATCGCCGACGCCGTGATCGCCAACGTTGATGTCACCACCGTCTACGAGCATCTGCTGCCGCACGACATTGCGCCGCAGCGCCGCGCTGCGCTCAAGCGTTGCGAAACCTCGTGCTCCGGCTACGTGCTGCTGCTCGGCGTTGAGGGGACGCATGAGCAGCTTGCGCACCACAACATCTTTTTCAACCGCAATTATCGCAGCGAGTTCGACGACATCTTCCATCGCGGCGCGCCGCCCCACGACCCGACCATTTACCTCGCCATCACCAGCAAGAGCGACCCATCGCACGCGCCGCCGGGCTGTGAAAACTGGTTTGTGCTCGTCAATGCGCCGCCGCTGGGCGATGGTTTCGACTGGGCGCAGCAGGAAGCCGCCTATCGCACGCTGGTGTTGGAGACGCTGGCGCGCTACGGGCTGGACATCCGCACGCGCATTCGCAGCGAACACCGGCTCACGCCCGCCGACATCCGCCGTCTGACCGGCGCCTGGCGCGGCGCACTCTATGGCATCTCTTCCAACCAGGCGCTCAACGCCTTTCGTCGCCCGCACAACCGCTGCCCCGATGTGCACAGCCTCTATTTTGCGGGCGGAACCACACATCCGGGCGGCGGCGTGCCTATGGTAACATTGTCGGGCAAAGTCGCCGCAGAGCTGGTGTTGGCGGACAGAAGATGAGCTGCGTTCCGGACAGTGGTTACATGGATCGCCCTTCGCCCCGATTTTCAGGTTAGACAACAACGATTGGAGCAGTTATGCAAGACGCGACAACAACCTCGACAACTTCCGAACCCGTTGAAACCCCACCATCGTCGCCCAGGCGCCGCCGCTGGTGGCTGTGGGCGCTAGTTGGGCTGCTGGCGATTGCACTGATCGGCGTAACCGGCTTTATTATCTGGGCGAGCACGCCAGCGCAGCCGATGGCGCAGGCGTTGGCCTCGCTTGCTGGCAACGACAAGGTTGCCGTTATCCAGGGCAAGTGGATCATTTTTGAACCGCTGGCTGAGCCAAAATCGACCGGTTTCATCTTTTATCCGGGCGGGCGCGTCGACGCGCGCGCTTATGCGCCGCAGGCGCTCGCCATTGCCGAAAAAGGCTATCCGGTGGTGATCGCACCAATGCCGCTCAACCTGGCAGTCTTTGGCATCAATCGCGCTGATGAAGTGGTGGCGGCGTTCCCGGAAATCGAACAGTGGGTCATCGGCGGACATTCGCTAGGTGGGGCAATGGCCGCCAACTACATCAGGAATCACCCCGGCGCTATGGATGGCCTCGTGCTGTGGGCATCCTTCCCAGCGGAAAATGACTCGCTGGCTAACCAGACTGCGCTGACGGCATACTCGATCTACGGCACGCTCGATGGGCTTGCCACGCCGGAAAAAGTGCGCGCGGCTGAGCCGCTGCTCCCTCCCTCGACGCGTTTCATCCCGCTCGAAGGCGGCAACCACGCCCAATTCGGCTGGTACGGCGACCAATCGGGAGATAATCCGGCAACGATCAGCCGCGTCGAACAGCAAAAGTTGACAGTGGACGCCACCGTCGAAGCGCTGGCAGTGGTGGATGAGGGGTTGTAAAATTAGGCGAGAACATTGTATTTTTCTGTCAAGACCTTGCTCTGTGGTGAGTGAGGCGCAACAATTGAGCTGACGCCTCAGCGAAAAACACACGAACAGAGATAAGGGAGCATAAACATGTCGAAATTACCAACCATCCTGCTTGCCATGATTGCAGCGCTAGGGTTGATGTGGTTGTCGGCTGGCAGTGTCCACGCTGCAGACGCAACCTGCACCGGTTCGCTTGGTGCACAACATTTCGAGAATCTGGAAGTTCCGGCGGGTGCGACATGCACGCTCAACGGCACGCGCATCGACGGCAATATCAAGGTTTACAACAACGCCACATTGCTGGCGAACAGCGTCACCGTCGGCGGCAACGTCCAGGCGGAAGGCGCCGCCAACGTCACTGTCAGCAGCAACTCGACCGTCGGCGGCAGCATCCAGGTCAAGCAGGGCGGCGGCGCTACGGTCAACCAGGTGCAGGTCAACGGCGACATTCAGTTGGAGTCGAACCGCGCAGCGTTGACGGTTGCCTTCAACCGTGTCGGCGGCAACGTTCAGGTCTTCCAGAACAGCGGCGGCGCAACCATCAATGACAACATCATCAACGGCAACCTGCAATGCAAGCAGAACAACCCGCCGCCCACCGGCGCACGCAATCAGGCTGCCAGCTACGAGGATCAATGCGCCGGCTTCGCCGGTTCACCCACAACGCCGACGCCCGGCGTCACACCCACACCCACTCCCACGCCTACGCCCACCACGGTTCCGGGCGGCAGCGGTGTCTGCAACGGCATTATCGGCGCACAACGATTCGAGAACCTGGACGTACCCGCAGGCGCAAGCTGTATACTCAACCGCACGATTGTGGATGGCAACATTAAAGTCTTCAACAACGCCACCCTGCTCGCCGTCGAAGTGACGGTCGGCGGCAACATCCAGGCGGAAAGCGCGGCTGCCGTGACGGTCAACAACAACTCGACCGTCGGCGGCAGCATCCAGGTCAAACAGGGTGGCTCCGCGACCGTCGATCAGGTGCGCGTCAACGGCGACATTCAGTTGGAGTCGAACCGCAGCGCGCTGATCGTCACATTCAACCGGGTCGGCGGCAACATCCAGATATTCTCGAACAGCGCGCTGGCGACAATCATCGATAATGTGATCGACGGCAACCTGCAGTGCAAGCAGAACACCCCACCGCCGGTCGGCGGACGCAACCAGGCTGCCAGCTATGAGGATCAGTGCGCCGGCTTCGCCGGTGAGCCAACGACGCCGCCGGCGCCGACGCCTGGCGCCAACGGCGTCGAATGCCGCACCACCATCGGCGCACAACAAGTTGTAAATTTGATTGTGCCAAGCAACGCCAGCTGCATCCTGCATGGTACACAAGTCGTCGGCAATGTAACGATCGGCGCCGGCGCCACGCTGCAGGCAAGCTCGCTGGTGGTCAGCGGCGACATCGTGGCGCAGGGCGCGGCTGTGGTGACAGTCAACAACAACTCAACGGTGGGTGGTGGAATCCTATTGCGCGAAGGCGGCAGCGCCACTGTCGATCTCGTGCAGGTCAGCAACGATCTGCAGATCGAGTCCTACCAAAGTGTATTGAGTGTCACGCGCAACCGCGTTGGCGGCAGCGTACGCGCTGTGGACAACCGCGCCGGGCTGGTCGTGCGCAACAATTCGGTCGATGGCGTGTTGCAGTGCAGCGGCAACCTGCTCGTCCCCATCAGTGACGCCAACCAGGCTGCCAGCCTGGAAGATCAGTGCGCTGCACTCAATCTGAGACTATACCTGCCCGCTATTGCCCGTTAGGATTTGCCCCTCTCGTTAGCGGCCGCACTGAAGAATGTGAGCGAAACGACAAGAACAACGATGACGCAATCTTCCAGAAAGCGAGCAGCTTCCTGGAAGATTGTCTTTGCTGTGCTATAATCCGGGCGTGAGTGGCAATAAAATGCGAGCAGGGAGTGATCGATGAAAACCCTGGAATTAGACAAAGCATGAGACGCACACGTTCCCGCTTGTCGCCTTTTCCAGCGTCCTTGCGCCGTCTCGCACCGCTGATTGCCATCCTCTTCCTGGCAGGCTGCCAGCCCTCGCCGGAAGTCAACGTTGCCGGTTATCTTTTATCAAGCTGGTTGGGAACGCAGCCGCCTGCGGTCAGCGACGCCCCGCCCGGCTCGCTCACTGGACACATTATCGATCAGCAAAGACAGCCGATTGCAGGCGCAACCGTGATCATCGCCCAGCCAGACGGCGTCCCACATCGTGCGCGCACAGACAGCGGCGGCGTCTACCGCATCGACCATGTTCCGCCCGGACAGTATGTGGTTGCCGCAGTGGCGTCGGGCTTTGCCGAGAACTCGCTGCGCGGTCTGCTCGACATTCCAAAATTGGTGACGATCCGGTCGGGCGAAACCACCGCCGCGCCGCCGCTGGCGCTCAAACCTTACATCCCGGCGCCGCTGCCCGACGACCTGCCGAGCGTCATTCGCCTGCGTCAGACTGCGACCTTTACGGCGACAGCCAATTTCCCCGACAACGCCGCCGCCGATGTCACGGCTTATGCCTTCGACTTCGACGGCGCCACGGTCGATACGCTGCGCGTCTATCTGCCGATGGCTCACGATCCCGCTGCCAAACTGCCGCTGCTCTTCATGGTCTATCCCTCGCCGGTCGACGACTGGCAGGATGTGAGTGTGGCGTTTGCGACCGAGCAATTCGCCGTAGTCGCGATCTCGCCGGCCGCAGCGCGCGGCGCCGACGCTGAGGCGCACGCCCAAGATGCACGCGTGGCGCTGGCGCTGGCGCGTTCGGGCGCGCTGGGACCGGCCATTGGCGACAACCGACCGCTGGCGATGGGTGGCAGTTTCAGCAGCGCCATTCTCTCGCGGCTGTTGCGCTCGGCGGGTGACGAGCTGGCCGGCTGGGTGACGGTCGGCGGGCTTGCCAATGCCTTCACCGCTGCGCACGACTTCTACATGGGACGCATCACCATCCCTCCGCCCTTCGAGCTGCTGGTGCCGGCGTTGGGGCCGCCCAACATCTATCCGCTCCCATTCTTGATGTATTCGCCCGTCTATGTCGCCGACGAACTGCCGCCGACCATGATTGTCCACACCGCCGCCGACGAAATTCTGCGCATCGAACAGGCGTATGAACTTGCGGATGCAGTGCGCGCTGCGAACATACCGGTCGAGACTTACTATTACGAGGATGTCAGTCACTACCTCGGCATCGGAGAGAATCTGACGGACGCCGGACGTGAAATGTTTTATAAGATCGTTGATTTTGTCCGACGATATGGAGAAGAACCATGAATCAGGTTGCCGTCCAATCCTCGCTCACCTACAATGCTTCGGTTCAGCACGCCGCTGTTTGGGGGCCATTTGCCGCCGACGTGCTGGCGCTTGCCGACGTCGACCGCGTCGATTTCTTGCAGCGCATGACGACCAACGACATCAAACGGCTGCGGCCCGGCGAAAGCTGCGTCACGGTGCTAACCAGCCCAACCGCAAAAATCGTTCACGTCTTTACAGTCATGGCGGATGCAGATGTTCTCTGGTTGCTGCCTGCGTCAGGCGACGGCGCAGCGCTCGAACGTCATTTACGCAGTCAGATTTTCTTTATGGACAAGGTGCGCGTCTTCAGGCCAGATGCGCCGTTCAGTCGGCTACGCGTGGTCGGACCTCACGCAGCACGGGTGATTGAAGCGACGGGCATTCCATCGTTGCCACCTCTTCTAGACGACGGCTGGGTGCGCATTGGCGAAAGCATCGTCTTGCACCAGGACCGCTATGATTTGCCTGGCTACGAACTGCTTGTCCCATCCGCCAGCGCCGAAGAATGGCGCTCCAGGCTTGATATTGGCGCGCTCGATGAGGCAACCTACACTGCGCGGCGCATCGAGCTAGGGCGACCTGCACCCGGCGCCGAACTCACCGGCGAATACAACCCGTTGGAAGCTGGTATGGCGTGGGCGTGCGCCGACAACAAAGGCTGCTACACCGGACAAGAGATCATCGCCCGCCAGCTCACCTACGACAAGGTCACGCGCACGCTGGTTGGCTTGCGCGCCGCAACGCAGCTTATCGCAGGCGCTGTCGTTGAGGCGGAGGGGCGCGAGATTGGACGCGTGACCAGCGCCGCCTTCAGCCCGGCGTTGCAGGCGCCGGTGGCGCTCGCCATCCTTAAGCGTCCCTACAACGCTGCGGGAACCGCAGTTGTCGTTAACGGAGTTGAGGCAACGGTGACGACGCTGCCCTTTGTCGGCTAAGAAAGCTTTGCGGTAAGGCGCACCCTTACAATTGTCTATGCGGGCAGGTGCAACGCCTTGTCCTCCCCACGGATGATTGAAAAAAGACGCTTACACAAAAAGGATGGCCGCTAAGGCCATCCTTTTTAGAAGTTTCACTCTACTGACGTCGCTTTACTCTGCGCCCATCATTGCCCATTCGAAGGCGCGTCGTTGGTGCAGCGACCTGGTTAGCAGTCGGTCAACGCACTGTTGCCCGACAGTGCATTGACCGACTTCTTGCCTACAATCTGGCGTAGCGCACATAGATCACGGCAACGCCACCCTCCTGGAAATATTCGACGCGGATCGTGTGCCAGCCGGTTCCCAACGTGATGTCGCCAAAGACGCTCAATGCCGGCCCCACTCGCCATGCATCGACAACGAGCTGATCGTTGACAAAGATGCGCACACCGTCATCGGTCGTGGCAAAGAAACGATAGGTTCCGGCTGTCAGCCAGGTGGTCTGATGCCACTTCACACTGAAGTTGGTTCCCGGCATGCCGCCGCCTGGCCCCCATGTGCCCCAATCGAACGCAATTGCATTATCCTGCCGCACAAATGCAGGCGGGGGCGAGAAGTTCTGATTGGGATAATACTCACCCATCCATACACCATGCACCGGTGGTGGCGGTGGCGGTGGTGGTGGAGGCGGCGGTGGTGGCGGCGGCGGTGGTGGCGGCGGTGGCGGCGGTGGTGGAGGTGGCGGCGGCGGGTACCATCCACCGGGGATACAAAGCCGCGTGCCAGCGACGATGTGATTCCAGTTCCATATTCCGTTGCACTGTGCGATTGCCTGCATACTGACGCCATACCAGCGTGCAATGCTGCTCAGCGTCTCGCCATGGCGAACATAATGCCAGGTTCGACATGCACAGCCAGGCCCAGGTTGTGGGCCTCCTCCAGGAATGCATAACCGCTGCCCTGCATAGATGCGATTAGGATTCCAGATATTGTTAGCCTGCATGATGGCCTGAACGGTGGTGCCATAGCGTGCAGCGATGCCGGAGAGGGTCTCTCCATGACGCACGATATGGTAGCAGGTGCAACCCCACCCTGACTGCACTGTGGACTGTGCCGCCGATTCAGGAGGCGCTGCCAACGCCGCACCTGGTAGCAACACGCCAAGCAGAGTCAGCACCATCACAAAGGCCAGCACGGCGCGCCAGACGCGGCGCAACGATGCTGGGAAAAACTTCATAGCGACAACTCCTTTCCTTGACTACAAGACGAGATACTCTGTTGTTCGGACAGATTTATGTTCCAACGTAACCAGCGCTGCATTTCACGAAGGGCCAATTCACAGATGCTGCGCCGGATCACCGTCGAACTCTTTCCAATCAGGCAAAACGCCTGTTCAAAACTCGAAGCTATCGCCGCGCTCTGGCGTCGTTACGTCGGCGAAGCCGGCTTCCTGTAACAGTGGCGCCAACGCATCAATCGCCTGTGGCTCGCCATGCACCAGAAACAGCCGTTGCACACGACCACGGTCAAGCGTGTCCGCCCACGCTAACAGCTCATTTTGATCGGCGTGGGCGCTATATCCTTCAATTGATTCGACGTTCGCACGCACGGTGTATGTTTCACCGAAAATTCGCACTTCTTTTGCGCCGTCTTGCAACCTGCGTCCCAACGTGTGTTCAGCCTGAAAACTGACGATCAAGACGCTGTTGCGTGCATCCTCGACATTGTTTTTGAGATGATGTAAAATCCGGCCATTCTCCGCCATGCCATTGGCGCTGATGATGATCGCCGGCGTGCTGAGATTGTTGAGTTGCTTGCTGCGGCGCGTTTCGCGCACATATTCGATCTGCGGATAGTCGAAAGGGCTGCGCCGGTTGCCTTCCATCAAAAACTGTTGAACTTCCTCGTTCCACGCCTCCGGGTGCATACGAAAGACATCGGTGGCGTTGACGGCCAGCGGGCTATCGACAAAGACGCGTATATCTGGGATGTCGCCGCGCGCGTCGAGTTGATTAAGCGCGTAGACGATCTCTTGCGTGCGACCTACAGCAAAAGCAGGGATGATCAACTTGCCATGTCGTCGGGCGGTTTTGTTGACCACATCGCGCAGTCGCTTGCGCGCATCGTCGTAACTTTCGTGCAGGCGATCGCCGTAGGTGCTTTCCATAATGACGATGTCGGCGTAGTCGAAGCATTCCGGCGACCGCAGGATCGGGCTGGTGGGACGACCAATGTCGCCGCTGAAGAGCAGCCGCCGCCGCTTACCCGTGCTTGCTTCGCGGATGTCCAGTTGCACAAAGGCGGCGCCCAAAATGTGACCCGCCGGTATAAAGGTGACTTCAACGCCATCAGCCACCAGTGTCGGACGATGAAAACCGACGCCAATAAAATATTGAAGCGACGTCCGTGCATCGAGCTGCGTGTAAAGCGGCTCCACCGGAGGCTCGCCGCGCTTCTGACGCTGCTTGTTGAGATAGGCGACATCCTGTTCGTGAATATGGCCGCTGTCCATCAACATGTAGGTGCAGAGGTTGCGCGTCGCCGATGTACACCAAATGTTGCCGTTGAAACCTTTTTTGCAGAGATTGGGAAGATTGCCGCTGTGATCGATATGCGCGTGGCTCAGCACGACGGCGTCAATCGACGCCGGGTCGAAGGGGAAATGCAGATTGCGTTCGTAGGTGTCGGCGCGGTGCCCCTGGAAAAGGCCACAGTCAAGCAGGATGCGCTTGCCATTGACCTCAATCAGATGCATCGAACCGGTCACTTCTCTTGCCGCACCAAAAAAAGTGAGCCGCATCAACGACGATGTTCCTTTCCGACGACAGCATCAGTTGTCAGAAAAGCTGCTGTCGCCGTCACAACGTAGCAAGAATGTTTGCCACGCGCGTTGTTATTCCTTCTGCATATTGTAATGCATTTTGAAATAAGTTCAACCCCCAAAATTTCATTTTTGCTATTTTTCTGCTGATTTTTGCAAAAAATGCGTCTTTTTATGTAGGTTGAAGCGATGAAGACACCGGTGGCTGCTTGTTTTTCCAGCGTTTCGCTTGTGATCGCCGTGGTCTACAGCCTGGTTTTGATGCGACCAGGGCTGCGCCTGGTCGGCGTTTCGTTTCCGCGGCAGGCGTGGATCGCCGAGAATTCGCTGTTGTGGAGCCTGGGGCTTTGGCTATGGCTGGCTGCGTTTTTTTGTTGGATGTGGGTGATGGTTTCGCTGATGTGGACATATCTGCCCGCCCATCGGGTTGCGTCGATGTTGCAGTTGGGGTTGCTGGTCATCAGCGCGACGCTGGCGACCACGGGCGTGGCGACATGGATGGCGGCGCCGCCGACAATTCTGCCGATGCGTTCGGTCAACGAGCTGCTGCCGCTGGTGGATAGCCTGGCGCTGGGTTTGTTTGGCGTCAGCGCACTGATAAGCGGCGTTGTGATGATCTGGGTGGCTGTTGATCTGATGCGAGATAGCCCGCTGCGTCGCGGCTGGCTGGGGCTGCTGCTGATAGCGGGTGCGCTGCTGGCGCCGTCGCCGTTTCTATTGCCGTATCCCTGGCATCTGCTGGCGGCGGCGGGTTGTTGGCTGGGGTGGGCGCTGCACCTGGCGTGGATGCGGCGCCTGCCCGACACGCCTCTGGAATTTCGTTGAGCAGTTATCCCGCCAGTGTTGATGTCATGCGTGTGTGCTGCATCAGATAATACTGCACACCGCCCGCCTCCAGCGCGCTGTTGCCCACCGAAGGCTGGCGCTGGCGATAGCGGCCATCGGGCTGCAATTCCCAGGCGTGACGTTGGTCGTCCAGCGAGTTTTGCAGGATCATGTGCAGATATTCCTGTAAGCGCGGGTCTTCGATCAGCACGGCGGCCTCGACACGCGCGCTGAGGTTGCGGCGCATCCAGTCGGCGCTGCCGATGTAATAGAGCGGCGCACCGTTGTTGGCAAAGTAGAAGATGCGCGAGTGCTCCAGATAACGGCCGATGATGCTGATCACGCGAATGTTCTCGCTGATGCCGGGCAGTCCGGGGCGCAGCCGGCAATTGCCGCGCACGATCAGATCGATGGAGACGCCTGCCTGGCTCGCTTCGTAGAGCTTGCGCACAATGGTGGAGTCCTCCAACCCGTTCATTTTGGCGATCACGCGCCCACCGCGACCCGCCAGCGCATGGCGGATCTCCTGGTCGATCAGCTCCAGGAAGCGTTGGCGCATGTTCACCGGCGCAACGAGCAGCTTGCGATAATCAACCTGGTAGCTGTAGCCGGTGAGATAGTTGAAGAGATCCATCAGGTCGGCGCCGATCTCGGCGTTGCAACTGAGCAGCCCCAAATCGGTGTAGGTGGCGGAGGTCTTGGCGTTGTAGTTGCCGGTGCCGATGTGATAGTAAGCGCGCAGGCCGTCCTCTTCCTGACGGATCGCCAACGACATCTTGCAATGCGTCTTGAGGCCAACCAGCCCGTAGGCGACGTGACAGCCAGCCTCCTCCAGCTTGCGCGCCCACTCGACGTTCTTGGCTTCGTCAAAGCGCGCCTTGACCTCAACGAGTACGGCGACCTGTTTACCGCGCCCGGCGGCGTCGATCAGCGCAGCCACGATCGGCGAGTTGTCCGATGTGCGGTAGATCGTCTGTTTGATCGCCAGCACCTGCGGGTCGCGCGCGGCCGCCTCGACAAAGAGCTGGGTGGTCGACTGGAAGCTGTGGTAGGGATGATGCACCAACAGATCGCCCTGGCGGATGGCGTTGAACAACTCGCTGGGGCGTCCCTTGCTGCTGATGCCCGCCAGTCGCGAGGGGACAGTGGGTGTATACGGCTCGTATTTGAGATGGGGCAGGTTGATTTCGGCAAGCGCAAAAAGATCGGCGCGGCGCAGCAATCCATGCACAAAATAAACGTCATCATTTTCCAGGTGCAACTGGCTTTGCAACAGCGGCAAAATGTCGGCGGGCGCATTGGCGTCGACTTCGAGACGCACAACCGGCGCAAAGCGGCGCTCGCGCAGCTCCTCGCTGATCATGTCGAGGAGGTCGTCGGCCTCTTCTTCGTTGCGCGCCAGGTCGGCGTTGCGCGTGACGCGGAAGGGAAAGACCGCCACAATCTCCATGCCACGGAAGAGCATGTCGAGATGGGCGGCAATCAACTGTTCAAGCGGCAGGAAGTGCATCTGATGTTGTAGCTGCACCCAGCGTGGGCGCGTCGGCGGCACTTTGACGCGCGCAAACTGACGTTCGCCCGTGGCAGGGTCGATGAGCACTACGCCGAGGCTCAGCGTCAGGTTGCTGATGAAAGGAAAAGGATGGCCTGGATCGACGGCGAGCGGCGTCAGAATTGGATAGACCTCGCGGCGGAAATAGTCAGCCAGCCGTTCGCGCTCGGCGGCGTCCAGATCGGTGTAATTGACAAGACGGATGCCATGCTCGGCGAGCTGCGGCAGAATGTCTTCGTGCAGGCATGCGCTTTCAATGGCGACCATCTCGCGCACGGCGCGCGCGATCAGCTGCAACTGCACATCGGGCGCCCAGCCCTCCAGGGTCAGATTCGCCATGCCGGCGGCTTTCTGACGTTTGAGACCGCCGACGCGCTTGCTGAAATACTCGTCGAGGTTGCTGGAGGTGATGGCGATAAACTTCAGCCGTTCAAGCAGCGGCGTGCGCGGATCGACGGCTTCGTGCAGCACGCGCCAGTTAAAATCGAGCCAGCTCAACTCACGGTTGTAGACCTCATCGGCGTTGCTGAGCGCATCGAGGGCAAGCGCCGTCAGGTCAAAAGCCGGCGTGTAGACAGGATTTTGCGGCAGGGTGTGCGTGCGCTCCCACTCGCGCAGAAAGTCGTGGTACAGCTCCGCCAGATGGCCCGGCGGCGGCACCTGCGGCGTGATCAGCGGCGCTGCAGGCGTAGGCGCAGGTGCAGACGGCTCGTGAGTCCTGGCGCGCGCGCGCTTTGCTTTGGGAGCGGGCGTAGGTTTTGCTGGCTTCGACTTGCCGACGCCGTTGCGCTGACTTGTTTTGGCTGCACCGTTGCGTTTGTCAGGTCGGGGTTCGGCAAACGTCACGGCATCGACGTGTTCGATTTCTTCGATCAGCAGCACAGAGACATCGCTGTCGGTCATGGACAATCCTCCTGAACCAGGCGCGCCAGACAATCGGGAAAATTTGATGGAACGCAAGTCTACCCTACTCTGACGAGGATGTCCAGCGTGATCAGATCATTTTGGTTGGAATTCGGCGTTGGCGGTAGACTACGATGAGTGAAGCAGCAAGAGGGCTGCGAAAACAACGAACGCGCCCACGGGCGAATGTAGAAAGGCTTCCATCATGTTCGAAATAATCGGTGTGATCATGCAGTTTTTGCCGGTGATTGTCATTCTGTTTGTGGCGAATCTGGCACAGAAGCTGCGCGCCGAGGAGCAGCCCTACATGCCTCTGGCGGCGCTTGCCTATCTGATGCTGGCGTTGATCTATGCGGCGCTGGCGTTGGTAGGATTTGTTGCGCTGTTGGCGCCGTCGCTGGCGCAATCGCAGCCCGATCTACAGTTGGAGACGTTGGCTCCGATCCAATCATGGGCGTGGTTGAGTTGGGGCGTACTGATCCCATCCCTGGTTGGGTTGCTGCTCTTGCTCAAGCCCGTTCGCCGTGCGCTCGCAAACTTGCTGGCAATCGACGTTGACAACCCGCTGCACGCCGTCAGCCTGTCGATGAGCATGTTCATCCCGATCTATCTCGCCATCACGCTTGGCATCGGTCTCGAAAATCTGTCGACGCAGATCGCGGCGCGCGCCGAAGAAACGGGCCAGCCGCCGGTGACAATTGGTTTTTTGTGGGTGCAGACTGCGCTGTTTGTCATCATTGCGTTGATCGGCGTCGGCTGGTTGACGCGACGTTCGCTGCGTCAGGCGCTGGAACGGCTGAACATCGTCAAGCCGAGCGCTCGCGAGGTTGCGATTGCCGTGGGTTGGGCGCTGGTGATGGTGCCAACGGTGATGGCGCTCGAGGCTGTCACGCGTGCGCTCGGCGTCGGCATCGACGCCGATGTCGAATCCTTGACCGAACAGTTGATCGGTGCGCTCTTTGAAAGTCCGTGGGGCATCATCTCGATCGGGCTGGCGGCGGGCATCGGCGAGGAGGCGCTCTTCCGTGGCGCAATGCAGCTACGCTTTGGGTTGATCTTGACGTCGCTGCTCTTTGCGCTCGTGCACAGCAACTATGGCGTCAGCCTGGCGACACTGGTTGTGTTTTTGCTAGGTCTCATGCTCGGCTATCTGCGCATACGCTACAACACCTCGACCGCAATGATCGCCCACGCCGTCTACAACATAACGCTGGCGACGCTGGCAGTCGTTGCTGCGCAGTTTCTCAACAGTCAATAGATCGGCGTTGGCGTGCAACAGAGACATCGCTTTTCCGTTCACACGCGCCGCGCCAACGGCGAGATCGACTGGCGCCGCAATCTGGCGGTGTTGTCGGTGGTGCAGATTTTTTCGACGCTCGGCTTCGGGTTGATTTTCCCCTTTTTGCCGCTCTATGTACGCGAGCTAGGCAGCGTCACCGGCGGCAGCCTGGAGTTTTGGGCCGGGATGGCGTTTTCAGCGCAGGCGTTCACAATGATGATCGCGTCGCCGATTTGGGGCGTGGTCGCCGATCGCAGCGGGCGCAAGCTGATGCTGGAGCGGGCGACGCTGGGCGGCGCAGTGCTGCTGGCGGCGATGGGCTTTGCGCAGAACGCCGAGCAGCTTGTGATCCTGCGCGCGCTGCAAGGCGCCACCACCGGTGTGATTGCCGCCAACAACGCGCTCGTCGCCTCACAGACGCCCAAAGAACAGAGCGGCTTTGCGCTCGGCATCCTCAACATGGCGCGCTGGATCGGCGTCTCCGGCGGCCCACTGGTCGGCGGCGTGATCGGCGAGGTCTTTGGCTTTCGCGAAAGTTTCTGGATCACCGGCGCGCTGTTGGGCGTGGCTGGCCTGGCGGTGGTCTTCTGGGTGGAGGAGGATTTTCATCCGGTTGAGCGCACACAACGCCCCGGTTTCTGGACAGGCTATCGCATCATCTTCACGGCGACTGGGATGCGCGGCCTCTACGCACTGGCGTTTCTGCGCAGCCTCGGCGCCACGATCATCGTCCCCTTTCTGGCGCTCTTTGTGCTCTCGCTCAATCAGGGCGAGCAGAGCGGCGCCACCGCCATGACTGGCGTGATCATCGGCGCAGCGGCGCTGACCAGCGCGGTGAGCGCCGTCTACCTGGGGCGCCTTGGCGATCGCATTGGCCATGAGCGTATTCTGGTGTGGTCGGCGGTGCTGTCGGCGCTGCTCTATGCGCCACAGGTCTTCGTGGAATCGGTCTGGCTGCTGGCGATCTTGCAGGCGCTGAGCGGCGTGGCGATGGGCGGGCTGATTCCGTCGATTGCGGCGCTGATGAATCTCTATGCACCGGCTGGCAACCAGGGCGCCACCTACGGTCTTGACAACAGCGTGCAGGCGTCGGCGCGCGTCGTCGCGCCGATGATGGCAGCGGCGTTGGCGGCATGGGTCGGCTATCACGGCGTCTTTCTGGGCGCCACCGTGATCTACGCGGTCACGGCCGTGGTGGCGGTGTTGGTCACGCGGCGTGCGGTCAGCCCCAACCTGCATCCTCCGGGAACAGATTCGCGTACTTGACGCTCGTGCGCGGCGACGCCATCATCTCGGCGACCGTGTCGCGCCAGGCAGCGTAGTGCGCAGTCTCCTTGTGGCGCGCCGGGTCATCGGGCGTGCGGTATACCTCGACCAGCACAAAATGCGCCGGGTCGGCGTGATCCTGGATCACATCGAAGCGCGCAATGCCCGGCTCCAGCGCGCTGTTGCGCGCATTCTCCAGCGTGGCGGCGATGAAAGCGTCGATGAATTCGGGTTTGACGTGGACGTCGACGTGGACGATGAGCATAGTGTGTGAATCTCCTCTGCGTTCGGCGCCGCTAAGCGCCGTTCCTGCACTGACCGTTAGAATTTTTCAAACTTCAAAGTATCCATGACTTCTCTGGTTAGCGGCAAGTCCTGGAGATATGTTTCGGGCGGCGTTGGCTGAGTTGATTTTGGAGTTGATGAATTGCCTGAAGGGGGTTGCGGTTGTGAGGATGGCAGGGGTGACGGCGGGGTGGCTTGTTGCCGAATCGTTGTGTCGCCTCTATGGAGATAGACGTCGGGTTGGACAGTTCCACTGCTAAAAATGGCGTGCAGTTCTGCGGATGGATTTTGAATCAAATAAAACAATTGGACAAGGCCGGTTTCCGACATTTCAGGAGCGGCTTTTCGCACACGTTCAATAAATGTAGACCTGGATGTGCTGTCGAGGTCGCTGGTGATGTATGTCGTATACGCATCCACGATAGCCGTAGGGAGCTGCAACCCACCCACTACCAGGGGCGCGGATTTCAAATCAATCCCGTGTTTCGCCAACTCCTTTTGCGCGCGTTCTCCAAGCATCTTGCGCAATTCAATTCCTTTTTCGCCGCCAAATGGGCTAAAGAGCCTGGAAATATCTGCGCGCTGCGGCGGTTTTTCGTTCTGGTGGTCGTTCTTTGGCTCTGTTTTCTCGGCTTTATTATTGGAAGGTTCCAACTCTTCAATAATTTCTTGAAACAATTGTTTGAAGATTGTGATTTGCTGTTCTTTGCGTTCAGCATCTGAGTAGTAAAACTCGTCTTTTGCCATTTGTGTTGGGTCCAGTCGATAAGTGTAACGCAAATTGACAGTCACCGGCAGACCACCATGCGTGAAGACGTTTGGCACCGGAATCGTAGCCTCGCGTTGCCGCACCATGATCTTTGTGACCTCCTCCTCAAAAGGCCACAAAATATAGGGGCCTGGCTCGACCACCCTGGAATGGCGATTCATCCACTGGATGACGACGACATGACCTTCCTCCACCGTTCTGATACGTTTGAGCAGCCAGATTGCAAGCGCTGCCAGCGCGATGAAAAACAGCAATGAGATGATGAGATTTTCCATAATCAGACACCTTACTCTAGCGCCCGGTTCTTGACAAACTCCTCAAAAACAATTGAAAAGAAACCTGAACCTCGCTTCAACAGCCCTCGCTTTATTAGAAACTCTTTCATAGCCAGATCGGGCGGCGTTCCTTTGACAAGTTCCAGCAAGGCGAAGCGCTCTTCAGGATGAAGGTGATCCCACAGATGCTGGCATGCCTGAGCAACGCCAGAATCATGCGTGGCTAATCGAGCGATCTTCGTTGCAGGCGTATCGAAATGCGGGCGGATCGCCGTAAAAATCGCCCTCATAATGCCGCTATGACCGCCGCTAAAGGCGCAGAGTTTTTCTCGATTCGCTGGAGAAATTGTCATTCCGCTCTTGGCGCAAAGTGCGTCAAGCATTGCCAGCGCATCCTCCTCATTGTAGGGGCCAAGTGGATAGATCTGATCACGAACGATTTCAAACAAACGACTCTTGACAAAAGGTTGAGTTCCTGCAACCACCTGCGGCATGCGATGCATCAACAGGACGTACACCAGATTTCCCGTCGTTCGATGGTCATCTCGCAAAATGCGCAGCGCCTCGAACAGCTCCGGCGGTTGATTTCTAGCAAGCTGCTCAAACTCATCAAGGATGAACACGATTCGTTGATTGCGTTCTCTGCAAAGCGTCTTTAGGTGGTTGCGCAGATCGTCAAAAGCCGTTTGCTCGGGGATTTTTGCAACGCGGACGCCGATCCGACGTTCAAGCGCAACAAGCGGCGACGACAGTGAGCGATAAACTTCCTCCGGTGCACCAATATCTTTCGCACAAGGAATGCCGAAGAAGTGGGTGCGATCTGCTTCTTCGCGCTTCAATAGGGCGCGTATCTCCGGTTGTTCCAGGAAGTGCACCAGATTCGATTTGCCTACGCCAGCCAGCCCAACCAGGCAGATCGAGTTCCCCTCTTGGGTGACATCGATGATCGCCTGCACTATCTCGCGACGGTAACTAAACGGGTATCGATCCGAAATCAGAGACATCAGACAATTGCACCATTCCACCCTTTCATTTCAAGCCAAGCGAGTGCAAAGAATCGAGGCATAGAGCCAGGCGCGTTCGCGTTGAATCGTCTGTTGTTGGGTGGCAAAGGCTGCGGGGTGCATACCGGCCACAAACAGCGCATCACAAAATACACCCCATAAATAATCGAATTCAAAGCGACCGCGCGGCGGCTGAAACGCCAATGCACGCAGCCCTTGCATAAAGTCCCACGCTTTGCGCACCGGGGCCTCCCATGTTTGCAGGCCTTTCGTCTTGTCAAAATCGGTCAGACGCTGCGCCAATTCTAGAAAGATGTGATCGGGCACGTTGGACGGCAGCAGGCGCGTCAGGACATCGACCTCAAGCTCGCAGTAGTCGGCGTATATTGGCCCATAGCCAGTGCGCTCGAAGTCGACCAGCCAGAGATGCTCTCCATCGGTGAAGAGATTGTCGGCGTGAAAATCGCCGTGAATCACCTGACGCAGCCCGCAACCCAGCGGCTGGCGCCTTTGCGTTGCATAGTAGTGCTTTAATGGGTTGCCGCAGTTGACGCCTGGCAGGCTCTCAACAGGATGTGTGCTCAATCGTTCCAGGTTCCTGCGCAGATTGAGCAGCTTTTCATATTGCTTGTACACCGGTTGTGGCGCATCCGAGCGCGGTGGATTGGCGCGCCCCCATAACTTCTGCCAGAACACAATGGGCGCCAACAGGCGATCCACATCATCCTCAGCAGCGTAAAAGTTGCGAAACGTGTTCAAACGCGCCAGCTCATCGTCGCCCAAGAATGTATAGAGCGAGGCGCCAACGCCCCAGAAGGTGCTGGTCGCCTCAAGACGCGTATAGAATTGTCCGGGCGTTCGGTCATGAATATAGCGATGATAGTTAGTCGCCTCGCGAACGACGCGATCCGATGCCGAAACCTTCACCACTTTGTGCGTGGTGTGTGGATTGGTCTGCACCCGGATCACGAGTGAACGCCCGCGCGAGACAGGCGCCGCCGACGGCGTCTCCTGATCCTCGACCTGATGCACCCAAACCCGACGACCGCGCACAAAGAGCTGTGCGATCACGTCGTCGAGCAGCGAGGCTGGGGTGTCGCGCCGAAAGAGCTTGCGAACGGTGTGTTCTTTGCTCCAGCGCTTGGGCCAAGACACCTTGAACGGCCGTTTGGCTGCACAGGATTGCACGGCGAGCTTTTCCACGGCTGCTTTGAGCACGTCGGGCGCATCGCCTTTGTCCACCCATGTGGCGCCGTACTCGTTGATGGCGCGATCGACCGTTGGATTTAAATAAGCGGAATAGACGACCAGCCCGGCGCCTTTGCTGAGTTTGCGCAATTCGCCAAGCAGCTTCAACCCCGATGTGTCGCTGGTGTCGTAGTCATCGTCGAGGCGTAGATCGACGACAGCGACGTGCGGGCGCGTCAGTTTGGCAAGATGAATGGCGTCTCTGCGCAGCGCCTCGCCCACACCTTGAGCAACGGTCACGCGGTAGCCAGCTGCCTCCAGCCCGCGCAGAAGGTCTCGGCGCACCTGCTCGCGATTGTCAACCACCAGAATACGCGCCGACGATGATTCTTCTGACGATTTCTGACCTGAACTCATAGACGCCTCCCAACGTTGTCTGCAAGCAGAGACTTGTATTTCATCAGCCACGACGCCTTGTCCGCTTTAGCCGGTGCGCAACGCCGTCGGCAGGGTGAAGGCAAAACAGGCGCCCTCCCCCGGTGTGCTGTGCGCCAACCAGGCGCGCCCGCCATGCGCTTCGGTGATCAGCCAGACCAGCAACAGTCCGCGCCCTGGCGGCTTGTCGCCATGTTCGACTTCCCATTTGAACAACTGATGACGGATATCCTCGCGCACGCCCCGCCCATTGTCCTGCACAAACACCGTGATGGCATCGCCTTCGTTGACCGTCCGCACATCGATGCGCGCCCTGCGCCCTGACGTCAGATGCTTTTGTGCGTTGATCAGATAGTGCCGAATCAGTCGGCGCAACCACTCTTCCTGGATGCGCACACGCGTTTCGCCGCACTGCAACTGCACACCCACCTCGATGCCGGTCCGACGCCGGAAAAACGCCACTTCGTCAGCGATGACTGCGTCCAGCGTTGTCAGATTTGCCTGGGGATCGGCGGATTGTAGCGACCGCTCCACCGTTGAAATATCGGGCACGCGCATACGCGCGGCGGCTGCGTCAATCTCATCGAGATCGGACAGCAACCCCGCTGGTAAGTTTTTGTGATTGCGCAGGCGGTCAACTGCCCAGCGGATCGTGCTGACTTCTTGCTTGACATCGTGGATCACGTCGGCGCCGAAAACGCCCATGACTGCAATCGTGTGTAGGCGCCGGCGTTCGGTCGCTTTCTCGGCGTTTTGTATCGCCGCCACCGCCAGATGCGCCAGCGAGATCAATGAGCGGCGATGGTTGTCGGTCAGACCGCCCACCTCCTTATGCTCGACGTTGAGCACGCCCATCACATCGCCTTGTTGCGCTCCGCCGCGCCGCAAGACAACCGCCAGCTCAGAACGCGTTACATCGTTGGAGGCGTCGAGATATTCGGTCGCTCTGGTGACATCGCTCTCCAGCACAGCGCGGTTTTCCCGCACTGCGCGCGCCATGACGCTGCGCTGGTTGAGGGGCACGGTGTCGTATTGCTGGCGAATGCGTTCTTTCTCGCGCGGAGGCCAGACCGAACGCAGCTTCATGATCTCTCCCTCTTTCAGGTACAGCATCCCCAGATGGCTCTCGGTGACGCGTACCGCCTGCTTGAGGATGGCGTCGAGCACGCTGTCCTGTTCGCTGCCAGCGCCTGCAATTGCTTGCGCAGCACCTAACAGCGCCGACTGTTGGCTGCTCTGCTGCTGAAAGAGTCGCGCATTTTCGATGGTGATGGCAGCCTGATTGGCAATCGTGGCGACCAACGGGATGTGTGACTCGGCAAACAGATTTTCGGCGTCGAAACTGCGCAGCGCGATCACGCCAACCACTGTGTTGCGGCTGTGCATCGGCACGCCTAGCCAGCAGAGCACATCGTCAGGCAAGTCGACGACGCCTCGTTCTCGCCATGTCTCGATCTCCTGACGCGTGCGCGTCAGCACCGGTTCATCGTTGCGCAAAATCCACTCAACCAACCCATTGCGCTGTTCGATCGAGCGCGTGCGATAGGCAGGATGGCGTTCGCACTCTTCGACCGTAAGCAAGCGCCCGCGCTCATAACAGACCGGCACGCGCAGCATCTTGCGCTGGGCGTCGTACAGCACGATGTAAAAATTGCCTGTGTATAATCCTAGTTCCCGCAAAGTTTTGTGCGCCTTAGAGACAACATCCTCGATCTCTTCACGTTCGCTTTTGCTCAGTCCAGTGATTGCTGTCTGGAACTTGCTCACTGCCTCAAGCTCACGAATGCGCTGACCGTAGAGATGCGCGTTATGTTGCACGATAGCAACATGCGGTGCGATGGTCTCCAGGAGCACGCGATGGCGTGCATCAAAAGAACGCGGCGCAGCGAAGTTGCGGAAGCCAATAAAGCCGGTCAACTTGCCGCTATGCTCCAATGTTTTGATCAGACAACACTGCATGTCTTGCTTAAACTCATCTTCGATCTCTGCAGCGCCAGGCCACGTGGCAAGGTCGGGGACGTCCAGCAGCGAGAGGTTGTAGCGCAGCATGTATTCAAGCAGCCCGCGCCGCGTTCCCGCCTGTCGCGGTTGATAAAGTGGGTGTCCTTCTAAGGACTCGACCAATTCACCTCTCTCACAGACAACGCGCAGACGAATCTCGCGTGACTCTTCATCGTAACTGGCGACGAAGAAGTCGCTCGGCGCCGGAAAGAATCGCGACAACACAGTGCGAAGCTGATCCGCCTGCCGTTCGACCTGCAGCACGTCGGCGATTGCCTGCTGGATTTCGATCACATCGTCGTCGATGGCAAGCGCCTGGCGATTGCGTTCGAGCAACTGCGCATTATGCAGCGCAATCGCCACGTGCGGCGCCAGCCGGTCGATGGCGTCGCGCTGCTCGATGGCGATCCCATCGAGGATTCTGCCGGCGACATAGATCGTGCCCACAAGTTGCTGCCGGCTGACAAGCGGGACGCAATAGGCAGCGCGCACCCCTGTTTCCGCCTCGGTGCTGAGAAATGGCTGGCTGCCGTCATGCACGTCGGGCAGATAGTACGCCCGACGCGTGCGTGCAGTCTGACCGTTGAGGCTGGCGCTTTGTAGATCGAGGGCGACGCCGCTGCCGATCGCTTGTCCAGCGTCGCTGTCCCACGTGCAGCGCGGTTCAAGCAGGGCGCACGCCTCGTCGAAGGAGTAGATGCCCACCACCGGCGCGCCGCTCACCTCGCTGGCGCTGCGCGCAATCATTTGCCAGATGTTGCCATTGCGTTCAACAGCAACATCATCGGCGACAATTCGTTCGCTGATCTCCTGGATCATGCGCAGCTCGCGCTGGCGGCGTTCGACGCTGCGCACGCCCAGCGCCAGCAGACTGAGCAGGCTTTCGAGCACGCGGCGGTCGCCAGCCAGAAACGGATATTTGTCGGCGTCGGCTTTATCGAGCAACCCGACCAAATAAGCGTGTTCGAGAGCACGAAACGACGCTAACACGGCCGATCGCGCCTCGAAGCCGCGCAACTCCGGGATTACACCGCTCAGATCACGCGGCGTCAGGATGCGCGCACCGCCGTTGTCGATCAATTTCTCAATACGCGCCGAAAGAAACACCTGATGCGTTGCAGCCGATATTGGTTCGACCGCAATTACGTCAAACTGGCGTCCGCGCGTCTTCTTGAGTGCGCGCCGCGCTACAAAGCCGCGTTGCGCCTCAAAGGCAGTCACATAATGGGGAAGCAGCCTAACCAAAATATCGGCAATCGAGAAGCTGGCGGACTGTTCAACTTCCTGCGATAGTTCGTGCGTCTTTCGCAGCGCGCGCACCAGCTTCTCATACTTGCGTGCATTGCGCGCCTGTTCGCTCAGAAATTGTGGATCGCGTGCGCCCATCTGTGCATCACCTTTGCAAGAGAGCATCCAATCGGGTGACGACTTCCTCCAGATCGAACGGCTTTTCAAAGATTGCCTGCGCCTCGTGCGGCTCGTCGGGATCGGCGGTGGCGGAAAGAATGATTGCCGGCACAGTGCGCAAGGTGCCCTGCCCGTTGCCGCCTTCATAGTCGCCGCGCCGCAGCCGGCGCAGAAACTCCAGCCCGGTCTCCTGCCAATTGATTTCGGGATAATGGACGTTGCGCACAACATCCTTTTCAACGCGAGCCGGGCTGGTCGGGTGAATCATGACATCGACGATCACGAGATCAAAACGCTCGTGCGCCAATTGCTTGAGCACCCCTTCTGCGGCCGTGAGGAGCACAGAGTAGCCATGCTCCTCCAAAACCTCCCTCAGCGGCTCCATGCTGGCATAATCGTCGTCAAAAAATAAAATTCGTCCTTTCATGTCACCGCCGATCTGCTAATTGCTCATGAATCGTCCTTATGTATGCCTGTCCGCCTGGCGCAAGGGAAGCTTGACCAAAAAACTGACGCGATAAGCGCGCCCTTGGCGGAGGTGAATGTTGGTCTCGTTGCACTGGACCTGGAGCGAACCTCCGTGCGCCTCAACAATGGCGCGCGCCTCCCACAGCCCATAGCCCATGCCTGGGATCTTGCCCATTTTCGCTTCTGCCAGCGCACGTTGACCGCGTTCAAAAATCATATTCATTTTGTCTTGCGGCACCGGGTCGCCCAGGTCCTGGACAATGATCGTTGTGTGGCGCTGATCCGATGCATTGGGCAACATCGCCATCACCTGAATACGCGTCGTCGGAAATGAATATTTGACAGCATTATCGAGCAAGTTGCTGATGGCGATAGTCAACCGCGCAATATCGACTTCGGCGTAGGGGAGTCGTTCAACGGTTGAATTGATGCTCAGCTCACGCCCGCGTTCTTCCGCAAGCTTGACAAAGCCTTCGGCGCAGTTTGCCACCAACACCGACAACGGATACATCTCGTATTTGAGGTCATCGCGCTCGACCATGACCGTCGCCGAGCGCGTCGTCTCGCGCGCCGAACGACCGAGCTGCAAGCTCAGGTCATGCGCCGCTTTGACCTGGTCAAGCACTGTGCGCAGCGAGGCGTCATACTGCCGAGCGCTGAGCTGCATCTTGGCGCGCCCGATGTGCGTTGCAATTGGCGTCAACGCAGTCTTGAGGCGGTGTTGCAAAAGAAGTGTGGTGGCGCTGAGGCGTTCGCGCTCTTCGTGCAAACGCAACGCCTGCATCTGTGCAAAGACGCCCCACCCGATGATGCGGCTTGCATCAAAAAGAAAAGTCGCCTCTTTGCGTGGGTCGCTGCAATAAGCAAAGGGACCAAAGAGCATCACCATGCGATACGCATCGCCGAGCGTCAGTGCGATAGCGCAGGAGGCGTTGCTAAACTTGATGGCCTGATGGCCGCGCACCCCGCGGACGAGCGCTTGATCGTCCCTGGCGATGAACCAGTGCCCCTCGACAGCTTCGCTCCGTGGCAAACCAGATTTCGTCCAGTTGAAGTGAGGCAATTCGGAAGAGTTCACGTCGTCGCCGTGCAGACCAACGTGCGCAATCGGCGTAAGCACCGTGTCGCCCTCCGCCACATTGCAAAACATCACAAGGTATTGCAGTCCGCAATGTTGTTGCACAATCTGCAGCAATCGTTCAACCTCGCGTCCGATCTCCAGGAGCGTCCTCCCCCTGGAAAAACGGCGCGCGCTGCGCAGCTTATCGAGAAATGCACCCTGATACTCGGCTTTCTGACGGTGATAATGCGCCGTCGCCATTGCCTGCACATATTCGGCTTCACGGCGAAACTGCTCGATAAAATCCTGGGTGGGCGTCGGAATCTGCGCAACGAGCCGCCTCAGCTCAGCGCCGGCTGCATCGTCCATCAGTGCAATGTCCTTGCGATCACCGCTGACGATGCGTTCCACCTGGCGCCGCACTTCTTCTTTTTGCTCAGACGCGGCAAATTGCCCGGCAAGCAGCACCGCCACCGGTGTATCGTCGACGCAGAGCGTCTGTGAGTAATCGGTCAGCCCCATGTGGCAGCGATAGTTGTCGGCGTCGGTGCAGCGAGCGCCAGAGATGACGCCAACCAGCTTCTGGGCGCGTTGGATGTCGCACCGCTCACACGCTGCGTTGCCGCCGCTGACGCGCGACTCTGTGCGCAACAACTGGCAAAATGGCTCAAAGTTCTGCCATTCGATCAAGGGATCGATACGCGCAATTGCGCCGGTCTGTTTGTCGTAGTCAAGGACGGTCAACGCACGTTTGAGGCGCGCACACGAACCAGAAATTACGACGGCAAGCGTCTCGTGGTCGATGAGATCACTCAATCTGGTCGGATGATGAGGCCACTGCGTAGAAAGGGGCATCGATGCACCTCACCCGAACACGCGGGTCGTTCCGTGCCGGGCGCCCCCGGCAATCTTCAGCGTTTCATGGGTAATTGCCCACACTATAAACCGAAACTGTGACGTAGTCAACCATAATTAAGAGCATCGGTCACTTCATGTCTGGGACAAGCGCGATGTCACGCCGGAAGCGATGACCTGCGACGAACGCCTGAATTACGGGCGTTCCCACCATCCTAACTGTGTGAACACTCCCTCCACCGCCTGACCACCTCGAACCGGCGTGGCGTATGCACCGTCGTAGGGTTGCAACCCGACCTCGACCAGATAGCGACCTGGGCCGGCCCAATCGGGCCAGCCGACGATGTAGACATCTTCCACAACCACACCAGCGGGCCAGCGATCCGTGCTCCAACGGCCATAGCCGGGCGAACGCCGCCACTCCCAAACCAGGCTGCCATCCTCGGCGACGACGCGAAGGGTGGTGCGCCAATCCTGCGTCGGCGGCTGTTCGCTGCGCCAGTAAAGCTTCACCGCTTCGTCAAACGACCAATCGACCAGCGCCAGCTCGCCAAATGTGATGGATTCAACCGCACGCGGCAGGGATGATGGATCAATCGCAGGCGGCGGCGCCATTGCCGGGCGGATCACGCCGAGCAATCCATAGAGACTTAGCCCAGCCAGAAACGCCAGCAGCGCCGCCGCAAAGTATGCGCGCCAGCGCGTTGGCGGCCAGCAATGCAGCCCTTCCACCCACAGAATTGCAAGCGCGCCAAGCGCCGGAAAGAGCAGCCGCCCTTGATCTGTGCCGAGCGCCGTCAGCGAGTATTGCCAGACGCCGACCACAACGCTCACCGCCGCCGTCGCCAGCAGAACGAGCACGATGCGGTCGTCCGGCGTGCGCCGTCGCCAGGAACGAACAAAGCCCACTACGCTCACTACTGTCAGCACAGCGAGCAGCCAGTAAATCCAGCCCGCCATCGGAATATGCCCGGCGCCGCCGAACTTGCCCCAAAACGACACAAACCACCCTTCGAGCAGCCACAACGTGTCGCCCCATGTCCACGGCGTCGTGCGCAGATCGATGGTCTGGCGCACCAACTCCATGCCGGTGAGGTCGCCGTAGAGTCGCCAGTTGCGCAGCAGCCAGGGGCTGGCAATCAACAGCGCCGGGACAAAGACGATCAGCCCGCTCAATAGCCAGCGAGGGGCGAGAGGCGAGAGGCGAGGGGCGCCGCCCGAACCTCGACTGTCAGAAAGAAATACAGATTGGTGCGCACGCGCCGCGCCGAAAACGATCGCCAGGCCAATAGCGGGCCACAGCGACGCTGTGCTCACCTTCGACAGCAAGCCCAAACCGAGCGCCAGCGGCGTCCACCACCCCGCGCGCCAGTCGCCGCCAGCGCGATAGATCGCAAGCCCTCCCCACAACGCCAGCGTTCCAAAAAGAGCGGCCGCCGTATCGTTATTGATTGCGCTGCCGATGAAGGCGAACTCCGGCAAGAAGGCGACGACGCCAGTCGCCGTCACGGCAAGACCCGGCTGCTGGAGCCAGACGGTGCGCGCCAGCCCATACACTGCCGCAACCGTGGCTGTGCTCAAGAGCACCGACCAGAGCCGCGCCAGGTGAAACGCCATCACATCTGTCCGCCACGGCCATGCTTCCAGACTGGTGTGAATGAAAAAGTTGGGCGACCAATTCGCACGCGGCTGGATGCTCACGTCGGGGTTGGCGCGCAAGAAGGTGAAGCCCGGCTCCGCCAGCGACGCCAGCAGCGCCGCGCCGATGTGCGCCAATGGCGGATGCTTGCTCTGCGTCATCCAGGCGCCTTCAGGCAGCCGCCGCTCCTGCGCCAGATAGACCACGAACGCCCAGTGATCCGCCTCGTCTGGCGCTTCGCCCGCCGGATTCCACAGGCTGTAGCTCAGCGCCAGCAGCAGATGCGCCGCCACCAACAGCGCCGCCAACAGACTCGCACGCTGCGCGGTCACGGCGCCATCTCCACGCTGCCAACTTCAATGCGCACATCGGGACGATTATGCGGCATCAACGGCGCATCGGAGCGCCCGGCTGGATAGAGTCCCACGTAGACTGTATAGCGTCCAGGCGTCAGGTCAGCAGGCAGCGGCGCATGATGTGTGAAGTTCAAGATCAGCCCGGGCTGCCAGCGCTCGAAGGGGGTGAAGCGCCCCGCCAGCGGTTCATCTATTTGCGCCGCCATACGCCCCGCGGCGTCCACCACATGCACGAAGGTTGTCAAAGGCTCCTCCGGCGCAGACATTGACCAATCCAGGCGCACCGACAGCGCACCGCCCAACTCGGCTGCGCCTAGCGTCGCCGCCTCCAACCGCAATGCACCATAATCGGCGCCGATCGCCAGCGGCTGAAAAGTTCTTGCCGTCCAATTCAGGTTCACGGCGACCAGCGCTATAATTGCCACTACGCCAACCAGAATGGACAAATAGAACGCGGATGAGGCGGATGTTCGCGGATCCAATCCACGCCGATCCGCTCGATCTGCGTCATCCGCGTTCCATTGCATCTTTCCCATCATCAACGCAAGCAACAAGATACTCACTCCGCTGATGAAGAGGCCGAACCAAAACGCAGGCGTCGGCGCAAATTGCACCTCAACCAGATGCTCGCCTACATCGAGATCGACCGCCAGCAGCCCCAACGCGCCGTCGGCATAAGCATCTGCGGGGCGTCCATCCACAGTCACCCGCCACGTCGGAAAGTAGAAGCGATGAAAACGCAGCGTGAAGGGCGCATCGGCGCTCACGCGCCAGACGCCGTCTAGATATCCCTGCTCAATCGGCGTTGCCGCAAATTGAACTGACGAAAAAACCATCAAATCATCTGGAGTTGTCGGCTCGCGCCCGATTGCCCAGCGCTCCTCACTTACCCAGCGCGGCAGAAACTCCGCCGTCCACGATGCGCCGACCTGTCCGTGCCCGGCGTCGAACGCCCACATCTGCTCAGTCGTCAGTTCTTGCGCAGTGAAGGGCGCAGGCGTTAGTGTAAGCCCGGCCACGGCATAAACAATGGCGTAAGCGGCAAGCAGCGCAGCCGCCATCGCTGCCCAAAGCTGCTTTTGCATGCGTTCCAATGCTCGCCACACCGACTCCAGCAGAGTCGCCGCCACAACAGCAAATGCCACCGCCAGCAGCGTTTGCCACCGCCACGGAAATTGCAGCTTACCCAACACCGACGCAGTCAGCGACCAAAGCGGCGCAGTCAAAACGGTGGTGAGCAAGACGAACAGGGCGCTCATGATCCACGCAAGCAGCAGGGGCGTGCGCAGCGGCATGGTTCGCCAGAACAGCAGCGTCAACAAGGTCAGGGTCAGGACCGCGAGCAGGTAGCCGGGCAGGGCGACCGTTGGCGTTGCGGCGTCCGGGTAGGGATAGAACCCGGCAGTGGTGACGAGCGTGCTCCACGTTGCGAAGTGGCGCAGAAACCCGTCCCCGTCCGGCGCTGCGCCCAGCATCACCCAATCCACCTCCAACACGGCCGGCGCCAGTTGAAATGCGCTTAGCGCGATGCCCGCGAGCAGGGGAATGGCGATTGGGGTCAGGCGAGAGATTGGAGATTGGAGATTGGGAGATTGGGAGAAGGGGAGAGGGAGGAAAACGAGTAGCAAAGCCAAAATGCCCGCCGCGAGGATTGCCATCAGCGCGGTCAAGTTGTGGGTGAGGATAAGACCCGTCCAGGCAAGGGTGGCAAGCAGCAACCAGGTGTGCGCCCTCCCTTGCCCCTTGTCCCTCGCCCTTGCCAGCCGATAGGTGAAGAAGGTGATCAGCGGCAGCCAGGTGAAGGCGACAAATTCCGGCAGCGCGCCGCGCACAAAAAGGTCATAGAGACGGTAGGGAAAGGCGAGAAAGAGCAGCGCGCCGACGATCGCGGTCGCCGGTCGCGTCCAGACGCGCAGCAACGCAATCATGGCGAGGGCGGATGCGCCGTACCACAGCGCCAGCGCCAGTCGCGTCGCCGTGATCGCGTCGAAGCCGATCAGGGTCAACACAGCCGGACCGTAGTAGAACGCCGGCGCATAGTAATTGAACACCGGATAGCCATAGCCGAACGCAAAATCGGGAAACCAGCGCGGATAAAGCACACCGGCTTGCAGCGCTTCCGCCAGGCTGCGCACGCGGTGGAGATGAAAAAGACCATCAGGCGTGTCGGGCCATGGCGTCGTCGCTAAAAAGAGCGCTGTTGCTGCGACGACGGCAACGAGCAGATAGAGCAGGGAACGACGCCAGCGCTGCGACGACAACGCGGCGACTGCTTCAGACACGCTGCTCCAGCACCGCGCACAGCCGCCGCAGCCCCTCTTCGAGCGTGCTGCGCGGGCAGCCAAAGTTGAGCCGCACAAAGCCTTCGCCGCCTTCGCCAAACCAGGCGCCTTCATTGACCGCCAGTTTCGCCTGCTGCATCAACATCTCGGCGGGTTTGGCTTCACCCAGCCCGCGCAGGTCGAGCCAGAGCAGGTAAGTCGCCTCTGGGACAGTGTAATTAACGCCGGGCAGATGCGTCTCGACATACTCAACGGCGAAGTCGCGGTTGGCGGTCAGGTAGGCGCGCAGCGCCGCCAGCCAGTCGTCGCACCTGGCGTATGCCGCCTCAGCAGCAACCATGCCCAAAATGTTGACATGCGGCACGATGCCCGCCATCGCCGCCTCGAGCTGTTTGCGCAGCGTCGGATTCTGCACAACCGCAAAGCTGGCGCCTAGTCCGGGGATATTGAAGGTCTTGCTCGGCGCCATCAGGGTGATGGTGCGCTGCGCAATCTCCGGCGACAAACTGGCAATAGGGATGTGCTGCGTCCCGTCTAAAAGCAAATCACAGTGAATTTCATCAGAGCAAATCACCAGATCATGCGATACGCAGAAGGCGGCGATTTCGCTCAGCTCGGCGTGCGTGAAGGCGCGACCGACCGGATTGTGCGGATTGCAGAGCAGGAAGAGCTTCGTATGCGGCTGCACGGCGGCGGCGAGACCGTCCATGTTCAGTTCATAGTGCAGGCGGCGACCGGTCTGAGCAACGTTCAGCGGCGCCGATTGCAGCGTGCGATATTGATTGGCCGGCGCGGTCAGAAAGGGGCCGTAGACCGGCGTGTTGATCAGCACGCCGTCGCCGCGCTCGCCGACGGCGCGGCTGACGATGTTCAAGCCGCTGACCAGCCCAGGCAAATATACGAGATCGTCCGGCTTGATCGTCCAGCCATAAAGACGCTCCATGCGCTCGACCAGCGTCTGCTTGAGTGTCTTCGACTCCATGCCATAACCGAAGACGCCCTGCTGCACGCGTGCGGCCAACGCCTCGATGATCGGCGGCGGCGAGGCGAAATCCATATCCGCCACCCACATTGGCAGCACGTCGGCTGGAAAATAGCTCCACTTGGCGCTGTCGGTGCCTCTCCGCTCAATCTGTCGGTCAAAGTCGTAGCTCATAAAGCGTCACCCGGTTGGTTGCTTGCGGCTGATGTCGTTTGCCATGTCGTCGTGGTTGAGATGCTTGCGTTTGATCGGACCGGTCAAATACGCGGCGCGCGACATCGCCGAGGTAGCGATCGGCAGCGTCGCAAAGAGCAAGGCAATCAACAACAACATGCGATAGAAGAGAAACTCGTCGAAAAAGTAAAAACCAGCCGCCAACAGCATGGCGCTGATGCCGACAGTGGAGGCTTTGCCGCCAGCGTGCATGCGCGAAAAGACATCGGGCAGCCGCACGATGCCAATGGCGGAGACGAGCATAAAAAAGACGCCGAACGCACTTAATAACACGATGGAGATTTCGCCCAATGTCATAGCCCGCTACTCCTCGTCCGATTCCCAATCCTGTAGATTCGACTGCTCGATGTAGCGCGCAAACATAATTGTGCCGACAAAGCCGAGTACAGCGGTGACAATAGCGGCGTCGAGCAATGCAGGCGCTTTGCTGCGCATGGCGAGCAAGGCAAAGATGCCGATGGCGTGACTGGTGATCGTATCGAAAGCCACCGTGCGATTGGGCGGGTTCGGTCCCAGGTAAAGGCGCACAAAACAGATGATCAACGAGACGCCCATGATGGCGAGCATGATCTCCAGCCACAGATCGATGTTCATACAATCACCCCTCCGCGTGTCACTCGCAGGATTCGACGCTCGAACTCTCGCTTGATCGTGCGCCGCACTTCATCAGGATCGCCCATCACCAGATTGTGCACATAGAGCACGCGTTCGCCATCCTGGTTGCGCCCAACGTGAATACTGATCGTGCCGGGCGTCAGGGTGATCGAACTGGCGAGAATAGCGGTTTCGAGATCGCTGCGCACATCTAACGGCACTTCGACGATGCCCTGGTCGAGCTTCGGCTGAGGTGACAACACATAGCCTGCCACCTGAAAGCTGGCGACAATGATGCTCCAGACCATAAAGATGATGTAACCGAAGATGCCAAGAATCGTGCCCGCATATCCCCGATAGATGACGGAAAGCACCAGAAAACCAAGCACAAAGCCTGTCAAAAAGCCGCTGGCGGTGATATTTTCCTGCAAGGCGCCCCAGACCACCCCCAGGATTAGATTCATCAAGAAGATATTGCGTGTGTTCACGGCTTACCTCCCTGCCACTTGCGCCGGATGCGGCGTATTGCTCAGATGCAAATCTGGCGGCGCGATTCGCAGATCCTGTTCAGTCAATTCAGGATTCACGGCTTTCACGTAGGCGGCGCGATCGATCGCCTGATTGGCGGCGGTTTGGGCAACATCGAGCATTGGCTGGGCAACAACGCCAATCAGCAGGCTCAACACAACCAGGATCACCACCGGCGCTGTAGTCATCAAAGCCTGGTTTGAATGCGCCTGACGCCGCGGCGTCAACGGCTGGCGATGCGGTTTGCCCCAGAAAATATATTGCCACAGGCGGATCATACTCATGGTGGTGAGCAGACTCACAAAGACGCTTACACCAGCGATCACCCACTGTCCCGAAGAGAAAGTGACTTCAAGCAGCCCCAGTTTGCCAATGAAGCCGCTCGTCGGCGGGAAGCCAGCCAGCGCAAACGCCGCGATGAAAAAGATCGTCGCCTGCACCGGGCGTAATTTCACCAGCCCGCCCAGTTCATTGAGCTTGCCCGTGCCCATCTCCAGCTCCACCGCGCCGCCGCCCAACAACAGCGCAGTCTTGACGATCTGATTGTGCACCAGAAAAAGGATCGCCAACGCCAGCCCAAAGCCGATGCCGTAGGGGTTGGGCGTCATCGCCACCGCCAGCCCCATCAGCATGTAGCCGATCTGGCTGATGATGTGAAAGCTGAGCAGGCGACGGATCGTCGGCTGTGCAAACGCGCCCAACACGCCGATCACCATTGTCAGCCCGGCAATCGTCATCAACAACGGCTGCCAGCTGTTGAGCAACCATGGAAAGAAGAGCGGGAAGACGCGGAACATCGAGTACATGCCTACCTTGGTCAGCACCCCGCTAAAGAGCGCTGTCACTGCGGGATGTGGCGTGTGATAGCTGCTCGGCAGCCAGAAAAAGACCGGAAAGAGCGCAGCCTTGGCGCCGAACGCGATCAACAGCAGTCCGCCGATCATTGCCTGCACCGGGTAAGGGGCGTCTGCCATACGCACAGCGATGTGCGCCATGTTCAGCGTGCCAAGCGTGCCGTAGGCGATGCCGGCGCCCAGCAGCAGCATCATCGACCCCATCAGGTTGAGCACAACGTAGCGAATGCCGCCGTTGATCTGGCTGGGGGTGCCGCCGATGGTGAGCAACACAAAGCTCGCCATCAACAACACTTCATAGAAGACGTACAGGTTAAAAAGGTCGCCCGTAATAAACGCGCCGTTGGCGCCCATGAGCAAGAAGAGCATCATTGGGAAGAAGCCCAGCCGCGCACGTTCGGCATCAATCGTCGCCAGCGCAAAAGGATAGATCAACACGCTAAGCAGCCCGACCATCGTGAGCATAATGCCGGTCATGGCATCGAGGTAGACAGTGATGCCAAATGGCGGAACCCATAGCCCCATCTGGTAGGCGACAGGACCGCCGGTCAACGCAGAAACCAGTAAAATCACTGCCACCACCAGGTTGGCGCCGATCGCTATGCCCACGAGCGTTTGTTGGATTTGCAAACGCCGCGCCAAAGGCAAAGATTGGATCAACATTCCCAGTGCGCCGAAGAGCAAGGGAATCGCAACAGGCAACGAGAGAATCGTCGGATGCAGACTCATTCGTGCGCCACCTCTGCTTCCGATTCAGGATGATCATAGACTTCATCCAGTTCATACTGCAGGATGTCATAATCGTCGGCGGCGTCGGGCAGCTTCATGCGCAGCGAGAACTCGGCGAAAGGATCGGAGGTGTTGATAACAGCCGCCAGCTCACCCGGCAAGAGATCGCTGCCCGTCAATGCATCGCGGCGAAAAACCAGCGCCACAATAAACGCCGTCACGCCAAAGCTGATGACAATTGCCGTGAGGATCAACGCCTGCGGCAGCGGGTCGGCGTAGCTGGTGAATAGAATCGCAGCCCCCAGCGACTCCGTCTCTTCCGACACAATCGGCGGCGCGCCGCGCGTCAGCGTGCCGGTGCCAAAGAGCGCAAGATTGACGGCATGCGTCAACAGACTCAGGCCAAGCACAAGTTTGATCTGTCCGCGTTGCAAGATTAAATAAGCGCCGCATGCGAACAACACGCCGACGAGCAGCGCCAGCATGAATGCGGTCATAGGCGGCTTTCCTCCACTCGTTCTTCCAATGCCGCCTGCTTGACGGCAGTCGCCTCGGCGGCTTCGCTCAGGCGCAGCAGATAGGTGAGCGCCATCCCGATCACCACGAACATGACGCCTAGATCAAACAACTGCGGCGTCCCGAATTTGAGTTTATCGTCAAACACGTAAAACTCTAGCCAGATGCTGCGAAAAAAGCCGCCTCCGTAGAGGCCGAGCAACGCAGCCGTCGCTGCGGCGACGAGTCCAAGTCCAGCCAACGGAATCAACCATGGGCCATAACGGTCGCGCGTTGCTTCCGCCCCGCGCGCCAGGATCGTCAGCTCTATCGCCGACGCCGCCACCAGCCCGGCGATGAAGCCGCCGCCTGGCAGATCATGGCCGCGCAAAAAGAGAAAGATCGCGATCAAAATGATGATCGGCGTCAGAATTTTATCGACCAGCCGTAAATAAATCTCAGTCATGGCCCAACTCCGTAGCTTTCTGTTGTGCGCTCACTTCCGGCGCCCCGTCCTGGCTGTTGAGACCGCGGGCAGCGTCAATGCGTCGGCGCAGCGACTGAATGTGCGGGCTGCGCAGAAGCGCGTAGCCGCCCAACGCCGCCAATCCAAGCACGGTGATCTCGCCCATCGTGTCATAGCCGCGGAAGTCGACCAGGATCACGTTGACGACATTTGTGCCTTTGCCAAGCGAGTAAGATTTTTCGAGAAAGTAGGGGCTGATGCTCTCACCGACCTGGGTTACATGGTTGATCATGACTACGGCGAAGCCAAAGAAGCCCATGGCGATTGCCACAAACAACCGAAAGGCGCGACGTCTGTCGAGCTCAATTGCAGGATCGGGCCGCACGCGGAAGAAGACGAGCACCAGCAAGATCACCGAGAGAACTTCGATCAACAACTGCGTCAACGCCAGGTCAGGAGCGCCGAAAAGCACGAAGAAGAGCGTCACGGTGACGCCGACCACACCTAACGAGATAATGGCGCTCAACCGCGAACGCGCCCGCACGGTGGCCAGCGCGCCAAAAATGGCGAGTGCAAAGATCAGCCACTCCGAGATGCCAGGAATTTCCAATGAATCGAGAATGACAATTGTGCGCTCTGTGTTAAGGAAGATCGCATAAAGCGCAACCAGCACGCCAGCAAGCAGAGTCACGCTCGCCTGCGGCGCCATCGGGCTGCCCTGGATCAAGACGGTCAGACGATAGGCAAAGTGATAAATGGCGTCGACGATCGAATCGTAGACAACCAACGAACTGAGACGCTGCGGCACGGCGGCAAAACCGCGTCGCAGCAGCTGGCGCAACGCAAAGACGACAAACCCAACCGCCAACACGCCCAGGCTAGTCAGAAACACCGGCGTAAAACCGTGCCAGAGCTTGAAGTGCAGCTCGGCTGGTTCGCCAGAGATGGCGGCGATAGCCGGCGCAAAGAGCAGGTTCTCGTAAGCAGAGATAAACAGCGCGCCGATTGTTCCCAACACCGTGAGCAATAGCGCTGGCGCGACAAAGCCGAACGAAGGCGCATGGTGCAGATGCGCTCCCTCTTCATCGGGTTGTTGGCGGAAAAACCCTTCCCAGATCAAGGTGATGATCGAGCCAACCATAAAGAGCGCCGCCAACGCCGCCGCCACATACATCAAGCCGCCGACAAGCTGCTCGCTATGCTCGAAAAGCTGATAGCCGTTCTCCAGCATCAGTTCCTTGGCAAGAAAGCCCATCGTCGGGATCACGCCCGACATCGACAGCGCCGCCAGCACAACCGTCACCATTACCACCGGCATCACACGCGCCAACCCGGCCAGCTTGCGTAGATCGCGCGTCCCCATCGCATGGTCGACGATGCCGGCGCTGAGGAAGAGCGGCGCTTTGTAGAGCGCATGCGCCAGCACAGTGACGACGAACGCTTCGTAGGCGTATTTTTCGCGGAAGGCGAGCAACATTACCAGCGTGCCGAGCACGGCAACTGTGGCGTAGGCGAGCAGCGCCTTCATGTCGGTGTAGCGGATAGAACTGACGCCGCCGAGCACCATCGTGAAGCCGCCAACCAGGAAGAGCGTCCAAAACCACATGTCCAGCTCGCTGAAGGCCGGGTGCAGACGCGCCAGCAAAAAGACGCCCGCCTTCACCATCGTCGCCGAATGCAGATAGGCGCTGGCGGGCGTCGGCGCCGCCATAGCCCCCGGCAACCAGAACTGGAAGGGGAACTGCGCCGATTTGGTGAACGCGCCGAGGAAGAGCAGACTCAACGCAACCGGTGTAATGGCGGCGTTGGCAATGCCCGGCGTCGCCAGGATTTCGCTGATGTTGAAGGAGCCAACATGCAGCCCCAAAATCACCATGCCCGCCAGCATTGCCAGCCCGCCCGCGGTCGTGACGATCAGGGCGCGGCGCGCGCCGTCGGTGGCGCCCTTGTAGTCGGTTTTGAAGGCGATCAGCAGATAGCTGGTGATGCTCGTGCCCTCCCAAAAGACGAAAAGCGTGAGCAGATCATCCGCCCAGACCAGCCCCAACATGCTCGCCATGAAGCCATAGAGCACCAGATAGAAAAAACCCTGACGTTTGTCACCCTCGAAATAATAGGCGGTGTAGAAGGCGATGCACGCGCCGATGCCGGTGATGATCAATCCGAAGAAGATCGCCAGGCCGTCTAGCCGTAAAGCAATCTCCAACCCCAATGTCGGCGCCCATGCGTAGCGCTCAACCAACACATTCCCTTGCGCAATGGCGGGCAGCTGCAGCGCCTGCCAGACAGTGACCGCAGCAGGCGGCAATGCCGCCAACCATGCAAATACCAATGAACGGTGGGGTCTAATTAGCCAGAAAAATGGCGCAGCAGCAAAGAGTAATATCAAACAAAGCGCAAGAGCAGGCACGGTGCATTCTCTCGTCTGGTTTGTGTTCCTCAAGAAATCGATGAGTCGCCATTGACCCAGAGGAGTTCGGGCGATGAGCGTCCTCGATCACCGCATTAGTAGATGGATTCGGGCGGGAACCCTTGTTTTAATATATTAAGCATACATGATGAACAACGCCGCGTGCAAACAAATCGGGTGAGTTCAGATTTTGATTTTGTGTGCGCCGGACTATTGATGCAAATGTAGGACATTTGTAGTGAATCACAGTTCGCTTTTCGCCATTATCTGGGCATAATCCCGTAGGGAGTTCGTCGGTTGACGCCCTTCCACCGGATCTCTATACTGTGAAAAAGGTAATAGTGGATAGCTGATGTGTAGCAATCGATTGAAAACTCACCCTTGTGAAATAAATGCAAGGAATCAGGTTATGCAGCCATCTCAGCAGCCGATAGTGCAACGCAAGTCCAATGCGTTATCCGAACTCACCCCTGTACACAATGCTGCAACCACATCCCCCGGTCAACTGCGTCGTTCTCGCCTGCTGATCGGCCTGATCGTGGCCTTGATCGGGCTGACCGGATTTCTGGTCATGCTTGCCATCGCCGTCGTTGGCGGTTAAACCATGCGTTTCATTTTATTCGACATCGGCAATGTTCTTGTGCGCTACGACCATCAGCGTACGATGGCTGCACTCGCCGATCTCTATCACGCCGACTCGATTCAACTCTCCACCTTCTATAGCCAGATCGGACGACAGTTTGGCGTTGGAGAAATCACCCCAACCCAGGTCGTCGATATGTTCAACAGCCGTTACAACGTCACACGCAGCCTGGAAGAATTCACCGAAGCGTTTTGCACCGGGCTGATGCGCGACGACGCAGCGCTTGCTTACGCTGTGGCGCTGCAAGTTGAGGATGAATTGGCAGTTGGCGCCATCAGCAACACCAATGCTGTCCATGTCGCCTGGCTCGACGATCGCACACCCGAGCTAAATGAGTTCGAGTTGGTGATCATGAGCAACGAGGTGGGATTGCGCAAGCCCGACCCAGAGATTTATGAGCTGGCGATGGAAATTCTCGACGCGTCGCCTGCACAGATTCTTTATGTCGACGATCTTGCTGAAAATGTCGAAGCAGCACGACAACTCGGCATGAGCGCCATTCTCCACCAGGACTGGGCGAAGACCCGCGCTCTGATCGATGCATGGCGCTCATCATGATCGTTGTCTTCCAGGAAGGGGCGCTGCCAAGGCGCCAGGCCTTCCTGGAAGATGCCCGCAATCACTTGTGGATTACAACGCCAACAACTTCCAATACCAGAACAACCACACCACCGCCGTCGCCGTTACCGCCAGCGCGCTGTAGTGCAGGCGACCAAACCAGCCCCAGAAGCGCTGCAGCCAGGCGATGACGGCGAACACGACCATCGCCAGCGCCAATGCCGCCAGACCAAAAGGCAGCGCCAACAGCACAGTCAGCGCGGGCGGCGCGCCAAAGAAGATGCGCGGCACGCCATAGTCGGGGTGAATGTCGCCGACGATCCCAACCAGCATCGCCACAATGACAACCAGAAGCACGCCAAACAGCACGGCTGACCAGCGCGCGGCGGTTGCCAGGCGTGGCGCTGGCTTTTTCAATCGCCGGCAGGCTGCGAAAGCAACCAACCATCCAAACGCCGACAGCAGAAAGAGCAGGACGCCGCCCACCACCAGCGTCGCCGCCATCGCTAACGTGGCATACCACGGCGCACGGAACGAAGTGAGCGGCGTCATATCGCTGAGGTGCATCCACGTTCGCCCGTCGCCGTCGGTCTGGAACAGCACGCGATCCTGGCGGTTGGAATGGCGGAAAAGCCCTGGCTCCACTTCGACATACGTCTCATTGGCGATGCCGGTTGCGACCAACAGCCTGCCATCCTCCGTAGCCTGAACCTGGAGCGGCTGCAGCAGTTGCAGCACCTTTTCCATTGAGCTTTGGTTGGCGCGCACGGCGTGATACTCGCCCACGAACTGCGCCCCATGCTGCGGCGCATCGGCGGCGGGCGTCAGTTCGGAGCGCGGCGCCGGGAAGTAGCGATCCATGAAGGCGCGGAAGAGCGCATCACGCACCAGCGCGCCGCCCAGTGCATTGTAGGAGACGAAGAGACCGACATCCTCCTCCGGCGCCAGATACATCCCCGTATGAAAGAGCGGCGTGTCGCCGCCGTGATGCAGCACAAGACGACCGTTCACGCGCATTGTCATAAAGCCGTGCGCCATGCCATCGAAGCGCGGGTCGGGCGTGAAAAGCTGGCTGTGCATCGTCTGCGCGGTGGCTTCTTCTAGAATGCGCACGTCGTCAAGCCGCCCGTTTTGCAGATGCGCCAGCATGAAGCGCGCCATGTCGCCGGCTGATGCACTCATAGCGCCGGCGGGCGTGGCGGGAATGTACTCGAAGCCGCCCCGGCGATAGACACCGCCGGTGTAGTTGTAGCCGCTCGCCATGTGCGCCGCCAGTTCGGGCGGCAACGGCTGGCGGAAGGTGCTGTGCGTCATACCCAGCGGCGCAAAGATATGCCGCGCCACGTACTCCTCGAACGGCTCACCCGCTACGCGCTGCACGATGTAGCCTGCCAGCGCCGTGCCGTAATTGGAGTAGGCGCTCACCTGCCCCGGCGGCAGGATGCGCGCTGGCAGATGGCGCTTCACATACGTTTCCAGCGAAAACAGCTCATCCGCCGTGAGCACAAACAGCCCTTCGCCAATGTCCTCGAAGCCGGGCGTGTGCGTCAGCAGATGCGCCAGCGTGATCGGCTGCGCAAAGGTGGCCGGTATCGTAAAATCCAGATACTCATTGACATCGGCGTGCAGATCGAGCCGTCCCCCCTCCATCTGCTGCATGACCGCCGTCCACGTGATCAGCTTCGAGGTCGAGCCGGGGCGAAAGAGCGTGCGCTCAGGATCGACCGGCGTGCGCGTCGCCAGATCGGCATAACCGTAGCCCTTGAGCAACAACACCTCGCCGTTGTGGACAACCGCCAGCGTCGCACCGGGAATGTGATTGCCTTCCAGGTGCGCCGCCATCATGCCGTCGAAAAAGATTTCCAGGTCGGTGGGATCGATGGTCGGGCTGCTCTGCGCCGCGGCGGGCGACGGCAGCAACGCCAGCAGAACGAGTATCAGGCATAGCCATGTTCGTGGTGTACGCATCTTCATCCTCCTTGATCGGTTGGGATTCTGGGAACATTTCGCTGCTACTTTGCGTGTGACCGCATCATAAAAGAATCTCGCAACTCTGGCATCTTTCCTTCGTTCAGCCAACGCCTGGACTTCAAGGCAGTCTGTGAACTGGACTTCTGACCAGGACGCCAATCTCCATCTTCCTGCCTGATCGAGTTGACCCGCAAGGCAGTCACGATTACATGCCTACATCCATTTTGACGTTACAATTATAAAGTTATGTAGCCATGTTGCACTGTGGCTGGCGAAAAACGCAACATCAGGAGGGAGTATCTATGCGCCCTGTTTCGATCATCGGCATTGGACAGACGCCGGTGGGGGAATTGTGGGATCAATCAGCACGCCATCTGGCGTATCAGGCGATTTCCAGCGCCATGGCCGACGCCAACATCGAGCGCGCCGACGCCCTGTTTGTCGGCAACATGCTCAGCGGCAGCCTGCTCGACCAGGAGCATCTCGGCACACTCGTCGCCGATTTTTGCGGGCTGCACGGCATCGAGGCGGCGAAGGTGGAGGCGGCGTGCGCCAGCGGCGCGGCCGCACTGCGCGTCGGCGCGATGGCGGTGGCGTCGGGATTTCATGACATCGTGATCGTCGCCGGGCTGGAGAAGATGACCGACACCGTGGGCAAGGACACCACCGCCGGTCTCGCCACCGCCGCCGACGCCGAATATGAGGCGCTGCATGGCGTCAGTTTTGTTGGACTAAACGCCTTGATTATGCAACGATATATGTACGAATACGATGTGCCGCTCGACGCCTTTGCGGGCTTCAGCATCAACGCGCATTGCAACGGCGCCAACAACCCTAACGCCATGTTCCAGGGAGCGATCACGCTCGACGCCTACGTCAAGGCGCCGGTGATCGCCACGCCGATCAACATTTTGGACAGCAGCCCGGTCTGCGACGGCGCGGCGGCAGTGATCCTGGCGCCGACGGAGATGGCGCATCGTTTCACGACCGGGCATCACCGCGGCGCAGTGCAGATTCTCGCCAGCGCCAGCGCCAACGACACGCTCGCCGTACACGACCGCCGCGACCCGCTCTTTCTGGAGGCGGCGCAGATCAGCAGCCAGAAGGCGTTTCGCCAGGCCGGCATTGCGCCCGATGACCTCGATCTCTTCGAGCTGCACGACGCCTTCACGATCATGTCGGCGCTGAGCCTGGAAGCGAACGGCTTTGCGCGCCGCGGCGAAGGCTGGCGCATGGCGCACGACGGCGAGATCGGCATCCATGGCCGGCTGCCGATCAGCACCATGGGCGGGCTGAAGAGCCGGGGGCATCCGGTCGGCGCCACCGGCGTCTACCAGATCGTCGAGTGTGTGCAGCAGTTGACGGGAACAGCCGGCGCCAATCAGGTGCCCAATGCTCGGCTGGCAATGGCGCAGAACATCGGTGGCAGCGGCGCCACGATTATCACCCACATTCTCGGAACATAGCGGGCGCGGAGCAACAGATGAGCACGGTTTTGCTAGACGCCGCCCTGCGCAGCGCCGGCTTCGCCGCGCTCTGGACGGTGCTCAATCAAGGCGATATTAACTCCTGGCAGCTTGGCGCGCCCACGGTGCTGCTGGCGCTGTTGGTCAGCTTTGCCGTGCTGCCGCCGCGCCGCTGGTCGTTTCACCCACTCGGCGCGCTGCGCTTTGCCTTCTATTTCCTGCAAAAGTCGCTGATCAGCAGCATTGATGTCGCTAGCCGGGTGATGCGTCCGCAGATGCCGCTGAAGCCGGGCATGGTCAAGTATGCGCTGCGGCTGCCGCCCGGCATTGGTCGCGTGATCATGTCGAATGTGACGAGCCTGCTGCCTGGCACGCTCGGCGTCGATTTGCGTGGGGATGTGCTGGTGGTCAACGCGCTCGATGTCGACGCGGCGGTCGATGCGGAACTGCGTCAGCTTGAGGAGCGCATTGCCGACCTGGTGGGTGTCTCGCTTGCCCCGGTCACCAGCGAAGGGAGAGGCGCAGCATGAGCAGCGAGCTGATGAATACGGTCTATCATGCCGTGGCGCTCTTTCTGCTGCTGACCATCGGCGGCGGGCTGGTGCGCATCTGGCGTGGCCCGACGGCGGCTGACCGGCTACTGGCGATCCAGTTGTTCGGCACGACGGGCACGGCGATCTTGATTCTGCTGTCGCTGGCTGTCGACAACCAGGCGTATCAAAATGTGGCGCTGATCTTTGCGCTGCTGGCGGGCATCCTCGGCGTAGTCTTCACCCGCTATGCACAGCCGGCGTCGTCGTCCACCCACAATGACGAGGAGGAGTCGCATGATCTGGGCTGATCTGTTCTCGATTGCGTGCTTCGCGCTTGGCAGCTTTTTCTATCTGGCGGGCACGGTCGGGCTGCTGCGGCTGCCCGATGTCTTCACACGGCTGCACGCGCTCACCAAAGCTGACAACCTGGGGCTGGGCTTGATCGTGCTTGGCGCGATTGTGCAGATCAACGACTGGATGGTGAGCGCCAAACTCGTGCTGATCTGGGGGTTGGTGATGATCGCCAGCGCGACCGTGGCGCATCTGATCGCACGCCGCGCGCTGCAACAGGCGCAAGCCGCGGAGGAGAAGCGCACATGATCCTGGCTGGCATCTTTGACATCGCCCTGATAACGATTCTGCTGGCGTGTGCGTGGCTGGCGCTGACGACGCCTGATCTGCTGCGCGCGGTGGTGCTGTTTATCGCCTTTGGGCTGCTGGCGGCGCTGGCGTGGGTGCGCTTGCAGGCGCCCGACGTGGCGCTGGCGGAGGCGGCGGTTGGCTCCGGCTTGACCGGCGCGCTGCTGCTTTCGACCCTGAGCGTCATGCAGCGCGCTGAAGCGCGGCGCAAGCAAGAGCACGCGTCCGCAACAACAGAGGAGGAGCGCCGTGCGTGATTTGCGTGTTCTTGAACACCACCATGACGACGACACCGCGATGACGCCGCCGCGCCTCATCATCCTGGCGCTGAGTGTGCTGATGGTGGTTGGGCTGGCGCTGGCGGCGTTGAGCTTCCCCGCTGGCGACGCACGCCTGGCGACGCTGGCAATGGCGGCGCTGCCCCAGAGCGGCGTGCTCAACCCCGTGACTGCGGTGCTGCTCAACTATCGCGGCTACGACACGCTGCTCGAAGTGGCTGTGCTGCTGCTGGCGATCCTGGGCATCTGGGCGGTTGCGCCGCAGGCGCGTATCTGGATCAGGCGCCCCGACACGCCGGTGCTGGCGGCGTTTGTGCAGTTGCTGCTGCCGTTGATGGTGGTCGTGGCCGGCTATCTGCTCTGGCTGGGCGCGGATGAGCCAGGCGGCGCGTTTCAGGGCGGCGCAGTGCTCGGCGCGCTGGGTGTGCTGTGGGTGGCGGCGGCGGTCTGGCTGTCCAATGCCCGCCGCGGCAATCTGCTGCGTCCGCTGTTGGGCATCGGGCTGGCGGCGTTCATCACCGCAGCCGTGGCGCTGCTGCTGGCGCGCGGCAGCCTGCTTGAATATCCGTCCGGACAGGCAAAGACGATCATCCTGATCATCGAAGGCGCGGCGCTGTTCTCAATCGGCGCCACGTTGACGTTGCTCTTTGTCGGCGGCTTTCCACGCAGGAGCGACGCGCCATGATCAACGCATCGGTTCTCTACGCGCTGGCGGGCGTTGTGCTCTTTGGCATGGGCGTCTACGCCATGATCGCCTATCCGCATCTGCTGCGCAAGATTCTCGGCATGAACGTGATGGGCGTCGGCGTCTTCATGGTCTTCATCGCCATCAGCTATCAGGGGCCGGAGCAGCGCGCCGATCCGGTTCCGCACGCGCTGGTGATCACCGGCATCGTCGTCGCCGTCTGCGCCACCGGGCTGGCGTTGGCGTTGGCGACGCAGCTTCACGCGCTGACCGGCTCGGCGCGCATTCCAGCGGACGGGGAGGAATAGGGTGTTCTTCGACGCTGCTTTCTGGCTGCCGCTGGCGATCATGGCGCCGCTGACGACGGCGCTGCTGCTCTTTCTGCTGCCGCGCCGCAGCGGGCTGCTCACCGTGATCGGCGCAGCGGCGACCATCGCCACTGTGTTCCTGGCGACTTTGCTTGTCATCCAAAACGGGGCGGCGCGCCACACGCTCGGCGGCTGGGGCGCGCCGTTGGGCATCGACCTCACCGCCGACGGGCTGACCGTGCTGATGCTGGCGCTGACCGCCATCGTCGGCGCGGCGATCACGCTCTACGCGCACGGCTATTTCACGCATCCTGTGCACGACGCGACGGCGCGCACGCGCTACGCCAACTTCTGGCCCCTCTGGTTTTTCCTGTGGGCGGCGCTCAACGCGCTCTTTCTTTCCGGCGATGTCTTCAATCTCTACGTGACGCTGGAACTGGTCAGCTTTGCGGCGGTGGCGTTGACCGCGCTGGCGGGCAAACCGGCGGTGTTGGCGGCAGCGATGCGCTATCTACTGGTGGGGCTGCTCGGCTCGCTCTTTTACCTGATGGGCGTGGTCTTTCTCTACGGCGGCTTTGGCGTGCTCGACATCGCAGCGCTTGGCGCAGTGGTCACGGCGACGCCGGCGCTGGCGGCTGCGGCTGCGCTGATTACGGTCGGGCTGGCGATGAAGACGGCGCTCTTTCCGCTGCACTTCTGGCTGCCGCCGGCGCACGCCAACGCCACCGCACCGGTGAGCGCGCTGCTGTCGGCGCTGGTGATCAAAGGCTCGTTCTACATTCTGCTGCGCGTCTGGCTGGGCGTGCTCTACCCGCTCGGCGAGACCATCGCCCCCTACCTGCTGATGGCGCTCGGTGCGGCGGCGCTGCTGTGGGGATCGCTGCAAGCCATCCGCCAGACGCGCCTCAAGCTGCTCGTCGCCTACTCGACCGTGGCGCAGATCGGCTACCTGTTCCTGCTGATGCCGCTGCTGCTGGCGGAGCGCAATAACCTGGTCGCGCTGGCCGGCGTTGTCTGCTTCATGCTCGCCCACGCCACTGCAAAAGCATCTGCATTTTTGAGCGCCGGCGCCATTCAACTTGCAACCGGTGACGACCGCCTCGCTTCGTTACGCGGCTTGATGCAGATCATGCCGGCGCCGGTGGCGGCATTTGCGATGGCGGGCGTCAGCCTGGTGGCGCTGCCGCCGAGCGGCGGTTTTGTCGCCAAGTGGTTCATGCTCGATGCGACGTTGGCGAGCGGCTATTGGGTGGTGGCGCTGGTGATCGTTGCCGGTGGTCTGATGGCGGCGGTCTACATCATGCGCGTGCTGGCGCCGCTCTTCCGCCAGGTCGAGACGGTGGAGGCGCGGCGTGTGGAGCATGTGCCGCTCTCGATGAACCTGTCGGCGTTTGGGCTGGCGGTGCTGGCAATTCTGCTCAGCTTCACCGGCGTCTATGTGTTGGAGATTCTGGCGATCGGGGCGCCGTGGGTGACGGAGGCGGGGTTATGAGCTGGGAAAATTCGCTGCCGCTGCTGATTTTTCTCTCCTCATTCGCACCGGGGCTGGTGATCTTTGTGCTCGACGAGGAGCAGCACACGTTGCGCACGGTGCTGAATCTGTTCGGCGCTGTGGCAAAGCTGGCAATGGTGGGTGCAATGATCGTAGGGCTGCTCGAAGATAAGGTCTATGAAACGCGGCTGCCGTTGTTGCCGGGCGTCGATCTGGTGTTGCGCGCTGACCCATTGTCGATGCTCTTCATCACTCTATCGGCGAGCCTGTGGATGGTGACGACGCTCTACGCCATCGGCTATCTGGAGCATGCACCGAACCGCAGCCGCTTCTTCGGCTTTTTCTCGCTCTGCGTCAGCTCAACGATGGGGATTGCGCTGGCGGGCAACCCGCTGACCTTCCTGATCTTCTACGAAATGCTGACGATCTGCACTTATCCGCTGGTCGTACATCGCGGGACGCCGCAGGCGATGCTCGGCGGGCGCGTCTATCTGATCTACACGCTGACCGGCGGCGCAGTGTTGCTGCTGGCGGTGGTGGGGCTGTTCGTGTTGGCAGGTCCGGTCGAATTCACCGACGGCGGCGCGCTCGATGCGGTTGCGGCGGGGAACGCAGACGCGCTGCGCTGGCTATTCCTGCTCTTCATCGGCGGGTTGGGCGTCAAGGCGGCGCTGGTGCCGCTGCACGGCTGGCTGCCGCGGGCGATGGTGGCGCCGGCGCCGGTGAGTGCGCTATTACACGCCGTCGCCGTGGTCAAGGCAGGCGCGTTCGGCATCGTGCGCGTTATCTATGATCTCTACGGCGTCAACCTGGCGCACGACCTGGGCGTGCTCGACCCGCTCTTGATCGTCGCCTGCATCACGGTGATCGTCGGTTCGCTCTTTGCGCTCAACCAGGATGATCTGAAGAAACGGCTCGCCTACTCGACGGTCAGCCAGGTTTCGTACATCATCATCGGCGTGGCGACCTTTGGGCTGCTTGGCTCCATCGGCGGGCTGCTGCACCTGGTCTATCAGGGCATCATGAAGATCACGCTTTTTTTCTGCGCCGGCAACTTTGCCGAGACGTTAGGCATCCACAAGGTGAGCGAGATGGACGGCGTTGGCAGGCGCATGCCGTTGACAATGGCGGCGTTCACGATTGGCGCGTTTGGCATGATCGGCGCGCCGCCGACCGTGGGCTTCATCAGCAAGTGGTTTCTCGGCGTCGGTTCGCTGGCGGCGGAGAGCGGATGGGTGCTGGCTGTGCTGCTGACGAGCAGTGCACTCAACGCCGCCTATTTTCTGCCAATTCTCCACCGCGGCTGGTTCAAGCCGCAGCAGGGCGAATGGCCCGAAGAGCATTCGTATGGACGGCTGGAGACGCACTGGATGTTGCTCTTTCCGCCAGCAATCACGGGCGTGTTGGTGATTCTGCTCGGCGTCTTCGCCAACATGCCGACCGGGTTGCTGCAATGGGTGGAGATTTTGATTTTGCGCGAGTATCGACTGTGAGAGGGTGTTGCGTGGTGCGTGTTGAGTGCTGCGTGTATCTTGTTGCGTGTTGCGCAGCTCGTGGCGCTTCGCATCAATGATGGGGTTGCGGGAAGATAGGCGATGGATGGGCTTGGGGCGCTGTTGATTCTGACGTGGCTGGCGCCGTTGCTGCTGGGGTTGCTGCAACTGGCGCGCCCGCGTACATCGGTCTGGCTGGCGGCGAGTGCGGCGACGCCTGCGTTGTTGGCGGCGCTGTTCACGCCGGTTGGGACAGTCGTCGAGCTGCCGTGGCTGCTGCTTGGTGCGCGCTACGGCATGGACGCGACCGCGCAGACCTTCCTCTTTTTCACGGCGCTGCTGTGGCTGCTGGCGTCGATCTTCGGCGTTGGTTATCTGGCGAAAGACGGCGGGCGCAGCCGCTTTTTCAGCTTCTTTCTGCTGGCGATGGCAGGCAACGTGGGCTTGATCGTGGCGCAGGAGATGATCTCCTACTACGCCTGGTTTGCGCTGATGAGCTTTGCTTCCTACGGGCTGGTGATTCACACCTGGGAGGATGAGGCGCGGCTTGCGGCGCGCGTCTACATCATGCTGGTCGTGGTCGGCGAGGTGCTGCTCTTTGCAGCGCTGGCGCTGCTCTTTGCGGCGTCGGGCGCGCTCGGATTCGACGCCGCGGCGGGCGACCTGGCGGCGACGCTGGTCTTTGTCAGCTTTGGCATCAAGGCGGGCGTGATCCTGCTGCACGTCTGGTTGCCATTGGCGCACCCCGCTGCACCAATTCCTGCCAGCGCCGTACTTAGCGGCGCAATGATCAAGGCGGGCGTGCTTGGCTGGCTACGCTTTCTGCAGCCGGTCGATACCTACGCGGCGTGGGGCGAGTTTTTGATCGCGGCGGGGTTGTTGACGGCGTTCTACGGCGCGCTGATCGGCGTGACGCAGCGCAATGTCAAGACGGTGCTCGCCTATTCCAGCATCAGCCAGATCGGGCTGATTACCGTTGCGGTGGGCGCGTGGCTGGTGAGCGGGCGCAGCGACCAGGCGGCGCTCACGGCGGTGCTGCTCTACGCCATGCATCACGCCCTGGCGAAGGGAGCGCTCTTTCTTGGCGTTGGCTTTGCGGGTGCGGGCAAGGGCGCGCTCGCCCTGCTGCTGTTGCCGGCGCTGGCGCTGGCTGGCTTCCCGCTGACGAGCGGCGCGGTGGCAAAGGCGGCGTTGAAGACGGCGACGGCGACGTTGCCCGGCGCGTGGCCTGCGCTGCTTGGCTGGCTACTGCCGCTGGCGGCGGTCGGCACAACGCTGCTGATGGCGCGCTTCCTGTGGCTGATGGCGCGCACTCCACCTGCGACGAAGGCCGTTCCGCGCGTGATGTGGAGCGCGTGGCTGGCGCTCAATGTAGGCGTCGCTATCATGCTCTTCGTGTGGCCCACGGCTGCGTCAGCGGTGAACGATTCGTTCAAGCCCGAAAATCTGTGGGTGGCGACATGGCCCGTGGTGGTTGGCGTCGTTGTGGCGGCGATAGCGACGCGCATCGTGACAACGGCGCCGACGATACCGGCGGGCGATGTGCTGGTGCTCTATCAGGCCGGGCTGCACGCCCTCTTTGCATGGTTGCACACTGTCCGCCGTAAGGTCGTCGAAGCGGAGGAGCGTCTGCCTGCTGATTGGGGTAGTGTGCGACCGGTGGCGTTTGTCAGCCGCGTCGCCGTGCAGTGGGAGCTGCGTCTGCGCAGCAATTGGCTGCTCGTTGGCGGCGCATTGCTGGCGCTGACGGTTGCGCTGCTGACGATGATCGCCGCGCACTAGACATGTCAGATAAACATCAGACAACTCCATAGCCTCTATCGTTGCCTCTTTGCACACGCTGAGCCGGTTCACCTGCATCCTTTTTGGTTCGTTGAGGGTGAGGTAGTAGTGTTCGCCTGCTGCTATGATTAGCTCATGAGTGATGGCAGGCGCATTCAATCGTTCCCCTTTGACCATCCCTCCACCTACTCGATCTGGGTGGAAGGGCGCATCGATCCCGATTGGAGCGACCGGCTCGAGGGGATGGAGGTGCGACCATCCAGACGGAAGGATGGGACGAGCATCACCCTGCTGCAGGGTGAGCTGCCCGATCAGGCGGCGTTGGTCGGGTTGCTCAATGCGCTCTACCAGATGCACTTCGTTGTGCTGAAAGTGCTGCGCAATGGCGACGAAACAGGCGCGCAATAATCACCCTCAATGGATCATGACAGGGAAAGCTCCTTCTGATAGTGTATTCGTGTTGCGATCTATGTATGAACTTTGTAGATTGCTTACACAGTTGACAAGAATCATTCTTGTTTACAGAAGAGTTCAATGATAGATTGTGATGCCTGATGGCAAATTGGATATTCCTAACGCGTAGTCAACGAACATTGTCAGATGAAAGGAGCCTCTCTTGAAGCACCGAATGTTCAAAACAGGTCTGCTGTTGCTGATGGGCCTGCTGTTGTTGGTGATTGCACAGCCGCTGTTTGCCGCCACCACCCCGCTGGCTGGCACAAACTGGGTGTTGAGCACACTCAACGGCCAGTTGCCGTTGGCAGGCACGACGATCACAATGAATTTTGGCGAAGATGGCACGGTCAGCGGCGCCGATGGCTGTAACCGCTACACGACAACCTTCACCACCAGCCGCTCGACCATTGAGTTTGCGCCAGCAGCCTCGACGATGATGGCCTGCCCGCCCGCAGTCGCCGCCCAAGCCAACGACTTCATGGCCGCGCTCGATGCTGCCAACCGCTACCAGTTGCGCGGCGGTCAGCTGATCCTGCTCGACGGCTCGACCGTGCTCGCCACCTTTGTCGCCGCCAAGGGCGACCTGGCGGGCACGACCTGGGTGGTGACCGGCTACAACAACGGTCGCGAGGCCGTGGTCAGCCCGCTGCTTGGCGCCGACGTCATTATCAACATCGACGACGCCAACCTGGTCTCCGGCAATGCTGGCTGCAACGACTTCTTTGCGACAGTGCAGGCGTCGGAGAATGGGTCGATCGTCATCGACAACATCGGCGCCACGCGGCGGCTGTGCTCGACGCCCGTCGGCGTGATGGAGCAGGAAGCTGAGTTCTTCGCCGCACTCGAAAGCGCCGCCACCTTCACCATCGACGGCGACTTTATCGAGCTGCGCAACGCCGACGACGCCATCGCCGTGCACATGGTGCGCGAACTGGAAGTGGACTTCCCCGAACCGGCGCCGGCTGTGCCGACCGGTCGCGTGACTGCACCCAACGGCGTCAACATCCGCTCCGGCCCCGGCACCAACTTCCCGATCTTGGGCGTGGCGCCGTTCAACGCCACCGGTGAGATCATCGGGCGCAGCGCTGACGGACGCTGGTGGGTGGTCGCCGTGCCGAGCGCACCGGGCGGCAACGGCTGGGTCTCGGCTGATTTCGTCGCCGCCAGCAACGTCGCTGACGCACCGATCATCGCCTCACCGCCGCCGCCGGTCGTGATCATCCCGACGCCGCTGCCGACGCCGACGCCGCTGCCACAGCCGACGCCGACGCCAACCGCGCAGATTTCGTTCACGGCTGACCGCACCACGATCAACCAGGGTGAATGCACGACGATCCGCTGGTCGGTGGAGAATGTGCAGGCGGTGTGGGTCTACCCGCAGGGGCAGCCCTTCCAGCAGTTCCCGCGCGTCGGCCAGGGTTCCGAGCAGGTCTGCCCGCCGGTGACCACGACCTATGAAATGCGCGTGCAACTGCGCGACGGGTCGGTGCAGTTCCGCCAGGTGACGATCAACGTCACGCCGGCCGCGCCGCAGAATCCGCTCAGCGGCACGAATTGGGAAGTCACCGGCTACAACAATGGGCGCGGCGCGGTCGTCAGCCCGATCGTCGGCTCGACGCTGACCACCCGCTTCACCGCCGACCAGGTGAACGGCAACAGCGGCTGCAACAACTTCAACGGATCGTACTGGGTGAGCGGCAACAACATCTCGATCGGTGCGCTTGGCGGCGGGATGATGGCTTGCAGCGAGCCTGATGGCGTCATGGATCAGGAAGTGGAATTCCGCGCCGCACTGCAATCCGCCGTCACGTTCCAGTTCGACGGCAACCGCCTAACGCTGCGCCGCGGCGACGGTTCCACGGCAGTCGTCTTTAGTCGGTTGCAGTAGTGTCTGACCGGTGCTTGCATCGGTTCATCACTTGTGTTTCATTTGACTTTTCCTGGAAGATGTTCCCCCCCATCTTCCAGGAGGGCGCCCATCCTACGGGCGCTTCTTGCTTGAGTAGAGGGCTTGCTGTTGCTCGTGTAGGCAGACGCAGGCTCATGCACCAGCTGCGAATCGTTGAAGAGATAAGGTTGAACACGTGAAGTGCTATGGTTAAGAAATCCGCTGCACCCACTACCGTGGAAACAACTGCCCAGGCCGCATTGAAAGCATCCTGGGTTCCGTTGGCAATCATCGTGCTTGCCCAGCTTCAGATGGGCATCAACATCAACGCGCTGCCGGTCTCGCTGGGACCGATCATTGATGACCTGAACGCGCCGGCGACGTCGATCTCGACGGCGTTGGTGCTCTACTCGCTCTTCGTAGCGGCGTTTGTCATGTTGGGCGCCAAGATCGGCAAGCTCTTTGGTGAGCGCCTTGTGTTTCAGGTCAGCGCAGTCGGCCACGGCGCGGCGATGGCGCTGATGGCGATTGCCACAGACGCCAACATGATGAACATAGCGCAGGCAATTGCGGGAATTGCTGCGGCATTGCTGGTGCCAACGCTGGTCGTCTTGATCGCCGCCAACTACAGCGGACGCCAGCAGGAGCAGTCACTGGGCATCCTTGCCAGCATTCCGGCTGTCGCCAGCGGGCTGACCTTCATTGTTGCCGGCTACATCGCCACCGCCTTGAGCTGGCGCGTCTCGTTTGGTCTCATCTTTGTCATTTCGCTGGCTGTCTTGTTCCTCAGTTTTCGCATGAAACCGGTGCCGCGCCACAAAGGCATCAGCATCGATCTGGTCGGCGTTGTGCTTTCGGCGCTGGGGATTGCGCTGATCTTGTTTGGTTTCAACAACCTCAACAGTTGGGGCATCGTCATCGCCAAACCGGCGGCGCCGATTTCGATCCTGGGCTTGTCGCCTGTACCCTTTATGCTGCTGCTCGGCGTGGTGCTGGGTCAGGCCTTTTTTGCCTGGTCGGAGCGTCGCGTAGCGCACAAGAAGACGCCGCTGCTGGCGCTCGAAGTGCTGGATACACCGGAGGAGCGCAACGCGGTCTATGCCTTCCTGGTGGCGGGCGGGCTTGGATCGGCAATCAGCTTCCTGATCCCGCTCTACATTCAGATCGTGCAGGATCGCACGCCGCTGTTCACGTCGATCGCCATCGTGCCCTACGCCGTTACCGTGGCGGCGGCGGCGATCCTCTCCGTGCGGCTCTATGACCGGCTGACCCCACGCATGCTGGCGTTGATCTCCTTCGTGCTGGTGGGCGCCGGCATGCTTGTGCTCGCCTTTACGATTGGCAATGACTGGAGCACGCCTGCCGTCATCTTTGGGCTGATCCTGGTCGGTCTGGGCGAGGGGACGACGCTGACGCTGCTCTTCAATGTGCTGGTCTCTGCCTCGCCCAAAGAACTGGCGGGCGATGTGGGCGCGCTGCGCGGGGTGGTCAACAATGTGTCGTCGGCGCTTGGCGCGGCATTCGCGGGCGTTGTAGCTGTCGGATTGCTGTCGGTGTTGATCACGACCGCCTTTGCGCAGTCCAATCTCCCGCCGTCGCTGCAGCAAGAGATCAACTTTGACCGCATCGACTTTGTCAGCAACGACCAGCTGAAGGAAGTGCTGAGCCAGACTTCGGTTACAGAGGAGCAGGTGGACGAAGCTGTCGCCATCAACGCCGATGCTCGCCTGCGTGCGCTGCGCGCCGCTTTCCTGCTGCTGGCGGCGATTTCACTGTTGTCGTTGATCCCGTCGACCAGGCTGCCCAACTACAAGCCGGGCCAGCTTTCCGCCGACGATATTGCAGGCGAGAAGAAGCCCAAAGCGGCAAAGACAAAATAGGGTGAGTGCCCTGACGGGCACAATGTACACCGAAAATCGGCAGTGGCAGTTCGCCTCTCGCAACTCGCCCCTCGCCCCGATTCATAAGTGAGGACGTAACCGTTTATGGTTCTGGATTGGGAGGATACGAAATGACACAAACGAGCGATAGTGCGCGCGCCTATTCACGTGCGAACGGCGAAAAGTTCCTGAGCGAATTGTTCGAGATGCTGCGCATCCCCAGCCTCAGCGGCGACCCTGCTCACGCCGGCGACGTGCGCAAGATGGCGGAATGGCTGGCGGCGCACATGCAGACGCTCGGTCTGGATAAGGTGGCGGTGATGGAAACCGCCGGTCATCCGGTCGTCTATGGCGAGTGGATGGGCGCTGGGCCGGACAAGCCGACGGTGCTGGTCTACGGTCACTACGACGTGGTGCCGGCAAGCCTGGAAGATGGCTGGGAGAGCGATCCCTTCGAGCCGGTGGTGCGCGACGGCAAAATCTATGCGCGCGGCGCCACCGATGACAAGGGGCAACTCTTTATTCACGTCAAGGCGCTGGAAGCCTGGCTCAAGAGCAACGGCGCCGCGCCCGCCAACGTCAAGTTTCTGATCGAGGGCGAGGAAGAGGTCTCATCGCCCAACCTGACGCCCTTCATCGAGCAGCACCTTGACCTGCTCAAAGCCGACGTCTGCGTGATCAGCGACACCTCGATGCCGAGCATCGACGCGCCGTCGATCACGCACAGCCTGCGCGGCATGACCTACATCGAGATCGAGGTCGAAGGGCCGAAAGAAGACCTGCACAGCGGGCTGTGGGGCGGCGCTGCACACAATCCTGCGCTGGCGCTGGTCGAAATGCTGGGCAAGCTCTACAACCCGGACAACACCATCGCCGTGCCCGGTTTCTACGACGATGTCGTCCCGCTGACCGAAGCCGAACGGGAAATGATCGCCAAGACCGACCTCAGCGAGGAGCAGTACAAGGCAGTCACCGGCGTTCCGGCGTTGTGGGGCGACAAGCGCTTTACGATCCGTGAGCGGCTTTCCGCCCGCCCGACGCTCGACATCAACGGACTATGGAGCGGCTGGAGTGGCCCCGGCCCCAAGACGATCATTCCGCAGAAGGCGGGCGCCAAGCTCAGCTCGCGGCTGGTCGCCAACCAGGACCCGCACAAGATTTTCGAGCTGCTCAAGAGTTATCTGGAGTCGATCGCCCCGCCAACGGTGAAGCTCGATGTTCGCCTGTTGACGACGGGCCGGGCGGCGCTGATCCCCTTCGACATTCCCGAAATGCAGGCAGCCGCACGCGCCTATGAGCGCGGTTGGGGGCACGCGCCCGTCTTCACGCGTGGCGGCGGCAGCATCCCGGTCGTGGCGGACATCGCCAGCCTGCTCAAGATTCCTGTGGTGATGATGGGCTACGGGCTGGATAGCGACGGGCTACACTCGCCCAACGAGCATTTCAGCATCGAGATGTTCGAACGCGGCATCGAGACCGCGATTGTGTATCTAGAAGAGCTGGCGCAAACCAAATAGCGGCAGTTCGCAACCGCCGATGCCAGCAAGACCGTAGCGGCGGTTCGCAACCGCCGATGCCAGCAAGACCGTAGCGGCGGTTCGCAACCGCCGGTGAATTTGATGAATGCACGAACGTGCGGCTGCGAGCCGCACCTACGAAAATGGGGGATAGCGATGACACGCACACAATTCGACCAGGAACTCGAAGAACGGCTGATCCGCTACTGCAAGATCGACACGCAGGCGGATGAAAAATCGACCACCGCGCCAAGCACGGCGATCCAGTTCGACCTGCTCAACCTGCTTGTCGAGGAACTCAAGGAGATCGGCGCGCAGGATGTGCGGCTGACCGACTACGGCGCGGTGCTCGCCACCATCCCGGCGACCATCGAAACCAGCGCACCGGTGATCGGCTTTCTGGCGCACGTCGATACGGCGCCGGCGTTCCATGCCAGCGGCGTCAAGCCCATTGTCCATCGCAACTACGACGGTGGCGAGATCGTGCTGCCTGACGACCCGACGCAGGTGCTTTCGCCCAAACAGTCGCCCTATCTGGCGAACAAGATCGGCGACGATATCGTAACCGCCAGCGGGACGACGCTGCTCGGCGCCGACGACAAGGCGGGCGTCGCCATCATCTTGACGATGGCGCGCCATCTGCTGGCGCACCCGGAGATCCCACACGGCGTGCTGCGCATCGCCTTCACACCCGACGAGGAGATCGGGCGCGGCGTCCACAAGAACCTGCCCGCCGACCTGGGCGCCACCTTCGCCTACACGCTTGACGGCGCCGACCTGGGCGAGATCGTCTACGAGACCTTCTCGGCGGACAAGGCGACGGTGCGCATCCAGGGCGTCTCCACCCATCCGGGCGACGCCAAGGACAAGCTGGTCAACGCGCTGCACCTGGCGGCCAAGATCATCGACACGCTGCCGCACGTCACGTTGACGCCGGAGACGACGAGCGGACGCCAGGGCTTCATCCACATCTACCAGATGAGCGGCACCGCGGCGGAGGCAGAGCTGAACTTCATCCTGCGCGACTTCGAGATGGAGAATCTGGAGGCGCAGGGACGGCTGATCCAGCAGGTCTGCGACACGATCCAGGCGACCGAGCCGCGCGCCCGCATCACCTACACGATTACGGCGCAATATCGCAACATGCGTTACTGGCTGGAAAAGGACATGCGCCCGGTGGAACTGGCGCGTGAGGCGTGCCGGCAGGCGGGCGTCGAACCCTTCTCGATCCCGATCCGCGGCGGCACCGACGGTTCGCGACTGACCGAAATGGGTGTGCCGACGCCGAATATTTTCACAGGCATGAAGAACATTCACGGCCCGCTGGAGTACAACAGCGTGCAGGATATGGGGCGCGCCACCGAGGTGTGCATCCAGCTGGCGCAGTTGTGGGGGAAAGAAACCGCCTGATCATCCGGGCGGTTGCCACGCTTGTCGCTCGTCAGGGATTTATCAATATGCTTGTTCAGTGGAGGGAAGATGGCTACAGGCTCTAGCAAGAAAGCAAAAAATCCACAAGGCTCGAAAGGTGCGCAGAATGCCAGGCAGACCCCCAGCGCTCCAATCGGCCAGCCGCCGGTTGAACCTGCGAAACGAGGGGCAATGCAGAAACTGCTCGACGGCATCGAAAAAGTAGGCAACAAGGTGCCGCATCCGGTGCTGATGTTCCTTTATTTGATCGCGTTTATCATCGTGCTCTCGCACGTTCTGTACATGTTGGGTGTGAGCGTCACGACCGAGGTGCTTGAACCGGCGCCGGTGCAGGTGCAGCCGGACTTCTATGCAGATACAACCTCCTCTCTGCTCGATACACCCCCCACTGCGGCGTACACCGAAGACGGTTTCGTGATCCGCACCGAGACGATTGCGATCAAGAGTCTGTTGACGATTGAAGGAATTCGTTTCATCTTCACATCGTTCCTGCCGAACTTTGCCGGCTTCACCGTCGTCGCCACCATCTTTGTGGCGATGATCGGCGTTGGTGTGGCGGAACAGGCGGGCATGATGGCGGCGCTGATTCGCAAGCTGGTGAAGGTGGCGCCAGCGCGACTGATCACCTTCATCATTGTGCTGTTGGGCGGCATCTCCAGCGTGGCGACCGACGCCGGGTATCTGATCCTGATTCCACTAGGCGCCGCCGCCTTCTTGACCCTGAAGCGACATCCGGTTGCGGGGTTGGTGGCGGCGTTTGCCGGCGTCAGCGTTGCCTTTGCGGTCAATATTCTGATCACGCCGCTCGACGCCATGCTCACCGAGATGACCAACGAGGCGTATCAGTTGGTCAATCCCGGCAGTTCGATCAGCATCGTGGCGAATCTTTACTTCAACATCTTCTTCACGATCTTCTTTGCCGTCGTCGTGACAATCGTCACCGAGCGTATGATCGAGCCGCGCCTCGGCAAGTTCGTGCCTGACCCCGCTGAAGGCAGCGCCGCAACGCAGGAGGAGAAAGTTGATGTCGCTGCGGAGGAGCGTGGGCTACGCCATGCCCTCTACTGGTTCCTGGGTGCGCTGGCATTCATCCTGTTGATCACACTGCCGCCGGGTGCGCCGCTGCGCCGCCCGACCGGCGAGCTAGACGTGTCGTCGCCGTTGCTGGACAGCCTGATCTTCATCATCACGTTACTCTTCCTGTTTGCGGGCATCGGCTATGGACGCGGCGCCGGCACGATCAAGAGCAGCAACGATGTGATCGCTGGCGTCACCAAGACCTTTGCCGGTCTCGCCAGCCTGGTCTTTCTGCTCTTGGTCATCAGCCAGTTTATTGGTCTGTTCAACTACAGCAACATGCCGCAGATCCTGGGCATCTCGCTTGCCAAACTGCTGGAACAGGCAAACATCGGCGCCATCCCGCTGCTGGTCGGCATGATCCTGGTCATCTTCCTGCTCGACTTTGTGATTCCCGGCTCGATGCCAAAGTGGGCGATCTTTGCGCCGGTCTTTGTGCCGCTCTTCGTGAATCTTGGGGTGACGCCGCAGACGGTGCTGGCCGCCTATCGAATCGGCGACTCGCCAGCCAACGTGATCACGCCGCTGATGGTCTACTTTCCCTTCATCGTGATGGTGGCGCAGCGCTACGACAAGAAGGTCGGCATCGGCTCGATCATCTCGTTGATGCTGCCATACACCGTTGTGGTGCTGGTGGTCTGGCTCATCATGTTTGTGCTCTGGTTCGCACTCGGCATTCCACTGGGGCCAAGCTATCCGGTCAGCTTGTAAACGCCGATGCCAGATGTGATTTCGCCCCTCCTGGATGTCATGAACCTTCAGGAGGCGTGGGAGGCGTTGCTGCAACAGCCGCAGTTCCAGGCGCCGTTCCTGATCGACTATCTGGCGGTCTTTTTGTGGGCGGTCAATGGCGCGCCATCGTTGGGATGCACAAACGCTCGTGCTCAGCAACCCGTTTTCTCTCCGAGAAATTGTTGGGGATGAATCTTTTTGCATCGGAACCAGTGTAACTGCGAATAACTTTGGGGAATAGAAAGGATCGAACCTATGAATGACAATCCAGTGCAAGTCCTTGTCGCCGCTTTCAACGATCCAAACCGCGCGGCGGAGATCATGGCGGAACTGAAACAGGGCAAAAAGGAAGGGCTGATCGGCATCATCGACGCCGCCGTCGTCGTCAAGGATGCGGAGGGTAAGCTCAAGGTCAAGGACGCCAAGCGCCGCAGCCGCAAAGGTCTCATCACCGGCGGCATCGTCGGCGGTGTGCTCGGTCTGCTGGCAGGGCCTGTCGGCTGGATGGCCGTGGGCGGCGGCGCGATCGGTGCGCTGGCCGGCAAAGCGGCGGGCAGCGGCTTGAAGGCGACGATGGAAGAGATCGGCGCGGCGTTGACGCCCAACTCCTCGGCAATCGTCGCCGTGGTTGAACACAAATGGGTCGGCATCCTCGAATCGATGCTGGCGGCTGAAGGCGCACGCCTCGCCATGGATGCCATCAAGGAGGACATCGCCACGCAGTTGAACGCGGGCGGCAGCGTCCTCTTCACGGCGGTCGGCGGAACGCAAGCCGCCAGCGTCATGCGCGCCGCCGAAACACCGGAAGGGGTGCAGATCAGCGCCATCGGCGTCAGTGACGATGGCGTCTTCATCGGCGATGCGCAGCTCGTCACTGACGAAGAGATCATCGATGGCGAAGCCACGCTGGTGACGTCATCGGATGAGGCAAAGCAATAGCTCGGACCAACTGCAACCGCGTGCGTCAACCACCAGTGCTTTGGAGTGATTGCCGCACGTAGGCGTTCAGTAGTCGCGTTTATATAGAGGAGAAAAGGAATGCAATCGACGCCTGGGTCGGTCGAGTATCTGTATTGCATCAAGCCGGCATCTTGAGCGATGAGGAATTTGCTGCCATGAAAGCCAAGATTCTGCAATAGCCGACAGCCGTCATCATGGGCAGTAGACACTCGTCACGCGCAGCCAGACCAGTCAGTTCGCGCACCGGGTCGCATCATCTGCAGCGAACGACGTCGAATTCAGGCTTTTGGAATCGCCTGCTCGACCCAATCGATCGACTGGCGGAATCAATCTTCAGCATCTTGATTCTGTTGTCGTTCACGTTGGCGTTTCGCATCATCAAGTTGGGCGACGATCCGACGCAGCATATCCCGTCGGCTTATGTCAATGAGTTGCTGATCGGTGCGGCGGGCGCTACGCTGGCATGGGGCATTATCGACGGCATCATGTACGCGCTGATCGCAGTTTTCGAGCGCGGGGAACGTCATCGTCTGCTTGCACATCTGCAGACGGCGCAAACCGAGGAAGAAGGCATTGCCGTCATCGCTGACGAGTTCGACTACATTCTCGAACCGATCACCAGCGAGACGCAGCGCACCATCCTTTATGCCGATGTCTTCGAGCACCTGCGCGAAGGCAAGCCGCAGCCCGTCACGCTGACGCATGATGATGTGATCGGCGGCTTCGGCTCCGTGCTGGTGGCGGTGATCGCCGTGTTGCCATCCTTTGCACCGTTTCTGCTCTTTTACAGCAACCCGGCGTTGGCGATTCGGCTGTCGAACGTGGTGTCGTTTGTGATGTTGTTCATCTACGGCTATCAATGGGGGCAGCACACGGGCGCCAGTCCGTGGAAGACAGGATTGCTGCTTGCTGCAGTGGGCGCGGTGATGGTGTTAATTGCGATTCCATTGGGCGGTTAAACTTCAGATTTTTGTTCATGCTGTGAAGCAGTTAGGAGCGTACGCTTTATGAATCGACATGACGTGTTGATGGTTCAACAAATGAGTGGCTATCCGTCGCTTACGATCACCCTGCCCACGCATCGCACCCGACCGGACAACCAGCAGGACCCGATCCGTGTCAAGAACCTGGTCAACCAGGCGCAGGAGCAGTTGCTACAGGAGTTCTCCAAGCGCGACCTGGCGCCGCTCTTGGAACGGCTTGAGAAATTGACCAACGCCATCGAATATAACTACGCCCTCGACGGCCTGGTGCTCTTCGTCAACAAAGACTTCGACGCCAAGTTCTACCTGCCCTTCAGCGTGCCCGAACGCATCGTCGTAGCTGACAACTTCCTCACGCGCGATCTAGTCTTTGCGATGAACCGCATGCGGCGCTACTGGGTGCTCCTGCTCAGCGAGCAGCCGACGCGCCTCTTCGAGGGCTTCCACGACACGCTCGTCGAAGTGACCGAGGGCGGCTTCCCGATGATCCACGAAGGGCCAGGCGGCGCGCAGGCGCTGCCCGGCGGCTATGGCAAAAAGGTCTCGGCCCACCGTGACGAACGCCATCGCCAGTTCTTCCGCAGCGTCGATGAGGCGCTTAAGCCCTTCCTGGCTGACGATCCGCTGCCGATGTGCGTGGTCGGCGTTGACCGCTATCTGGCGTTCTGGGATGAGGTCTCGGCGCACAAGCAGTTCATCCGCGCCCGGCTGTTGGGCAGTTACGACCACATGACGCCGCACGAACTGGGACAGACGATCTGGCCCCAGGTGCAGCAGGCGTTGGCTGAACGTGAGGAGCGCGAATTGGGTGAGCTTGCCCAGTGGGCGAACCAGCAGCGCGTCATCTCCACGCTTGGCGAAGTCTGGCGCTCCGCCAACCTGGGACGCGGCAAGACGCTCTATGTCGAGACCGACTATCACGAGCCGGGCCGCCTGGACGAAACCGGTATGTTGTTGCTGCCCGCCGACGACCCGAACGCGCCCGGCGTCATGCCCGACGCCGTGGACGAGGCCATCGAAATGGTGATTCGCAAGGGCGGCGAAGTTGTCTGCGTCGACAACGGCAAGCTCGCCCAATTTGGACGAATTGCCCTGGTGTTGCGCTACTGACGTATAATTTGGTGTGGGTTGCGGATGCGGCCAGCGCAGTCGGAACCCACACCACTTCAGGCGCCACCAGTGTAACTTTTCGTTCCAACCAAATCACTAACAAGGAGGTATGACAATGTTCTGGATGGGGATTGTGTTAGCAGCTTGTGGGATTTTTCTGCTCGTCTATGGCGGTCTGCTGTTCCGCTTTTCGATGGCGGTCGGCTTCTTCGTGCTTGGCTTCAGCCTGGCGTCGTGGCTCTTCTCCAGCCAGACTGACCTGATCCGCATCTTGATCAGCCTGGTCGTGGGCGGCGTACTGGCTGGGGTGGGCTATATGTTGGTGCGGATGGTGTTGCACCTTGCCGGTGGGCTGCTGGGCGCTGTGCTTGTCCTGCTGGTATTGTCGCTGTTGCCGTTGAACATGCCCAGTTTTCTCAACATCATCATCATCCTGGCGGGCGCTGGCGTCGTCGGCTTCTTTGGCAACCGCCTGGGCGACTGGGTGATCATTCTGGCGACCTCGCTGGCAGGAGCGTATGCCGTTGTGCTTGGCTTGACGCGCATGTTCCCCGCCGCCGTCGAAGCCAGCGCAGAGTATGTCGCCAGCGGCTCGGCGTATGTCCCCTTCACCGGGCCTGCATTTGCCGTCTTTGTGATCATTTTTGTCATCGGCGCGCTGGCGCAGGATCGGATTCGCTCGTTGCGCGGGCGTTTTGTGATTCGCTAAGTCATCTCACATCTCCCAGGAAGTTCTGGAGCTTCCTAAGAGATTCTAATTGAGTCTTCGATACAGGAGTTTGCTCATGCAGTGGACGCGCCTCTGCTGGATCGTTGTTGTTCTCGTCGTTGCGCTGGCGCTGGCGGCCTGTTCTCCCATCCAACCAACCGACGCCCCTTCGGTGGGCGACGGGGAGCCGCAGGCAAGCGACGACCTGCCACCCGCTGTCGAGTACAACCTGGGTGACGCCATCGTTATCCAGGATCGCTTTCCCGCCGACAGCAGCTTTCGCGAGATGCCGGTGCGACTGAACGGCGTGATTGCTGCGCCGCCTGACGGCGGTCCCTACCCCGTCGTGCTGATCTTGCATGGCACACATCCCGGCTGCCCGGAAACCGAACATGGCGTTGATCGCTGGCCCTGCGACCCGGAAGTGGAGCGCGCCAACTATCGTGGCTTCGGCTATCTTGTCAGCGCGCTGGCGGTGCAAGGCTACGTGGCGCTGGCGATCAACACCAACGCTGAAGACACCTTTGGCTTTGGCGAGGGCGTTCCAGGCGAACGGCTGGAACAACTGATCACACTGCACCTGGATGCGCTGGCGACAGCCGCAGCGGGCGGCGAAAACAGCTTTGGCGTCGAGCTGGCCGGACGCGCTGACCTCAGCAAGCTGGCGATCTTTGGTCATTCGCGCGGCGCCGAGCGCGCCGTGGCGGTGGCGCGCAAGTGGGCGACCAATGGCGTGGCGCGCAGCTATGGCCCTGCCGCCGGCGTGCTCTTGATCGCCCCTGCCGTCGTCTTTGTCGATCCGGCTGGCGGCGCGCCTGTGCCGATGGCGTTGATCAACGCAGCCTGCGACGGCGATGTGGCCGATCAGATGGGCCAGATGTTTTTTGAGGCGGCGCGGCTGGCGCCAGAGCAGAAAGCCTGGGCGGCTTCGGTCTGGCTCGAACGCGCCAATCACAATCACTTCAACGACACGCTGCCCGGCGACCCCTTCCCTGGGCAGGGACGGCCCGACTGTGACCCGCTGCTCGACGCTGACGCGCAGCGCGCCTTCCTTGTGGCATATGCTGGCGACTTCCTCACCGCCCTTTTCAGCCACGACCCGGCGCAGGTGCGTGCCGCATTCGAACGCATGGGCGTTGATGCGGCGTCGCTGGCAACGGACACGCTCTATGGTGAAGCGGCGCAGGCGGCATGGCTGGCAGAGGCGCGCCATCGCCTGCCGCTGCTGACGCCCACCGACGAGGAAACGTTCACGGTCAGCCCGTTTGACGGCGCAGTGACGGCTGAGGGCGTCACGACCCTCTTCTGCCCCAACGGCTATTACACGCCCTTCACCAACCCGGAACTGGCGGACTGTCACCGTGCGCAGGTGACCGTGCCCGGACAGCCTGCCCATGCCGTGGTCAGTTGGGAAGCGTCAGGCGGCGCGCTGCGTTTCGAGCTGCCGATTGGTCTTGACAACCTGCTGATCTTTGATGCGATCAGCGTGCGCACGGGCATTGATCCGCTGTCACCGCTGAACCCGGCTGGCGCGCCGCAAGCATTCTCCGTGCAGGTGACTGACCGCAGCGGCGCCACAGCCAGCGTGGCCGTGTCTCCCGACGAGCAGGCGCTGCGCTATCCGGCCGGCGAAGTGCAGTCGGACGAAACCTTCGGCGCGCTGTTCACCGGGCGGCTGCCGCTGATGCCGGTGCGCGTACCAATCAGTGCGTTCGAGGGCGTCAACCTTGCCAGCGTTGCCGAGCTCGCGCTGATTTTTGATCAGACCGACAGCGGCGCGCTCTTTATCGCCGATGTGGAGCTGGTGCGTGCGCCAGTTTCGCCACGCCCGACGCTGAGCGACCCGCCCAGCGCCGAGCTGATCGCCGCCGCCGAAGCTGGCGACGTGGAGGCGATGCGCCAGCTTGCCAATCTCTACCGCCCGACCGATGCGCTGGGCGTGCAGTACGGCAACCTGGAGCAAGCTGTCTTCTGGTATCGACAGGCGTGCGCGGCAGGCTATGCCAATGCGCAGGTCGACTTCTACGATTTTGTGCGCAGCCATGCCGAACGTCACAGCGACGAATTCCTCGACGAAGCTATCCTCTGCCTGGAAGACGCCATCGCGCAGGGTCATCGCGAGGCGATCATTGCCGGCGCGTTTCGAGCGGCGTTCATTGAGCAAGATTACAAGATGGCGTTTTATCTCTATACGCTGTTTGAAGAGAGCGATCCTGAACTGGCGGCGCAGCGTCACACCTTCGCCGATCAACTGACGGCGGCGGAAATTGAGGCAGCAGAACAGGCGGCGGCAACCTGGCGCGCTGAAAACACGGTCAAAACCTACGACGATTTTTTTGCGGAGGTCAACTCACCGTTCCGGCAGCCCTGAACGCGGCTCTAGCTGGGCAACGATGTTATCGCCTCCGGCGAGACATCCTTCAATCAGTTGGTCATCGCCCCCGGCGTGACATGGTGCAACGCTCAGGTCTTTGCCTTCCCTGCATGACTTGCGTTCTGCATGGGTCATTGCCTCTGGCGTGCCATAAATGGTCTGGAATGCAGAATATCTGCTCGCAAAGTGACCCTGTGCGGGAATAACAGGGACACGCCAAAGGTGGTGAACTGCACAGCCAGGATAGTGCGTATGGAAAGCATTGAAACTGTGTACGGAGAACAACCAATGAAGCATCCAACCCAGAGAAAGACCTTTCTGCTGATCGCCATGTTGCTGTTGGCGCTGGTGGTAAGCGCGTGCGCGCCGGAGACGCCGCCGCCTCCCACGGCGACGCTCGTGGCGACGCTTGCACCGACCGAGGCGCCTGCTGCAGCAGAGGCAGCCACAGAAGCGCCGCCGACCGAAGCCGCAGTTGAAGAAGCAACCCCTGCCCCCACCGAAGAACCGGTCGAGGAGCCAACCCCCGCTCCCATCGAAGAACCGGCGCAGGAATCCGCGCTGGAAGGCGTCACCTGGCTGGTCACAGCCTATGTCGACGAAAGTGGCGCTACGGCTGAACCGATCAGCGACGCCACGCTGACCTTCCAGAACGGGCGCATCAGCGGCAACGCCGGCTGCAACGGCTTCTTCGCTGCCTACACGCTCGACGGCGGCGACCTGTCGATCACCATGGGCGGCAGCACGCTCATGATGTGTGAGGATGCGGTGATGGCGCAAGAGCAGGCGATCCTGGCAAACCTGGGACAAGCCGCCGCCTATGCCGTCACCGACGGCGTGCTGACGCTCCTCAACGCCGAAGGCACGGCGCTGCTCACGCTGAGCGAACGCACCGAGCCAGGGCTGACCGATGCCGTCTGGCTGGCGACGATGGTCAACAACGGGCGCGAAGCAGTCACCGGTCTGATCGAAGGCACGCAGATCACGGCGATCTTCGGTGAGGACGGCAGTCTCTCAGGCACGTCAGGCTGCAACAACTACGTCACCAGCTATACGACCGACGGTGACTCGATCGAGATCGGCATGGTCGCCTCGACGATGATGTTCTGCGCCGAGCCGGAGGGCGTGATGGAGCAGGAGACCGCGTATGTCACCATGCTCCCGACCGCGGCCACGTACTCGATCCAGAACGGCGTACTCGAACTGCGCACCGCCGAGGGCGCGCTGGTGGCGAGCTACATCGTCGACAACCGCTCGGTCGTGGCGCCATCGGCAGCGATGGAGGAAGCCGCCGCCGACCCCGACCCGGTTATCGAAGATGCAAAGGCAGCGGCAGTTGAATTTGCAGTTGCGGCGGATGCGACCCCGCGCGGGCGCGTGACCGCCCCGCTGGGCGTTAACATCCGCGTCGGTCCTGGCACGGAGTTCCCGATCGTCGGCGTTGCCCCGCAGAATGCCGAGGGCGAGATCGTCGGGCGCAGCCTCGATGGTCGGTGGTGGGCGGCGCGTGTGCCCACTGCGCCCAACGGACAAGGTTGGGTGGCGGCGGATTACGTTGAAGCCATCAATGCGGATAACGTCCCTGTGCTGCCTGCGCCGCCGCTGCCGCAGCCCGAAACCCTGATCCAGGAAGGGCAACCTTACCAGATGCCGCAGGGCGTGATCCTCTACTCCGCCTCGCGCGTGATTCGTGAAGGCAACCGCGTCTACGAGGTCGAAGACATCTACGCCGTGGATGCCGCTGGCGGACAGCCGCGCATGGTCGCCAACAACGCCATGCAACCGGCGCTCAGCCCGGATCGGGGCACGCTCGCCTTCTACAGCAAGCAGAGCGACAAGCTCGGCATCGGCGGCTACGACGCCGCCACGGGACGCCGCCTGCGCTTCTCGGCGTTCATCGAAGACCAGCGCCCGCGCTGGAGTCCCACCGGCGACCGCATCGTCTTTGCCAGCAACCGCGCCGGCGACCGCCACTGGCGCATCTACATTGTCGATGCAGTGTCACAAGACCTGCCCGAAAACATGGTCTACACCGAGCTGGATTTTGGCAAAGATCCCGACTGGCGCCCGACTCAGGAGCAGTTGATCATTAAGGGCTGCGATCCGACAGGCAACAATTGTGGTCTCTACACTCTCAACACTGGCGGTGCAGGGCGGACGCAGCTCACCAACGTCGAATCGGATTCAACGCCGCGCTGGACGCCCGATGGCAACGCCGTAGTCTTCATGAGCGAAGGGCGCGACGGGAACTGGGAAATCTATCGGGCGAATGTGGCGGACGGCAGCGTGACGCGGCTGACCAACGACCCCGCGCCCGACGGTCTGCCGGCGGTCAGCCCCGACGGCAGCCAGATCGCCTTCATCAGCAAACGCGGCGGTGCATGGGGGCTGTGGGTGATGCCTGCAACGGGTGGCGCAGCCACGCAGGTCACTGCCATTCCTGGCGAATTGCCCGACTGGCTGATGCAGGCGGTCGACTGGCCGCGCTAAAAAAGGTTTTGGATCCAGAAGGAATAGATGGAAAATGACTTCGATAAAAATTTCTTTCCGACGCGCATGGCGCTCAATACCAGCAGCGCTGTTGATGTTCGTCGCTTTGCTTGCGCTCGCTCCCGCACAGCGCGTTTGGGCGCAGGAACCCGCCGGTGACAACACTGGCGATGTTCCTCCCAGCCTGATCGAAATTCTGGAGCAAGCGCCTAAAGTAACAGCAGCAGTCGTTGGCGAAGATGGCTTTGCGCCAGATGAAGCGGCAGCCTCCGCTGCACTGCCTGACCGCACACAGTTCGGCGTGATCGACTATTCGGTGGATGGCGTCATGATCAACGCGACGGTCACGCTCCCCGCTTCACAGGGCGTCTACATCGCATCCGGTTTCCCAAACAACAACTTTGTGAACGAATCATTCATTCAGTTGGGATGGGATAACCAGACCGGTCGCAATGCCTCGCGTATTCTACTCCAGTTCGACCTGTCGCCGCTGCCGCCTCAGTCGCGCGTCAATAGCGCCGAATTCTGGATCAATCAAACACAGATTCAACCGCCAGGCGACGGCCAGCCGATGGACTTTCGCGCCCAGTTGATGCAGCAGTCGTGGAATGCAGGTCAGGTGACATGGAACACGGCGAACTTTCTCGGCGGCGCCGCCTTTCCGCTCGGCTCGATCCCGCCGGCGGTCGGCTGGATCGCCGGGCCTGCCACCGATGCGGTGCGGTTGTGGCTTGGCGGCGAACCCAACCGCGGCGTCATCGTCACCGGCGACGAGACGCCCACGCGCGGTCGCTTTCGGCAGTTCAACGGTGTAGGACCGAACTCGCCGCCGGCCCTGGCGCCGTTTCTAAGCGTCAACTTTACAGCCAACTGCGACACCGCCCCGCCGGTGGCGACGATGAACGCACTGCCGACCTTCTCGCCGAGCGAATTCCGCGTTTTCTGGTCGGCGTTCGACCCTGACCAACCGGGCTGTCCTGCCAGCGGCGTCGCCTGGTTCAACGTGCAGTTTCGCATCAACGGCGGCGGTTGGGTCAACTGGCGCAACCAGACGCCGACCGACAACTTTGGTTTCCGTCGCGACGCCCCCAACGGCTCGCTCGTTGAGTTCCGCGTGCAGGCGTCCGACAACGCCGGCAACATCGGCGCGTGGAGTCCGATTGTGGCGACGCGCATCGACTCCGAGCCGCCGGTCGCCTCGGTCGATCCACTGCCACAATACACCATCTTCCCTGCATTCACTGTCACCTGGAGCGGAACGGACAATCTGTCGGGCATTGCGTTCTACAACCTGCAGATGAGCGTCAACAACGGCGCCTGGCAGGTGGTGCTTGCGGAGTCGCCCGCCACCAGCTTCCAGGTGACGGGCGCGCAGTTCCGCGACCAGTTCAAGTTCCGCGTGCAGGCAGTGGACAATGTCGGCAATGTCCAGCCATGGAGTCCCACGGCGCAGGCATCCACGACTGTCTTCGACCATCCGGTGTCGAGGGTCATTCCCTTCAACCCGGCGATCATTCAGTCGACTTCACCGGTGACAACGGAGATTACGGTCAACTGGGAAGGATTCCTTGCGCCCGGCACGAGCATGCTGCGGTATGAACTGAGCTATCGCTTCACGCCCTTTGGCGGCTCACCTGGCGCCTGGACGCCATGGGCCACCTTCCCTGGAACGACCACGCGGGAGGTCTTCACGCCAGGTTCGGGCAACGGGGTCTACGAATTCTTTGCTGTGGCTATCAACAACTTTGGACAACGTCAGCCGTTCGAGCCGGAAAGCGGGCTGGGCGCATCGATCATTCTCGACCTCGACGACACGATCCAGCCACGGCTCTATCTGCCGGTCATGGCGCGACACATGGTTGAGTAAGCCGCGCCGTTGCTCTCGCCCCTAACTCGCCGTCCTCCTGGGTTCCCCAGACATCCAGGAGGACGGTGCATATTCCTCGAATCAAGCCAACTCTGGTAAAATGTCATGAAAGATCGCCAAAGAAGAAAAAGGAGGCATCATGCTCCCACCGGTTGAGCGACTGCGCGCCAGCCTCACTTCAGTCTACGGCAGCGCCACCGCCGAGCACATTGTACAAACGCTATTTCCGCGAATTGAAGAGGTGCGCACGTCGCGCTCGTCACCGCAAAAGACCCTCGATGCGCTGCGTCCCATGCCCGATGAACGCGATGTCATTCTGATCACCTATGGTGACCAAATCCAAGAGCCAGATACGCCGCCGCTGCAAAGCCTCTATGAGCTGATCTCGGAGCGCATTGGCGACGTGATCAACGGCGTTCATATCCTGCCCTTTTATCCCTACACCTCCGACGATGGTTTTTCGGTGGTCGACTATCGCCAGGTTAACCCGGCGTTGGGGACCTGGGAGGATGTTCGCCGGCTGACCGGTCGCTATCGGGTGATGTTCGACGCAGTCATCAACCATATCTCCGCCTCCAGCGCGTGGTTTCAAGCATTTCTGCGCGGTGAGCCGCCCTACGACGAATATTTCATCACTGTCGATCCCTCGGTTGACCTTTCGGCGGTGGTGCGTCCGCGCACATCGCCGGTGTTGACTGCATTTGACACGGCGAATGGACGCAAACACGTATGGACGACCTTCAGCGATGATCAGATTGATCTGAACTATGCGTCGCCCGCGCTGTTGGTTGAAATCATGGACTTGCTACTCTTTTATGTTGAACAGGGTGCGCAGTTGATCCGACTCGATGCAATCGGCTTTATGTGGAAGGAGATCGGCTCGTCGTGCATTCATCTGCCGCAGGCGCACGCGTTGATCCAGGCGATGCGCGCCATGCTCGATCTGGCTGCGCCCGATGTGCTGCTTGTCACCGAGACCAATGTACCTCACCGTGAGAATATCAGTTATTTTGGCGATGGCGTCAATGAAGCGCAAATGGTCTACAACTTCACGCTGCCGCCGCTGACGCTGCACACCTTTCATACGCAAGATGCAACGGCGCTGTCGGCGTGGGCGGCGACCCTGGCTGCTCCCTCGGCGCAGACAACATTTTTCAACTTCATGGCCTCGCACGACGGCGTCGGCGTGCGCCCGCTGGAGGGCATCCTACAACAGTCAGCCATCGACGATCTGGTTGAACGCACGCTCAGACACGGCGGGCTGGTCAACTATCGCACCAACCCCGACGGCAGCCGGGTTCCCTACGAGCTCAACATCGTCTACTTCGACGCGCTCAACGATCCGGCGGCGGACGAGCCGATTTCGGTGCAGATTGATCGCTTTCTTGCCAGCCAGGCGATCCTGCTCAGTCTCGCCGGCGTGCCGGGGATCTATGCGCATAGCCTTTTCGGCAGCCGCAACTGGCGCGAAGGGGTGACGCAAACGGGCCACAATCGTACGATCAATCGACGCAAGTTTCTGCGCAGCGAGCTGGAGGCGGCGCTGGATCACCATGAATCATTGCCGCACCAGGTCTTCACGCGCTATCGACAGTTGCTCGCCGCGCGCACCGGTGACCGCGCCTTTCATCCAAACGCAGCCCAGGAGATCGTCCATCTCGATCCGGCAATCTTCAGCTTTGTGCGCACGGCCACCGATGGCGGCAGCCGCGTACTCTGTCTGCACAATGTGTCGGCGCGCGCGATGCATCTAAAGATTGCGCCGAAAGAGGCGGGAATCGACGGCGCCGCCAGTGTGGTGGATTTGATCGGCGGCGCTGCATTTCGGTGTGACGCAGCATTGGAGCTGACCGTGCCGCCCTACGGCGTATTCTGGCTGCGGGCAACGCCATAATAATCAATTGAAAATCGGTTTGACTTGCATCCTCTCCCAACTCGCCGCCATTTTTCAGGTCAGGCGTGTACATCGTGCTGGCGAATCAACGCCTCGGCTTTCTCCACCAACATCCGGTTGCCAATAAACATTGGCACACGCTGATGCAGCTTCTGCGGTTCAATGTCGAGGATCGGCCGCGCACCGTCCGACGCGTAGCCGCCAGCCTGTTCGACCAGGAAAGCCAATGGCGCAGCCTCGTAGACAAGGCGCAACTTGCCGCCCGGCTTCTTGGGATCTTTGCTGTCGGCAGGATAATAAAAGACGCCGCCTGAGAGAAGATTGCGGTGAAAATCAGCCACCAACGAACCGATGTAGCGCAACGACAATCCTTTTTTCTCGGGCGTGTCGCGCTGGAGCCACTCGGTGTAGGCTTGCACGCCGAGTGACCAATAGGGTTGGTAGCCCTGATTGACGCTGTAATATTTGGGCTTGTCCGGCAATTTGATATTGGGGTGCGAAAGCAAAAATTCGCCGATCGCCGGATCGAGCGTGAAGCCATGCACGCCGCGACCGGTCGAATAGACCAGCATTGTGCTGGCGCCGTAGAGCACGTAGCCCGCCGCCACAAGATTGCGCCCGGGCTGCAACACATCTTCGAGCGCGCCGCGCCCCTGGAGGGTCTTGCGCCGATAGATACCGAAGATCGTGCCGATGCTGACGTTCACGTCGATGTTGGACGAGCCATCGAGCGGATCGAAAACGAGCACATACGGACCGGTGGGAAAACGATCGGGGATTGGAATAATATCCTCGACCTCCTCCGACGCCATCACAGCCAGGCGTCCGGTGTGATCGTTGAGGCGATAGAGTGTGCGTTGGGCGAATACATCCAGTTTTTGCACTTCCTCGCCCTGCACATTCTCCTCGCCGGCGCTGCCCAAAATTTCAGCAAGACCGGCGCGCGTCGTCTTGCTGGCGATGATCTTGGCTGCCAGCGCGATGTCGTACAAGAGGTTGGTGAGAATGCCGGTCGCTTCAGGAAATGCCTGCTGTTGCTCGAGAATGTAGCGTTCGATCGTCACCAATTTGCCCAAATAATTCTGTGCGTCAGTCATCGTTGACCTCCTGCATGGCGCCAAAATTGTGAAGAGTTTGTTGTCCAACCTTACATGGTTCCTGTTGCATCGGAGTTGTGTTAGAATTTTACCATGACTAACATCAAAGCATTAGATGCGCGTAAAAATCTTACGCCAGCGCATGAAGACTACGTCAAAGCCATCTACATGTTGCACTCGCACGGGGTGGAAGTGACCAACTCTGCGCTCGCCAATCACTTGAAAGTGACGCCGGCATCGGCTACGAACATGGTCAAGAAGCTGAGCGAATTGGGGCTGGTCACCTATGAGCCATACCAGACCATCGGATTGACTGCGGCTGGAGAAATCGTGGCGCTGGAAGTGTTGCGCCATCATCGCTTGTTGGAGTTATATCTGCACGACAAGCTGAAGCTGCCCTGGGAGCAGGTGCACGAAGAGGCGGAGCGCCTCGAACATGTGATCAGTGAAGTGCTGGAAGATGCGATTGCGGCTGCCCTGGGCGACCCGACCGTCGACCCGCACGGCGACCCGATCCCTAGCAAAGATGGCACGGTGGAGACGACTGTCGGCGCACCCTTGAGCATCGCCGAGATCAATCATCCCTACACAGTCGTGCGCGTGTTGCTGCAAGAGCCGGAACGTCTGATCTATCTCGGTTCAATGGGGCTTTATCCGAACGCGCAGGTGATCGTGCGCAAACGTGCGCCGTTTGCGGGTCCGTTGCTGCTGGAGGTGGCGGGCGAGCACCATGCGCTTGCCCACGATCTCGCAGAATACATCATCGTCGCATAGAAACCGCCAAGTTCAAAATCGGTTTTTTTGGGTGTGTTGAAAGGAATCAAGCGATTCCCTTCAACACCTTCTCGGCGATGTTCTGGCTGACAGGCATATATTTTTCAAATTGCATGCTGAAACTGCCGCGCCCGCTGGTCATCGAACGCAGATCGGTGGCGTAGCCAAACATTTCCGCCAGGGGTACAAGCGCCCGCACCACCTGCACATTGCCGCCGCGTGCGTCCATGCCTTCCACCTGGCCGCGGCGCGACGAGAAATCACCCACCACGTCGCCGACAAACTCATCGGGCACAGTGGTTTCAACTTTCATCATTGGCTCAAGCAAAATCGGCCCGGCTTTTTGAGCGCCATCCTTGAACGCCATGCTGCCTGCAATTTTGAAAGCCATTTCGCTGGAATCAACTTCGTGGTAGCTGCCGTCGACCAACGCCACTTTGACATCGACCACCGGATAGCCGGCGAGCACGCCGCTCTCCATCGCTTCAACCACACCCTTCTGCACCGGCGCAATGTATTCACGCGGCACGACGCCGCCGACAATTCTATCCTCGAACACAAAGCCGGCGCCGGGTTGATTCGGTTCGATCTCCAGCCAGACATGACCGTACTGGCCGCGACCGCCCGACTGTCGCACGAAACGACCTTCGACCTTGACCGGCCGCGTGATTGTCTCGCGGTAGGCGACTTGCGGGCGTCCCACATTGCACTGCACACGAAACTCTCGCTTGAGGCGGTCAACAATAATGTCGAGATGCAGCTCACCCATGCCCGAAATGACGGTCTGACCGGTCTGATCGTCATACTGCACGCGGAAGGTTGGGTCTTCTTCGGCGAGTTTGATCAGGGCGTCGGTCAGCTTGTCCTGGTCGCCCTTTGACTTCGGCTCAACAGCCACTTTGATCACCGGCTCGGGGAATTCGATCGTTTCGAGCATGATCGGCGATTTCTGGTCACACAGAGTTTCACCCGTGTACGACTCTTTGGGGCCGACAATGGCGGCGATGTCGCCAGCGCCGATTTCCTTGATGTCCTCGCGTTTGTCGGCGTGCATGCGCACCAAACGGCCGATGCGTTCACGTTTGCCACGATTTGAGTTATAGACCGTCTCGCCAGAGCGAAGCACGCCAGAGTAGACGCGCACATAAGCCAACCGTCCCACGAACGGGTCGGTGACGATCTTGAAGACCAATCCTGCAAACGGTGCGTTGGGATCAGATTCGCGCGTCTCTTCGGCGCCCGTTTCAGGGTTGACGCCCTGCACCGGCGGCACGTCTTTGGGGCTGGGGAGATAGCGAATCACGGCGTCGAGCAGAAGCTGCACACCCTTGTTGCGCAGCGCCGTGCCGCACAGAATCGGCACAATCTCGTTGTTGCACACTGCCTTGCGCAGCGCTGCGTATAACTCCTCATTGCTGATCTCCTCGCCCTCGAGAAACTTCATCGTCAGCTCGTCGTCGGTCTCGGCGATGCGTTCGATCAGTTGCTCACGCGCCTCAGCCGCAGCGGCGGCGTATTCCGCCGGAATGTCGGTGACCGTCGGCGATGCTCCCAATTCATCGGAAAAGACGAATGCCTTCATGGCAAAGAGATCGATGACGCCCTTGAAAGAATCTTCGACGCCAAGGGGAAGCTGGATCGGCAGTGGATTGGCGCCAAGCCGGTCAACGATCATTTCGATCGTACGTTCGAAGCTGGCGCCGACGCGATCCATTTTGTTCACAAAGCAGATGCGCGGCACATGATAGCGATCCGCCTGCCGCCAGACCGTCTCCGACTGTGGTTCGACCCCCGCCACAGCGTCGAATACAACCACGCCGCCGTCGAGCACGCGTAGGCTGCGTTGCACCTCGGCAGTGAAATCGATATGTCCAGGCGTGTCGATGATATTGATCTGGCACTCTTCGCCGGTGACGCGGTCGGTCCACGAAGTGGTGATAGCCGCCGCCGTGATCGTAATGCCGCGTTCGCGCTCCTGCACCATCCAGTCGGTTACGGCAGTGCCTTCGTGCACTTCACCCATGCGGTGAATGCGACCGGAATAAAAGAGGATGCGTTCCGTCGTCGTCGTTTTTCCAGCATCAATATGAGCAATGATGCCGATATTGCGCATTCGTTCAATTGGATATTCGTTCGCCATAAGTTACTCTCTCTGACCGTCCAACAATTTCACACAAAATAATGCGGCGCCTGAACCTGCAATGCTTTCGCCAGAAAACTCATATCATGCGATCAAACACGTCATGATGTAAGGGAGCGATCAGCTTGCAGGTGGGCGCCGCATCAATTCAGGTTATTCCTGTTTTGTGCAGGTGACACCCACTCATCGGTTTGTGAGACGCCGCCAGCGTGTAATAGCGGGCGCTCCAACCGCGAGATTGCGTATTGGTTTGACTAATAGCGGAAGTGAGCAAACGCCTGGTTGGCTTCCGCCATGCGATGCGTGTCTTCGCGCTTCTTGATGGTGGCGCCTTCGTTGCGCGCCGCATCCATCAGTTCGCCTGCGAGGCGCGCCGCCATGTCGCGGCCGCTGCGCTTGCGCGAATTTTCGATCAGCCAGCGCATCGCCAACGCCTGTCGGCGCGCCGCGCCAATTTCCATCGGAATCTGATAAGTGGCGCCACCCACGCGGCGCGGTTTCACCTCGACAAGCGGCGTGGCGTTCTTCAGCGCCTCCTCGAAGACTTCGATGCCAGGGCGCTTGGTGCGCTCTTCGATGATTGCAAACGCATCATAGACGATGCTGGCCGCCAGGCTCTTCTTGCCGCGCTCCATCACATTGTTGACAAATTTGGCGACCACTTCGCTGTGATAGCGAGGATCGGGCGTGACGCTGCGTTGTTCAGCACGATTTCTGCGCATAGTTACTCTCTTTGTCTCACTATATATCCTGCAACCTCGCTCACCGACGCTTTATCTATGGGCGGTCTATGGGCGAAGCAAGGCGTTCTCTGTTTTTAGGTGCTATTTTTTGGGACGCTTCGTACCGTATTTGCTTCGGCCGCGCTTGCGTTTATCGACGCCCTGGCTGTCAAGCGCACCGCGCACGATGTGATATCGCACACCGGGCAGGTCCTTGACGCGACCGCCGCGCACCAATACGACGCTGTGCTCCTGCAGGTTGTGCCCTTCGCCCGGAATATACGCTGTCACTTCGATGCCGTTGGAAAGACGCACACGCGCCACCTTGCGCAGTGCAGAATTTGGTTTCTTGGGCGTCGTCGTACGCACCTGTGTACAGACGCCGCGCTTCTGTGGATTTCCCAGCTTCATGCGGCGCGTGCGACCGGTCAGCGTATTCTGAGTGAAACGCAGCGCCGGCGCTTTTTCTTTCTTCGCAACATCCTTGCGGCCCTTACGGACCAGTTGATTGATGGTCGGCAAACGTCCCTCCACTTTTCATTGAGCCTCGCAGATGCAAGACTCTCGACATCTGTGACTTCAACAAAATTCGACAATTATTGTGACAATAAACAGCCGCAGCATCCGCTGGCTGCACCGATTGCGTTTTTCCTGTACGCCAGAAAGTCATGGTCAACACTGTTTCGGCGAACAGACGATAAACCATGGGCACGGCGAACCCACGAACAAGAAATATAACACGATGCTGAAAAACCGGTCAAATCGACAAGCCGCCAAAGCGCAACTATGTTCTTACGCCTGCGCGACAGCACACGGGATCGGCGCCATCGAGAGCAATTCGCCATCCAAAGTGCGATATTGTTTGAGTAGGTCGGCTGTCAGACAGGAATGCACAGGGACTACGCCAAGCAACCCGCCAACCTCGACATGCCTGACCAGTTCTGTAAATGCTGCGTCTTCAGCATGAACCACCCCATGTTCCTGCGAGAGCGAGCGCACCCACACACCTTGCAGCGGCGCGCTCCATCCCTCTTCATTGAGCAACACAACGACGCCAAAGATGCTCTGACCATCCTGTCGTCGCAAATTCTCCTTTGAGAGGTGAACAGCGCCGCCGTAGAGGATCAGTTCGTTGCGTTCCGGATGTATTGAAACGACCGGACAGGCTACGATCACGGCGATGTCGTCGGCGGTGCAAGAGCCGATCTGCACCTGCATCCAATCATAGAAGACAAAATTGCCAGGTCGCATTTCGTCGATCTGCCCCAGATCATCGAGCACGCTGCACGCAGGCGTGTCGCCGACCGAAAGTTCAAGCCCCAGAAAGCCGCGCTCCATTAACCAGGTGCGCGCCTGATTGAGTCGCCTGATCGTCTGGCCGTACTGCGCGGCCAGTGCATCCGGCGAATGGGTGGCATAGGTGGCGCCGTCATGGGTGAGCAGACCTTGCAACGTCAGCCGATCACACACCATGATCTGCTGTGCGAGGCTCGTCAGCGTCGAGCCATCATCCCAGCGCACGCCGCTGCGCTGATAGCCAGCGTCGATCTCGATCCAAACGCCGACCGCTTCGGTCAGACGCTGCGACAGAAAGTTTATGGCCGCCTGGTTCTCCACCAATAGGTGCAACCGCACCTGTTGCGCCAGTCGATTGATCTTATCGATCTCGCGCACGTTCACCGGAAACGCAATTGTGATGTCGTTCCAGCCGTGCGCTGCAAAATAGCGCGCCATCTCCACCGACGAGACTGTGATGGCAGCGACGCCCACATCACGAAACCACTCACCGACGGCGGCGGATTGATGCGTCTTGAAATGTGGACGAAAACGAACCTGGTTGGATGCAGCTTTATTTGCCATACGGGAAATATTGCGGCGGGCGCGTCCTTCATCCAATAAGAGTGTTGGAACGTTGATGTCGCTATATTTCTCTTTTGTAAATCCCGCGATCACCTTGCTGATTCTCCTGCCGAAAAGAAAGCCCGGAGCGAATTGATCACGTTCCGGGCTTTTCATCAAGATGGGTTCCAGTTCGTAATTCTTGGCTAATCTGTCTAGAGCGCCTGGCTCATATTGTGAATCGCTGTCGAACTGGAAAAAATGCTATTCAGTTGTAGAGAAAACGGGGGCGTTGCCAGATTACATGCCACCCATGCTGATGGTGATGCTGCCTTCTTCGGTCGTGACATCAGCTGCAAGTCCAAAGCCAGCCAGAGCGTTGTTGATATAGCTGCTCACCAGCCCCATCAACGGCCCGCTGACCATCATGCCATTGGCGCCGGCGTCTGTCAGATCAACCATGAGCTGGCCGTTCTGCACCATGATTCGCCCCATAACGTCGATATTGCGGCCGCCAAGCAGCACACCATCTTTCAGAGCAATGCGAGCGTGCACCAGGTTGCCCGGCTCAAGCCACACCGTGATTGAATCCACCGGCTGGTTGGGACCGGTGTTCTGACGCAGCAACTCAGTCAGGAAACTGCTCAGCTGCGACTCGCTCCAGGTGACGCTGCCGGACATCAGGCCCATCAAACCTGCATTCTGACCTTCCAGCGCGGCATCAACGCTGATCGGCACGCTGCGGGCAGGTGCAGCAACATCGCCCATGGCACAGCCGGCAAGGCTAGACATAAGCAGAACAGCAATCAGCGCTACAACCCAAATCCTCCGGTTAAGCATAGAAACCTCCCCTTGTCGTGGAAATCGTGGAATGTATTTGGACTTTTGCACAGCCCTCGTGATGGGAAATCAACAGTATTATACTGCATTCTTCCGATCAACAAAAACTGCAAATTCGATCAAACAATTTCGACGCCAAACCTGCGACAGCGCTTCGATTATCCAGTTTATTCAGTGCTTTCGCTGTGTAGTGTCGAAATTATAACACATGCACGACGGATTGCAAGGACGAAAAAAGACGAATCCCCTACGAACTCGTTCTCCACACGCCTATTTCGCTGCTTTACCTGCTTTAACTGTCGCCACCCCACCCTCCACCAGACCGGCCTCGTAGCCATCGAGCACGGCAAAGAGCACCTCGTCCAGAAAATGATTGAGCAGCCGCTCCACGCGGATGTCATCGCTGTCAGGGCGGTCGCTTTCGTTGGCGCGCACGGCTTCGATCAGTTGCTGGCGAAAAAATTGCACCGCACGACCGGTTTCGACAAGGGAGATGCCAGTCGCTGCTGCATCAGCGCCATACTGCCGCCCCAGTTCATGCGCCGAATCGAGCAATTGGTCGCGCTGCTGGGGTTTCATCACATAGGCAATTGCCAGCGAAAAGAGCATTCGCCCGCGTTCACGACGCATCTGGTCGATATGCGTATCCTCAGGATGGTGCCAGCGTTGCACAAGCGCATCGGATCGCCGCATTTCCTGCCGCACCCGATCCACCGCCGCCTGGACAAGCGCGTTGCTGCTGGGCGCGGGCGTCGATTTGGCGCGTTCAGCCAGAAAACGTCGCAGATCGTCAAGGCTGAATCGTCGATGACCGCCCGGCGTCCGAAACACCGGAATTTCACCGCGATCAGCCCATCCACGCAATGTGGTGAAATGCACCCCCAAAAAGTCGCTGGCATCCTTCAAGGTGAGCCACGACACCTTGCCCGCCGGTGCGACCCCTGTAGCCAATGCGTTTTCATTGCCTATCTGTCGATCTGCATTTTCCGTCATCATTGGCAATGGATTGTAAAAAGATAGGCAGCTACTGTCAAGCAGTTTGGCAGAAGGCGGATTTGCTTCACGCCTGGAGCAGAGTTTGCATTGTCGGTCATCGCCTTGAGGCGCATTTCGTAGGGACTGGCGAGAAGCGCTTATTCACAGCGTTGACAGTGGGTCGATGTCAACGCGCCAGCCGAACGGTATCTCTAGCCCGCGCAGCACCGCAGCCGGATCAGGAGCGCGCAATAACAATTGCCAGCGATAGTAGCCGCGGTGTCGTTCAAAGAATGCGGGGGCTGGGCCTAGCAGCGTGGCGCCCGCGCTCTCTAGCCCCATCGACGCCAGCCGATGGCGCACCACCGCCGCCATTCGGTTCGTCTCCTGCTTCACACGATCCAGCCGTTTTTCCCAATAGATCAGCCGCGCCAGTTTGCGCACGGGCGGATAGCCGTGTTCGCGGCGAAAGGCGAGTTCGCGCGCGTAGAAGCCCTGATAATCGTGCTGTGCTGCGGCCTGGATCACATAATGGTCGGGGCGATAGGTCTGAATGACGACGCGACCGCCGCGTTGACTGCGCCCAGCGCGACCGGCGACCTGCGTCAATAACTGGAAAGTGCGTTCGCTGCTACGGAAATCGGGAAGAAACAATCCCACGTCCGCCGCCACAACCCCGACGAGCGTCACTAGCGGCAAATCTAACCCTTTGGCAATCATCTGTGTGCCGATCAGGACATCCGCCTGATGCGTAGCAAAGGCAGCCATGATCTGCTCGTGGCTGCCTTTGCGCCCGGTGGTGTCGGCGTCCCAACGCAGAACGCGCGCGCCGGGCAGAATCTCTTTGACCGCTTCTTCGATCCGCTCGGTGCCGGCGCCGAAGAAGCGAATCCGCTTGCTCTTGCACACCGGGCAGATGTCGGGAACCGGATGAACCTGGTTGCAATGGTGGCAGACGAGACGCGCCGCCCGTCCTGAACTCTCCATGTGATAGGTGAGTGGGATGGCGCAGCGCTTGCACTCCTCGACGTGCCCGCAGTCGCGACATATGATAAAGGTGTTGACGCCGCGCCGGTTCAGGAAAAGGATCGCCTGTTCATGCGCCGCAAGCGTTTCCAGCAGCTGCGCTGAGAGGCTACGGCTGAAAATGCTGCGATTGCCGGCGCGCAGTTCCTGGCGCATGTCGACGATCTCCACCGGCGGCATGTCCGCATAGACGGCGCTTGTTCCTTCCGGCGCACTCCGATGCCCCATCACCCGCTGCGCCATTTCCAGCAACACGATCTCCCCTTGTTGCGCTGCAAAATAGGTCTCCAAACTTGGCGTAGCCGAGCCAAAGATCAGCGTGCAGCCGGTCATCGCCGCCATGCGCCGTGCAACCGTGCGCGCGTCGTAGAACACCTTGCCGCTGCCCCACTCTTCGGCATCCTGTTTGTAGGTGGATTCATGCTCCTCATCGATTACGATCAGCCCCAGGTTGGGTGCGGGCGCAAAGAGTGCGCTGCGCGGGCCGATCACTACATCGTAGTTGCCATCGCGAATGCCGCGCCAAATGTCATAGCGTTCACCAATGTTCAGCTCCGAGTGAATGACAGTCACTCGCCCAGGGAAACGGCCGGCGAAACGCGCCACGGTCTGCGGCGTCAATGCAATTTCTGGAACCAGGACGATCGCCTGCTGACCTCGCTGACGGGTTTCCTCGATAGCGCGCAGGTAAATTTCGGTTTTGCCGCTGCCGGTGACGCCATGCAAAAGAAAAGTGGCGCCCTGTGGTTGCTGAAATCCGGCATCGGCGATGCGCTGCCATACCGCCGCCTGCTCCGAAGTCAACGTCGGCGCTGCGGTGGGTGGGAAGTTGCGCCCCAACAGCGGGTCGCGCATAAAAATCTCATCGGACAGGTGGACAATTCCCCAGCGTTCCAGATCGCGCAAGGAGTGCAGCGGTGCGGTTGTGCGTTCATTCAACTCATGGCGCCACAACGGAGCGCCAGCAGCCAGCGCCTCGACAATCGGCAAATGCTTGTCTGTGCTGCGCAGGGTCAACAACAACGCCGTCGCCGCCTCTTCATCCAACACCAGCCGCACAGTGCGCTGTTCGATTGTGAGCGCACCGCGTTTTGCCAGCGATTTGACGGCGCTGTCGCTGCGCAGCGAACAAGCAGCCTGAATCTCCGCCAGCGTTGGCGTCGCGCCGCGATGGGCAACAAGCCACGCCAGCACTTTCGCCATATCGGTGTCGCGCCCAACCTCGGCGAGGCGGTGATGCGCCTCTTCGGGCGACAGCGCCAGGCTAATGCGCAGTTCGCGGCGCGCGCGCGCGACGGGCGGGCTGTCGGCGCGGCTCAACAGCCCCGGCGGCAAAAACAAACGGATTGCAGCAGAGAATGGCGCCACATAGTAGTCAGCGATCCAGGCGGCCAACGCGATCTGCACGCCGGTCAGGATCGGTTCGGGGCGCGCCAATCGCAGGATCGCTTTGGTCTGCACTGGGGCCGAATCGGTGCGGCGCAGAACAATCGCCTGAACCTGTTGCGCGCCAAACGGCGCCCAGACCAGGTGTCCGGGCTGCACGACATTCTCCAATTCTGGCGGCAAATGATAATGAAAGGTTTGAAGGGCGTCTTCATCGTCAGTGGGCGGGGGAGGCGAATCACCGCGGCGAAAAGTGCGGCGAATCGGAACATTGACGACGACTTCTACATAGTCCATGAAACGTTGGGTCACTGCATACACCGGCAAACCCACGCCAGATCAGCGGGCGCCGTACAACCATTCCTGCGCAAACCCGAGCACAAGCGCAACCGCGGCCGGCAGTGAACCGAGCCATAGACCTGTTGCGTTCCAGCCCATAAAGTAGCAGACCGTCGCCCAAATCGCAGCCAGCATCAGGCCAAAAATAGCGCCAAGCAAGGGCAACAACAATCCACGCAGACCATACTTGCGATCAAAATAGCCATGTTCTTGCGCAGCGTGACGTTGCATGTTTGTCAGCACACCAACGGCTGCGCCCAATGCACCGGCAAAGAAGGCGCCGACTGCCATTGGCGTGAACTGTACAAACACCAAGTCGCTTTCCGTCCAAAACAATGTTTCCAGAAACGCCAGCAGTTCCGGCTGCAGGATATAGCGCGCCGCCAGCGAGGTGACAGCAAGCGCCGCCCATGCAGTCAGATAGATTGTCAATCGTCGGCGATAAAGCGAAGAGTCATTGTGCATCTGGCGCGTGCGCTGAACGATGCGTCGCACCTGCTGAAGGTAATAGTCCACCTCCGCTGTACGCGACGGATCGCTCTCCAGAATGTGCTGCGCCTTATTGAGCAGATGACGCCCGCGCTCGGCCGCCTCATGGCCGACCGGCAGTGTGGCTGTAATTTCGCTCAACAGCGCATGGATTTCCTGTTCGGCGGTCTCGACATCCGTCTCCACGGCGCGCGGCAGGAGCGTGGAGCGCGCATTGGCGCGTGCGCCCACAGTCATCGAACTCGCCAAAGCGGCCGATTGACGACGCACGGCGGTGGAGGGCGAGCGTGTCGGCGCCTCGCTGAGGGCAGCGTCAAACGTCGCGCTTTCTGCAACGGATGGACGCGCATAGCGCTGCTCCGCCGGAATGAGGCGCCCGGTGCGGTTGGATGCGATATTTGGCGCAGGCTCGGCTGAAACACTGCCGACGCCATCTTCTTCCATGTCCGCGAGCGACGAGAGAGCGTTTGCAGCATGGGTTGGAACAGAGACGGGCGGAAAGTCAGCCGACGGTGCAGCACCGGTCATACGCCCAACGCCAGCGTTTGCAGAACGCTCATCATAGATGCTCTCGGACCACGGCGTTTCATGTGCGTTATTTTCAAAGGCGCCGCCGCCATCGGCGCCTGGGTGAAGTGAGCGATCGGTGAAGCCATTGACATAGCCGATTTCAGCAGAATTAGCCTGACCGCCGTCGATCGCTCCATCGCCAGCGCCGATGTCCACTCCACCAAGCATCATCTCGTCGAGCAACGCATCGGCGCGCCGCCGCAGCGAATCTATATTTTCGTCAATATAAGCGCGTGTCATGCCAGAACGCCATTGGGTATTAAGTTCATTGTCAGGCAGAGACGTTCCTGTCGACCTCAATCGTTTTGCCTCCACATCGGGCCGCGTTTTGCCCAATCATGTTGATAGTACCATGCATCGATCCACTTGCCAATAGAATTGAAGCTCCGAAACCCTGCAACAGATTTGACACGCCAAAAAGCCGACGCATATAATGCTGTTTTGACGCTCATGCGTATAAGTGTCGAAATGTGTGCAGACGTGATACATTTCACCAGTTTGGTGCACATTCTCGCAACGCTGGTCGTCTAGAAAAAGCGAATAAGCAACGAACAGATCGCTCTTCATGACCGACGCTTTGCGACAGATGCCTGCATTACGAACATCTACGCTGGCGGACTGTTGAGTGTTCGATGGCTGGCTTGCTGAACAAGTCAGTTATAGAGCGATTTGAGCGGATGCCTAAGACTGTATAGAACAGGAGCAAACTTATCATGGCGACGAAACGAACCTGGCAACCGAAAGTTCGCAAACGACTGAAGACGCATGGCTTTCGCAGCCGCATGTCTACACCGGGTGGGCGCAACGTGCTGCGTCGGCGCCGTCTCAAAGGTCGCGCCCGTCTCAGCGTACAGTTGACCAATCGCAAAGCCGTCTAGCGTTTTGGTGTAATCGAGTTTTCTGCAGGTCGGTTCTGCCAGGGTCCAATAGAAACCATGCTATGGCATGGCGTCTGCGCAAGAACGTTCCGTCCGGTCACCGCACATTGTGAAGCGACGCTATCGCGTGCGCACAAACAAGCAGTTCCAGGAGATTCGTCGCCAGGGACGTTCATACGCCAATCATTTGCTTGTGTTGTGCGCACTGCCCAACAATCTGCCCTACAGCCGATTCGGGTTTGCCGTCAACAGCCGCATCGGCAATGCTGTGCGCCGTAATCGGATCAAACGTCGTCTGCGTGAGATCATTCGTCTGCAACAAGAAAGCATTCAGCCCGGCTGGGACATTGTCTTGATTGCCAGACAGCCAATTCGCAGTGCGGACTATCATGAGATGGAAACCGCCTGCGCCCGCCTGCTTCGGCGGGCGCAGCTTTTCCAATCGCAGACAACAACCGAAGATGAGTGACCATGCGTGCAATTGCGCTTGCAATGATCCGTTTCTATCAAAAGTTTATGTCGCCCATGTTGGGCAATAATTGCCGTTTCTATCCGTCCTGCTCCTCATACACCTATCAAGCCATCGAAAAGTATGGCGTCGCCAAAGGCAGTTGGATGGGGTTCAAGCGCATACTGCGGTGCAATCCCTGGAATGAAGGCGGGTTTGACCCACTTCCCTAAGATAGAGTGGTGTTCTTCCCGTAATAAGGAGAAACCTCTGTGAAACAAAGACGTTGGATCATTCTCGCCATCCTTGTTCTGGCTGCAATGACCCTGACAGGTTGTGGCGTTCCCTACGAAGGCGTCGATGTTACGACCACGCCGCCGGAAGGTTTCTGGCAGACCTTCGTTGTCTGGCCGCTTGCCAATATTCTGATCGGAATGGACTCGATGCTCGAAAGGGCAGGCGTAGCCTACAGTTGGGGCTGGGCGATCGTGCTCTTTACGCTTGGCATCAAAATCATCACCTTCCCGCTTAACCTCAGCCAGATTCGCGGCATGCAGGCGCAGAAAGAGCTACAGCCGCGCCTCTCTGAACTTCAGAAAAAATACGGCAAGGATCGCGAACGATTGGCGCAAGAACAGATGAAGCTTTATAAGGAAGCCGGCGTCAATCCTCTGAGTGGCTGCCTTCCTCTGCTCGTTCAGATGCCTATCCTGTTCGGTCTTTATGCAGCGCTCGTGGCGGTCGGGCCCATGTTGGAAAACGCAGGCTTTTTCTGGATCCCCGATCTGAGCTTTCCCAATTTTGAGCTCGGTTTAGGCTGGATACCAGAAGCATGGTCCGCCGGCGATTATTACACCCTGATCGCATATATGATCCTTCCGATCCTGCTGGTCGTATCCCAAATCTTCATGCAAAAGTGGATGACGCCGGCGACGGCGGATTCTGAGCAAGCCAAAATGACGCAGAATCTGAGCATGGTCATGACGCTTTTCTTCGGCTACTTCACATTGCAGGTGCCCGCCGGTCTAAGCCTCTACTGGGTCACCAGCAACCTGTTGCAGATCGGCCAACAATGGGCAGTCACTCGCTTCTTCCTGCAGAAGCCCCAGGTGGCGGCGACGACCGCGGCGTCGCCTGCCGAGCCGGTCACGGTTGATGTCAAGCCGCAGAATCCACAGCCCGTCAAATCGACGACGGCTGCACCGACGCCCAAACGCAACAAAGCCAAAAGGAAGTAAGCGATGGCCGACGAAACCCTATTCACCGGCAAAAGCGTCGACGAGGCAATTGCTGAAGGACTGCGCACGCTGGGACTTTTGCAGAACGAGGTGGAGATCGAGATCATTAGTCGAGGAAGCCGCGGCATTTTTGGCCTCGGCAGCGAACCGGCGCAGGTGCGCATCAGGCGGCGTTCGGTCGGCGTGCAGGCTGCGCCGCCTGCAACTGCGCCCCCGCCGCCCGCGCCATCGCTAGATGTCGAGCCTGTCGAAGACGTCGTTGCTCCACCATCCAAGCCGCCAGCCACAGATCCTTCGCTTATTTCCACGGAAGTGTTCGCACCTGACCTGCCAGGTGCACAGACAGCGAGCGACGAGATAGAGATAGATGTAGACGCCGAAACCGTCGAAGATGCCGAATCAACTGCCGAAGAGGACGAACAACTGGTTCAGCTCGCCACGGAATTGCTCGGCGCTTTGGTGCGGCTGATGGGCTTTGAAGCCGAGGTTGTCGCAACGTGGCGCGAACCGGATGCAGACAACGAGCAGCGCTATTTGTTGCTCGACTTGCAGGGCAAAGACTTGAGTCCATTGATCGGACGTCGCGGCGACACACTGGGCAACATGCAATATCTGGTGCGCTTGATGGTCAATCAGCGCCTCCATCGGTGGAAGAACATCGTCGTCGACGTCGAGGGCTATCGCCAGCGCCGCATCGAGCATCTGTCGCAACTTGCACTACGCTCAGCCCAGCAAGTTGCCCAGACAGGACGAGCGCTCGCGCTAGAGCCAATGGCGCCTGGTGAACGGAGGATCATTCACCTCACATTGCGCGACCACCCAGATGTCATCACGGAGAGCAGCGGCGAGGGCGAACGACGCAAAGTTCAGATTCTTCCGCGGAGATGACGTGGCAGCGAATCCACCCGTGAGCACATCGACGGCGTCGATCGATATCCTGTTGATCGGCAACGTCACACGCGACCTGCTTCATGAGCACGACTTCAGCGCCTATCTGCTGGGTGGGACAGTGACCTTTGCCGCCGTCGTCGCCGACCGGCTTGGTCGCCGCCCTACAGTGGTGACGCGCGCCGCTCCTGACACCGATCTGTCTGCAATGCCGTCGTCGGCGCAACTGCACGTCCTGCCTTCGCCGTCGACCACTACTTTCAGCAATATCTACACGCCGCACGGTCGTATTCAATATTGTTATACGCCGGCGCCGCCAATCAGCGCAAAAGACATCGATCCCAATTTGCGCCATCCTGATATTGTTCTGCTCGGCCCCATTGCAAATGAAATCGAGCCGGATGTGCCGGCGATTTTTGCCGAGGACACGGTGATCGCCGCCGTGCCCCAGGGATGGATGCGCCGCTGGGACGCCGATGGCCGCGTGCACAGTAAACAGTGGGAGACCGCGCGCGAAATTTTGCCCTATCTGGACGCGCTGATCCTATCGCTAGAGGACATCGACTACGAGTGGGAGCGCCTGGCGCCTGCCTTTGACTATGTGCCTCTGATCGTCGTCACCGAATATCGCGACGGTTCGACCGTCTTCCAACGCCAACCCGATGGCAGCATTCACGAAGTGAAGATTCCACCACGGCCCGCAAACGAGGTTGACCCAACCGGCGCAGGCGATATTTTCACCACGGCGTTTTTGATCCGCCTTGAGGAGACCAAAGACCCGATTCAAGCAGCGCGTTTCGGCAATGTCGCAGCGTCAATGAGCGTCGAACATGTTGGGGTGAGCGGCATTCCATCCCGTCAGGCGATCCTGGACTATATGGAGGCCCATCCTTTCGAGCCGATGATGGTCGAACAGTCGAAATTCTGAACGGTTGCCTGCGAAATCTACGCACGCGCTGCGAAGAGGCGGGATGTGGAATGAAGTGCAAGCTGCAGCAAACGGACGCTGCAAGTTCCTGAGATCATCATGACAGCGCGCATCTACTGTTTTGCCAACCAAAAAGGCGGCGTCGCCAAGACGACGACGGCTGTCAATCTCGGCGCCTATCTGGCGGCAAGCGGGCGTCGTGTGCTATTGGTGGACACCGACCCACAGAGCAACGCCACCACAAGCCTCGGCATCAATCCACGCACCCTTTCCATCAGTCTGTATGATGTGTTGATCGATGGGCGCCCCGCTCAGGACGCATTGACGCTGACAGCCTGGATGAACCTCGACCTGCTGCCGGCAAGCACTGACCTGGCAGGTGCAGAAGTGGAAATGGCAGGCATGATGGCGCGCGAACGTTTGCTGGCGCGCAGTCTGGCGAGCGTAAGCAACAAATACGACTACATCTTTATCGACGAGCCGCCCAGCCTTGGTCTGCTGACGATCAACGGCCTGACAGCCGCCACGCACGGCGTGATCATTCCGGTGCAGTGCGAGTATCTGGCATTGGAAGGATTGAGCCTGCTGCTCAACACGATTCGTCAGGTGCGCGAGATTCTCAACGACCGGCTGGTGATCGCGGGCGTGGTGCTGACGATGTACGACGCACGCACCAATCTCGGGCAGGAAGTTGTGGAGGATGTACGCCGTTTCTTCCCCAACGAGGTCTACCAGACGATCATCCCGCGCAATGTGCGGCTGAGCGAGGCGCCCTCGCACGGTCAGACGATCCTGAGCTATGCGCCGATGAGCGCAGGCGCCATGGCTTATCAGGCGTTGGCGCAGGAGTTTTTGCAGCGCGTCGAGGGCGTGCACACCACGATCTCTCCGTCGTCTCAACAGCGAGTCTAGCACAAAGGGAGCAAAAGCATGGCCGCTGAAAGCAAGAAACGAGGGCTTGGGCGCGGCCTCGGGGCCCTGATCATGGACACTGCACTCACACCGGCCGCCCCGGAGGTCGTCGCCCAGGCTGAGGCTGGTGGTGTACGGATGGTCGCCATCGACCATCTCCTTCCAAACCCGCACCAACCGCGCGCCCACTTCGACCCAACTGCGCTGGAGGAGCTTGCCGCATCGATCCGCACACACGGCATCATTCAGCCATTGGTTGTCACGGCGGCAGCCGATAAACCGGCGCATTTCTGGCTAGTTGCCGGCGAGCGTCGCTGGCGCGCTGCGCACATAGCTGGTCTGCGCGAAGTGCCTGTGATCGTGCGCGAAGCGACGCCACAGCAGCTCATGGAATGGGCATTGGTCGAGAATGTCCAACGCGCCGATCTGAATCCGCTTGAGGAGGCGACTGCGTTTCAGGCATTGATGACAGAGTTTGGCTTGACGCAGGCCGAAGTCGCCGAGCGCGTTGGCAAGAGCCGCCCCGCCATCGCCAACAGCGTGCGTCTGCTCAGCCTTCCGGTCGAAGCGCAACAGGCTGTGATCGACGGCCAGATTTCGGCGGGACATGCGCGTGCGCTGCTCGGGTTGCCCGACCAGGCGGCAATCCGCCGCGCCCTTCCCGAAGTGATCAAACGCGATTTATCGGTGCGCCAAACGGAAGCGCTTGTGCGGCGATTGTGCGCTCAGCCGTCTGAACCATCGCCCGCTCAGGAAACTACGAGTCCTGAACTGCAACAGCATCTACAATTTCTCGAAGACCGGTTTCGGTCGGCGCTGGGCACGAAAGTCAGCTTGAATCGCAACCCAGACGGCGCAGGCAAATTGATCGTACATTTCTACAGCGATGAAGATCTGGAATCGATCTATCGGCTGATTGCGGGCGAGGAGCATGGCTGACGCGCCTCCGCCGCGGCTGGCGACGCGCAAAATCGATGACCGTTCGGTCGGATTCCTGGTCGCCGGCGCCAGCCATGTGTTGACGCATTGGATGCACCAGGCGATTTGGGGACAACCGCCGGCAGTCGGCGGGCGCGATGTTGCCGGCGCCTATGTTGCCGCGTTGTACAGCCACAATGCTCGTTTTGCACGACGTTTCGCCGACGCACACGGCATTGTTCACGCTGGCGATGATCTGGCGGCGTTGCTCAACCGCCGCGAAATTCGCTGCGTTTATGTAGGCAATCACCCCCGCCACCATGCCGAGACAGTGCATGCTGCACTGCTGGCCGGCAAGCATGTGTTATGTGAACCGCCCATCAGCGATAGCCTGGAAGAATGTCAGGAACTCGAACAGATGGCGCATCATCGCGGGCTGGTGCTGGCGGCAAACTATGTCTGGCGCTCCACCGGCGTGGTGCGCCGTCTGCGCGAAATGCTCCACGCCGACGCCATCGGTGAAGTGCTGGGAGCGCGCATCGACAACTTGCTGCCTTTGCCGCTTGACCGGCAAACGTGGCGCATCCAACAGCCATTTGGCGGCGTGCTTTGGGACAGGCTGTTGCATGACGCCGATCTGCTGACCTTTCTGTTTCTCAACCAACCTGCGGAGATTCAGTCGCACAGCCTGCAAACGCTGCTCGGAAGCGAGTGCGAGGAGGACGTGCTGCACACGATTTGGCTGCGCGGCGGATTGCCTGCCATCGTACACGACTCGTTTGCACTGCCCCATGCGCCGGTGAGCATCATCATCTACGGCGGCGCCGGCAGCCTGCACGCCGTACATTGTGAACCGGGCAACAGGCAGAGTCAGCTCATCGTGAACCGCGGAGAGCAGCAGCGAGCAGTTGACATTGATGTCATCGATCCATATCGCGCCAGTGTTGCACGCTTTCTCGCTGCGATTCGTTTGGGAGAGACGCCGCTTGCGACGCCGCTTGACGATCAGAGCGCCGTTGCCTGTGTGTTGGCGGCCCAGCAGTCGTTGCAGCAAAAACAACAGATTTTCGTGAAACAAATTCGACATAGAGTTACGTAAACTATTACAGCAGATTGATCCTTACAAGAGACTGTGCTAAGATTGCAAAAGCTTGACGCAATCTATCGACTGGATTTGTGTGTGCTCCAAATGCAAGCAACCAACGGGTGAGAACAAACGTGCAATGAAACAAGGTGGATGGGCGCCGTGGTCACGACAATTCGGCTAAACGAGTACTCAACTACACCTCTGTACAATATCAAAGCGGTCGTACAATCAACAAGCATCAGTCCGAGCACATTGCGCGCCTGGGAGCGTCGTTACAATATGTGCCAGCCGCAGAGATCGGAGAGCGGCTATCGACTTTACTCTGACCGCGACGTGGCGATCATTCGCTGGCTTAAGGCGCAAGTGGATGCTGGCATGTCTATCAGCCAGGCGGTTTCATGGCTGCAATCGATCATCGAACAGTCGCCGTCTGATGAACAGGCTGCGCTACCTGATCCAAACGGACGCGTGCTGGAGACGCCAAGCATTGTGGCGCCCACGCGCCTCGACCTTGAGAATTTTGCCAATTTGCAAGAACAATTGCTGTACGCGTTGCTTAACTACCAAGAAGATGAAGCTGAGGCGACGTTGGCGCGCTCCTTTGCGCTTTACCCGGTCGAGCATGTCGGCGAACACATCATCATGCAGGTGCTCGTGGAGATCGGCGAACGCTGGCATCGCGGCGAGCTGAGCATCACACGCGAGCACTATGCGACCAATTATTTGATTCAGCGGCTGGCTGCAATTTTGCGCGCCGTCCCGAATGTAACCACCCGACCGCTGATTTGGGTGGGCTGTGCACCCGGTGAATTGCATGAAATCGGCGCTCTGCTTCTGTCGATTTATTTACGCCGCGCCGGCTACACAGTTCGCTATCTTGGACAAAACCTGTCGGCCGACGATCTGGTGGAAGAAGTGCGGGCGGTCAGACCTGACATGGTGCTGTTCAGCGCCACCACCATCGATGCTGCGAAAAATCTGCGCCCACTGTGTGAGTTGCTGGCCAGCATCGAATCGCCTCGACCGATCATTGGCTATGGTGGGCGAGCGTTCAATGTCCGCCCCGAACTGCGCAATGAAATTGCCGGCGTCTATTTGGGCGAAACGGCCGTGGAGGCCGTTGAGGGCATCCGCGAGCTACTTTCTGAACATCCGCGCCGCGGTGTCCACAACTCGTAATTTCAAAAACGGACTCTAAACACAAGACTCACCTATCATGAACCCAACCGCCCGCCAGCAGTTCGAGACAGAGCTTGCACAGGTGGAGCAACGCATCGACGAAGAGATCGCCGGTCTGTTTCCGCCCTTCAGCCAGATGGTGACAGCGCAACTGCAACACAGTCGTCCGTTGCTGCGCGCTGCCGTCGTGCTTGCCGCCGGCGTGGCCGCAGAGGATCATGAGACGCTGCGCGAACAACGCATCAACCTGGCAGCCGCTTTGGAAATGTTGCACCTCGCCATCAACGTGCACATCGTTCTAGGCGGAACAGTCGGGGGGGACGCGCCCAATTCGTCGCTGCTTGGCAGCACGATCCTGGCCGGCGACTACTGCTTCAGCCGCTCCGCCAGCCTGGCCGTGCGCACAGGCGATCAACAGGTGGTGGAGATCTTCTCGAATGCACTCAAACGGGTGAGCGAAGGACATCTGCGCCGTCTGTTCGATCCTGCCGGCGAGTCATATCATGAGGATCGCGAACTCTATCTCGCAGGTGTTGAGGCGGCGACAAAGTTGGCGCGCTGGCCCACATCGGCGCGGAGCCAGGCGCTTCAGTTCGCCGAAGCGCTCGCTAACCAGACAGTATCTACAGTATCTGGCGTGAGAGCCTCGCAACCAATGCACCAAGAAGAACTTCAACGCAATTTATCTCTCGAACAGAGCGATCGATGGTTTGCTTTCCTGAATTGGCAGGCAACGCAGCTATCGACACAGCAGCCTTAACGCTCAGTCGTTGCACAGGTTTTGTTCAGTCATCCCTAAACAAAGTGCGATAGCGTGACGCCCCAGCCTCGCGTGACGCGCCCTTTCTTGCCAGAGCCGCAACTGCTAACAGATCGCAAACAAATTTCCAATTTCAATTTAATCTTGGTGATCTATGGTTGAGTCTGATGAAGCATGAAGCAGGGTTTCAAGACTGGAATTCTCAGCGTCCAGAGGGTCATTATAAGACGCATAGTGATTTAGGCCTGCAACACTTACGGGTTGAGCATCTGCGCATTTCCCCACAAAGCCGTGGCGAATCAGTAGCGTGCGACTAAAGCATCATTCTGGCAGCTTGGACGGCTTTATTTCATCTTTTAATTCCGATTACACAAAGAATGAGAAAACTCTCATTTTTGGGGGCTAGACAAAAGCCCAGAAGTATGGTTAAATAATTGCAAAGGTTTTGTACGGATTTCTCGTTTGACGAAAGCATGACAACGCCAAAGAAAACAGGTTGTCTAGCAAACGTCAAGTCAGATATAGACAAAACATTCTAATGCGAGTCAACGACTGGAACACCGGTGCATTAGGCAAAAGTAAGCAATAAGGAATAATTGATTATGAAAACCAGTCTGCGTGAGCTTCAAAACTTACAACTAGGCGCCCAGAACGTTGTTAATACGCCCGTTGCAACCGGCTTGCGTGTCAACAGCGTCCCACAAATGCTGACGGCATTGCGAGAAGAAGATCCTGCATTTGATAAGGTTGTTAGCACCCAGCGCATTGAGCGTGGTCAACTCATCGCTTCGCCGGAAGCAATGGCTTCGCGCATGTACGTACTAATGAGCGGCAAAGCCAATCTGCTCTGCACGAACAATGAGGGGCGCCGTCTGGTGATTGCATCGTTGGAGCCGGGCGCAATTTTTGGCGAAGGCGCTCTAAGCGGGGCAATCGATCCCAATGTGTTTGCCGAAGCCGCTGAAGACTGCATCGTTTGGGTGATTCCAAAAAGTGAAGCCCGCAACATGACGATGCAATATCCGATTCTCGGTTGGGGCATGCTTCAGACGTATGGGATGCGCCTGATGCAGGTCGAGAACAGCCTGGAGGATGTCGCCTACAAAAAATTGCCCGAACGGCTGGCTGCACTTCTCATCGAACTTGATCGCGATGGCAGCGGCGTCATTAAGGGCGTCAGTCATCAGGCGTTAGCTGATCGCCTGGGCACCTATCGTGAGACGGTCAGCGCCATCTTACGCGATTTCAAACGTCAAGGGTTGGTCGAATTGGGATACCGCCGCATCCGTATCGTCGATGCTGAAACGCTTCGCGATGTTGGCGGCCTTTGGGAATGGTGATCGTCTTCAACCGCAACACCCGATCTCTTGATCCGCAACCGATAGCTTCGGTGGGAATTACAACTTCGCGTAATTCCCACCTTTTTCGTTTTTGACGACGATTCATAATCACTGGTAAAATTAACTTTTTAGATGAGTTGACGTTAGGCTGTTCTGCTGCTATAATAATTTAGCACTTTGGGAAAATCACCGGTTGGATTTTCCTGACTTCCCTGACTGTTTTTCCCAAGTCGTCTGCATTGCCAGCCGTCCACAAGGAAAGATTACGATCACTCCCACCAGTAGACAGCGCTGCTGTGTGAATAGTTTAATCACGCAAACACATACTTCTTGATTTGATGGTCTGGCGGCAAAATCGCTCGCCTGATGACTTGCTGACACAGACTCGATGCAAACTCCAGAAGGTATTCGGCCGCTGAGACAAACCGCCAGCGCATAACACAAACATCGACCCATCACTCACATTATCGCTAGACAATCTCTTTTTCGGGCGAGATCGCCCGCACAATTACTTATACTAGAAGGATGATAGGATATGCTGGATACAAGCATTCCCCTGGATCAAATGACGATCGGACAATTAGAAGAATTGAACCTTGACGAGCTGCGCGAAATTGCGCGCGCAGCCAACGTCACCGGATATACACGGCTGAAAAAGTATGACCTGATTATGCGCCTGCTGCGCGCCAGCGCTGAACAGGCGGGCTATATCTTTGGCGGCGGCATTTTGGAGATTGTTCAAGACAATATCGGCTTCCTGCGCAGCGACCATCTGCTGCCAGGGCCGGAGGATGTCTATGTCAGCCAAAGCCAGATTCGCCGCTTTGGTCTGCGCACAGGCGATCTGATCATCGGACAGGTGCGTCCTCCTAAAGAGACGGAGAAATATCATGGACTGCTCAAAGTGGAAGCAGTCAATGGTCTTGACCCTGAAGAAGCCAAAAAGCGCCCCGTCTTTGAAAAGATGACGCCGATCTTTCCGAACGAACAAATTCTGCTCGAAACTCGGCCCAACGTCATCTCAACGCGCATGATCGACCTGCTCTCACCGATCGGGCGTGGGCAGCGCGGTCTGATCGTCAGCCCGCCCAAAGCAGGCAAGACAACCGTGCTCAAGCGCATCGCCAACGGCATCACCACCAATTACAAAGATATTCATCTCATGGTTGTGCTCATCGGTGAGCGCCCGGAAGAGGTGACTGACATGGATCGCTCGGTCGAAGCGGAGGTCGTCAGCAGCACCTTCGACGAGCCGGTGCAAAACCATGTGCGCGTGGCGGAGATGGCGCTCGAACGCGCCAAACGCCTGGTGGAGGGTGGACGCGATGTCGTGATTTTGCTCGACAGCATTACGCGCCTTTCGCGTGCATATAACCTCACTGTACCGCCTTCTGGCCGCACATTGTCGGGCGGCATCGACCCGGCGGCGCTCTATCCGCCCAAACATTTCTTTGGCGCCGCTCGCAATCTTGAAGAAGGCGGCAGCCTGACGATCATTGCCACCTGTCTGGTCGACACCGGCAGCCGCATGGACGACGTCATCTATGAAGAGTTCAAAGGCACCGGCAACATGGAACTCCACCTCAGCCGCAAACTGGCGGAGCGGCGCATCTTCCCGGCGTTCGACATCGAGCGCAGCGGCACACGCGCCGAGGAAAAACTGCTCGACGCCGAAACGCTCTCGAAAGTCTATACGCTGCGGCGCATGATCGACGCCATGGGCGGCGGCAGCGAGGCGATCCTGCCGATCATTGAACGCATGAGCCGCACGCGTGACAACCGCGAGTTCCTCGACACGCTCACGAAACGATAGTCGATCAAGCTTTTCCTTCCTACGCAAAACCTACGATTGGGCGACGATCCCTGCACAATGTGGCGGGATCGTCGTTTTTTGAGGGCGTCAAAGGCTTTCAACCACTTGGCAAGCCATCCACAAGATGCTAAAATCAGCGATTGTCATGGTTGATTTGGTTTCTGCCAGGATGTTTTCGGGCTATGAGCATTGTTACAGCAGCTTACGCCCTATCCAAACCTGACGATCTGGAGACTTTAGTGTATGACAAGTGAAGCCAATACTCATTTTGGCAAGACCCAGTCGGGGAACGCCAGGCTCCACCACATTGAGCTGCACGGCAAACAAGACTTACTCCCCATTCAAAGTCAAGAGTACATCCCGACTTCTTCTCCTCGTTCATCAAACCTAATTTCAACAAATCTGGATCGGGCGACCGGCGCCGGATATGCGGCAATGCAGCCTGTGCAGAGCGCGCATTTTGGTCGAATAGGCGTGATCGATCAGGTGTTGCAGAGCGCCGCCGATCAAATGCAGCGCGTGCTGGCCGATCAGGTCACGCCGTTGCGATTGGCCGGCCATCTTGCAGTCTTGATGATAGCGGCGGTCGTGCTGATTCTTAGTCAGGTGTCGATTCCAGAATGGGATTTAAGTCTCGAGGCGACCCCTGTTGCGGTGACAGGCAGCTTTGCGGAGGCGTCGACGCAGAATCGCTACGGAGCTTTGGATGCGGCGGCCCAACTTGGCAGCGATTCATTGAAGCCCAATACGGTGCTCAATTTTGTTGATCGGTCACCCAAGAATGTCACACAAGAGAACTCTCGCCCCGAAGTGTTCTACTACTCCGTCAAGGCAGGCGACACTGTGCTGGGGATTGCAAAACGCTTCGGGCTGCAGCCGGAAACGCTCATGTGGTCAAACTCCTTCATCGAACAAAACCCAGATCGATTGAAAATTGGCGACCAGGTGCGCATTCTGCCTGTCGATGGCGTGTTACACGTGGTCAAGCGCGGCGACACACTCTCCGGCATCGCCAGCAAATATGAAACTGATATGCAATCGATCGTACAGTACGCCGCTAATGGCATGACAAGCGTCAACGACCCGCTGCCGATCGGCAAAGAGATCGTGGTGCCGGGCGGCACGAAGCCTTATGTGGCGCCCACTGTCGGCAACGCCTCGACGGCTTATTCGGTGGCGCGACCGGCGGGCGCCCTGGCGGGTTCGGGCAACTTTAGTTGGCCTGCCGCTGGCTACATCAGCCAGGGCTACTGGCGCGGCCATCCGGCGATCGACATTGCAGGCTGGCTTGGCGCACCGGTCACGGCGGCTGACTCCGGTTACGTTGTGTTGGCTGGCGGTGGTTGGAACGGCGGCTATGGCAACTATGTCATCATCGACCATGGCAACGGCTTCACAACCCTCTACGCTCACCTGAACTCGATCTTCGTCAAGCCGGGTGAAACGGTCAGCCGCGGGCAGCAGGTTGGCACAATGGGCAACACCGGCAACAGCACCGGCGCCCATCTCCATCTTGAGATACGCTATAACGGCGTGCCCTACAATCCGGCGAACTATCTCAAGTAATTTCAGCGAGTGATAAAAAAAAGCCGCACCAATTTCTGGTGCGGCTTTTTTAGTTCGTCTATCACAACCCTTCAGAAAGCTCCGAAGCTTTCTGGATGATGATCACAACATCAACCACCGCCGGAGACGCCTTCACGGATGCCACCCTCCGTCAGCGCACGCGGGTCGAGGATGCGATCCAACTCCTCGCTCGACAGGTCTGTCTCCTCCAGCGCAATTTCCTTCAAGGAGCGTCCCTCGGCGTAGGAGCGTTTGGCGATCTTGGCGCCCTTTTCGTAACCAATGACCGGATTCAACGCCGTGACCAGGATCGGGTTGCGCCCAACCAGGCTGGCGATGCGCTCCTCGTTGACGGTGAAGCCGGCGATGGCGCTATCCGCCAGAATACGGCTGCCGCTTGCCAGCAATGAGATGCTCTGCAACAGGTTGTAGGCGATCACAGGCAGCATCACATTGAGCTGGAAGTTGCCCGACTGCCCGCCGATGGTGATGGTGACATGGTTGCCGATCACTTGTGCGCAGACCATTGTCACCGATTCGGGAATCACCGGGTTCACCTTGCCGGGCATGATGCTGGAGCCGGGCTGCAGTGCAGGCAATGCGATCTCGCCCAAACCGGCAATGGGGCCGCTGTTCATCCAGCGCAGGTCATTGGCGATCTTCATCAGGCTGGCGGCAAGCGTATTGAGCTGACCACTGAGTTCGACGGCGGCGTCCTGCATGCTCAACGACTCGAAATAATTGGAGCTTGTCACCAGCGGCAGCCCTGTCCATTCGGCGAGTTTGGCGGCAATGCGGCGACCAAATTCCGGATGAGCGTTGATGCCGGTGCCGACGGCGGTGCCGCCCTGCGCCAGCTCCGCCAGCCGCGGCAGCGACGCCTGGATGCGCTCGATGCCGTGTTTGATCTGGCTTGCCCAACCGCCGATGATCTGGCTATAACGCACCGGCATGGCATCCATCAGGTGTGTGCGCCCAGTCGTCACCACATGGTCAGTGGCGGCGGCTTTGTCGACCAGCGTCTTGTGCAAATGAGAAAGCGCTGGCAGCAGCTCGTCATGCACAGCGAGATACGCGCTGAGGTGGATGGCAGTGGGGATCACGTCGTTGCTGCTCTGGCTCATGTTGACGTGGTCGTTCTGGTGCACTTTGCGTCCGAGTTTTGCGGTGGCAAGCGCCGCCAGCACCTCGTTGGCGTTCATGTTTGTGCTGGTGCCGGAGCCGGTCTGGAAGATGTCGAGCACAAACTGGTCGTCATATTCGCCGTCGGCCACCTGCTTTGCCACCGCCTGAATCGCCTCCGCCATCTCAGCTTCCATCAAACCGAGATCATGGTTGACGGCGGCGGCGGCGCCCTTGATCAATCCCAGCGCACGAATGAAAGTGCGCGGAAAACGCAGGTCGCTCACCGGAAAATTCTCGACCGCGCGCTGCGTCTGCGCGCCGTACAATGCGTTGGCGGGCACCTTGATCTCGCCCATGCTGTCGCGTTCGATGCGATACGCCTGTTCAGCCATAAATATGCTCCTTATTCGTTTCAAATTGTTGTGAGAGTCACAAAATTTATTGCGGATGGGTGTAGCGAAAGCTGATCTGCTACACCTACAATTTGCCGTATCATCACCGTCTTGATTGTAACATCCATCACAAGACAACCAGAAAAGCGACGACAGTCGGGCAACGTCCAAACGATTTGACACCCGGTTTACGCTTGTTTACAATCGACGCAGGAGAATCAACCAAACCAACCGAAGTGGAATTTTTTTATGGCTGAACGCATCCTGGTTGTCGAAGATGATCGGCGCATTCGTGATCTACTGCGCCGTGGGTTGATCTTTGAGGGGTATAGCGTCGATACTGCCGAAGATGGCGAAACGGCGCTGCGCGTGGCGCGCGAAACGCTGCCCGACGCCGTGATCCTGGACATCATGCTCCCTAAGATGGATGGGCTTGAAGTCTGCCGGCGTCTCCGCAGCGCGTCGAACGTGCCGATTCTGATGTTGACGGCGCGCGACTCTGTGCCCGATCGCGTCACCGGGCTGGACGCCGGCGCCGACGACTACATGGTCAAGCCCTTTGCCTTCGACGAGCTGCTGGCGCGGCTGCGCGCCCTCTTCCGCCGTCATCGCATGGAGAGCGCGCCGGATGTCTATCGCTACGCCGACCTGGAACTGAACCCGCGCACACGCCAGGTGCACCGCGGCGACGATTTGATCGAGCTGACCGCCAAGGAGTTTGACCTGTTGGAATTGTTTATGCGTCATCCGGGTCAGGTGTTGACGCGCGAAATGATTTACGAGCATATCTGGGATTATGACTTCGGCGGCGAGAGCAACATCATCGAAGTCTACGTGCGGTATCTGCGCAGCAAGCTGGAAGCGACGGGCAAGCCGCGCCTGATTCAGACGGTGCGCGGCGTCGGCTATGCGCTGCGCGAGAATTGAGGAGAGGCGTCCGCTGCAGCCGCCTGACGCGCCACGCTGCACGCCGGTCGCCGGTCGTTCTGCATGACCATTCGCCTTCGCTTAACCCTCTGGTATACGGCGTTGCTTGGCGTGACGCTCATCCTTTTCAGCGTCACCGTCTATTCAGCGCTGACCGCCAATCTGCGTTTTCAACTTGAGCAAAGCGCTGCTCTGCAGGCGCGCAACATTGCCGCCGCCGTGGCGCAGCAATTCCAGGGCGATGTGTTAGTCTTTCGGAGCCGCGCCGACAACGTCTTTTTCCCACAAGTCGAGCTATTTGCCTCGTCGGTGGGCGCACAGTTGCTCGACACCGAAGGCAACGTGCTCAAACGCAGCGAAAATCTCGGCGACATCCCGATCCCACACCACCCGGAAACGATGAAACGCATCAACGCCGGGCTTGACAATCGCTTCTATTACATCACGGGCGACGGCGCCACCTTTCTGGTCTACACCGTGCCGCTGGTGGTCAACAACCAGTTGATGGGCGCCATCCAGCTCATTCAGCCGGTCACGACGGCGTTGACGGCGTTGACCCAGGTCAACCGCTATCTGATTCTGGGCACGACGATCAGCATTGTGCTGGCAGCCATCGTCGGCGCGTTTCTGGCGCGGCGTGCGCTGGCGCCGATCGACACCATCACCGAGACCGCCAACGCCATCACGCGTACACATGATCTTAGCAATCGCATCAATATCCGCGACAACGCCAGCGAAGTGGGTCGGCTGGCCGCCACCTTCAACGCGATGCTCGACCGCATTCAGCACCTGTTCCAGGCGCAGGAGCGGCTGATCGGCGATGTCAGCCACGAGTTGCGCACGCCGCTCACGACGATCCAGGGCAATATCGAGTTGATGCAGCGGATGGCAGCCTCGCCGTCGGGCAACGGTCATCTGCGTCTGGAAGAGGCGGCCGAGTTGTTCCGTGAGTCGCTGTCTGAAGTGCAGGCGGAGTCCGAACGTATGAACAAGATGATCAGCGATCTGCTGTTGCTTGCACAGGCGGACAGCGGCGCGCTGCAAATTCAGATGGCGCCGGTCGAAATGGACACCATTCTGCTCGATGTCTATCGCCAGACGTTGCGCCTCGTGGAGCATTACAAAGGCCGAGCCGATGCGCTCGACATCCGTCTGGGCAGCGAAGATCAGGCGTTGGTGCGCGGCGACCGCGACCGGCTGCGACAGGTGTTGCTGAATCTGGCGGAGAATGCGGTGAAGTACACGCCTGAAGGCGGCGTCGTCACCTTCAGCCTTGAAAACCGTGACGGATGGGTGTGCATCAGCGTCAGCGACACCGGCATCGGCATCAGTGAGGAACAGCAGGCCGCTATCTTCGAGCGCTTCTACCGCACCGACAAGGCGCGCAGCCGTGAGATGGGGGGCAGCGGACTCGGTCTGAGCATCGCCCAACGGATTGCGCAGGCGCACAACGGCAAGATCACCGTCACCAGCCAGCTCAACGTTGGCAGCACCTTTGTGCTTTGGCTGCCCGAATATCAGGAATCGACCTCCGAGGCGCCGATCAACCTGAAAAACACAGTCATTGCGGGGACATAGCCGCCGCCAACGCGGTGCGGGCAGGCGCAGGCGATAAGAGTGCAACCAGCAAGAGCGTCGCTGCGAGCGCTGCCGCCAGGCTTCCCCACGCCGAGACGTGCAGCCACCACAGCATTGGCGTCCCCAGCCACGGCGCCAGTCCCAACCCCAGCAATCCAACCACCATCACCACGACGCCGCCCACCCACAGCGGATTGACCCAACGGTGAATCAGCGATGAAGCCGGTGCAAGCCGATCCTGAAGTTGCCCTACCAACGCCGTGCTGACCCACACCAGCAAGAATATATGCAGATAAAAGACGCGCATCTGTCCGCTGGCGAAACGCTGCCAGACTTCGGGCAAAAGCAGCAAGAACGCCACCCCGATCACGCTGGCAAGACCGCCGAGCGTAAGCCAGGTGAGCGTCGGCAGTTCGTTGCGTCGGCGCCACAACTGCATGGCATGCACGCCCAACAAAAGCGCTGCACCGGCATTGGCGATAGCCGCCACCCAAAACAGAGATGTCGGCAGCAGCCCTGGCGACACGCCAAGTAGAAAGGTCGGCGTCAATAGCAACGCCAGGCTGAAGATCGGCAGGCGCGATTGCTGCACATTCAGTTGCGCCCACAACACACCGAGCAGCGCCAACGTGAACCAGCCGACGGCAAAGAGATCGAGAAAGAGGTGAAGAAAAATTTGCTGAAACAACGGCTCGCGGGCGTTGGTCGCCACCATCCAGATCAATCCAATCGCACCGGTTGACGCCAGCGCCAGTAGCGCCAGCGCCCAATCCCACAACTGCACGGAGGGCGGGCGCACTGCCAATCTGCGCGTGGCGCGCACGTAGAGCGCCATGAAAACAAACCAGGTCAGCCCGTTGAGCGTCGCCGCCATCGAGCCCAGCGGCAGCCGCGCCGCGCCAACAGTTGTCAGACCATAACCATTGATCCAGAACGCCGGAAAACTGAGCAGCGCCATCATCGCAGTGAACATCATTTGCACAGCAACGCCGCGTGGCAACTGGCGCCCCGTCAGCCGCGGCAGATCCGCCCAGATCAGCGCCATCAACGCCAGCGTGACCCAGCCGAAATACATCAGGTGGCTGTGTGCGTGGCGCATGGCGCCAAAATTCTGCGCCCAACTCGGAAAACCGTACACCATGCCAAAGCGCATGAGCACACCTGTCCACGCGGCCAATACCAATGCCGCCACCGCCGTCACTAAAAACCATCGCGTCTGCTGAGAAGACATCGAACCTCGCTATCCTGTGTCGCCTTTGGCGCATCCATTACAACCTTCCAGGAAGCCTATCATAGCCGCGTCGCCTGCGCCGGAACTAATGTCACATAAGCAGGTCATCGCTTCCGGCGTGATGGGGTCTACTTTAAGTTGGAGGCGCAATGTCGCGCTGGAGACGATAACCTCCGACGCCTTTCGCCCCTCACCGGCTAATGATCGGGAAATAGTTGAACTGCGCCGGTGCAACCGCCACTGCCATCATTTCCGGCGGGCTTTTCAGATCATCCCACAGCAAGCCGAGCGTTGCGCCATCCTCACCGCCGCGAACGCGCAGGAAGTCGATATACTCCTTCGACGCAGTCTGGTAGTAGAGCACAGCGACAACCGAAGCCGCTGTGTCGGGCAGACGATAGACCGTCTCGTCCCAGTGTTGGCCGTCGGCGTAGACGGCGCCGACGGGGCGCAGGCCAGGCTGGTCGAACGCGGCCACGGTGTAGCCGCGCGGCGGGATGCGGTTGTCCTTGAGCACAGTGTTGTTGAGCACAAAATGGAAGGTCTCGGTGACGCTTGCACCGTCGTCGACGCCCAGTTTTGCTTCGTAGACTTTGAGTTGTGCGTCCTGCGCCAGCATGCCTGTCCCGGCGTCGTAGGCGCCGGACTCGAAGACGAGTTGTCCGTTTGCGTCGAAGGCGCGCACGCTGAGCCAGATGCGCCGCCCCTCTGGATAGCCGGTTGGCAGCTTGTGACCGCTTTCGTTGATCACGCGCACCGTCGCCTGTTTGGGCGTGGCTTGCGGATCAAAGTCGAGTGTGAGCGTAGCCGCTCGGCGCAGCATCGAACGCGCCGATTGCATGGCGGCGTTGAGATGAAGCGCATCGCTCGTCGCCGCCAGCCGCCAGCGCGAGTCTTGCAACAGCTGCGGCGCCCAGGTGTTGGCGCCGGCAAAGCTATGTTCGGGCAGACAACCGGTCGTGACGCAGTCGCGCAGTGCATCGCCGATTGCTGCAAGCCCCGTCATGCGCGGCATGTGACAATCCTGGCAGGTGCGCACGACGCCATCGGCTTTGGCGCCGGCAAACTGCGGCGCGTAGACACCCTCGGTGGCGGCGTAGTCGCTGAGCAGCCACTCGTCGAAAGTGCGCTCGATAGGGAAGAGATCGCCTTTGGCAAACGACGGCGCAGGCGTATCCTCGGCGTTTGGCTCGTAGCGCCCGCTCACAGGGTTCCAGCTCAGGGTTGGGTTGTCCAGGTTGTGGCAGGCGCCGCAGACGCGCGCCTCCGTCACCGGATCGCCGCCTTGTCCCAGAAAGTCGGTGCGCCACGTTGCTTTTGGATGTGGCGGCGACGGTGAGATCGCAAAGGGACCGCGGCGATTATCCTCCGGGTCGAGGATGAGCATCGCTGAACCGACATGGCCGACGGGCAGCGACGGTGAAATCGTGCTCCGAATCACGACGTCCGCCGCAACCGCCGCCGCTTCGCCTCCGGTCGGCACTGGATCGACCATGCGATGGCAGACCTCGCACGCCACGCCCGCAGCGATATCGGTCGCTTCGAGTGCGCCGCCGTCCGCCGGGTGGCTGCGATTGGCGTACCAGCCGCGCGGGGTGTGGCAACGCAAGCAGAAGTCGCCCGCATTCTCGACATCCTGGTTGGCGACATGCAACGCCGCCCAGAAGATCGGGTCGCGTCCCGCCTGGCTTTTCATGCTGCCGCGCCAGGCGCCGTAGATTGGGGTGGTGTGGCAGCCCTGGCAGCCAACCGGATCGACGATGGCGTCGATCATGTCAGTGGGTTGCGTGCCAGGAAGAAAGAAGTCAGGATCGGCGCCGGTGGGTTCGCCGACGCGCACGGTCAACGTCGCCGTGCGCGCAAAAGGCAATATCTGCGGCGCCGTGATTTGCGCCGTCGTGGCGATTGCGCCGGAGACGCCGCTGTTCACGGAGACGCGATAAGTCACAGTCACCACCTGGGACGGATAAAGTGCGCCTTGCCAATGAAGCGTCGGCGCGCCGGCGTCGTCAACGATCCCGGCGGTTGCCTGCAGCGAGTTGGGGAGATAGGCGAGGGCGTTGGGGACTGCGATCTGCGCGTGCACGGCCCCGTCGGTTGCGCCGCCGGTGTTGCGCAGTACAAGTCGGTAGGTTGCGACATCGCCCGCTACGGCGCTGTCCGGCGTCACCGCAAAGGTGGTTGTCTCCAGCGCCGCAGCTGGCGCGCTTGTGTCGACGATTCGGTAGATTTTGCCGTCAAAACCGACCACATACAATTCGCCGATCTCGTCCTCACTAAACGACGCAATCGACTCGGTGGTGTCCAGTTCCAGCGATTTCGGCGCCCATACGCCGCCAGCAAACCGCGTGCTCCAGATGCGCCCTTGCACATAGTCAGCGAAGAAGTAGCGTCCCTGAAACGCAGGATAGGTCTGTCCACGGTAAACATAGCCGCCGGTCACCGACTGCCCGTCACTGCGCGGATAGGCGATGATCGGCTCGACGAAGGGACCGTCACAGTTCGCTGTCGTGTTGTGTGCGATGTCGCCCTCGCGACAATCCCAACCGAAGTTTAGCCCACCCGACTGCCCGACCGGGTGTAGGCTGATCTCCTCACGCGCGCCTTGCCCGACATCGCCGATGAACAAGTCGCCGGTGAGTCGGTCAAAGCTGTAGCGCCACGGATTGCGCAGCCCCCAATCCCAGATTTCGGGGAGCGCGTCGGCACGCCCGACGAAGGGATTGTCGGCGGGCACAGTGTAGGTTCCGGTTGCGCCCACGTCGATGCGCAGAATTTTGCCCAACCATGTGCGCAAGTCCTGCCCGGCGTTGAGCGGATCGTTGCCGCTGCCGCCGTCGCCAAGGCCGATGTAAAGCTTGCCGTCAGGCCCGAAGAGGATCAGGCCGCCGTTGTGGTTATCGAAAGGTTGGTTGCGCAGTAGAATCCGTTCTTCGCTGGCGGCGTCGGCGCGGTTGGGATTGGCGGTGACGCGGAAGCGGGCGATCACGGTGTCATAGCCGTCGTTGTTGCCTGCGTCCCTGCCATCGGGTGGGACAAGATTTTTGTCTTTGTGGTTGTAGTAGACAAAGAAGTAGCCGGTTTGCGCATAGCCCGGTGGGAAGGCGACGCTCAGCAGCCCCGCCTCGCCGACATTGCCAACGCGGTCGGTGATGTCGAGAAAGGGTTGCGCCAGCACCTGACCATTCTGGATGATGCGAATGCGGCCGGACTTTTCGACCACAAAGAGTCGTCCCGACCCGTCGCTGGCGTGGGTGAGATAGACCGGTTGGTTGAAGCCGGAGGCGATCTCCTGCAAACCGAACACACCGCCGCCCTGACCGCGCGCAGTCAGCGCAGCCACCAACGCGATCCCTGCCATTGTGCAGATAAACACTGTCGCCGCAAGCCGATTTGTTCGCGTGTACATTGTGCACCCTGCTCCTTTCCAGAGCGATCTCGAAGAGGGATCAAACTCCCTCTTGATTGTAGCAAGGGGGTTTGCAACAGCGCTCTACGATTGCAGCGCAGTTATCGTGCGAAATATGGCTTCGGTGCACATACTTTGCGCGTCCGGCATCTCTACGTCGGGAATCGCTTGCCGGAAAGCTACGGCGTGTGATATTGCGCCGCCAGCCGCCGGACAACCCGGTATGCGCGCAGCAGGCGCTGCGGCGGTATGTCGGGTTGGACAAAGTGCCCGGTGTTATAGATGAAGCCGCCGCCGGGCGCGTAGATCGCAAAACGCTGCGTGATGTATTCCTCCAGCGCGTCGCCGTCGTAGGCGAGCAGCCCATCGATCACGTCAAGCGAGCCGTAGATCGTGATCTTGTCGCCATAGCGCTCCTTCACGGTGCGCGGATCCATGCCAGAGCTTTCCTGCACCGGATGCATCGAGTCAAAGCCGATGTCGATCAGGTCGTCCATGATCTGCATGATGTAGCCGTCGCTGTGCAGGTTGACGAACAACCCGCGGCTGTGTGCGTATGCGACGACGCGACGGGCGTAAGGCGCGATCATATTGCGCCACATGCGCGGGGAAAAGAGCATATTTTGGTTCGATCCCCAGTCGTCGGAGAGGGTGATGCCATCGACGCCGGCTTCGACCAGACTGTCAGTCAACCCGCACAGCCAGTCGGCGTAGCGGTCGAACCAGCCACTCATGATCTTGGGCTGCGCGCCCAGATTCATCCAGCAGTTCTCGATGCCGATGATGCGGCTCGTGCCTTCGACGATGCCCCACACGTGCGCCAGGATGAAGCGCTTGTCGCCCTGCTGGCGCACCGCCTCGGCCACATTCAGCCCCGCGAAGTCGTAGTTCCAATCGGTGTGGTTGAGCCAGCGCGGGTCGTGCGGGTCGCCGGGGTCGTAGTCGGGCAGTTCCTGCACATCCCACAGCCGGCCCGTCTGGTTGGGATAGGGCGTGAAACCGACGAAGATATCGATGCCAAACTCATCGAGAAACTGCTCACGCGGTCCATATTCGGCGGCCAGCATCTCGACGAACTGTTTCTGATAGAGCCAGCAATCGATCGGTGTGCGGTCGGTGGTCTGTCGGCGCAGGGTGGCTTTGACGCGGTCTTTGGAATTCATGATGTCGATGCTCTCCACGCTTTCAAGTAGGATCTGCTAAATTTTCACTGGCGCACAGTGTTGCCAGCTCAACTACACTATATCCGCCTTCGACCAACTCTCTCAAATGCTGCACAAAGCGCGCGGCCGGAGCGCCATCGACGATGTCGTGGTCGAAGCTGATCGTGACGCTGAGATATTCGCGGATTTCGATCCTGTCGTCGATGACCCCTGGCTTCCTGGCGATGCCGCCCAGCGTCAACTGCAACGTGTGGTTGGGAACAGGGATGCCCCATCTCCCACCTGTTGCAGTCCTCGGCCGAGCGCAACACAAGGTTGGATATCCCCGCGCGAGCCGGCCGCAAAGATGGTTATCTTCATTTTGCGCCTTCATCAGGATTGCGGGTCGAACCCGAAGACGCGCAGCTCTTGGGCGCAGCGACAGGCTTTTGCGATGCGTGCGGCCCACGCAATGGCTTCGTTGCGCGAGGGCAGTTCTAGCACCGTGAAGCCGCCGTCGAGTGGAGGCGCCCACGAATAGCCGCCCTCGGAGACTGCGCCGTCGGCCGAAACGAGTACAGGCGGCACGGTTTCGTCGATGCCGCCGCCGAAGACGTAGACGCCGGCTGCCTTCGCCGCGTCAATCACGGCGTGTGCGTCGCGCCCCACCGCCTCCCACTCGCTGTCGGGCACGACCATCGCTGCGCTAGGGAAGGAAATCAGATACTTGGCCATAAAGCATTATGCCCTATGACGAGGTCGCCACGGCTCGTGCTCGTGCGTGAGCCAGACCAGCTCGGGGTCGAGCGCGCGCACCCGCAGTTGGCCTTCGGTGTGCGGCTCGTCGAGCTCGCCGAACCAAACCGCCACGTCGCCGCCGACGACGACCGGACGCCCGCCAGTCTCGACGACGACCACCTGCATGCCGTCTGTGTGTCCCGGCGCCGGGACGAGCCGGAGCCCGGGAAGCAGCTCGAACTCACCGTCGACCGGCACGTACCGCACGCCGGGCGCATCGACCCACTCGCGAATCGTGTAGTCGTCCTTGCTGCGCGCGTCGTCGAGCTCCAGACGCTGAACGTAGATCGGCTTGCCGGCGAAGAGGTGGTTGCCACCACAGTGGTCGAAGTGCAGGTGTGTGTTGACGACGATGTCAATGCCGGCGAGGTCGAAACCCTGCTCGCTCAGTGGACGGAGGCGGGGGTCAAGATCGGCCGCCGCCGGGTGCAGCTCCGTCAGGCCGGTGTCGACCAGCACGCGCGCATCGGGATGGTCGATGATGTGCACATAGACCGGCATGCGCTCACCCTCGGCGAGCAGGTCAGCAACGCAGACTGGTGTTACAGTGATTTTCTTTTTCATGGTGTTCTCCTTTGTTGGAAAGGTAGAACATATTTTCTGTTTTGTCAAAACGAGAAACCACTTTCTCTTCCAACTTGGCGCAACGCCAACCGGTTGGCGTTTAATTGCGTTTCGAGGACAGCTATCTGACTCACGCAGGGGCTGCTTATCCGCCGCCCCTGCGTGAGCCAGGCGCAGCCCAAGCACAGAAAGTGGGTCGGCTTCATCCGCATGTTAATCCCCCCGCTCCCTGGATGCGCCACCAAGCGGCATCCCCCGGCGTGGCCTGCCGATGGTGAGCACGAGTGTCTCTGTCACAGGTTTCACTGTGTCCCTGACGCAGCAGCGGGTGTGAAAGCAACGTCTGTGATAGCCTCCAACAGCACTGGATAGACCACATCAACCTTCTGATACGGCTGCCCAGGATCGATCATGTCGTGTTTTAAGCCGACGCTGGCCGAGAATTCATACAGCTTCACCTCTGCGCCGTGCTGCGCCCACGCCGCGGCGACGGCTTTCGCCACCTCGTTGCGCACGCTCTCGTCGTTGGCGTTGAGGAGCAGGCGAATGTCGGCAATGGCGGGCGCGGTGGCTTGCGCCTGTGCAGCGCTCTGCTGGGCGATGCGCAGGAATTCCGCCAACATGCGCGACGAGTAGCGCGGGTAGGTGTATTCTGGCCCCTCGACGTTTTCCTTCAGTTCCGGGTTGAACCAGCCCCACCAGTTCGGTGCAAAGTGCGCCAGCGTGCTGATCGGGCGCGTCAGCTCAACGGGGAACGCCTGCACGCCCAGCATCGGCGCGGCCAGCACGACGCGGTTGATGTCGCTGCGCACGTTGGCGAGATACGCGGCCACCGCACCGCCGCCGGAAAAGCCCACCACCGTGACCCGGTCGCCCAGACCGTGCGCCACATCGATCCAGTGACCGGCTTCCCGCAGCACCTCCTCCGCCTTCATCGCCGCCGGCGCTTCCGATAGCCGGTCAGCCATGCCGTGATAGGGGAGGCGCACCAACAGCACGTTCCAGTCCTCGGCTTGGAGCGCATCCGCCACCGCGTCGAACTGCTGCGGACAGGCGCCGAGTCCGTGGAAGATTACAGCGACATTCTCGGTCCTGGCGCCGGTCGTCACGACGCGGGTGTGACAAAGAGGATGGACTGCGTCGCCCTCCTCCTGGACGGCGGTTTCAACGGCGGCGACTGCGTCTGCGTAGGTGGCCTGGGTGGTAGACGGCGCCGCCAGGTTGTTGAGTCCGAGGGGCCAGAACCAGAGAAAGAACAAAACGAGACCAAGCAAAACCAACAGGACAAGGACTGCACCAAAGAACCCTCTGATAAGTACATTGGTCGACTTCATAGGACGCCTCCTGCGTTCACATAGATCGGTTCTACAGTCTGCGTTTCAACCAAAGAGCACCATCAAAGCGACAAACGAATCGATTCACCTCCAATCGGGTGGATGAGCAGAGAAAGTCATGATCGCGGGGCATCTTCCAAATCTTTAATCATCTTGCGCATGGTTTCAATCAACGGCGGGATGTTCTCTTTGCAAATCGTGTATAGCTGTTCGGGATCAATCTGAAAATAGCCGTGGGACAAAACGTCTCGTAGTCCGATGGCGCCGCGCCAGGTGATTTGCGGGTAATTGGCAAAGAGTTTACCTTCTGTCTCTCGGTCAATCTTCTTGAATTCCTCGCCGGTAGCGATCAACACCATGCAGATACTGTCCATCAGATCGATGCCCGACTGAGTGGTTACAAAATCATCCGGGGTCTTGATTTTGGCGAAGCGGCGAGGGATACGTTCAAAAGCATCCAAAATTATCAAGGAGACGCTCTCGTAGGAGTGTTGGTTCAGACATAGATCGCCTCGCGTTCAAGCCGAGTGCGGAAAGCGGGATGCATATATTTGTTCAACCGAACGAGATCTACGGGTCGCTCCAGCCATTCTTCTAGTTCCAGCAACACGCAGCCAACCTGACAACACATTTCCTCTCGCCAAGGTCGAGTCGAAATAGAGCAATTGGGCAGCCCAGCCTTCGAGATGAGGCGACAGCTTTCGCTGCTTCACGCAGCATCGAGGCGCCGGCGCTATGAGGCGTAGAGACAGACTCTCCACCCTCCCCCACGCCACCGCCGGCGCTTAACGAGAAATCAGTGGTAGATAAATCGACCCTCCGGTGAAGGTCAGTTGCCCGATCTTGTTGCCGTCCATCTCGGTGAACCACAGGTTGTTCTGGGCGTCCGCTGCAATCATCACTGCACCGCTTTGATCCGTGGGGATCGGAGTCTCGTTTAGCACGGCCCCGAAGGTCAGAACCTGCAGAATCTTGTTGCTGAAGTTTGCGACTATCCATAAACTGTCGCCTGGCCCAGACACAATGCCCTGCGGCCCGTTTGGACCTGCTGGCAGATCGAACTCGGTGATGGTTCCCAGCGGGGTGATTTTTCCAACGCGGTTGGCGCGGGTCTCTGTAAACCACAGGTTGCTATCCGGACCGGCAGCGATGCCGAACACCTTTGCGCCAATCTCATATTCTGTGATCGTCCCAGCAGGTGTAATCTTGCCGATCTTCATCCCCAGGTACTCTGTGAACCACAGCCCACCGTCGGGGCCAGCGACAATGTCGTTCAGGCCGCTATTCGGCGTGGGCACATTGTATTCCGCCAGCAACGTCCCAGAAGTGTTCATCTTGCCGATGCGGTTGCCGCCCTCCTCGCAAAACCACAGATTGCCATCCGATCCGACGGTGATGGCGATCGGCATACTGTTGGCTTGCGGCAAGGGATATTCGGTAATCGCGCCGGTTGGCGTAAGACGGCCAATTTTGTTGCCGATGTACTCGGTGAACCAGATGTCGCCGTCTGGTCCGAGGACGACATCGGCAGGAAAGCTGCCAGCAGTGGGGATGACGTATTCAGTGAGCGACACGCCGTCGCTGGAGATCAGTTTGCCGATCTTGTTGCCGTCCGTCTCGGTGAACCAGACAGCCCCCGCTGCGTCCACGGCGATCCCATAAGGTGCGCTACTGGCAGTAGGGATGACGTGCTCTACAATCGAATTGCTGACCAAGCTGCTGTACGCCAGCCCATTCTCTGCCCATACATCGGGTGAAAGAATTATGAAACAGGTCACTAGCGCGGCTATGAGTAGACACGGCGATCGCAAAATCCTGCTCCCCGGGAAAGGCGAGGAACTCAACCGTTCAACGCCCATTTTGGACACCTCCTATGGAAAGACTTTTGCTGTGAGTTTCACATTTCGTCGATCCTTTGTGATGACTCCGGCGGAATTTTGAGCAAACGACGCAGCTTGGCGAATGACCCTTCGACAGCACAATCAATCCCTCTCCACCTGCACTCGCAAGAAATGCGTCGAGCACGAAATACACGGGTCGTAGTTGCGGATCGCCTGCTCGCACTGCCAGGTCAGTTCGTTGAGCGGCAGATGTGCGCGCGGTTCGACGAAGGCGCGCAGGTCGGCTTCGATGGTGGCCTGGTTCTGCGCGGTTGGCGGCGTGATCTGCGCAGCGACGATCATCCCTTTTTCATCCAGTACATAGCGGTGGTAGAGGATGCCGCGCGGCGCTTCGGTGCAGCCGTGACCGACGCCCGCCTGCACGGTGTAGGACACGCTCGGCGCGTCGGGCATGGTGTAGTGATCCAGGATGCGCAGCGCCTCGTCGATGGCGTAGAGCGTCTCCACCCCGCGCACGACGATGCTCTGGAAGGGGTTGCGGCATTCGACGCCCAAACCGGCTTCCTTTGCCGTCGCCTGCGCCAGCGGCGAGAGGCGGTCGAAGTTGAGACTGTAGCGCGCCAGCGGGCCCACGAAGTAGTTCGCCCGTCCTTTGATGGCGGCGTGCAGCGCGGTGCTGTGCGGTGCGTGCTCCTCGATCATGAACTCCTCGAACGCGGCAATGGGGATGTCCAGCCCGCAATTCGAGACCAGCCGCCCTTCGTTGAAGGGATACTCGTCGGGATGGCGCAGCGCCACGAACTCGTACTCCTGCTCGAAATCAGGGAAGGGAAGCTGCCCTGTCCAGCGCACCAGCTCGATCATGGCGTCGCGCGCCCACTTCAGCTCCTCGACAATCTTGTCCCACTCGCGGCGCTTGGGGATGTGGTAGAAGCCGCCGACGCGCACGTTGATCGGGTGAATCTCGCGCCCGCCGAGCAGCGCCACAATGTCGTTGCCCGCTTTCTTGATGCGCAGCGCCTGCGTCACCAGGTCGGGATGGTCGCCCGCCATCTGGATCGCATCGGCGTAGCCCAGGAAGTCGGGGGCGTGGAGCAAGAACGCGTGCAGCACGTGACTTTCGATCCACTCGCCGCAGTAGAGCAGCCGGCGCAGATCGCGCAGCGGGCCGGTCACCTGCACGCCAAACGCCTCCTCCATGGCGTGGACGGCGCTCATCTGGTAGGCGACAGGGCAGATGCCGCAGATGCGCGCCGTGATGTCGGGCGCCTCGGCATAGGCGCGCCCGCGCAGAAAGGCCTCGAAGAAGCGCGGCGGCTCGTAGATGCGCAGCTCGGCCTCCTCGACCTTGCCATCTTTCACTTTGACATGAAAGGCGCCCTCGCCTTCGACGCGCGCCAGCGCATCGACGCGGACTGTCTTTGTCTTCAGCCGGAGATTGGTCGCGGTGTCCCGCGTCTCTCCTGGCGAAGCAGCCGGTTCGCGGAAATCTCCGGCTGCAGAATCAGTCGTGAGCGTGCTCATAAGCCTCACTCTCCTTGCGGAACGCTTCACTGCCGGCGTTGTAGGTGCGCAGCGCACGCTGGATCGCCGCCGGCGCCATGCCAAGCTGGTCACGCCACCATGCGGTCAGCGCGGCGGTGTTGGGCGTCTCCATGGGACCGTAGCAGCCGAAGCAGCCGCGCCCGTAGGCCGGGCAAAGCGCCTGGCAGCCCGCCTGCGTCACCGGGCCAAGACAGGCGATGCCCGCCGCCACCATCACACACGGCGCACCGCGCAGCTTGCACTCCATGCAGACGCTGTAGGTTGGGATGTTGGGTTTGCGCCCGTGCAGATACGCGCTGATCACCTCGACCAGTTGATATTTGTTGATCGGGCAGCCGCGCAGCTCGAAGTCGACAAAGACGTGCTCGGCAATCGGCGACGAGCGTTTGAGCGTGTCGATGTACTCCGGGTGGGCGTAGACCGCAGCGGTGAACTCGCGCACGTCGGCGAAGTTGCGCAGCGCCTGGATGCCGCCGGCGGTCGCACACGCGCCGATGGCGACCAGGAACTTCGACGCCTCGCGGATCTCGCGGATGCGTTCGGCGTCGCCCGGCGTGGTGATCGAGCCTTCGACCAGCGACACGTCATACGGGCCTTCCAGCACCGCGCGCGACGCTTCGAGAAAATAGGCGATCTCGACCTGCCCGGTCACCGCCAGCAGCTCGTCTTCACAGTCGAGCAGGCTGAGCTGACAACCGTCGCACGAGGCAAATTTCCAGACCGCCAGCCGTGGTTTGCGTTTGGTTGCCATCGTTACACCTCCCACCTGCCAAAGAAGCGCTGAATGCGATCCATGCGAAAGACCGGGCCGTCGCGACAGACGATGTGCGGCCCAAACTGGCAGTGACCGCACATCGCCATGCCGCACTTCATGTTGCGCTCCAGCGAAAGCCAGGTTTGCGCCGCACCGACGCCGCGTTTTTGCAGCGCCTGCACTGCGTAGCGCATCATCACCTCGGGGCCGCAGAGCAGCGCGGCGGCATTGCGCGGCTCGAAGGGCGCACGCGGGATCAGCGCCGTCACCAGACCGACGTTGCCGTGCCAGTCGCCCGTGGCGCGATCCACCGTGACGTAGACTTCGAGGTCGAAACGGGCGCGCCAGCGTTCCAACTCGGCGCGGTAGAGCATATCCTCCGGCGTGCGCGCGCCGTAGAGCAGCACCACGCGCTCGTAGTCGCCCCGGTTCGCCACCAGCTGATAGAGCGCCGGACGCAGCGGCGCCAGCCCAATGCCGCCAGCCACGATCACGATGTCTTTGCCCTTCAGATCTTCGAGCGGCCAGTGCGTGCCAAAGGGACCGCGCACGCCGATCACATCGCCTTCATGCAGCGTCGCCATGCGTCGCGTCACGGCGCCGACTGCGCGCGTGGTGTGCACCAGCCGATCCGGGTCCGCCGGATCGCCGCTGATCGAGATGGGGATTTCGCCCAGCCCGAAGATGTAGAGCATGTTGAACTGGCCGGGGGTGAACGCGCCGTGCTGGCGCGCGCTCACCGGCGTTAACTCGACGGTGAAGGTGTCGTCGTTCTCCTGCACGCGGCGAGTGACGCGGCAGCGATAAGGTTTGCAGGCGCTGGAGCCGTAGACTGGCGTCGATGGGCGCTGCAATGTGCGCAAGGCTGTTTGCATCATAGGTCTCCCTCCTTCCTCACGCCATCTCCAGGATCGGCTCGGCGGGCGGCTGACCGACATCCTCGGCGCGCAGCGCGGCCACCTCCGCCGTCAGGTCGATGCCGACCGGGCACCACGTAATGCAGCGCCCGCAGCCAACGCAGCCGATGTTGCCGAATTGATCCTGCCAGCCCGCCAGCTTGTGCGTCAGCCACTGGCGATAGCGCGCCTTCGCCGAGGTGCGGATGCTGCCGCTGGAGATGAATGAGAACGCAGTCGAGAAGCACGAATCGGTGCGCCGCCAGCGTTCGGCGATCTGCCCGGTCAGGTCGGTCGTATCTTCGATGGTGAAGCAGAAGCAGGTGGGACAGACCAGCGTGCAGTTGCCACAGGTCAGGCAGCGCTCGGCGACCGCGTCCCAGTACGGGTGCTCGACGTTGCGGTAGAGCAGTTCCTGCAAGCCGGCGGTCTCCAGCGTGCGCCCCATCTGACTTGCCGCCTGCGCCACGATCGCCTCCGCCAGCTCGATCTCGCCCTCACTCGCCGCGCGATGGGGAAGCTCCGCCAACACCTCGGCGCCGCGCTCACTGCCCACCGCGACGACGAAGCGATGCTCGCCCTCCATCAGCTCGGTCAGCGCCAGGTCGTAGCCGGGCCCGACGGACGGCCCGGTTCCCAACGATGCACAGAAGCAGGTGGCGCCCGCCTGTCCGCAGTTGACCGCCACGATGAAGGCGGCGCCGCGCCGCGCCTGATAATCATCGTCGATCACGGCGCCGCGCGTGTAGATGTCGTCGAGCCGTTGGATCGCGGCCAGCTCGCAAGCGCGCACGCCGACCAAGGCATAGCGCGGCGGCGGGCTGCCGTCGTCGATGAACTCGAAGCCGTCTGCGGTTTTGCGCGCCCGCCAGAGCATACGCAGGGGAGGGCTGAGGAAGCGCTTCCAACTGTGCGGGCCTACAGTGTAGCCAAAGAGCGCGTCGTCGCCGCGCCGCGCCAGCCGATAACTGCCACCCGCCTGCACGTCAGTCCAGCCGATGGGCAACTCCTCGACGCGGTCAACCGCGCCGTAGATGATGACATTGTTCTCAATTTGAGGGGCGATGACCGTATAGCCGCGCGTGCGCAGGGCGTCGAAAAGCTGCTGCAAATCGGTGCGGTCGAGGACATACAACCGGTCGTGTGGTTCGTGTTCGGTCATAATTCATCTCCGCAGCAAAATGGAAGATGGAACGCGGATGCGGCGGATGCACCGGATACACCGGATTTTCTGAAAAATCCGCGTCAATCCGCCTGATCTGCAATCCGCGTTCCATTCATTTACATGCGCGCCATCAGATACGCCGTCAGGTTCTCCAGCGTGTTGACCTTGCCGTAGTCCTTTTCAGGAATCTCGACGCCGACTTCCTTGTTCAGCGCGATCAAGAAGTTGAGGAAATCGAACGAGTCGATCTCCAACGTCTCGCGGATGTCGTCGTGCGGGCGCAGGTCATCGAGATCGGCTTCGGGCGCCAGACCGCGCAACTGGTTGAGGATCAGTTGATGCAGCTCGTCCTTGCTCATCGCTTTGGTTGCAATCATGGATTTTTCTCCTTTTTCGTTTACACGCCAAACAGCGTCGTCGGCTCTTGCAGCAGCTTGTTCAGCACGTCCAGAAACTCGGCGCCCACGCGTCCATCCGTGGCGCGGTGGTCGCCGGCAAGCGTGGCGTGGACGACCGGGCGCACGCCGAGCATCCCCTTCTCCACCCACACTTCCTCGATCACCTTGCCGAAGCCGACCAACGCCACCTGTGGCGGGTAGATGACGCCGAAAACCTTTTCGACGCCCATGTCGCCCAGGCTGGTGACGGTGATCGTGGCGTCGGTCAGCTCGGAGCTGCGCAGGCGACCGGCGCGCGTGCGCATGATCAGGTCGCGCAGGTTTTCCATCAGTTCGTCGGCGCTCTTGAGATCGGCGTGATGCAGCGCCGGCGTGACCAGCCCACCCTGGCGCAACGCAATTGCAAAACCGATATGGATGCCCTCGGCAACCTGCAACGCATCGTCCACCCAGTAGCCGTTGAGTTGTGGAACCTTGGTCAGCGCCTTCGCAACCGCTTTGATCAGCAGCACGGCGGGCAAAATCCGGTTCTGGATCGAGCGCTGCAGATTCTCAGTCTCCAGCCACGCCAGCGCGTTCGTCATATCGATGCGCGTCTCCAGATAGTAGTGCGGGATGTCGCGGTTGGCGCGCGCCATTGCCAGCGCAATCGCACGGCGCATCCCGGCCTGGAAGTCGGCGCTTCCCTTGTCTTTCGGGCGCTCGACCGGGGTCGCGGCCGGCGCAGCTTCTGGCTCGACAGCGGGTTTCGCTGCAACGGCTGCGGCTTCAGTGGGCGGCGGTGCGGCGCGCGCCTTGAGCGCCTCCGCCGCGCGCTCGACATCCGCTTTGTCGATGGCGCCGTGCGGACCCGTACCCTGCACCTGGCTGAGATCGACGCCCAACTCCTCGGCAAGTTTGCGCGCCAGCGGCGAGATGCGCACGCGATGGCCGTTGGTCGTCGGTCTTTCCTTCACCGCTTCGACTTTGGTCTCGACCGCGGCTTTGGGCGGCGCCTCCGCCACGGCAACTTGCACCGGCGCGCCTGTGGGCTTTGCCACACCGCCGTTGATGATCGCCAGCCGCGCGCCGACCGGCACCTCGGCGCCTGCCTCGGCTGCGAAGTCATGGATCACGCCATCCTCGAAGACCTCGACCTCGATGTCCCCCTTCTCCGTGCCGACGACGGCGACGACCTGCCCCCGCTTCACCACGTCGCCCGGCTTGACCAGCCATTCCAACAGTTTGCCCGACTGCATGTCAGCGCCCAGGCTTGGCATCAGGAATTCAGCCATGCTGCACCATTCCTTTCACCGCAGCCACGATGCTCTCGACCTGCGGAATCGACGCGTCCTCCAGTTGTGGCGCATAGGGCATGGGCACTTCGGCGCCGCAGAGCCGTTCGACCGGCTGGTCAAGCTCGTAGAACGCCTGCTCCATGATGCGCGCGCTGATTTCGGCGGCAATGCTGCCGCTGCGCCAGTCTTCGTCGACGATCAGCACACGGTGCGTCTTGGCGACCGATGCCATGATCGTAGCGTCGTCGAGCGGGCGCAGTGTGCGCAGGTCGATCACCTCGCAGTCGATGCCCTCCGCCGCCAGCTTTTCGGCGGCTTCGAGCGACTTCACCAACGCCATACCATACGCGATGATCGTCACGTCGTTGCCCGCGCGCCGCACCGCCGCCTTGTCAATGGGCAGTGGCCCGGCGTTGACCGGCAGATCCGCCTTCATGTTGTAAAGCAGCGAGTTCTCGAAGATGAGCACCGGGTTCGGGTCGGCGAGCGCGCTTTCGAGCATCCCGCGCGCGTCCTCGACTGTGGCCGGCGCCAGCACCTTGAGACCGGGCGTGTGCGCATACCAGCCGTCAAAGGTGTGCGAGTGCTGCGCACCCAGCCGTTTGCCGCCGCCCGTTGCCATGCGGATCACCAGCGGCACGTGGAACAGCCCGCCCGACATGTGTAAAATCGTGGCGGCGTTGTTGATGATCTGGTCGAGCGCCAGCAGGCTGAAGTTGCAGGTCATGATCTCGACGATCGGCAGCATCCCGTTCATCGCTGCGCCGATGCCGGCGCCGGTGTACGCCGATTCGGAAAGCGGCGTGCCGATGATGCGCTGATCGCCAAATTCCTGCAACATGCCTTTGCTGACCGCGAAACAGCCGCCATAGCGTCCGACATCGGCGCCCATCAGGAAGACGCGTGCGTCGCGTTTAATGGCGGCGCTCATCGCCTCGCGCACAGCCTCGCGGTATGTGATCTCGCGCGTTTCTGCGGCGGGCGGCTCCGGTGTGGGCAGCGGATAAAGCTCCTCCGGTGGGATGTTCTCGGCGTAGACAAAGCGTTCGAGGTCCTCGACCGGCTCCCACGCGCCCGCCTCGGCGAACGCGACCGCCTCCTCCATCTCCGCCTGCACCTGCTGCTCGATGTCCTCCAGGTCTTCGTCGGAGATCAGCCCTTCCTGCTTGAGCAGATCGACGAAGCGGGTGATCGGGTCGTGCTGACGCCATTCTTGCACCTCGCTCTTGTCGCGATAGAGCTCGGCGTCAAACATCGAATGCGCGCGGAAACGGTAGGTGCGCGCCTCGATGAACTGCGGCCCTGCGCCCGCCTTGATGCGTTCGACCGCCTCATGCGTCGCCTGTTCGACTGCCAGCACATCCATGCCGTCGACCGCCCGCGACTCAATGCGATACGCCGCGGCTTTCTTGGCGATGTCCGGCTCGGATTGGTGAAATTCGAGCGATGTGCCCATGCAGTAGAAGTTGTTCTCGCAGACAAAGAGCACAGGCGCCTTCCACAGCGCCGCCAGGTTGAGCGATTCGTGGAACTCGCCCTCCGCCACGGCGCCGTCGCCAAAGAAACAGCAAGTGACGCGGTTCAACCCGCGCAGCTTATCCGCCAGCGCCATGCCCACCGCCATCGGCAGATGGCCGCCCACGATGGCATTGCCGCCGTAGAAGCGCGTCGCCTTGTCAAACAGGTGCATCGAGCCGCCGCGCCCGCGCGCACAGCCTTCTTGCTTGCCGTACATCTCAGCCAGGATCGCACCCGCCGAAACCCCGCGCACCAGCGCGTGACCGTGCTCGCGATAGGTGGCAAGGATGGCGTCGTCGGGCGTCAGCGCCTGCATCACGCCGACCGCGACCGCCTCTTCGCCGTCGTAGAGGTGCATAAAGCCGCGAATCTTGCCCTTGCTGTACAGCTCGTAGCTCTTCTCCTCCAGCCGGCGGATGCGCACCATCTCGTGCAACAGATGCAACGCATGGTCGCGCTCGATCATCGGTTTGTCGCGTGCTTTCACTTCTTGTGTCATCGTCTTCATCGTCCTTCGCTCCTTTCGTCAACCGCAAGTTTGATTCTGGGATCGGGAGATTAGGAGATTAGGAGATTGGAGATTAGGGATTTTCGCTCTCAAGATTTTCAATCTCCGATCTCCTAATCTCCTAATCTCCAATCTCTTCCCTAATGCGCCACCTTCTCTTCCTCCTCCGCCGATTTTTCCAGTGTCGAGACATCGCCCTCGGGCAGCCCAAGCTCGCGCGCCTTGAGCAGGCGGCGCATGATCTTACCGCTGCGCGTCTTGGGCAGGTTGTCCTGGAATTCGATCATCTTGGGCGCCACCGCCGAGCCGAGTTTGGTGCGCCCCCAGCCCAGCAACTCCAGCCGCAGCTCCTCGCTTGGCTTGTAGGCAGGCTTGAGCGACACAAACGCCTTGACCACCTCGCCGATCATCGGGTCGGGCACGCCGATCACGCCCGCCTCGGCTACGGCGGGATGCTCCAGCAGCGCACTCTCCACCTCGAACGGTCCGACCATGTGTCCGGCGGTCTTGATGATGTCGTCGGCGCGACCGATGAACCAGAAGTAGCCGTCCTCGTCCAGCTCAGCCAGGTCGCCGGAGATGTACCAGCCGTCGGCAAAGCATTTGGCGTAGCGTTCCTCGTCGTGGAGATAGCCGCGGAACATCGAGGGCCAGCCCGGTTTGAGCGCCAGATGCCCCTCGACATACGGTTCGGTGACAACGCGCACGCGCCCGCCTTCCAGCTTCTCAACAATCGCCGCCTCGATGCCGGGCATCGGTTTACCCATCGAACCAGGGCGTACATCCATCGCCGCAAAGTTCGAGATCATGATGCCACCCGTCTCGGTCTGCCACCAGTTGTCGTGGATCGGCAGTTTGAGCATCTTCATGCCCCACGCCACCGCCTCCGGGTTAAGCGGCTCGCCCACGCTGGCGATGAAGCGCAGTCGGCTCAGGTCATACTGCTTGAGCGGCTCCATCTCCATGCGCATCAGGCGGCGGATCGCCGTCGGCGCAGTGTACCAGACGGTGACCTTCTGCTCCTCCAGGATGCGATACCAGCGTTCGGCGTCGAATTCGGCTTCATCCACGATCATCGTCACGCCATGACAGAGCGGCGCGCTGATGCCGTAAGAAGTCCCCGTCACCCAACCGGGATCGGCGGTGCACCAGAAGATGTCGTCCGGGTGCAGGTCGAGCGCATATTTTGCGGTCATGTAATGGACATAGACCGCCTTGTGAACGTGGATCGCGCCTTTGGGGCGTCCGGTCGTGCCGCTGGTGAAGTGCAGCAGCGCCATATCCTCTGGGTCGGTTGGCGGGATTGTAAACGCCGGCGACGCCTCCGCCATCAGCACGGGCAGCGAGAGGATGTCCTCGTTGACGTGCGCGGCGGCGTCGGTCAACAGCACGAATTCGAGCGATGGCAGCCGTTCCCACATTTCGGCGATCTTGCGTTGCTTGAAGAGTCGCTCCGTCGTCACCAGGATTCTGCCGTCGCCGATCTTCAGCCGTTGTTCGATCGGCTCAGGCCCAAACGCCGAAAAGAGCGGGCAGAGCACGCTCACGTTCTTGAGCGCGCCGAGCACCGTGATGTAGAGCGCCGGAATGCGCCCCGCCAACACAAAGACGCGGTCACCCTTGCCGATGCCCAATTTGCGCAGCACATTGGCAAAGCGATTGCTCTGCTCGGCCAGGTCGGCATAAGTGAAATCCTGCACCGCGCCATCCTTGCCCAGCCAGCGCAGCGCCAGATGGTCGCGTCGTGCACCGTGAGCGTGGCGATCAACCGCTTCATGGGCAATGTTGATGCCGCGCCCACCGGGCAGCCCGTCCAACTCGCGCGCCACGCTATCCCAAGAAAACTCACGATAAGTTTGCTCGTAATCGATAAGATTGGGCTGAACTTTCAACGCTTGCAGCGATTTGCGAATCGGTTCCCATTCCATAGCCAGACTCCTTTTCCAATCGGGACAACCTCGCAACGGGGGAAATAAAAAAGGCGTCCCTTGGCTGACAAAGCAACCCGGACGCCGTACCACGCAGCGTGAAACAGATATTTGGGAGAGCACGGCCGGCGTCGTTGCCAAGCCCTCGCCGGTCAACCGCAACGTTGCGAACAACCATCGAGGCGTGCACAGCCTTCTTTCCACTCTGGAGAGAAGTGCTCTCTTAGTTTAGCAAAACACGGGGAACGCGTGAATAGTCAACTGGCTAGTTTGCGGAAAAATTCACAAGCGTGTGGAGATAATGGCGTCAAGATGGGCGTTGCCCGGTCCTTTGAAGCACGATTTTGCCGGTCAATCGGTGACGGCATCCAGGAGATCGAGGATGGCGGCGACACACTTGTCCACGCCCTGCTGCACCGCCGCGCTGACTGCCTGTCCATGGGCAAACTCACGCCCTTCCACGCCAAAGACCCACACCTGAGGCGGCAGGCGATTCAGGGTGCGCGCCAGATTAAGCAGCGCCGCCAGGTCAAAGGCATGGCTGGAGCAGAACGACAGGCTGCCCGGCAGCGACTCGCGGCTGAGGTCAAAGCAATGCACCGTCCCTGACGCCGCCCCCGAGTTCACCGCATCGACCACGATCAGCCGATCCACCTCCTGCCACGCGTCAAGCAGCGACGGATCGACCACGCTCGCTTCGACCACAGCGACGCCTGGCAGATCGCGGGCGCGCAGTGCATGCGCAACCAACCGCCCGGCGGCGTCATCCCCACGCCAGGCGTTGCCGATGCCGAGTATAAGGGTTTGCAGGGATGATTCCGGGGAGGCTGCACGCTTTGTTGACAGCATTTCACTGAAAAGACTCTCTGTGGATTATCTGAAAACCTCCTTTGGATTTATTTCTTATTCCACTATCAAGTTCATAAAACAATTGCTCGATTCTCGTAGTTCCTGGTTTATGTGCAGGCATTTTATGGTTGGTTCTTTTTCCATTGCTTGAAAATTCCCGAACACCGTCAATTGCGTTTCGAGGACGGCTATCTCCATTCTCAATACTTTCAAATATCATTAGCGATCTTTCCGCACAATCAGCAGCCCATTTGCCCAGACTTTGAAGTTCTTCTATTTTTATCTCGAAATATTCTTTTTCTCTTGTCATAGCCTATTTCAGAAGGAATTATCATTGAGACTTTTTATGCACAGATTCGCTGCCAAACAGTTGGCGTTACCCGCGGTGGGGGCGGCAGGACGCCTCCGACTGGAAAAAATGTTAAGGTGCAGAACAAGACTTGGAATCGCGCCAGACTCCCCATCGTCGGATGCCTGCTTTGTTGGCCTGCCTATCTTGGCCAAATCACTTTGCCACAATTCGGCTCCAGTAAAATTACTGCTTTAGCCGCCAAAAGTCGAGCAGTTTCGGTTTTGCCGTCTCTTAAATATCTTTGAATTGATGCTTCTACATCTTCGCCTTTGGCAGCGTCAATACTACGAACTAGGCAATCGACTCTGCGACCTATAAAGCCGGGTTTATCCTGCGATTGACCAAACTTTGTATCTCCAAAATCATAGGACTTTATTCTTTTCGGATATAAACTCTTAGCAGGATGTTTTCTATAAAATGTGTAAATATCGAAATCGTTAATGCCCGTGCTCCCATCAATATAATGGAGTGCAGCACCTTGACATAATGCAATGCAGATTTTCCGACCAGCATACAACTTCGCCCATTCGGGATGCTTTTCAAAAAATTCAAATTCGTCTTTTTGAGCAATTTGAACCAACCTTCGTAAATCGGTGATTTCAATTGCTTGATATGACCTTCCTGCTGAACCTACTTTGCTCATAGGATAACTGTGTTCGCTAATTGTTATCGTTAAGCAGCCTAACAGTTGGGTTCAGCCACATTGCGGAGCGACGTCGGCTGAACCCAACCAGTAGCACGCCAGCATGCTCTGTTATCCCTTGGGCGGAGCATCCGCACGTCTCTTGCGCGCAATGGCGGCGCCGACCAACAGAAGCGCGATGCCGATGACGAAGAATGAAACCTTAACGGTCTCTCCTCCCACGAACGGTATAATCGCGGCGATGAGAAATAGGATTCCCGCGATGAGAAATCCCCAGTTTCCAATAATGTTCTTTGACATGTGGCCTCCTTGTGTTCTTAAGTGGGCTAACGTTCGCCATAACCGGCAGCAAAAAGCGGAGCGTCGAAGGAGCGCAGCTTTTGGCTGTCCGAGTTAATGGCGTTGTTATGCGGCATTGTCTACCCGGTATTTGCTTTGGACAAAGCCAGACGGAAATGCTTTCGTTGAGATATGGTTTAACCTGATGTCATGGCCGGTAGCACCAAACAAGGAAATGCCTTCGCCAATGAGAACGGGAACCCGTGTGATTGTTAACTCATCAATCAGTCCATTGCGAAGAAAGCTTTGAATGGTAGTGCCACCATCGACATAGATATGTTGCACACCTCTGCTTTCCAGTTCAGATAACAAATTCCGCGGGGGCAACGACGTGCCTTCGACGTTGTGTGAAATGGGCTGTAGTGTTTTTGGATAACAGCTGCTTAGCACTACAACACTCTTCCCAGTGTAGGGCCATTCCGCAAACGATGAAGCAAGCTCATATGTCTTGCGACCGAAAATCAAAGCATCAATAGATTCGAAGAACGATTTGTAACCGTAGTCCTCGCCACCCGACGCTCCGTCACTACTAGGCAACCAATCAAGAGCACCGTCTTTACGGGCGATAAATCCATCGAGACTTGTTGCGATGAAAACAGAACATTTAGGCAAGGCACTGACTCCTGACTGCCGCATAACGGGTTTTGGGCGGCCCGCAGCTCTTTAGTGAGATGTTATGTTCAGAACGGTCGCAATCACAAACAATGCCGCATATACAAACCACAGTGGCCGGCTCAGAAGCCCAATCGGCCACCAATAAAACATGACCGTGGCCAGATACAAGAACACGTATGGAACCAATACCGATAATTGAATCGGATTCCGGAATGGAATTTGTGCCACATAATCAACCCAGTAACCAAAGACAGCAAAGACAACGAAAAGGAATCCGCCCAGCCAGAATGACCAACTCTTGCCGCCACGCAAGAGGATAACGCTGATTATAGCGGCTGGGATACATAGCGCGTAGACAATCCATCCAAACTTCGCCGTATAACTTTCGAAGAGGGGTTTACGCACTGCAAAGTGTACGATAAGCACAATTTGGAAGATAAACGCCCAAACGATAAACAGTTTATCGAAATTGTCCACATTCTTCCAAGTAGACATCATCTACACCTTCCTGCCAGATATTGCCGCCCAACGGCTTGCGTTAGCGGCGACCGGCGAGAACCAGCTCGCGAAACGGGAAATTGCCATCGTTCAGAACCAGCTTGAAAAACGCACACAGTCCCGGTCGTCCGCTGCACGCCGTGTTGGGCAGTTATGAGACCATCTACAAACCTACACTTAATTTTTCTACAATCTTGGCAATTCGACGCTCACGAGTTTCTGGCGCTTTGGCTTCTTCTACTTGGCGAACATATTCCTTTTTCATTGAGGGTGCAGATTTTTCGAAAGCCTCAAGCGCACTTGCCTTGATCAAGGCATTCTTTAGGTCTTTGGGAATTTCAACCGTGCGTGGTTCTAAATCAAGTTCTAAAGTAACATCTGTTTCATCACCATCTTGAACCCCCGACGCTTTTTGATGTTCTGGATTGAAACTAATCGAGACGTGGTCATAAATCGAAAAGTGGGAAAAGCCGCACCCTGAAGTAGTCAAAGTGCGGCTACCTCCGTAGCATAGTAGTTGCGAAACCGGTCTACACCAGGAGGCAACGACATGCTACATCGAG
>BOKO01000016.1 GCA_016861025.1 Chloroflexota bacterium
AACTTATCGTGCTTGGCGCCGTCTTGCTGTATCAAGTCGTTTTGCTCTACCAGATCCAACATCAGAGACCTGTCGGCGTCGGCATTAAGCCTCTTCTGAGGGCCGCATGATTTATGACCACGTCTCAGTTAGCCGCGGTCGAACGCGAGCGCATCGAGACCGAGCTGCGCGTCGCTCGCACTATCCAGCAGACGCTGTTGCCCAAGGCGGCGCCTGTCCTCGCCGGTTGGGAGATCGCCGCTCACTGGCAGCCGGCGCGCGAGGTCAGCGGCGACTTCCACGACTTTCTCACCTTCGACGACGGCCGCCTGGGCGTGATCGTCGCCGACGTGACCGACAAGGGCGTGCCCGCTGCGCTGGTGATGGCGACGACGCGCACCCTCCTGCGCGCCGCGGCTGAACGGCTGCACGCCAACGCCGGTCACGACATGCCCTATCTGCGCCGCGCGGTGGGCCGCGTCGAGGAATTGCGCGCCCGCGGGATGCCGCTGGGGCTGCTGCCCGGCATGTCCTACGAGGAGAAAGAAGTCGTCTTACAGCCGGGGGACACCCTGCTGCTCTACACCGACGGGCTGGTCGAGGCGCACAACCCGGAGCGGGAGATGTTGGGCTTCCAACAGGTGCGCGGGCTGATCGAGCAGCATAGCGGCGGCGCCGCCCTCATCCCGCATTTGCTGGCGCAGCTTGCCGCCTTCACCGGTCCAGGCTGGGAACAGGAGATCGCTATACATCGCTGCGCGGACGCCGACCAAAACGGGCGACGACGGCATTGCTGGCGCTGCGCAAACCATCGCCAGCTCTAGCGCGCAGTTGGCGCGCCCGATTGCCGATGGCGGCGCCAACCTCTGTCATCACCTCCCCCAGCCAGCCGACCAGCTTGCGTTCGTCGACGCCGGTGAGGGCGCGCAGACTTGCGTTCCAGTCGCCGACCTGGTCTTCGCCAAGCTGAAAGTAAGCGTCGGCGCGGCGACCGACCAGATAGGTCATCACCATGTTTGCACCAGCAGAGACGGCGATCCCGACGAACGGAATTGCCTTGACGATGGCGCGACCGGCGAAGCGTTCAGCGGTCTTTTGCGCCAGTTTGCGCCCTGCCTGGTTGACCAGCCGTTCGGCGCCCATGTTGAGGCCGGTGACGACCAGCAGCGCATTGCGCGCTTCGGAAGGGCTGAGCGTCTTGCCGCGTGCGGCTGCAATCTCCAATACCAGCTCCGACTGCAAGCGCAACGTCACACCGACGTCGGCCGCCACGCCGATGGTGAACGCTGTAATGTTGCCCAATCCCGGCACAAGCGCCGCCGCCGACGTGACTGCGCCGACCATGCCTGTCTGCCGCGCTTTCTGACGGATCAAGTGTTCGACTAGAGCATCGCCGTGTAGGCTACGTTGTGTGCGGAGGTCCGCCACGCGCTGTGCAGCCAGGTCGGCGTCTACGTCGTTGACTGCGCGCAAAGTGTGTTCGACAAGCGCATCGAGCGGGGCGATGCTGGCGGCTGTGGTTGGTTTTTCTTTGGTCATGAGCGCCTCAGGCTGACTCGTTCACGACGTTTGCCGTGGAGCGAATTTCGTAATCGTGCGTGATTTCGGCGACGCCGCTCAAAGTGGCGTGTGCGCCACAATATTTGTGCACACTCAACTCGATGGCGCGTTCCACTTTGTGCGGGTCCAGTTGACCACCGACGATCACGTAGTGGATATGGATGCGCGTCCACGGCTTGGGCCATTCCGCGCCGCGTTCGCCGCTGATTATCAGTTCGATGTCTTCCAACGGCTGGCGCTGCTTCTCCAAAATATCGACAATGTCGATGGCGGTGCAGCCGCCCAAGCCAAGCAATAGCATCTGCATTGGACTGACGCCGGGGCCATCGTTGGGACTCATCACCGCGCTGCGCCCGTTCTCACCGACGCCAAGAAAGCTTTTTCCTTCGATCCATTTGACGCGTGTTGTAGCCATAAAATAGGACTTCACTCCATTTTGTGAGTCATTGTCGCAACATCATCTGAACCGATTCGCAATTTACTCAGAATCGTCATAGCTGTTACTTATGTCTGCCAAAAGTTTCTTGAGTATATGTCCGCAATGTGCGGATGTCAAAGCAGGTGTGGTACAATTATTGCGCCGCTTTCTGTAGCCGTTCAGCGATTTACAAGCGAACATTACCCAAATAAAGGAGCGACCATGTCTTCGAATTTCCCGTGGCTTTCCAGCTATGAGCAGGGCGTACCGGCGACGGTGGAGGTACCCGACATTACTGTACAGCATTTTTTAGCTGATTCGGTGCGCAAGTATCCCAGCAAAGTGGCTGTGCGCATGGTGCTGCGCTATCTGCCGCTTGGGCTGGCGGTGCAAGCAAAACTTAGCTACCGTGAGCTTGACGAGTTAAGCGACCGCTTTGCCGCTGCGCTGGCGGCGCAGGGCATCAAAAAAGGGTCGCGCGTCTCGATCATGCTCCCCAATTGCCCGCAGCAGGTTGTCTTTTATTTCGGCGTCCTGAAAGCAGGCGCCATCGTTGTCAACACCAACCCGACCTATCCGCCGCACGAACTGGAGCCATTGATGAAAGCCAGTGGCGCCGAGGCGATCATCACGCTGTCGGGTCTCTATGAACGCGTCAGGCAGATTCAGCCGAATACTGCTATCAAGACGATCATTCTCACCGATCTGTCGGATCATGTGACGGGTCTTTTCCGCAAGACCGTCAACAAGCAGTTGGCGGCGCAGGGATTCTATGCGCAGGTGCCAACCGGCAACGGCGTTTTTTACTACAAGGAACTGATCGGGCGCTATCCGGCCAAGCCGCCCGCAGTGCAATTCGATCCAGCCGCCGACACTGCCGTTTTCCAGTTCACCGGCGGTACAACCGGTATTCCCAAAGCCGCCGAGTTAACCCATCGCAACCTGGTCGCCAACACTGTGCAGATGAACGCATGGTTCACAGCGGTGTCGCCCGGCAACGAGAAGGTGATGTTGGCGCTGCCCGCCTTCCATGTCTACGGTATGACCGTCGGTATGCTCTTTGGCGTCAGCGTCGGCGCTGAGATCGTGGTTGTTCCCAACCCACGCGACACCAACCACATTCTCGAAATCCTGGCGAAGGAACATATCACGCTCTATCCGGGCGTGCCGGCGATGTACATTGCGATCATCAACCACCCGCGCGTCGCTGAATACAACCTGCGCTCGATCAAGGCGTGTCTGAGCGGCGGCTCGGCGTTGCCGGTCGAGGTGGCGCAGAAATTCGACGAGCTTACCGGCGGCAACCTGGTTGAAGGTTTTGGCATGTCTGAGTGTTCGCCCGTAGCAACAGCCAACCCCATTATGGGGAAGGTCAAGTTCGGTTCGATTGGGTTGCCGATTCCCAGCACCGAGGCCGCGATTGTGTCGTTAGAGCCAGACGAGAGCGGTCACTACAAGTTCCTCGCCGTCGGCGAAGAGGGTGAACTGGTCGTGCGCGGCCCGCAGGTGATGAAGGGGTATTACAACAATCCCGAAGAGACAGCCAAGACGATCGACGCCGATGGCTGGCTGCACACCGGCGACATTGGTCGGATGGACGAAGACGGTTACTTTTACATCGTCGACCGCAAGAAGGATCTGATCATCGCCAGCGGCTTCAACATCGTCCCACGCGAGGTCGAGGAAGTGCTCTTCATGCATCCGAAAGTGATGGAGGCGGCGGTTGCGGGCATTCCGGACCCGAAACGCGGCGAGACTGTCAAAGCATACGTGGTGTTGAAGGAAGGGCAGACGGCGACGGCGGAGGAGATCCGCGAGTTCTGCAAGGAACATCTTGCACCCTACAAAGTGCCCGTCTACGTAGAGTTCCGCACTGAATTGCCGAAGACGCAGGTTGGCAAGGTGCTGCGCCGTCTGCTTGTTGAGGAAGAAAAGGCGAAGATCGCCGCTGGCGGCGCTTCGTGAGTAAATAAGGAGGGAAGGAGTGGGGAGATGGGGTGGCGCGAATGCACCCTCTCCCTATCCCCTCTGCTCTCTATCTCTTCCTCTCGCTATTCCCGCGTTCGGTCGATCTGCAACCGCAGTGAATATTCCTCCGCCATCAGACGCTCGATCTTCACTTGAAGCGCGTTGATTGCGCGGCGATTGCGCCAGGAGGCAGGCTGCCCTTCAATGTACGTCAGTTCACGTCGCGCCTGTTCGAGCAGACGGCGCACCTCCTGTTTGCGAGCAATCAACGCCTGACGATCCATCGTTGTGCGAGATGTAAATTCAGTCTTTGTATTCTTGAGGAATGAAATCCTCTTTGGAGAAGTCGCGCGGTGCGCGCGGACGATAGACCAGATAAGCCAGCCCGACGCTGCCAAAATAGAGCACGATCAGCGGCAGCATCACCAACGTCATGTTGACAGGATCGACCGTCGGCGTGATTGCGGCGGCGGCTATTGCCACTACGACAATGGCGTGGCGCCAATATTGCATCAACTGCGGGCCACTGACAATGCCTGCCCGCGCCAGAAATGCAATCACCAGCGGCATCTCGAATGCGACGCCGATCCAAAAGACGATGCGCGTGACAAAACCAATGTACCGATCAATTGTCCATTCTTGGGCAATGATGTCGCCAAGAAAACCCTGCAAAAAGCCGACCGCGGCGGGCAACAAAACGAAATAGGCGAACGACGCGCCGATTGCAAACAACACCATGATTCCCGGCAGCGTCAAGAGAAGATTGCGCTTTTCATGAGGGTACAACCCCGGCGAGACAAAGGCAATCACTTGATAGACGATCACCGGCATTGCCAGTACAGCCCCTGTTGCAAAACTTACACGAAAGAAGACGCCGATCGTGTCGGTCGGGCCAATCGCCATCGGTTGCGCACCGGATTCTGTCAGCGGGCGGATGATGAATTGTAGAATCGGGCTGACAAAAAGCATTGAAATCGCAGTGCCGATCACCAGCGCTGAAATCACCCAAATCAAGCGCGTGCGCAGCTCACGCAGATGATCCATCAGCGTCATGCGGCTGTCATCGATCGGTTCATATGTAGGGCGGCTCTGGCTCACCGTTCTGCCTCCGCCGCAGCGGGTGAGTCGGCGTCGGGCGCAGTCGTGGGAGCGCCGCCGTCAACCGTGGATGAGGGCTGATCGCTGGTTGCAGAGGCTGCGCCAGCGGTTGGCGCGTCCGCCGCCGGTTTGGGCGCCAGAATCGAATTCTCTTCGGATTTGTTCTTAGGGGGCGAATTTGTCGCCAATGGTTTGGCGGCAGCGGGCGTGCTTTTGGTTGCAGGGTTGGGCGTTGTGGGCTTGGCGGCAGGCTTCGTAGAGGAGCTGGTCGGTTTGGATGGATCGAGCACTTCATTGATCATGCGACGTGGATCCATCTCTTCGAGCATCTTGATCTCTTCACTGAACTGCGACGTAAATTCACTGCTGAGCTCGCGAATCTGCCGCATGAAATTCGCCACTGAACGCATTGCCCCTGGCAGCCGCTCTGGCCCAAGCACGATCAGGGCGATGACTGCGATCAAGAACAATTCCATGAGGCCAATGCCGAAAAAGCTATCCATGTCAGAAAGGTTTCCTCTGGGCGTCGTGCAACGCCGCCCCCAAAACGCCGTTAACGAAGCGGGGGCTGTTGTCGCTGCCAAATCGCTTGGCGAGTTCGACCGCCTCATTGATCACCACTTTGGACGGCGTGTGCAGTTCGCGACAGCCGATCTCAAAGAGCGCCAGGCGCAGCACATTGCGATCGATGATTGCAAGCTGGTCGACCGGCCATTCCGGTGCATAGCGGGCAATGATCGTATCCAATGCCTCGCGATTCTTGATCACGCCTGCCACCAGAAATCGTAAAAAATCGGCGGCCTCGTCGCTGACCACGACCTCTGGATCGTCGCCGTTTTCGTTTGGCTCCGGATTGGCAAGTCGCGCGTCGATCACGTCGCCAGGACGATGATCGACGCTATCCACTTCAAAGAGCGCCTGGATCGCCAGCCGCCGCGCCAGTTGCCGATCCTGGATGTGAACGGGCGTCGGTTCGTTTGATTTTTGTTCGCGCACAGTCGCCAAGTTCGTCATCTACGTTCTTATGCCATGACCAGCCCGCCGTCGACGGTGAGCACATGTCCCGTAATAAAGCCTGAACGTTCGGAAGCAAGAAACGCCACCGCCCACGCAACTTCCTCTGGCGTTCCCATTCGACCAACCGGTGTGTTGGCAAGAATCGATGCTTTCTGTTCTTCGCTGAGCACATCGGTGAGTGAGGTCGGGATGAAGCCAGGCGCCACCGCGTTGACTGTGATGTTGCGACTCGCCACTTCGCGCGCCAGGCTTTTAGTGAAGCCGATAATGCCCGCTTTGCTGGCGGCGTAGTTTGCTTGCCCCGCTTGACCTGAAATTCCGACGACGCTGGTGATATTGATGATGCGTCCGCTCTTCTGCTTGATCATGCCACGAATGGCGGCTTTGGTCACAGCGTAGACGCTGCGCAGGTTGGTGTTGATGACGACATCCCAGTCATCTTCTTTCATGGTCATGAGCAGAGTGTCGCGCGTCGTGCCGGCGTTGTTGACCAGAATGTCCAACCCGCCTAAGTCGGCCTGCACTTGCTTGACGAGCGACGCCGCCTGGCTGGCGTCGCTTACGTCGGCCTGATAAATGTTGCAGACGCCGCCCATATCAACAATTTGCGTCATCACCGCCCTGGCGCCGTCGGCGTTGCCACGGTAGTGAACCGCCACCTTTGCGCCACCGCCTGCCAGTTCACGCGCAATCGCTGCACCAATTCCGCTGCTGCTTCCGGTAACCAGGGCAACCTTATTTGAGAAATTCATGTCGTTTGCCTTTCCTTGCCTGCATTATACTCACGAAGTGGCGATTCCGAAACGCAGCATTTCGGCGTATGTACGCACTCCTTCGACATCTCTGACTGTGACGCGGCGTGCGCTGCGAGCAATGCGCTTGACCAGTCCGGTCAACACTTCGCCTGCGCCCAGCTCGACGAAGGTCGTCACGCCGACGTCAGCCATGTGTTGGATAGAGGCTGTCCACTGCACGCTGCCCGTCAGTTGGGCGGTCAACTCGTTGCGGATCGCATCGACCGTGGTCAACTCCTGAGCGGTGGTGTTGCCGATGATCGGCGCCTGCGGCGGCAGGATCGTCGTTGCATCGATGGCGGCGCGCAACGCCTCGGCGGCGGGCTGCATCAACGGGCTATGTGCGGCGATGCTCACGGCGAGCGGCACGACTTTGCGTGCGCCTGCGGCTGTCAACGCCGCCATGGCCGCCTCCATGCCGCGACGGTTGCCAGAGATGACGATCTGTCCGGGACAATTATCGTTCGCCACCTGTGCGATGGCGCCTTCGCCAGACGCCTGAGCGCAGATTTCGGCGACCTGCGCCTCCTCCAGCCCCAGGATGGCAGCCATCAAGCCGGGCGCCTGCTCGCCCGCAAGCTTCATCAAGCGTCCACGTTCGCGCACCAGGCGCAACCCATCGGCGTAGCTGATGCTGCCGGCGGCGACCAGCGCCGTGTACTCACCCATGCTGTGTCCGGCGACATAAACCGTCTGACCACCCCTTGCGCTCAGATTGCCGAGTTCAGCCTCCAGGGCGCGCATGGCGGCTACACTGGCCGCCATCAACGCAGGCTGGGCGTTAATCGTGTCGGTCAGCTCGTCCTCTGGCCCCTCGAACATCAGACGGCTCAAGGCGAAGCCGAGCACGTCGTCGGCTTCTTCGAGTGCGGCGCGCGCGGCTGGATAGTGCTGGTGGAGTTCGGCAGCCATGCCGACATGCTGGCTACCCTGGCCGGGAAAGAGAAATGCTGTGTGGTTGGCGGTGGAGAGACCCAAAAATGGCTGCATGATCCTCGCTCTGAATCGTAAAAATAAAAAGGGATTTGGCTGGTTTGTCCAAATCCCCCGACCTATCGACAAGAATTCACATGTCCGTTTTGCACAAAGGCGATCTTCGTGCCTGCAAGATGTCCGCCGTCGATAGACGACTACTTTTTCTTAGCCGATTTGTCTTTGATCTCGATAATCTGTCGACCCTTGTAAAAGCCGCAGTGTGGGCAGACGCGGTGGGGCAGCACTGGCTGGTGGCAGTTGCTGCATTCACCTAGCGCCGGCGCGCCAATGGCGTCGTGGGCGCGCCGGCGGTCGCGACGACCCTTGCTCAATTTACGTTTTGGTAGCGGCACCATATCGATTAACTCCTTACCTGCAATTGGCAAACCGCAGCAGTGGCGAACAGGCTCTCTGGCTGCATTTTTCCGTTACGTTCGTTCAATACGTTAGTTTAAAACAATACGTTATTTCAAATCACTCAGCGTTTTCTTCACGACGCAGGTTGAGCAACGCCGCCCAGCGTGGGTCGATCTCTTTCTCGTCGTGACCGTGCACCCCTGTTGCATCAGAGTAGAACTCGACATCTTCCAACTCTTCCAGCTCAGCCATTCGCATCTTCAGGTTAGGGCATTCCCCCGCCCCTTCCCAGTTGCAGCTTGGATACATTGGCAGCGCAAGCCAGATCGATTGTCGCACGACTTCCGACAGATCAAGGATGTGCTGCTCGTTGATCAACAACGCAGCATCTTCCAGATCGGCTTCTGAGCCTTCAAATTCATCAGGCCGAAGGTAGCGTCCTGTGTGCACTTCGGTCAGCGGGCGAAAACTTTCCTCGATCTCGAAGCGTATTGGCACAGCAATTGGCTCAATGCAACGGTTGCATGTTGCTTGAACGACTGTGCTCAATTTGCCTGTCACCAAAATCCCGCTGTTGGTGCGCAACATCTGAATTGCGCCGATCAACGGACCAAGCGCTTTCAGTTCCTCATCCAGCCCATCAAGCGACTCATTGAGCGAGTGGCGTCGCATTGCGCCAATCGGCTCTTTGAGCAGTTGAGCCACATTGTATTGCATAATATCACCTCCTGTCGCTCAGGAGGGAGTGCATCGCCAGAGGCGAAGGCCACCCGCGAACGATCTGCCTGCGTACTGCAAACAGAAGAGTAGTATAGTATCCTGCCGACGTTCTGTCAAACTGGATGGCTGGCGGGCGTGGTCAAAATCCTTCCAGAACATGTACAGATTTGCCCGGCACTGTTGTTATCTTTGAGGCGGATCGTCGTTGTTCAGCTCCAGGTTCTGGCGCAGAAGTTCGAGGCCATTGTCCACCTGCTTGGTGATGATGCGCAGCTTCTCAGCCAGCTCCTCCAGCACGCGCGCCGCATAGCGGTCGGCTTCGTCACGGCGTTGTTGGGCGGAGCGCTGTGAATCGACGATGATGCGCTCCGCCTCCTGGCGCGCCGCCGATACGAGCGCATCGTTGTTCAGGATTTCCTGCGCGCGACGTTTTGCCTGTTCGATGATGCGCACCGCTTCAGCTTCCGCCGCCTCCAGGATGCGATCCCGCTCCTGCAACATGCGTTCGCTTTCGATGATCGAGCCTGGCACGTTGACGCGCAGCCGTTCAATCACTTCTTTGGCTGCGTTGTAGTCGACCATGCGCAGCGACGACATTGGCAACCGCCGGCTCTGCTCCAATAGAGCATCTATCTGATCGATGATTTGTAAGATGGCGATGGGGAACCTCCTGTCAATCGTGATGCACTAATTTTTCCTCGCGACGCAGGTAAATTTTGGGCGAGCCGCTGCGAATTGGCCGGTCAAACTTGCGGCTAAGCGCCTCCAGCACGTGTGAGGGCGCCCAGGCGCTGCATTCACCGCCCAAATGGGCGACTTCCTTGAGAATGGTGGCGCTCAGATAGGCGTATTCGCTGCTGCAGAAGAGACAACACAACTCAAGCTCTGGCGCCAAGCCAGCATTTGCCCAACCGATCTGCTGTTCATATTCAAAATCGGCGACATTGCGCAGCCCCCGCACGATCACGTCGGCTTTATGCTCGCGTGCGCACTCCACCGTCAGCCCGCTGTAAGTTACGATGCGCAGATTGGGGAGATGCTCCAACGCCTGCACCGCAAGATCAAAGCGCTCGCGCGTGTCAAAAAGGAGCTTCTTGGGCGGCGCATCGTAGATGGCAAGCACGACCTCATCGAAAAGCACACTGGCGCGAACAGCGATGTCGATGTGCCCATTGTGGATAGGGTCGAAGGTTCCAGGATAAAGTGCGCGCGCCATGAATGCCACCTTTCCATCGATTGCTTATGCTTCGGGCAAGAATTGTAAGAAGACCTGATTGCCCATCAGGAGTCCTCGCCTGGTGAGGCGAATGCGCTCGTCGTCGATTGTCAGCAAACCATCGGCGCACAGCTGGTTCAGTTCAGTCCGAAAGATGTCAGTGGCGGCGACGCCGTGCTGCGCCATGAAGCGGTCGTGACGCACCCCCTCGCGCACCAACCGCAGCCCAACCATCATACTTTCCGCCATCGCCAGCCGGGGCGGGATTTTTTCGATAAATTCTTCAATCGCTTCTCCGCTCGCCACGCGGCGATTGTAGCCTGCCACCGGTTTGCGATTTCCCCATCGTTTTTCATCGTCATTTTGACGACGCAAATGGCTGTGTGCGCCCGGCCCAATGCCAAGATAATCCTGATTGCGCCAGTAGATCAAATTATGACGACAGGCAAAATGTGGCGTTTCGCTGCAGGCGTCGTCCGGCGTCGTCTGTCGCGCCCAATTCGACACCTCGTAGTGGATGTATCCAGCTTCTGCCAGTTGCGCCATCGCCATTTCATAAAAATCGGCGGCGGAATCATTGTCCGGCTCCGCCACTTTACCGCTTTCGACCCAATGGAAAAGCGGTGTGTTGGGTTCGACAATCAGGCTGTAGAGACTGAGATGCTCCGGCGCCAGTGTCAGCGCCTGGTCGAGCGTCTCCTGCCAGGCGGCGGCGTCTTGCTCGGGCAGCCCAAAGATAAAATCAAGGTTGATGTTGTCGAACCCGACGCGACGTGCGGCGTCATAGGCGTGGTGAACATCTTCCACCGAGTGAATTCGCCCCAGAAACTGTAGCTCGTCGGGGCGGAAACTTTGCACGCCCATGCTCAGCCGATTGACGCCGAGCGAACGCAGCGTTGCGAATTTTTCTCGATCTACTGCACCCGGGTTCGCCTCGCATGTGATCTCGGCGGATTCCGCCACGTTGAACAGGCGATGCATTGCTTCGAACAACTGCTGCAACTGGCGCGGTGTAAGTACGGTTGGGGTGCCGCCGCCGACAAAGACCGTTGTGATCGTGCGCCCGGCGACCAACCCAGCGCGCTGAGCCATCTCTGTGCAGAGCGCGTCGACGGTCGCCTGGTGCAGCGACTCCATCCCCGCGTAGGTGTTGAAGTCGCAGTAGGGGCACTTCCGCTCGCAGAATGGGATGTGAAGGTACAACCCCAGGTGGGGTGAATCGCTCATCGGTTTTCCATGCGAAAGCCGTGGCCGCGCACGGTGATAATGTAACGAAACTCGTTGTCGCATTCTTCGATGCGTTCGCGCAGCCGACGCACCAGCGCGTCGATTGCCTGTTCGCTCACGCCTTCGCTTGCAGCTTCGGGCCACACAGCCTCTATGATTTGTTCGCGTGTGATCACGCTGCCGCCCGATTCCCACAGCGCGTCGAGCAGCCGGTATTGATGTAGGCTCAACGGCGGATCGATCAACGCTCCGTTGACCCAGACCTGACGCGTCTCTTTATCGATGCGCAGGCCGCGCTTATCGCTTTCGAGTGAGAGTGGAGCTGTGGCGCCGGCATCGACAAACGCCAATTTGAAACGAAGCGCAATCTGCAGTTCATCGCCATCCTGCAGCGCGCACGGCGTATTTGGCTGCACTTCCTGTCCGTTGACATGGGTGCCGTTCTTGCTGCCCAAATCTTCGATGAGGTATTGGTCGCCCCCCCAAAAGATGCGCGCATGACGACGGCTCACCTGGCGGTCAGGCAGATGGATGTCGCAGCCCTCATCGCGCCCGATTGTCAACGAGCGATTGCGGTCCAGCGGCCATCGTCGCCCTGTCTCCGCCCCGCGCTGCAGAACGAGCATTGCGTTCTCTTTCGACTTGGCGTCATTGGCGGCGACGGCGCCATTTTCAGCTTCCAGGTTTGACTCAGCTGGCATTTGACTCCTCACATAAAGTCGGGCGATTGCGAAACCAGGGGGGACTCAATGTGTCTCCCCCAAAATCTGGCGCAACGCCTTTGGCTCCTACGGTGTAATTCAAGGGCGTCCGTCTCAGAGGTGAAGCAGCCCCTGGCTCCCATCGCTAATTGACATCGTCTGGTCAGACGCCCATAATGCATGATATGACGAACAGTGATTCAGAATCTTTGCGGACGCCGATTTCTGAACGAACGTATTATACCAAAGTTGCACAACCACAAAAACGATCCGGTCCGCGTCATGATTAAGTCAAGTTGTCCGGTGTAGAATGCAACATATATTGGAAACCGGCAAAGTTCTGCGTGGCCGTTATTCGATTCAAGAACTGGTTGGTCAAGGGGGGATGGGCGCTGTCTATCGCGCCGAAGATTTGCGTCTTTCGGGGCGCGTCTGTGCAGTGAAGGAAGTGCTGCCTGCCCTTTCGGAAAGCTCCGCTACTAAGGAGGAGCTGGAGCAGCTTGCCGAACAGTTTCGGGTTGAGGCAAGCACGCTGGCGCGGCTGGATCATCCCAACCTGCCCAAAGTTTCGGATTATTTCTCCGTCGGCGGCCGCGAATACCTTGTCATGGACTTTGTCGATGGCCGCGATCTGCAAGAGATTCTTCTAGAAGCGCAGCGTCGCGGCGAGCGTCTGCTCGAAGCGCAGGTGCTGCTTTATGCCACGCAGTTGCTCGACGCCCTCGAGTATATGCACAGCCAGGACCCGCCGGTCGTGCATCGCGATATCAAACCAAGCAACATCAAGGTCACGCCGCGCGGCACAGTCAAGTTGGTTGATTTCGGGTTGGTCAAGGTGTTGCGCACGAACGATAGCCGCACGGTGACGGTGGTGCAAGGGCGCGGCACCGTCGCTTATACACCCCTCGAACAGTATGGCGGCGACACCGGCTTCACCGACGGGCGCAGCGACATCTACTCGCTGGCAGCGACGCTCTATCATTTGTTGTCCGGTCAGCCGCCAGCCGATGCCAAAGAACGCTTTCTCCGCCCCGGTCTGCTCACGCCGCTGCGTCAGCTCAACCCTGACGTTTCGCCGCGCGTCGAGCGGGCGATCTTTCGTGCGCTTTCGATGCATCCCAACGAACGCCCCAGCAGTGCACGTGAGTTTCGCGAGATGCTGCTCGGTTCAGATCTGCGCGTCTACCCACCGACGCCGTCGACGATGCTTCCGCCAGTCGACTCGCGGCTACGCAGCTGGGGCATGATTCTCAAGGAAAACAGCCTTCTGGTCGGCTTAGCTGGGGTGTTGTTGCTCATTGCGATCTTAATCAGCATCCTATAGCAGATGTAGATGCGAATGATCAAGCTGTTCTGGTCGGGATGGCGATGTGTCCTTGCGTAGACGACATTTTTTGCCGTTCAGTTGTCCGTTGGGAATGGCGGCAATGTGCGGCGGCGTTCGACCAGCAACGGCTCAGCCTCGGCGTCAGATTGCGGATACGTTGATTGTGGTTGTTGAAGTGGGTGGACAGCCGAGGTCGAGTGGCGTTCACTATGCTGCAGCCCCCAGAAAAGCAGACCAAGCGGTGCGCAGATCAGCGCGCTGCTGACAAGTCCCCAAACCAGCAACGCCGCCACGCCGATTAGCTGCGCCTGAAATTGCGCAGGAAAATCGGGCTGAAACCCACCTGCGGCGAAAAGCCCTGTCACGCCCTGGCGGGCGACGCCAAGATAGGCGTCGACGCCGGTCGCTTGCCAGCCTGCACCCACCGCACCATCGGCGAAGACGCCTGCCAGCAGCAGCCCGACAATTGCCGGTGCGCCAGCTATGACCACCAGCCCGGTGTCGTCGTCGAGTCGCGCCAGATTGTCGATTACATAGGTCAGCAATGGCGTCGTCGTCCCGGCAAACAGCCCGATCAGCAGAGCTGGCAGCGGTTGCACGAAAGGAGCGGCGGCCAAACCGGCCACTGCTCCCGCCACCAACCCGCGCGCCGCCATTGTCGGATGACTGCGACCGGCGACGAACCAGGTGTACATGAGCGGGATGAACGCGCCCGCAGTCGCCGAGAGCAACACATTGACGCTGCCGCGCATCATGCCAAGATCCGACAGCGCCTCGACCTGCAAGGGATTTGCCCACAGCCAGCCGACAATGCCTGCCAGCATCAGCAAGGCGCCGACAACGGTGAGCAGCGGCTGATAGTCGTGCGGCAAATCAGTTGCGCTGGCAACCGGGCGGCGCGGCGTCCACACCACCAGCGCAACCAACCCGAATGCGGCCGCCAGCAGAAAGACCACGCCAGCGCCGCCAAAGTCGATGAAGCCATGACCCAGCGTCAGGTTGCGTCCAAGCGCCGCCAGCCAACCGCCGCCCTGCACCCAATTTCCAGCCAGTGGATAGACGAGCCCGCCCATCAACAGCGCAATTGCCAGCGTCGCCAACCAGGGCGCCCGCCCGCGCAACGCCATCACCGGCAGCAGTGTCACGACAAATAACCAGGGCAGGTGCGCCAGAAAGAGCGCATAGACCAGCGCCGTCATATCAGCGCCGGCCAAAAACCAGCCGCTGAGTCCCGCAGCGCCCCAGCCCACACCCCAATCCGGCGGCAGAGGACTCCATTCCCAGACCAGACCGCGCAACTCCGGACGCACATACAGCAGGCCGATCCCGCCAAAATGCAGTGCAAAGCCGACCGACCAATACGCCAACGTAGCCAGGCTGATGGCGCCCACAGCCGCCAGCGCCGCATTCCACGCCCGCTCGCGCTCCAGAGCGGCCACGCCGATCAACACCAGACCTGCGGGCACAAGCAACGCCACCGTCGCCGCCAGCAGAAACCAAAACATCGGAATCGGCGCTGAAGATGGAACGCCGCTCTGCGCCAACGCCGGCGTTGGTGCAAACAGCGTAGCTGAAGCAAATAACACTGCCAGCGCCGCCACAATCGCTGTTCGATAGCATCCCCGGCAATATGCCAAACGGCGTGATCGTTGCACTATCGTTATAGCAAAAAAAGGAATCATCATGAGATAGTATCGCTGTGTGCTAGAAAACGTGCGCCTATCATAGCAGAGGCGCGGCGGATGCCAAAAGCGCGCCAGGAATGTGGTACACTGCCAGGAATGGTGCATCCATCGACGTGTGAAACAGAACATCCACCTTTGAGCAAGAGATGGCAACGGCTGCTGCCAGGCATAGTCTTTATTGTTTTTTTGTTGCTCTATGTCTTCACCGCCGCTCCATCGATTGTCGAGCTGTTCGACGATTCGCTGGAATTTCAGTTTGTCTTGCCAACGTTCGGCATCGCCCATCCGACCGGCTATCCGTTGTACACACTGGTTGGCGGTGTGTGGAGCCATCTACTTCCCTTTGGAAACTGGGCGTGGCGCGTAAACATTTTCAGCGCCGTTGCTGCTGCGGGCGCCGTTGCGTTGGTCTTTGTTCTCACACAGCGTCTTACCGCCAGGAATGAGCACAGCGATGTTTGGGGGGCAACCGCTGCCGCCATTGCGTTTGGCTTTGGCGAGGTCTGGTGGAGCCAGGCGACTGTGGCGGAAGTCTACGCCATGCACAACTTGCTTGTCGCCGCGATTCTGGCGCTCGCCCTTAGTCTGCCTTCCATGGACAGGTCGACCGCCGATCGCCGCATGGCGTTGATGTTGGCGTTGGTCGGGCTGGGGTTGGCGCATCACCGCATGATTGTGTTGCTCCTGCCAGGGCTGGCGATTTATCTTCTCTGGACAACGCCTACACTCCTGCGCCCGCGCCGGGTCTGGCTGATCTGGCTGGCGGCGCTGCTGACGCCGCTGCTGCTCTACGCCTATATTCCGTTGCGCGCTGCACAGGGCGTCGTCGATCTGAATGGCGGTTACGTCAACACGTGGGCTGGCTTCTGGGATCACGTGTTGGCGCGGCGTTACACCAGCTTTTTCGCAGCCAATGAACTCACCCACAGTTATGACGCACCGGGGTGGCTCATACTCTGGCGCGAGCAGATGGGATGGATGGGCGTCGGGTTGAGCGTACTTGGTCTCGGCGCATTGGCCGACCGTCGGCGTCGTTCAGGGTGGGTGCTGATCGTGCTTGTCCTGGCGGCGAACCTGATTTTCACGCTCAACTATCGCGTCGGCGACCCCGAAGTGTTTCTGTTGCCGGTCTTTTTGTGCACGGCGGTTCTGGCCGGCGGTGGATTGGCGCTGATTCGCCGTTGGCTTCAGCGCAGATTCACCCCGCCGACATCGGTGATGTCGCTGTTGTTGGCATCCATCGTGCTGCTGTTGCTTGGCGGGATTGGGCGCAGTGCGCCGGTCAATCGCAGCGCGGATTGGTTCGTACACGATTACGCCGTTGATATGGCGACAGTCACCTTTCCCGAAAACAGCCGCGTCATTGGCATCGAAGGCGAGATGACGGCGCTGCGTTATATGCAGCGCGCCGAGCAGTTGGGGTTGGCGGCGACGCCGGTGGTTGCCAATGCAGCGGAGGATCGCCGCAGTGCAGTGACCGCCAGCATGGCCGCCGGCGCGCCGGTCTACCTGACGCGTGAGCTAGAGGGGATCGATAGGGTGTACAGTTTCACCGGAGAGGGGCCGTTGGTGCGGGTCTGGCCGCGTGGGGTGGTCGAGGAGCGTGCACCATCGCGCCGCGTTGATCTGTCGCTGCTCGATGGGCGTCTGTTAATGGAAGGTTATGATCTCGAACGGCTGGAGTGGGCCGGCGGGCCAGTTGTGCGCATTACGCTCTATTGGCGACCGCTCGAACCAGTCGATCGTGACCTGAAGGTCTCGTTGCGCGTGGTCAATGAAGCGGGCGAGCCGAAAATGCTGCGCAGCGGGCTGCCCGCCGTCACCGATGCTTACCCGCTACGTCAGGTCGCACGCACGCCGAGTTGGGAAAAGAATATCCAGGTGCGCGATGTCTACGAGACGAAGTTGCCTGACGATCTGATCGACGCTGCTGTGCTCGTGATCGTCTATGACGCTGACACACTCGCCGAGGTGGGAAGACTGAATGCACCCGTGCCTTGAATGTATCAATCAATCCTGGCGCTGACGTTGCAGAATTGGATGCAGCAGAGTTTGATTATGAAAACAGTCCACAAGCTTTTGGTCTGGCAGCCAGTTGATGGTACACTGTTTCTTTGCGATTACGATTTTCTGCATTGGCAGAGACAATTTGAATGTAATGACGCAACAGCCAGAGTTTGACCAAAACGATTCCGACAGTGAAAAAACAGGAGGAAAGCGTGCTGCAACGCCCAACACAAACAGCAGCTTTCTGGCGTGACCAGTTTGAGGTCACCGCCGATGACGCCGAATTTTTGCACCAGTTTTTGCTTGACCATCAGACGCCGATGCGGCTCGACGAGTTGGCGACCGCACTGATCAAAGAATATCTGCGCCGCGAGAATGCGCGCATCGAACAGGAACTGAGTAAAGGCGTCGTGTACATGCCCAAACAGCGCTATAAGCTGGGGCAGAAAGTGGTCTTTCCGGCGATGGAGTTCGCCGTCGGCGAGGTGATCGAGGTGCGCCCTGGTCAGAACCCGGAGCATGGGGACTTTGAGGTGATCAAGGTTCGCTTCGATGACCGGCAGAAGCCCATCGAGTTTGCCGCCGCTTTGCAGGGGCCGCATCGCCTCAACGAAGTGAACGGTGACCGCCTGCTGCACGATGATGCGCTGCTCTCCGCCGACGAAATCTACCAGCTTTATAAAACCGAGATCGACGAAAGCCTGCTCTTTGCCCTGGAAGAGGGTGACCGCAGCTCGGCCTTTGTGCAGGTTGACGGCAAATGGTTGCTTGCCGATATGCTGGCGGAAGTGCACATCGGACATCTTAATATTGCTGAAGCAATGATTGAGATGCAGGGCAGACCGCTGTCGGCGGCGGAACTGCTGGCGGAGGTTGACCTGGACAGCAATGTCAGCCGTGCCATGCGCATCACCAGCCTTAACCATGCGATGGGCAAGGATGAGCGCTTTGCACGCCTCAACGCCAGCGATGGGGTTGTCTGGTTCCTGCGGCGCATGGAGCCGCCCGAAGTGCAAGCGCCGCCGTTGCTTCTGCGCTATCGCCCGATCGCCTACAACCGCTCGCTGCTCAGCGTCGAAATGTTGCAGCTGGAATGGGAGTTGGACGATGAGTGGGGCGAGAGTAGCTTGAGCCGCGATGTGCCTTCGGTGGTGCCCTCGACTAGCCTGATGTTGATTTACCCGCATCGACGCCACGGCACGTTGCCGCTCAGTGGCCGCACGCGCAGCTTTTTCCCGCAGGCGGAGCTTGGCGTCACGCCGGTCACGCTGGTGGATGGGCGATGGGGCGCGCGCTACGAAGGTTGGGTCGTGCATGAAGGGCGCTATGTCGCCGGGCTTGGCAAGTGGATGGAGGATCACCAGATACCCACCGGCGCTTATATCACCATCGAGCGTTCGTCTACTCCGGGTGAAGTAGTGGTCGATTTCCGCACACGGCGCCCCAAGCGTGAATGGGCGCGCATCGCTCACGCCGATTTGGAAAACGGAGCGCTGATCTTTGAGATGAACAAAGTCCAGGTCGCGTGTGAGTACGACGAGACAATGATCGTCGCCCCACAGCATCTGGATGAGCTCGACCAACTGACGAATCTGGTGTTGCAGAGAGGGATGGACGTGACACAGATCGTTGCGCAGGTCACGCCGGAGTTAATCAAGCTGAATCCACAGGGCACAGTGCATGCCAAGAGCGTCTACAGTGCAGTCAACATGATCTTGCGCACGCCGCCCGGCCCGGTTTTCTTCGCCCTGTTGAGCAATCGCCGTTTCCGCGATGTGGGTGGCGGCATGTTTGCGCTTGCGTAGGAGGTTTAAACGATCATGGTATCTAGAGCGCTGGCCGAGCGACTGGACCGCTTTCGCCCACAGATCGACACCAAATTTCATATCGACTACGAGTGGTGGGAGAAGAGCGGACAGAGCTTTCGACTCTATCTGCGCGATCAGCTCTGTGATGAGTGTCGCGCCCGGTTTGCCGACTACCATAACACAGAGGATGTCGATTGGGTCGATCCGGAGACGGGTGAGGTGCACCGCACCGACGCATTGCGTGAATGTCTGCGCACGCGCTGCGCCAATGACCCGGACTATATCAATGAGAAGCTGCCGATCGCTTCGGCCTGCTTCCGCATCTTTCTTGCCAATAACAATACGCCGCTTTCGCCTAACGAGCTGCACCAGCTGTTGCCGTGGAAATCGGCTGAGGAAATTTTGCGCACGCTCGGCGGTCAGCAAGTGTACCTGGGCATTCGCCCTGTGGGGCGGTGATCGGTGGGCGTTCTGCTGTTGGGTGCGCACATGTCGATCGCGGGCGGCGTCAGCCATGCGCTGGATCGGGCGGCGTCGGTGCGCAGCAACGCCGTCCAGGTTTTCACCAAAAATAACCGACAGTGGATTGGCCCGCCCATTAACGAAGAGGATGTTGAGCGCTGGCGTACGCAAATGCCGGCGCTGGGCATCAACTATGCAGCCAGCCACGCCAGCTATCTGATCAACCTGGCAAGCCCTAAAGACGAACTCTGGGAAAAGAGCCGACTGGCGCACAAAGACGAAATCCGCCGCGCCCATGCATACGCAATTCCGCACGTCGTGCTGCATCCAGGCGCACACACCGGCGCCGGCGACGAAGCAGGCATCGCACGCATCGCCGAGGCGCTCAACCGCATCCACGCCGAGACGCCGGACTGCACCGACACGGTCACCTGTCTCGAGATCATGGCCGGGCAAGGCAGCGTGCTTGGCCGCAATCTGGCGCAACTGCGCGCCATCATCGACCAGGTTGAGGATCAGACGCGCGTGGGCGTCTGCCTCGACACCTGTCACGCCTACGCCGCTGGTTACGATCTGCGCAGCGCCGACGGGTACACTGCATTCATCGCTGAAGTTGACCGCTGGCTGGGGCTGGAGACGGTCAAAGTCTGGCATTTCAACGACAGTAAAGGAGCGCTAGGCAGCAACCTTGACCGCCACGTCCACATTGGCGAAGGTGAGATCGGCGAGCAGGGCTTTCGCCATATCCTCAACGACCTGCGCTGGGACGGCATTGCGATGTTGTTGGAGACCCCCAAAGAAGAGACGCTCGAAGAGGATGCGATGAATCTGGCGCGACTCTGCGCGCTGGTGGAGGATGAAGGGCGAATTCCGCCGGGACTGCGCAAAGCCTGACGCAGATACGCTACCGCCCTGCTGTTTCCAGAGCCTCGATTGCTAAATTGCATTGACCAATGAGAGCGTAATCCCATTCATCTTTCCTATCGAGCGCCCGATAGCGTGCACACAGTTCGCGCAAGGGGCCTACCGCGCGACTGTCGCCGAGACGCTTCAGCGCCATCACCGCATACGCGAGGCGCTTGCTTGAATCGTTCGCCTGGATGCGCTCGATCAGGAGCGGTGTAATTTCTTGCCCCATCTCTACAAGCTCATTCAGTGCATTGACTTCGAAAAGTTCCGGCGTTCCGAGATCATAAGATATAGGATCGATCTGGTTCAACTCATCCAGCAGAGAGTCAACTTTCTGGGCAAGCTCAGCCTGTTCCATCATCACCTCCGAAACATCAGCGCACCTTCAACATAAAAGACGCCTAGGTCAGAACATTGCGGGTGACGCTTCCCCCTGATATGCGCGTTGACAGCGACCAGGAGACCGACTGTCGTCCGCTCGGCCCTACCAGGGTGGTGACGAAATCGCGGTCGTGCTCGATATTGCTGGTGGCATTATAGCCGGTGCTCGGCGGGTCGGCCATCGAGATGATATAGCCGAGCGGCGCATCGCCGCCCCCCAGGAATTCCTGGCGAAATGGCGCGCGCGAAGCATCTCGTCCGCTCTTGGCGATGTCATCAAACGTTTTTCCTTCTTCCTCATGAACCACGCCGTTGATGCGGAAGCGGGTGCGCTTGATGGTCTGCTCCAGATGAAACTGACTTGGCAGACAGGGGCTGGGAATGACGCCGTAGAGTTGGATGTTCGCACCTGCACGGCTGCCAGTGTCAAATGCGCCGCCTGTGCCCGGATGGTCGTAATATCCCCTACCTTTCAGATCAGGATAATAGCTGTCCATCGTCAGCCCGCCGAGAAAGGGGCCAGAAGTAAGTTTGTGCATGCTTCTCGGCTGTTCGCATGAATCAGATTGAGGCGCCGCTGGAGCGGTGGTTCCTGAAGCAGAGCCGCTCCCCACAGGCTGATCCACAACTTCTTCTTCAGGGGCGCCGGAAATGGGAATGTCGATGCCTCTGCCCTGTCTTTGTGCGGGCGCCCGAATCGGGAAAACTTGCATCATGCCAAAGTCATGTGTTGCAGGGATCAGATCATGTGCAATCGGCTCGGCGGAATTCGCCTGGAACGCAGCGGCTGCCCCACCTGGATGCCTGGACAACGTGCTCGTTTCAGCGCGCTGCACATGGAGGCTTGAACCCATCGCATGAGTCTGCCCGAAGTGGGTCCGGCCAGGCGCCATGAGCCGGGCAAATGAGCCCGGCTGGAGCGCCTTTGGTTTCTCGGCAAAAGTGTGCATCGTCGCTCTCCTTCCAATAGCAGCAAAACTGCATCCGATCAACTGATCGTAATTTGTAAGTTTGCCACGCGCTGGCTGAGCCGCGAGATGTCCACCAATACCGAGGCTTCTCCTGGCCCTTGATTGCCGATATAGGTGGCCGAATCCGCCACACACCAGCCGAGCAGACGTGCGGCGCCGGTGGCAAGACCAGCGCGGCCAGCGGGCGCCGCCGTTTGCGTAAATTCATTGGCTTGCACGTTGAGATGGCGCCCTAATATCAGGTTGGCGACGCCCTCGATCACGTTGCCGTCGAGCAGCAGCCGGGCAAACACGTCGCTGAAGAATGAAACCGTGCCTTCACCTGACGCGCGTTGACGCAGCTCCTCCAGCACATTTTGGCCGATCGCCAGCCGCACGATCTGATTGCCGCGCAGTTGCAGGGCGCCCAAAAAAGCGCTAACGATCGTCAGCCGTGAGCCGCCGGGTTCGTTTGGTCGGGTGTCTAGCTTGACCAACTCACCCGCGGTCTGCGCAATCATTTCCAGCGAAGCGGGCATGCCGTACAAACTGACGACGCCAGCGATGCGATTGTTCTCTAGCAAAGTGAAGTCGTCTTCATCCAAAGTAGCGATGAGCTCGGCTAGATTCTGCACTTCTCGCTCGTTGAGCACACGGTGTTTGTTGAGCATCACCGCAGTCCCGGCCCGCGCCTTAGTGGCGGAAAGCCTCAGGTCATAGAAGATGTCCAGCAGTGTGTCCGGACTGACGCGCTCGCTATTGAGGGCGAAGACAAGCTTGCTCACCTGAATGATTTCGGCGCTGGAAAAAAGTGCAGCCATTTCCTGTGAGTTGAGCACTTCCTGAATCTGTCTTACCAGTCGCTGACGCTCATCCTGATTGGCGCGCGCCAGTGCTCCCGCCGCACGCAGCGCAATTGCACGCCATTCCTCTAGCCGGATGCGTTCGCCGGCAAGTGCAAAGAGTTCAGCCAGTTCGCTAACACCCGCCCTGTCGAACAGGTTGCGCAGCGGTGGGAAGGTCTCTGGCAGCGCAGCGATGAGCGCATTGTTGCTCAATCTCACATTGTCGCCGTCCGTCACGGCGATGAGCGCGCCGCCAGGGACGAAGAAGTTCCCTTCCATCCGCCCTGGCGCTGCGACGCCTTCTATCGAGCACTCGGCGATGGTGACGTCGGTGCAGCGATCAAAACGCAGCGCCGCATCCTCGCGGTCGGGCAAAAAAGCCAGCTCGATCGTCAGCCCGCGCAGCGCCACCGCCTCGACTGCGCGCAGCCGCAGCGGTTCGCGCCAAAGCACGCGGGTTGCTGCGCCGCAACCTTTGATCTCGATGTGCAGTTGGCGTTCGTCGAGTCCAGGCTCGAAGTCGAAGCCCACAAACTCATGCTCGCCGCGCAGCAGGCAAAGACAGAGATCGCGTTCGCCTCGTTCCAGCAGCGCCTTGATCGCCGTCACCAGGTCGGGAAATTCGCCGCCTGCGCCGACGGTGACGCAGCACCCTCCGCCGCTCGGTCGCGCGCAGAGGATGTCCAGCGCCTCCTGCACGGTGCGCGCCTGCGCCAGGTCTGCGCACGCTCCCGGTGTGTATGCCACCTGGCTGGCGCGGCTGAGGTTGGCGTTGAAGAAGACGCGCGGCAATTCTGGCTCCCCGGCGGCGTCGACAAAGGGTTTGCCGTCGATCTCGACCAGGAAGGCTTCCACGCGCTGATTCTGCACTGTTGGACCCAGCTGCCAGGTGCAGGAGTAAACGCCGTTGACGCCCGCCGTCACATCCACGCTATTTGCCGTCCCACTCGTCCCGGTGAGCTGACCTGCGGCTGTCTGCGGAACCAGGCGGAAGCGCACGCGCGCATTGTTGACCGGCTGCTGTCCGTTTTTCACCGCCACCTGCAGCGGTTGACCCAACTGTGCGCCCGGCAGCGCCTCTTGCCCGTCGCCGCCCACGCCGTAGAAGTCGAGCATCTGCGTCAGCGGCGGGAAGAGCGTGCGGCAGTCGCTGCGCTTCGCCCATGTCCCGCTGGCGAAGTCGAAGAGCGCCAGTCGGCAATAGTGATGCTTCACGCCGACCGGCGGTTGCGGGATCGGCTGTGGTGGGTTGGCGGTGGTGCGCGGCCATTCGATGTCGGCTGTAAAGGTGCGCGCCGGGATCAGCCAGTAGTCGCCAGGGCGATAGACGCCGGTCGTGAGGCGAATCTGCACGCCCAGTTCCAGTTCCGTGAAGGCCGCCGCACCGAGAGTGATTTCCAACTCGCCCTCATCGGCGGGCATGTCCCATCGCCTGATCTTCGGGTTCGGCGCAAAGTTGCTGTAGGTGATCGTCTGCCCACCCGGATCGATGGTCAGGACGTTGCCCTCCACCTTGACGATCTTGACGAGCAGGCCAGATTCGCCGCGCTTTTCATGCGCGTCGTCGGTCAGCTCGACCCACTGATTGGCGGCCAGCCCCAGCACCGCATCGCGCCCTGTGCTGCTGACGGTGAGTCGCGTTGGGTCGAGGTTGTCCTGTCCCGTCCAGCCCACAACGACCGAGGCGTTTTCGCGCGACCACTTGACGCCGACGCGCGTCGCCGAGATGATGCGATGCACCTCGACGCGATAGAGCTGGTTTTCCAGCCCACGAAACCCGGCTTTCGCTGGAACGACGCACGCGCTCTCGCTTGGATCGTCCGGTTCGGCGCGCGCCGCAAGCATCCCGCTGCTGGCTGCGGTGAGTGCATCCCACGCCGCGCTCTGTGTGGCGCAGTCGAAGGCGACGCCTGCATCGCCCACGCGCAGCAGCTTGACCTGCGCCATCACCTGCGTGCGCGTGGTCGTGTCCGGGCCGCCCAGCGCCACTTCGCGAATCGCCGTATCCTCCAGCGCGGTGATGTGGCGTTCCCACACGTCGAGATAGGCGAGATAGGCGCCGGCAGGCAGCGCAGCGTTCGGCGCCAACCCGGCAACCTGCGCCAGCGACGCGACCGGGAAGTCCGGCTGTGCGGTGATGAGGGTGGTCGCCTCCTTCTGCGCCAGGATGCCGTCCACGTAGTAGCGCCCTTTGGTCACACTGAGCGCGGCGCCGTCGGTCGTCACCTCGAAGCCGGCCAGCGGATCGCCCGCCGCGTCCACGCCCTGCGGCCCGCCGCATAGCCCGATGACATCCTGCCGCGTTGTGCGCGCGTCGTGCTGCTCGATGGCAACCTGTTCGTTCCAGTCGGCGTCCAGCGCCACCCGTCCTTGCTGGTTCAGGACGCCGCTGTAATGCTTGCTACGGTCGAAGGTCAACCGGGTAAAATCGCCTTGCATAGAACACACTCCTTCTCAATGTGAAAAGAGATTGGAGACTGGAGATTGGAGATTGGGTGATTGTGCGATTAGGGGATTGTGTGACTGGAGAGGGTCTCTCTCCCGAATGATCTCCAATCTCCAATCCCTCAATCTCTCAATCTCCCAATCTCTCAATCTCTCAATCTCTCAATCTCCTAATCCCCAAACAACACACCCGCCTCCAACCCCACGCGCAGATATTCCTCCAGCGCGTTGCGCAGGTTGGCGAGGCGCTGCGCCTGCTGCACCAGGTGAAATGCGCCCATCTCGCCGCCATCTTCGGCGCCCGAAGTGATCGCCGCTGGGCAGCTTGCACTCAACTGCATGTACGCCGGACGGCCAAAGCGCATGGTCGTGAAGGTCGGCGTGACAGTGAGCGTCACCATGCGCTGCTCGGCGGCGGTCAGGTCATCGATTTCCTTGTCGCGTGCATCGGCGTAGGCAGCCAGCGCCAGGTCAGGCTGACAGCGGTGGCGCCGCGGCGCGCGCGAGCCTTCCCCCAGAAAGCTGAAGCGGCTGCACCCGACTTGCCGGCGCTCCGCCAGCGCCCGCCCCAGGATGATGCTTTCGGAGATCAGATCGAACTGACGGGCGCGCACCTCGCCGTGAACAGTGCAACGGCTGAAAGTGGCAGGCGGGCCGGCGTGCGTGCCGTTGTGCGCAGCGTAGGCGACGTTTGCCGAATCAAAGGCGTCGATGATCGAATCGCTGGCGGTCAGCCCGTCGCTGTCCGCCGCCAGGTGCAGCGCGCCGCAGATCGAGCGCGCCAGCTCCAGCCGGAAATCGGGATTTGGGCCAATCGCCAGGATGCTCGGCTGGGCGGGCAGCAGCGCCATCCCGTCTGCATCGACGCGCCAGCCGGGAACCAGCGTGCAGTGCAGCACGCGCAGCAACTCCAGGCTGCCCGTCTGCACGCTGACGCCGCCCTCGATCCACAGCCCGTTGAGCGTGAGCGCCGTACGGTCGCCGTCTGCGCCGGTGACGATCAATGCCTGCGCCGCGCCGCCCGCATCCTGCAAGCGCAGCAAAGGTCGCTGTCCATCCGCCGCCTGGATGACGAGTGAGCGTCCGGCTGTCATGGCGATCAACAGCGTTTCAGCGTAGGTGGCGCTATCGAGGATGGTGATCACGCCGGCGGGTTCGGTTGCGCCCGCCCATGCCGCGATGGCGTCGGCCAGCTGCGTGTGGTCGCCGCCGCTGCGCTGTGCGACCGTTGCGGAGAAGATGCCCGCGCCGGCGTCGAACGCCAGCGTTTCCAGCCGCGTGTACGGGCCGCCGCCAATGTCCGCCGGGAAGCCGTAGGTGTAGCTCACCGCCAGGTCGGTTGGAACGACGCCGGTTGGAAAAGCGATGCGCCCGTTGTGCGGATCGACGGCGACCTGGAGCGGCAGCGTCTGTCCCGCGTATTCCTTCGTCGTGGGTGGACGTCGCCAGTCGACTTCGCCGGGGATTTCCTCCAGATGACAGACGAGCATCTCGGCGGCGGGGATCGGCGTCAGCTTCCCCTGCGCATCGGGGACGAGCACCTGCAGCGCCGGGCTGGCGTCCAGATAAGCGCTGGCGACCGGCTTCTGCGTGGCCTCTCCCAGCCGCAGCGCTTCAAGATCGTCGTAAAGCGCACGACGGCGCAGCATGCCCGGCAAGTCTGGCTCCTCCGCCAGGTGTACGATCTCCGTCTCCGTGCGCGGGCGGTTGAAGAGCGGGATGTCGTTGCCCAGCGGGCTGAAGCGGTAGCGGCCATCGGGCGGGTCGGCGACCGGCTGCGGCGTGACGCCCTGGATAAAATAGGGTTGCAGCCGCCACAGAAACAGCCCGACGTTGGGAATGTTGTAACGCCCGCGGCCAGGGACAATGTTGCGCACCTCCGCCGTGTGGTTCACCGTCTCCAGCGCGCCGCCGGTCAGTTCCAGGTTGACGGCCTGGCGCAGGCTGGCTGTCGCCGGGCTGTGCAGCCGCACGTGGTTGAGATGCTGCGTCATCGCCAGCCGCTCGAAGAACTCCACGGCGCGCGCAGGCCAGCCAGTCACGTCACGCGCAAGTTGCTCCAGCACGGGCGCAGTGCCCTTGCGCCGGCGGTAGCGCAACGTGTTGGCGACATAGGCGCGCTGGCTGAAGCCGTCCACTTCGGTCAACTGATGCAGCCCACGCACGCCCAGCAGGTCGCCGATGTAGGGGACGACCCATTCGGCGCACGTCTCGATGAACCAGTCATCGTAGAGGCCGGCGATGTCATCCTCGATGCGCGCCAGTTCGTCGCCCATGATCGTGAGCAGCGCGTGCAGGGCTTCGCCACCCTCGGCGTCGCGGATGCGGTAGATCGCCGGCAGCAATTCGTAGAGTCGTTCCCTGGTCGCCGTAGTCATAATCGTCCTTCCCTGTAGACGCCACCCTTCACCGTAGACGCCGCTCGCAGCGGCGTTGGCTTCTCTTCCAACCGAGGCTTCCCCCCAGCCGAGACATCTCGTCAATCGAGACCTGCGGCTGCGAGCCGCAGCTACACCACGCCGCCCCTTCACCGTAGACGCCGCTCGCAGCGGCGTTGCCTTCTCTTCCAACCGGGACTTCTCCCCAGCAGAGCCATCTTGCCAACCGAGACCTGCGGCTGCGAGCCGCTGCTACGGGATACTAACAAGCGTCAGGTCGATGCCGTTCTGGTCGAGCAGCAGCAGCTCGGCGGGCTGAATCGTCTTATCCACCACGCGCGCCGCGTGCGCTGGCAGCAGCGCATCTGCGGTGACGTTGCGCGCTCGGATCGCTTTAACCAACCCCAGCGTCTTCCGGGTTGTGATGGATGACGGCGCGACCCTATAGGCAAGCTCGTCGAGATCGACTGCAATCACGCCCGCCACGCTGTGCATCACCTCCATGATCTCGGCGGCGGTGACCGGCTGGCCGAACTCGCGTGCGGAGAACGCAAAGGCGGTGTGCAACGCGTCTTCCAGTGCGGCGCGCACGTCCGCTTCGAGATAACGGCTGTCGTACTGCACTGTCGCCTTCAGCCGGAAGGTCAGCGGCGTAAAGCTTGCCAGCTCGACCACCGCCGCCGGGTCGCGCGCAGCGTCGATGGCGCCACGCAAGTTGAGGAAAAGGGCATCGCTGCTCGCCACCGGATCGCCGCTGGCGTCGGCGATGGTGAGGTGGATCAGCAAGCGCTCGCCTTGCCGGATCGCTGTGGCTTGCACCTTGCCGACGCCTGCAAAGGCGTTGGCAAAGTCGGTGAAATCCTGCAGCGACACGATGCGATCCAGCGTCAGCACGGTCTGCGGTGCGTTGGTGCGGGCGCTCTCCAGCGTCTCAGGGTCTTCGGCGCCGCTTGCCGCCACCGGGTTGGTGACCCCGCGCACGCCCAACGGTCGCGTCTTGAGCAGCGACAACGCACCTGCCCCGACTTCGCCCACCTGGCCGATGCCGACGCGATAGGTCGCCGTGACATTTTCCTGGCCGGTGGGCAGCCGCGCCCCTTGCTTGCCATCGCCAAAGCGCACCGTGGCCGTCCCATCGTCGGCGATGCGCACCACGTAGTTGGCGTCGTTTGGCTCCGCAGCGTAGAGCGAGGGGCGCTCCGCCCACGCCACACCGTTAACGCGCACCGTCAGCGTCGTTGCGGCGCCGGTGGGCGTCTTGGCTGAGACGTAGGTGAGCGGCGCCTTCTTGAGCTTGAAGCGCTGGTGTGGTCGGCTGCCGTCGCCGCTGCCGAGCGCCTCGGTGGTCGTCTCGCCGTGGGTGGCGGCGACGACGTTGGCGTAGAGGGTCGTTTCGCTGCGGATGTATTGCGCCGCGCCCAGCCCTTGCTCCTGGAGCACGATGGTCGTGAAGCCGGCGCCGGGGATGACCTGTGCGACAAAGACGACGGCGGCGGTCGGCAGTAGATCGCTCTCGCTGAGTTTGCCGCTGACGATGAGCGGTTGGCCCGGCGCCAGATCGGTGACAATCCCGGCGACCTCGATCTGCTTGCCGGTCACCACGTCGAAGATCGGCTCTTCGGCGGGTATGAGTTGCTCGGCCTGGGTCAACACCAGCGTCTGGCGGCGCTCGAACCAACTCAGGTGCTCGGGCGTGTCGAGTTCCAGGCGCGTGACTTGTCCGGTGAGGCCGAAGTTGGCGACGCCAGCAGTTTCGTTCTTCAGCACCCGATAGAGTTCGACGTAGCCGGGTGTGAGCAGTGCGATCCAGCTTTCCGGCACGATCTTAGGATACGCGGCGTCGAGTTCGAGCAGCGCTTTCTTGCTCTCCTTGATCTCAAAGCCAGGCCACTCTGGAGGCATCGATGTGACATTGCCAGCGTACTCTTTCTTGACATCGAGCGGTATCGTGCGCCAATCCGGTGCGTTAAAACCGAAGCGCCGCGCTCGCTGGCGAAAGACGTAGATTTCTGGGTTCTTTGGTGGCTTGACCGGCGGCGCGTCTGATCCCAACCCCGGCTCCCAGGTGACGATGGTGTAGCCGCCCTGTGGGTTGTCTTTGTCGGCAACCGCCTCCACGGTGAGAACGCGGCGCACGTCCCACTGTTCGCTGCCGCGCTGCTTGCGCCGCTCCTCGCCAACGAAGAGCAGAAAGTCGCCCTGTTGCAGCCGCGTGTCGATGCCAGTCAGGTAGAGGGTTTTGGCGCCTTTGCTCAAATCCTGCGGGCGAGAAAGGCGCGGCTTGATGGCGTTCCAGGCGCGGCGGGCGACAAAGTCGGTCGATGTCTCGAAGGTTTGCGGCGCCTCCCCCTTTTTCACCGGGATGCTCTGCACCTGCGTTCCCGCCGGGATGGTCACCTCAGCCTGGGCGGCGGCGCTGTCATCGAGCGTGAAGGCGAGATAGGTGGAGGCTGCCACGCCGGGTTTGAGTTCATAGCCGATGGCGCGCGCCAGTTGCAGCACCGAAAGCCGCTCCGTCGCTGTGCGCAGAAAGCCCTCGTTGGCGATGCGCTCCTGGTAGAAGGTGAGCACATCGCCCAGCGTGGCGGCGGCGTCGAGCAGAGCAAGGGAAGGATCGTCGGCTGCACGCGTGGTCAGTGCGGCGAGTGGGCGCGCGCCGGCGGGCGTCTCCTGCTGCGAAAGCCGCGCGATCATACGGCGCAGCAGCGCGCTGTGGTCGCCCAGCCGATAGTGAAGCGTATCCTGCCCAGGTGGGTTGATGTGCGACGGCTCCGGCGGCGTGCGTTCGTCGCAGCCACAGGGTGATTGCGTTTGAGTCTCGCTCACAGGCCACCCTCCATGATGAATTCCAGCCGGCCATGCTCCGGGCGGCTGGGGTCGTTATCGCAGCGGGCGATCTCCAGCCGCCCCAGGTCGATCTGGCCTTTCGCCAGCTCGCCGTGCGCGGGTTCGCCCCAACGCTGGAAGCGGGTCGGCTTGCCCTTGCCTGCGCTTGCGTCGATCCAGCGCACGCCAGGAACCGCCATCGCCGTCGCCACGATCTGGCTGAGATAGACCGGCTGTCCAAAGGTGAAATTGTCGGCGTGAAAGAAGCCGCGCGTGCGGTCGGGCAAGACGCGGCTGCTGAAGCGCGCCAGCAGCGCAGCTTTGACGTTGCTGGCGAAGTAGCCCGGTTCAACGCAGACCAGAAAGGCGAGATCGAGCGACACGTAGCGCGGCCCGTCGATTTCGAGATCGTAGCCGGCCATGCGATAGCGCTCCAGAAACGCCCGCAGCTCGGCCTCGAAGTCGGCGTCGACTGGCAGCCCGGCTTTGCGATCTACGGTGAGGAAGATCGTCCACCAGCTTCCTGTCCAGCGCCGCGTGGCGACCGCGCGCTGCACAGCGGGATGGCGCTGCGCCACTTCGGCGTAGTCGGCTTCGGTGACGGCGCGCTCCTGGCGGCGGAAGGCTTGCGGCGCGTACTCGCGCACCTCCTGCAACGACTCTGGCTCGACGCCGCCACCGGCAGGCAATGGATTGCGCACACCGAGGATGCCATCCTCCGGGGTGACGACATGCGCCAGGGCGTCGGCGCCGATATTGCCTGCCGTCCCGCCGCCGATGCGGTAGGTTGCCACGAACTGCTCGCCCGGCAGCGGTGTGCGTCCGGTGCGACCATCGCCAAAGCGCAGATAGGTTTTGTCGTCGCTGTCGCTCTCCGCCACGAACTCGGTCTGGAAGCGGTCGCTGTTGAGCAGATCGCGCACCGGCGTCCATGTTCCCGACGCGCTGGCAAGCGTGATTGCGGGCAGCGTCGCCAGCGAGGGCGCGTTCACGCTGGCGTGGGCGGACGCAGCAGGGTCGAAGGGCGCAACAAACGCAACGCCAGCCCGCGCCAGCGCCGGTCGATAGCGGCGCGGATTCTCTACGGGTGGCAGCGTCTCCGACGGCAGCGTCTCGCCGTGGTCGGCCAGGATAATATTGCCGAGGGCAATGCTGGCTGGCTGGCGCGTCTCGCCGCTGGCGTCGAGGTCGTCGGCAGGAACCTGCACCGTGCTGAGGTCGAGCACAAAGGGCAGTGCGTCCCCCTCCATCCAGAAAATCTCGGTGACCGCGACCGGATTGGCTGTGGGCGGCGTCGCAAATTGCCCACCGAGCGGGTCGCTGTTGGCGGTGACGCGCGTCAGACGCACGGCGTGTCGCCGCGTCAGGTCGGCGTCGGCGCGATAGCCGGTGATCGGGCTGCGCTGCTCGATGAAGACGAGCACGTCGCCAGCTTTGAGCGTGGCAGTGAGATCGCCGGTCAGCGTGGCGGCGGTGGCGCCGGCAGGCAGACAGCAGCCCTCGTCGCCCCAGGTGTAGAAACGCAGCTCGTTGTGCGCCTGGAAGAGTCGTGCGGCGTGCATCGTCTCGAAGACGACGGGACGAGCCCTGTGCGCCTGCATCAGCTCCGTCGAGTTGGGACGCAGCACAGGCGGCAGCCCGTTGACGCGCGTCAGCAACGGCGTGTGTGTATCCAGCACGAGCGAGGCAACGTTTACACGCACCTGCACCCACGTGCGCGCGTTGCGCCCATCGTGCATCGGGTAATCGAGCAGGCGGGCGTGGCGGCGCACCGAAACGCGACGCCGCGCCGTGTCGAGATAAGCTTCGGTGGCGACGGCGTCCTGATAGTAGCTCAGGTAATCGCCGATGTACGCCAGCCCTTCGACGATGGCGACGCCCAGGTCCGCCGGGTTGCGTTCGCGCCACGCCGGCGCCACAACAGCCAGCCGATCCAGCAGCAGGCGACGCAGGCTGGCGTAATCGCGCGCCAGGTAGTCGATCACCGGCGCGGGCATCAGGTCGGGTGGGCAGCTCGCGTTGGGGGCGCAGTCGAACTCGCTCGGACACTCGACCTTGAACGAAAATTCGACCGTGCTGAGGAGGGCGTCGAAACCAACCGGCGGCTGCGCGTCGGTGGTGGAGCGCACCAGACGCAGCGTGTAGGTGGAGAAGTCGCCGTCCTGGTCGGTGCGCACGACGAGGATGCGGTCGGCGGCGGGCAGGGCGTTGTAAAAGGCGCGCTCGGCGGCGGTCATGCGTCCGGCGGCGACATCGGCGGGGCTGGCGTCGGCGGCGCGCACCACCCACATGACCTGCACGCCAGTGACGCGCACGCCCCCCTCGATGCGCACGTTAGCCGCGCTCAGTCCAAAAGGTGCGTCCTTGATCATGTGTACGAGCAAGGTGCGCTGTGGCGGCGCGCCGCTGGGTGCGTCGTGGTCGATCACTTCTAGAAAGTCGATGCCGTTGATGGCGATCGGCGCCGTGCTCAACACCTGGGCGCGGCGTGGATTGGCGCAGCGAAATTGGATGCTCATGGACTTAGCTCACGATCTCCACAACCTGGCGCTGCTGCGTGCGCTGGACGATGTACTGCACCGTCACGCGCAGCGTCGCCTCTTCGGACACAACATCGACCGCCTCGACGCGGATCAGTTCGCCCAGAAACTCCTGCAGCGCGCCCTGCACCATGAACTCGGTGGCCGTCGCCAGCTCCGGGCTGTTGGGCGCAAAGAGCAACTGGCGCAGCCCCGTGCCAAAGGTCGGGCGGTTGACGCGCTCGCCGGGTGCGGTGAAGAGCAACTGCTCGATCATCTGGCGGATATGTTCGTCGTCGTCGGGCTGCGCCGTGCGCCCGCTGCCGTCGATGGCGTAGGGATAAGCTATGTTCATCACGTCCCCCTGACCCGCACCTGGGTCACGATGATATTGACCGGCGTGCCGTTGGGGATGCAGGTCGCCTGGCTATCCTGCAGGAGCACCGGGACGCCGCCAACAAAGACGCGCATGGCGCCCACGATCCACTGTGCGGTGACGCAGGGCATCGGGCCGCCCGGCGTTGTGAAAGGGCAGCCTGCAATCGTGTGCGGCGCGCTGAGCGTCACCACCGGCTGGCCGCCGACGAGCACGCGCGGGTTGGGTGCGGTTGGCTGCGCCTGGCCGCCATGCGCACAGAGAATCGTAGCGCCGACGTGCAGAATGAAGCCGGGCATCAGATCACCTCCAGCGCGCCGTTGTTGATCGACACACTCGCAGGGGTGAGCTTGACGCTGGCTGCGCCGCACGTCAGCTCCATTCCGCTGCTGTTGCAGACCAGCTTGACCGGCACGGCGACGGCGGGCGGGTTCACTTCCAGCGTAAAGCCACCGATGCCGGGCGTGTCGTCGAGCTTGAGCGTGAGCGCGTCGGTGACGATGGCTTTGGTGAAAGGCAGAGCCGGCAACACTGGCGTCTCACCCACGCCCCAAAAGCCGCCCGAATAGATCGGGTAATCGGGGTCGCCCGCCTCGAACTCGACCCAGACGTTGGCGCCGTTCGGCGGCACAGCAAAGAAGCCAACGCCGCTCCCGGCAAAGGGCGCGCAGGGCATCGCCCAGCTTAACGTGCCTTCGCCGAGCACAGCGGGCACACTCACCTGCACGCGCCCCAGTTGCAGCGGGTCGATGTTGTTTTCCACCTTGCCCCGATACTTGCCGAAAAACTGTCGCATTACAAAGTCCTTTCAGGAGGGGTTTAGAGATTGGAGATTGACGCCTGTTTGCATTCGTCCCCACCCGAAAATCTCACAATCTCGCCATCACCCAATCTCTAGTCTCCAATCTCACATCTTTCACCGCACAATCAAAGGCAGATTCAACACGTGTTGTGCGGTCAACGTCGCCGTTGCGGCGTTGCTGGCGCCGCCGTTGACTGAACTAGCGGCCGCCGCATTAAGAAAATTGCCAGCGGATTCGGCATAGACCTCCACAGTGACCACACAGGTTTCACCAGCAACGATGGCTGCATCGGTCATGGCAACGCTTCCGCTCCCCGGTGCAGCAGTAAGTGTAGGGGCGTTGCACTCCGGTGAAGCGGCTGCGTTAGCTGGCGAGGCCACTTTCACTCCGGCGGGAAGCGTGTTGTTGAACGCCACACCGGTCGCCGCCATGGATTGATTGGTGTTCGTCAACAAGTAGCGCAACGTGACGTTCTCGCCCACCACGGCGAGGGGCGGCTCGAAGGTCATATCTAGCGTTGGCGGCGCCACCCCGCCAGCCAATTGGATGACAATCGGGCCGCCATTGGTGTTAGAGCCGGAAATCGTCGTAAAGCGACCCAACGCATTTGGTTGGAAAGTGAAGGTGTACCGACAACTATCGCCAGGAGGCACACCGCCGGCGCAATTTTGGGTTGCATTGAACTGCGTATCGAACGGCGCGCCGCCAGCGAAATTGGTCAGTGTCGTCGGGCTGGTGTTGGTGATCGTCACCACCTGCGCAGGGCTGACATTGCCGACCGGCACATAGCCAAAATCCAGCGAGAGCGGTGAAACCGAATGACTGGCGCCGACGCCTTGACCGCGCAGGGTGATGACGAATGGACCGGCGTTTGTCGACGAGTTTGAGGTTGTCGTAAAGACGCCGGCTGAGTTCGGTGCAAAATAGAAAGTGTACTGACACCCGGCGCCAGGCGCCACGCCGCCCGCGCAGTTCTGAAAGGCTTTGAACTGCGGATCAAAGGGCGCACCGCCTGCGAAACTGGTCAGCAGCGACATCCCGGTGTTGGTGATATAGACCGTCTGCGCCGGGCTGGTGAAGCCGACGCCCACCGGTCCGAAGTCGAGTTCGAGTGGTGTAACCCATTTGTCATTAAATAGGGGTGCAAATAACAGTGTTCCCTCTCCCTGCAACGCAATCTGGAAACTACCTGCATTGGTGGAAGAATTGGAGGTTGTTGAAAATACGCCGATCTGTTTGGGACTGAAACTGAAGAAATATTGGCAACTGCCACCGGGCGCCACGCCGCCCGCGCAGTTCTGAGAGGCGTTGAACTGCTGGTCGAAGGGGGCGCCACCGGCAAAGTTCGTGAGCGTCGTTGCGCCAGTGTTGCGAATCGTGGCCGCCTGCGTTGCACTGGTTGCACCGCTGAGGACGCGGCCAAAATCCAATGAAAGCGGCGTCACATGTAGACCAGCGCCCACACCTTGCCCACGCAGAGCAATGACAAAGTTGCCTGCGTTGGTCGATGAATTTGAGGTTGTCGTGAAAACACCCACCGCCATCGGTGAGAAGCGGAAGAAATAGCTGCAACTGGCGCCAGGCGCCACGCCGCCCGCGCAATTCTGAGACGCATTGAACTGCGGGTCAAAGGGGGCGCCACCAGCGAAGTTCGTCAAGGTTGTAGTCCCTGTGTTGCGGATCGTGACGGTGTGCACTGCACTGGAGAATCCAACCCCGACCGGCCCGAAGTCGATTTCCAGGGGCGTGATCCAGGCGCTGGGGATGCCGGTCGCAAGTTCACTTTCCTGCGCAGCAGGCGTCGCCTCTTGTGCAAATGTGATCACGGTCGCTGCCATCAACAGCCAGATAAGAGTCAAACTGATTGTCGTAAGAATCCATCGTGTGCGCATACCTTTTCCTACCTCCTACTTGCTGAGTTACCTTTCACTCCGTCGAGGACATGCGGCTAGATGAAAATTAACAAAGCAACCCGGCGCCCACCTACGGCGGCGCCACCGGCGTCAACGACCCCTGTCCATCCCTGATCAGCGTGAATTGCTGTTTGTACTCGCCGCGACTCAGTTTGTGCGTGACGCGCTTGACGTAGTAGAAGCCGCTGTAGCTGAAGCCGGCTCCGCGCACGCCGACGATGCCGCGCGCTTTGAGGACGCCGCCGTAACGCAGGGCGTTCAGTTCGCCCATCGCGGTGAGCACGCGATCCACCGAAGCGTCGGTCATGGCCTGCGCGCGACCAAACGCCTGTATGACGTTGACGCCGCTGTCGCGGAATGCGCGTTTGCGCACGTTCGGCTGCTGCACTAACCACGCCGGTTGCATCGACAAGGGCAGCCGCGTGCTGGCGAAGGTCTGAACGGGTAGCGTCTGGCCGGTCAGCCGATCCTGCACCTGCCCGCTGACCAGCGTCGGCTCCAACGCGCTGTATTGGAAGTTGATCGACTCCACGTTGGTCGCCGGGCCTAAATTGGTCGACAGCGCTGACTGCGGCAGGTCGAAGCGTTTGGGCGGCCCCCAGTAAGCAACGTTGGTCAATGGCGCCGGACCCGGCGACACGTAGAAGACGTAGCCGTGCCGCGCCGCCATCTGCTGGAGATACTCCAGGTCGGTGCCCTGTTGCACCGGCGTGCGTTCGATCGGGATCGGCGGGTCGATCACGACGGGCGGAATCACCAACGGGATCAGCCCGTATTGTGCGTAAGAAGCGATGATCTTCAGGGCAATGATCGTCTCGTCCTGCGCCGGATGCTCCACCGATTTCTCCTCCAAATCCATCATGACGCTGACATCCTCGCCCGTCACGGTCAGTTGCCCTGTGCCTGGCTCGCTGCCTGGATTCAACTGCTGGTGCGTGATGACGCCGTCCATCAACACCGACGGGATGCCCTGAAAAGTGACGATCAGCACGACGCGGTTGAACGGTCGCAGCAGCGGCAGGCTGAGCAACGGATAGTCGATCAGCCCGGTCAGTGCATCGCGCCCTGCCTGAAAGACAAGCTGAAAGCCCGACCGCCCCTCGTCGCTGTGTGTGACCTCGACGCTGTGCAGCGCCTCGGTGAGCAGCGGCGGCGCAGGGACAGCCACCGTAGGGCCGATCAGTAATGTGAGTTGGACGCCAAGAAAGTTGATCATAGTTGTATGCGAATAGGAGATTGGAGATTGGAGATTGGAGATTAGTCGTCAGAGCGCTGCGTCTCGGCCCCATCCCCCAATCTCTCAATCGCACAATCTCTCAATCGCACAATCTCCAATCTCTACTCTCCAATCTCTACTCTCCAGTCTCCTCAAATACTCGGCGCCGGAATCCGCACTCGATCTCCTGGCGTCGCCGTCAGGTCGAACGGATTCAGGGCCACGTTGGCGTCGCCGATGCGCCAGAACTGCTCCGCCGCGCCGATCGTGCGCGCGGTGATCAGGTCGAGGCGGTCGGGATCGCTGACCGTCACTTCGGCGACGATCTGCTGCGTGTCGAGCGGCGGCAAGAAGCGCCGGCGTACGTAAGTCACGATGCGACCGTCAGCGGTCGTCAGCGTGGCCGTTTCAAGATTGGCGTAGCGACTGGTGTAGTCGAACATGTCTCGTTCCTCCCCTCCTCACAACCGCACGTTCCCCCCGACCACGCTCGCCACGTTGTTGACGCTGCCGATCACCGCCATCGTCTCCTTGACGACCTGATGCGCCAGGAAAAGATAGTAAGCCGGGTTGGTCATGCGCAGGTCCGAATAGCTGAGTACGCGCAGATTAAGCGTCACGGAGGCGCGGATCGGGTTCAGGTTCACGTCGTAGGCTTCTTCCTCAATGCTGAAGCCGCTGAGTTGCACGGGCAGCACGCGCTTGACGCCCCACACAAAGAGCGTCAGCGGCGCCTGCGGCGCGGCGATCTCCAGCGTGCCAAGCGCCGAGAGCACCGTCTGCGCGATCACATAGATGCTCTTCGGATAGATCAGCATCTCCAGCGCCGACAACTGCGGGTACACCCCCATGCTCGTGGCGATGCCGTCGGCGGTCTCCAGCCCGTCGGTGGCGTCGAACTCCGCCTGCAGCGCGATCGTCTCCTGCGGCGCACCCTCCAGCCGCGTGATCTCGGCGGCGTCGCCTGCGGCGCGCCCCATGCGCGCCTGCAATTCGCGGCGCAGCGACGCCGGGTTGTATTGAAAGACAATCACGCTCGCCAGCGGGTTGAGCGGATCGAGACCGATCAACGCGCCTTTGGCTTTGCGCGGGGCGCCGGGAAATTCGCTCATAGGTGTCTGCTCCTCAATCCTGTGATCGCTTTATGACTGTTCATGGCGTCCGCCAATCGCCTGGATCGGGCACGCTGGCCGACTGGTCGCCTTTTTCTTTGCATTTGTTGTCCTCCGAATCTGCGGCTACGCTCTTGAAGGTCTTGCCTGTCCAATACTCGACTGTATTGCCGGCGACATCCATCCAGCCTGGTTCGCGCGTGGCGTCATCGGGATGCACGGCCTTGATTGCTCCCTTCCACGCCGAAACCGCTGCACTCTGCCCGCCGCTCTCGAAGAGCATGTCCTTGGGCAACCGGCTGACAAAATTGCTCGCCATGACGGCGCCATTGAGCGGCGCCGATTTTCGATAGCCAAGAAAGACCGCTTTGGGAAAGAGACTCTTCCAGATCGCCGCCGGCTCCTTGCAGATCGTGGCGCAGCTCGTGCTCACGATGAGTTTGACATTGTTGAGCGGCGGCTTGAGCGTGCGAGTGTCGAAGACCGCGGGATCACTGGTGTTGTCATCTGTCCACACCCCCGGCGCTTTGTACTGGGCATATTGATGACCTGAGAAAACCAGCACGTCCGCCTGGCTGAAAGGTTTTTGCGCCGTTCGGCTGGTCGCCCGCATCTCTTTGAGTTCTTCTGAACGCGCCGACGCTTCGGAGGGGCGAAAGCCCTGCGTCTCGGTGTCTTGATGCGCCGCAGCTGGGGAATAGCCTGCCTGCGCCATCTGTTCAGGTTTGGTGAAGCGTGACGACGGATCGTAACCGCTCACCGTATAACCGGCGAAGGGCTTCTGGCTTTCGCGCCACGCCAGCTTGCGATCGTCGGCGGCGATCGTGGCGCTGTAGTTTTTGGCGATCTCTTTGCGCCGGTCGTCTGGGTAGAATTTGGTCACCGGGACCAGCGCCTGGAAATCCTTTTCAGTGAACGGTGCAAAACAGGTGCGCATCCATTTGAGCGAGCGGTAGAGCCACCGAAGTGCGCTGTCCGGTGTGAGGCTGGTCGCAGCAACCGCCATTTGCACGGACAATTCAATCCCTGAGCGATCCAGCCCAGTGCAGGCGGGCGGCGCGGCGCTGCTGGCTGGCGCCCGCGCAATCTGGGCGTCGATCGGTGTGGCTTGACTGACTGGCAGCGCACCGCTGGCAATGCGGTCCGCCTCCACTTCGGCGGCGTCGCCAGGCTGTGAAATCGACAGCGCAGCGTGCGGAGGGAGATTTTCGTCATTGACGTTCCGTTGCTGCGCGACATGCGCCAGTTCGTGGGCAAGCAGTGCACGCCCCGACGCCGACTGGGGCGCGTACTGACCGGCGCCAAAAACAATGCGCCGCCCCACCGTATAGGCGCGCGCATCGACTGCCTGCGCTGCGGCTGCAGCCTGTGCATCAGCGTGAATTCGCACCTGATCGAGGCGCCCCCCCGACTGTGCTCCCATCCACTGTGCCCTCATCCAATGGCGTGCACCTTCATCCAACGGACGAGACGGCGCCCGCAATACACGATGGACGGCTGACGACGCCCGCGCCCGCGTATGTAGCTTCGATTCGTGGATTATCCTCAATGGTTCTGCCCCTCCATCATCTTGCACGATCCGGTCGCTGACCGGGTTCACTGCACTCCCCTGTAAATAGTTCGCCTGGCGGGAGCGCTGCGCCGGCGAAAAGCCGACGGTGGGCGTCTGTGCACTCGATTGGCTCGCCCACGATCTCGCGTATGATTTCCGGCGACAGCCGGATGTCCGGCGGCGGGGGAGGCGGCGGGTCGAGATGGATCAGCGCACGGCGCAGCGGTTGATAGATCGCTTCCAGCCTTTGCGCCTGGGTGAGTTGTTGCGCCCCACGCTGACCCGTGCGAAACTCGGCGACCTGCGCTTCGGTCTCGGCGCGCACGTTCTCTGGGATGCGCTCGCCCGTCACGTGCGCTTCGGCGAGCGGATCGGGTTGACCAGGCTGCGGCGCAGCAAGCGTGCTTTGCAAGTGCGAGAAGAGTTGACGATTCGCCACTTCGGACCCGGAGGCGGTGGCGCCGAACAACTCGCCGCGGCCGACAGCCGGATAGGTCGCGTTCAAGGCGGCGCGTATATGTTCGCCGCCGCGCATGATAAGCAGGTTGCCAAGGTCGGCGCGCAGCGCCTGCCGTAGATCGGACTGCGCTTGCTCGGCGCGACGCTCAGCCAGCCGAATATTGCCCTCGAAGCGCCCGCCCGGCCGCGGCTGCGTCGGGCCTTCCGGCGACGTAAAGCCCTCGATGCGGGCGATTCTATAGCCGGAGCGAATCCGCGTCACCGCCAGTTGCAGCATCTCTTGATAGCGGCGCTCCCAACCCGGTCGCGGCGTTACATCGGCGTACTCGAAGAAGAGCGGCACGATCACCGGCTGTGGTCGCGTCGGCGGCGGAGTGGGTGTGCGCGGCGTGCGCCGTGTGCAGCGAAATTCGATGCGCGGTGGACTGCACGCACACACGAAGCATTGTGCCGTACTCTGGCGCTGTCGTGGCTCGACAGTGACGGTGACCGTCCCACTTGGCTGTTCCCGCGTGCCACCCTGGACTGTGCCCTGTGCGCCGATTGTCACCGGGCCAACGTCGAATTCCAGGCGCAACTGCCCACGCCCGCTGGCGCCACCTGCGACACTGGCCTGCCCTGTGCCTTCCAGATTGGCGCGAAAGCCAGGTGCGCCCAGGTTGAAGCGGAGCCGGGCATTGGGCGTCAACTGGCGGAGGTCGTTCTCGAAACTGCGCACTGCCTGGTCAGGAGGCTGCCCCGAACCAAGATTGGTCAAGAGACGTGCGGCGGCCGCGGCGGCATCGTTGATGGCGTCGCCGTAGTTGATCTCGCCGCGCACGCCGCCGCTCACCCGCCCACGGCAGGCGTTGATCTCAAGAAACGCCTGCTGCCCCGTAACACCGCCACTGGTCTCGGTGCGCGTTTCGGGAACCAGACGACAGCGCCCCGGCGTCAAAACGCGCTCGACTTCCACCGTCGAGCCGTCCGCCTCGGTCGTCGTGCGCGATTCTACAAAGCGGGCGATCATCGCCTGTGGGCTACGCTGTCGAATCGTCGCCTGCCTGCCGTCCACGACAGCCTGCGCTGCTGCGTCGGCTTCGCGCTCGTAGCGATCGCCGGCCAGCATTAGCTCGTTGGATGAGAAGCGAGCGTCGTGTTGCTGCACCACGTGCGCCAGCTCGTGCGCCAGCAGACGGCGTCCGGCGCGCGTGCCCACCGCAGTGTGGCCGTCGGCAATAACGATGTGTTCGCCGACGGTGTAGGCAAGGGCGTTGACCGCACGCGCCGAGGCCGTCGCCTCCGGCCCTGTGTGCACGCGTACACGGCTGAAGTCATGGCGAAAGGAGCGCTCCATCTCGACGCGCAGCGCGCCGTCGAGCGAGCGACCTGGCGCACTCAAGACGTGCTGCACGGCCGGCGACACGCCCAGTATGGTATTGGCGGCGGCGCCAGTTTCGGCGCCTTTGCGTTGTAATCGTTTGCGCCGACACTCCGCACATTCGCCCGAAGGACCGGCGTCGCGACCGCACGCACATTTGCGTTGCAGCACGCGACCGGAGGCAGGACGCGCTGCAACCGGCGCTCTGGCGCTCTGACGTTGCGCACCTTCACTCATCATCCCAGACTCCTGTAAACAGATTGGGCGATTTGAACGCCCAATTGGTCGGCGGCAACGGCGCGATTGGCGCTGTGGCGAGCGAGTCGCCCGCCGTCCACCTCTTCGATTCGTCCGTCGCGTTGAAGCTGCGACGGCAGGGTTTCTGCACCAAGCAGCCGGACAAGCTCGCGCTCGACTTCGACGCGCAAGGCGTTCAGGTCGCGCGGCGATAATTTCTCAGCAGCGCGTTCATCGATGACCAGTTCGTCGATCGCAAACTCAATCTGCGCCGGCTTTACATCCATCCGCGCACCTCCTCATGGGTCAGCGTCTTCTCGATCTTGATGTATTCGCCGTGCGCTGCCTGCAAGATGTGGCGCATCGTCACCGGCGACGCGTCCTCGGCGGCCAGAAACGCCGCAGCCAGCGCAATGTTGCGGATGACGCCGCCCGCCACGTTGAGCTGCGCCAGCTTTTCTGGCTGCAAGTCCTGTGTGGGCGTCTCCTGCGGAAAGATGCGCCGCCAGATCGCAGCGCGCTGAGTCGCGTCGGGGAAGGGGAAATGCACGACAAACCGGATGCGGCGCAGAAAAGCCGCGTCCAGCGCGCTCTTCATGTTCGTCGTCAGGATCGCCAGCCCGCTGTACGCCTCCATGCGTTGGAGCAGATAGCTCACTTCGATGTTGGCGTAGCGGTCATGGCTGTCCTTGACTTCGCTGCGTTTGCCAAAGATAGCGTCCGCCTCGTCGAAGAGCAGGATTGCGCCGCCCTCTTCGGCGGCGTCGAAGACGCGGCGCAGATTCTTCTCAGTTTCGCCGATGTATTTGCTGACAACCTGACTAAGATCAATCTTGTAGAGGTCGAGGTCGAGTTCATTGGCAAGCACTTCGGCAGCCATCGTCTTGCCGACGCCGCTGGCGCCCGAAAAGAGCGCGCTGATCCCAAGCCCACGGTTCGAGCGTTCGGCGAACCCCCAGCGCCCGTAGACAGTGGCGCGCTGACGCGATTGCAAAGCTATCGTGCGCAACATTGTGATCTGAGCGTCCGGCAGCACGAGATCGTCCCACGTCGCAATTGCGCGGATGCGCTGCGCCAGGTCGTCGAGGCGTGGGCGCGCCTGGGTGCGACAGGCGTTCCAGAGCGTTCGCCCCAACGTGCGCGCCTGTTGCGGCGTATAGCGCGCATCGTGCGCCGCTGGCGCGACGCTGGCGCAGATCGCCCGAATCGACGGCGCGTTCAGGTTAAACTGGGCGACGACGCGGTCGAGATGGCCGTTGAGCAGCGGTGCAGCCTGTCCCAGCATCTGCTCCCAAAGAGCATGTTGTTCATGCGCCGCCGGCTTCTCGACGTCGAAGCTGACGACGACGCGACGCGCCAGTTGTCGCCGCTCTTTGGTGCACAGAAAGAGTGCGCCGCCCACGCGTTCGGCAAAGCGCACCACCGCCGACCAATGTGCTGCGTCCTGTGGTTCGTGCGCGTCGTCATCCAACACCAGCGCGGCCCCACTCAACACTGCCTCGCGCTGCCAGAGTCGCATCAACGCGTCGAGATCATGGGGCGCGGAAGGAAACGCCGCCGTCGGCATCCGATACGGCGTCACGCCCAATCGGTCGCACACAGAGGCGACGATTGAACGTCTGGTGTGGCTGTCGCCGCCGACAAGCTGCACAACGGGCAACTCGCTCCGCCGCTGCGCCGCCTGCGCCAATACCTCAGTGATCGCAGAGGCCAGCGCCACCTGCGACGGCAGCAGATCATCGGCCGGCGGCTCTTGTGCGACATATCCGGCCAGGTGTTCGTCGAGATACTGCACGCCGGCCAGAAAGTGCAACACGCGCTCGTCGATGCGCAGCGGGCTGGTGACCAGTGACGACCCGCTGCCGACTTCGATCAGCCGCCAATAGCGCAACGCTGCACCGGGCGACAGCGCGCTCCAGTGAGCGTCGGGCAGCGCCGCCAACGCCAGTGCAAAGGTTGGATAGGGGCGCGCGGAGTCGTTTTGGGCGCGGGCGCACAGCTCGGCCACTGCGCCGTCCAGCTCCATCCCTGCACACAACAGCAGGATGCCGACCTCAAAAGACGAAAGGTTGAAGGCGTCGACGACGCGGTTGAGCGCAAATTCACCTTCTCGCGCATGCGTCCACATCTCGGCGGGTGTGTGCACTGTCTCGCCAGCGCAGCGTCGCACGTGCGCCAGAACATGCGCCAGGGCGTCCATCAGGTATTGTTGGTTAGCGGCATACCACGGTTCAATCGTGGCAATGCGGTCGATTACACCTGACATTCCAGACATTGCTCATCCATATTTTTCGACAAAATATTGCTCCACCCGGTTGCGTTCGCCGTCGGTCAACGCGCGATCGTAGAGCACGATCTCGGCAAGCTCGCCGCGGAAAAGGTCGGCGCCGATGGCGCCGTTGAAAGTCGTCGCCTGCGACGGTGCGCCCACGAACCCGAAGCGCGTTGCGCCACTGCCCACATTCTGACCGGGATGCGCGTTGGCTTCGGCGACCAGGATGCCGTCGACGAAGAGTTGTTTGGTGGCGGTTGCGCCGGCCGTAAATCGTGCACAGAGGAGTCGCCAACGCCCATCGGCAAAGGAGCCTGGCGAGTCCAGATCGTGGGTTGCGCCAGCCTGCGGCTGAGTGCTCCAGCGGGCGCGGCCAGCGTTCCCACCGCCGGTCAGATCCAACGACCAATAGGCGCTGCGGTCGAAGCTGATGAGGCTCTGCGCCTGCGCTGCGGTGGTGCGCATCAAGGCAAAGAGCGTTAGCCCGTCGATGGCGCCTGCCGCCGCATAGTTGAGTTGCTCGATGGCGAGATAATCATCGACGCCGTCGAAGCGCACTGCGGGTTTGCCAGCTATGGCCCCGCGCACGAGCCGCGGTCGCCGCGCTGCCGCCGGCTGCACAGCATGGTTGGCGCCGCCGCTTTGGTCGCTCCACTGGCTGATCGTGCCCGCGCTGTCGTAGGTGATGTCGGCGTCGCCGCGCAGCCAGAGCTGGAGACCGGCCAGCGTATTCGGTGCGGCGGGCGATGGCGGCGTCACCCCGGCAAAGACCTGGATTGCAGGCGTGAGCACCGGCTGCGCCATCGATGGCTGGCTGTCCGCCGAAATCAACACGACTGAAGCGTCATAGGCGATCGAGAGCGTATAAGTCGTCTGAAAGAGCACCGACCAGAGCTTCGACAGTTCCTCCAGCGAAAGCGGCTGCGGCGTGAACTTAACTGTCTCGATCTCATCGGCCAGATCGGAGCCGGCCAGAAAAGCGGTGGCGGCGACGGCGCTGCGAATCTCCTGTCGCGTGAGCATAGGTCGGGTGTGCAGGGCGCGCACAGCGCTGCCCAGAATGCGCTGCGGCTCCAGCAGCGTCTCGTCGCCGTAAAAGGTCAGCAGATAGTGCAGATCGAGTGCGATCTGTGGGCGCTGGTTGAGGCTGCCATCGGGGCGGCGCGTGGGCAGATCATGGTTGCGCCAGGCGACGTTGGGCGTTGCCTGGTAGAGAAAAATGTTGACGCCCACCTCTGGCACGCCGCTGTTGGGGCCGTCGGGTCGCACAGCGGTGACGACAGCGTTGCCCACATCGGCGCCAACCGCAGCCTGAAGATAGCGCACAAGACTGGTGGTGACTGTGGCGATGGCAAGATGATTGCTCATGCGTCCCCTCCACTGCGCGCCTTCAAATATTGATCGAGCGAAAGCGCGGGGCGACCTGGCTGGGTGGGGCGCGCCGGCGCATCTTTGATAGACGTCGCGCTCTCCGCCTTGACCACGATGCGACCGATTGTGACGCGTATGACCGGCGGTGGCGGCGTCGCGCTGACCGCATCTCTCATCGGCGCCGCACTCTCTATGTGCTGTGCGGCGAGAAGCTGATGCGCCGAAGGCAAAGCTGGCTGCACACGGCCGTGGCGGTCGCCTGGCGGGACGCGCTCGTCACTAGATATTGCAGGGGCCAATGCTGTTGCCCGGCGCTGCGCGGCAAGTGAAACAGGAGGTGTTGCGCCGACAACTGTCTCGTGGAGCCTGTTCGATTCGAGCGTGGTCGCAGCCGCGGGATGGGTTGTCACCACGGCAGATGGACGAATAGGCTCCAGTTCGCGCCTGGCGCTGGCTAGAGATGGAGCAGTCGGCGCTGGTGCGATCGTTGCGGGCTCTGCAACCCCGATCGGTGGACGCAGCGCCTGCGACGGCTGTGGCGCGTGCGCTTCGGCAAGGCGCCGATCCGCTGCTGTTTCCTGGCTGCGTGCTGCGATGGATTCATGCCCGGCAACACCCTGCTGTGTGCTCCGTCCCGCCTCCGCGCGAGTTGCCAATGAAACGCCGCGGCCCGTTGTCGCATCCTGGGGCAGCGCAGCTGTTTGTCTGGGCAGAGCAACGGCCGTTGCACGCAACTGCTCGCCTGCCTTCTCAGTGGACAGGTTCGAGTGTTCTGCCGGAGCACCTTGTGCATTGAGTGTTTTTACAGCCGCCGGCGCCTGTGCAGCGATCCCATCGTGCGCGACGGCGGACGAAGGTTCGACCCCGGGCGCCCAGATCGGCAGCGGCGCCGCCATTGGTTCATAGTGCGCGACAGGCCGCGGTCGCATGGAGACCGCGGGGGTGTACGTTGCAGTGATAAGTCGAGTCAGGAAATCAGACATGACAGATTCCATTGCCTACCCATAGATCATTTGCAAATAAGCCTGTCGACGCGTCGGTGAGAGTTCCAGAATCTCCGCCTCGCGCCAGCCGTACGCACGCGCCAGCAGGTGAATCTCCTGCAAGGTGCGCTGCGCCCAGGTCTGCACCTCGCGCCAGACGAACGAGGCTGCGTCGAGAAAAGCTGACCATCGCTGCCCACAGCGGGGACACGCGCCGCTCAGCTCAATCAGCGCCAGTGGATCGGCGTTCTCCATTGCCGTGGTCACAGCAGCAAGCGTTTCGGACGCCAGTGCGTCGGCTGGGTTCTCCAGACAGCGCTCCATGATCATGCGGCTGGCTTCGAGCACCGTGGCTGCCTCACCGGCGGCGATCAGATCGCCCAGCGTGGGCAACCGAAAGCGGACGGCGCCATCGTTGCAGTCTAGCTCCAACCATGACGCCGGCTGCTCGACGCCCTGCGCACACAGGCTGGGTGCATCCAACGTCACTTCGACCAGCTCACTGCAGGCCGCGCAGGTGGTTACGGCGGTGAACGATGGGCCGAAACACCATCCATATAAGGTCAGCAGCCGTTGATTGAAGCGGCCAACCGGCATTTCCATCAGCGTTGCACCAGACTCGTCTGGACAGGCCGCGGCCAACAAAGCCAGCCCTTGCCAGAGCGGCGGCTGGCGCCAGTTTTCCTCCCAGACCGCCAGCAATTCAACAGCAGACAATGGTCGCATCATCGTGTTCGACAGTCTACGCCGGCTCCACAAATGACGGCTCGCTCGGCTCGGTGACGTCGTAGTCGCGCTCCCACCCTTCGTTCTGCAACACGATCGATTGGATGGCGACGGCATTGGCGCTGGCGTCGAGTTCGGGCAAGGCAGTGAATTCGGAGACCCAGCAGCGGTAGACTTTGTAGGAAATGGCAAGCTGGCCCGCCTCGTTATAGACCTCGATGATGATGTCCTTGCGAAAATCCTTGAGCGAAACTTCGGCGCCCAGGCCAGAGCCGAAGTTCCACACTTTGTTCGCCCATTTCTCGAACTCGGTGTCGTGTGTGACCCCACGTTCGAGCGTAACAGGATCGTACTTGGTCTGTCCCGGCGATTTGCGCACCGTGCTCGGATCGCCGCCCTCGCGATGCTCCACCGGATCGGTGGTGCGTTTGAGCGCGCTGACCTTGCTGACGCCGGCCACATAACGACCGTCCCACTTGACGCGGAATTTGAAGTTCTTGTACGGATCGAAACGATTGGCGTTGACACTAAACTGCGCCATGAGAAACCTCCTTACGCGCCGGCGGTCTGGCCGGCGATCTGCTGGATGCGAATGACGACGAACTCGGCAGGTTTGAGCGGGGCAAAACCGACATGAATGTTGACGACGCCGCGGTCGATGTCGCTCTGCGTCGTTGTGGTGCGGTCGCAACGAACGAAGAACGCCTCACGTGGGGAGCTGCCCTGGAATGCGCCCTGCCGGAAGAGATCTTGCATAAAAGCGCCGACGTTGAGGCGAATCTGCGCCCACAGCGGCTCGTCGTTTGGCTCGAAGACCACCCACTGCGTGCCGCGGAAGAGACTCTCTTCGATGAAGAGCGCCAGGCGGCGCACCGGAATATACTTCCATTCGGAGGCGAGGCGGTCGGCGCCTTCGAGCGTGCGCGCGCCCCACGACACATTGCCCGTCACCGGGAAGGCGCGCAGCGCATTGACGCCAAGAGGGTTGATGCGCCCGTTCTCGCCGTCGGTCATCTTGTACGCCAGCTCGCGCACGCCCGCCAACGTTGCATCCTGCCCGGCAGGCGCCTTCCAGACCCCGCGCTGCGCGTCGGTGCGGGCGATGACGCCGGCGAGCACGCCACAGGGAACGAAGGAAGCCAGGCGGTTTTCCTGGAGTGGGTCGGCCATGCGCACGCGCGGGAAGTAGAGAATGGCGTTCTCGTCGCGCAGCGGCGCAATGAAGCCGGCCGGGTTATTGGCGTCGCTTTCGACTGCAGCGGGCGTCGCCAGCGTGGTCGGCGGGTCGACGATCAGCATAGCGCGACGCTCCTTGCAATAGGCAAGCGCCGCCGTATAGACCGCCGGTGCAGTGTTGTCGCCGGGCGCCACCGGCGGGATGCATAGCAAATTGAAGAGATCGGCGTCTTCCAGCGCAAAAAGGCCGGTCTTGTTGGCGCGCACCCCCTGCACTTCGGCTGAAGTGGGGGCAATGCCATCCTGGCCGCCGGTCAAAAAGATCGACGCTTCGCCCGGTCGTGTGTTCGGCACGGTCGTCGCGCGCACAAAGGTGGATTCGGCGGCGAGCACCGTCTGGACAAAGCGCGGCGAGGCAGAAGTGACCGAGACGTTGCGAAACGCCTCGCTGGCGATCACGTTGGCGCTGGGGCCGGTTCCGTCCATTTCCTCCACGATCAGGTTGAAGAGCGTCGAGTCGGCGGGGTCGCGCGTGGCGTGATCGACGGTGACGCGGATGCGGTTGCCCCACTCTCCTTCGTTGGCCGCCGCCAACGCCAGACCGCCCGTCGTTCCTGTTGCGGCGACGGCGTTGTTGGCAGCCACGCCATCGCCGGTATGGACGACGCGCACGACAAGCGCGTCGCCGCCGCCGTTGAGGAAGAAGTGCTGCACAGCGTAGCTCATGCCGCTATTGGCCGCCAGGCCGCCAAAAATGCGTTCGAACTCGGCGAAACTCTGCACGCGCACAGGTCGGTTGACCGGGCCGCGTGAAGCGCGACCCACGAATGCAGTAATCGACGTAGCCACGCCCACGATGGTGCGTACACCGCTTGGGACCTCCTCGATATAAACCCCCGGATAGGTCAGTGTGACAGGCATAGGTTATTCTCCTTCAGGCATTTGCAGATCGGCCAACATTGCTTCCAGATAGGGACGAATCAAGTCGGGCAGCGACTCCAGATCGCTGAAATAGGCGCGCCGGCCGCTGATCACGTGGATCAGGTTGCCGCGCCAGGTGGGAGGATCGTTCTCTGTTGCGCTTTCCTCCAGCCAGATCCTCACGATGAATGAGTGAAAGTCGTCGCCAGACATAACTGCGGAGCGTAGCAGAAGAGTGTCTGGCGCGTCGTCTCTGCGCCGTCTTTTGTAGCGTCTTTTATTGGAACGAATCAAGCGGGGCGAGAGATGTTGGGAGGCTGGCGCACCGTACGGTGCGCGTCTTCCTGCTGTCCGTTGGCTGGCGCTTCAGCGGCGTGGCGTTGGATCAGCACTTCGACGCGCTCGATATCGCGCTGCACCTGTTGGAGCGTCCGCCTCAGCGTCGCCTGAAGGTGACCGAGATGGACAAGAATATCGGATAAGTCGCTTGATTCGCTTTCAACGTGCAATGGGGAAGGGAGATCTTCGACATCAGACGCACCAAATTGATCGCTGCGAATTTGTTCATAGAGCAACAGCGTGCTTTTCGCCGGTTCGACGCCCAAGTCACGATTCAGCATCTCGACGCAAGTCTCAAATTGGCGGAGCGCCGCAGTGCGATTGCCAGCCAGATAGTAAAGACGCATCAGCCGGCGATGAGTTCGTTCGCGCGCCGGGTCGCTGCGCAGGGATAGTTCACAGTAATGAACTCCCATCATGTAGTCATTGGTGTATTCTGCGAAGGCGATCAATTTATCGAGCATCGTCAGATACATCTGTTGGTACCGTTCGCGTTCGAAGATGCACCAATCTTGATACCACCCTTCAAGCAGATCGCCCTGATAGAGTGCAACCGCCTGACAGAGGGCGTCAACCTGTTCGCCGGACAGATCACAACCTTCCAGCTGGCAAGTCGTTTCGTACACGTGCTCGAAATGATCGATGTCGAGCCAGATGGGCGCCGATTGGTTGATCTCGACCCACTCGGCGTCGACGTTCAACAATGGAATCGTCGGATGACATGCCGCATCGAGAGCGCTTTGCAACTGCCAGAGCGCTTGACGCAGGTATTTCTTGGCTTGCGCATCGTTGCGCTCTCCCCACATCAAGGTTGCGAGCGACTCGCGGGTGCAAGGGTGCGTGCGATGCAGGAGCAGATAGGTCAGCAGCTCCTGCACTTTGCGCGCCTCCATGCCGCCCACCGGGTCGTCGTCCACCGTGCAACGAAGTCGGCCGAAAAGTGAGATCTGGAGCACTGTCATAGCCATCTCCTGTCTAGAACGAACAAAAGAGCGTAGACTATCCTACTCGCATTTGTCGCCAATTACAACGACGCACTTGTGACGATTACCTTACATTCTTCCGAGAATCTATCAAGCGAGTTGCGGATAACAATCCGCAAAGCCGACGCAGCGCACCTGAGCATAACCAGAACTTTGCGTTTGATCATTGTTGGAGATCACGGGAACGGTGTGCCACAGATCACATCGTTCCCCGTTTATCTTCGCTGAAAGTGTGTTGACGTAAGAGGAAACGATTTTACTTATTGACTGTTGGTCAATAGATGATTACTCTAGCGAACATCTCTGTGAGTCGCTCAGCAGTTCTCACGGATCAGCCTCTGCGCTGTCAGGTGATCTGTCACCAACACATTCACCCACCCCCCGCGAATAGCGCCGAGAATAGCGCGATATTTACGCTCACCGCCTGCCACACCGATCGACCTGTCGACTCGACGCAACTGATCCAGGCGCATGGAAATTACGCGTTGATTCAGCGGCGTGTTGACTGGCGCACCCTCAGCGTCGAAGAAGCGCAGTAGCACATCTCCCACTGCGCCTTGCGTGCGCAGCTCTTCCAATTCCTCCATCGAGAAACGGTTGCCGCTGTCAGCAAGTAATTTCGATGGCTCCAGTGCACCGATCCCAACCAGCGCGGTCGTCACTTGCTCAAAGAGCGCCATGGCATCGCGCACAAAGTGATCAGCCGTGATAGCGTCGCGCACCGCCGCCGAACCAACGATGCCCGGCGCCGGCAAAAAAATCGCCTGTCCCCCCAGCAAGTCAGCCAGCCGTGAGGTAAGCCGCCCGGCGTGCGCCTCTGCCGATGGCGAGCCGACGCCACCCAAAATTTGCACCACGCGCACGTCGCCTTTGCGTGGCGCCGGGTGCATGGCGTCCACCAAAGCTAGCAGTGTTGAACTCCACGAAGAAATCCCGACGACTTCGTTCGGGCGCAGCGCAGATTCCAGATAATATGCTGCTGCGGCGCCGATCTGCCGTTCGATGAAGCGCTCGTCGCTCTCGCCGCTGCAATCGACAACAATCGCATCGCGCAACCGATAAAGGCGCACCAGCTCTTCTTCCAGATCGGTGTAGATGCCTTGGGGCACATTGACCGATATCCGAATGATGCCTTGATCCTTTGCCTGTTGCAGCAACCGCGAAACCGTCGGCTGTGACAGCCCCAACTGTCTGGCGATGGCGGTTTGCTTGATGTTCCATTCGTAATACATGCGCGCCACCCGCACGGTCAATCGCAATTCATCGATCTGTGCCATCGAGTATCTCCTTAGTGGAAAAATTCAAGGCTGCATATTTATTCATAAATGCTTGCCTTGCGGTTGTTGCATCTTTATACTAGCAGATATTGAATGGAATTGCAAATAAGAATATTTATTCAAACTCCTACATGTGGCGATCACCATGCAAATTGCTGAATTGGAACATAAGTCAATCCAGTATCGCAAAACGATACTTTCGAGCATTGCGCAGGCAGGCGCAGGGCACACGGGCGGTAGTCTTTCCTGCACTGACATCCTCAACGTGCTCTACAACCGCGTGATGCGCATCGATCCGCACGATCCAACGTGGGCTGAACGCGACCGCTACATTCACAGCAAAGGCCATTCTGTCGAGGTGCTCTACGCTGTGCTGGCTGACAAGGGCTTCTTTCCGGCTGAAAAACTCGCTACGATGGGGCGCGGCGGCTCACACTGGGTCGGGCACCCAACGCGCAAGGTGCCGGGCATAGAGCAGAACACGGGTGCGCTGGGGCACGGGCTGTCCGTCGCCGTTGGTATGGCGCTCGCCGCCAAACAGGATAATCGTGATTATCGCGTCTTCACGCTCATGGGTGATGGCGAGCTGACCGAAGGCTCGGTCTGGGAAGCGTCGATGAGTGCAGCTTTCTACAAACTCGACAACCTGGTGGTGATTATTGATCGCAACACGCTGCAGATCACCGGGCGCACGGAGAATGTCATGGCGCTGGAGCCGCTGGCAGATCGGTTCACGGCTTTTGGCTATGCCGTGCGCACGGTGGATGGCAACGACATCGCCGCGCTGGTCGACATTTTTGCGCAGACGCCTTTCGAGCCGGGCAAGCCAAACCTGATCATTGCGCGCACGACAAAAGGGAAGGGCGTCAGCTTCATCGAGGACGCAGCCGAATGGCATCACCACGTGCCGACGGCGACCGAATTGGAGCGCGCACTGGCAGAACTGGATCAAGCTGAACAACGCTGGCAGGAACGTTATGCAACCATTGCAACCCGGTAGTCCCAATCAACAAGTTTTTTCCGACACCCTGCTCGAACTGGCGCAGCGCGACCGCAACGTGTTGGTGGTGACAAGCGACTCGCGCGGCTCGGGCCGGCTGGTGGCATTTGGCAAGCAGTTGCCCGCACAGGTCGTCGAGGTGGGCATCGCCGAGCAGAATCTAGTCGGCGTGGCGGCAGGGCTGGCATCGGCGGGCAAGCGCGTCTTTGCAGTGTCGCCGGCCTGTTTTTTGACGGCGCGCGGGCTGGAGCAGATCAAGAACGACGTGGCTTACTCCGACCAGCCAGTCAAGTTGGTGGGCATCAGCGCTGGCGTCAGCTACGGCGCGCTAGGCACAACGCATCACTCATTGCATGACCTGGCCGTGCTGCAAGCGTTCAACAATATCGACATCGTGATCCCCGCCGACAACTTTGAGACGCGCGCAGCGGTCGAAGCAGCCATCGATCATCCGCGCCCGCTCTATCTGCGCCTGGGCAAGAAGGCGATGCACCATCTGCACGCGCCGGGCACGCCTTTTACCATCGGCAAAGCGATCCGCGTGCGGCGCGGTGACGAGGTGGCGTTGATGGCGACGGGCGAGACAGTGGAGATCGCCGTCCAGTCGGCGGAGTTGCTGGCGGCACGCGGCGTCAGCGCCGATGTGCTCAGCATTCACAGCCTGCGCCCCTTCGATGAAACGGAAGTGCTGGAAACGGCGCGGCGCGTACAGGCGGTCGTCACGGTGGAGGAGCACAGCGTGCACGGTGGATTGGGCAGCCGCGTGGCGACGCTGTTGATGCAGGCGGGCGTCACGCCGGCGCTGCGCATCGTCGGCATCCCGGACGAATACACCTACACCGGCAGCCAGCAGGAGATTTTCGCGCATTACGGCATCACACCAGATGGATTGGCGACAACGGCGGAAGTGTTGTTGGAGGGCAGGCGCGTGCTAACTCGATGACCATTCACGATCTTCCCGGAAGCTTTGGAGCTTCCGGGAAGATTGGCGGCCAGTATAGGTTAGTAAGTTTCCACAGCTCCCTAAAGAACCAAACGATTGTGCAGGCGACAGCCCCTTTCAGGAACGACTGTCGGCTGAAGAGGTGAACCTAGATTCGGCGAGGCGGTGCACGATGAATGCGACCGGGCCATTGATCCTGGCGATTGATCAAGGGACAACCAACACGAAGGCGATCCTGGTGGACGCCGCCGGACAGATCGTGGCGCGCGCTTCCGCCGGGCTAAGCGTCGCCTATCCGCAACCGTCGTGGGTGGAGCAAGACGCCGAGGCGATCTGGCAAAGTGTGCAGCGCGTCGTGAACGAGGTTTTGTCCACTGCCCCAACGCCGCCGGTGGCCGTGGGCGTCTCCAACCAGCGCGAGTCGGTGGTGTTGTGGGAACGCGCCACTGGCAAGCCGCTGGCGCCGTGCGTCGTCTGGCAGTGCCAGCGTGGGAATGCACTGATCGAGTCGCTGCGGCAGCCGGGCGTCGACGCAGAGGTGCACCGCCGCACCGGGCTGACGCTCGACCCGATGTTCTCCGCCAGCAAGATGCACTGGCTGCTCGACAACACGCCCGGCGCGCGGCGCCGCGCCGAACAGGGCGAGCTCTGCCTGGGCACGGTGGACAGCTGGCTGCTTTTCAAGCTAACCGGCGGTCGCGTTCACGCCTGCGACATGACCAATGCCTCGCGCACCCTGCTCTTCAACTTGCACACGCTCGACTGGGATGACGGCTTGCTGGAGCTTTTCGGCGTCCCGCGGCAGGCGTTGCCGGTGGTGCAGTCTTCCACCGGCATATTTGCACCAACCGCAGCCTGTGGCGCTTTGCCTGCCGGGATTCCCATCGCGGCGCTGATCGGCGATTCGCATGGCGCGCTCGTGGGGCACGCCGGTTTTGCCCCAGGCGCAGTCAAAGCCACCTACGGCACGGGATCGTCGGTGATGACGCCGGTCGCCACGCCGATCCTCTCGCAACGCGGGCTTTCGACCACGATTGCCTGGTCGCAGGCAGGGCAAACGACCTATGCGCTGGAAGGCAACATTTATTCGACCGGCGCGACGATTCAGTGGCTGGGCAAACTCTTTGGCTGGCAAGACGCCGCCGCCACTGTGACCGAACTGGCGGCAGCATGCCCCGACAGTGAGGGGGTCTACCTGGCGCCAGCTTTCGTCGGGCTAGGCGCGCCGTGGTGGAACACCCGTGCACGCGGCATGATCTACGGGTTGACGCTGGGCAGCGGCGCAGCGCAACTTGCGCGCGCGGCGCTGGAGTCGATCGCTTATCAGATTTACGACATCTTCGCGGCGGTGCAGGAAGAAGCCGGCATTCCGCTGACAACGCTGCACGCCGACGGCGGCGCCAGCGCCAACCCGCTATTGATGCAATTTCAGGCCGACCTGGTGCAATGCCCGGTGCGCGCCAGCACCTCGACCGATGTCTCGGCGCTAGGGGCCGCGTATCTGGCCGGGCTGGGCGTGGGCGTGTGGAATTCCACCGATGAGCTTGCGGGTTTGCCGCGCGGGGAGCAGAGCTACACGCCGACGATGGACGCGGTGCAGCGGAGCAAACTCCTGGCGGGCTGGCGCGATACGCTGACGCGGGTGTTATGTGAGTGACATGAGTTGTATTGCAAAGAACGCGCTAATTTCGTTCAAGGAGAAATTGCCGATGGCATGATTTTGAGGACACGAATATCTGCTCCCAGTTGGGTTCACGATCCCATTTCAACACATTTCACATCAAGGAGGCTCTCTATATATCGATCTATCATCGACCAATTCGCATTGTTGTGCTGCTGGCATTTTTGCTCAGCCTGATTGCGGGCTGTGGTGCGCCGGCTGCCGGCCCGGCTGCGCCACAGCCCGTAGCTGGCGCCATGACCGAAGTCGGCACCCCGCGCGCCGAAACGCTGATCGTCCAGACCTTCGACGGCAAGACCAACGCGCCCGACAACATGAATCCGTTGATGAGCGGCTACGCCATCTGGCGCGGCTTCCGCGAGCTGGCGTGGGGCTATCTGTGGGAGATGGACACAGCCACCGGCAAGTCTTATCCTGAGCTGGCCGCCGAGCTGCCCGTTGTGCTGAACGACGAATACACGCAGTTCGAGATTCGGCTACGACCAGGCGTCTATTGGAGCGACGGCGTCGAGTTCACCGCCAACGATGTGATCTTCACACTCGACACCTACTTCAACAACCGGGACAAGCTCACCTACTTCGGCGTGCCGGTCATCACCAACTACGTGAAATCCTACGAGAAGGTGGACGACTACACCCTGCGCGTCGAAACGGTGAAGCCTGCCTACGACTTCGCCACGACAATGGGCGTCTACACCTGGGGATCAGCGTTCAACATCGTGCCCAAGCATGTCTTTGAGAAGGTGGAAGACCTGGCCGCCTTCAAGAACGAGTACCCGGTGACGCTGGGCGCGTACACGCTCAAGTCCTATGACCCCAACGGCCAGTGGCACCTGTGGGAGCGCCGCGCAGATTGGGATCGTTCGGCGACCGCCCCATTGGGCGAGCCGAAGGCGAAGTATGTCTTCTACAAGAACTTCGGCGACGAGCAGACGCGCACACTGGCCTTCATCAAGAACGAGTACGACGTCGACACCTTCATGAGCCCGGACAGCATTGACGCGGCGAAGGCGCAGAATCCGAAGGTGCGCACCTTTGCCGATGTGTTCCCCTACCACGACATGAACGACGCCTGCGCTTACGGCATCATCATCAATAACCTGAAGGCGCCGCTGGACAAGCCGGAAGTGCGCTGGGCGTTGGCGCTCTCACTCGATCTGCAGAATGTCGGCATCAACTCTATGAGCGGCCAGTTCAAGGGGTCGGCGTTGCCCATGCCCGACACGCAGATCACGCGCCCGGCTTTCTTCGAGCCGCTGCAGGCGTGGCTGAACGAGTTGACCCTGCCTGATGGCTACAAGCCCTACAACCCCAACTTTGGCGCCGACATGGTGGCGCGGTTAACCGAGATGGGCGTCGATCCTGCGCAGTTGCCGACTGGCGACGCCGTGACCGGCAACTTCGGTCTGGGCTGGTGGAAAGCCGACCCGGCCGAGGCTGAAAAGCTGATGAATTCGGTCGGCATGACGAAGGGCGCCGACGGCTTCTACACCCTGCCCGATGGTTCACCCTGGACGCTGGAACTGGTCATCCCCAGCGACTGGAACAAGGTCATGCAGCGCGTCGGCTTCTCGATCGCCGATAGCTGGACCAAAGCGGGCTTCAAGGTGAATGCGCGCCAGGTGGATAACGCAGAGTTCACGACAGTGCAGAACACCAACGCGCTGCTGCAAGTGATGGTGAACTGGACAACCAGCTGCGTGTTCAACACCAACTTCGTCAACAACTGGCGCACGATCAAAGCCGAAAATCTGAAACCGGCGGATTCCAACGAGCTGATCACCGGCAACACGCCGCGCATCGACAATCAGTTCATCTTCGACAAGATCGCGGAAGCCGGGGCGATGGACATGTCGAAGCCGGAGTTCCTGGAAGCAGGTCAGGAGATCATCAAAGAGATGATCACAAACATGTACTACATTAACATGATGAACATCCCGACGACGATCCCGACCAACGAGACCTACTGGACGAACTTCCCGAAGCAAGACAACGCCTACGCGGTGCCGTACACCTGGTGGAGCTCGTTCAAGAAAATTCTTGCCAACATTGAGCCTGTCACGCAGTAAGGAGGCGCTAGCCATCCTGTGCCCAGGCGACAAGCGCATGTGTGCTTGCCGCCTGGGCGGTTCCAGATGAGGATCAACATGAAACTGGCGCAGTACGTCGTCCAACGCTTTATCGGCTATCTGTTGGTGCTGTTCATCGGCATCACCATCACCTTTTTTCTGCCGCGGCTAATGCCGGGCGATCCGATCAATAATTACATCTCACAGGTGCAGGCGCGGGCGGGACAATCGCTTTCCGCCGAAGCTACCCAACAACTGCGCGATTCGCTGGCGGAACTCTACGGTCTGCAGGGCGACATCTTCACGCAGTACAGGAACTACCTGGCGCGTGTTGTACGCCTGGATTTTGGGCCTTCCTTCACGTACTATCCAGAGCCGGTTTCCAATATCCTGCTGGATGCGATGCCGTGGACGGCGGGTCTGCTGATCACGACGACATTGCTGTCCTGGCTAATTGGCAACAGCATCGGTCTGATCGCCGGCTATTTCAACAAGCGGCGTTGGGCAACCATCCTCGAAGTTGTTGGCATCATCTTGTATCCGATCCCGTACTATATTCTGGCGCTGGTCGTGATCTTGCTGCTCGCCTACTGGATCGCTTTGTTCCCGCTTTCGCCCACCTTTCTCCCCGGCCCGATGACGTGGAACAAGGCTGTGTCCATCATCTATAACTCCTTCTTGCCCGCGCTGACGCTGATCCTGGCGGGCTTTGGCTGGAATGTGCTGGCCATGAAGGCGCTGGCAGTCGCCACCAAAGAAGACGCCTACGTGCAATTTGCCCGTCTGAAAGGGACGACCGACCGCACACGCATGACCAATTACGTCTTTCGCAACGCCATGCTGCCACAGATCACGGCGCTGGTGCTGTCGTTGGGCTTCATTTTCAACGGCGCCATCCAGACCGAGGTGATCTTTTCCTACCCCGGAATCGGCATGACCATGCGCGCTGCGGCCGGCGCTGGCGACTACAACCTGCTCTATGGCGCCATCATTTTGACGATCTTTTCTGTGGCGACGGCGGCGTTGATTCTTGACCTGATCTATCCGCTATTCGACCCGCGCATTCGGTTGGGAGGGTGAGCAAGATGAGTCAGCCAACGAAACCGCGCAAATTGCGCAAGTTCAACCTGCGTCTTGCCATCGGCCTCACCATCGTCACGATTCTGGCCGCCGGCAGCCTGATTTTGCCCTTTTTCACCTCGGTCGATCCGGCGGCGCAGGGCACCTATCTCAAGAATTTACCGCCCAGCGCCAAACATCTGTTGGGCACCAACGCGCTGGGGCAAGATATCTTCTGGTATCTGGTCTTTGCCGTGCGCAACTCGCTGTTGCTGGGCGTCACCGTCAGCATCGGCATCACGGCCATTTCGACCTTCCTGGGGTTGAGCGCCGGTTTTATCGGCGGCTGGTATGAGCGCATTGTGGTGGTCTTTATGGACACCTTCATCACGATTCCGGTGCTGCCGATTCTGATTGTGCTCGGCGCCATTGTGCGCGGCAACACCTCCTTCTTTGTGGTGGCTGCGATTCTCATCGTCTTTGGCTGGGCCTGGAATGCACGCACAATCCGCTCGATGGCGCTGACGCTGCGCGAACGCGAGTTCATCAACATGGCGCGCTTCTCCGGCGCCGGGGTGATGCCGATCATTGGGCGGGAAATCTTCCCTTACGTCTATGCGTTCATGGTGGTCGGTTTCATCAACACGATTCTCTTCGCCATCAACACCGAGGCGGCGCTGGCGGTGATCGGGCTGTCCAACGTGGTGATTCCGACGCTCGGCTCGATCATCTTTTGGGCGCTCAACTACAACGCCATCATGATCGGCCAGCCGCTCTGGATCATCGCCCCCATCGTCACGACCGTTGCGCTGTTCCTGGGGTTGTTCCTGACTTCGACGGGCTACAACGAGCTGTTTGCCGAAAGACGAGGTGTTGCATGATCCGGCTCGACAATATTGTAGCCACCTACACGACGCAGCGCGGCCATGTCAACGCCGTCGATGGCGTCACGTTGGAGATTCCTGACAGTATCGTGATGGGCATCGCCGGCGAGTCGGGCTGCGGCAAAAGCACGCTGATGAAGGTAATCTACGGCGACATCGGCTTTCCGCTCAGTCTCTCGTCGGGCATGGTGGATTATGGCTTCGTCAATGAACGCGGCGAACCGGTCACGACCGAGAACATTCGCCGCGAGTGGTTCCGCCATATCTCCTACATCCCGCAAAGCTCGATGAGTTCGCTCAACCCGGTGGTGCGCATCCGCGACCAGTTCGTGGATTTTCCCGCCACGGCCGGGCGCAAAAAGGAAGTGTTGGCGCAGGTGCGCGCCTTCGTGCCCAAGTTGGGGCTGCCGCCCGAAGCCATCGACGCCTACCCGCATCAGCTTTCGGGCGGGATGCGCCAACGCATCATGGTGGCGATGGCGACCTTCTTTCAGCCGGAAGTCATCCTGGCGGACGAGCCGACGACCGCGCTCGATGTCGTGGTGCAAAAGAGCATTCTGTTGCTGCTGCTCGATCTGCAAAAGGAGATGGGCAACACGATCATGCTCGTCTCGCACGACATGGGCGTGCACTATCAGATCACGCAGAAGATGTTGATTATGTATGCGGCGAAGGTGGTCGAATACGCCGACACCGACGACCTCTTTCAGCGCCCGCTGCATCCATACACGTTGATGCTGATCAACTCGTTGCCGACCATCGGCGACGACCGCGCCCGCCACGGCCTGCCGGGAAGCCCGCCCAGCCTGTGGGAGATGCCGCAAGGCTGCCGCTTTGCCCCGCGTTGCCCGCTCGCCACTGCGCTCTGTCGCAAAGAGGAGCCGCCTCTGCTGGAGCATGAGCGCGGGCGCTTCTCGGCCTGTCATTACGCCGCCAGCGTTCCGGAATTGAAGCAAACCTTGCAGGCTGGCCCCAGGTTAAGCGAGATTGCCCACGACACGGCGCAACTGACGGCGGATGTGGAGCGTGATGTATGAAGACAATTCTCAAAGCACAAGGCTTGAACAAGACCTATCACCTGGGCAGCTTTCCGCGCACGATCAAGGTGCGGGCGCTCAATGACATCAACCTCACCATCGAAAGCGACGAACCGGTGATCATCAGTCTGGTGGGCGAATCGGGCAGCGGTAAAACGACGCTGGCAAAGGTGATTTTGCGCCTCGTCCAGCCGTCATCGGGCGCGGTGACGGTGGCCGGACACACGGTCGCCGGCAAGGGCACGCGTCCCAGCCGCACTGAATTCCTGCGCACGGTGCAGCCGATCTTCCAGAACCCCTTCGAGGCCTTCAGCCAGTATCGCACCGTCGACGCCTATCTGCTGGAAACTGCAACGCGCGTCGCCAGGCTACACAAAGATGAGGCCGTGCGGGCGGTCGAGGAGGCGCTGGCGGCCGTCGGTATGCAATACAAGGATGTGCGCGGCAAGTATCCCAACCAGTTTTCGGGCGGCGAGCTGCAGCGCGCCTCGGTGGCGCGCGCCCTGATCCCGCGTCCGCAACTGATCGTCGCCGACGAGCCGGTGAGCATGATCGACGCCTCGCGGCGCATGATCATCATCAACCTTTTCCTGGCGCTCAAACAGGAATTTCAAACCAGCTTTCTCTACATCACCCATGATCTCGCCACCGCCTACTACATTAGCGACTACATCGCAGTGATGAACAAGGGACGCATCGTCGAGTTTGGCGACGCCAAGCAGGTGCTCTCGCGTCCGCAGCACGAATACACGCAACTACTGCTTGACTCGATCCCGCGGCTGGATTACCGCTGGGTGGATCGGCGCAATGCATCACCAGGAAAATATTAATCGCCTAATCGAATGCTTGTGTCTCGAGTGTTGCATGATTCGTGCTGCGTGTGGAAATCGTCCAGGCGCCACGAATCACGCAACACGCACCACGATGACGCCAAGCTGCCAACCAAGGAATGGATGAAGCCGACGATGCTCAAAATCAGTGAAAATCGCCGTTTTCTGGTGCACGACGATGGCGCGCCCTTCTTCTACCTGGGCGACACGGCCTGGGAACTGCTCCACCGCTGCACCTTCGAGGAGACCGCCCGCTATCTCGCCGATCGCGCAGCCAAACGCTTCACCGTAATCCAGACGGTGGTGCTCGCCGAGCTGGACGGTCTGCACACGCCCAATCGCAACGGCGACCTGCCGCTGATCGACGACGACCCCACGCGACCCAACGAAGCCTACTTCCGCCACGTGGACGCTGTCGTTGAACTGGCGGCCTCGCTGGGGCTGCACATCGGCATGCTGCCGACCTGGGGCGACAAGTGGAATCAGAAATGGGGCGTGGGGCCTGAAATCTTCACGCCGGAGAATGCACGCATCTACGGCGAGTTCCTGGGACGGCGCTACACCAACGCGCCGATCATCTGGATCGTTGGCGGCGACCGCCCCATCGAGAATGAAACGCACCGCCAGATCGTGCGCGCCATGGCGGAGGGGTTGCGCGCCGGCGACGGTGGTCGCCACTTGATCACGATGCACACGTGGGGGCCGCACAGCACCGCCGAATATGTGCACGATGAACCCTGGCTGGATTTTCACACCTGTCAGAGCGGCCATGCCCGCAACTCGGCCAACTGGCGCTTTATCGAAGCCGACTACGCGCGCACGCCGACGCGCCCGTGCATGGACGCCGAACCCGGCTACGAGGATATGGCGGACAACATTCGCAACCTCGACGGCGGTTATCTCGACGACTGGGACGCGCGCAAGGCGATCTACTGGTCGCTCTTTGCCGGTGCGCACGGCCACACCTACGGCTGCAACCCCGTCTGGCAGATGTGGACGCCCGGTCGCGACCAGGTGATCCACGCCCGCCGCCCCTGGTATGAAGCCATGCACCTGCCCGGCTCCGGCCAGATGCAGCACGCCCGCGCGCTGCTGCAATCGCGCCCCTTCCTCTCGCGCATCCCGGATCAGTCGCTGATCGCGTCGGAAGTGGGCGAAGGGGCGCATCACGTGCGCGCCACGCGCGACCGCGAAGGTCGCTACGCCATGATCTACATTCCGGCCGGCCCGATCTTCGGCGCGGGCAGTATCGAAGTGAACACAGCGCCGCTCTCCGGCGCGCAGCTTGCTGTCTGGTGGTATGACCCACGCATCGGCGTTGCGCGCAGCCTGGGCGTGCTCGACAAAGCGCCGCGCATGACCTTTGTCCTGCCTCAAGGTGGGCCGGATTGGGTGCTGGTGCTGGATGACGCTGCATGTGCTTTTCCTGCGCCCGGACGCTGGTGATCGATGGGCAGGCTGACGCAAAGACGCAATGACGCAGAGGTTCGCAAAATGACCTTCCCTGAAGCTCGGAGCTGCTGGGAAGGTGGGCGAACTGCAAAAGGATAGAAACGGATAATCGCGTGACAGCAAATCATCAGACCGAACAGTGGGGCGTCTTCGAACTTACGCTCAACGGCGCGGCAGAAGGCAATCCCTTTCAGGAGGTGCAGCTTTCGGCGCACTTCTCCTACAAGCATCGCACCATCGAAGTCGACGGCTTCTACGACGGCGACGGCGTTTACCGTGTGCGCTTCATGCCCGATGTCCAGGGTGAGTGGCGCTATCGCACGCAGAGCAACCGGCGGGAGTTGGACGGACGCGAAGGCAGTTTCACCTGTATCGCACCGCAGGCAGGCAATCACGGCCCCGTGCGGGTCGCCAATACCTATCACTTCGCCTACGCCGACGGGACGCCTTACCGACAGATCGGCACGACCTGTTATGTGTGGAACCTGCAAGGCGCCGGGCTGGAGGCGCAGACCCTGGCCACGCTGGCGCAGGCGCCCTTCAACAAGATACGCTTCTGCGTCTTTCCCAAGCACTATCGCTACAACGAGAACGAACCAGAGCTGTATCCATTTCCCTGTCTTGCCAAAGGCAGCAGCCAATGGCTAGGCAGCAACAAAAGCGAGATCCGTCAGGGCTGGCGTTTCGACTTCGACCGCTTTGTCCCCGCTTATTTTCAACACCTCGACGCGTGCGTCGCCCGCCTGTGCGAGCTGGGCATCGAAGCCGACATCATCCTCTTCCATCCTTACGACCGCTGGGGCTTTTCCACGATGCGCCCGAGCAGGATGATCGTTATCTGCGCTATGTCGTGGCGCGGCTGGCCGCCTATCGCAACGTCTGGTGGTCGATGGCGAACGAGTACGACCTGATGGACAGTAAATCCATGGCGGATTGGGATCGCTTCTTCCGCATCGTGCAGGAAAGCGACCCCTATCAGCACCTGCGCTCGATCCACAACTGTCGCGAGTTTTACGACCACAGCAAACCATGGGTCACCCACCAGAGCATCCAGCGCAGCGATCTCTCCCAGGTGAGCCTGTGGCGCAGCCAGGTGCGGAAGCCGGTGGTGGTGGACGAGTGCTGCTACGAAGGAAACATCCCAATGGGGTGGGGCAACATTTCAGCGCGCGAGATGGTGCATCGCTTCTGGCTGGGGACGGCGCACGGTGGCTATGTTGGGCACGGCGAGACCTATCTACATCCGCAGGACATTCTCTGGTGGTCGAAAGGCGGGGTGTTGCACGGCGAGAGTGCGCCGCGCATCGCCTTTTTGCGCAAGTTGCTGGAGGATAGCCCTGTCACGGGGCTGGACCCCATCACAGGCGTGGTGAATGCACTGCCCTGCGCCGGCAAAGCGCACGAATTCTATCTGATCTACACCGGCGTCGCCCAGCCTGCCCTGCTGGAGATCAACCTGCCGGAGGGTGAACAATATCAGGCGGAAGTCATCGACACGTGGGACATGACGGTGACGCCAAGCGATCGCTACAGCGGACGCGTGGACATTCCAATGCCAGGCAAGGCGTATCACGCGTTGCTTTTACGTCGCGTCCAGTAGGTGCGGCTGAATGGAGTTTAACAAAACAGATTCGGTAACTGTAGGTTCGGCTTCCAGCCGGACGTTTCCGGTCAGCCACGCTGTCACGCCGGAGGCGATGACCTGCGGAAGAGGCCGCTCCGTGCGTTGAAGACAGCAACGTCGATTACCGGCGCATTTTGTTAATCCTCATCGAGCCGCACGTTTCCGTCGGGTGGAAAATGCGATTACATATCCGATAACGCCAGGGGTTCTCCTTTTGGGTTACCCCACCCCTGCACGGCCGTGCAGGGGTGGGGAGGAGAAGGACATCAGTCAAGCAGGTCATCGCCTGCGCTGCAACAGTGCTATGCCACGCCGGAGGCGATGCTCTACCATCATAAATGCATGAAGGAAACCAACATGACCACTTCAGCAACTCTCTCTGCGCAGCCGTGGCGTGAAGTCGAGCTTACGCTGACGGCGGCGCAGGAGTACGCCAACGGCTACACCGATGTCGAGGTGTGGGCTGATTTCACCCACGACGACGGTGCGGTGTTGCGTCGCCCCGCTTTTTGGGACGGCGGCCGCACCTGGCGGATTCGGTTCGCCTCCCCGCGCGGCGACGGGCGCTGGACATGGCGCAGCTTCAGCTCGACGCCGGATGCAGGACTGGCCGACCAGACGGGCGTCATTGTCTGTGAGGCGGGCGCACCCGCCACCAACCGCTTTTACCGCCACGGCTTCTGGCGCATGTCGCCGGGCGGGCGCAGCCTGATCCACGCTGATGGCCGCGCCGCCGTGCTGGCAGGCGACACCGCCTGGGCGCTGCCCTGGCGCGCCACGCACGAACAGTGTCGCGTCTACGCCGCCGACCGCCAGGCCAAGGGCTTCAACGCCGTGCTCTTGATGAGCGTCCAGCCGGACATGGGCGCGCGCGGCCCGCGCGAGCGCACAGCAGATGAAGGCTTCGATGTCGGCTTCGAGGACCTGCCCGACGGCCACATCAACCAGCTCAACCCGGCGTACTTCCAATATCTCGACGGTCTCAGCGCGATCCTGGCAGAACATGAGATCGTCGCCGTGTGGCAGCCGGTCTTCTTCGGCTTTGGCTGGAAGGGGTTGCAAACCGCTGGCCCAGTCCTGCCCCCTGCCGAATACGCCCGTTACTGCCGCTATCTGGTCGCTCGCTATGGTGCGCGTCCAGCCATCTACCTGGTGGGCGGCGATGGCTCCGGACGCGAACCGCAAGTTGCGGCGGGCGGCGAGGAGGTCGAACGCTGGGACGCCTACCGGCAGCCGACCGGCATCCACTACCGCCCACACATCGTCGCCAACGCGCACCAGGAGGCGGCGTGGCTTGACTTCCAGTGGTGCCAGACCGGCCACAGCGGCGAGCATGTGCCCGAACGCGTCGCCGATATGTGGCGCAACTTGCCCGTCAAAGCCGTCGCCAACGGCGAGCCGACCTACGAGCACGGCGGGCGCCAGGGACGCGCGGCGGGCTGGTGGCAGGGTCACGAAGCATGGTGCAACCTCTGCGCGGGCGGCGCGATGGGCGTCGTCTACGGCGCGGGCAGCCTCTGGCAGTGGGCGCATCGCGGGGACGAGCCGGGACAGTCGGACTTTTTCCTGGCGCCTGGCGCAGGCTGGCGCCAGGCGCTCGACTTCGAGGGATCGAAGTACGTCGGTTTGGTGGCGCGCATCCTGGATGGCTATCCCTTTGCCGATATGGCGCCGAATTGGGAAGTGACGCTGGGGCGGCGCGGTCTGCTTGTCCCCGGCAAATTCTTCCTCTGCTACAGCGAAGAGGGTGGCCCGTTGCTGATCTTCGGGGACGACGTGCCACAGCACTATCGCATGATCGATCCGCGCACCGGCGCGGTCGTGGGCAGCGGCGTCCGTCCTCAAGGCTGGGAGTGGATTCCTGCCGAATGGGGCGCACCACTGCTCTACATTTTCTGTGACGAATAGCACGCGGATAACGCGGATCGAGCGGATTGCGCGGATTTGTTTTGATCCGCGTTCATCCACCGAATCCGCGCTATCTGCGTGCCATTGACCCGGTTGATTTGCATACGTTACTCAAAAGGAGACAGCTATGGCTCGTGCGACATTGGCGGTGATTGTCGGCAACCGCGACTTCTTTCCCGACAAACTGGTGAGCGAGGCGCGCCGCGATATCCTGGCGCTCTTCGCCGAGATGAACATCGAAGCGGTGATGCTGGATGAGACGGCCACCAAACTTGGCGGCGTGGAGACATGGGACGACGCCAAACGCTGCGCCGACCTCTTCCGCCAACATGCGGGGCGCATCGACGGCGTTCTGGTTTGCCTGCCCAACTTTGGCGACGAGAAAGGCGTGGCCGATACGATCAAGCTCTCCGGGCTACATGTCCCGATCCTGGTGCAGGCGTACCCGGACGACCTGGACCAGTTTTCGGTGGAGCGCCGCCGCGACGCCTTCTGCGGCAAGGTCTCGGTCTGCAACAACCTGCGACAGTACGGTTTTCCCTTCACGCTGACCGACCTGCACACCGTTCACCCATTGACGCCGGAATTCCGCCAGGATTTGGAGAAGTTCCTGGGCGTCTGCCGCATCGTCAACGGGCTGCGCACAGCGCGGCTCGGCGCCATCGGTGCGCGACCGGGCGCGTTCAACACCGTGCGCTACAGCGAAAAGCTGCTTCAGGCGCATGGCATGAGCGTGCAGACGCTCGACCTCTCCGAGGTGCTGGGCTGGGTGCAGCGCCTGCCCGAAGATGACGCGCGCGTGGCGAAGAAGCTGGCCGACATCAAAGCATACGCCGATTACGGCAGCGTGCCGCCGCCCTCGCTGGTCAAGATGGCGCGCCTCGGCGTGGTGATCGAGGACTGGATGGATAAGAACGACCTGGTCGCCACCGCCATCCAATGTTGGACATCGCTGCAGCGCAACTTCGGCGTCAACGTCTGCACGCTGATGAGCATCATGAGCGAGCGGCTGATGCCTTCCGCTTGTGAGGTGGACATCACCGGCGTCGTGTCGATGTACGCGCTGCAACTGGCGTCCAATTCGCCCAGCGCACTGGTGGACTGGAACAACAACTATGGAAACGACCCGGATAAATGCGTGCTCTTCCACTGCGGCAACTGGGCCAAAGCCTTCATCCCCGACGCCGCCATCAAGACCGCGCCGATTTTGGGCACGACGCTCGGTGAGGAGAACACCTACGGCGCCATGGCCGGGCGCACGCCCGCTGGCCCCGTCACCTTTGGTCGCGTCAGCACCGACGATGCGCATGGCCTCATCCGCACCTACGTGGGCGAAGGCGTCTTCACCGATGATCCGCTCGACACCTTCGGCACGCGCGCAGTGGTGCAGGTCGCCGGTCTGCAGCGGCTGATGAGGTATGTCTGCAAAAATGGCTTCGAGCATCACGTGGCGATGAATGCATCGCACACGGCAGGCGTGCTGGCGGAGGCGTTCGAGACATACTTTGGTTGGGATGTGCACGTGCACGAATGATACTCCAATAGCTCATCGTCTCTGGCGCGATATGGCGCCAGAGACGATGACCACGAAGCAAACTTTTGCCTCCAACCTGAAGTAGCCCCTTTTGCCTCTTTGCCTCTCTCAAATTGACACACGCCTGCGCGCTTGTTACACTCGAACCCGGAGGGTTGAATCCTTGGCAGCGGCAGAGCGCTTCGATTATCACGAATACGAAGAACAATACAACGCCGACCCACGTATGCGGCGCAGCGAAAAGCGCGGCAAACCCAAGCGTGCGTCACAGCAACTTGTGCATGGCATTGTCGTGCGGGCGCGCGGCCATCATTATGATGTCGAGACCACGGCGGAAAGCGAGCCGGACAGCGCCGCCCGGCTGCGCACGTGCGAAGTGCGCGGTCGCCTGCTGTTGGAGCGCGGGCGCGACACGCTGGTGGCTGTAGGGGATCGGGTGTGGATCGTTCCTGAAGGCGACAGGCGCGGGTTGATCGAACGCATCGACGAACGCCACAGCGTGCTCAGCCGCCAGCACCCAGGCGAGTCACAGCCGGCGGAGGATGTGATCCTTGCCAACCCAGATCAGGCATTGGTCGTCTTTGCGGCGGCTAATCCAGAGCCGCACCTGCGCATGCTCGATCGCTTTCTGGTGATCGCTGAAGCCAACGAGCTGCCGGTGATGATCTGCGTCAACAAAATCGAGTTGACCGGTGAGCACGTCGCGCGGCGGCTGTTCGCTGCGTATGAACGGATTGGCTATCCTGTGCTTTACGCCAGCGCCAAGGCGCAGATCGGGATCGATGCACTGCGTACTTTTCTGGCCGACCGCATCACGGTGGTGACTGGGCCCAGCGGCGTTGGCAAAAGCAGCTTGATCAACCAGGTGCACCCCGACCTCAACCTGCGCGAAGGCGATCTGCGCGATTTCATGAACAAGGGACGCCACACCACGCGCGCTGCGCAGCTGTTTCGGCTGCCTTTCGGTCACGATTCCTACGTCGCCGATACGCCGGGCATCCGTGAGTTGGGGTTGTACGAAATCGAACCGGCGAACCTGCCTTTTTATTTCCGCGAGATGGTCGCCTTTTTGCATGACTGTCGCTATCCTGGTTGCACCCATGACCACGAGCCGGAGTGCGCCGTGCGCGCCGCTGTTGAGCGCGGGGAGATTGCAGCAGAACGGTATGAAAGCTATTTGCGTCTGTTAAAAGGCGAAGAATAGGGGATTGTAAGATTAGAGATTGTGAGATTGGAGATTGAGAGTTCGCTCGGCTGGCGTATGACATCACCAATCAGCAACGTTTATCGATCTCCAATCTCTTAATCTCTTAATCTCACAAGATCATTATGTCCAACATTACAGCAAACCTGAACGAACCACAAAAACGTGCAGTCGAGATGGTCAAGGGGCCGGTGCTGGTGCTGGCGGGGCCGGGGTCGGGCAAGACGCGCGTGTTGACGCGGCGCATCGCCTACATGATCGAAGAGAAAGGCATCGCACCGTGGAACATTGCGGCCGTCACCTTCACCAACAAGGCGGCGGGCGAAATGCGTGAGCGAATTGCGCTGATCCTGAGCGAGATTTACGGCGCGCCGCCTGCCGGACAGACGCAGCGACTCAACGGATTGACCATCGGCACCTTTCACAGCCTGTGTGCACGCATTCTACGCGTCGAGACGGCGCATATCGGTTTTCAACCAAACTGGATCATCTACGACAGCGCCGACCAGGTGGCGTTGGTGCGTGCGGTGATGCGCGACCTCAACCTTGACGAGAAGCGCTACCCCCCCAAAGCAATTCACGCCCACATCAGCAAAAGCAAGAACGACCTGGTGAGGCCAGAGGAATATCGCGGCGCGTCGTACTTTGAGGAGATCGCCGGTCGCGTCTACCGCAGCTATCAGGAGTCGTTGCTCGCCAACAACGCCATGGACTTTGACGACCTGCTGCTGCGCACGGTGCTCTTGTTGCGTGACAATCTCGATATACGCGTCAAATATCAGCGTAAGTGGCCCTATCTGTTGGTCGATGAGTTTCAAGACACCAACTCGGCGCAATACGAAATGTTGCGGCTGCTGGCGTGTGAGCCGACCAACAACCGCAATCTCTTTGTCGTCGGCGATGAAGACCAGTCGATCTATCGCTTCCGCGGCGCTGACTATCGCAATGTGCAGCTTTTCCGCCGCGACTACCCCGAACATGTCGAAATTCTGCTTGAACAGAATTACCGCAGCACGCAGATCATTCTCGATGTCGCCAACGCGCTGATCAGCAAGAACCGCAACCGCACACCCAAGCGTCTACACACCGACAATGGTCAGGGGACGCCGGTGATGGTCTATGAAGCGTACAACGAAGTCGAGGAAGCCGCCTTTGTCGCCGATGAGATCGAAAAGCTGCTCGCTACGAAAGCCTTCACGCCCGGCGATTTTGCCGTCGCCTATCGCACCAATGCACAAAGCCGCGCGCTGGAAGAAGCCTTCGTGATGCGTCAGATCAAATACAAATTGATCGGCGCCACACGCTTCTACGAACGCAAAGAGATTAAGGACGCGCTCGCCTATCTGCGCGTGCTGCACAACCCTGCGGACAGCGTCTCGCTCGAACGCATCATCAACGAGCCGCCGCGCGGCATCGGCGCCAAGACGGTCGAGGCGTTGCGCACATGGGCGGACGAGCTGGGCGTGAGCCAGACCGATGCGTTGCGCATTTTACACTTGGGCCCCATGCGTATGGCGCAGGAGCTTGGGCGACCGCTGCCCGACGCCGCCCACATTGCGCCGTTTGCTGCACGCGCCCGCAGCGCATTGGTGGAGTTTGCGACACTGCTCGAAGAGTGGATCGCCCTTGAACGCGCCGTTCGCTACGACAGCGTCGCCGATCTGCTCGACCAGGTGTTGGTCAAGGCTGGCTACATCGACGACCTGCGCGATGGCAGCGAAGAAGGCGAGGATCGTTTTGCCAACCTGCAGGAGTTGCGCAGCGTCGCCGCGCAGTACACGCAGGGAATGTCGGCGCTGGAGCCGGGGCAAACCCCGCTCAGCCTCTTTCTGGAGGAAGTCAGTCTGGTCAGCGACAGCGACCAGCTCGACGAAAATGCGGGCGCGGTGACGCTGCTCACGTTGCACACCGCCAAAGGGCTGGAGTACCCGATCGTCTTTATCGTCGGCATGGAGGAAGGGATTTTGCCGCACAGTCGCAGCCTGGAAAGCGGCGACCCGGAGGATATGGATGAGGAGCGGCGGCTGACCTACGTCGGCGTGACGCGCGCCAAGAAGCGGCTGTACCTGGTGCATTGCTTCCGTCGCAGCGTGTGGGGCGACAGCAACGTGCAGACGCCAAGCCGTTTTCTTGACGAAATTCCAACGGAACTGCTTTCGGGCATGGTGAATGCTCGACGTCGTCGCGAGGCGAGTTACCTGCGCGCAACGAGTTGGGAGAACAGCGACGGCAGCCACAGCGTCGCGTCGGGGCGCAGCCAGACCGGCGGCTATTGGAGCGGCCGCTCGAAGTCAGCGCCGCCCGCCGCCACACCTGCCCAGCCGCCTGCCAAAGCCTCAACCGCATCCGGTTCGACGTATTGGTCGCCAGGCGCTGGCGGCAAAGCGCAGAAACCGCCCACGTCGGGCGGCGATCTCGCCTTCAAGCGTCGCGACAGTGTGCAACATCCTAGCTTTGGCGTCGGCACTGTTATCGAAAGCGAACGGACGCGCGACGGCGACGAGCAGGTGACCATCGCCTTTCCCGGCGTTGGCATTAAGAAACTGCTTGCGTCGCTGGCGAATTTGACGAAACTATAGGAGACGGGTTTTCGGGGAAACTCGGCGTCTGGAGCATAATTCACATGGCCGAACAACTACCCACATCACCAAACTGGCCGCGTAACGTCAAGACAATTGCTGTGGTTTCGTTTCTGTTGATCGCAGCTCTGATGGTGTGGCGATTTTTCGAGTTTGTCGAACTCTTCATCCTGGCGGCGCTGCTTGCCTTCCTGCTCTATCCTGTTGTCAATACACTGCGGCGGTGGGCCAGGCTGCCACAGGCGGTGGCGATATTGGTCGCCTACATTCTTTTTGTGTTCGTGATCGGTCTGTTGGCTGTCATCATCGGCGCGCTGGTGCAAAGCCAGATCGGCGGTTTCATCGCAAACATCCAGGACACACTGCGCGGTCTGATGCTGTTCTTTGGACGGCTTTTTTCGCCGATAACCGGCGCGTCGGTCAATGTGGGCGGCATTCGGCTGCAGTTGCCGGCAACACAAATAGACGACGTTATGCCGCAGCTTTACGAATCGTTGGCTGGACAGATGACCGGTTTTATCGGGCAGGGCGGCTCCTGGGTGACCGGCGTTGCACAGACAGCGTTTGTGACGCTGATTCGTTCCATCGTCATGATTGTGCTGTCGATCTATCTCTTGATCGATGGGTGGCGGGTGTTTGGCTTTATCCAACGCGCGGCTCAACAGCTTGGATATGGCGAAGATGCACAAATGCTGCTCGACGCGTTCACCAACATTTGGAAAATCTATTTCCGCGGACAGGTTCTGCTTGCCGCAATCATGGCTGTGCTGGTGAGCGTCGTTCTCTTTGCTCTGCGCGTCGACAACCCGATTGCGCTTGGCATCATGGCTGGGCTGCTCGAGCTGGTGCCGGTGCTTGGGCATTACATTGCCATGACAATCACGGTGATTTTGGTCTTTTTTCAGCCTGAACCACCGTTGGGGTTGACTCCATGGCTTTATGCCTTGCTGGTCGCCGGCGTTCTCTTTGGCCTCCAGCAAATCCAGGGGAACGTGATCCTGCCGCGCGTCCACGGGCGCACATTGGCTGTGCATCCGGTGTTGATCTTGCTCGGCGTTCTGATCGGTGCATCGTTTGCCGGCGTGCTGGGTGCAATTCTGGCGCCGCCGATGTTGGCGACCCTCAAGCTGTTTATCGGCTATGTCTGGCGCAAGATGCTCGATTTGCCGCCGTTTGTCGAGATCGATACAGCCGCTGAACCACCACAAATGCAACGCTGATACGATGGTCTGACGCTCTCTACGACATCTCCTCGTCGCCGACCATCGGCAAATAGAGCGGCGACTCAGTCAACAGGTCACTGCGAATCCATCCACCAAAATTGGTGAGATACCAGACATAGCCGCGGCTAATCGTGTAGCCAACCAGTTGGACGCGCGCTCCTGGCGGGGTTGTGGTCAACACCGGGAAGCGCGTATCCGGCCCGCTGCGAATATTGGATGCAACGCGCGTCGTTGTTACAGCGTAGGGGCGCACAGGGGGTGGCGTCGTCACTTGTGGGTCATGTTCGAGCGTTTTGCATGCTTCACGAAAATATGCGGGGGCGCTCTCGAGCCGGGCCGGCGTGCAGTCGCCAGGAAATACGAACGCGCGTTCTTCGGTTTCCGCCGCGCCGGCATTATATGTTGTAGCGCGACCCGGTGCAGACTCGGTCGCTCTCTCCACGAATGCCGTCGGGCTGTTTGAGAGAAGCAGCCGGCCCGATAAGAGCAAATAGATCGCCAGCATTAATACAACGGCCATCCCAACACCCATCCCCATGCTGCGCCGATCTGTCCAGGCTGACGCAGCAGATGACTCGCCCACCCACCGGCGAGGCGATATCGGTTGGCGTACACGTTGGCGCGGCGCAGCCGGGGGCGGTTGCTGCACAACCGGTGCATAGTTGCGGAATAATGCGCGCAGCACATCGGCATGTGCGACCGCAACGCACCAGCGATTGTGGTGGATGTCGTAGCGCCGTCCCGATGGTGGAATCCGGCGTTGCAGTTCGACAAGCAGCGCCGACATATTGTCGGCATGGCCGATTGTGAAAACGATCTCGTCGCCGATGCGCTTTTGATAGCTCAGCCAGGCGCTGTTCAGATGAGGGCGATTGGGCGTCGGCGCTGCGGCGTGCGTCGTGGATGTTCTGGCGCCGTTTGTGCTTGCGGCGTTACGATGGGCAGCCAGTGTTTCATCATAGCGCCGTCGTCGTTCAGGATGACGGAGCGTGTTGTAGGCTTCGTTGATCGCCTGCATCTGTCGATGCGCGTCGGGCGAAGGGTTCAAATCAGGATGAACCTGCCGCGCCAGCCGCCGATAAGCCGCTGAAATTTCCGCCTGCGATGCATTCGGCGCAACTTGCAGAGTCTGATAATAGCTCACAGACGCCATAAGTTCGACAGTGTAGCACACTCTCATGAAATCTGCCAGGAAATCGAAGAGCAATTCCCGTCTGCCTCACGCCTTGGTCAAAATAGGTCAACGCCTCCGGCGTGACGAGGCATGCCGGAGGCGTTGACCTACGGCTTGGCTCACATCCGGTCATTCCTTTCCCCCTTCGCAAAAATGGGGATAGAATGAACGATTGTGTAGAATAACTTTTTCGCTCACAAACTCATCTATACACATACATCTCGAAAGAACTATGTTCTGAAGGCTGGGATTCCCAATGAAACAAGTTCCAATTATCTCGGCTGCGGAGGCTGCGGCGTTGGTCAAAGATGGCGACGTGATCATGGGCGGCGGCTTTGGCATGACCGGCAACCCGGTGCACCTGCTTCACGCCCTGGCTGAGACTGGTGTGCGCGACCTTACCTTTATCGGCAATAATGTGGGTGAGCCGGGGCTTGGCGGCGGGCGGCTGCTGCGCAATGGTCAGATCAAGAAGGCGATCGGCTCCTTCTTTACGAGCAACCCAGAGGCTGTGCAGGCTGCGCAAAGCGGTGCGCTGGAGGTGCAATTGATCCCGCAAGGCTCGCTGGCTGAAGCAATCCGCGCGGGCGGCGCCGGCATTGGCGGCTTCTACACACCGACGGCTGCTGGCACCACAGTTGCGGGCGACGCCGATGTCAAGATCATCAACGGCAAACCACAAGTTTTCGTGCCGGCGCTGCGCGCCGATGTCGCTTTCGTGCGCGCCTGGATGGCGGACACCGCCGGCAACCTGGTCTATCGTATGACCGAGCAGAATTTCAACCGCGCCATGGCAACCGCCGCCGATCTGGTGATTGCCGAGGTGGAGCAGATCGTCCCCGTGGGTGAACTCGACCCGAACCACATCCATACACCCGGTTGCTACGTCGATTATCTGGTCGAGGCGCATGTGACGGCTGAGGATCTCGGCTCGTCAGCGTCGGTGAAGGGCGGTGCGCGCAAAGTGAGCGAAGCGCGCATGAACATGGCGCGCCGCGCCTTTGCTGAACTCAAGCGCGGGGATGTCGTAAACCTGGGCATCGGCATCCCCACACTGGTCGCTGACCTGATCCGTCCTGAAGATGGCATCATCCTGCACACCGAAAATGGCATGTTGGGCGTCGGCCCGGCGCCGGAGGAGGGCGGCGCACTCGATTATCCGGTCAACGCCGGCAAGATTCCCGTGACGGCGCTGCCGGGCGCCAGCTACTTCGACAGCACCGATTCCTTTGCCATGATCCGCGGCGGGCATATCGACGTCGCGATCATGGGCGGGCTGGAAGTGGACGAACAAGCCAATCTTGCCAACTGGGCGGTGCCAGGGCAGCCGTTGCTTGGCGTCGGCGGCGCCATGGACCTGGCGGTGGGCGCCAAACGGCTGATCATCACGATGCAGCACACCAACCCCGACGGCAGCGCCAAGATCGTGCCACGTTGCACGCTGCCGTTGACGGCTGCGGGTGTAGTCGATCTGGTCATCACCGAGCTGGCGGTCTTTGCATTTGAGGCGCGCCAGCTCATCCTGCGCGAGCTGATGCCCGGCGCCACGCTCGACGAAGTGCGCGCAAAAACAACCGCTCACTTTGTAGAGAGAATGTAGGCGAAGTCCCATCATGTCCGACGCCGCTTACGCGATTAAGACTTCCGCATACATTGCCTCTGGCGCGCCTAACGCACCGCTGCGCGTTCCCGGCGAGCTGCCGCCCGCATACAGCCGATACGCGCCTGGCTGCACACTAGATCGTCCATCATCATCGACCGTGGCAAGCATCTCTGATGAAACGCGCAGGTTGAGCGTGCGCGTTTCGCCTGCCGCCAGGTGCACGCGCTGGAAGCCCACCAGCGTATACAGCGGATCGCCCGGCGCCGGTTCAACCTTGCTCAGATAGAGCTGCACCACCTCATCGCCCGCTACCTCTCCGGCGTTGGTGAGCGTCACCTGCACGGGCAGCGGCGCGCCTGCCTCTATTTCCGCTGGCACGCGGAGATCACTGTAAGCGAAGCGCGTATAGCTCAAGCCAAAGCCAAAGGGGAACTGTGGCTCCGATGTGGCATAGCGATAGGTCCGCCCGGTCATGGCATACTCCTCGAAGGGGGGTAACTGATCGAGCGAATATGGGAAGGTGAGCGGCAGCTTGCCGCCCGGCGCCACGTCGCCAAAGAGCACGTCGGCGACGGCGCGCCCGCCCTCCTGCCCCGGATACCAGACGTAGAGAATCGCCTCAGCCAAATCGGCCACGTCGCCCAGCGCAATGGCGCTGCCGGCGGTGAGCACCAGCACCACGCGCGCACCGTTTGCCTTGAGCTGGCGCAGGAACTCCACCTGCACCGCCGGCAGCCCGATCTCGACGCGGTCGCCGTTGACGGGCGATTCGATGGCGTCGCCCTCTTCGCCCTCCATCTGCGGCGACAACCCCATGCACGCAATCACCACGTCGGATCGCGACGCCGACGCCATCGCCCACGGGCTGGGGCTGGCTGGAACGTGCAGCAGCAGCGTGCCGGGGCGATACTCGAGCCGCACCCCCTCCGGCGTGCGCGCCACGATGCCCTCGATCAGCGTCGTCAGCGACTCGGACAGACCGTAGTAGTTGCCCATCAACACTTCGGCGTTGGCGGCGGTCGGCCCGATCACGTAGAGGCTGCGCAGGTTGCGCAGCGGCAGGATGGCGTTGTCGTTCTTGAGCAACACGATCGACTTGACCGCGGCTTCGTAGGCGAGATGGCGATGCGCGTCGCAGTTGATCACACTCTCCGGGATCGAGGCATAAGGAACCAGTTCCGGCGGGTCGAACATGCCGAGCTTGAAGCGCGTCGTGTAGATGCGCGTCACGGCGCGGTCGATGTCGCTTTCATCGATCAGCCCGCGCGTCAGCGCCTCGTCGAGAAACTCGAAGGTCTGCCCGCACTCCAGGTCACAGCCGCGCTTGACCGCCAGCGCCGCGCTCTCTGCCGGGTCGCTGGTGACGCCGTGCGTGGTGTGCAGGTCGTTGAGCGCCCAACAGTCGGAGACGACGTGCCCCTGGAAGCCCCACTCCCCGCGCAGGATGTCGACGAGCAGCAGCTGGCTGGCACAACACGCTTCGCCGTTTGTGCGGTTGTAGGCGCCCATCACCGCTTCCACCTTCGCTTCGGTGACCAGCTTCTTGAAGGCGGGCAGATAGGTGGTGTAGAGATCGCGGCGCGAGACGCGCGCGTCGAACTCGTGGCGCTTGCTTTCGGGGCCGCTGTGGACGGCGAAATGCTTGGCGCACGCCGCCGCCTTGAGATAGCGCGGGTCGTCGCCCTGCAAGCCGCGCACAAACGCCGCGCCCATCTCGCCGGTCAGGAAGGGGTCCTCGCCCCACGTCTCCTGACCGCGCCCCCAGCGCGGGTCGCGGAAGATGTTGATGTTGGGCGACCAGAAGGTCAGCCCCTGGTAATGACCCGTTTCGCCGTAGCGGCGCAAGGTGGCGTGATACTTGGCGCGCCCTTCGTCGGCAATGGCGGCGGCGACGCGGCGGATCAGGTCGGGATCCCACGTCGCCGCCATGCCGATGGCTTGCGGAAAGATGGTGGCGCGGCCGTTGCGGGCAATGCCATGCAGCGCCTCGCCCCACCAGTTATAGGCGGGAATGCCCAGGCGCGGGATCGCTGGCGCGTTGAAGAGAAGCTGCCCCAGCTTTTCCTCCGTCGTCATACGCCCGACCAGGTCGGCGACGCGGGCGGAGATTGGCTGCGTCGAGTCGAGATAGAGTGGTGCGTCGGCTGCGTTCATCGTGTTTCCTTGCATGATTGTGCGCTAATCCAGTTCATCATAGAAGCCATCATGCTTCATGCCGGCTTTCAATATGACGACCGTCACCGCTTCATCATCGACGCGATAGACCAACCGATAGTGATCAAGCCGGATTTTGTAACGATCGGCCAGGCTGCCGCGCAGTTCTCTGGCATGGTCTGGCCGTGGATTGAACGCCAGCTTTGCGATTTCGCGCTTGACCCGTTGGCGCATGTGGCCCGGCAGTTCTTCGATCTGCCGTCGCACGCTGCGCGCGATGTCAATCTGGTAGACCTTCATCGCCCAGCCACTCTTCAATTTCTGCTGGCGTCAACCGTTCCAGTGCATCTTCACCTCTGGCGATTGCCAGTTCAGCCTTCAGCGCCTCGATGCTGCATTCCAGGTCGTCGATATACTCGACGATAGCATTCCAACGCTCTGGCGAGACCAGGACGGCGGCCGGCTGACTGCGATTTGCCAGAATGACCGGCCCGTTCTTGAGCCGTTTGAACACCTCCAAATGACGGTGCTTCAAGTCCGAAATTGGCGCCATCTGTGGGACTGGGTGCATAGTTGCCTCCAAAATAACCAAATCATGTCCATTTGAAGGCTATTATAATGTCATCCTCGCCACAGCGAAATATACATCCAGTTCGGAAAGGCTGTGACGGCTGTGATCGGTTTCCAGTGTCCCACTAAATCTGGCATTGACGCAATGGCGTTGTTCCATGCTTTTAGATCAGGTGCAGGATAGACGAAACCAATCACCCACTTGTTTGGATTGCCGATTTCATCCAGCTTCTTGAAGTCTTTTATCAGCCCAACGTGGTTGTCCCGGAAATAGAAGCGCAAATTGCGCGGAGTCTCAGCCGCCTGGCTGATGCACAGTGCTTTTAGTTCGCAGAGATGTTCTTGGCCTTGAATATGAAGCCGAAAGTCAACTTGCTTTCGCGTACCGTCTTTGGGTGAGGCGACATTTGCTTCACGCTCAAATCCATCGATCCTTTGGCTGTTCAATAGCCTGGTGAATAGGACAAGCAACTCAGCTTTGAACCAGCCTTCAATACGACTATCCGCTTGTGCAAAAACCGTGAAATGTTCTTGCTTATTAAGAAACCACTCGACAAGGGAAGGAAGCAAGACTTCCATTTTTTTGATTCACCGCCTATTGACGCGATAGGTGGGCTAACTTGTCACCATTAAGCGAGTAGCGAGTGTAATTCTTCAAGCAACCTACATCCCGCTACTCGCTCGCCATGTGCTCGATCAACATCGCTGAAAAAGCCAAGCGAAACGATTGGCACGCTTCAGTTCAGGCTAACTCCACCTCAGTTTGGCAGAAATAATGCTTGCGTTGCCCCACAATCCGCTTGTCGCCGGTCACCGCGAACGCGCCGCTCAGCGGCAGATGCTGCGACGAATTGCCGACCATCACCTGCACACTTGCTGGCTCGACGGCCAGTTGCATCGCCGCGTCGTAGTAGGCGAGACGCTCGACCGGCAGCGTGAAGACCACGCGCTTGCGCTCGCCTGGCTGCAGCGACACGCGCTTAAAGCCGCGCAACTCCTTGACCGGGCGGGTGACGCTGGCGCCGTCGGTGCGCGTGTAGAGCTGCACCACCTCGTCGCCAGCGCGGGCGCCGGTGTTGACCACCTCTACGCTGATCTGCACTTCGCCGTCAGCCGTGACGCTGGCGGGCGTTACGACCAGGTTCTCGAAGGCAAAACTGGTATAGCTCAGCCCGTAGCCGAAGGGGAACAGCGGTTCGTTGCTTTCGTCAGTGTAGGGGCCATAGAAGAACGAGCGCGCGCCCGACGGACGGTGGGCGTAGAAGATCGGCGCCTGACCAACATGGCGCGGGAAGGTGATCGGCAGCTTGCCACTGGGATTCACGTCGCCGAAGAGCACCTCCGCCAGCGCCGGCGCGCCCTCGGCGCCAGGCAGCCACGCCTGCACAACCGCTGGCGTGGCATCCACCAACTGCGGGATAGCGTAGGGGCGACCGGTCACCAGCACGAGCACGACCGGCGCACCCGTCGCCAGGATCGCCTCGACCAGCGCCTGCTGCACGCCCGGCAAGGCAAGATGCGCGCTGTCGCGGAATTCGCCCGACGTACACTCCGAGGTGAGACCCGCCTTGTCGCCGACGATGACGATGGCGACGTCGGCTTTGCGCGCGGCGTCGATGGCGGCGGCAAAGCCCTCGGTCGAGGGGCTGTTGATGTCGCACCCTTTGGCGTAATGCACCTGCGTCTGTGCGGAAACCGCGCCGTGGATGGCAGTCAGCGGACTGATCATGTCGGCGTAGTCGTCAACCAGCTTGATCGACGCCGGCAACGGATGTTCGGAAAAGCCCATGCCGTGCAGCGCGATCAACGTCTCGATGTGCGCCGGGTAGGAGTAGTCGCCGAGCAGATTGCGCGTGGTGTCGGCGTTCGGCCCGATCACGGCGATGGCGGACAGGTCCTTGCGCAGCGGCAGGAGATTGCCTTCGTTCTTGAGCAGCACCATCGACTTGCGCGCAATCTCACGCGCCAGCCCACGCTGCGCCGGCGTGTCGAAGACGGCAAGCACGGCGTCCGGATCGACGTAGGGACGCTCGAAGAGACCAAAGGCGAACTTGAGCGTCAACATGCGGCGCACCGAGCGGTCGATCAGCGCCAGCGGAATCTCGCCCGCCTTGACCGCGTCCACCAGCGCCTGGCCATAGGCGTCGATGCTGGGCAGCTCGAGATCCATGCCCGCTTCCAACGCCAGCCGCGCGGCGTCGGCTTTGTTGCGCGCCAGCTTGTGATAGTTCTGCAGCTGGTTGATCGCCATGTAGTCGGAGACGACCAGCCCGTCGAAGCCCCACTCGTCGCGCAGGATTTCGGTCATCAGGTGATGGGAGCTGCTGCACGGCTCGCCGTCGATCTCGTGGTAGGCGGGCATGATTGTCGCCAGTTTGGCGGCGCGCACCGCCGTCTCGAAGGGCGCCAGGTAGACCTCGCGCAGCTCGCGCGGGGTGATGTGCGCTGGCGCCCAGTTTAGCCCACCCTCCGACGCGCTGTAGCCGACGAAGTGCTTGGCGGTCGCCATCACGCCGTCTGTCCACTCTTCGCCCTGTAAGCCGCGGATGTAGGCCGCGCCCATCACCGAGGTGAGATAGGGGTCTTCGCCGAAGGTCTCTTCGGTGCGACCCCAGCGCGGATCGCGCGCAATGTCGATCACCGGCGCCAGGCCGTGATGCACGCCGACCGCGCGCATCTGCTGGCGGATCACGCGCGTCATCGCCTCGACCAGCTCCGGCTCCCACGTGCTGGCGACGCCAATGATCTGCGAGAAGTTGGTGGCGCCGTTGGCGAGGAAGCCGCTGCAGCATTCGTCGTGGATCAGCGCCGGGATGCCGAGCCGCGTCTCCTCGATCAGGAACTTCTGAATGTCGTTCGCCAGTTTTGCCGTTTCCACAGGGCCAAGGCTGCTACCGCCAGCGAGGCGCGTCACCTGCCCCAGGCCGTGCGCCATGCGCGTCTGCGCCCATTCCCGGTTCAAGCCCTCGTCGCCGGCGATCTCGTAAATCCACAGGCTGCCCAGTTGGGCGATCTTTTCCTCGACGGTCATGCGGCTAAGCAGATCGTCGACGCGCTGTTCAATCGGCAGGCGCGCATCTTGATACGGATACGCTTTGGTGGTGGTTTGCATGGTTCTTTTGACCTCTTTGGTTTGAGAGAATTTGGTGACAGGCGCCGTCAAAGGCGCCGAATGAATTCGACGCCTGATAGGAGAAGCTGCGCGAAAGCGCACTGAAGCGCCCGCATTGTCCAACCGGCTGATGCATATCAACAAATAGATTCGGTAATCGTAGATGCGGTTCTCAACCGCATTTCCCCGTCTGGCGAGAACGTGCGGCTAAGAGCCGCGCTTTGATTACCGGGTTATTTTGTTAATTCTCATGAGCCAGGTTTCTCCTATCAGATGATGGTTTCCACCCATCGGTGCGCATCAATCGATGTGCTGCTCAGCGTACAAATGGCATGCCACCTGCGCGCCCTCCACCTCGAAATCGGGCGGCGGCGTGGTGCGGCAGATGCTCATCACATGCGAGCAGCGACCGGCGAAACGGCAGCCCTGGCGCAGATACTCTTCCTCCTCGGTGTCGGTGAGCTTGATCTCGCCCTGCCAGCGGTGCGCAGTGTCCGCCTCTGGGATCGACGCGCGCAGCAGTTGCGTGTACGGATGTTTGGGCGCCATCAACACCTGTTCGACCGTGCCCATCTCGGCGATCTTGCCGCGGAACATGATGGCGATGCGGTCGCAGACATAGTACGCCGTCGCCAGGTCATGGGTGATGTAGAGCACGCTCACGCCCAGCTCGTCGCGCAACTTCTTGAAGAGATTGACGATCGACATGCGCAGCGAGGCGTCGACCATTGAGACCGGCTCGTCGGCGATGATGAGCTGCGGGTCGGTGAGCAGCGCCCGCGCAATCGAAATGCGCTGAAGCTGGCCGCCGGAGAATTCGCTCGGATATTTGCCCGCCAGGTCTTCATGGCTCAAGCCGACCAGCCGCAGTTTGGCGTCGATGCGGTCGATGGCTTCCTGTTTGCTCTTCGCCAGTTTGTAATTTTCGATGGTCTCGAAAAAGTAGCGTTCAACCTGACGCAGCGGGTTGAAGGTGCCGAAGGGGTCCTGGAAGATCGCCTGGATGCCCTCGGTGAACCAGACCTTTTCGTTCTTGGCTTCTTTCTTGCCGCCGTGGATGATGACGCCCGACGTGGCGTGCTCAAAACCCATGATAATGCGCGCCGTCGTTGTCTTGCCGCAGCCGCTTTCGCCAGCCAGGGCGAAGATCTCCGCCGGTTTGATGTAGAACGAAATGTTATCGACGGCTGTGATCTTGACCCGTGAAAGCACGCTGCCCAGGGTGAAGGTTTTGGTCAGGTTTTCGACTTCAAGCAGCTTTTCCATGCTCGCCCTCCCCCACCAGCCAGCAGGCGACGCGGTGCTTTGGTTCAACCTGCGTAAAGCCGGGCATTTCTTGTTTACAAATATCTTTGGCATGCGGACAGCGCGGGTGGAAGGGACAGCCGCTGGGCAGATTCGCCAGCGAGGGCGGACTGCCGGGCACGCTCTCGCGCTGTGTCTTGTCGCCAAACTTGGGCAGTGAGTTGATCAGGTACTGCGTGTACGGGTGCGCTGGCGCGCCGAAAATCTTCTCGGTCGGCGCCTCCTCCACGATCTTGCCGGCGTACATGATGCCGATGCGGTCGGCGATGTTGGCGTGCACACCCATATCATGCGTGACGAGAATGATCGTGTTCTGGAGCTTGCGCTGCACATCTTTGAGCAACTGCACGACCCCGCGCTGCACCACCACGTCGAGTGCGGTGGTCGGCTCATCGCCGATGATGATGCGCGGCTTGAGCAGCGTTGCCAGCGCAATCGTCACACGTTGGCGCATCCCGCCGGAAAGCTGGTGTGGATAAGCGTCCAGGATTTTCAGCGGCAACCCCAGTTCGCTGAGATGCTCCTTGGCGAGTTCATAGGCTTCCGCCTTTTGATGCGCGCCGATATGACTTTCGATGAAGTCGCGATAGGTGTCGCGGATGCGAGCGACGGGATTGAGCACGCTCATCGACCCTTGCGGCACGTAGGCGATGTACTCCAGCCTCAGCTTGCGCTTCTCTTCCGGCGTGAGCGTGGCGACGTCCACATCTTCGCCGGCGATGCGATAGGTGACGCGACCCGACATCACGCGCAACGGCGGTTCGACCGCAGCCGCCAGCGCCTTGAGCAACGTCGTCTTGCCACAGCCGCTCTCGCCGGCAATGCCGTAGATTTCATCTTCCTGGATCGCCAGATCGACTTCGTTGACGGCTTTGAGAATCTTTTGCTTCCCGTAGACATCGAGCACGTAATAGGCGTGCAGCGCCTCGGTGCGGAGAATTGTGTTGTCCATGATCGTTACGCTGCCCCCACGCGCTGCACGCGTCTGCGTGGATCGAGATATTCACTGATGCTGACCGACAGCCAATACAGGGCGATGAAGAGCAGGATCGACAGCGTGATCGGCGTCAACACCCACCACCAGCGGCCCAGCAGCACGGCCTGGTAGCTGATTGCCCAGTAAAGCATTGTGCCCAACGTCGGAATGGAAAGGTCGAGCAAGCCGAGAATGGCGAGCGTGATCTCCAGACCGATCGCCCACGCCATGTTGTTGATCAACGTGGAAAAGATCAGCGGCGTGGCGTACGGCATATATTCATTCATCACCAACCGAACGGTGCCTGCACCGGACAGTACAGCGGTCTTGGTGAAGTCGCGCTCGCGCAGGCTCAGAATCTGTGAGCGGATCAGTCGGGCATCCCACGCCCAGCCAAAGATCGCCAGCAGCAGACCCAGGCTGACGACGTTCATGCTGCCGCGGATGAGCATCGCCAGCAACACGATCATCAGAAAGAGCGGGATGACGAGCAGGCTGTCGCTGACGAACATCAACACTCGATCCGACTTGCCGCCAAGATAGCCGGCGACCATCCCGACCGTGACGGCAATCACGCGTGAGACCAGACCGGCGATCAGGGCGATGGTGAGCGAGTTGCGCACGGCAAAGGTCGCCATCCAGAAAATGTCCTGGCCGTTGGAGTCAGTGCCCAGCCAATACTGCGGCGACGGCCGCATATCGCGCGGCACCTCGCCCCACAGCGTCGGATCGTAGGGCGAGAAAAGAGAAAGCCCCGCAAAGACGAGCATCATTGCCAAAATCCAGAAGCCCCAGAAAAAGCGGTAATCTCGCAGTAAGTCTCTGAATACTTTCACGCTATCTGTACTCCTTGTCGAGCAAAGAACTGTTTCGTGTTGCGTGTCTCGTGTTTCGTGTTACGTGTCTCGTGAAGTAGCATCAATTACGCATCACGCAGCACGCAGCACGCAGCACGCATCACGCATCACGAATATCTGATGCGCGGGTCGAAGAGCGGATAGATCAAGTCCACGATTAGCACCGTCGTCGTGATGGCGAAGATCGAAAAGATCGTGATGCCCATGATCAGGTTGTAATCACCGTTGATGATGGCGCGATAGAGCAGCGTTCCCAGCCCTGGATAGGAAAAAACGATCTCGGTGATCAAGGCGCCGCTGAAAATCAATCCCAACGATAGCGCCAAGCCGGTGATTTGCGGCAGAAGGGCGTTGCGGAACACGTAGCGCGTGACAATCTTGCGTTCGGTGACGCCGCTCAGACGGGCATATTGCACGTAGCTCTCACCGACGACGCTCTGCACCACCAGTTTCATCGTCTGGAACCAGACTGCCATGCCCAGGATTACGATGGAAAGCGCTGGCAGGAACGAGTGCCACAGGACGCTCTGGATGAACGCCCAGTTCCAACTGGGCTGCATTCCCAACCTGGCGCCGCCAGAGACCGGGAACCAGCGCACTGCATAGGCAAAGAGCAGCAGCAACGCAAAGGCAAAGATATAGTAGGGCATCGGGCGAATCACCATCGCCACTCCATCTAACACTTGCGACCAGCGGCTGCCGGAGTAATAGCCGGCGAAGGCGCCGAGTATATTGCCGAACACCCAGGATAGAATCGTTGTTGTCAACAATAACCCAACTGTCCATGGCAGAGCGGTGGCGATCAACGTAGCCACGGGCGTTGGGAACTGGAAAAACGAGACGCCCAGGTCGCCGCGCGCCAGACGCTGCCAAAAGGCGATATATTGATCAAACCAACTACCCTCCAACCCGTACATTTGGGTCAGGTCGGCAATGATCTTGTCCATCGCGCCGGGTTCCAGCGTGGCGCCGCGCGCGCGTAACTCACCGATCGTGCGCAACACAGGGTCGTTGGGCAGCAGACGCGGAATGATAAAAACCGCCGTGATCCCGAAAAAAATGACCAGGATATATTGGATGATCCGTGGAATAAGATAGCGTCGTAAAAACATGCCGCAGGTGACCTCCTCAGATAAAGAGATTGGAGATTAGAGATTGGAAGATTGGGAGATTCAGTGAATCAGCATCATGCATTAGAACCGACGCTGATCACAAGTCTCTCAATCTTTTAATCTCCAATCTCCTAATCTCTATCCTTCTACTCCGCGCCTGTCGGCTGCAGGAACGGCGTCATGTACTTGAACGGACCCCAGTGCGTGTAAGGCTGCGTGTAGGGGTTCTCGGCGCCTGGCCAGTTCGTCCAGTAATACTCGTCCCAGGTCACGAAGCCGACATAGCCGTAGGTCGGGATGCCCGGCATCTCGGCGACCGCGATCTTGAGACCTTCGATGCCGATGTCCACCGTCGCCTGATAGTCGGTCGGATCGGTGTTGCGCAGCTTCTCGATCACTGCGTCCATCTCCGGCGAGGACCAGCGTGACGGGTGACCATCGGTGGTGTCGCCTAGAGGCTTCACATACTGGGAATTGTAATGATTGAGCACACGGTAGAGATCGGGCCCTGCGCCCCAGGGCTCCTGAGCGGGCCAACTGCCGGAGACATCGAAGTCGCCGGTGGAGCTCAGGCTAGCCGAGGCTTCAGAAGGATATTGGCTGGCGTCGATGCCAAAGCGTCTCCACGCCTGCGTTGCTGCTGCGCAATTGCGGAAATCATGGTTCACGGCTTGCGTTCCGCTCAGACACGCGATCTTCCACGGCGTGCCATCGGGCAACAGCCACTTGCCAGCGCTATCCTTGCTAAAGCCATTCTTGAGCAGCAACTTCTCGGCGACATCTGGCGCATACTTATACCAGCCATAGCCAAAGAGCTTGCCCAGTTCTTCTGGATCGGTCGGCACTTCATGACCGCGTCCCTTGGCGTACTCGACGATGCGCTGCGAGGCGTTCACGTCGAAGGGCTTGAAGGTCTCACCGTTGCCGATGTCTAGTGTGAATTCCTCCAACCACGGAATCATTGGCTTGATGAAATCCTCTGGGTAGTTGGAGAGCGACGGAATGTGCACGGGGCTGAGCGCACCGGTGCCGTCCACGGCAATGCCCATATAGTCAGCAATATTGATGGACAGCAGCAACGCCCAACGCACGTCCTTGTTGTCGAAAGGCGCTCTGGCGGTGTTGAAGGTGATGCCGGTCTGCGCCGGGTCGTTATTCACGACATAGGGCCAATCGCGCCGGTACGCGCGGCAGGTGTCGCACTGCTGCAGTACGGCCTGGAGACCGTCCGAGGAAACGCCAAGCACATCGGCCTGGTGGGTCAACTGCGCCAGAATCTTGGCGCCTTCGTCGGCAAAGGTCTGGAAAACGATATACCTGGGCTGTGGTTCGCCAAACATCATACCGGTCGGGCTTTTGTCCCAATCAGCGCGTCTCTCCCAGATTGTCCAGAAGCCAGATGGGTCGAAGCTGTGCAGCTTGTAGGGACCGGCGCCGACGAACGGGTTGAACTCAAAGTTCACCGGGTCCTCGACCGATTCCCAAATGTGCTTCGGCATGATCCATGTGCTGCCCCAGCGATCCAGGAAGGTGGTGTGGAAGCGCGAGTTCGGCTGATTCAGCTCGAAGGTTACAGTGTAATCATCCGGCGCCGAAACTGATTTTACATTCTCGACAAAGTAGCTGTTTGCATTGAAGCCGCTGTGCGCCATGATCGTCTCAACCGTGAAGACCACGTCGGCCGACGTGAACGGCGCTCCATCCGACCAGGTGACGCCCTCGCGCAACGGAATGCTGACCTGGGTGAAGTCGGCATTGTAGTCGGGGTCGCCCGCCGCCAGACCGGGGATGATCTCACCGGTGGCAAAGTCGACCGACCACAGCGGTTCGTTCGCCAGGTTCTGCATGCCGCGATCGCGCCATTTCCAGCCCACCCACTCGTTGAAGTTGCTGGGCGAACCTACGCGACCGGTCAGAATGTCGGCGATCAGCGTCTGGTTGCGCGGTAGATCGCCCAAACCGGAACCCGGCTGCTCAGCGGCTGGCTGGGCTGCGGCCGGCGCCTCTGCCGCCGGGGCGCCAGCCTCCGGCGCGGCGGCGCAAGCCGATAGCATCAAGCTCACCGCCATCAGCAAGCCCAATAACACTATCCATTTGCGTCTCATGCTGTTCTCCTTTTTACTTGGATTAAACTGAACATTACTACAAACCAGGATCGATGGCCCGGCACGACTGGCGCACGACCAGCCGCGTCGCGACTTTGTATTGCCGACTCTCGCAGGGTTGCCCCTGGATGAGTTTGAGCACGAGTTCAGCGGCCAGCGCCCCCATCTTTTCGATGGATTGGTCGACTGTGGTCAATGGTGGATGAACAGAAGCGCTGTCCAACGTGTTGTCAAAACCAACCACCGATAGATTGTCCGGGATGCGAACGCCATATTCAGCGGCGGCGTCATAGACCCCAAACGCCGTCTCGTCGCTGGAGGCCAGGATCGCCGTCGGCGGCTCGGGCAGCGATAACAACTGCTTTGCACATTCCGCTCCGGTCGAACGTGTATAGTCGCCGATCACGAGCAGCTCCGGATCGATGGGAAGCCCAGCCTGCACAAGACCGTCAAAATAGCCCTCTTGCCGCCGCTGTGCGCTTTGCAGGTCTTGACGCCCTGCAATGAAACCGATGCGACGATGTCCCAATCCGATCAGATATGTCATTGCCTCGAGCGCGCCTTGATAGTTGGTGGCAATCACCGCCGGAAATTCTGTAGTCGCCTGATAGGGATCGATCGCAACCAACGGTGAGGCGGTGCGATAGGTGGCGGCGTTGGGCGTCACCACGATGATGCCATCGGTGACGGTGCCGTTGAGCTGCGCCACCAACTGCACTTCCCAATCCGCCATCGAGAATGGATTGCGCCGCGCGCTGGCGTAGGCAAGCAGATCGTATCCCTGCGCCGCTGTCACCTGATTGACGCCGCGGATCACCAGCGACGTAAACGGATGCCACAGATCGGGCACGATCAGCCCGACGACGTTGGTCGTGCGACTGCGCAGGCTGCGAGCGGCGATGCTGGAAGCATAGCCCATCTCCTCGATCACGCGACGCACGATGGCGGCCGTCTCCGGCGCAACATCGTCTTTGTCGTTGAGGACGCGCGAAACCGTAGAGACAGACACTCCTGCTTCACGCGCCACATCACGGATTGTCATCCCACCATGAAGACGTTGCACGGTTGTAAGCTCGATTGTCGAATATGGAGGTTTGCCAGTACCGGTATCGTTACCGGTATCGTTACCGGTATCGTTACCAGGATTGTATCAGAAATTGACGAATTGTCAATCCCCCAATTTTTGCTTTTTGCTCCCTCTACAGCAACTGCTTTGGGGCTTCCCATCGGCGTGTGATATAAGCATAAATCCATGCTTGATCTCCAACAGGTGGCCGAGGCTGCGACCCGGCTCAAAACCAATGTAGGACGCGTCATCGTCGGCAAGGAAAACGTGGTTGAATTGCTGCTGGTGGCGCTCTTTTGTGATGGACATGTGCTGCTCGAAGATGTGCCGGGCATCGGCAAGACGACGTTGGCTAAAACGCTGGCGCGCTCGCTTGGCTGCACCTTCAGCCGCATCCAATTCACGCCCGACCTGCTTCCTTCCGACATCACCGGCGTTAATGTCTTCAACCAGAAGAGCGGCGATTTTGAGTATCGCGGCGGTCCGATTCTGGCGGAAGTGGTGTTGGCGGACGAAATCAATCGCGCCGGGCCGCGCACACAGTCCGCCCTGCTTGAAGCGATGGAGGAGCGCCAGGTCACGGTCGACGGCGTCACCCGCCCGCTTGCCTATCCTTTTCTGGTGCTGGCGACGCAAAACCCGGTTGAGCTAGAGGGCACCTTTCCCCTGCCCGAAGCGCAGCTCGACCGCTTTCTGCTGCGCGTGGCTGTCGGCTATCCCGACCGTGAGGAGGAGCGCACGATTCTGCGCCGCTTCCGCACGGCAAACCCGTTGACTGAGGTGCAGCCGCAGATCGACGCCGCCGAGCTGCGCCAGCTTGCCAGCCGCTGCCGTCAGGTCGCCTGCCATCCGGTCGTCGAGGATTATCTGCTCGACCTGGTGCACGCCACACGTCACGACCCGGCGGTGGAGCTTGGCGTCAGCCCGCGCGGCGCGCTTGCCTTGCTGCGCGCCAGCCAGGCATTGGCGGCAATACGCGGGCGCGACTACGTGACGCCTGACGACATTCAGATGTTGGCGCAACCGGTGCTGGCGCATCGTCTGATCCTCAGCCCGGAAAGCCGGCTGCGCGGACAGAGCGCCGCCGCCGTGCTCGCCCGTCTGCTCGAACAGACGCCGACGCCAGCCGAGGAGGTCTGGAGCGCCCGTCAATGAAGCCGTGGATGTGGGGATTGCTGGCGCTGCTGTTGCTTTCCGTGCTCTTGCGCAGCGCTCCACTCTTCCTGCTTGCCTTGCTGCTCGGGTTGATTGCCGGCGCCGCTTTGCTCTGGCTGCGCGTCTGCCTGGCTGGCGTGAGCTACACCCGCCATTTTGAACGCACACGCCTTTTTCATGGTGACGAGATTGCCCTGGACATCGAGATCGTCAACGCCAAGCCACTGCCGCTGGCCTGGCTGCGCGCCGAAGATGAGCTGCCCAAAGCGCTGCAAATTTCACCGGCGCGGCTTACACACAGCCATCGCCCCGAACGTTTGCGGTTGATCAACCTGATTTCGCTGCGCTGGTATGAGCGGGTGACGCGCCATTATCGCGTGACGGCGTTGCGCCGCGGTGCGTGGGCGTTTGGGCCGGCGCGGCTGCTCTCCGGCGATATGTTCGGCTTCGACGTGCGCGAGGAAGAAGCCGCGCACGTCGACACGCTGCTCGTCTACCCGCGCATCGCGCCGCTGACCGCGCTGGGGTTGCCCTCGGATCGACCGTTCGGTGAGTTTCGAGCGATGCGTCAGTTGGCGGAAGACCCGCTGCGTCTCAACGGCGCACGCGATTATGTGTCGGGCGACAGCATGCGCTACGTGCACTGGAAGGCGACGGCGCGGCGCAACAGTCTGCAAACCAAGACATTTGACGCTTCCGCCAATCGTCCGCTGGCGCTCTTTCTCAACATCAACACGCACGAACACGCCTGGGAAGGCTATGACCCCGACCTGCAGGAATATGCAATCACGGCGACGGCGTCGCTGGCGCACTGGGCGTGGGAGCAAGGACAGGCGGTCGGGCTATTTGCCAACACCGTGATGCAGCCCGGCGCCCGCATCGTGCGCATTCGTCCGGCCGGTCATCGCGACCAGTTGACGTTGATCTTCGAGGCGCTGGCGCGTATCATCCCCTTCGGACGCTGGCCCCTCGAAGAAAGCCTGCGCTACGAAGGGTTGCATCTGCCCTATGGCACGACAATCGTGGTGATCACGGCGCTGCTCACCGAGCCGCTGCGGCGCACGCTGCTCTATCTGCACGACCGCGGCTTTGCACTGGCGCTGGTGACGCTGGGCGGGGCGGGCAATGCGCCGCTGATCCCCGGCGTCAGACGTTATCACATCGGCGGTCATGCCGAGTGGGATGCGCTCACATCTCTGCATCTCTCGGCGAATCAATCTCCCACGCAAAGACCTCGGTGAAGAGGTTGAACTCGTCGGTGACGGCGTCGATCTTGCGCCAGCCGAGGCGGGCGTAATACGCCCCGGCGGTCTCCGTGCGCAGATAGAGCATCTGAAAACCCAATGCCGCTGCAACCTCAATCACGTGGTCGATGAGCCGTTGAGCGACGCCCTGCCCGCGCAGGTCGGGGCGCACATAAAGCGACGCCAGCCAGGGCGTTAAATCCTGTCGCGCCTTGAGATCGTTGGCGACGAGGGAAACCGTGCCGATGCATTGCTCATCGAGCATGGCGACGTAGGTGAGCGGCATTGCGCGCTGTTGTCTGCCGCGCAGCGCCGCCGTCACATCGTCAAGCGAGATGCCGGGTCTGAGATTTTCGATGAACTCCGTGTAGATCCAGTCGGCGACTGTCGGGATGCAGTGTTGGTTGTCGTAGAGATTTACGATCACCATCGGTCGATGCTCCTTGTACAATGTGGAGGATGATTGTGGAATATCAGCAAATGCCCGCCCAATCCGCTGCATCCGTGTTCTATCTCACCGTCACGACCCGCCCGCTGCGCGCCGAGTCGATCAGCGCCTGCACGACCTGCACCTGACGCAAGCCATCGCGATGGGTCGGCAGCGGGCCGCGCTGCTGCCACGAATCGGGCGTCAACGTGTTTTGCTGCACGGCATCCAGAATCGGCCCGATCAGCATCATGCCATGCGCCTGGTCGCCGCCAATGTGTTCAAATGACGCACGCACAGTGGAGACATCATAGGCGACCGCAGCAGGACGATAGTGATGCGCCAGCCGCACGTCGATGCCCTGCTCGCCCAGCCGCTGTTGATGCGCAGCGAGCGCGTCGGCGGCGGGCGGCGCAGAGAAATTGGCGCGCCAGCTCTCCTGCACGCCAAAACCGGGGCGTTTGTTGTAGATGACGCCGCCCCGCTCGCCCGTGAAGCAGGAGTAGTACTCGACAATCTGATCGATGTGCTTGATCCACTCCGCTTTGACGCGCACTTTGAGACCGCTGTCGAAGATCAGAAAGGCGTCGTAGAGATCGGGCGTGAAACCGAGCACCCCCTCCTGGCTGATGGCGAAGACCTCCGTGACCTGCGCCGGCGCAAACCACCAGTGCATGAGATCGACCACATGGCTGAGCAGAAAATGTGCGGGCGATGAGCCGGTCGCAAAATCTCGGCTGCGTTCGCCCCACAGCCGCGTCGGTACGCTGATGTTGTCATCCAGCCGCGACTCGGCGTAGACGGGTTGTCCGATCAGCCCCTGCTGCAGCACATAATAGGTGGCAAGGTCGTAGGGCATGGCGCGGTTGGCGAAGTTGACAAAGAGCTTTGCCCCACGCTGTTCGACCTTCTCGTAGATCGCCTCTGCTTCCGCCAGATCGGTGGCGAGCGGCTTCTCCTGGATGATGACCGGTGCACCCGCATCGAGTGCAGCCAGTGTGGGCGCCAGATGCAAATGGTCGGGCGTGGCGACGACGACCAGGTCGGGACGCTGCGATTTGAGCAGTTCGTCGGCGTTCGTGTAGGGCGTGGCGTGCACCTGTGCGGCGGCGGACTCGGCGACAGCGCGACGAACGTCGCAGACGCCTACAATTGCGACATCGCTGCGTTTGCCAAAGGCTTCCAGATACTGGCTGCCCAGCAACCCCAAACCGATAATGGCTGCTTTGAGTGGTTTTGTTGTCATACGTTTACCTCAAATCGTTGTTTAGAGACATCGTCAGAAACATTTTCAATGCAAAAGTGCAAAGGGGCAAAGGTGCGCGTCCCAAAGCCCCGCTTTTCCGGCGGCTGCTCCTGGCTCTGCTATAATCCTTGCCATGTTGCTTGCAATGGATACCGCATCTGCCACAGCTTCGGTGGCCGTCTACGACTTGAACGAAGCGCATCTGCTCGGCGAAATAACCTGGGAAGGACGCCGCCGCCAGACGCAGGAGTTGATGGCGACGGTGCGCTGGCTGTTGGCAACGGTCGATGTAACGCCGGACAGCTTGAGTGCGCTGGCTGTAACAACCGGGCCTGGCAGTTTCACCGGCGTGCGCATTGCGATCAGCGCAGCCAAAGGCGTCGGGTTGGGACTGGCGACGCCACCCGCCGCAGTCGGCGTCCCGACGCTGACAGTCGCCGCCGCGCCGTGGCTGCCGCTTGCCGCTGCCTGTCAACCGGCGCCGCAGGTCTGCGCCGTCATGCTCGCCGGGCGCGGGCGCTATCACTGGGCGATGGCGCCGACAAGTGATCCGCTTCATCGCCTCACCGCGGCTGAACATCGCACCGGCGGCGCGACTGAACTGGCGGCGTTTCTCGATGCATCTGATGCGCACTCGATCTGGCTGGCGGGCGAGATTGACGCTGCACTGCTGGCGTCCGTGCGCCCGCTTGCACGCGTGACCGCGATCGACCCGGTGCATGGGCTGCGGCGCGCGGGTGCACTGGCCGATTTTGCAGCGAAATTGCTGGCGGCTGGCGTCAATGACTCGCTGGCGACGCTGCAGCCGCTTTACCTGCGCGAGCCGTGACCCATGTCCATTGCAATTGCCGACGTGCTCATTCAGCCCATGAGCTACCATGACATCCCCTACATCGAGCAATTGGAGCAGCTTTGCTTTGCTGCGCCGTGGCCGGGCGACGCCTACCGCCATGAACTGGCGCACAACAAACTCAGCTCCTATTGGGTGATGCGTCCCGGTGTACAGGCAAGCGACAACGCGCCGCCAATTCTTGCCTATGGCGGCTACTGGCTGATGGGAACGGAGGCGCACATCATGACGATAGCGACCCATCCAGACTACCGTCGTCAAGGGCTGGGGCGGCGTCTGCTCGAAACGATAATCGACCACGCCCGCAGCGCCGGCGCAGTTGAAATTACGCTCGAAGTGCGCGCTGGCAATCGTGCAGCCCAGGCGATGTACGCGTCCATGGGGTTTGTCGTCGTCGGCGTGCGCAAGCGCTACTACACCGACAACGGTGAAGACGCCATTTTGATGACGTTATTCATGGAAAATGCCGCTCACCCTCTCGGAAACTCTGAGCTTCCGGGAAGGTGAGCAGCGGAAAGGGCGATGTGACGTATTTGGGAGATATTGTATGCTCGAAGGTTACTCCCCAGGGTGCAGAGCGCGAAACGCAACGCCCGCGACAGCCGCAGCCACCAGATGAGTGACGATGTAGATCACCGTCGAGCCCCAGTCCAGCACGCCCAACAGCGTGATCCCTGTGCCCACAGCCGGATTGAAGACGCCGCCCGAGATGCTACCCACCGCATACGCGCCGGAGAGCACGGTGAAGCCGATCGCCAGCCCATAGAACGAGTTGCCTGCAGTGCCTTTGGCGGTCGCCACATTCAACACGACAAAGGTGAGCGCAAAGGTGAATAGAAACTCGGCAACGATCACCTTTGTCAGATCGACGGCCAGCGGCGCCGACGCGCTGATGCCAAGCAGCGACGACGCCAGCAGCGCGGCGACCACACCCGCCGCAAGCTGCACCACCCAGTAGATAATCAGGTCATTCATAGGCAGCTTGCCGCGCACAAAGACGGCAAACGAGACTGCTGGGTTGTAGTGGCCGCCGGAGATGTGTCCGCCGGCAAAGATCATCACCATCAACACCGAACCGATTGCCAACGGGGCAAACCCAAGCGGCGCCCAGCCTCCAACAGCAGCGGCAGCCACTGTGAAAACCAAAAAGAACGTTCCAATAAACTCCATCACGTACTTTGGCATGTAGGTCTCTCCTTCTGTTGCTTCGAGTGCACTGTTGATCCGCGGAAAACACGGGATGTGCTTTCCATAATGACCGATATTTAATCAAAGCGCCTGCCGTTTGTCTAGTAATCAAAACACCTTTTTGATCGCTGGCGTGTTCTGGTGGAGTGGGTGGAAGTTTGTATTTCAGATGACGTTACGGCGCGCCAAACCAACGATTGTAAATCTGGTCGTAGGCGCCGCTTTCCTTCACCTTGACCAGCGCTGTATCGAGCAAGGCCAGCACCGCCGGCTTGTCTTTGCTGACAGCGATGGCGTACGCTTCCTCGGTCACCGGGCCGCCGGTGATGCGAATGCCTGCTTCCGGGTTGTTGCGAATATAACCGACGATCACCGAAATATCGACGATCACGGCGTCCAGCTCGCCGGCAGCTAATGCATCGAGCGCTGGTTCAGATTCAGCGAAAACCACAAGCTCGGCGCCGATGTTTTCCTCGGCGTATTCGGCGCCGGTTGTCCCGCGCTTCACGCCGACGCGCACACCCTCGATCAGGCTCTCCGGCCCGGTGATCGCCATGTTGTCGGTGCGAGTGGCGATACCCTGTCCGGGATTGTAGAACGACACCGGCGCCTTGCCCGACTCGAAGTATGGCGCCGTGAAATCGACCAACGCCCGCCGCGCATCGGTCACGGTGATGGCGCTGATTGCAGCGTCATAACGACCTTGTTGCAAGCCGTCGAAGATTTCGTCAAAAGAAGAGACGACATAAGCCACTTCAAATTCCGCCTCCGCCGCCATGGCGTTGAGCAGATCAACATCGAAGCCGGCAAGTCGGCCTTCCTGCGTAAAGACAAACGGCTCGAAGGCTGGGTCGATGCCCACGGTGATGATGGATGGAACGCTTTCGACCATCGGCGCGGCAGCCTCTGTTGGCGTGGCGGTGGGTGCAGCAGGTTGCGGCGTAGGCGTCGGCGGGATGGGCGTGGCCGTGGGGGCGGGCGATGAACCGCAAGCAGCCACCCCAAGCAGAAACAATGCGGGCAGCAATGTGCGAATCAGAAGCATGAAGTGTCTCCTCGGTGAATATTTTCTGTAGAATGATTTTGTCACGTTTTTCGGTGATGTTGGTTGCGGGTTACGGCGCTTTGATCGGCTCCGTTTCGACGACGGACGCTCCTGCGCAAGAGGGAATATCCTGCGCGATGCAGATACGGTAGGCGTAGGATGAGCCACTGTGCAGTCCGGCGTCCCGACATCGATACAGCTCCGCGTCGTCATCGAACGGCAGCGCGCAGTCGGGAACATAGCGCCAGGCGCCGCCGTTGACCGAACGTTCTACGACAAATCCGCCATCGTCAAGATCGTCGCCAATGTAACGCCACGAAAGCTGAATTTGCCCGCGCACGCGTGCGGTCGTCGCACGGAAATCGACGATGCCGGTCACCGCGTCATTGGATGTGGCCGGTGCGACCGTTGCTGTTGGCGTTCCTGTTGATGTGATCGTCGGCGTCGGCGTCGCTCGTTGAGCCGGGGCGCTGCGTAAGGTCGGCGTTGTGGTGGCGACGGAGGGCGTCACGCGGATGGTCGGCGTTCCGGTGAGCACGGGCGTGAGGGTGATCGCCGAGGTTGGCGCAACCACGATCGTTACTGGCAGCGGCAGCACGGTCAACGCCACCGGAATACGAGGGGCCAGCGTGGGCGTTGCCATGGCGCGCTGCGCGATTGGTTGAACGCCATCCAGAGCCGCACGCGCGGCCCCAGCAGCCAGCACCACCAATGCCAGACCGATGATCAAATGGGTGATACGTTTCATGATTTTCCTCTCCACACGCCGCGCGTCGTCCACAGTATAGCACAGCCTGCTATCCACCGAGGCGCTCTTCACTTATGAAACACCCCGACAGGCTGGGAAAGTTCCAGTCAGGCTTTGTCTGATGGTACACTGTTAGGCGACCAGAGTTTTGGCAGAAACCTGGTTTGCAAACACCAAAAACAGCGCAACCATCGACCAGAAAGGCGTTTATGAAAGCTCTTTCCACTACGCTACAAGCTGTGCCGCCTTCGCCGACGACGATGATGATGCAGCGCGGGCGTGAGCTGCGCGCAGCGGGCAAGGATGTTGTCAGCCTGGCTGGCGGCGAACCCGATTTCGACACCCCGCGCCACATTGTCGAAGCCGGTTTCCGCGCCATCGAAGCAGGCGACACGCACTATCCGCCCGCGTTTGGCACACCCGCGCTGCTCGACGCAATTGTCGCCAAGCTCAAGCGCGAGAACAATGTCCACCACATCACGCCGGCGCAGATCATGGCGACGCCGGGCGCCAAGTGGGCGATCTTTGCTACGCTCGCCGCGTTGCTCGAACCGGGCGACGACGTGATGATCCTTGACCCGTCGTGGGTGAGCTATGCGCCGATGATTCTGCTGCATCGCGCCAACCCGGTGCGCGTGCCGCTCTCCGGCGCCGACCATTTCCGCGTCACGGCGGATTTGCTTGAACAACACGTGACGCCGCGCACCAAAGTGTTGATGGTCAACAGCCCAAACAACCCGACCGGTCGTGTGCTCAGCCGCACCGAGATCGACGCCATCGTCTATGTCGCCAGGGAACACGATCTCTATGTGATCAGCGACGAAATCTACGAGCACATCCTCTACGATGACCACGTTCACTACAGCCTGGCCGCCGAGCCAGGCATGGCGGAGCGCACGATCATCATCAACGGCTTTAGCAAGGCATACGCAATGACCGGCTGGCGTCTTGGCTGGATGGCCGGCCCCCGGCCGATCGTCGAGCTGGCGCGCGTCTACCAGACGCACAGCGCCCAATCCGCCGCCAGCTTTACAATGGCTGCCGGCGTCGCCGCGCTGAACGGCCCGCAGGAGTGCGTCAAGGAAATGACGGCGGTGTATGACCAGCGTCGGCGCATGGTGCTCGACGCCTTTGAGGAGATTCCTGGCATCGAATGCCCACCGGTCGAGGGCGCGTTCTATGTCTTTCCGCGCTTTACGCAGACGCGCAAGAACAGCCTGGAGATTACGCAGGCGTTGATCGACGAGGCGCTGGTCGTCGGCACGCCGGGCAGTGCGTTTGGGCCGGCCGGCGAGGGTTATGTGCGCTTCAGCATCGCCGAACGCACGCAGGATCTGGAGAAAATGCTCGACCGGATGGCAAAAGTCGTCCCCAATTTGTGAGGTGCATCCGTGAGATTGCTGCTTGTCCGCCACGGACAATCGACCAACAACGTGCTCGCCGAAACGTTGCCCTATGAAGAGTATATCGCCACGCGCAGCGCCGAACCCGAATTGACGCCCGCGGGTGAGGCGCAGGTGGAGCGGCTGGCGCGCTTCTTTGGCGAGCTGCCGCAGCCCGACGGCGAGTTGTCGGAGCGTCGCGCCAGCATCAGCGAACGCCCGGTGACCGCGCTCTACACCAGCCCGATGCTGCGTGCGCTGCGCACGACTGCGCCGTTAGCCGCTGCGCTAGGTCTGACGCCCGAAGTCTGGGTGGATATCCACGAACACGGCGGTCTCTTCACCGGCAGCCCGCGCACGAACACCATTGTCAATTTCGCCGGGCTGGGGCGCAGCCAGATGGCTGCCCAATTTCCCGGTTATGTGCTGCCGCCCGAAGTTGGCGAAGAAGGCTGGTGGTGGGGCGGCTACGAACACATGGCGCAGTGTACGGCGCGCGCCCATCGCGTCGCCATGACGCTGCGCCGGTGGGCGGAGACGCGCTGCGACGAAGTAATCCTGCTGGTGACGCACGGCACCTTCATGGATCAACTGCTCAAAGCATTGATCGGCGCCGGCGAGCAGCCCAACTTCTATTTCAACCACATCAACACGGCGATCAGCCGCGTCGATTTTCTCGATGAAGGATTTATGGCGCTGCGCTATCTGAATCGGGCGCCGCATCTGCCGTTAGAGTTATATACACGCTAGTGCAGTAAGTGGACTCGGACCGGCTCGACCTTCTTGTGCAAGCACCCCACAACATGTTATACTGCGCTTTCGTTCGACTGACAAGTCAGTAAACTGCGCTGGCGCCTGAGATGGATTCGAGCAGGCTACCAGCCGGTTTGGACAGGTGGAAAGTGAGTCGCCCCACATGGCCGCCGATGATCTTCGCCCCACCATCCCGACGTGGTAAGCCGACGAGAAAAGCACGCCACTGGCGCAGGCGCTGTTGGTGCGCCATGCGGCGAGCGAAGAGATGACGCCGCTGGAGGTGGCGATCGATGCGGCAGTCTATCGGCTGTTTGGGGTGGCGGAAGAGGAGATTGCGGTGGTGGAAGGTAGGGTGGTGGTGCATAGCGGGGTGACGAAGCGCCGAATCAATTCAGCGCCAGCCAGGCGAAGCTGCGCTGCTTAAGCGCACTGGCGCCCGTCGCCAACCGGGCTTCAGCCGATTTCTCTTGTCAACGGGCGGGTTTCAACCGCCTGGGCTGAAGAATATCTCCATTCGTCACAACCTGGGGCGCAGGCAAGGGTCAGGCGCTTCGACGACCGTCCGCCTGCGCCGCAGGTGGTGTGTGAGGCGTTTCTACTCCTCGCTCAACTCCGCCTCCTCGCGCACGATGCCGATCAGGTCATCCACGCCCTGGATCGAGTTGCGCTCCATGACCCAACGGCTGCCGATGCGGATCGCCAGACGTTCGGCGACGGCGCGCTGCTCCAAATCGGCGATCGACGTGATGTCCCACACGCTGACGATGCCCATCATGCGTCGCAGCATCTTGGCGCCACCGTGTCCGGCTACGTCGTGCAGGATATGCGCCAGCGTGCGGCGGCGGAACTCGACAAAGGCTGCGTCGCCGCCCGGATACTCCCAGTACTTCGCCGGCATCAGCTCACCGCAGTTGTTCTCCACCCACAGCGCATCGAACTTGGCGGTGAATTGCGTCCAGATGTCGCGCACCAGGCTGAGCAGATACGCCTGATAGTCGCGGCGCGCCTCGGCGTCGGGTGTGTGGGCGAAGTGTGACAGATAGTTGAGCACCAGATTTTCGAGCACTGCGCCGACATCGAAACCCATCGGACCAAAGAAGGCGAACTCCGGGTCGATCACCTTGGTCATCTCCTCGTTCGCCATGATGCTGCCGGTGTGCAGGTCGCTGTGAATCAATGCTTCGGCGTGCGTCATATAGCTCATCTTCATTTCGGCGAGCGCCAGCTTGAGCGCACTATTGCGTCGCACAGCCTGCACTTCGGCGTCGAGCAACGGATTCCAGCGGTTTTCGGGCGACTCCATAAACGGGTTGGTGAAGACGAAATCCTCTTGAATCTTGCACAGATGCGGGTTAATGAACTTCGCCTGCATTTCTTTCTTCTCGACGCCGGTCAGGTGGAAATCCGACGTGAAAAAGAGCGTGCGCGCCAGAAAGGTTGAAATGTGATCGGCAAAGTTTGGGAATCGCTTGCGCGCCACTAACGGCCTGCGCATCACCTCCAGTGCAGAGAGATTCTCCATCACCACCAGCGACATTTCCTCGTCGTAATGGTAGACCTGCGGCGCCAGGCCCGGCGCCAGCTCGTTGTGCTTGATCAACGCCTGCGTCTCGAAGCGCATCCGCTCGCGCGTCAACGGCCACGATTCGCCCGCCACGCGCAAATAGGGCAGCGCCTGCTTGACGACGACCGACTGTCCGCCCGTCTCGCTCTCCACGATAAAAACCAGGTTGAGATTACCGTCGCCGACTTCGCGTGCGTGCATCGGCGTTTTGAGGTCGAGCACATTCGCCAACGACGGCGTCGCGCGCAGATAATCGATCACGCTGTACGAGTCCAAAGCACGATAGGTCATGACTTCCTCCTGACGATCGCTTGCTGTTTTGCTGGAGAGATGGAACGCGGATGACGCGGATTGATCTGCGTTCTATTCTTTGCGTTTTTCTGGATAGAGTCCGAGCACGCCCGCTTCCGACGCGGCACAGACGCCGCGTTCGGTGATCAAGCCGGTGACCAGGCGCGACGGCGTCACATCGAAGGCAAAGTTGGCGGCGCGGCTGGCTTCGGGCATGATCAAAATCTCACGAATTTCGTCGCCGCTGCGCCCATCCATGATGCGCACCTCGGTGGCGTCGCGCTCCTCGATCGGGATTTCCGCCAGCCCATCGCGCATCTCCCAGTCGATTGTGCTCGATGGCAGCGCCACATAGAAAGGCACACCGTTGTCGTTGGCGGCCAGCGCCTTGAGATAGGTGCCAATCTTGTTGGCGACGTCGCCGGTGTAAGTTGTGCGGTCGGAGCCGACGATGACCAGATCGACCATGCCATGTTGCATAAGGTGGCCGCCGACGTTGTCCACGATCACCGTGTGCGGCACGCCATGTTGGCCCAGCTCCCACGCCGTGAGCCGCGCACCCTGGTTGCGCGGGCGCGTCTCATCAACCCAGACATGTACCGGGATGCCCTTATCATGCGCAGCGTAGATGGGGGCGGTGGCAGTGCCGTAATCGACAAACGCCAGCCAACCGGCGTTGCAGTGCGTCAGCACGTTGACCGGAGCGTCGCCCTTGCGCACGGCAATTTCCTCGATGAGCTTGACGCCATGCTCGCCGATGCGTCGGCAAAAGTCGGCGTCTTCGTCGGCAATCTCCTGCGCCGTGAGAGCAGCCGCCTCAATCTGCGCTTCAATATCGTCGCCAGCGGCCGCCATCGCCGTCAACTGGCGCTCCACCGCCCACGCCAGATTGACCGCGGTCGGTCGCGTCGCCTTCAGCCGGGATGCTGCGGCCTGGATCGCTTCTTGAAAATCTGATAGAGCAGTGCGCGGCGCCGTCAGCGCTGCGATGTACATGCCATATCCTGCAGTTGCGCCAATCAAGCCTGCCCCGCGCACATGCATTTCCTTGATGGCAACCGCCACTTCTTCGACTGTGCGCAGGTCTTCGATTACAAATCGGAACGGCAGATGACGCTGATCGATGATCTGCACCGTCGTGGGATCGTCTGCTTTCAGCCAGATCGTGCGGTAATGTTCTCCATGAACATTCATGGATCAATCCTCCCTGGTTGTTTGTTCTGGGCTTGCACACTTTTGCAACTATCTTGCGTGATTTGGAGGGGATTGTCAAAAAGAGAGAGAGGGAGGGAGAGGGGGAGAGGGGGAGAAGAGGAGATTGGAGATTGTCGTTGCCCAGACGTTCTTTTCTTCGTTCATCCACGATCGCCAATCTCTAATCTCTAATCTCGATTCGCCGCGCCGCAACCATCACCTGCCCCAGGCTGATGCAACCATCGTTGGGCGGCGTCTGTCGATGGAGCAGCACGGTGAAGCCATCGTAACGCAGGCGCTGCGTCATCATCTCGGTGAGACGGCGATTCTGGAAACAGCCGCCGCTCAACGCCACCTGCGGCTGCCCGATGCGCTGCGCCACCGCTGTTCCCATCTCCACTAGAGTGTTGTGAAAGCGCGCAGCGATCACGCCGATATTTTCATGACGGCGCAGGTCGGCGAGGATGCCTTCGATCAAAGGCTTCCAATCGAGAAGAAGGGGCGATGGGAGAGAGGTGAGAATTGGCGGCTCGTTGATAGAGAATGGATAGGCGGCAATCTCGTCGGGGGCGGCGCAATACTCCAACGCCATCGCCGCCTCACCCTCGAAGGTGACGCGTTGGTGCAGTCCGATCAACGCACTAACGCCATCGAATAGTCGCCCCATGCTGGTGGTGATCGGCGCGTTGACGCCTTTCGCCAACATCGACGCCAGCAGACGGCGTTCGTGGTCGGCAAAGCTGCGTATCGATGGCAGCCATTCCCACGTGAAGACTTCGTCGCCGTAGAGTTCCCACAGCAATGCCAACGCCACCCGACGCGGCTCGCGCACCGCCGCCTCTCCGCCCGGCAGCCGGAACGGGCGCAGATGCGCTGCACGCGTGAAATCGCCGGTGTCGCCCAGCAAACACTCGCCGCCCCAGATTGTCCCATCTGACCCGTAGCCGGTTCCATCCCAGATCAGTCCCAACGCCGGTCCCGTTGCGCCGTTGTCCGCCAGACACGCGGCAAGGTGGGCGTGGTGGTGTTGGACGGGGATGAGGAGAGGGGAAGAAGGGGAGACTGGAGATTGGAGATTGGAGATTGGCGGGGTGTCGTCTGGCGAATTCCCCTTCTCCCCCTCTCCCCCTTTCCCTCTCTCCCTATCTCCAATCTCTAATCTCCAATCTCCTAATCTCCAATCTCCTGATCTCCAATCTCCTGATCTCTCTTCCGCCCACTTTGTCGACAAATACTCTGGATGCAGGTCGTGGGCGATGGCGATGGGCTGCGCTTCGTAGAGGCGCAGGAAGTCGGCGATGACGCGCTGAAAGGCGTCGTAGGCGGGCGCGGTTTCCAGGTCGCCGATGTGCTGGCTGAGAAAGACTTGCGCGCCAATGCTGAGCGCTACGGTGTTTTTGAGGTGCGCGCCGACGCCAAGAATCGTCGGCAGCGGCTGCGGAGCCTGCACCGGCAGCGGCGCGTAGCCGCGCGCACGGCGTAAGAACTGCGGTGCGCCATCCACGAACCAGAGCACGCTGTCGTCGGCATGGCGCGCAATCGGGCGGTTGTGCACCAGAAATGCGTCGGCAATCTCACTCAGCCGCACCATCGCTTCCCATTCGTCGGTGCAGACCGGCTCGTCGGTGAGGTTGCCGCTGGTGGCGACGATGGGAAAGCCGAGATCCGCCAGCAGCAGATGGTGCAGCGGCGTATACGCCAGCATCACGCCCAGATCGGGGTTGCCGGGCGCCACCTCAGCCGCGACCGGCGCATCCACACGCCGCGGCAGCAACACAATCGGCGCGGCCTGCGACCGCAGCAGCCCGGCGGCGGCGGGTGAAACCGCGCACAACGTCTTCGCCTGCTCCAGATCGCGCGCCATCACCGCCAGCGGCTTGGTGGGGCGTTGCTTGCGCCGGCGCAGCTCTTCCACGGCGACGCCATTGCGCGCATCCACCACAAGGTGAAATCCCCCCAACCCCTTCACTGCAACAATTTCCCCGCGGCGGATAGCGTCTGCCGCTTTCTGAATCGCTGCTTCGCTTTCGTGAAGGGGAGAGCGGGAGAGCGGGAGAGGGGGAGACCCGGCCTCCTGAGAATCTCCAATCTCCAATCTCCAATCTCTCCCTCTCTCCTTCTCCCTTTCTCCCTTTCTCTCCCTCTCTCCCTCTCTCGCCCAAAACGCCGCCTCCGGCCCACACACCGCGCACGCATTTGGTTGGGCGTGGAAGCGGCGGTCGAGCGGGTTAGTGTATTCATGTTGGCACTCAGGACAGAGCGCAAAGTTGCGCATCGTCGTGTTGGGGCGGTCGTAGGGCAGCGCCTCGACGATGGTGAAGCGCGGTCCGCAGTTGGTGCAGTTGATGAAGGGATAGCGATAGCGGCGGTTGGCGGGATCAAAAAGTTCGGTGAGACAGTCGGGACAGGTTGCCAGGTCGGGCAAAATGATGACCTGACGCTCGCCGGCATGGTCTGAATGGCGAATCTCAAAGCGGCTGTAGCCGGTTGGCGGCAACCACTCGTGCACGATCCGTGTGATGTGGGCGTTGGGCGGCGCTTCGGCAGGCAGGTGCTGGCGAAAGTGCTCCAGCCGCGCGCGCTCGCCCTCTACCTCGATGAAGACGCCGCGCGTGTCGTTGATCACCCAGCCGGCGAGGCTCAGTTCCGTCGCCAGCCGGTAGACAAAGGGTCGAAAGCCAACGCCCTGCACCGCACCCGCAATCTCGACGCGCAACCGGTGCAATGATGCAGTTTTCTGCTCCCCGACCTCTTCCTGTCCAGACATCCGGTTTTGTTTTGTCAATATTCGACCTTAAAAGAATCTAAAATTGCAATTTATTCTGCGCGCCCTACGGATTAAAAGCAATCTGTAATCGCCGATTGCGCAGAGGAAGTCGTATGGCTTCCGCTGTTGCTATCTGCCGGTCATGTAAGCGCACAAGGCAGATGCCGTGTGGTTGCGTCTTGATTATACCAACAAGCCCTATCAGCCAAGCTGTGTCAGCGCGGCGAGACGTCGATGGATGATAGGTCTTGATTCAACGTTCTATTGTGTTGGTGTGCGCCGAAAATTTATGTACAATCTGTCAGCGTCCCAAAAGCGATGTTGACCAACAGGAGGAGAAAAGTGAGCAAGCGACTTGTGAAACCTTGGATGCGCCGATTCCTGGTTGCGCCGGCAGCCATCATGCTGGCGGTTCTGATAACAGCGCCAGCGCACGCCAATGCCACGATCGGTGATGGCACGCCGGGCAGTTGCACGACCGAAGCCGCCGCCAACGCGTTCGACAGCGCAGTAGCGGCTGGCGGCGTGATCGACTTCAACTGCGGTCCCAATCCGGTGACCATCATTGTCAACACGAACGTCACCGACAAGACCGTCGTAGTCAACGGCGATGGGTTAGTGACGCTCAGCGGAGATCAGAAGCGGCAGATTTTCTACGTGCTAGGCGGCGGCAATCTGACGCTCAATGACCTGAATTTGATCGACGGCGACGCTTTTCAGGGCGGCGGAATCTACGTTGACTCTGCAGCACAAGCGACAATCAATCGCAGCTTTTTGACCAGCAATCGAGCCAGCGGCGCCGGCGGCGGCGTCTACAACAAAGGGACGCTGGTCATCGACAGCAGTTCGCTGGACAGAAACCGGGCAACCGGCGCTGGCGGCGCCATCTACAACGATGGCGGCACAGTCACCATCAACGATAGCTATTTGATCAGCAGCCAGGCGCAAAATGGCGGCGGCGTCTACAACAAAGGAGCGCTGGTCATCAACAGCAGTTTGCTGGGCAGCAACCAGGCAACTGTCAACGGCGGCGCCATCTACAACGATGGCGGCACGGTCACGATCAATGACAGCTACCTGATCAGCAGCCAGGCGCAGAATGGCGGCGGCGTCTATACAGTCAACGGGCAACTGACAATCCAGCGCACCGGCATCCGCAGCAGCCTCGTCGGCGTCAACGGCGGCGGTCTGTACATTGCCGGGCCGACGGCGATCACCAATTCGACCTTTTCCAACAACACAGCCAACAGTGGCGGCGGTCTCTACAGCACGGCAAACACGACGGTGCTCAACGCCACCTTCAATGAGAACCGTGCCAACCTGGGCGGCGCTATCTTCCGCATCGGGGGAACCTTCACGATTAAGAACACCATTGTGGCGGGCGATGGCTCCAGCCTCAACTGCGATGGCCCGACGCTCGAATCGCAGGGGCGCAACATTGTCAGCGACAACTCGTGCGTTTCCAACCCAAGTTCGGTTGGTGACCTGCTGTCCACAGACCCGAAGTTGGGCGTCTGGTTTGGCGCACCGCTGCGTGGCTATATTCCGAACGCTGACAGCCCAGCGCTTGACTATGCACAGGGCTGCCCGTCTGTCGATCAGCGCGGTTCTCCGCGGCCGATCGGCGCCGGTTGTGATGTCGGCGCGATTGAGCGCGATCTGTACTTGTACTTGCCGTTGGTGCGGCGTTAACGGTTCGAGGGGATGCGCATACCATGCCATTCAAAGCAGCGCTCGACGCGCTGACATCGCTGGCGACGGCGTTGGGCGCCAATGCCGTGCCAGCGCTGGGCGTATTGGTGGCAGGCTGGCAGCCGCTAGACGGCTATGCTGCTTTACGCCTTCGAGACGATGCTCGCCGTTACGCTGGTTTCCCTGCGCAGGTGTTCGCCCTGTTGCAGAGGAGACAGCCAGTTCATTGTTGCCGCCCCCTCTGCTCCACATCTGTTATCGCTGCAAAGTCCCTAATCCCTGCTGCGAGTGGTCACAGGCAGAAAGACCTGTCTGGCGACCATAACCTCGGTCGTGGCCGTGTTGTTGCTTGGATTGACTTCCGGCCCATTGGATGCCAGCGTGAGCGTAACAGGGTAGCGAGCGCCATAATTCGTTCCGGCCGGCGTTTGAACATAGAGCACGAAATTGTGACTATCGAAAAGTCCCATATCTGGCAGATTCCAGACGACCGTGTTGCCGCTGACCGTGGGCGCGACGCCCGACGTATCGCTGTCATAGGTCAGGCCAGCGCCCAATGTCGCCGTCAGGGTTACGCCAGCGGCGACTGCTGCGCCGCGGTTGGTTGTTTGAATGCCGCTCGCTGCGCTGCCGCCTGGCGGTCCGTTGGTGAGCGAGGCGGAGAACGTCGCCACTCCATCCACCCCCACAGGCGGCGTCCAGCTATAGGATGTGTTGCCATAACCTTCATAGCTGCTGGTGATGTATCTGTCGCCCAGAAGAGAGCCTTGCGCGGAGCGGAAGATCATGGGTGGGGTGAGCACGGCGCCATGATTATCCACCAACGCGTAGTACAGGTTGTAGCGAACGCTTGAGTCATTGTCCATCCACGTCAGAATGGCGCGACCCGCAGCATCAGCGGCGACAGAGATATACATGTCGCCGGTGACGGCAGCAGGATTGTTGAGTCTGGTGGGGCCGATGATGACATTGTACGCTGTATCGAGCACAGCAAAGGTTGTCGCCGGTTTGTCGTCTTGTTTTTGCCACGAGAGATACGCCCACGCCGCCCCATCATGTTCATGCATCTCCATCTGGACTTGATGGGCGCCGGCTGAAAGGGGCACAGTTGTTGACCAATACTCACAGCACTCATTCCAGTGATCCATGACAAGTTGACCATCGATCCACAGCCGGCTTCCATCGTCGCTTCCCATCCAGAAAGAGTAGATTCCCTCATCCACCGTGATGGTTCCTGTCCAACGTGCAGAGAAGAAATCAGGATTGACCCCTGGCGCTGGCGCATCCTCCCACCAATCGAAGTCAATGGTGTGGTCGATTCGCGTGAGCACCGGTGGCCCAGTCAGCGTCTCGTTGTTGTAGAACTGTGTTGTCCATGCCCCCTCACCAGGGTTGACTGGCGTTGGGCTTGTCCATGCCATTGCTATCCTGCCATTAGCCAACTGTACAGCGTCCGGATTCCAACCTTGGCTTGCGATGTCCGACTGTGCTTTGACTATGCCGCCGCTGCTGTTCAGCACAACATAGTGGATTCGTGAGTCTGATGTATATCCCACAAACACACGGTTATTGTTCAAGGCGGCCAGGGTTGGTGCGCTGTAGCCAATTCCTCCCGCTATGCCATTCGTAAGTTTGGTTGATTCACGAATCGCTCCCCCATTTGTGTCGTGTATGGCATAGTAGATGTCATTCAACCGGCACTGACCGGTGCAATCGCCGGCAGGCGGCTCCACACTATATCGAGTCCAAGCCAGAATGAAGCGATTGTCACCGGTGGCAGCGATTCTTGGGACCCAGAAACTCGGCACGCTTAAATCGTTCCGGCCACCCCAGGCAGTGTTGTTTGTCAGGTTGACTGGGCCGTACACACGGTTGCCCGAAGCGTCCAAGATGGCGAAATAGATGTTGTAGTTGGATTGCGCAGTGTTTCCATTCCAGAGATAGCGATACCACAGTATTCCGATGCGGCCGTCAGGAGCCACGGCAACGACAGGCGCTATATCGTATGTGTACACAGTCGCGCTGTTGTGATTCACCAATTTACTCGCTGCCCGGATTGTTTCTCCGTAGCGATTGAGCAACGCATATTCTATCTCGACCACATAGATAGCGCAGTTTGCCCCCAAACAACGGCTTCTGTACCAAGCGTAAACAAAGTCCCCATTCGGTGTTTCGGTGACCGTCGTATCGTAGCCAAAGTGCTGGTCTGACGTCACCCTCTTTACGGTCTGACCAGCAGGCTGCACCAGGTGCAGGCTCATGGCGCCGTCTGCTTCCTGGTAGACCTGAGCAAAGGGTGCGGGAATGGCGGTGCGTATGACAACGGTCTTGCTCTTGCTGCTGTTGAGTGAGGATCGCACAGTGATTGAAGCAGCGTTATTGGCTCCCACGACAGCCCCAAGCGGGGTTTGCACTTTCACTGTGACCGTGTAGGTTCCCCCTTGGGACAGACTGCCGGTGTCCACGATGCCATCGCCGTCAGTGTCCACGAGCGGTGTAACGCCATCAGCGGCATAGAAAGTGACGAGCCATGTGGAAGATAAGACGAGATCATACGTATCAGCGCCCAGATCACCGGTGTTGCGAATGGCTGTCTGGAAAGATTCAGCAGACCCTGCGCGGCTGAAACGCCCCTGTTCCCGCGACAAGAGTTTCACACGCGCCGATGGCGCCGGACGGGTGAAACGAATTGCTCGAACTTCCCCAGATCGGATCGATGGTGGCACGCAATTGGGCAAGCCGTAGCCAAAACCGTCCAGTCCCTCGGCATCCTCAATACCAACATACCCACACCAGTACCAGCCATCCTCATCCCAGGTCATCGCCTGATACTGAAAAAGAATGTCGCCATTTTCATAGAGGACAACTTGAAAGGTGTAGCGGTCATCTGTATCCCATGCCTTCACATCATTCCATGTTACGACGAAGTAGCGATTCGGTGGAACCCCACCTGATTTGTAAAAGATGCGTCCGCTGATGCCACTCGTCGCCAAATCGAGCGGCGTTGAGAATGGCGAGACTACAGTATTCGGAACAGAGGGCAACGGGGTGCGCACCTGATCTTCCCATGTCCAGTTGGGGGAATCCTGGAAAGTGATGTAGCCTGCCGCCCCAATATGGACATTTGAGTAGACGGCATCGTAGTACTTGAACGGAAAAGGCAGCGGGATTGGCCCCGTGCGCTGATTCCAGCTTTCGCCGCTCAGACCAGTGTCCGTGCCATCGGTGGCGTCGATCCAGTTGAGGGCGACGCTATCATCCCACACGTAGCCGTAATCATCCGGCCCGCCGGTGGCAGTGAAATCTGCACTCTGCACAGGTTCGGCGCCTGCCTTCATGCGCCATAGGCCGTTTGCATCCTGAATGGCGCCCGGCGGACCATCCGATGACCTGATCCCAACAGGCTGTGCTGACTTATCTGCCGGCGGCGCCTCTTGCGCAAATGCGCTGCTTGCCGGCAACGAGCCAACCAACAGCAGCACGGCAATCCATGTCCACAATCGAACGTATGAAACTTGCATGGAGAATCCTCACAATAGAAAAGAAAGTTGGGTAGTGCGTTGTTCGGTTATCAACGTTTTCGGCGATTCAGGCGTCTCGCCATCATTGTGACAGGTTTCTCACCGCTTGTCGTGCAAAAAAGCTGCACAGTTTTGAACTGGCAGCGCCTTACAACAACAGCCCCTCCGCCCGCGCTGCCTGCATCAGTGCGGTGCGCTGGTCGATGCGCGTGCCCTGGGCGCGCGAGACGCCTAGCGTTTCGTAGATCGCCTGCAGGCTGTGGCTGATCAACGAACGCGAACGGTGGAGCCGTTGTGCAATGTCGCCGGAGGAAACGCCTTGAATGTGCAACAAGAAGATGGCGACGAGGGTCGGGTTTTCGTGGTCGCGCTGACGCACGCCGCGCAGCCGTTGAAAGAGCAGCGGAAGCATCGCCGGGGCGATCAGGCCGCGTTCAATGGCGGCGGCAATCACATGGTTTGTCTCGATCTGGTCGCAGGTTGAAATGTCGATTGGCGCCAACTCGCCGCGTGCAGCCAATAGTTCGGCGATTTCGGCGTGCTGTGCTTTGCGGGCGTGTGGATACATCGCCCGCAAAGCGCGCGTTCCAGGGTCGCCTAAATATGGCTGGCGGAAGAAGCGTCGCGCCAGCGCGTGAAACTCCGGTGCGTCAAGCAGAAAAACGGCGACGCGACTTACGATCTCAGGGTGCCACCAGAGAGGAAAATAGGCGTTGTCGCATCGCTCCAGCCAGCGCAACTCTGGGCGCAAAATTTTGAGCGCAACGCCAGGCCGAGCGCGCCTTTCTATGTGAAGATAGGCGAGATAAAAGGAGATCGCACAGGTTGCCTGCCGATCTTGCGACTGCTGATAGAAAGCCAGCGATTCGCGCAGGTGCTCTTCAGCCTGGCGCCAGCGACCGGTGAAGAGTTCGACCACAGCCAGGTTGACCTGAAAGCTCATCGTCAAGCCATGATCGGCGGCGGCAAGCGCGCGTTGAATCAACGCCTCAGCGGTGGCATAATCGCCCTGCAACAGCGCCAACCACGATTCCTGCGCATCGATCCAGCGGATGAAGTTAGGTGTGTGTTCGGCGGCAATCCGCCGCGCCTGTTCGTAGTAGTGGAGCGCCTGCTCGTAACGTTCCAGCGCACGCAACACATTCCCCATCATCCAGTGTGCGTAGAGCCGCCGGCGATGAAAGCCGCCGCCACGCGAGAAGCGCACCCACATCTGTGCAATTGCCAGCGCCTCCATCAGGTGGCCGCGATACCAGGCGAGATGGGTTTCAGCGTTGAGCAGCGCCTCGTAAGCTGCACTTTCCAACTGCCCCTCTTCGTAGCAGGCACGCGCCTGTTCCACAGCATTCAACGCCACCTGATAGTCGCCCACCTGCCTCGAAAAACTACACACCGCCAACCAGGCGCGAAATTCGCTGGCATGTTTACGCAGCGCCCTATATTGGCGCGCCGAACGCTGCGCATAGCTCCAGCCTTCGGCGGTGCGACCAGTGTCGGCGCAGAGACAACCAACCATGTAGTGGAAAAATGCTTCGTACAGCGGCTTCAACGGGCGTGACTGCTGCATCAATGCCTCCGCCCGATCGATGTATGTCTTTACCAACCTGAAGTCGTCGAGCGCATAGTGCAGCCGCGCCAGTTCCAGAAAACACCAGATCAGGCGATCGAGGTGGATCGTCTCGCCTTGAAGATAGTCAACCGCCTTGTCAAGCCAGTTGATGGCGTTCTGGATATTTTGCAGCCGCGCATTGACCAGCCCAACCGCATACCACAATCCTGGCGATTGCTCGATCCATCGCTGTGGGAAGGGCGCAATCAGCGTCGTAAGCTGACTCGCATTTAGATGATCCAGCAGGTCGATCACATGGTCAGCCAGCAGATTAGCCGCGGCTTCCCAATCACTGTTCTCTTGGCAATCTCGAATTCGGTCAACAACTAAACTGGGCGATTCGTCAGAAGCATCGGAGGTCATCGCTGACACCATTTCCTACATGAGCCAACAGGGACAAGACTCTATCGAGTAATCTGTATGTACCATAAATTCATGTAGAAAAAAAGGGTCATCCGTCCCGAATTTTGAATGCCGGCGATGGGCTTCGTCATTCATGCATCAAATGGTCAAAGCGACGCACCAGCCAGCTCAGCAATACGATTTGATAGAGCATCCCGCCGAAGAAATAGATCGTCCATTGCGGCTGTCCCGCTTCCAGGCTCCACAACATCTGCGCCGGCCACCATGTCGGCGCCAACGCAAAGAATAGATTCCAGGGAGCCGACACGAAATAGGCGACCATCGGTGGGACGAGCACGATCCCAGCAGCTTTCATTAGCGCCAGCCCCTGCACCTTGTTGGCGGCCAGCGCTGCTAACGCCAGCGCCGCCAAGGGCGCCATCGGCGCCACACTGAACGCCAGCAGCGGATACGCCCACCACACCAGGTCGAAGAGACCCGTAACCGGCATCACCAGCAGTGTTGCCAGTGCAGCCAAGAGTGAGGGAGCCAGCAGGCGATAAGTCAGGTAATCTCGCAACCGCAGCGGCGTCACCTGGAGCGCGGTCAGCGTCTGTTCGTCGCGCTGATCGAGCAGCAAGAAGCCAATGATCGCTCCCCACAGATAAGGCACGATCAACACCGTCAGATACCCCATGATCGGCGCGTAGTAGGGCGTCATCTCCAGCCCTGTCCATTCTTCGGCTGCACCGAGGATGGTGGGCAGCAACCAGCGGATCGCCAGCGCCTGCACCACGGGGATGAAGAGCATCCAGCGCAGCATCTCATCGCGACTGATAGTGTGTGCGTCGATCGGGCCAAGCGAACGCAGCGCGCCCAGTCGCCGAGCCAGGCGACCGTTGACATCGAAGCGCCATCCGCCGCGGCGGCTCATCCGTCGCCGGTCCAGGGCGCTGCTGTTCACTTTGTCGACGACAAAACGGCGGAACGTGCGGTTCGCCCACCATGCCAGCAGCGCGACCCAACCCATCCCTACCGCCAGCCCATAACCGACATCGAGCGCCGATGCCGGTTGCAGTGCAGCGCTGAGCAATGCCAGAATCGGCTGTAGAGGATGAACGAGCAGCAGCGTCTCGATGATGGCGTTTTGGCCGATGCCAAAATAGGGCAGCAAGGGCAACGAGAGCAGAAAGACGACCGCCATCGCTGGCAGCAGAAAGCTGTTGAGTGCATCGTAGCGCGCAACGACGATGAAGCCAGCCAGCGCATAGACTGCCGTGCCGAGCACGATGCCGATCACCAGCCACACCAACTGAAAGCCGATTCCTATAACTGCAATGCAGATAAGCAAATTCTCGGCCAGAGAGAGCAAAGTCAACGTGCCAACTTTGGCAGCCAGATACTCGCTGCTGCGCAACGGCGTCACGATCTGCGCTTCGAGCGACCCTTCGCCCTTCTCCAGCAGCACCAGCCCGCTTAGAAAAAAGAAGCCGTTGACAATCAAATTATTGACAATGATCGCCGGCAGCAGCCAGGCTAGATTCTGCACTGGCAGCAACAGCAGCAATACGATGCTTAGTGCGGCAACGACGGCGGCGGCGTAATAGAAACCGTTGCGAGCTTGCAGTCGCACGTCGCAAAGAAAGGTCGAGGTGATGCGTGCGTTCATAGCGTTCTGCCTGTAACCTGAATGAAAATATCTTCCAACGACGCCTCTTGGGTGTGGATCGTTTCCAACGCATTGTCGTTGAGCAGCGCCAAAAACTCTGGATTGGCGCCGATTTCCACCAGCGGAAACTCGCGCTGTTGTGGGGCGTCGCCATTCGTGTGTAGACCCACACGCACCACTGGTCGGCCATAGCGTAATTTGAGCTGACGCGGCGCATCGATCAACTTGATCTCACCGTCGACTAGAAAGGCGACGCGGTCGCACAGTTCGTCGGCCACGCTCATATTATGGGTGGTCAGAAAGATCGTCTTGCCCGCCCGTTGTTGCGCCCGGATCAACTCTTTGACCATGCGTGCGTTGACTGGATCAAGCCCAGACGTTGGTTCGTCCATGAAAAGCAGTTCTGGATCGTGCAGCAACGCCCGCGCAATGCCAAGTCGGTTTTTCATCCCTTTGGAATATTGCGCGACAAGCATGTCGGCGCTGTCGGCCAGCCCCACCAGTTCCAACAGTTCGAGCGGCGTGCGTCCTTGTCTGCGATAGAGCGCGCCGTAGTAGGTCAAATTCTCGAGCGCGGTCAGCCTGGAGAAGTGGTTTGGCAACTCAAACGAGACGCCGACGCGCTGGTAGTAGTCGGCGCCCCAGGTTGCCAGGTCGCGACCGAAGACGTGCACCTGGCCGCTGTAACCGCGCAGCAATCCAATTAAAATGCGCTGAGTGGTCGATTTTCCGGCGCCGCTCGGCCCTAAGAAGCCGAACACCTCACCAGGCCGAATCTCGAATGTCAGATTGTGGACTGCCGGCTCCGTTGCGCCAGTATAAACATAAGTCAAATTTTGCACTTTGATCATTGCGCCATTCTCCTGAGTCCCTACTACGCCGCTAACATCCGCCGGATTCCGTCCATGATTTGCCGGGCAAATGTCAGCAGTTCATCCCGTGTCAATGTTTCCCAACGCGCCAGTAACCAGCGGTCGCCGGCATCATCGACGCCAATAAACAGCGCAGCCAGCAGCGAATCTGGCAAGTCGCTGCGCACGACGCCGAGAGAACGCCCTTGTTGTAGAAAGCGCGTAAGCCCCTCGACCACTCCGCCCATCAAAGCCGCCAACGCCGGGCGCCTTACCATCTCGGCGTCTGAGAGTCGCCCTGCCGCTTTGAGCGTCCCAAAAGCCCATGGTTTTGCATGAAAATAGACAAACTGTTTGACATACATTTCTTCCAACGTTGACCAAAAACGCTCCGCAGTGATGTTTTCGACCATGCTGTTAAGTTCACTGATCAGGTCGCCAGCGTAATAATTCACCGTAGCCGCAAAGAGATCGGCTTTGTCATCGAAGTAGTAATAGGCGGCGCCTTTGCTCAATTGCGCCGTCTCCAGAATTTTGTTTATCGACGCACCTTCGTAGCCGTGAGCCGAGAATTCGCGCGCCGCAGCCTCCAGGATCGCCTGTTGCTTCTCAATCGATAGTTTCTGAAAACGTGGTCGCGGCATCGCCCCTCACTCCCTTTAAGATCAAAAATTTAGACCATATAGTCTAACTATATAGTCTAAGCGTATCACATCCCGATCTTCTTTGCAAGGTTTTGCGGCTGTTTGCTTTGTTGCTAGAATGAATCACAGTCAATTTATGCCACAGGCGCAACACACATGTCTTTAACTGACCCTTCATATCCACCACAACGCAACCGCACATCAGCCATTTTGACGATCAGCATCCTGGTGGCGTTCTTTCTGCTTATTGGGCTTGGCTGGATGTTGTTTGCAGTGCAAAGCGGACTGCTGGCGACTTCAACGCCGACGGCGACGGCCACGCCTCTAGCCGCAACGCGCACGCCGACGCCCGATGTGCGTGCAACGAATGTGGCGGAAGATATGTTGACGCAGGTCGCCTTTGCCGCCACTGCATTGATGCAGTTGACCATGCAGCCCCCCTCCCAACAGGCAGGCGATACGCCAGCCGGTGTGTTGCAACCGGGCGAAGGGGGCGCCGCCGCCACACAAGCAGTGCAATTGCCGCTGATTTCCGCTGCCCAACCCACATCCCCTTTGCCGCCTGGCGACGACGCATTGGCGGCGGCGCTGACGGCTACGGCGATCTTCATTCCTGGCGTCATCTTGCCTGGAGAGCCAACGCCAACCGACACGCCGATCGCTTTCATGCCGGAGACGCCGACGCCGTTTGCGCCCGAGCCGTTCCCACCCACCGACACGCCGACGCCTTTCTTTGAGCCGCCTACGGCGACGCCAACCCCGACGAGTTTTGTCCAACAGGTGACTTCTCTTACCGCACTTTCCAGAGCCAGCGCGGATACGGCCACCTATATCGGTCCAAGCTCGTTCTATACACGAACCGACGTCAGTCTGCCGCCCAACACCTCAATCCAATTGCGCGGCCGCACGCAGGCGGGCGACTGGCTGCTTGCCTGCTGTATCAACAACAATCAGAATTTTTGGGTGCGCCCAGCTTACCTGAATATTGTCAACAATCCTACGCCGCCCTTCTTCCCTCCAGGCGTCGACCTCAACAGCCCACAGTGGGATGTCAACAACCCCAAATGGCTGCCGATCATTCCGGTTAACGGTTCGCTTGCTCCGCGTCCACAGCCAACGCCAGTTCAGTTCGGCGACTATCCGCTGGCGCGCTATGACCGTGGCAACACCGGGCGTCTGCCGGTGCTGCCACGCGCGCCGATTCAGGACAATTGGGGGAACATTACTCAGCTCGAACGCCCCTTTCGCTCGCCTGTGGCTGTTATGGGAGCGAATGTCATTGTGTCTAACGAGGATGGGCACCTGTACAGCTTCAACCGAGAGTTCGGCTCGCAACGCTGGCGCTACAACCTGTCGAGCACCGGGAGCCTGGCGCCAGCGATCAACGACACTCGCATCTTTTTCCCCTATGCCGGCAACCGCATCATCGTGTTGCAAGATGGAGGCAATTTCGCCAACCAAGTCGCCGATATCGAACTGCCCGGCGTTGCGACCACTTCGCCAACATTCCTAAACGATGTTGTGTTCATAGGCGTTGGCGATGGCACTGACGCGCAGGTGGTCGCTATGAAGATCGACAATTTGGGCGACCGTCGCACATTCACCGCCCCACAGTCGAGAGTGCTGCAGCCGGCGATCGGTCAGGAGACACTCTATGTCGCCGCCGAGAAAGTATGGGCAATCGACGTCAATTTATGGGGCAACCCGGAGACGATCTGGGAAAGCACGAACGTCGGCAGTGTGGCGGCGCCGCCGGTCTATGCTTACCCTGGCGTCGTGCGCACCGCCGAACTGTATGTCGCCGATGCATCGGGCATGGTGCACGCGCTCGACGCCAATACGGGCAGAAGCATCTGGACCTATTCTTTTGGCGGCCAGGTGTCCATGCTTGCCGTCAACGATGTAAATGTATTTGCTGCCGGAAGCGGCATCTTGCGTGCAATTTCACGGCAAACCGGGCAAGTGCTCTGGTCAACGCAGATCGGCGACAATCTTGCCGGCGGTCCGTTTGTCACCAATGACCGCGTGCTGGTGAGCACCCAAAACGGCTCAGCGGTCATTTTTGACGCCAACACCGGCGCTGGCCCCGATGCGACTGCCTCGTTTCGTATGGCATTGCTCGCTGCGCCGGCGGTAAGCCAGGAATGGATTTTTGCACCCTCCAGCGGCGTTGTCTTTGGCTATCGGGGGAGTCCGTAGTGGACGCGTCGGCGATGCAGGAACGGCGAATCCGACCGGGTTGGGATGTTTTTTTGCTGGCGCTGCTAGTCTTTGCCTTGTTGCAGATCGTCGGGCTGGCAGAGCAGGCTGCGCTCCCCAACCGTCTCCAGGATGTATTGCGTCACCCAATTCTCGGCGCGCTGCTGCCGCCGAGCGGCTACGCAGCCATGGGGGAAGTCGGGCCGCGCCCCGGCGAACCGATCGGCCTGGTGCTGAACGCGCTGACGCTTGGTGCGTTGCTCGTCTACGCCCTGCTTGACCTGGCGCTGAAGGAGCCACAGCGCACGCGCCTCAAGGCATGGCTGCTGGCTCTGATCGTCATCACAGCGGTTGTGCTCCCTACAGGCAAGCTCATCCTGCTGCGCAACGCCAACGGTCCAGCCAGCTACACCCACGACGGCGGCGTCATTCAAACCGAAGCAACCATCCAATATCTGCTGGCGGGCAAGAATCCCTACACCGAAGATTACGTTGACACTCCAATGGCGGAATGGGGGTTCAGCGAATACCGCACGGCGCTCTACCACTATCCGTATCTGCCCTGGACATTTGTGTTCAGCGCACCTTTTTATATGGTCGGTCAGGCAATCGGTTTTTACGATCAGCGCCTCGTCTATCTGCTGCTGTATGCAGCGATGCTGCTGACTGCATCTCGACTGGCGACGGGGGCGTCTGCAAAACTGGCGATCGTCGCTGTTCTGGCGCTCAACCCGATTATGGCGCTCGACGTAATCTTTGGACAGAACGACGTGTTTGTATTGGCGTGGATCGTGCTGGCGTTGGTCTGTTGGCGGATTGGCGTACAACGACGACAGGCAAGTCGGAGATGGTTGATTCTGTCCTCTCTCTGTTTTGGTCTGGCGTGTGCATCCAAACCGACGGCATGGTTTTTGGCGCCTTTTTATGGCCTGTTGCTGGTTCAGGACAACGAACATCTGGCGCGACAGGGGTGGCGTGGTTTAGGCGGTGCAGTTTCATCGCTTCTGCGTCGGGTGGCGCCTGCGCTCCTTGTGTTTCTTGTTCTGTTGCTGCCTTATATTCTCTGGGACGCCGCCTCGCTCTACGATGATGTGTGGCGCTGGAGTTCGGGCCAGGGAGCGACCGGCTATCAAATCTGGGGGTGGGGCGTCAGCAACGTTGTCCTCGGACTGGGCATGGTGGAAAATCGATTCAGCCAGTGGCCCTTCTGGGTGCTACAAATCGCTATAGCCGGGCCGCTGTTGTTCTGGTTTGTTGTGCGTCAAATTCACCACAACACACTGACGCTTGCATGCTGGCACTATGCGTTTTTTCTGTTTGCGTTTTTCTATGCGAGCCGTTTTCTCAACGAAAACTATCTCGGCTACATTCTGGCGTTTGCGGCAATTGGCATCCTGGCGGATGATAATCTGGCTTTGGACAGTTGAGCTTGAGCAGGCAAAAAGAAAACAGGCGGGTTGGAATCCGCCTGTCTTTCCTGCACCTGCTAGAGGGAACTGCTACGCCTCTTCGGGCACGCGCGCCGCTTCAAAGGCAGTAATCACATCTTCCTGGGTGAGGAATTGATACGCCGCCTCAAAAGCGTCCATGTGGCGGTCGACTGTATCATCATTGTCCCTGGAGGCAATCAGGACAAGGGCGCTGAGCGCCGCAACCAACGCCACGATGCTCGGCAACGGGCCGATCGCATCAGTCGGCGCGTAGACGATCAGGTCAGACATGCGGTTCACCGGGCTTGCCAGTGAACCGATCACGCCGAGCGTCCTGGCGCCGCGAGCGCGGGCGAACTCCAACGCACGGGCCACGTCGCGGCCATACGCAGTCGCGCTGACGCCGATGACGAGGACTTTACTGTCCACGTACATCAAGGTTCCAGCCTTCTTGACGGCATCGTTGGAGAGAAATTCCGCCTGAATCCCGCGGTGGCGAAACTGTTGGGCAATCATTTCCGCTGCGGTTTCGGCGTAACCTTCGCCCACCAAAACAATCCGCTCGACGCCTTCGAAGATGCGGGCAACAGCTTCGAGATGCTCTGGCGGATTCTGGACAAGCATCTGCTGCAGGTTATGGTGCTCCTGCTCGATCCGATCTTTGAAGACGCCAGCCGGATCCTCTGGCGAGAGCGGCTTTGGTCGATACGCCGCGTAGATCTCTGCTTTGACCTGCTCTCGCACATCCTGAAGCAGGTCTGGATAACCATTATAACCGAGTCGCTGTGAGAACCGCACGACGGTGGTGGTGTCAACGCCGACAGCGTAGGCAAGCTGTGCGGCGGTCATAAATGCAACGTCGTAGTAGTTGCTCATGATATAATCCGCGACTCTTCGATAACTACGGCTTAAGTGGTCGTAGTACTCACGGATCTTTTCCCTATACATCTGGCCCCCCTAGAATGTATGAGTGATGTTGCAGTTGTGAATCTATGTGACCATGGGCAATTTCCTCGTCAAATTGCAGGCGTTCGCTAACCAAAACCGGTGAAACTTCTATCCGCAAAGTATAGACCGTACAATCGAATTTGTCAATCACCCAATCAAAATAACCTTGCAAATGAAACAGGGATTGACGACAAACGTTGCATTTTGGAGGCAAAGTTCGCGACAAATAAATCACGAAATTGCACGGCGAGTTGCAAAACTGTTGCTGACAACTGTGCTCCAAACAGAAAGTGCACCCAGATATTGCCCTGCAATTGGTTGTCGCTGTGCGTTCATGCTATGATGCGCGTATGTGGAAACAGTTTTGGTGGTGTATGGCCGCCTGGCGCCATCTCTTATATTGCATCTCCCTGGTGCAATTGAGGCTGTGGCGCGCTGGCGCATTGCCCGGCATCGTGATGGTAATGATGTTGGCGGCGGGTTGTGCTGGAAATGAAATTGTTGCGGCTGCACCGAACGTTGCGACAAGTGCGTTTACAAGCGTCGAAGATGCAACAATTGCGGCGACGCCGTCCCCTATCGTTTCCGATACGCCGCCTCGCGAGATTGCCGTACAACCTGATGTCGTCGTGACAACAGCGGTTGCTGTGCTTACGGCGCCGCCAACAGAGACGCCCGCTGAGGCGCCAACTGTCTCCATTGCTGCGCTGTTGCCGACGCCAACGCCGACAGCAACGCCAGCGCCGGTCATCGAGCCAACGCCAGACGGTGTGGCGCGTCAGATACGCGTTCCGATCTTGATGTATCATTATCTGAGTGCACCGCCTCCTGGGGCTGACATCTATCGCCAGGATTTGTCGGTGCCGCCGGAACGATTTGCCGCCCATCTTGACCGCTTGCTGGCGGAAGGATATACGACAGTCAATTTGTATCAGGTGCTCGATGCTTTGCAGCGCGGCGCTCCCTTGCCCGACAAGCCGGTTGTGCTCACCTTTGACGACGGTTATCGTGACAATTACGAGAATGCGTTTCCGCTGCTCAAAGAGCGTTCAATGCAAGCGACCATTTTCGTTGTGACCGATTTCATTGATGAGGAGCGACCTGCTTATCTGACATGGGACATGGCGCGGGAGATGTTGGAAGCCGGTGTTTCGATCGAGTCGCACGGTCGCAATCATGTCAGCCTGGCGAAGAAGGATGATGACTATCTGGTCTGGCAGGCGCTGGGGAGTCTGGAGACGATCGAATATGAGCTGGGGGTGCGACCACGATTTGTGTCCTATCCGGCAGGAGAATATGACCGACGCACTATCGACATATTCCAAAGCGCCCATTATTGGGGTGGGTTGACGACTCGACAGGGCGCCACCCTGGATAATCAACGTCTGTTCGAGTTGCCGCGTATCCGCGTGCGCAACACTACGACGCCGGATGAGTTGATTCGCCTTTTGACGCTTGACTGGTGACGCACAGACGCCGAATGGCTGCAAGAACAGTTGGATGTCCGGCGTGTATCACATAAAGAAACGCTCGTAGAACAGCATGGATTGGTAAATAAAAGGCAGTGTAAACAGCAGGCTGTCGAGGCGGTCGAGCATTCCGCCATGTCCGCGGAAGAAAGTGCCGCTATCTTTGACGCCGAACTGCCGCTTCAACATGCTGATGGAGAGGTCGCCAAAAAAGGCAAGCACGCCGGAGATCAATCCGATGAACGCGCCGAAAAAGGGGCCGGCGCGCACCGGTAGCAACGTCGCCAGGATTGCGCCGGCAATTGCAGCAAAGATCCAGCCGCCGATGGTGCCCTCCCAGCTCTTTTTAGGGCTAAGTCTGGGAACAATTTTGTGTTTGCCCAAAGTCACGCCAACAAAGAACGCCGCTGAATCGTTTGCCCAGGTGACCAGAAAGCCAAAGAGCACATACGCGAATCCATCATCCAAAAAGCGCAGCGAGACAATCTGACCAAGCATCACGCCGAGGTAGATGGCGACAACGCTGGTCGAGAGCCAGGCGCCGACAGGGTTTTCGTGGACGAAGAGACAATATGTCAACGTAATCAGGAAGCCGGCGACCAGGACAGTGTCGGTTGGAAATGAGACCAGCTCGAGCAACTGTGTGGTCGGCTCGGTCAGCCAACCTGTGACCTGGATTGAGGAGCGCTGCACCTGTTCAGGGTCCCAGCCAGCGAGGAAGAGGAGCACCGCCCACGGCACGCCGATCAGCCGCGAGGGATGATAGTCGCTGTTGCGGAACATATGATACATTTCCAGTGAGCTGATGATCGTCACGCCGACGCCGAGCAGCAATCCCCACATCCCACCGAGATAGATTGGGACAACTACAATCGGAATAGCGATCAGTGCAGCGACGATGCGTGTTCGCACAGGGAGTTCTCGCTTGAGGAAAGTCGCCCGGCGCTGACAGGCGACTGCGGCGGTTACTTTTTCAGCACACGTCCAAAACGGCGCTCACGATGGCTGTACTCGATCAGCGCCCGGTCAAGCTCGTTCTCATCAAAATCGGGCCAATAGGTCGGCGTTGTGTAATATTCGGCGTAGGCGGCCTGCCAGATCAGAAAGTTGCTCAACCGCCATTCACCGCCGGTGCGAATAATCAGGTCAGGGTCGGGCAGCCCACCGATATACATGTAGCTGCTCAACGTTTCCTCACTCAATTGATCGGGCGGGATGCCATCCTGAATGATGTGACGGATGGCATCTACGATTTCGGCGCGCCCGCCATAGTTGAAGGCGACATTGAGGATGATGCGATCGTTGTTCTTTGTGACTTCGAGCGCATGCAGAATCTGCTTTTGCAGGTGCTTGTTGATGCCTTCCATGCGCCCGCTGTGCAGAATGCGCACGCCGTTGCGATTTAACTCGTTTAACTGGCGTTGGATGGTCAGGCCGAGCAGACGCATCAGCCCACTGACCTCGTCGGGCGGTCGCTGCCAGTTTTCAGTCGAGAAGGCGTAGATTGTGAGCACCTTCACCCCGCGGCGCACACAGTGTTCGAGGATGCGACGGATGTTATCGACGCCAGCCTGGTGACCGGCAAGGCGTGGCAACCCGCGCGCCTGCGCCCACCGCCCGTTGCCATCCATGATGATGCCGATGTGATGGGGCACAGCAGTGATTTCTGGCGGAAGCTCTACAGTGCTTTGGGCAGAATCAGCCTGAGTCGTCACAGACGAGAATCTCCTGCGTCAGACGGTCATGATTTCGGCGTCTTTTTCCTTGACGATCTCGTCTACACGCTTGATGTATTGGTCGGTGAGTTCCTGGATTTTTTCCTCGCCGCGCTTCTTGTCGTCTTCGGAGATCATGCTCTCTTTTTCCAACTCAGCCAAATCTTTATTGGCGTCACGGCGGATATTGCGAATGGCGACGCGTGCTTCTTCACCGCGCTTGTTGACAACTTTGGTCAGTTCGCGACGACGCTCTTCGTTGAGCGCCGGGATAATCAGCCGGATCGCCTGTCCATCGTTCGAGGGCGTCAATCCAAGATCGGATTTTGCTATCGCTTTCTCAATGGCTTGAATGTCGCCGCGCGTGTAAGGGCGAATCAAAATTTGCTGCGCCTCAGGAATTGAGATGGTGGCAAGCTGCTGCAGCGGCGTCGGTGTGCCATAGTAATCGACATTGAGATGCTCCACCAGCGCCGGACTTGCACGACCGGTGCGAATTGTCATCAGGTCATGGCGCAGCGCCTCAATCGCTTTGTTCATGCGGTCTCTGGCATCCGCAATGACATCGTTGATCATATACATACTCCTTTTTGGAGGATTGATGATAGGTCAACTGCTTGCTTATATAGCAAGAAAGGAAAAGATTGCAAGTATTGTAACAAATTCTGTCAGATGTGAAAATAGTGATGACAGAGAGTAAGCCCGGCTACCCTGTAATTGTGGTTCCGACCGGTTCCCCGAGCACCACTCGCTCCAGCGCATTCTCCTGCCAGAGATTGATCACGCAGATCGGCAAGTCGTTGTCCATGCACATCGCCATCGCCGTGCTGTCCATGACGCCGACGCGCATGTTGAGTGCATCGATGTAAGTCAGGTGCTCGAAGCGTCTGGCATTGGGATTCTTTTTGGGGTCGCTGTCGTAGACCGCATCGACCTTTGTCGCCTTGATCAACACCTCGGCGTCGATCTCCATGGCGCGCAGGGAGGCTGCCGTGTCGGTGGTGAAGTAGGGGTTGCCTGTGCCGGCGCCAAAGATGATGACGCGCCCCTTCTCCAGATGACGGACAGCGCGACGTTGGATGTAGGGTTCGGCTACGGCGCGCACTTCGATGCCTGTCATGACGCGCGTGGGGATGCCCATCCGCTCCAGAGCATCTTGCAGGGCGAGCGAATTCATCACCGTCGCCAACATGCCCATGTGGTCGGCGGTCACGCGCTCCATGCCGTGGTCGAGCCCATCCTGCTTGCCGCGCCAGAGATTGCCGCCGCCGATGACGATAGCAACCTGCACCCCCATGTTGACGACATTGCAGACCGTGCGCGCCACAAACTCGGCCTGGCGTGGGTTGATTCCGAACCCGCCTTCGCCCGCCAACGCTTCGCCGCCAAGCTTGAGCAAAATGCGTCGATATTTGATTTCCGCCATAGTTGCTCCTTCGCTAGTTGTTAGTTCTGATGTTCAGGTTGCCACTGCTATCTATCGCAATTTTCCAGAAAGCTCCAACATTTCCTGGGAAATGAGCAACCCTTATCTGTTGAGGTGATCGCCACGTAAAGAAATGCCCAGTCTCTTGGCGAGGCTGGGCATGGCCGGTTACTCTGCGCCGATCTCGAATCGGCTAAACCGTCTCACTTTTATATTCTCGCCAAGCGAGGCGATGCGGTTCGTGAGCAGGTCTTTGATATTGATGTCCGGATCCTTGATGAACGGTTGCTCCAGGAGGCAGACCTCACTGAACCACTTTTCGAGCTTGCCGTCGACAATGCGTTCGATGACCTGGGCAGGCTTGCCGCTGTTCGCCATCTGTTCGGTGTAGACTTCACGCTCTTTGGCAATCACATCGGCGGGTACATCCTCTCGCGCCACCCACAGCGGGCGGGCCGCGGTGACATGCATCGCCAGATCGCGTGCCAGCTGCTGGAATTCGTCGGTGCGCGCCACAAAGTCGGTCTCGCAGTTGACTTCAACAATCGATGCGACCTTGCTGCCCGGATGAACGTAGGAGCCGATCAGCCCCTCGTTGGCGTCGCGGTTGGCTTTCTTGGCAGCGGTTGCCAGCCCCTTCTTGCGCAAGATTTCAACAGCCGCATCGAAGTCGCCGTTGGTTTCGGTCAATGCTTTTTTGCAGTCGAGCACACCGGCGTTGGTGGCCTCGCGCAGCAGTTTCACCATTTCGGCAGTAATTTCAGCCATGGTTGCTTCCCCTTATTCGTCTTCTTCAGATTCATCGTCAAATTCTTCGGCGGCGTCTTCATCGCCCTCGTCCACCTCATCGCCATCAAACAATTCAAAGTCCTCCTCATCGAGGCTTTGGAGTTTGGCAAGGACGCTGGGGCCGAGATACTGCTCCATCTCCGCCAGCTCTTCACGGCTGACCTGGCCGGTTTCCGCCATTTCGACCTCGCGCACGCGCATCCCTTCTTCGGCGGCGTCAGCGATTGCACCAACCAGCAGCTTGATCGCGCGGATCGCGTCATCGTTGGTGGGAATCACATGGGTGATCAGGTCGGGGTTGGAATTGGTGTCAACCATGCCGATCACTGGGATGCGCATCTTGTTCGCCTCATTGACGGCAAGCTCCTCCACATTGGTGTCGACGACGAAGAGCATGTCGGGCAGGCTGCGCATGGTCTTGAGACCGCCGATGCGACGATTGAGCTTTTCCACCTCGCGCTGAAGGCTCAGCCGTTCTTTCTTGGGCAGGTTGCGAAATTCGCCGGCGTCCATACGCCGTTCGAGCTGCAAAAGATATGTGATTCTCTGGCGAATGGTGACCCAGTTGGTCAGCGTGCCGCCCAACCAGCGCTGGTTGACATAGGGCATCCCACAGCGCAACGCCTCCTGCTCGATAGTGGCCTGCGCCTGGCGCTTGGTGCCCACAAAGAGCACTGTTCCGCCTTTGGCGACGGTGTTGCGCACAGTGTCGGTTGCTTTGTCGAGCGCTTGAACGGTCTGCTGAAGGTCAATGATGTGAATCCCGCTGCGCTCCGTGAAAATGTAGGGGCGCATCTTGGGATTCCAGCGGCGCGTCCGGTGTCCGAAATGGACGCCCGCCTCCAAGAGCTGCTTCATTGTAACGTTTGCCATACAATCTCCCTTTGGGTTAGACTTCCGCCCTCTTCATTCCGGCGAGTTGACCATCTGTACGTTGACAGGCGGCACCCCTCTCGCCGGTCGGAAGGCGTGTTCAATTTTGCCTGGCGCTGAAGACGCGCCAAGCAAGGAGTATATCACAGATAACGAGTGCAGTTCAAACAGAACGCTGTGAGAATCGCAACAATTCTTTGCCGCGCGCAGATTAAGGGGAGTCATCCAACTTGTTGCGTTCGTTAAAATCGACAAACCGATAGCCGAGCCCACGTTCTGTGAAGATGTAGCGTGGCTGGCTCAAATCCGGCTCGATCTTTTGGCGCAGATAGGTGATATAGAGACGCAGCAGATGGTTGTCGTTGACATATTCATGTCCCCACACTTTGGTGAGCAGCGTTTCGTGGGGCATCACCCAACCAGCGTTCTGAATCAGGTGATAAAGCAGCCGATACTCGGTCGGGCGCAGGCTGATGCGTTCGCCTTCGACGATGACCTGACGGCGCTGGAGGTCGACTTGCAGGCGGTCGTCGATAGTGATGATCTGATCTTCCGGGCGCCCCTGCGGCTCGAATCGGCGCAACACGGCGCGGATGCGGCTCGACAGTTCGCGCGGGCTGAACGGTTTGGTCACATAGTCGTCGGCGCCGAGGTCGAGTCCCTTGATGCGGTCGTCCTCGTCCGAACGCACCGTGAGCATGATCACCGGTGCATCGGTGGTCTCGCGGATGCGGCGCAGCGTCTCGAAGCCATCCATGCCCGGCATCTCGACGTCGAGAATGATCAGGTCGGGCTGGTGGTCGCGCACTTTCTCCAGCGCCTGAAAACCGGAGTTGGCTTCCAGCGTGATGTAGCCTTCGAGGTCGAGGTTCATCTTGACAAAGCGCACCATGCGCGGTTCATCGTCGACGATGAGGATGGTTTTGGGTGTATTCATGGCTGGTTGACCAGGCAATGTTCAATTCCTTGTTGCGGTGCTGCTGTTTGTGTTTAATTGAGACGTGGTCATAAATCATGCGGCCCTCAGAAGAGGCTTAATGCCGACGCCGACAGGTCTCTGATGTTGGATCTGGTAGAGCAAAACGACTTGATACAGCAAGACGGCGCCAAGCACGATAAGTT
>BOKO01000017.1 GCA_016861025.1 Chloroflexota bacterium
CCATTTCAGCAAGTCGTCGCACAAGCAGTATACGAGTATAATGTTGGTGTCCATGGAGTTCTCCGTTGCCTGTCTTGGTTTGCAGACCTGTAACAGTAACGGAACTCCATGACATTTTCAACTCACCCTCAAGGTAGCAACTTGGGTTAACTTACGAAAAATTCACAATCTGACAAGTCCGTCTGATAATGAAAATGACGTGCAACTGATTCGTTTTCAAAGTGATAATTGTCTAAAGAGGCTGGAAACTCGCCACTCCGCAGCCTCTCCTCATAAGCGTAGGTGACAATTGCTGCTGCTTCATTTTGTAAGCGCCACAATCGACCTGCTAGCCAGAATTGGTAAGGAATGATCAGCAGCGCCAATGTCAAAATTCCTATCAGGGCAGTGCTTGGGTAACGAAATGCAAGTGCAATGAAAATAGCATTCAAGGTGATTGCTGCAAAATATAGCATGCGAAAGACTTCTCCCAGGGTCTGAAACGCAAGCAGCGCACTCAGAAGTTCCAGCAACATCACAATACACAAGAAGAGTATGAAAAGTGGTCTACACTTCATTTCGATCTCCTTTGCCAATGTTTATTCTTAAAACAGAATTTCTGCGCCGGATATGCCAAGTATGAAAGGAATATCCCCTCAGTTCACACATCTCACGACCAGCGCAAATAGCTATTTGCGCTGGTCGTGAGATGTGTGAACTCTATTTACATTACCTCGTTTTGCTTATGGCTTAAGTAGAACGTCAGGCCAGCTTGCTTCAGCACTGGTCGTCGTATTAACCTAGTAGACAGAAACGCCAGGATAGCAACATGTTGAATAGCTGCTGTGCGACTTCATCTCAACACGGCAGCCATTGTTTACCTTTAAGTCCCGATTGTTACCCCATGAATACCGGTAAATTCCATCAATAATTTGGCTCGGTAGTTGACCTCAGATCAAGGCGTTGCTAGTTTCTGGTTTGACTGAAAAACCGTAGGTCTTTGTCGCACCAAACATGATCCACTTCACCTCGCCTCTCTCCCAAAGCGCGGGTGGCATACAAACACCAGCAGGCTCTATCACAGTATAATCTGGTTCTATCTCTGGTGTCTCAGCGTTAATTCGATAGTGCTTCCACTCTCCGGTTTGCTCACTTGGAGATGAAGGATTCTGCACATACGGCAGAAAAATCCTCTGTGATGAAGGTGTCTCTTGATTTTCATCTTGTGCATATACAGTAGAGAGACAGAGCGCGGATAACACGAGACCAAACAATAGACTTAGTACGCGGTGCGTCATCATAAACTCTTTTTACTTTGTGAATAACAAACGATTGAATAAACTAAAACTATCTTTTCATCAATAGGAGTTTCTCGCCACGTTAGAAAAACCAGTAGTTTATTGCGGCTTTTTGCAGGTTTGGGTTGCGTAAATTGCCAGGTCGGAGTTTACTGATGGGGTGATGCTTCCTGCTCGCTCTTTCTATACACATTTGCTTAGGTCCGCGGAATCCAGGATTTGAGACAACAGATGAACATCCTTATTGAAAATGACTGGATCGGAGAGATTCCTTTGCTCTGCGCCGTACCCAGCGCAACCGCCAACGCGCCGCTCGTCTTCTACATTCACGGCTACGGCAGCGGCAAGGAAAGCGGGCTGGCGCTTGCCTATCAACTGGCGAGAGCGGGGTTTTTCGTTGTCAGCTTTGATGCGCAGTGGCACGGCGAGCGCTTCGACGACCGCATCTTCCGCGCGGCTGAGCCGGAGCTGGGTGGCGTCTATCCGCCGGAGACAGGGTTGGATGTGGGCGCCACGTTCTACCAGGTGATTGCCCACTGCCTGGACGACGTGCGCACGCTGCTCGATCATTTTGCCGGCGACCCGCGCATTGACGTGACGAGATGCGGCGTCACCGGTCATTCGATGGGCGCATACGCCAGCTTTTTAGTTTTCGCCAACTTCCCACAAATGCACGCCGCCGTCCCGATGATGGGGATTCCTGATTTCGACCGGCGCTGGCAGGACATCCTCGACGAGTGTGCCTACTCCAACGCGGCGTGGGCGGCAGCCATCGCGACTCAGTCAGCCGTGACGCAGCAGCACAGCGCGTTGATTCGGTCGATCAACCCGTATCCGCTGCTGCCGGCGGCGGCGCCGCGTGCGCTGCTGATGATGAACGGTGACTTTGACTGCGACCAGCCCAAATCGTACTCGATCGCTGCGTACCGCGAATTGAGACCGGCCTGGGCGGCGCACCCGGAGAAGCTGAAGCTCAACATCTACCCAGCCGGCCACACCATCACGGCAGAGATGGAGCGTGACGTAGTGGCCTGCTTCGTGACACATCTGGAGCCAGGGTCAAGTGTGTGAGGCGCCGGGCGTGCTATTTGCGCCCAAAGAGGAAGTAGCTGATCGGCCCGATATAGTTGACGAAGGCCGCCATCACCCACCAGAGCTTGCGCCCACGAATCTGCTCTGCGGGCCGCCGGCGAATGTCGGCAAGCGCCGCTACGAGCAGGCTTACCTGGATGATGGCAAGCAGAATGCCGGAGATTCTCTGCCAGGGGCTGAGGTCTTGCCAACGTTTCTTTTCACTCATGGTGAAACCCCTTTCCGCAGCCAGCGCTACGAACGCTGGCGCACATCCAAGGCGTCGCGCAAGCCGTCGCCGAGCAGGTTGAAGCCAAGCACGGTCAGGATCAGCGCAATGCCGGGAAAGACGATCAGGTGCGGCGCCGTGAAGACCTGGTTGCGTTCCTGCCCGATCATCGAACCCCACTCCGGCGTCGGCGGCTGCGCGCCCAATCCAAGAAACGAAAGCGCGGCGGCGTCGAGGATGGCGACAGCGATGCCAAGCGTACCCTGCACAATCAGCGGCGTCAGTGCATTGGGCAAAATGTTGCTGAACAGGATGCGGCCCGACGGCACACCGATCGAGCGATCCGCCATGACATAATCCTGCTGTTTGATCGAGAGGACGCTGGAGCGCATGATGCGTGCATACACCGGAATGCTCACAATGCCGATTGCCAGCAGTGTGTTGATCAGCCCTGGCCCCAGCACAGTGACAATGGCGATCGCCAGGATCAAACTGGGGAAAGCCAGCATGATGTCCATCAGCCCCATGATGATGCTGTCGGTCCAACCGCCGATGTATGCAGAAATCGCGCCCAGAAATGAGCCGATCAAGATCGCAAAGCCCACCGACACGATGCCCACCATCAGCGACAGCCGCGCGCCGTAGAGGATGCGGCTGTACAGATCGCGCACGTTGCCGTCGGTTCCAAAGAAGTGCTGTGGTTGGTCGGTCGGGCAGCCAAGCAGGTGAATGCAAGGACCTTGCCGCTTTTGCACATTTTCCACGCCGATCAGCGATTTGGTTGGATCGTGCGTCGCCAAAACCGGGGCAAAGACCGCGACGAAGATCAGCGCCGCCAGGATGATCATGCCGACGATGGCGGAGCGGCGGTGGAACAGCCGCCGCAGCGCCGTGCTCCATAGACCGCGTGGCTTGGTGTTGAAGATCGGTTCGACTGCGGTGGGGGCGGTTGCTGCGCTTGTGCTCATGGCTGCTTACTCGTGCGCCGGCTCAACCCAGGCGAATGCGCGGGTCGAGGATGGCATAGGAAATATCGACCAACAGATTGACAACGACATAGGTGAACGCAATCACCAGCGTAAAGCCTTGAATCACGCCATAATCGCGCGAGGAGATCGCATCGAACATCGTGCGCCCAACTCCGGTCAAACCGAAAATTGTCTCGGTCAGGACGGCGCCGCTCAATAACCCGCCCAGCGACAGACCGACGACAGTCACCACCGGCAGCAGTGCATTGCGCATGGCGTGACGGAAGACGACGTTGCTCTCGTTGAGTCCCTTGGCGCGCGCCGTGCGCATGTAGTCCAGGCTCATCACTTCGAGCAGGCTGGAGCGCGTCATGCGCGCAATCACCGACATCGGAATGGTCGAGAGCACCAACACCGGCAGGATCAGGTGGCGCGCGGCGTCGGCGAACAGCCGCCAGTTCCACGTCAGCAGCCCGTTGATCACATACATTTGCGACAGAAAATCAAGCAACCCGCGTGCGGGCCCGCCCAGGTCGGGCATACCCCAGGCGACCGCAATCGGCTGCACACGCACGCCGGCGGTCAGGCGTCCCGAAGGCGGCAACGCAAACGGCGTGTCCTTGAGCACAACGGCGAACAGATACGCCGACAGCAGCCCCAACACAAACACCGGAATCGACACGCCGAGATTGGCGAAAATCATGGTGAAGACATCCACCGGTGAGTTCTGCCAGTACGCAGCGATGACGCCTAAGATCACGCCGAAGATCGTGGCGACCAGCAGCGAGAGCAACGCCAGCTCGATGGTGACAGGCAGGCGCTCCATCAACATCTGCGTCACGGGGCGGCCAAAGCGCATCGAATCGCCCAGGTCGCCGGTGACGACGCGCCCCAGATAATAGCCAAACTGGATGACGGGCGGCTGGTCAAGACCGTAGCGCTTAAAGAACGCGTCGCACACCTCATCCGTCGCCTTTTCGCCCAACATGGCGCGGCACGGGTCGCCGGGAATCAGGCGATTGAGGATAAAGGTGATGAACAGGATGCCAAGCAGGACAGGAATGGCGAGCGCAACTCGCCGGGCAATGTAGCGTATCAAGGTTGGTTCTTATGATTGACAGGGCGACAGCCATCCCGTAGGGATGGCTGTCGCCGCCGGATGCTATGTCTACTCTGCGTTCAAGAAGCCGCCGAAGAGACCCGGGAAGTAGGTGAAGCTGCCGTCGCGCCCGACATGCAGCGGGTGCGAAGCATCCCACTGCACGACATACGACAGCACCACATCGTTGGCGTCAAGCGTGGCGCCGTTGTGGAAGGTGACGCCGTCGCGCAGCGTGAAGACCCACTCGGTCAGATCAGCGTTGGCTTCCCACTCCTTCGCCAGCGAGGCAACCACGTCACCGGTGCCCGGTTCGTAGGCAAGCAGCGACTCCATCACCTGCTCACACGCACGCAGCGCCTCGCCGTCGGTTTCGTCGGCGCAGTAGAGACCCGCCGGCTCGCCGTTCTGCAGCCAGACAAAGGTGTCGCGCCCACCGGGGTTCATCAAGCCGAACTGCTCGGCGCCGATGTCAGAGGCGTAGGCCCCCTCGACATCCGCCTTGAACGCTGCACCGTTGCCGCCATGCGCCACTGGGATCATCGGCACATGCTGCTTGATTAGCTCGTTCGCCTGATCGTACCAGGGCTGCCGTTCTGCCGGGTCAGCTTTAGTGGCGCCTTGCGCCAGCGCTTCCCAAATGTCGGGGAAGCCATTGCCGAACTGCGCCGAGGAGCCGGGCCCGAAATGGAAGTCAAGGAAGTTGGTGGCGTCCGGGTAGTCTGCGCCCCAACCCAACAGATGGAAGCCGTCGATCTCGCCGCGGTCTGCCGCATCGAGGAACGCGCCGGACTCCATGACCACGATCTCAGCCGTCACGCCGATGTCGGCAAGCTGCGCCTGGATATCCTGGGCGACGATGCCAGGGTTGGGCAGGTAGCCGCGCACCACGTCGCGATAGGTGATGGTCGTCTTGAAGCCAGGCAGGACGCCTTCTTCTTCTAGAATCTGCTTTGCCATATCCGGGTTGTACTCGTACCAGTCCAGCCCATCGGTGTAACCGAAGATCGACGGCGGCATAAACTGCGTCGCCACCGACGAACCCGGCGGGTAGAAGTTGTCGACAATGCGATTGCGGTCGATTGCCATGGCAAACGCCTGGCGCACGCGCTCGTTGTCAAACGGCGGATAGGTGTTGTTCATGCCGATATAGAAGATGTTGGTGCCGCTGCGCTGTTTCAGTTGCAGATTTGGGTCCGCCTCGATCACAGCAAAATCATCGGGACCAGGGTTGTCGATTCCGTCGACGGTGCCGGCTTGCAGCTCGACCAGACGCTGCGCACTTTCGGCGCTCCAGCGGAAGACCAGGGTCTGCGGAATCGCCTTTTCGCCCCAATAATTCTCGTTGCGCTCAAAGATGATCTGGTCGCCGCGCAGCCAGTCGACGAACTTGTAGCGACCGGTGCCGTTCGGCTTCTCGATCAATTCGCCGCCGCCGCCGGTGGCTTCCAGGTAGTCGGCGTCGTTGATGGCAAATGAGGAGAAAGCCACCTTTGCCGGAAACGCCGGGTCTGGCTGACAGAGGGTGAACTTGACCGTCATCTCGTCGACGGCTTCGATGGACTTGAACAGTCCGCCGTAGTCACAGTTTTCGGCGGACATTGCCATCGGCTCAAAGGGGCCGGCCGGGGCAGCGGCTTGTGGGGCGGCTGCCTGCGGGGCAGGCGCCTGTGGGGCGGCGCCCGTCTCCGCAGCCGGCGCAGCACATCCTGCCAACAAGCCCAGCAACACCAGGATGCTCATGATGAGCGAAATCTTGCGCGTTTGCATAGACGCTCCTTATGTAAGATGATGGAAATGAGAGTAAGAAACCCGAAGTTGCGCGTGCAACTTATCGTTACTTATAAACGACGTGGGTAAATGAAGCAAATTATCTGGGAGAACATAGCCCGCACCGGCGCACATCCTGCCACTGGCGCAGCAATCAACTACTGCCGCTGGCGCGGGTCGAGTGCGTCGCGCAGACCGTCGCCCATGAAGTTGATGGCGAGGATCGTCACCGAGATCAGAATGCCGGGGAACATGACCATCCACGGCGCTTTGACCATGTAGTTGCGGTTTTCATAGAGCAAGCTGCCCCAGGTCGGCACATCGGGCGGAAAGCCAAGCCCCAGGAAGGAGAGGGTTGATTCGGTCAGGATGGCGCTGGCGACCGAGAGTGTGGCGGCCACGATGATGATCGCCATCGTGTTGGGCAGGATGTGTCGCCACATGATCGAGCTGCTGTGGACGCCGACATTCACAGCGGCTTCGACAAACTCCTTGCGCTTGAGCGACAGCACCGAGCCGCGCACCATGCGCGCCGTGGGCATCCAGCCAAAGATACCGATAATGGTGACGACCATCAAGAATGCGCCTGCCTCCAGCCCGAAGCGCATGCGCAGCGGGTCGCGGAAGAGCGACATCGCCACCAGCAGCAGCGGAATCTGGGGCAATGTGAGCATCATATCGGTGAAGCGCATCAGGACATTGTCGAGCTTGCTGACATAGCCGGCGAGCAACCCGACCGTCGAACCGACCAGCATCGCGATCAACATCGCCGCCATGCCAACCGACAGCGAAATGCGCCCACCGTAGATGCAGCGCGCCAGCATGTCTCGCCCCAGGTCGTCGGTGCCGAAAGGATGCGCCATCGACGGTGGCGCGCTGGCTTCGAGAATGTTGATCTGCTTGGGATCGACCGGATACAAAAAGGGGCCAGCCAGCACGCCGACCACGATCAGCACGATCAAGGTCAGACCCAGCACCGCCAGGCGGTTGCGGCGGAACTGCACCCAGGCGTCGCCCCACAAGGTGCGGTGCTTGCGTTTTGTCGCCGAACCGATTTCGAGTTTGGGTGTCGCCGTGCCAGCTGAAATGCTCATGGATAGCTGCCTCAGTTATAGCGAATACGCGGATCAAGGATGCCGTAGGCGATGTCGGCGATCAGGTTGAACACCACGACCAGCACCGCAAAGATCATCAACACCGTCTGCACCACCGGCAGGTCGTTGCTCTGAATCGAAATGATCAACAACTGGCCGATCCCATTGACGGCAAAGATCTGCTCAGTGACGATGGCGCCGCCGAAGATGCCGGGGATGCCGAGCGCGATCAGCGTCACGACCGGGATCATGCTGTTGCGCACCACATGCCGCGTGACCACCATGCGTTCGGCAAGCCCTTTGGAGCGCGCCGTGCGCACATAGTCCTGACGCAAGTTCTCGATTGAAGAAGAGCGCGCAAAACGGCTGACAGTGGCGACCTGGAAAAACGCCAGCACCATCACCGGCATGATCATCTGTCGAAGCTGCTGAAGAAACGAATCAAAATCAGTCACGCGCAATGTCGTGTTGTAGAGTGACGGGAACCACCCCAACCACACCGCAAAAATTTGGATCACCAGCACGCCTGTGAAGAAGGTCGGCAACGAGAAGCCAATGACAGCAAGCACGCTCGACGCCTGGTCAAAGAAGGAATTCTGACGATAGGCGGCATAGACGCCGACCGGGACTGCGATCACGATAGAGAGCAAATATGCCAGCCCGACCACCCAGAGCGTCTGCGGCAGGCGCTCGAAGACCAGGTCGATCACCGGTTTGCCGCGCGCCGTCCACGAGGTGATGCGCAGCCGTCCTTCGGAATCCCCGATCGAGATGCCGGTCGCTTTCTCGAATGCGTTGATCGGTTCGTTGATCATGAATTGCTGGAGCCAGCGCACATAGCGAATCGGCATCGGCTGATTCATGCCCAACGACTCGCGAATCTGCAATTTGATCTCCATCGGGAGGCTTGGCGGCAAATTGGCCGTCGGGTCGCCTGGCGAAAGCGCCAGCAGTGCAAAAATCACGAAGCTGATGAACAGCAGAGTGGGGATTGCGGTCAATATTCGACGCAGGATATAGGTTCCCATGCAGCGTCCTTACGTAGCCAACTTCCCTTGCTCATTTGAGCCAGCGCCGCTGTGGTGACGCGTTGAGCAGGATGGCGAGCTTTCCAGGGAGAGCGTGTCAACTTTACGCTCTCCCTGGAAAGCATCGCAACGATACGTTAGCGAGCGCGATGCCAGTCTTCGATGTTCCACTCCTCGGACTCGAAGCCGCCGATTGCCGGGCCGATCAGGCTGTTGGCATGGGCGGAGACGGAAGCGCGGAAGACCAGCGGGATCGCCACGTAGTTCTGCACGATCATGTCGTTCAACTGGATGGCGATCTGGGCGCGTTCCTCACCGGTGGCGGACTTGAGCGTCTCGTAGAGCGCGTCGTACTCAGGGCTGCACCAGCGTTCGACGTTGCTGCCGCCCCAGTTGTTCGCCGGCGTCTGGATGACGTACTCACCTTCGACCTGGCAGAGCCAGTTGGACAGGTACTGCTGCGGATCCGGGTTATCCGGGCCATTGGTGAACATCTGCACGTCGGTGTAGAACTTGTTGAGCGTGTCCGGGCTGGCCGGGTCGCCGCCAAAGAAGACAGCAGCTTCGACGTTCTTCAGCTCGGTCTCGATGCCAATTTCCTTCCACCACTGCTGGATCAACGCCTGGGTCTTCTGGCGCACCGAGTTGGTGGAGGTCTGGTAGAGAATCTTTAGCGGCTGGCCGTCCGGCGTCTCGCGCACGCCGTCGCCGTTGCTGTCCACATAACCGGCCTCATCGAGCAGCGCATTGGCGGCCGCAATGTCCTGAGTCAGGCATGCGTCGTTGTTGGTGGAAGCCACCGCCGGCGGACCTGCCAGCAAGTTGCAGGTCGGTTTGCCTGCGGGCCCGTAGAGCTGCTCAGCGATGATGTTGCGGTCGATCGCCAGTGAGAGCGCCTTGCGCACTGCGATATCGGTCAGGAACGGATGCGGGTTCGGATCATCCGGCGACCAGACTGAGCGCTTGTCGCCCAGCGCCGGATCCGGATTGGTGAAGTTGATCAGGATGCGTTCGACGTTGCCGCCGAAGGAAGCCATCAACGTGCCCAGCCCTTTCGCCTCCATGTCGAGCAGCACCGCTGGCTCCACCTGCAGGTTCCAGCCATAGTCAGCTTCGCCGGTCTCGAGCACAGCGCGGGCAGAGGACGAAGCATCCTCGGCGCCCTTGATCACGACCTCGGCGAAGTGCGGCTTGTCGGGATGGCGGTAGTTCTCGTTGATCTCGTAGACCACCGTATCGTTGGCGCGGAATTCCTTGACCTTGTAGGGGCCGGTGCCGATCGGGTTGGTGTTCTGATCGGAACACGCCTGCGCCGCCTCGCCGACGCAGTTCTCGAACTGCGCCTTCTGCAGCACGGGCGACAGATAGCCGACGAACGGAATGTACGGGTAGGGCGCCGGGGCGCGGAAGGTGATCTTGACGGTCTGCGGGTCAACTGCCTCAACGTTCGCCACCGCAACGAAGTTCTGCACCGTGCAGCCGGTCAGCGGCGCCGTGCAGTACTCCCACGTGAAGACAAAGTCGTCTGCGGTCAACGGCGTGCCGTCCGCCCACACGATGCCATCCTTCAGTTTGTAGGTGATGGACATCAAATCCTCAGAGACGCCGCCGTTCTCCAGTGTGGGCACTTCCACCGCCAGCGCAGGAACGAGTTCACTGTCCTGATTGAACTCCAGCAGCGGTTCAAGGATCAACGAAGCGGCGTGAAAGTCCTTGGTGCCGCTGGCAAGATACGGATTGAGGATTGAAATCTCCTGCCAGTAGACGAGGGTCACCGTGCCATCGGTGCCGCGACCCGGTTCGGCTGGCAACCCTGCCGCCGCTCCGGCGGCAGGCTGCTCTGCACCTGTAGATGGCGCCGCAGCAGGCGCTGCACACGCTGCAAAGACCAGCGCGATTGCTGCCAGCAGACCGATCAACAAAAAAGTTCTACGGTTTCCACTGTGTTTCATACTTTCTCCTTTGCCTGGACAATCAAAAATGGATGGACAATCTGAACGGAGCTGTTGAACGCCAATAAGAATTGTGGATCCCATCGACGGCGCCCCCGTGGCAGAAACGAATCGGTGCGTTGGCTAGAGAATGTCGAATACTAGCCACCCTGGTTATTCACGGCATATTGACACTGGACGGTCGCAATAGTACACACATCGCTTTCAATTGTCAAAGCGAAAAAAAGCGCAACGACCGATTTGTGAAATCAAGAAGAAGCGATGCACATGAATTTCACGCCGAACGAACTGCGTCAACGCTGTCAAATCGCTCCAACGCAGCGATGACGCGCGGTGAGGCGGTGCGACAACGATCACGTAAAAAACGCGCAACACGTGCGCCGGTGATGCCGCGTTCAGCGGCGCGCTTGAGGCTGCGCTGTGTGATCTGATAGACAAAGGTGGGATAGCTCTGCTGCCATTGAGCGAATCGCTCTACGCGAAAGCGATCGGCTAACGAAACGCCAGGCTCGAGGGTGATCGTAAAATCTTCCTTGACGATGAAGTGATTGTGCACCTGCTCGTTTGGCGCCGGCGCATCGGGCGTAAGCCATTGCGCACCCCACGCGCTCAACGAGAGCAGAAGATCGTCGCCCGCGCCCGGTTCAGCGAGATCAAGCGCCGATAGCCAGGCCAATGGCCCACGGATCAAAAAGCGCAGCAACGCGCCTTCGACTGCGTCCCATCGCTCGAAACCTTTGAGGAATTCCTGCGTACTGCTGTTGCGGATGTACCAGGTGTCGTAGTCGCCGGTCGGTCGCTGAAAATCAGGTTCGGTCGTGCGAATCACGTTAAGCAGCTCGGATTGTGCGTACCAGGCGCCGGGCTGCAAATAGCCAAACAAACGGAGGACATTTTCACGCGTTTGCAGCGGAGCATTCTGCCAGAGACCGGCTTCCACACACTCCAGTTCGGGTGTGCGACAGAGATCGTTCCAATCCGGAGAGGTGCGCCAGGCGTCAAAGAGGATGCGGCGTTGTTCGGCGCGCGTCTTATCGAGGAACGCCATCACCGGATTTTGCGTCAATTGGACTACATCGCCCTCGCGGCGCAGCCAGCCGAGCCGGTTGGCAAGATGCAACAACAGCGCCAGACGCAGGTTCAGGTCGGCGTCGCCATTAGCGAAGGGAAACTGCAGCCGCTTCACAAGCCGGTCGATGTCTTCGGGGTGTGGGCCGCTGGCTGTGAGGCGCAGTCGTTCGTTGTAGACAAAGCCGATCAGCGTGCCGGCATCGAGCAAAAATGCATCGTCGGCGGGCAGTGTGCGCGCGGCAGGCGGCGGCGGCGCCGGCTTGACCGGCAAACCAACCGGCAGCTCGCTCTGTGGGCGCGGCAACCACGGCGTGATGTCGCTTGGCAAATAGATGTAGGTGTGGGCATTCTGGCCGGCGCCTTTGAAGCCGCGGCCGATCAGACCGTTGTAATAAAGCAACTCGGCGACGCTCTCCGGGTAAAGCCAGGGCGACTCACGTTCAAGTTTGGCAGGCCCCATCTGACGCACGGCGCCAAACTCACGGCTAAACTGCGCTTCGGGCATTTCGCCGTGTTCGCGCAGCAGCAAATTGATCGCTGCTTCAGCCTGTGGCGTGTAGTCGAGCATCTCCTGATAAGCCATCTGCACCGAAGTGGGGTCGGTGAGCTGCGCGGCCAGCAGTTCGACCGCCTGTTCGCGCGTATCGGCGCCGTCGATAAGCGCGCCGCGCAATTCGGCGAGCACTTGGAGCATAATATCCGGGTATCCGGCCAACATCTGGGCGGCTGTAGGCATGGTAAGTTAGCAGTGTAACTGGTCAATGAAGAGTAGACGGCGATGCGTAGTCCACACGCCGTTCAACAAGAGTTCACAATTCAGGACAAGTTCGCTATACTGCATAGCGTAGTTTATTTGGGAGAGAATCAACATGTCGCAAAGTTCGTATCATTCAAAAGGCGTCAACAGCGCCGGATTTCTGCAACAGGCTGCGCGTGCGGTGCAACTACTTTTCGATTCGCGCGTGCCTGGATCACTCAAACTCATGTTGCCAGCTGCGGCGGCGCTCTACTGGATCTGGCCGATTGATCTGATGCCTGGCCTGCCGATCGACGATATTGCCGTGCTGATCGGTGCGATGGCGCTTTTTGTCAAGTTAGCCACCGAGGCGATCGAACGCCAGCAACGTCAGGCTGAAGGCAAACCGCCGCAAGATGACGCCGTTGTCGACACAACCTGGCGCGTGATCGAATAGAGTATGTTCGACAGACCCGCTGACTGGAAGCACCTGCATCAGACGGGTCTGTTGCAACTGCGCGCCGCCAGCCTTGCAGGTTGACCATGACCCAAACGAGCACTGATCGCACAAACGCGCAGGAAAGTTCATACACCTTCACCGAGGTCGCCTATCATTTTCAGGTGACGCCCGATGTGCTGCGCGGTTGGTTGCGTCGCTTTGCCCAAGTGTTGAGCGCAAGCGCCAAAGCCGACCCACCTCGCTTTTCCACCGCCGATGTCGCCGCTCTGGGCATGGTGAAGAAGCTGCTGGAGCAAGGCTTCCAGGATGAGCAGATCAATAGCCAACTCACCCCAAAACGCATCATCCCCGACGAACCAGCTTCGCTTGCCTTGAGCACCGACCAGGCGCGCCAGCTGGTGGAAGGCAAGGCGGCGCTGTTGCCACAGGCGCTTGGCGACATTCTCAGCGCCATCGCCAACGGTCAGCAGACGGTGCTCAACAGCCAGTCCACAGTGCGCGAGATCGTTGGCGTCGTTGTGCAGGACAATTTTAATCTCAAGGAAGAAAACCGCAAACTGCGCGACAGGATGCTCGAACTCGAACGCGCGCTCGCCGAGTATCAGCGTCGCGAAGAAACCCGCAAGGAACGATTGGAAAGTCGTCTGCGTGGTCTGGAAAACACAGTTGCCGCGCTCCAACAACAGATCGCACAGTTGATCCAGTTTCAACGACAAAGCCAACAGAAAAAGCGCAGCTGGTGGTAGGCAATCTACAGGATAGGCCCGGTCGGAGGGCGGTGGGCAAGGTCGATCTGTTGGCGAAGCTCCTCACGCGCGGCGATCAGGTCATCGCGCACCTTGAAATGCGCCGCCTCCGTGAACTCCATTGCGCCGCTGTTTAAAATCTCCAACAAGGCATCGACGACGCGCAACACTTTGGCTTCCAACAACTCGATGGTCGTGCCATAAAACGCCTCTGGGATAAAGAAAACGGCGACGATCGTAAGCAGCCAGCTTCCAACCAACAGCGTTGTCCACTGCTGGCTGACTCGACCCGGCAGCGCCACCGCCAAAATCACCCAAACCGCCGCCATCAATGTAAGAATTTGCCAGCGCGCCACCGGTCGCGCCGCCGGCATCGTCGCCAGATAGGGCGCCAGTTTGTCGTAGCGTCTGACATGCGCCAGCCAGCCATTAAAGCGATAGCACTGTTTGAGGTTGACGCGATGCTGGTCAAAATTGGCGAGTTCAGCGGCGTAGAGGCGACACTCGGCGGCAAGGTCGTAGAATGCCTTGCGATCAAGCGGCAGGGGTGCAGGCGAAGGTGTTCGGCGAAAGACGTTAAAAAGACTGCTCACCCTGGGCTGCTGATGAACAACGCCGCAACACACAGAATGGTGGTCCAAAAGACAGCCTTCACAGCAGCGCTGCGCAAACGCACAGCATCTTCGGGACCGGCTAAATTGCGATCTATCTCCGAGAAGACTCCCATTGCCAGCGGCAGCGTGGCGAGACCGACCAGCCACCACAACGGCAACGGTGTGAGCGCAGTGACGGCGAGAATACTGGTGTAGGCAAGCATCGTCACAAACACGTTGAAGTCCACCGAACGCGCTGCGCCAAAAATCACGGCAAGGGTGCGTTTACCGATCAGCCAATCGCGACGCAAGGTGATCAGGTTCTGGCTGAGAACGACCAGCATGAGCAGCAGCGAAATCGGCAAGCCGCCAAGCACAGGCAGCCAGCTCAATTGTTGCGTCTGTGCATAGAACGTACTCACCAACGGCAACACGCCGAACGCCACAAACACGCCGAATTCTCCCAACCCGTAGCCGCGATAGAGAAAACGCACAGGTGGAGTCACTGCGCCAAGCTGCAGCAATAACGCCATTGCCCCAAAAAAGAGGATCGGCCAGCCCGCAAACAACGCCAGCCACAACCCACACAAAAGGCTGATGGTGTAGAGCAGCGCGCCGACGTTGAGCAACAGCGACGGCGGCAAAATGCCAGATTGTTGAAGGCTGAAGATGCTGCCAGGTAGATCGGTGGCCGGACGCGCATCAACGCTTAAACTTTGTTGAAAATCTTGATACGCGGCCAATATCTGAAACGCCAGCGCCGACAGTAGAATGCTTGCTACGGCAAAAATGGCGCTCGGCCAGACCATCTCACCAACCCACCAGCCTCCAATGGCCGCCGCAACAATCGTAGGCAAAACCAGCGCCACGGTCACGTCCGGACGCAACGCCAGGAAAATTGCCCACACCGATGTTTCGGTCAGCCGCCGCTCGCGCGCTTGCTGTAAACGCTTCAGCAGCGAGGGTGATGATTCAGTTGCCTGTCCACCTGTGCTGTTGGTCATGTCGATTGAGTAGGTTTCTGTTATTGCGCCTGCGCCTTCCCCGCCCAATGCACAGACTTTACATAGCAACTCTTGTTGCTTTTCGTCTTGATGCTGTCACACCCTATCGTAACACTTCGTAACCCAATGGTCAAGATGTTATTACAGTGTTTCCCCAATTTTTAGTCGCCGGCCGCTATCTACGGATAGACTTTCCAGATCTCGTAGAGTGGAACGCCATCGCGCTGCGCGAACGTTTGCTCGAGCCTGGGCGTCAGCCCAAGTGCAGCGGCGGTTGAATGAAACACCTCTGCCCGTCCCTTGAAGACGGTGGCTTGCTCGCTGTGGAGGAGATAAACATTGTCCGGGTTTGCCAGAAAGCTGGCGACCTGCGCGGCAAAGGCTTCATCCGGCGCCAGAGGCGAAGCATATCCGAATATCTCGATTGGCGTCACCGCGCCTTCGCTGAGATAACGAACGGTGGCGTCGATGCCCCAATCGAGCGCAATCGGCGCTCCCATGCCATTGTAGCGCAGATAATAAGCAAGATGATAGCTGGCGTCAGAGTGGTCAGCCAATCCGCCGCTTTGCGCCAAGGCGCGATGATAAGCAAGCGAATTGGAGAGATCGATCGTAAAGGCGGCGACAAGCAACGCAGCGACGAGCAACAACGGCGCCCATGCCTTTGAATCACCGTACACCCTTGTTGCAGGCGTAGCCGTTGGCGCCGGCAGGAGGGCGCCTGCCGCAATTGCGGTTATCGCCAACACCAGAGGTTGAAGCAGTGCGTAGTGGGTGATGAACAGGTCGCTCACCGTGAAGATGCTGAGCAGCACGGCGCCGCCGAGCAACGTCAGCGGTGGGAGCACTATGCGCGGCGCTCTCACCGCGCCAATCGCTACAACGATCGACGCGACCCACGGCGCCAACACATTGGCAAACGATGCGCCGAGATACCAAAGATGGTCGCCGCGCAACACCTGCACAAGCTGCCCGAGACGGGTGAGAAGATTAGCGCCAATGGCGAGGTTGTCGACGCCATAGTAACTCTGCTCCAGACTGCCGCCGATGCTGGCGAACGCACCACCCGTTTGCAGGTTGAACCAGAAAAATGGCAGCAGCGGCGCCGCAAACGCCGCTGCTGCTGCCAGCAAGATGTACGGCGTCACAGGCGGGGCGTTTCCCTGTCGCCTGAGCAAAGCCCATCCCCAGAGGGTAAGCAGCGCCAGCGGCGCAATCACCCAGATTGCCAGCAGTTTTGCGTAGAGCGCAGCGCCTGCCGCCAGCGCTGTGATGATGAGTGCGCCTGGCTGACCGCTGCGCAGCCAGCGCACAACCTGCCATAAACACAAGAAGACAAAAACCTGCGTCAGGTTGGTGACGAAGACGCCCTGCCTGCTCCAGAAGACAAAACTGGGCGAGACGGCAAGCAACGCCACTGCTACAAGACCGGCGGTGGACATCGGCGCTGCGACAGTTTTGCCGGCAAAACCTGAATCTGATCGCCGCCAGGCAACCCACTCCGACACGCTGCGCTCCACCAAAAGGAGCACGAGCAGCCCGCACAACACGGAGAGGATGCGCAAATTGGGCACGCCGACGCCGCTCACCGCCAGAAAGGGCAACGCCAGGTAGACATTCAACGCGCCAATGTAATCCTGCACCATCAGCGGAAAAGTTCGTCCACCCAACGTCACGCCAACGCCGCGGAATGCGGTGATCGGTGCGCCTGTTAAAATCTCCATGGCGTTGAGGCCAGCCTCGCGCGCCTCATCGTAGTGAAGGCCGGGAAGACCGGGCTGGTGGAACGCCAGCGCCAGAAAGATCGCCAGCGCCAACAACAACCCGATGCGATGCATGTTCATGTGTTGAGCGAAGAACACCGGAGGCGTCTACTCGGCGACGAGGAAGACTTCGCTGACCATGCTCTGATAGTTCCAACCGCTGGCGTAGATGCGGATCGAATCGATGCGCGCCGGGCGCGTCTCTTTCAATAGCTCCATCAGATTGGGAGAGCGGTAGGTGTACCAGTTGAACGGCGGAATTTTTTCGCCGTTGACGATCTTCCAGTTCTCGTTTTCTGGATCGCGATAATAGAAGCCATGTCCCCAGGAAAGCTGTTTACCGTAGATGTCGGTGTAGTTAATCTCGACGCGCAATGGATACTCGGAGCTGAGATAGCCGGCGCCCGACAGACTCTGGAAGAGCAGCTTGACGTCAAGTTGAAGCACCAACTTATCATAGACGTTGACATCTTTGCCGATAAATTGGCGAATGCCCACTTCGGTGGGTACATTGTCCTCGCCTTGTCGGACGAAGTAGGCGACGCGACGCCCTTCGCGCTCCATGATGCTGACGCGTCCCGGCGTCACATTTTGTGCGATCACGTAGCTCTCCCAGCTATCGCGCATCGACTCGGTGAAGTTGCCGTTGCGCAGGAGATTCTCGGACGCGGCGATGGGTGCATCGATCAGCGCGTCAGCAGTCATCCAGGCGCGCAAACCAGATGTGACGACGACCGGCGAATGTTCGCCTTTGCGCAGGATCGCTTCACCGGCGCTGACCGTGATGGCTGTCTGTCCCTCGGTGACGGCGATCTGATAGCTCCCAGCCTGGAGATCCACCTCACCGTGCGGAGTTGCAATCGATACAGAAACTGGGCGCTGCTCGCCGCTGTTGGTGAAGACGCGCAGTTGCCCCTTGTCCACACTCAGCCGCGCCCGATACGGCGCACTGCTCATGTCGAACATCGGGCTGCGCATTTGGTCGATGCGCAGCCGCGTCCCCGAAAATAACTGAATGCTGCCGAGTGAACGGTCGGTGTTGTCCTCGTTGATCAGGCGGACGGTCGCTTGCGTTGGGCCGTCGCCAGCTTCGATAATGCTGCCTTCAGCCACCTGGTCGCGCAGTTCGGTGATGGCGATCGGCTCCAGCGACCGCGGTGGATAGAGCAGGATCGTCCCTTGCGTCGGGTCGAGGACGGCGTGCTGTTTGACCGTCGAAACTTCGATGAAATAGCGAAGTGAAATCGGGACTGCGACCAAAAGCGCGACAAATATCGCAAAACTGGTGAGCAAGACAATCCAGGCAAGTCGCTCCGGATTCTCGCGCACTCGATGCTGCGGTTGATCGATCCATAGAGGCTCTGCCGAAGAGGCGCCAACAATGTCGGAGTTCATAAAACCTCCTCCGAGGCGGTGGGAGGGGCGTCTGGCTCCCCAGCATTCTGTCCCTCGGCTTTGGCAAGAAGCGTAGACAGACGTGCAATCCAATAAGTGGCGTCCTTGTCCGCAGGGTTGACGACGAGCGCCTCCTCAAAACATCGGATCGCTTCGGTCAACTCGCCGCGTTCTTTATAGATCAAACCGAGATGATAATGAATGTTTGGCGCAGTCGGATCGATCTCCAACGCACGTTTGTAGGCGCGGATTGCACGCTCCTGTTGCTGTGGCCCAGAAAGCTCCAGCCGTCCCAAGTGCGCAGCGGCAAGGTTTGACCAGACCATCGAGTTATCGGCGTGAAGCTCGGCAGCCTTGCTCAAGACGCGCACCGCTTTATTCCATTTTGCCAGTAGGATATAAGCGCCGCCCAGATTGATGGCGACGTCGGCGTTGGTCGGCGCCTGTTCATAGAGCGGAAGCAGCTTGTCCACAGCGGCTTGTGGCTGGTTTGCTCGCAACAACCATGCACCCTCTGCTAACGCCCGGCTGAATTCTTCAGAATATCGTTCAATCGCCATATCACGCCTTCACTCTGCCATCCAGCGCCAGCTCAGCACTTTGCTGAACGCTTCGGCGCTGAGCTGGGTTCCCCAATGAACCGGCGCAAGTGCTTCAAACAAAAACCCACTATTCCTAGTGGGTCGTGCGCCCCTGACAGGACTCGAACCTGTGCACCCGGCTCCGGAGGCCGGCGCTCTATCCTCTGAGCTACAGGGGCAAACAAGCTATAATGAGTATACATCAAAACCGCCCCAAAACCAAACAGTTGGTTCGTCTTTGATCTTGATGATATAATCATCGCCATGTATCTCGACCATGACTACCGACCCCGACGACGGCGACAAAGTGGGATCGGTCGTTTCTGGCCGTTATTTGTCCTGGTCGCCGTTGCGATCATTCTGTACGAAACGCAACCGGCCTGGCTTGTGGAGCGACCATTGGAGGCGACGCCAACGCCAACACGTAGCGCCGCCTCGTTTCTGGCGGAGGCGCAGGCGGCGCTGCTGCGTGGGGACTACAGCGCCGCTATTGCCGCCTACGAACGTGTCGCCAGCATCGACCCACAGAACCCAGAGCCGTATATAGTGAAGTCGCGCCTGTTTCTGATCGAGGGAAATGCAGAGTCGGCGCACCAGATGGCGACGAAAGCGGTCGAGCTGGCGCCCACCGATCCCGATGCGCTGGCCGCATTGGCCCGTGCTGAAGATTGGTTGGGCAACTACACCGCCGCAATGTTGCACGCCCTCGACGCCCTGGAACTGCAGCCAGATAACGCAGAGACGCTTGCCATCATCGCCGAGATTTACACCGACGAGGGCAACGTTGCTCAGGCGCAGATTCATATCGATCGGGCAATCGAGCTAGATCCAGAGAACGTGTTGGTATGGCGCAACAAAGCCTATTTACTCGAAAGGCAGGGGCAGGCGCGCGAAGCGATCGAAGCGCTCGATAAGGCGCTGTCCCTGGCGCCACAGCGCGCTGATCTCTATTTGGAAAAGGCGCGCATCTATCGCCTGCGTCTTGGCGATTTTCCCAGCGCCGTCGCCGCCTATCGCGCTGCTGTCGATGCAAACCGAACTCCCCTGACGCTCACTGCACTGGGCGAGGGGCTATACTTCACGGGCGACCATTTGGTTGCCATTCGCACGCTCAATAGCGCATTGGAGCTGGATCCCAATTACGCGCCTGCCCTCGTCTATCTGGGCATGGCGCTCTACGCACGCCGCAACTATGAGGATTCTGCCGCAGCGCTTGACAAAGGGCTGCCATTGTTTGGCGATAGAGCGCGCGAAGAACACTATTACACCGCCGGGCTTGCGCATATTTACAAAGAGCCGCGCGAGTGCGAGGAGGGGATGGTGTGGCTGCAAAAGGCGCTTGAAAAAAACCCGCAGAGCGGGCCGGCGCTTGCTGGCGTCAGGCTATGCGCAAACGCTGGCGGCGGCTGAACAGCGATGCACAGTCGAGATATGGCTGACTTACATCAACACAGCCGTACAGGGTTGCGTCCTCTATGATCATCTTCTTTGGTTTATGCGTACGGGTATAATATGGCCGCCCATCGCTCGCGCTTGAAGTCGACTCTACCAGAACGCGCTTCCTGGCGGCGCCAGAGGCCGGCGCCGGGAGACGGACGCCCCTCTGATGCACCGCAAGCGACGCCTCTGCCCGAACGTGCGCCTGCTCGCAGCGAGCGACGCAGCGCCGCTGCGCGAACCACAACCAGCAAACGCCGCATTCAGCGCCGGCTGACTCCGCTTGAACTGATCCAACAGCCACTTGCAGTTGCTCGGCGCAAGGTCTTTGATCTGCGGCGCTTCTTGTTGGTATTGGGGGCGTCTGGGTTAGTTCTCCTGATTCCGGCTCCACCTGGGTTAACGCCAGAAGCGCACCGCGCACTGGCGTTGTTTGTATTCACCGGAATGATCCTTTCTCTGCAGCCGGTGCCGTTGCCGATTGCGGCGCTACTTGTCCCCGTCGCTCAAGTGACTTTAGGGATCGATACTGCGGCAGGCGCCTTTGCACCATTCTCTGATCCGGTGATCTATCTAATCCTGGCAAGCCTCTTTCTTGCTGAGGCTATGCGCAAGCATGGCTTGACGCGGCGACTTGCGCTCTATGCCATCATTCTCAGTCGCGGTTATTTTCACCGTCTGCTTTTTATCCTGATTGCATTGACAGCGTTTTTGAGCATGTGGGTGCTAAACACTGCAACCGCCGCCATGTTGATCCCGGTGGCGATCAGTATTGCGCAACAGATTCAAGAACAAAGTGCAGCAAAACGCATGCTTGCTGTACTTGTGCTTGCCATTGGCTATGGATCCAGTATCGGCGGCATCGGCACGCCGATGGGCAGTGGCGAGAACGCAATCGCAAACGGTCAATTGACTGCAGCAATGGACTTCAGCTTTTTTTCCTGGATCAGCTACGGTTTTCCCGTCGTACTGGGATTGATTCCGATTACATGGGCGATGCTGCTGATTGTCTTTCGCGTCCCGAATTTGCGGATGGATCTCACGCCCACGTTGCGCGAGTTTGTGCGCAGACGAGGCTTCAATACGGCTGAACGAGAGACGATCGGCATCCTACTCATCTCAATCGCTTTGTGGGTGATGGGGTCCACGCTTGAAAGATGGTTTCAGTTGCCGACCACATTGCTGAGCAGCGCCATGGTTGCGATTCTAGCTGTGGCGTTGCTGTCGATTGAAGAACTGATCGATTGGGATGACCTGAAAGGCGTCAATTGGGGAATCATGTTTGTCATTGGCGCCGGCCTGTCGCTTGGCGATACACTGGATAAGACCGGCGCCAGCGCCTGGATCGTGAGCCTGGTGGAGCCTGTCTTGGGTGGGCTGCCTTATGTGACGATTCTTGCCCTCTTAATCTCGTCAACTTTTATCTTGACCCAATTCATGAACAGCGTGACCTATGGCGCCATTTTGTCGCCTATCCTGGTGACACTCGGCGTCACCAGCCAGATTGCACCGACGCGTTTGGTGTTGCCATTTGTCTTCACGCTGGCGCTTTGTTACATGCTGCCAAATTCGTCTGCGCGAATGACGCTTGTTGCAGTTTCGGGCGCTGTCGATACAACTGCTCAATTGCGTAGCGGTCTACTCGTTGGGCTGCCATCGGCGATTTTTGTTTTCTTGTTTTTTGTTCTTTTGAATACGGTAGGGTTGATATAGGTTAGAACTGTCAGGAAAAGCGAGGAACAGCATGCGCATATGGTTGATTGGAGCTGACGACGCCGGTTCTGAAGCGTTGCGCCAGTTACAAAAGAATCCTACCATCGAAGTAGTCGTCACCGATATGATTGAACAGCCCAAAGCTGTGACCGATCGGTTGATTGACAAGATCGACTCCATCGAAACTGTAACGCAGATGAATATCAACATACTGGCGCGACGGATTCGACCAGATCTGATTTTGATTGACAGCCGCGCCTTAAAACGAAACCTTAGTCGTCTGAGTGGTGGCATGGTCTATGCGGAAGCATTTCATAACGAAATCGCAGCGGCTTCCGATTTTCCATGCATTATTATATGAAAATACGTGTAAAGAACCTACGGGGCCAAAAGTGGAGCATTCTGCAACTCCCAATAACATCACTGCCTATCGCCTGCAAGGGTTCACCGGCAGCCGCAGGCGTCTGCTGACGTTGCATGACTGGTTGACCGGCCGCGACGACCTGCCAGCCATCGCCATCAGCGGCGAACAGGGCAGCGGCAAAAGCTCGCTGGCCGTAGCCGCCGCCTGGAACCATTTTTATGATTTTTCCGATGGCATCATTCAGGTCAGTCCGGCTGGCATCAGCCCTTTTCGACTGTACGATGTCGTGCGTACGTTCGACACAGTGTTAGGCACCACACTCACCCGCGCCAGCGACGATCGCTGGGGCATCAGCATCCTGGAACAGCTCTACAAACGGCGGCGCCTTTTGATTCTCGATAAGCTGGCCGGCGCCACCGAACGCGAGCTGGCGACGCTGGTCGAGATCATCGGTCATTTACACGAAAACGAAGGCAAGTCGCGCATCATCTTGATTGATCGCCGCTTCAGCGCCAACATCGCCAACCTGGTGCAACATCAGCACATTCACATCACCGGCATTCCCCAAGAGGATTTGGTCGCATTTGTTGCGGCGCGCGCACCCGAACATGTGCGCGCCGCCGCCCTGAAACATGCTCAGACAATCTACACCTTTGCACAAAGCAACCCCTTGTGCATGCGGCTGATCTTTGGGTTGATGGAAGAATTTCCCTTCGATGAATTGGAGAGCATCCTGCGCGGACTGGGCGACCAGGATGAGAGCGCCCCGGCCATCAACATCTGTGCATTTGCGCTGGAGACTTACGCGCTCCAAAATCCGGCGGCTGGCGTCTTTCTCAGCCGCCTGGTGCGCGCTGTGGGCGGCGTCTACGAACGCGCATTGTACGAGCTTTTTTGGGACGACCTCGGCCCAACCGCCGCCTATGAACGCACGGTGTCGGAGCTGGCAACGCGCGCCCTGATCGAGCGCGACCCATTCCGCCAGCGCGTCGTGCTGCACCCGATTGTGCGGCGCTATCTGGAAGAAAACGCCGCTATGCTCGGTGAAGAGTGGGATCGACGCCACGCTGCATTTTATGTTAAGCAGGCTGAGCAATACCAGATGTTGCCGCTGCAACGGTGGAGCGAAGTCGATCCGGATTGGGGCAACATCTTCGCGGGCGCTGACTGGTGCGCCAAACGCGTGACGCGCATCTTCCAGCGCGAGCCAGAATCGCTCGTGCAAAGCGATGAAAACGAACTGGCGACGATCGTCGAGCAGATCGACCTGCCCTCTGTGCGCGCTGACCTGCGACTGGCAAAAGATTATGCGCTGGCATTGGCGCACTATGCGTTCTGGCGTCATCCGCCGGGCATTCTACGCTGGTTGATGGTTGGCGCCGTCGCCGCCCAGGCGACGCAGAATTTGCGCGATTACGCCTGGTTTCTGACCAACATCGGCCGTCAATATTTCTTTCTTGGGCACGTTGAAGTCGGCATCGAATGGATGCAGCGCGCGGTTGACATCTTCGACGAACGCGACATTCTGAGCGATCTGGCTTATGTTCTCACCGATCTTGGCACTTCCTACCGTGTCCTCGACGAACCGCGACGTGCGCTCGAATATTTCACCGCCGCGTTTAACTGCGTTGCACAGCTTGGCGATCAACACGGCCTGGCGACGGCGCACATGAATCTCGGCAGCGCTTATTTCAGCCTCAACCAGCCAGAGCGCGCGCTTACCGAACATCGCATGGCGCTGCGCGTCGCCCTGCGCAACGACGATAAGCACTTGCTGGCAAGCATCTACAACAATATCGGGCTGGTGCTGGAGGCGCTGGAGCGCTACGAGCAGGCAATCGAAGCCTACGAGTTTGCGCTTGCCATGTTTGCCAAGAGCGACGATCTCACCGGCGTCAGCGCATGTTACAACAACCTTGGCTCGGTCTGCTATGCACGTGGTGATTTTGGGCAGGCGCACACCTGGTACACCCTCGATATGGCGCTGTTGCGCAAACGCGGCGCCTGGACCGATCTGGCCGCCACGCTGCACAATCTCGGTCATGTGGCATTGGAACAGGGCGCATTTGACCAGGCGTTCGCCTACTTCAGCGAAAGCCGAGATCTCTACGCTGCGTTCGACCTTAGCGAGTATGTGCAAGAAGAAGAAGAGATGATCCAATACACGCAGTCGCAGCGCGCAAACAAATCTCTAACAAAGCATTAGCATTTTTCAAGCGATTTCGTTGCCTCCCCTACTTGCATTGACGCCATCAATGCGCTATGATGAAACCGGTTAGCACTCAAAAGCCTAGAGTGCTAACCGGTTCTTTTTGATCAATTGCAACAAACAAAATTTGGATACCAGGAGGCTAGACAATGAATCTGAAACCGTTGGGCGACCGCATCGTCGTCGAACCAATCGAACAGGAAGAACAGACTGCACTGGGCATCTTCCTGCCTGAGACAGCCAAAGAGAAGCCGCAGCAAGGCAAAGTGATCGCCGCTGGCCCCGGCATGCGCAAGGACACCGGCGAACGCATCGACATGGATGTCAAAGTTGGCGATAAGGTTCTCTACGCCCGCTATGCTGGCACAAGCGTCAAATTGGATGGCAAGGAATACTTGATCCTCAAGGAGAGCGACGTCCTGGCAATTGTCGAGTAACACCGGCGAGCCGCTGCTTCATGGCGTCAGAATGTGCGCCACGAACGCCGCCGCAAAAATCTTAATCACCGATCGTCGAGAAAATTAGTTCGAAGAGGAGAACCAAATTATGGCTAAGCAGATTATCTACGAAGACGAAGCACGACGTGCGCTTAAGGCTGGCGTCGATGCGCTGGCAAACGCCGTCAAGACCACGCTCGGCCCGAAGGGTCGCAACGTCGCCCTGGACAAGAAATGGGGCAGCCCGACCGTCACCCATGACGGCGTCACCGTGGCAAAAGAAGTCGAGCTGAAGGATCCGTTCGAGAACATGGGCGCCCAGCTTCTGAAGGAAGCCGCCACCAAGACCAATGACGTGGCTGGCGACGGCACCACCACGGCCACCGTCCTGGCGCAATCCATCGTCAACGAGGGTTTGAAGAACGTCACCGCCGGCGCCAACCCGATGATGCTCAAGCGTGGCATCGAGGCTGGCCGCGACGAGATTGTCGCTGCGCTCAAGGCGATGGCGACCCCAGTCGCTGGCAAGGAAGAGATCGCCCAGGTCGCCAGCATCTCCGCCGCTGACCAGACCATCGGCAACCTGATCGCCGAGGTTATGGACAAGGTCGGCAAAGACGGCGTCATCACCGTTGAGGAGAGCAAGGGTCTCCAGTTCGAGACCGAATACGTCGAGGGTATGCAGATCGACCGTGGCTACCTCAGCCCCTACTTCGTGACCAATGCCGAGCGCATGGAAGCGGTCGTCGAAGACCCCTACATTCTAATCACCGACAAGAAAATTAGCAGCGCGCAGGACATCGTCCCCACGCTGGAGAAGCTGGTGCAGATCGGCAAGCGCGAGATCGTGATCATTGCCGAGGATGTCGACGGCGAAGCGCTGGCGACGCTGGTGCTCAACAAGCTGCGCGGCATGGTCAACGCCCTGGCCGTCAAGGCGCCGGGCTTCGGCGACCGCCGCAAGGCCATGCTGCAGGACATTGCGATCCTGACCGGCGGCCAGGTCATCACCGAAGAGCTGGGCCGCAAGCTGGAGAGCGTCAAGCTCGAAGACCTGGGTCGCGCCGACCGCATCGTCAGCACCAAGGATGAGACCACCATCGTCGGCGGCGCCGGTTCAGCCCAGGCGATCAAGGGGCGCATTGAGCAGATTCGCGCCGAGATCGAGGCGAGCACCAGCGATTATGACCGCGAGAAATTGCAGGAGCGCCTTGCCAAGTTGGCGGGCGGCGTGGCGATCATTCGCGTCGGCGCCGCAACCGAGACCGAGCTGAAGGAAAAGAAACATCGTGTTGAGGACGCCCTGAGCGCCACACGCGCTGCGGTCGAGGAAGGCATTGTCCCTGGCGGCGGCGTCGCGCTGATCAACGCCATCCCCGCGCTGGACAAGATCAACCTGGAAGGCGATGCAGCCACCGGCGTCCGCATCCTGCGCCGCGCGCTCGAGGAACCGATGCGCATGATCGCAGCCAACGCTGGCCTCGACGGTGCAGTCGTGATCGAGAAGGTGCGCATGTTGCACAACGAGGGCAAGATGACCACCGGCTACGACGTGCTCAGCAACGACTACGTCGACATGCTGAAGGCCGGCATCATCGATCCGGTCAAGGTGACGCGCAGCGCGGTTGAGAACGCGGCCTCCATCGCCGCCATGATTTTGACCACCTCGGCGCTGGTCTGCGACATCCCGGAAGAGAAGCCGGCGATGCCCGCAGGCGGCGGCGGCATGGGCATGGACATGTAATTGCATGATTCGCAGCGGCTCTGTTGCGCGTCGAGTAAAGCGTGACAGAGCCGCAAGTGCAAGTAAATCGAATCAGGAGATACAAAGCGGCGCCGGCCAATGCGACCGGCGCCACTTTTGCATATCGGACATTTTCTCCAGTCACTCAGGACAATGACCTATCCCCGGAGCCTCTTGTGTGCTCACTCGCCCTCCGTGAAGTCCGCCGCCTGCAACATCAGGCGTGGTCTATGCGGCGGCTCCGGCTCCCCAGCAGCGTTAAATTGCTCGATGCGCTGAATTCCTTCGCGATCCAGGGTGATCAAGGTGCGTTCGCAAGTGACTGCGCCATCTTCGCCCGTAAATACTGAAACCAGATTGAGCTGGTATGTGCGGTGACAGCGCACGCTGCGCACCTGTTGGCCTTTGAGCATCAGCCGCTGTTCGTATGGTTCATCCATCTTGCGCAAAAATGGGCGCAAATCAAAGCGCATGATGTCGTTAATGGCTGTGACCTCCATCCCATCTCTTGTCATGTGGTCAAACGCATCCTTGCGCAGTATGACCGACTTGGCGTAAAGCAGCGTTGTCTCAATCCCGGCGAATGACAGATCATCGTGTGGGCCTGCTTTGCGCGCCGCCATCACTTCCTCAGGGACGGCTGACAGGGGCAGATAGTTCACCTTCTCGCGCACGTAGCCCAACTGACGTCGCCCATCTTGCGTCTCGATGAAGGTGCGATAGTCATAGAGGCGCTGGTTGAGAAGGTGCGAGGAGAGCGACTTGCCCGTTTCCTTGATGCGATCCTTGAACATATAGCCGACCACCAACGCCACAAAAACCGGCATCGTAAATTCACCGTAGGCAGCCTGTGCGTAAAAAGCCACAAGCGTGGCAAAAACCATCGAGACGCCGGCGACGCCAGCAAAAAGGATGTGTTCCAGCGTAGTGCCCTCGCGCCGCGTGTTGGTCGATAACCAGAGCACACTGGAAGTGAATTTCTTCAGCGCCGACACACGGCGCATGTAATTTTCACGCGTTGCCTTGCGCAGCACCGATGGGTATCCCTGCGCCGTACGATAATCAATCTCGGCGCGGATGCGTGCGACCAGCGTCATCTGCCATTTCACCAGCAGTGGAGGCGACAGCCAGGCGTGAGCAAGTTGATGCACGCGCAACAGCAGGTCCTCGATCAAAATGCTGATCGATTCGTCGGTCAACCGAAAGGCGCGCAGCAATTCGGGGCTGGCATTTGCAGCAATCAATTGCTCATAGAGTGCGCGGTAACGACGCTCTATCTGGTCAACGGACTCAATTGCAGATGCAACCAGATCGATAAAATATTCTTCGGTCTCTATCGTCATCGGTGCAGGTGCAATCGCCAGCGGCGTAAGATGATTCTGCACTGCGCTCTTGAGCACAGCGCGCAGAATACGCAGGCTGTTGCGCAACGATTCCTCTACATCGGGCGTCAGACCGTCCTGACGATTGCGCATCAATGCCTCGCTGCGCGCCAACGGCGAAGTGGCGCTATCCAGCAACTCTGCCAATGTAAAGCTGGGCGTCTTCATGCGCACGTAGTGCTGGATGTCGCGATAGAACTCGCTTTGTGGGTAGCTGGTTGGATTGATGCCCAACGAATGCGGCGCAAAGAGATAGGTGTCGATGCGATAGCGCGTTGCCTGGCCCTTGCGCAGCGGATAACCGAGCTTCAATTCCAGTTGATAGCGGTCGTGGACGACCACCCTCCGCAATACAGCGCTGCTCACTGTTTCTCTCCTCTCTAAACCTCCAATCTTGTCGTTGACAACCTATTGTTGCCGTTGGCGCAGGTTGCGCGTTGTGATCGGCTTGTCCTTATGCACGCTGAAGCTGTCAAGATCGCTGGCGACAACTGTGTCTGGAAAGATCGCCTGCGCCTCATCGAGCACTTGCTGCGTCGTATAGCGACGGCTGACGTGGTGCAGCACGAGTTGACGCACCCCAGCGTTGCGCGCCAGTCGCGCCGCCGCCGCTGCTGTGATGTGGCCGTGCTGTTTGGCGAGCTGCCTGTCCGCTTCCAGGTACGTCGCTTCAACCACCAATAGATCGGCCGCTTCGGCGGGTTTGTGCAACGCTCCGGTGTGACTGATGTCGCCCACAAAGAAGAGCCTGGCGCCGCGTTGCGGCGGGCCGAGGACTTCTTCCGGCTGGATGACGCGTCCGTCGGGAAGCGTCGCCGGCAATCCCTGCGTCAGGTCGCGGCGCACCGGCCCGTGGGGAATGCCGAGCGCCTCCGCCTTTTCGGCCAGGAAAGGGCGCCGCTCCTTTTCCTCAAAGAGAAAGGCGAAGCAATCTGGCCCACGATGTTGCACCGGAACAACGGTCAGCGTGAAGTTCTTATCCTCGAAAAGCAGCCCCGGCTCCAACAAATTGAGCGTGACGCCGGAGTTGGGAATCTGCCCCGGCCCAAAGACGACCTCCATCAACATCGTCACACGCGCCAGCGTCATGGCGCCGCCGTAGATGTTGAGCTCCTCCAACGCTTCCCATCGCCCCAACGTCGAAGCCAGCCCGCCAAGACCCAGGATATGATCCAGATGGCCGTGTGTGAGTAGGATCTTGTCGAGGCGACGAAAGCCAAGCCCGGTGCGCAGAAGCTGGCGCTGCGTCCCCTCCCCGCAGTCGATCATGAAGCGATGCTCGTTCACCATCACCAGCGCCGACGAAAGCCCGCGCTGCACCGACGGCGCCGAAGCCGAAGTTCCCAGAAAAACTAGCTCGAACACGGAGATTCCACACCTTTCCGCAAATCCAAAGTCTATCCAGTGTACCGGATGCGCCAGATGCCGCCAAATCGACCGATGATGAAACAGTGTCACATTGTGATCCGCCCACTGAAGTTGACAATGATTGTCACACCCGCTATCATTACAACATAAACGAACGTTCATTCATATTTCTCATCATCATGACGACAAAAGGCGAGGAAACTCGCAAAGCAATCTTGAACGCAGCGTGGAAGCTCTTTATCACCAAGGGCTATGCCAGCACCAGCCTGCGCGATATTGCAAAGGCTGCGGGCAACCGCGCCGTCGGCGGCATCTACAACCACTTTGCCAGCAAGGAAGCGCTCTTCGCCGAGCTGCTGCAGATGGCGGCGCCAGTGGCAGAGATGCGCGCTATGTTCGCCAGCCTGCACGGCGAAACTGCGCCGGAGTTGATCCGCGCCTATCTACGCGCCTGGCTGCCGATCAGCCTGCGCTACTACGAATATCTGAAGCTGGTGCAGATCGACCTCAGCGAATTCAACGGCGTCAATGTCCAGCGCATCTTCCCGGAGTTGGGGACACCCTACCAGGAATTTGTGGCCGCCATCCAGCAGTTGCCCGGTCTCAAACCGATGCCAACCATCGTGCTGATGCGGCTGATCGATGTGCTGGTGGCGGGCTATGCCGTCACTGCGCGCTATGGCCCGGATGACGCACGCGCCGCACTGACACCGGAAGAGTGGATCGATGTGTTGGTGGATATGTTGCTGACAGGCATCGAGGAACGGCAATGAGAGGCATGTCAAAAAAAGCCTGGTACACGCCAGCAGATGGAGGATGGAATGCCCGAGTCAACTGACAAAGCTGCGGCGTGGACCTTGCCGATGACGGCGACAACGCTGATGCTGGCGAACGCGGGTGGCAAGGGCGCCAACCTCAGCGCGATGGTGCGCGCCGGGCTGCCGGTGCCGGATGGTTTTGTCGTAACGACGGATGCGTATCATGCCTTCGTCACTGCCAACGCGCTGGCGCCGCTGATCGAACGGCGGTGGCTGGAGAGTGCGTCCGGCGGCGCCACAGCGTTCGAGGCGGCGTCAACCGCCATTCGCGCAGCCTTTGCCGAGGCGTCGTTGCCGTCAACGTTGGCAACCGCTATCGTGACGGCTTACGCTGAACTGGGCGGTGATGCAGCGGTGGCGGTGCGATCCTCGGCAACAGCGGAGGATTTGCCCGACGCCAGCTTTGCCGGTCAGCAAGACACCTATCTCAATGTGACCGGGGCAGACGCACTGCTTGACGCTGTGAAACGCTGTTGGGGCAGCTTGTGGACGGCGCGGGCGATGGCCTATCGCGCCCGGCAAGGGATCGCCCCTGACCAGGTGAGTCTGGCCGTCGTCGTGCAGATCATGATCCCGGCAACCGCAGCGGGTGTGATGTTCACAGTCAACCCTGTCACCGGTGCGCATGATGAGATGGTCATCAACGCGGCGTGGGGATTGGGCGAGGCGCTGGTCTCCGGTCGAGTCACACCCGACACGCTCACGGTTGACAAGGCGACAGGGCGCATCAAGCACGCCGACATCGGCGCAAAGATGGTAATGACCCTGGCGACCGACCTCGGCACAACCGAGGTCGCCGTCGATGAGAGCCGGCGCCGCGCGCTTGCAATCCAACCGGCGCAGGTCGTCAGGCTGGTGGAGCTTGGTCACACGTTGGAGGCGCTTTTCGGTGGCGCGCAAGATGTGGAGTGGGCGGTGGCGGCAGACGCGGTCGTCCTGCTCCAGTCGCGCCCGGTGACGAGCATTGCCGCACCTGTCGGTCCGCCCGGCGACGATGCGTGGCCTGAACTTGCCGGCTTACCTGCGCAGCCTTTCGACTTCTGGACGCAGCAAGACCTGGGCGAACGCTGGCCCGACCCAGTCACGCCGCTCACCTGGTCAATCTCAGAGCCGATGACGCAGCAAAGCATGGATCGGATGGTGGCAGGTCTCAATGCGCCCTACGCAGGCAAAATTCGCTGGTGCAAGCGCGCCTTCGGCCACGTCTACCTCAACGAAGGCGCACTGCTGTACGCCTACACCGACGGATTCGGGATGCCGCTCCACATGATTGAGGGCGGGTTGACTCATCCTGGCGCACGACCACAGAACGCCGACGGCTGGAAACCCGGCAAAGTTCTGCGCCATCTGCCCTGGTATTGGCATGTGGCGACCGGTTGGGAGCGCAATGTGGCACGCTTCGAAGCGGAGTTCTCCACGATTGACCGCTGGGTGGACGAATTCCTGGCGCGCGATCTGAGCAGCTTGTCTGATGCTGTCTTGCTGGAAGAGGCGCGCAGCATCTGGTTTGCACGCATCATCGACTACATCGGCTATCACAGCAACGCCACTTCGTTATCGATGGCGGCGTTGAATCAGATGGAAAAATTCCTCGACAAACATCTGGGTGATGCATCGTTGGCACAGACGTTGGCGGGTGGGCTTTCCGGCGTGATCGCTGCCGAAATGGCGCCCGAGTTGTGGTCAATGGCAGCGACGTTGCAGGCGCTTCACCTGGATGACATCGTGACTACGCAACCTGCCGCCGACGTGCTGGCTGTCTTGCGCACCGATCCGGTGGCGACGCCCTTCCGGGTGCAGTTTGACCACTTTTTGCAGCGCCACGGCCACCGCTGCATGGTGGAGGCGGAGCTGCTCTTTCCGCGCTGGCGCGAGGCGCCCGAACAGGTGATCGAGGCATTGGCTGGCTATCTGCGCCTCGACGCCAGCCAGGTGCAGCGCGGCGCGGAAGCAATGCATCGCCGTGAGGTCGCCACTGTCGAGGTGGAGTCACGTCTCAATCGTTTTCAACGCGCCTCTTTTCACCGTCTGCTCGCGCGGCTGCATCGCTTTGCGCGACTACGCGACAACGGTCAAAACTACGTTGTCAAGCTGCTGTTGCCGATGCGACACCTGTATGCTGTCTTGGGCGAACGGTGGGCGGCGCGCGGTTGGATAGTCACAGCAGACGACATTTTCTTTCTAGTTGCAGAGGAGCTTACCGCAGTGACGGCGGCTGGCGACCCGGCAAGAGCCGCTCTCGATCTGCGCAAGATTGTCGCTGCCCGTCGTGCGGCTTACACCTACTGGTTCACGCAGCCAACGCCGGATGCGCTGGATGCGATGGGGGCGCCGGTTCACAGCGCCGCACAGAACGAGCATCTTCTGATCGGCATGGCTGCCAGCCCTGGTCAAGTCATCGGGCGGGCGCGGGTTGTGTTTTCGCCCGCTGAGGCGGCTACGCTGGAAGCTGGCGACATCCTCGTCACGCGCGCCACCGACCCAGGCTGGACCCCTGTTTTCTCGCTCATCGGTGGCGCAGTGTTGGAGATTGGCGGCGCGCTGTCCCATGGCGCCATCGTCGCCCGTGAATTTGGCTTGCCGGCTGTGGTAAATGTGCCGCAGGCAACACAGCGCATTCGCAACGGTCAGATGATTCAGGTAGATGGTGGAAGGGGGAAAGTGCTGCTACTTGATGACGAACAGATTAGAGAAACGTAAGAGGATTATCTAGCGAAGCACACAATCTGGCATGTTTCAATTCACGATGTCGTCGATGCGCGTGATGCGCTTGAAGACCGTGCGGTAGATGTTTGCCAGAATGATGAAGAGAGTGATGCTCCCGATCAGCGCAAAGATGCGCAGCCCGCGATCCAGTTCAGTGATATAGTCGCCAAGCCGATAGCCCGCTAAGATCAACGCCCCATTCCACAGCGGCTCGAAGATGATGCTGACCACAAAGAGCCGCCACCACGGCACGCGCGCCACACCCGCCGCAATGAGCACAGGAATCGACATAAACCCCACTGCTGCTTTTGTCAGCACAAAGAGGCGCGTGGCTTTTCGATGAATTCTGCGGCTGAGATGTTCGATCACCGCCTCATTTTGCTGCGCCCAGCGCAGTCGAAAAAGGATCGAGTGATGGGCGCCAAAGCGCCCCAGTATATACCATGTGTAATCCGCCACTGTATTGCCGACAACGGCCACGATGAACACGAGCTCAAAGCGCAAAATTCCAGCGCCAGCCATCGCCCCCGCCGTCATTGTGATCGCCGGGCCCTCGACAAAGATCAATACGAACAAAATCACATAGCTCCACACCCCAAGATCGGGCAGTGTGCTAGTGCGAATTGCATGCCAGATTTGCTCTAGGATTTCCATTCATTCGCCGGGCAATGACGCGCCAAGAAGGGACGGGCAGCCCATACGATCTGCAGAGAATGTCCATTCTTGACGCCGGGTTGATATTGACGACATCATCACGCCCGGTCGATCACAGCCAGGCAGCGGTCGATCTCCTCGATGGTATTGTAGTGCACCAGGCCGATGCGCACCAGCCCGCCACTCTGCTCCACACCGAGTCGTTCGCTGATCGAGACGGCGTAGAAGTTGCCGTTCCAGACAAAGATGTTCTGATCAGCCAGCTTGAGCGCCAGTTCTTCCGGCGTCAACCCTTCCTTGCGGATCGAGACCGTCGCCATGCGTTTGTCCCAGTCCATGCGGCTGGTGATGCCATAGATGCGCACACGCGGGATCGCCTTTAGGCCGGTGATCAGCCGATCCATCAGCAGATGCTCATATTCGCCGATCACCTGCCAGGCCGCCGCCAACTTTTGGCGGCGCGGCGCCGTCGGCGCGGTGCTGCCGTAAGCCACGCCCAGCCCAGCGATGTAGTCGATCGCCGCCGCCGCGCCCGCCAGTCCTTCATGGTTCTTGGTGCCGGTCTCCCATTTGCCGGGCAGTTCCTCGCCAGCCGGACGCACGCGATAGGCGCGCAGCCGTTCGAGATGTTCGCGCTTGCCATATTGCAGCCCGACGTGCGGCCCGAAGAACTTATACGCACTGCACGCCAGGAAGTCGCAGTCAAGCGCCTTGACATCAATCAGCCCGTGCGGCGCATATTGCACGGCGTCGATGTAGGAATAGGCGCCCACCGCTTTCGCCCAGCCGATGATCGTCTTGACATCGTTGATCGTGCCGACGGCGTTGCTGGCATAGCCGACGGCCACCAACCGCGTGCGTTCGTTGATCAGCGATTGGAGATGTTCCATATCGAGGGTGCAGGTCTCCATATCGACATCCGCCCAACGCACCTGCGCGCCGGTGTCCTCCGCCATCATCACCCAGGGCCAGACGTTGGCGTCATGGTCAAGCCGCGTCACGACGATCTCGTCGTCGGGTCCAAACTCCGCCGCCAGCGAACGCCCCAACGCAAAGGTGAGGCTGGTCATGTTGTTGCCAAAGATGATCTCCTCCGGCGCAGCGCCAAGCAGGTCGGCGGCGGCTTGACGGGCGTGGTCAATGACCTCATCGCTGAGGCGGCTGGTGGCAAAGACGCCATGGGTGTTGGCGTTGCGCCGCGTCATATAGTCGGTCATGGCGCGGATCACCGATTCGTGCACCTGCGTGCCGCCCGGGTTGTCGAAGAAGGTGGCGGGTTTGCCGTTGTAGCACTCGCTGAGCGCCGGAAACTGCTGGCGGACAGCCAGAACATCGAGCATCGTTACATCTCCAGTTTTCTTTACTCACCTTCCCGGAAGCTCACAGCTTCCGGGAAGGTTGGCGGCAGAACACTGCGGTTGAGAACCGCAGCTACGACAATTCTCTACGAAATCAGGTTGGCGGTCTCTTCATCCAACATGTCGAGCGGGATGATCTACGCGCCCTCCGGTTTTTCGATGGCAGGCGCCGCGTCGAAATTGCTGTAACTCGCATCCACATCCAGCGTAAAGACGGGGATTGCGCCGCGCAGCTCGAAGGGAATTTCCTCGCCGGTCATCGCCAGGAACGTCAGCAGCCCACTCAAGTCAAACTGTACAAACGTCGACGAGTCGTAGAGATATGGCGTATCGGCGCCGACCACCTGCAGCACCTCAAAGGTGAAAGAGCGCGCCAGCATGTTGCTCAGCAACTGAATGCCGAGAATCACCATGCCCAATTCCTGCTCGTCGATCGGCTCGTCCGACGCCGCGTTCAGTGTGTCCGCCACCTGGCGCAGAAGCTGCGTGAAGTCCGGTCGGGCGACCAACCGCTGTAAATTCACTGAGGTGGCGAAGACAGCGACTGGTTGACCGTCGCGTTCTTCGTCGTCCAGCCGTTCCACGGTGATGTAGGGTTCGAGCAGGTCGCGGATCGCCTCGTCGGTCATCAACTGGTTGATGGCAACGTTCGCCTGCATCGACTGCATCACCGAGTCATCGACCGGTGCGCCGGCATCCAACTGCTGCGCAATCTGCCCGACAATGTCGAAGCCTATCCAGCCCGAAATGCCCTCTGCGCGCATGTCGGCGGCAAGGTCTGGGATGCTCTCCGCCAGTGCATCGGTGTCAATGTAGATGTAGCCATCGACCATGCGCACGCGCATGACAAGGTTTGCCGGGAACGGCAGCTCTGCGTCTGCCTCAATGGCGGCGCGCACGGCGGGCGGCAGCGCCAACTGCATCTCCACGTCCAGCCCCAACGTTTCGTAGAGTTGCACCACCAGATCGAGCGTCTCCTCCAACGACATTGCGCTTGGCTCTTCCTGCGCGGCGAGGCGCAATGCTTCATTCACCGCCGGGTCGATGTGGGTAGTCAAATCCATCGTCATCTCGAACTGCATATCCTCATCTGCAATGTCCGGGATGCCGGTGAGACCACTCCGCACCGACAATGAAGCTTGCATCGACGACACACTGCGCATCAATTCCTGCGAATCGGTCAAAAGCTGGCAGTCAGCTTCGGACAATCCACCGCAGAAAGGCGGCGGCAATGGTGCAAACTCATCTTGCGCCAGCGCGGCCGTGGGCCAGAGCAAGGCCAGGCTCAGCAGCACTGCAACCAACATTTTCATGGAATGCTCCTTTCTGTTGCTGACAGCTTTTAATTTCGATTTGGGCGGATTATGATTTGGGCAGATATGGCGCCAGCAGCCACACCTGTTCTCGTTCGAGCAAGTTGACCAGTTCGCCATCCAGGACAAATCCGACCAGCTCTGCCAGTTGTTGCGAACGGCCGCCTGCCAACAGGCTCTGCACAGCGGTCAGCGGTTCGGGCGGCAGCCAGCGATGCGGCGCAGAAACGATGACCGTGTCGATGCGTCGGTTCACGGGCAGCCCTGCTTCGGCGGCGGCGATCTCGACCGCGGTTTGAAAATCACCAAGCGCATCGACCAACCCATGCATCAATGCCTGCGCGCCTGTCCAGACTCGTCCACCCGCCAGCTCATCGAGCTGCATCGGTTCAAGGCGGCGCCCCTCAAGCACACGCTGCTTGAACAGATCGTAGACATGGTGTAGCGTATGTTCGATCCGTTCGATCAGATCGCCCTGCCATTGTGTTGTGTCGCCATAGATGCCAGCGTGCGCGCCGCGTTTCACCTCGTCGCGTCGTGCGCCGATCTTGGCAAAGGCATCCTGTAGATTGGCTTTGGCGACGATCACGCCGATGCTGCCGGTCAGGGTTGCACGCTGCGCCACGATCTTGCGCCCTGGTGCGGCAATATAGTAGCCGCCGCTGGCGGCCACATCGCCCATGTAAATGATGACGGGTTTCTCGGCGTTGAGTAACGACAATTCGCGCCAGATCAGATCGCTCGCCAGCGCTGACCCACCGGGTGAATCGACATGCACAACCACGGCGTCAAGAGTGTCGTCTTGCCGCGCAGCACGGATGAGCTGCTGTGCTGTGGCGCTGCCGATGATTTCGTCGCCAAAAAGCGGCAACGGCGTTGGAAAAGAGCGGCTCTCTCCGGGCATAATTGAACCGATAAGGCTGATCACACCCACAGTCCCCGCGGCGGGCGGATGCACGCGACGATAGAGCAGGCGCTGGACGCGACGATAGGCTTTGAGAGTGGCTGGTTTGTCCGCTTCGCCAAGCAACGCAGGGAGCTCATCTTCATAGGCAAGTGCATCGACCAGTCCGGCGGACAGTGCTTCGGTCGCTGTCAAAGGCGCCCGGTCGATCAGCGAACGCACGGTTTCCGCATCCAGCCGCCGTCCCTGGCTTATGCCCTCGACAACGTCGGCAAACAGGCTGTCCAACAGCCAGGCGTACTGCTCCCGCGCCTCGGCGCTCAAGCGATCGTAGATGAATGCGTCGGCGGCTGTCTTCCACGGTGCGACGCGTACAACCTGCATTTCCACGCCAAGCCGCGCCAGCGTTTCGCGCACAAAAAGTGGCGCCGCGCGCAAACCGACGACATTCCATTCCGCCAGCGGCGCCATGATCAACTTGTCGGCGGCGCTGGCGGCGACAAGCGCACTCGGCGAACATTGCTCGACATAAACGACAACCTGCTGTGCAATGGTTCGATCGCTCTGTTCCACCGACCAGCGACGGAAGCGATCAAAGATGGCAGCCAGATTCTGCGCCTGCGCCAACGTGATGGCGGCGCCCTTTAACAAAAATAGAACCCCATGCACGTCCGGGTCATCGGCGACGCGGCGCAACACGCGCTGCACTCCTTCAATGGTCTGAGGCGCGCGATAGCCCGGCAAGAAATCGTAATACCAGGGCGTCTCAGGATCGCGCTCGCGTAGCTCACCGTCAATGGTGATGACCACATAGTTGGGCAGATGACGCTTGAACAGGCGGCGTCGTTGGTTGGAAAGTGAGCAAATCAGCCGCTGCCAGATTGCGCCTGTTTTATTGCGAATGCGCCTCCAAATCGACAGGCGTTTTGCACCGGTCGCGTCCTGGCGCCTGGTTGTTGTTTCGATTATCATGCCGTCATTCTCTATCCAATCGGCTACTTTGGCAAAGTGTGTGCACAGGCGTGGACATAGGCTGCGGGCCTGGCTTGGATCATCTGAAAATCTTGTTGGCTTGGCAGAGATGACTCAGTCCTGATACACTGGAAACTATTATGCCGTTTTGCGTTGAACGCACTCCCAACCCTACCAAAGGAGGTAGAAGCCATGTTGATCGGGTTGCCAAAAGAAATCAAAGATAATGAGGGCCGGGTTGGCTTGACCCCAGGCGCAGTGCGTGCGCTGACGCGCCGCGGCCACCGCGTGTTGATCGAAAGCGGCGCCGGGCTTGGCAGTTCCATCCAGGATGAAGAGTATCGCGCCGCAGGCGGCGAAATCGTGGCGGAATCGGCTGCTGCGTGGGCGGCGCAAATGGTCGTCAAAGTGAAGGAGCCGATCGAAGCCGAGTATCGCTATCTGCGTCCTGACCTGTTGCTCTTCACCTATCTCCATCTTGCCGCCGATCGTCGCCTGACATACGCATTGGTCGAGAACAAGGTCACGGCGATCGCCTACGAGACGGTGCAGACAGCCGATGGCAAGTTGCCGCTCTTGCAGCCGATGAGCGAGGTGGCTGGGCGCATGGCGGCGCAGGTCGGCGCCTTCTTCCTGGAAAAGCCGCAGGGTGGACGCGGCATCTTGATGGGCGGTGTGCCAGGCGTGGCGCCTGCCAATGTAGCTGTGCTCGGCGGCGGCAGCGTCGGCAGCAACGCGGTCAAGATCGCGGTCGGCATGGGCGCGCATGTCACTGTGCTCGATATCAACCACGATCGCCTGACCTATCTGGACGACATCTATGGGGGACGGCTGCGCACCCGCACCAGCAACGAGTACAACATCGAGGAGATCGTGCTCAACGCCGACCTGGTGATCGGCGCCGTGTTGATCCCTGGCGGGCGCGCGCCGCACCTGGTGACGCGCAATATGATTTCGCGGATGCGCGAGGGCGCCGTCATCGTCGATGTGGCGGTTGACCAGGGCGGCTGCATCGAAACGACGCGGCCAACCACACACAGCAACCCAACCTATGTCGTCGATGGCGTGCTGCACTATTGCGTCGCCAACATGCCGGGCGCTGTGCCGCGCACGAGCACTTTCGCACTCAACAACCAGACCATGCCCTATGTGCTCCAGCTTGCCAACGACGGTTTGAACGCTGTGCGCAGAAACTCGGCGCTTAAGTTGGGGCTGAACGTCTATCAAGGGCATATCACCCACGAGGGCGTGGCGGAAGCGTTTGGCATGGAATACGCCGAGCCTGATTATGTGTTGGGGTGAGGAATGGGAAAAATCAACACCGAGCCACTGAGCGGCATGCGCGACTTTCTGCCGCTGGATGTGTTGCGTCGCGATTATGTGATTGAAATAGTCAAGCGCGTTTACCAGCGCTACGGCTTTGAGCCGTTGGAGACGCCGACGATGGAGCGGCTGAGCACGCTGCTTGGCAAATATGGCGAGGAGGGGGATCAGCTCATCTTTCGGGTGCTCAAACGCGGCGAGAAGCTGGCGCAATCGCTGGCAGCATCCCCCACCGAGAACAGCGTCAGCGACGCCGGCATGCGCTATGACCTGACCGTGCCGCTGGCGCGCGTCGTCGCTGAGCACCGCAGCAAGTTGCCGCGCTTTTTCAAACGCTACCAGATTCAACCCGTCTACCGCGCCGACCGGCCCGCCAAAGGCCGCTATCGCGAATTCTACCAGTGCGACGTCGACATCGTCGGCTCGACCAGCCTGACCGTGGAAGCTGAAGTGCTGGCTGCCGGCGCAGAAGTCTTGCAGGAGCTTGGCTTCACAGGGCGGGAAAGTTTTGGTGTGCGCCTCAACCACCGCATGATCCTGCGCGGGTTGATGGAAGTGGCCGGTGTGCCGCACGAATTGGAAAGCGCCGCACTCGTCGCCATCGACAAACTCGACAAGATCGGCTTAGAAGGCGTGCGCAAGGAACTGGACAATCGCGGCGTTCCAGAAGCAGCCGCCGATCATCTGCTGGGAGCGATGGCAGCGGCGCCCATCGACAACAACGCGCTCCTGGAATGGCTGCGGGAATTGCTCCGGCCTTCGGCTGTGGGCAGCCGCGGCGTTGCCGAGCTTGAGCAGGTCGTGGCTTTGTGCGCCGCTGGACCAGCCGCCGACCACCTGCACGTCGATCCTTACCTGGCGCGCGGGCTTAGCTACTACACCGGCCCGATCTTTGAGATCGAATTTCCCGGTCTCAGCGGCTCCGGCGGCGGTGGCGGGCGCTACGACGATTTGGTCGGCATGTTCAGTGGACAGACGATCCCGGCGTGCGGGTTTAGCCTGGGGTTGGAGCGCATCCTGCTGATCATGGAGGAACGCGACATGTTCCCGGCGCGGCTCAGCACACAGCCGCAGGTGCTGGTGACGATGTTCGACGACAGCACCGTCGCCGCCTCATTGAGACTGGCGCACCGCCTGCGCGCCGCTGGGCTGCGCGTCGATCTCTATCCCGACAACGATCGCTACGGCAAACAGTTCAAGTACGCCGAGGAGCGCGGCATCCGCTATGCGACGTTGCTCAGCCCGCGCGAACTGGAAGCCGGCGTCGTCGCCGTCAAAGACCTGCTCACCGGCGAGCAGGTGGAGGTGTCAGAGAGCCTTATTGCGGAGTGGTTGCTGAGCAAGTGCTAAGGCGGGCTGCTTTTGCCTATCATCTGGATCGCCGAAGCTCGCAGTCTCTGCCATCCTCGATTCATTTATGGCGGCGACTGTCACTGATAACTTCCGTAGAGATCGAGCAATTCCATCAAGAATTGGTAGCTCTCCCAGCGCACGCCTGGTGCAATCGAGTGGTCGCTGTGATAGATGTAGCCGCCGCCCGCTTTGGCGATGGGCAGCTTCGCCGCCACCTCCGCCTCGATGCGCGCCTTGTCGTTGGTGATCAGCACCATCACGTCGATGTTGCCCATCCAACTGACGCGGTCGCCATACTGCGGCTTGAGTTCGCGAATGTCCATGTGCGCTTTGGCTTCGAGCGGCTGGAAACAGTCCACGCCAGCGTCGATCAAGTCGGGCAGGATCAGCCGGAAGTCGCCGTCGGTGTGGTAGATGACCGGCAGCCCGCGCTCCTTGAACCACGCGATCTGGCGGATGTGCGCCGGTTTGATCAGCGCGCGGTACATCTTGGGCGAGAAGAAGGGTGCATGGTTGAAGGCGATGTCGCCATAAATCCAGCCACCGTCGAAGCGCACGCCGCTGGCTTCCAGATAATCGAGCACGCGGCAGGCGATCTCCGCTTCGGTGTCGAAGATGTCCTTCGCCCACTCCGGGTCATCGGCCATGATGTAGGAGAGCCCGACGTGACCGAAGACATCCTTCGCCGTTTCGTAACATTCGACGCCCGTCCAGCAGAACCAGCGCCCCTTCGCCTGCGCTTCGTACATGCGCCGCAGCGTCGAGAAGGTGTCGACGCGCGAACCGGGCGGCTGCGCCAGCATCTGCGCTTTGTGCGTCTCCCATTGATCGCGCGTCTTGATCGTGAAATCGACATGTTCGGGCGTGCCGCTCTTGTGCTTCCAATAGCGCAGCACCGCGCCGTTGCCGTCGAGCCGCGTCCACCAATCCTCCGTCTCGGCGATGGTCTGCAAAAAGCCGGGCTGCGCCTCGTGCGAGACCCAGCCGGCGCCCATGATGTCGTAGCCGAAGAGATCGGCCACGTCGTCGTTGGGGCCAAGCCCTTGCTGATGCCAGAGCGGGACGGTTTCGGGCCAGAATGACTCGGCGCGCGGGACGCGGTCGGCTTCCTGGTGGCTGAGGGCGAGCTGAACGCGCTCGCGCCCGGTGAGTCGCTCTTTCACGCGTAGACTCCTTCCCGCCGCCAGATGTCGAGCATAAGCTCGTACGACGCCAGCGGCATGCCGGTGTAGATGCAGTTGCTGGTCGAAAAGATGTAGCCGCCGCCGGGCATGCCGCTGCGCAGTGCATAGCGCACCGACTCGGCGATCTGTTCCGGCGTGCCCGTATCGAGCATAGCGCAGTTGACGTTGCCGATCAGACAAAGCTGGTCGCCATAGCGGCGCTTGACCTCGGCGATATCGACGCCGGCCTGCGGGTCGAGCGAATGCAGCGCATGCGGCCTGGTTGAGACAAGCTGGTCGATGATCGGCATGATGTTGCCGTCGGTGTGCTTGATTACGTAGAAGCCCAGGTCGCGATACGCTTTGGTGATCTGCGCCAGATAGGGCGTGATGAACTCGGCGAAGTGGCGAGGGCTAAGAAACGGGCCGGTGTTGAAGCAGTAATCGGCGCACAGCGCAAAGCCATCCAGCCCGCCATGGCTGGCGTAGCGTTCGGCGCGGCGGATCGCCAGATCGACCATCTGCTGCGCCTCGCGCTTCAGCCCGTCGGGGTCATCCGCCAGCCGCTCGGCAAAGGTGAACATCTGCGTGCCGTCGGGAATGCTGAAGGTGGCGTCGCCGTGGCGCATGATAAAGTAGCGGTCGCCGGTCTTCTCACGGATGATGTCGATCAGCCGGATCGTCTCCTCGACATTGTCGGGGTTGGGGTGGATGAAGATGGCGCTGTGGTCGAAGCGCTCCGCCGTGGCGATGTAGATGTCGGCCATGTCATGGCGGTGTAGCTCACGCTCCTGCTCCTCCATCTGACCCCACTGACTGTAGTAGCGATGCGAGGGATGCACCTTGCCAAAGGCTTCCATTGTCAGGAAAAAGACCAGCTCGAAGTGCGGCACCAGCCCTGTGATCGGGCGCCGTTCGAGCGCAGCGATAAAGCGGTCGCGCGGTTGCAACATGGTTCACCCTCCGATCACACCGGTCGGCTTGAGGTTGTCCAGCCCCTTGCCCCACACCCGTTTGGCTTCCTTGACATAGAACAGGTAGTCCTCGAATTTCACATCGGGCGGGACGCGGTGGTCGGGTGTGGGGATGTAGCCGCCTTCCTCGACCAATGGCGCCAGACGTTCAATCTCGCGTGCGATAGCATCTTTCCCCTGCATCAAAATATGCTTGTCGAAGCCCCCCATCAGCCGCATTTCTTTGCCATAGCGCCGACGAAACTCGATGGGGTCCGCCTTCCACTTGCCGACCTCGATCGGGAACATGGTGTTGACGCCCGCCTCCAGCCACAGCGGCGCCAGCAGGTCGATGTTGCCGTCGCAATCGAGAAAGACGATGTCCACGCCATACTTGTTGAGCGTGGCGGTGATGCGCTTGTAGTGCGGCACGAGAATCTGCTTGAAGAGTTTGGGCGACATCAACGGGCCGCCGCTGTACGCCATGTCCTCCCACATGCTGGCGGCTTCGGGACGCACGCCCGCGCCGAGCACGTATTCGAGCACGGTGATCACGACATCCGCCAGCGTCTCGACGATCTCCTCGAAAAGCGGGCGGTCGTCGTACATGATCTCGGAGATGCGCTCCAGCCCGAACCAGTTGCGCGCCACGCCGTAGAGCGACCCCGCCTCGATAAAGAGCGGATAGTCGCGATCGGGGCGCGTCCATTCGGCGAGCTGCATCTCCCAGGCAGGTCCCGAGGGCAGGCGCAACGGGTCGTCGGCGCGCAGCCGCGGCTTGTAGAAGGCGTTCCAACTGTCGCGGTCGACGAGCGTGTGGCGCAGATGGCGCGGGATCGAGCCGAGAAACTTGCCGCGCTGGACGATCACGCCGTCCGCCTGCTGCACGATCTCGGTCTCGCCTTCGTCCACGAGCTGCAAACCGGGGAAAGGCGGCCAGAGCCCCATGATACAGCCGCACATCCGCCACTGCGGATCCATGCCAAAGAAGAGGTCGGGATCGACGCCGGCTGGATAGCACTGCTCCTGCCAGATCGGCAGCGTCTCGTCCCAAAAGCCAAAATCCATGATTGGAGAGCGGTCGCGCGGTTGATAGTGCATGACCGCCGTGTAACGTTCGCGTGGGTTCATAGGATAGGTGTTGGGTGTGAATCTCCAATCTCCAATCTCTGAATTTGAGATTTGAGATTGGAGATTGGAGATTAGGCTGCGACGCCCACCAGTTGACGGGCGAGCGTGACGGCGCCAGCGGCATTGTCGCTGTAGCCGTCGGCGCCGATCTCGTCGGCAAAGTCTTGTGTAACGGGCGCTCCGCCGATCATCACCTTCACGCCCGCACGCAGGCCATCCTGCACCAGGCGGTCGAGCATGCGCTTCATCGAGGGGAGCGTCGTCGTCAGCAGGGCAGAGAGCGCCACGATCTGCGGTTTGTGCGTCTGCACGGCGTCAGCCAGCTTGTCGGGGCTGACGTCGGTGCCGATGTCCACAATCTGGAAGCCACCGCCTTCAAGCATCGTGGCGACCAGATTCTTGCCGATGTCGTGCAGGTCGCCCTGGACAGTGGCAATGACCACGCGCCCTGCCGGCTCGACCGCCTTGCCAAGCAGCAGCGGGCGAATGATCTCCATCGCCGCCTTCATGGCACGCGCCGAAATCAGCAATTCGGGCACAAAGCATTCGTTCGCCTCAAAGCGAGCGCCGACTTCGTCCATCGCCGGAATCATATAGTCGGTGAGCAGCGTCTGCGGATCGATATTGGCGTCCACAGCTTCTTTCGTAACCGCCGCCGCAGCTTTGGCGTTCCCGTCGACAATTGCATAGTACAGTTGATCCAAATCCAAATCAGCCATGTTTTATTGGTTCCTTTCTAAATGAGATGGGACACGCAACCAGTATAGAGGGTTTTGTCTTATCTTTCCCTAGTCTGTCGGGGAGTTTTTGTGCGCAAACAGAAGGGAACCGAAAGCTGTTTCGTTTGATATATCGCCACGGGAAAAGCAGAGCGCCTTTTCCCCATTGGGGGCGTCGTCGTTTGATAGCGCTAGAAAATAGCTTAACGAGGGTTAATTCCACGACAAAGCATTGCCAAAGGCAGCATCGCCTAAAAATATCCCACAAGCCCCTTGAAGACAGAAAATTTGTCTTCTATACTGATGGCATTACAAATTTTGGGGGCGGATAAGGCTCCGAAAAAGCATTTTGGAAATGAATAAAAGCTGGATTCACAAACGCATGAAGTTAGAAAATTCGATGTTTCCGTTGACCATGGCCGGGCGTGGTCAGACGGTGCGCTTAGCCCGGATCACGGCAGGACGCAAGTTGACGCATCGGCTGACCGAGTTGGGGCTGACCCCCGGCGTCAAGTTCGAGGTGCTGCACGACCACGGCGGTCCGCTGCTGCTGGCGGTGCGCGATTCACGCCTGGCGATCGGGCGCGGCATGGCGAGCCAGATTCTCGTCGAGATGGCGTGACTTCACCCAGACCATGAACAGCATCACCGTCGCGCTTGTCGGCAACCCGAATGTCGGCAAGAGCACCGTCTTCAACGCGCTGACCGGCGCTGACCAACATGTCGGCAACTGGCCCGGCAAGACTGTCGAGAAACGCAGCGGCGTTCTGCGCCCGCCTGAGTTGATCGGTGTGAACGGCGCATTTTCCACCGACACAACCATCACGCTCGTCGATCTGCCCGGCGCTTACAGCCTCTCGGCGTTTTCGATGGAAGAAGAGATCACGCGCGACTTTCTCGTCGAGGAGCGGCCCCATCTGGTCGTCAATGTCGTCGACGCCGCCAACCTGGAGCGCAATCTCTATCTCACGGCGCAGATTTTGGAGACCGGCGTTCCGCTGATCCTGGTGCTCAACATGCTCGATCAGGCGGCGGCGCGCGGCGTCAAGATCGATGCGGCGCGTCTGTCACGGCTGCTGTGCGACACGCCGGTGATCGAGCTGGTGGCGCGCCGCGGGCAGGGCATCGACGCACTGCGCCAGCGCATCTTCGCCGCGGTGACGAGCCACGAACGGAGCCTGGCATGACAGCCTCTTGTCAGGATCGGACGCCGGCCTGTTTTCGCTACGCCGCCGACATCGAAGCGGAGATTGACGAACTCTGCCACGCCATCGCCGCTGTACCGATGCTGGCGGCGACGTACAACGCGCGCTGGCTTGCGGTGCAGTTGCTCGAAGGCGACGAGTCGATTGAGGAGAAGGTGCGCCAGCGCCCCGGCGCCGAGGCAGTCTGCACGGCGTTGGCGGCGAGCCGGGCGCGCCTCCGCCCCACCTACGGCAACGACATCGACGTGGCGCTGGTCGACCGACGCTATGCGTTCGTCCATCAGGTCGTCAGCCAGGCGATGGTGGAGCGCGCCACGCGACGCCTCAGCCGCTCCGACCAGATCGACCGCGTGGTGACGCATCCGGTGTGGGGCGTTCCGATTTTCCTGGCGCTAATGTGGTTGGTCTTTAAGGTGACGGTCGACGCGTCGGCGCCGTTCCTGGACTGGATCGACCAGGTCGTGAACGGGCCAGTCGCCAACCAGCTCGTCGCCTTGCTCGGCGCGCTCGGACTTGGCGGCGGCTGGCTGGAAAGCCTGCTCGTCGATGGCGTGCTTGCCGGCGTCGGCGGTGTGCTGGTTTTCATCCCGGTGATGTTTGCGCTCTATATGGTGTTGGCGATGTTGGAAGATTGCGGCTATATGGCGCGCGCGGCGATGGTGATGGATCGACCGATGCGCAAGATCGGCTTGCAGGGCAAGAGCTTCCTGCCGATGGTGGTCGGCTTTGGCTGCTCAGTGCCTGCTATCTACGCCACGCGCACGCTGGAAAATCGTCGCGACCGCCTGCTCACCGGGCTGCTGGCGCCCTTCATGAGCTGCAGCGCACGGCTGCCGGTCTACGTGCTTTTTGCGGCGATCTTCTTCCCACAGTACGCCAGCCTGGTGATCTTTGCGATGTATCTGCTCGGCATCGTCGTCGCCATCCTGATCGGGCTGCTGCTCAACCGCACGCTGCTGCGCACCAACGAGCCGTCACACTTCATCATGGAACTGCCGCCCTATCGCCTGCCGATCGCACGCAACATCTGGCGGCAGATGTGGGAGCGCACGGCGGCCTTCATCCGCAACGCCTGGACGATCATTCTCACGGTCAGCGTCGTGCTCTGGATTCTGCTGGCAATTCCGCTGCGCGGCGACGGCAACAGCTTTGGCGACGTGCCGGTCGAGGACAGCCTGTTCGGCGGCGTAGCTGGAGCAATCGCGCCCGCATTTGCGCCGCTCGGTTTTGGGAGCTGGCAGGCGAGCGGCGCGCTGATCACCGGCTTCGTGGCGAAAGAGGTCATCGTGGCGACGCTGGCGCAGGTTTACCGCGTCGAGTTGCCCGAAGCCGATGCAACGCCGACCACGCTGCTCGACGACGCCCTCTTTGTTGTGACCAGCTTTGGACAGGCAACCCTCGATACGGTGAAGTCGATCCCGCTGATCGTCGGCGTCGATCTCTTTGGCAATGAGGAGGAAACCGCGCCAACCGCGTTGATGACGACGGTGCAGGCGAGTTTCGACGCATCGAGCGGCGGACGTGCTGCGCTGGCGGGGCTGGCGTTCATGGTCTTTGTGCTGCTCTACACGCCGTGCATGGCTGCGGTCGCCGCCGCGCGCCACGAGTTCGGCGTGAAATGGATGTGGGTCAGCGTGCTCGGTCAATTTGCGATTGCCTGGCTGACGGCGTTGCTCGTCTTCCAGCTTGGCATGTTGGTATTGGGGTAAAATGTCATGTTGTTGAAGATTTTGCACGAGGTGGAGGCGGCGCAAGGCCCGCTTGACCTCAATGAACTCAGCCGCCGGCTCGACATCGACCGCAGCGCGCTCGACGGCATGATCCAGTTTTGGGTGCGCAAGGGGCGGCTGATCGATGACGCCGTCGTCGCCGGTGAAGCCACCACCGTCTGCGCCAGCCATGCCTGCGGTCGCGGCTGTCCGGGGCCACAGCAGTGCAGCTTTGCGCTGAAGACGCCGCGCACTATCACGCTGTTGGATTGAGAAGCCAACGATGACCGATTTCAGCCGCGCTAGCCATTCGTCCCGATGCGCACAACCGCGTTGGGATCGCCGTAAAGCGTGTACGCCAGCCAGGTGGGGTTGAGCGGGTCGAGTTGGCGCACGTGGGCGCGTGCCGCCTGCACCGCCTGCCCCAGCGTGTCGCCTTCGGAGAGCCGGCTGTAAAACTGCCGCGAAAACTCGACCGCCAGCTCGTCGTGCACTTCCCAGAGCGCGCCGACAAACGCCGCCGCGTTCGCCTCCTTGAAGAGCTTCTCCGCCCAGCCGCCCAGGCCTGTCAACCCAAAATTGGCGCGCCCGCCGTCGCAGGCGTTGAGGAAGACCAGCGGCATCGAGCGGCGAATGCCGCGCAGCAGGCTGCCGCGCAGGTCGGCGGGGCGCAGCATCTCGTCGGCGAGCTCGATCACCGAGCGATCGGCGTCGGCGGCGTCGAATTGCCCATGTGTGGCGATGTGCAGCACCTGATAGCCGCCAAGCGCGAAGAGATCGAGCACCTCCTTGCGCAGTTGCGATGGCCCCGTCAATTTGACCATGCGCTGCGCCGCCAGCGTCGCAAAGAAATCCTGCTCGGCGGCGACAGCGGGCAGACCGACATCGGGCATCACCAGCGCGGCGGTGTCGACGGCGACGTGCGCCACGGGCCCACGTCCCGCCAGCCAGCGCGAGAAGACGAAACGCGTCGCCCAGAAATCGTCGGTGTATTCCTGCGCCGTGCTCACGTCGTAGTGATAGGGTTTGAGCAGCTCCCACGGAATCCACGGCTCGTCGCTGGTGATCAGCAGCGAGCGGATCACGCCAGCGTCGCGCAGGGGGAGGATGCGTGTGAAGTACTCGTGGCGGAAGCGCTCCGGCAGCAACTGTTCAAACAGGCCTTCCGCCAGCAATGCCAGGCGTTGCTCCGCTTCAGCGACTTCGTCAGCGCTCAGGTCAGCGGTGAGCAGTTGCACCATTTCGTTGAGCGGCGCCAGCTCTTGCGCCAGAAAGGTGAGCGGGTCCTGGGCGGTGAGCGGAATCTCGCCCATCAGTTCCCAGCGATAGGGAACCTCCGGCAGCGGCGAATCGAGCCAGAAAGCGAGCGTGTTCGCCTGCGCCTTTTTGACCACGCGCAGATGCAGATCGGCAGGCGGCGGCGGGTTGCGCTCGAAGCGGGCAAATTCCGGCGCGTCCTCCTCGCTGCGCGCGATCACGACGCTGGCGCTGCTCGTCGCCTGCTGCGTCACCTCGGTGGTGAAGGCGACGTTGCTCACCAGCCGCCCCTTGTGATAGAAGTCGATGGCGATGCGCTTCTTGCCCAGATCACTACCCTTGAGCAAAAAGACCGCCGGGTCGGAATCCTGGTCGACGCGCACGGTGATCGTGCGTTCCCAGCAGCGCGTCTCCTCCTCGAAGTCGGGCGCCAGCACGCGCACGGTGACATATTCGGGCGGCGGCGGTTCGTCCCCCACCTGCGTAAACTCGACCGGCACGACGCCAGCCGCGGCGGTTGTCTCCGGCTTTTCCAGCCGTAGCCGCACGATCAGCCAGGTCACCTGCCAGCGCTGTACAGTGGTCGGGAACTTTACGTCGGTGTGGAAGTTCACCTGGATCGGCGTCGGCGTGGCTTCCTCCGGCGGACCGGCTGCCTCCAGCGGTTCGGCGCCGGTGGGTGCTTCGGCGGTCGCCATTTCCTCCCACGCGCTGTCGGCGCCTTTGGGGATGGCGGCGCTCTCGGCGTTCGCGCTTGCCGAAGTCACAAACTCGGCGCTGCGGCGAATGATGCGCTGCGCCTCCTTCCAGTTGAGGAACCGGTCGCTGAGCGCAGCGACAATGCCCGGAATGGCCTCAAGCTGCTTGAGCGCCTCCTCGTAGATCGCGGGCGTCGGGCGCGGCGCGGCGTCCAGCGCAGTGCTCAGCGCCGCATCGATGGCGGCGACCTGCTGTTTTGCCTCTGGCGCCAGCCGGTCGAGCACGGATTCCACCGCCGGGCGCAGATCGTCCCAGGCCATAGCGGTCTCGCTGACGACGTAGTGCCAGCGTTGCACGGCATAGGCGGGCGGGTCGGCGGCGCGCAGCAGCTCGATCAGTGCGTGTAGTCGCTCCGGCGTCAACACTGCGACCTTGATAAAGGCGAACGAACGCACGCCCGCTGCACGCGGCTGTACAGCCGCCAGCTTTTCCAATTCAGCGCCGGCCACGCTTTGCACCAGCGGCAGACGCAGCGTCTCGGCGGCAAAACGGGCGGCGGCGTGCTGAAATTGCTCCTGGTCGGGCGCTGCAAGCATGGACTCCAGCTCGGCGGCGAAGGCTGTGCGCAGCCGGTCGAGCGCCGGGATCGTGGTGCGTCGCGGCAGATGGGGCCACCGGCGGTAAAGCGCCAGCACGCCCTGTTCAAGCAGTTCATCGGCGGATTGTAGTTGCTGCATGGTGGATCCTATACCAGCTCTCTCGGACGCACTTCGCGTTCGAGGCGACTGCCCAGGACATCCAGCGCGACATCCAGATCGTACTCTGCCTGGAGGCCAAGCCAGAACTGCGGGGATGCGCCGAAGTAACAGGACAGGCGCAGGGCGGTGTCTGCCGTCACACTGCGCGTCCCCAGCACGATTTCGTTGATACGCCGCGCATCGACGCCGATGTCGATCCCCAGGCGATTCTGGCTCAAATTCATTGGCTTCAGGAATTCTTCCAACAGGACTTCGCCTGGATGGATGGGTTTTAATTTGTCAGTCATACGCACCTGCCACTTTAGTGATAATCCGTTATCTCGACCTCATAGGCATCATTGAGCGGTCTGCTGAATATCGGCTGGCAGCCTGCGTCAGCGTTGAAGCTGATAGATTTTTGGGGTCTCATCGTCTCTGAACGTCTTGATCACAAGCAGATCGTATAGTGCAGCGCACTAGATGTCAAACACCTTATTTTTGGGGTGTACTTCACTTCACGTTTGGGGCAAATTGTGGCGCACCGGTTAATCATGAGGATTTACAAAATGATCCGGCAATCGATGTAGGCGCGGCTCTTAGCCGCACGTTCCCGTCAGACAGGAAAATGCGGTTGAGAACCGCATCTACGGTTACCGAATCTATTGGTTAAACTCCATAATTCACCGGCTGATAGCTCAAGTCCACTCATGAGGATTTACAAAATGATCCGGTAATCAAAGTAGGCGCGGCTCTTAGCCGCACGTTCTCGCCAAACAGGAAAATGCGGTTGAGAACCGCATCTACGGTTACCGAATCTATTGGTTAAACTCCATAAGTGGACTGGCATGGCAACGTCCAGTCGGATTGAGCCAGCTTCCGCTTTCAGCCTCGATTTGAATCGAAGGCTGTGTACACCGAATATGAAGTACACTCGATGCAGGCGGCAACGGATTACTTTCTCCGTCAGCATAGCGAATCCGTTCCTGCCTGCATCTGCTGTAGCTTTGTTTGGTGAAGCCACACCAAATCCAAGAGAACCCAAACAAGCCGGTCATTGACACAACTGCTCCACGACAGTAGAATCATGGCATGACGCGCGGGCAGGTGCGCAAATTGAGATGGCGCCCTGCCAAGAGGTGCGCAGGTTTGTAGAAGGCGAGTGGGCTGATGGACAAATCACGGTTGGAAATCGATCCTGAATTGGTCAATGTGCTGCGTCCGCTTTCGGATCAACCGCTGCAGCGTTTCGCCGAAGAGCTGATTGTGCTGGAACTCTATCGCCGCCGCCAGATCTCCAGCGGCAAAGCCGCCGAACTGCTGGGCATGGAGCGGCTTGCCTTCATCCAATACGCCGCTCGGCAGGGCATTCACTTTTTGGATATGTCCGCCGATGAGTTCGCCGATGAGGTTGCCTTTGCTGCGCGTGTGCTGAACCCTGCATGAGTGTTTTCGTCGCCAACGCCAGTCCGCTGATTGCGTTTCGACAACTGGAACAAACAGACCTGTTGCATACCCTGGTTGGCACGGTGCTGGTTCCACCAGTCGTGGTGAGCGAGGTGTTTCACAGCACGCCGCTGCCGACGTGGGTGGAGCCGCGCGTACACACTCAACTGCCATCATCAATCTTGTTGTCGGCGCGACTGGGCGCCGGAGAGCGTGAAGCCATTAGCCTTGCCTTGTAGATCAGCGGCTGCACCCTCTTGCTTGACGACCTGGCTGCACGGCGCACGGCGCAGTCGCTCGGCATTGCGGTGCTGGGCACGGTCGGTCTGCTGCCATCGTAGGTCATCGCCTCCGGCGTGACGTAGCACTACGTCACGCTCAAATAGCCCGCAGATGACGCGGATTTGGCGAATTTTCGCGGATTCAGCCCGAAGAATTTGCAGCAATCCGCCCCATCCGCCAAATCCGCGCTCTACTTCTATCGCAGCAGCCCCTGCACCGCCGCCCACACCGCCTGCGCGTGCGTCGCTTCGACTTGATCAACGTGTGTATTGTGTGTATGATTGAACGATGAGTAGTCGTGAGGTGATTGACCGACTTAAGGAAGATGGATGGGAACTTGTCCATATTCGGGGCAGTCACCACCACTTCAAGCACCCTGAAAAACCAGGGCGTGTCACGGTGCCTCACCCCAAACGTGATCTGCCGGTTGGGACATTGCGTAATATCTTTCGCCAAGCCAACTGGCAATGGACAGAAAACGGTGAATGGCAATGCGATATCCTGTCGTAATCCACAAAGACCCAGACAGCGATTATGGCGTCTCGGTGCCCGACTTGCCGGGCTGCTTCAGCGCGGGGGCAACGTTCGACGAGGCGTTATCCGAAGCTGTCGAGGCGATCGAGTGTCATTTGGAAGGGTTGTTGCTGGACGAGGAGCCGATCCCACCGCCACAGCCGATTGAGATACACCAGGTAAACCCGGATTACGCCGGCGGCGTGTGGGCAGTGGTCAACGTCGATCTGACGAAGCTATCGGGCAAGACCAGGCGTGTCAACATTACCCTGCCCGAACGCATCCTGACCCTGATGGATCACTATGCCTCCGCACACGGGGAGACGCGGTCGGGGCTGATCACACAGGCGGCGATCGAGTATATCGCCGCACGTGAAGGCAATCTGCGATAGCTGACTTGCCCGGCTGATGGCTACGTCACATCACGCCAGAGGCGATGACCTACAGGCGTGATTTCCCCAACGCACAGCCCCTCCTTCCCAGAATCTATTGGTGAAGCATCCCACCTTGACGCAGAGGTGCGCGGAGAACGGACGCAAAGGGTTTCACCGTCGCTGCTCTGCGTTTTCATTGCGCCTCTGCGTCAAGAATGCTTTTGGCAAACAACCGTGTCCCTTCGCCCCTCGCAACTCGCAACTCGCCCCTGCCACATTCACTTGGCGCAACCCACCAACGCGGGGTAAGATGATGGCGTACAATCTACTGTCGCGACTGTCTACTGTCGCGACTGTGACTCATTCTTCTTGAGGAGGAAGACCATGAATTTCTCGGATATGTGGCAGACATGGCTCAAGGCAACCACCAGCCCCAACGACGCGACTTTTGAGGAATTGCGCCGCAAACCGGACGCAAACGTCACAACAGCAATCATCTGGATGGCGATCTACGGAGCAATCTCGGCGGTGATCGGGGTGCTCGGCGGTTTCATGGCGATGAGCACCATGAGCACCATGATCCCGCAGTTCACATCGCAGATGGAACTATCGCCGGCCGAAGCGGCGCAGGTGGAACAGGTGCTTCGTGTGTTCACCGGCGGCGGCATGGGCATGGTCGGCTTCGCCAGCCTGGCCAACATCGTGATGGTTCCGCTTTTCTTTTTGATCGGCGTCGGCGTCTATTTCCTGATCGCCAAAGTCTTGGGCGGCGCCGGCGATTTTGGCCGCTTCGCCTACTTGAACGCTGCGTTTGCCGCGCCGCTTGGCATCCTGACCACGCTGCTTAGCCTGATTCCGTTCGTCGGCTGCATCAGCTTCTTCATTTCGATCTACTCGCTCGTGTTGGTCTATTTCGCGGTCAAAGTGGAGCACGGGCTGAGCAGCGGACGCGCCATCCTGGTCGTGCTGATTCCGCTGCTTGTCGTACTTGCACTGGTGGCTTGCTTCATCCTCAGCCTGATCGGCATGTTTATGTCATTGCGCGTGCAGTAGGTCGTGATGAAAGAGACCTTGGATCAGGCGCTGCCAGACATCGAATCGAGCGACGCCATTGCGCCATACAGTGAGCCTGCGCTGCCTGCCGACCACCGCAGCGGCTTCGTGGCCGTGATCGGCAGACCCAATGTCGGCAAATCGACGCTGCTCAACCGGCTGTTGGGGCAGAAGATCGCCATCACCAGCCCCAAACCGCAGACCACGCGCGACCAGATTCTGGGCATCCTCACCACCGCCGACGCGCAGATGCTCTTTCTCGACACGCCCGGCATCCACCGCCCGCTGCATAAGCTCGGCGAGTATATGGTGCAGACTGCCGCCGACACCATCGCCGACGCCGATGTCGTGCTCTGGCTGGTCGATATCAACACGCCGCCCACCGCCGAAGATCGAGCGATTGCCGAGCTGCTGCAGCAGCTCACAACCCGCAAGCGCAAACGCATTACACTGCCGCCGCTCATCCTCGGTTTCAATCAGGCGGATCGGTGGGGCGGCGATGTGAACTCGACCGCACAACGCATCGGCGAATACACGGCGCTGCTCGAGTGGATCACGCAGGATGCACAGGGCGACCGTCCAGCCGTAAACACGGCGATTTTCAGTGCGACGACAGGCAAGGGCGAAACGGAGTTGCTGGCGTTGGTGCGCGATCTGCTGCCGCCCGGTCCACGCTATTACCCCGAAGATCAGGTGACGGACGTTGACCTTCGTTATATGGCTGCCGAGATCATCCGCGAAAAGGCGCTCTATTTGCTGCAGGACGAGGTGCCGCACAGCCTGGCGGTCGAGGTCGACGAATTCGCCGAACGCAGCGATAAGCTGACCTACATCTCCGCCATCCTCTATGTTGAGCGCGAGTCACAGAAAGGCATCGTGCTTGGCAGTGGCGGCGCGATGATCAAGCGCATCGGTCAGGCTGCGCGCCCCGACATCGAGGAACTGGTCGGGACAAAGGTCTATCTCGAACTGTGGGTCAAGGTGTGGGAGCGCTGGCGCAAACGGCAGAACCTGCTCAAACAGCTGGGTTACGCCGTCGAACGCGGGCGCTAAACGTGCGTCCGGCCCCAGCTCATGTTTTCTTCGGTTCTGCAAAACCAACACAACGGAAAAGGGATGGGAACAGAGGCGCCGGTTTGCGCCGGCGCTCTGTCTCTGTCCCCGCGTCCCTTACCGGAGGTCATCAGCGGCCATTGTTCGCCGTGCGTTGGCGGCGTAGGAAAGCGGGGATGTCGAGATCGTCCCGCTGGAAGGTGCGCACCTGGTAGTCGACGGACGGCTCGCGCACCGGTTCGCGCGCCGGCATGCGATGGTCGATGCGCTGGGCGCTATGACCGTTGAGCGCGCTGTTGACGAAGTCGAACTGATCCTTGACTTTTGGCCGGTCAAAGCCGGTGGCGATCACCGTCAACTGGATTTCATCCTTAATGTCGGCGTCGATCACGGCGCCGAAGATGATGTTGCACTCCGGATGTGCGCTGGCGCGGATGACCTCGGCAGCCTCGTTGACTTCATAGAGGCTCATGTCCTCGCCGCCCTTGATGTTGAAGATGATCGAGCGGGCGCCTTCGATCGACACATCGAGCAGCGCGCTCTGGATGGCGCGTTCAGCCGCCTCCCGTGCGCGATTCTCGCCGGAGCCGCGACCGATCGCCATCAACGCCGCACCGCCGTCCTGCATGATCGTCTTGACGTCGGCAAAGTCGAGGTTGATCAGACCGGGGATCGTGATCAACTCGCTGATGCCCTGGATGCCCTGGCGCAGCACGTCGTCCGCCATTGTGAACGCCTGCTTGACGCTGGCGCTCTTGCCTGCAATTTGCAATAGGCGATCGTTGGGGATCGTGATGAGCGTGTCCACGCTGTTCTGCAGCGACTCGATCGCCTGCTCGGCGTTGCGGCGACGTTGCGTTCCCTCGAAGGTGAAGGGTCGCGTCACGACGCCGATGGTCAATGCGCCTTCTTCACGCGCCACCTGCGCCACGACCGACGAAGCGCCGGAGCCGGTGCCGCCGCCCATGCCTGCCGTCACAAAAACCATGTCCGCGCCGGTGAGCAGCTGGCGCAGCTCCTCACGGCTCTCGTCGGCGGCGCGCAGCCCGATCTCCGGGTTGCCGCCCGAACCAAGCCCTTTTGTAATCTTCTCCCCGATGCGCAGCCGCTGCGGTGCGTTGGAGAGCATCAATGCCTGGGCATCCGTGTTGACGGCGATGAATTCGACGCCCTGAATGCCTTCCTCGATCATGCGATTGACGGCGTTCTGACCGCCGCCGCCTACGCCGACAACTTTGATCTGGGCGAAATTGTCGACATAGGATGGTTGTGCTTTGGTGCTGCGAGTCATACTTGTGCTCCTTCGATGGTGGTATAAACGAATCTCAATGACAGGACAACGGTCTATTCCTCGAATCTTGCTGCGTCTTCCGCCCATAAGATTGGCCCCCCACCATCAGAGGGGCGGACTGCGCACCACCCACTTCTATCTCAATCCCTGTCCGGCAACAGGGCTTTGAGCCATTTTGCAGCGGCGCCCATCCATTTCTGGCTGGACGAACCGCCATGGTCGGCTTCGAACCGACGATGCACCGCGCGCGCATCCTCGTGCAATCCCCACAATAGCAAGCCGACTGACGTAGCATAGCTTGGGGACAATAAATTACGCGTCAACCCAGAGATCGGCAATGATGGCTGGGCGGCGCCGACGCGCACTGGCATTCCCAACGTGCTGCGCCCCAAATCGGCGAACCCCGGCAACTGACTGCACCCGCCGGTCAGCACGATCCCTGCGGGCAGACGGTCGATGAAACCGGCGTCGGTGAGTTTGTCGGCGATAAATTCCATCATCTCCATCGCCCGCGCTTCGAGCACATCGCAGATAAAGCGTCGGCTGAAGCTGCGCTCCGACTTTTCGCCAAAGACATTTGCCCACACGGTTTCGTCGGGCGCAATCCGCTCCGGCAGCAGGGATCCGTAGCGCAGCTTGATCTCCTCCGCCGTCTCAAACGGGCAGCGCAGACCAACCGCTACGTCGTTGGTCAGGTGATTGCCGCCCATGTCCATAATTACGGTGTGACAGAGCGCGTTGTCGATAAAGACCGCCAGATCCGACGTGCCGCCGCCCATGTCCACCACCGCCACACCCATGCGCCGCTCTTCGGGGCGCAACACCGCTTCGTTTGCCGCCAGCGGTTCGAGCACCAGGTCATCGATGTCGACGCCGTGCGCGGCGACGCACTGCACCAGGTTGCTGATCGCGGTGCTGCTGCCGGTGACGATGTGTGCATCGACTTCCAGGCGATAGGCGCTCATGCCGACCGGCTGCTGCACTTCGGTCTCGCCGTCCACCGTCCACGAGCGGGCGATGGTGTGGATCACTTCCTGATTTTCGGGCAGGGCGATGGCGCGCGCTCCCTCTAGCGCACGCTGCATGTCGGCGCCGGTGACGCCGCTGCGTCGGTCCACCGGGCTGACCCCGCGGCTGTTGCGCGTGCCGATGTGGCTGCCTGCAATGCCGACATACGCGCTCAGAATCTGGCGACCGCCTTCCTGTTCGCACTTTTCAATCGCCTCGCCAACCGCAGCGGTGGCTTCAGGCACATCGACGACGACGCCGCGGCGGATGCCGCGACTCGGCGCCACGCCCTCGCCCAACATGCGCAGTGCGAGCTTGCCCAGCCCATCATGCGTCACCTGCGCGGCGAGCACACAGATTTTTGTTGTGCCAATATCGATGGCGGAGATGAATTCCTGCATCAGTTCACTCCTTTGAGAGGCGATGCTCACTTGATATACGGTCGCTCAAAACGCACGTCGATCACAGAGCCTTGCGCCTCACCGCGGGCGAGCAACGTTTCCGCCGCCGCCAAGTTTTCGAGCTTTTTTTCGACATTTTCATCGTCGCCCCAGTAGACCCAGTAGGGTGAACCGGGGAGGCGAAAATTCAGCCCCACTAGCGCGTTGTAGCGCAGCGGCGCAACGCCCGGCATCCGGTTGGCGAGCGCCTGTGCGCTGTGCAGCACAGCCGGATCGATGGCGGCGCCCTTCGCCGCGCCGGGCAATGTCGCATCCGCCGGTGCGTCGAGAATCTCGAGTAGACCGGGCGGCGTCGCGCCGCGCGGCTCCAGCGCCAGCCCGTCGTCGCGCAGCCAGCGCACGCCGGCATCGGTCACCCACAGCGCCACTGGTCGCACCTCGGTCACATCAGCAGTGATTTTGGTGACGAGCGGCGAAATGTAAACGCGCGCATCCGCCACATACGGGTTTTGCAGCAATCGCCGCCGAACTTCATCGCCATCGATCCAAAAAATTTGCCATCCGTCGATGTCGCTCAATACCCACAACTCTTCGGCGTCGAGATAGTTCAAACCGTTGAAATGCACGTCCTCGCGATAAACATACCAGCGCTCGTCCAGTGAGACCCATGCCGTCAGCCCGCCGATCACCGCCGCCACGCCGATCACGATCCAGAGCAAGCGACTGGTCAGCGTCCGCCAGAGCGGCCCCAGCTCGATGCGCGGCAACGGCACGCGTGCGCCGCTGGGGATGTCGGGCAGCAATGACTCAAAGGGGCGCATTCGCTGCAGCACCTTCTGCCGCTGGCGCTGGGCGGCGCGGCGTCGGGCGGCTTCATTGTGCAGCCGGGGTTTGGCGCTGGCGGTGTGACGTTCGACCAGCTTGCGGTTCGTATTCGACTGCTTCGGCGTCGATGATGTCGTCATACGTGACTGGTGCTCATCTCCTGGCGTTCGGCAAAGCGCTCGATGGCAAGTTCGAGCAGCCGATGCACCAACTCTGGATAGGCGATGCCGCTGGCTTCCCACAGCTTTGGATACATGCTGATGCGCGTGAAGCCGGGCATCGTGTTGATCTCGTTCAAGAAAATCTGGTTGGTGGCGCCGTCGAGCAGAAAATCGACGCGCGCCAGCCCTTCACACTCAAGCGCCTGAAACGCCTTGACCGCCAGTTCGCGCACCGCCTGCATCAGTTCGCTGTCGAGCCGCGCCGGAATCAACAACTGGCTGCCCTCGTTCTCATACTTGGCGTTGTAGTCGTAGAACTCGTTCGCCGGGATGATTTCGCCAGCGATGCTTGCCACCGGCTCCGTGTTGCCGAGCACGCTCACCTCGATCTCACGCGCCGCGGGTACGGCGGCTTCGACCAGCAGCTTGCGGTCGAACTGTGCGGCGTAGACAAGGGCATCGTGTAGTTGCTGGCGATTGCGCACCTTGCTGACGCCGACGCTGCTGCCCAGGTTGGCCGGCTTGACAAAGAGAGGGTACGACAATTCTGCTTCGATGTGGCTCACCACGCTGTCCGGCTCTGCGCGCCATGTGTGTCGTTGCACGACAAGGTGACGCACCTGCGGCAAGCCATGATAGGCGAAGAGCTTGCGCGCCACCACCTTGTCCATCGCCACCGCGCTTCCCAGCACCCCCGACCCCACGTAGGGCACATTCGCCATTTCGAGCAGCCCTTGCAATGTGCCGTCCTCGCCATACGGGCCGTGCAGCACGGGGAAAATCACGTCAAGCGACGGCAGGCGCTGTTCACTCAGAGGCCAGGTGCGTGTGGCAAGGGATGTGGCGCGCTGCGGCGTCACCGTCTCGCCTGTCTCAATCTGCTGCGCCTCCGCCGTGAGCTGCAGCCAGGCGTCCGGCTGTGGCAGCCAGCGCCCTTCGCTGGTGATGCCGATCGGCACGACTTCGTGACCGGCCTGGCGCAGCGCCTCCATCACATTTTTGGCGCTTGCCAGCGACACCTCATGTTCGCTGCTGCGCCCGCCGAAGATCACTCCGACCCGATAACTCTTTCGCTCGTTCATTTGTTGTTCTCCCAGTCGCCGACGAACTGCACCTCCGGCGTCAAGCGCACACCGCTGTGATCCTCGACGACCTGCTGCACATACTTGATCAATGCTAGGACATCGGCGGCGGTTGCAGCGCCGACGCCGCCCGGATTGATCAGAAAATTGGCGTGCTGACGGCTGACCTGCACGCCGCCCACCGCCGCCCCCTTCAACCCCGCCGCCTCGATCAAGCGCCCGGCATAGTCGCCCGGCGGGTTGACAAAGGTGCTGCCCAGACTTGGCTCGACCGGCTGCGAGCGGCGGCGGTGCTGCAAGTTATGATCCGCCTGCGCCTTGATTGCCTCGCTGTCGCCGCGTGCTAACCGAAAGTTGACGCTGAGCACAACGGCGCCGAATTCGGCGTGCAGCGCATTCACGCGACCGTCGGGCAAAATGGTCGCCGCACGCTTCAGCACGCTCGACCGATACGCATAGTTCAACTGCGTCGCCGGAACTTCCTCGATATTGTCGTCGGCGCCCAAGATCATGGCGTCGTAGAGATTGTCCTTCACCTCGCCGCCGTACGCGCCAGCGTTGTTGACGACTGCACCGCCCACCGTTCCCGGCAAACTCACCGCCCATTCCAGGCCGGTCAGCCCTTCGCCGATCGTGCGCCGGGCCAACCCGGCCATACTGCAACCGCTCTCGGCAAAGACGAAGGGCCGGTCGTCGAGCGGAAAGACACAGCACGGCGCTTCGTCGATGCGCATCTGCCGACAGCGGTTGTAGATCACCAGCCCACGCACGCCAGCGTCGCTGATCAGCACGTTGCTGCCGCCGCCGAGCACGAAATAGGGCAGCTCCATCGCCCGCGCCCATCGCACCAGCCGGATCAACTGCTCGACCGTCTGCACGACAGCGAAGTGCTCGGCGGCGCCGCCCACCTTCATCGTGGTGTAGGGCGCCAAACTGACGCCGGTCTTGATTTCGACGCCGAATCGCTCCGGTGCGCTCAGGTCAAGCAACGTTGTCTGCATGAACCCAATCTCCAATCTCCAATCTCCAGTTTCCTGACAAGCGGAGACTGGAGATTGGAGATTAGTTTTTCTCCGCCAGTGTTTCCAGCAGCCACTCGCCGATCTTGTTGCCGTCGCCAGCGCCGAGCGTGATCACCACGTCGCCAGGCGTCACATGGGCGGCGAGATAGTCCGCCACCTCGCGCAGCGCGCCGATGTACTGAATGGCGTGATGCGCACTCGCCGCAACCAGCTCGCGGGCGTGAACGCTGCCGTCATCGACCTCGCGTGCGGCGTAGATGTCGGTGACGATCACCTGGTCGGCAGCCTCGAAGCTCTCACCCATGCGGTAGAGCATGTGGCGCGTGCGGCTGTAGGTGTGCGGCTGAAAGACCGCCCAGATGCGTCGCTCTGGGTAGCGCCGCCGCGCCGCCGCCAATGTTGCCTCGACTTCGGTCGGATGGTGCGCATAGTCATCGATGACGATGACGCCGCCCACCTCGCCTTTCCACTCGAAGCGCCGCGCCGACCCGCGATAGTCGCGTAACGCCGCCAGTGCACGGTCGATGCTTACCTCGCATGAGACGCCGACTGCCAACGCAGCCAGCGCGTTGCGCACGTTGTGGACGCCTGGCGCCGCAATCTCCAGCCTGCCTTCCGGCGCGTGCCACCAGACCAGATCCGCCTCGACGCCGAGACCGGGCAGCGTGCGCACGTTGATCGCTCGCAGGTCGACGCCCTCGTTCAGCCCGTAGGTGATCGAACGCGGACCGCGTGACGGCGCATACGCCAACACCTGGCGCACGCCCTCGTCATCGGCGCACGCCACGATCAGCCCGTCGCGGTCGACCGTCTCGGTGAACTGCATGAACGCCCGTCGAAAACTGGCGGGCGTCGGGTAGCAGTCAGGATGATCCCACTCGACATTGGTGATCACCGCAATCGAGGGGCGCAGCCCCAAAAACATGCGGTCGTACTCATCGGCTTCGACCACGAACTCCGGCGCCGTGCCTGCCGCGCCGCTGCCAAAGTGCGGCACGTCGGAGCCGATGATATAGCCGCAGTCGACGCCGCCGGCGCGCAGCACCTGCACAATCATGGCGGTGGTCGTCGTCTTGCCGTGCGAACCGGCCACCGCGATCAGCCGCCGCTGCGCCAGCAGCGCGGGCAAAAAGCTATCGCGCTTGACCACCGGCAATCCCAACGATTCGGCGGCGCAACGTTCCGGGTTTTGCGCATCGACCGCGCTGCTGATCAGCACTACGTCCGGGCGCTGCTCCGCCGCCAACCCGGTCAGATTCTCAGCGTTCTGACCGACGAACACTGTTGCGCCACGCTCGATCAGGCGCTGCGTCGTTGCGTTGGGCTGGCGGTCGCTGCCGCTCACCTGCATACCCATGTCCAGCAACACCGCGGCGATGGCGCTCAAACCGGCGCCGCCGATCCCGATCAGATGGATGCGCAGCGTTGCATCCTGTTTTGATAGCCTTGTCTGCCATGATTCAGACATAACCCAGTTTCCATTTTTTTTCGATGCTTCAGCGCCAAATGCGCAGAATCATCAACAGTGTCGCCGGCACCGCCCAATAGACCGGATTTGGAAAGATCGCTGGGGGCAGAAACGGCAGCAGCGCCTGTCCGGTTGCCGTCAATGGTCCGGTCAACAGGTTGAACGGATAGCCAAACACATTAGCGTAATGCCAGAATGTACCGGCAATCAGATAGCCGTTCAGCGCGCCGACCGCCAGCCCAGCCAGCACCCCAAAGAACCCGGTGATCCTCTTGGCGCTGAAATCAAAGGTCACGCCCTGATAGGTGACCACGACTACGATGGTGAAGATCGTCACAATCAAGATAAACGTCGCTTCATCGAGTTGCGCCGGGTTGGAGCCAAAGATGCTGGCTACCTCCACTGCCCGGCGAAACCATCCCTGCTGGCTGGCAAGCCCAAAGAGCGCGACCATATACATAAAGATGATCGAGTTGCCTAGCTCACGGTGAGCGCCGCGCACAAGACCGATCACGGCGAAGATCACAACGATGGTGTAAAACAGAATCTCGATCGGACCCATGATGCTATCACTTCTTCCCAACGACGCCGCTGCGCATGGGCCAGGCGATCAGCAGCAACAGGAGGGTGATGAACACCAGCCAACCTGTCGGCGGCATTGTCACGACCCACGACCACACCGTTTGCAGAGTAGCTGCGGACAGTTCCCACAGCCGGCTCACCAGGGCGAACAAACCGCCAAGCGCCGCATTCTGCGCCTGGATTTCGGGCGCCGTTTGCAGCGCCCTGCTCAAGTAAGGCAGCAGTATGGCGGCAAGGACAATGCCATTGAGCACACCAAAGGCAACGCCCCACGCTTTGCTCTTGCTGCGTTTCATGATGCGCGGGTCGCTGGTCACCAAAAATGTGATCAAAACAACCAATGCCCACACCAGAAACAGAAACCCGGCCTGATTTTCATCGGTGATCACATTGGGCGCCTCGGCAAGCGCCTGAAATGCATCCTCGCCCTCGCCGGTCAGCCCACCTGAACGCACCAGGACCACAAACTTGCCCGCAAAATTGGTGAGCCGCACCACGATTGAACCACGCTCCTGGAGCAGCACCCACGACACAATGGTGATCGCAAAGAACCAGACTTCTGAAACAAAGCCGCGTCGATAGCCGATCCAGCCGAAGAAAACCAGATATAAAATGAAGGCAATCAGAATCTGCGTGTCAGTCGTCATGGCTCTTTGCCAATTTCACTATTTCTTCAGCAATCCTTGCCGCCGCATCCGGTTGCGCCATTTGCGCCAACGCCGCCTCCATGCTGCGCAGCCGCTCCGGTTCACCGAGCAATTGCGCCACAGTCGGCGCCAGTTGCTCAGCCAGGTCGTCGTCCTCGATGATCACGGCGCCGCCGCGGCCTGCCAGCGCCTGCGCGTTGTCCATCTGATTGACGCTGTGCAGCGGCGCCAGGATCGACGGCAGCCTTGCCACCGGAAACTCGCCCAGCGTGCTGGCGCCGGCGCGCGCCACGCTCAGGTCAGCGGCGGCTAATGCCAGCGGCATCTCCTCATGCAGATACGCCAACGGATGATAACGATGACGAATCTGCGCCGGCAGCGGGTGCTCCACCGCCCACGCTTCGTATAAAGGCCAGTCGCGCGTCCCGACGACGTGAACGACCTGCGCCCGTTGCAACAATTCCGGCAATGCGCCCCACGTCGCCCGATTGATCACGCGTGCCCCGCTCGAACCGCCCCACACCAATAACAGCGGCAGATGCGCGCCGTCCGCTTCATCGAAGCTCGTGTGTAGCGACGCCGCCAGCCGCCGCTGTGCACTGCTGCGATCTTGAGCGGCTTCGACCAGCTCGCGGCGCACCGGATAGCCGGTGACGACGGCTTTGCCGGCAGGCGCCTCGCCGCCAAACCAACGCGCTACCTCTGGAAAACTCACCGCCACGCGTGTCGCCAGCTTGCTCAACATGCGGATCGCATAGCCCGGCGACATATCGGGCAGGTAGATCAACACGGGTGTTTTGCGTCGCCAACATGCCACCACCACGGGTCCGCACACATAGCCGCCGGTCACAAAACAGACATCCGGGCGAAAGCGATCGACGATTGCCAGACTCTGGCGCACGCCCGCCGCCATCCGTCCCAGGTTGCGCGCCAGCTTGAGCGGATTGGCGACCCGCAACTGTCCGGTGCTGACGCCCTCGAAAGGGATGCCGGCCCGCTCGACCAGCGCCTTCTCCATGCCGCCGTGGCTGCCGACCCACAACAGTTGCACAGTTGCATCGTCCGAATCATTGGATGCGACGGACGATCCAATCGGCTCCTGACCGCGCACCGCAACGTCGCTACTTGCGCTCTGCAGGCTTGCCGCCCCGACGGACTCTGCCGTCGCCGACAGCTGGTGAACGCGGCGTGTTCGATTGGAAACCGCCGGCGCGAGCTGCGCTACGACCGCCAGCGCCGGATACACGTGACCGCCTGTTCCCCCGCCTGAGATCAACACGTTCATACGAATACCTTCCTGCTGGCTGCACACGCGCTGTGTTTTGGTTAACGGCTGCGTCAACGCTGTAACGGCTGATGCTGAGCAAGATGCCGATGCCAAAGAGCGAGGCGACCAGCGAGCTGCCGCCATAGCTGATAAAAGGCAACGTCACCCCGGTCGGCGGCGACACGGCGGCGGTGACAGCCATGTTGAGCAGCGTCTGCAAGATCAGGCTTGTCGTCAAGCCGGTCGCCAGCAACATGCCAAAGTTGTCGGGCGCGCGCAGCGCAATGCGCAGCCCACGATAGGCGAGCAACGCAAATAGCACAATTACGAAGAGTGCGCCCAACAACCCAAGCTCTTCGCCGATCACGCCGTAGATGTTGTCGCTCCAGCTCAACGGCAGATAGCCGGTCTGTTGCGCCAGGCCGTTGCCCAGCCCGCGCCCGAACAGACCGCCGCGCATCAACGCCTGAACCCCCTGGCTCACCTGCCACTCGTCGCTGGCGACCGGATTGGTGACCGAGGCAAGAAATCGGTCAATTCGATCGCCAGCGTAAGGGCTGTAATAGATCATCAAAAAGAACGTGCCGGCAAAAATTACGCCGACCGCCGCCAACTGTTTCACCGCTGCGCCTGCTACAAAAAGCATCACCGCCGATGTTACAACAATCAATATCGTTGTGCTGATTTCCGGTTGCAGCGCGATCAACACTGCGATGGCGCCCATGAGCACACCAAAAGGCAACAGACCGGCGCGCACTTCGCGGATGCGTCGCCCTTTGCTGGTCAACCAGGCGCTGACGTAGATAATCACAGCGATCTTGGCAGCCTCACTCGGCTGGATGCTGCCCTGATAATAGGTGCGCGTGGCGCCAAAACGTTCAGCGCCGATCACGATCACAGCCACCAATGCCAGCAACGTCACACCCATGATCGGCACGCTCCACCGATCCCAAAATGGGTAAGGGATGCGTGCAGCGATGATCAGACCCACAATACCGATGCCCAGCCACATCAACTGACGTGCAACAAAGAAATAGGGGTTCTGATAACCTTCAATGCCGCGCGGATAACTGGCGCTAAAGACCATAACGATCCCCAAAATCATCAGAATCGTCACGACGGAGAGCAACCCCCAATCATAGCGGCCTTTTGGAGTTCTTGCTCCGGTTCGCTCTGTGGATTTGGAAAACATCGTCCCCTCCATTCACCCCCGGAATCACACTCGCGCCGTCTCGACATCCAGCGCGCGGACCAGACGCCGGAAATGCTCGCCGCGCTCCTCGAAGTCGCGATAAGCATCGTAGCTCGTCCCGCCGGGTGAAAGCAACACAACCGCCCCTGGCTCTGCTGCGCGCGCTGCCAGATCGACCGCCTCGTCCAGACGATTGACCACGGCGGTGCTCGGGGCGGTCTGCTGCCTGAACAAAGCGCGTTCCTGCACCTTATGAACGATCATGCCGCCGGCGTCGCCAAAACCGATCAACATATCCACGCGCGCCAGCACCTCATCAGCAAACTCGTCCCAGGGCAGCTTTTTGTCTTTGCCGCCGGCAAGCAAGATCAGCGTCTGATCGAGTGCATCGGCGCCCTGCGGAAAGCTGCGCAAGCCTGCGATGGCGCGTTCGGGGGATGTGGCGATGCTGTCATTGACCCACAGCACGCCGTTGATCTCTGCGACAATCTCCAGCCGATGGGGCACGCCAGAGAAAGTCAGGGCGACCTGGCGCATCGCAGACACGCTGGCGCCCATAGCGCCGCTGATCGCAGCCGCCGCCAGCAAATTGCCAATATTGTGTTCGCCGCGCAGCTTGACCTCATTGCGCTGGCAGATTTCTTCTCCCTGGTAATACAAATGGCCGGCTTTGCCCCAGGCGCCATTGTGCACCGGTTGATAACGATGAAAGAGGGCGAGCGGCGAATGCCGTCCGGCTACAAGCGTCCCCACTTCTTCCAGCAGGGCATCCAGCGCATCATTGGCTGGCGCCCAGCTCGATGGCAAGGGTGGATCGCTGATTCGCCACTCGCCGCTCGCCACTCGCCGCGTGATTGCGTCCTCGGCGTTCAACACAATGGTTGCACTGGCAGGCAGGCAGCGCAGCAGGTTGAATTTTGCCGCCGCATACGCTGCCATATCTGCGTGTCGGTCGAGATGATTAGGCGTGATGTTGAGGATCGCAGCCACGTCCGGGCCAATCCCTCTTGCCTCGCCCCATGCCCAACGTTCATCGAATAGCTCCAGTTGGAAACTGCTCAACTCCAACACAATGCACTCGCCAGGCGCAATCATATCCAACCTGTCGATCAACGGCGCGCCGATGTTGCCGCCGACGTGGGTGCGTTTGCCGCTCGCCGTCAGCATCCTGCCCACCAGCGTTGTGGTGGTTGTCTTGCCGCTGCTGCCCGTGATCGCCGCAATCGGCCCCAGCCCACGCTGGCGCGCCAGTTGTAGGGTCAAAAGGCTGTCATTGCTCAGACGAATGCCGCGATGGATTGCTTCTTGCACGATGGCGAGCTGCGCCGGCACGCCGCCGCTCAGACAGAGCAGATCGCACGCATCCAACAAATCGATTGGGTGGCTGCCAAGAACCAGTGTGATCGGCAGATCGCCCAACCGCTCGATCTCGGCGGCGAGCCGTTCTGCGGGCGCGGCGTCGTTCACCGTCACCTGTGCACCTGCGGCGACGAAAAACCGCGCCAGAGCTGTGCCCTGTCGGGCCAACCCCAAGATCACGATGCGCCGTCCCCGAAAATCCATCATCATGTTCGCTTAGCCGCCTTACCCTGATCGCGTTCGCAAATCGCCTCTCGACAGCACGCAGATGACGCGGATCGGGCGGATCGACGCAGATTTCCTCTTCTCTGCGTTTCTCTGCATCCTTGCGTCAAGGTTTCGCCCTTCGCAACTCGCCCCTCCTAAATTAACGCCAGCGCCACCCCCAACATGCCGGATAGCACTGAAGCGATGAAGAAGCGCTCCTTCACCTGCATCTCGCTCCAACCCAACAGTTCAAAATGATGGTGCAACGGCGCCATCTTAAAAATGCGCCGCCCTTCACCATAGAGCCGCTTGGTGATCTTGAAGTAACTGACTTGAATCATCACACTCAGCGCCTCGGCGGCAAAGACCAATCCGATCACCGGCAAGAGCAGCCATTGCCCTGTCATAATCGAAACCAGACCCAGCGTGGCGCCGAGCGGCAAACTGCCCGCATCGCCCATGATCAGTTGCGCCGGATGGGCGTTGTACCAGAGAAAGCCCATCAGCGCGCCCACCAGCGTAAAGCAAAAGATCGCCAGATAGACCTGATCCTGAAGATAGGCAATCGTTCCATAACAGGCAAAGGCCACCATGCTCGTGCTGCCCGCCAGGCTGTCCAGCCCATCGGTGAAATTCACGGCGTTGCTCGTCAGATACAAAATGATGATCGTCGCCGGTACGATGAACGGCCCAACCCGAAAATAATCGACAAAGGTCGGCACACCGACATAATCCCATTGCGGCGGCCCATAGTAGAGCACCAGCCCGATGATCGCAGCGAATGTGAACTCGAACACGCTTTTCATGCGCGGGCTCATGCCTTCGCCGCGTCCACGAATGCCTTTGATGCCCTGCCAGTCGTCGATGGCGCCGAGCACAGCGTGTGATCCCAGACAGAAGAACAGGAGCAGCGTGCTTTGGCCGATGGCGTCCATGCCCAACAGATTCACAATGTTCAACAACCCGATGATCACCAACACCGGCACGACGAAGAGCACGCCGCCCATTGTCGGCGTTCCGGTTTTGAGCTGATGGCTGCCCGGCTGTTCGATGCGAATCTGCTTGCCGACGCCGTTGCGTCGCAGAAATGCAATCAATGGCTTTCCCCAAATCACGGCAAACAAGAAGCTGATCGTTCCCAGACTCAGCGCGTAAGCCATTCTCGGCTCTAGCGGATTATCCATCGACCGGCTCCTGTGATGTGGCGGTGACGCTCGCCGCTTCACCGGTGATTTCGGCGACGATTGTATCCATGCCGACGGCGCGACTGCCCTTCACCAACACAAGATCGCCTGGGCGCACAATGCGGCGCAGCATGTCGATGGCTTCGCGATGGTTTGGCAAGCGATGCAGATTTTCAGCAGGCAGCCCCATGTCGAGCGCTTCTTCGCCGATGCTGCCGCCCAGTCGCCCGACAGTCAAGAGTATATCGACGACAGCGGCGGCGCGGCGGCCTACGAGCTTGTGCCCCTCGGTTTCATAGCTGCCCAACTCAAGCATATCACCGAGCACCGCCACGCGGCGCCCATTTCCCGTCGGCTGGATGTCCGCCATCAGATTCAACGCAGCGATCGTGCTGGCTGGACTGGCGTTGTAGGTGTCGTCGATGACAGTGCTGCCGTTGATGCCGCTCACGGCGACCAGACGGAGCTGACCAGCCATATTCTGTAAGCCAGCGATGATCTCTCCCCACCCCATGCCTTCGAGCAACCCAACCGCAGCGGCGCACAGCGCTGTGTGAACGCTGTGCCGCCCTAACAGCGGCGCCTTGACATGGATCGACTCGACTTTCTGCGCGCCCGACAGCCGATAATGAAAGCGAAAACGAATCCCCTCCATGCCCATGCCTTCGATTTCGTCGGCCCACAGATCGGCTTCGGGTGTCAGCCCATAGCGGAGGATGCGCGCCGCAGTCAGTTGCGCCATGTTGCGCACGCGTTCATCGTCCCAGTTCAGGATTGCAACGCCGCCATCCTCTGCCGACGGCAACGCGCGCACCAGTTCCGACTTTGCCTGCGCAATGCGCTCAATCGTGCCAAGACGGCTGAGATGAACCGGGCCGACGTTGGTTACGATCCCAATTTGTGGCCGCGCCAACAGGCATAGCCGGTCGATCTCGCCCAGACCGTACATGCCCATTTCCAACACCGCATATTCATGCGTTGTGTTCAATCCCATCAACGCCAACGGCAGCCCCTGCTCGCTGTTCAGATTTCCCGGCGAGGCATGAGTGGCAAAACGCTGACGCAGCACATTTGCCGTCAGCTCTTTGGTGCTCGTCTTGCCCACACTGCCCGTCACACCGACAACCTTCAACGTCGAATTGGTGCGATGCGCACGTTGGAACGAACCGACTTTCTGAATCGCCTGCACGCTATCGTCGACGACATAGGCGAGCGCCATGCCGGGCTGATAGCGCTCTGGAAGCTCGGCGTAAAGCGCCCACCGCCCCCGCGTGCAGTCAACCGTGATCGCGCCTGCTGCATGCGCAGTCTCTCGCCCGCGCTCCTCGATGATCACCGCCTGCGCGCCGTTGCTCAACGCCGCGCCGATATACGCATGTCCGTCCGTGTTTGGTCCCAGCAGCGCCACAAAGAGATCGCCCGGGCGAACATCGCGGCTGTCCAGCGCAGCGTGCGCAATCGGAGCCGCCGGCAAGCGCAGAGGCGGAATGTCGCCTGTCAGCGCCGTCCACAGCGTATGCTGGGTAATCGAAGTTGGTGGATAAGGTCGTTCAGCCACAATTACTCACATTCAATCAATCAAGTGCGTCGATTCCCAACCGAATATTGTCGGGCGGGATGCTGTAATAGTCAAAAAGACGACTTGCCACCTGCGCAAAAGTTGGCGCCGCCGTATAGCCAGCCCAGCGACTGATCGATGGATCAGGTCGCTCTAGCTTGACCAGGATCACAAACCGTGGATCGTCGGCGGGCGCAAACCCGGTGAAGGTGACAATCGTGTCATCTTCTGTGTAGCCCTGCTCGGTCGGAATCTGCGCAGTGCCGCTTTTGCCTGCAACTCGATAACCAGGAACACCCGCAGCCTGGTTCCCCTGTTCGACCACCGCGACCAGAATGTCGGTCAACTCTTTTGCCGTTTCTGGCCGAATCGCCACGCCAAGTACAGTTGGCTCCGTCATCTGCACCCGGCCATCGAGAACGCGCGCCTTGACGACGTGCGGGCGCATCAGCTTGCCGCCGTTGGCAATCGCCGCGGTTGCGTTCGCCATCTGAATCGGCGTCACCGCCAGACCCTGTCCAAAGCTGTTGGTGCCGAGATCGGCAGGGCTCCAGTTTTCCATGCCCGGCTTCTTCACCAACCCATAGATCTCGCCTGCCAGGTCAATCTCCGTCACCTTGCCAAAACCGAAACGCTCGACGTATTGATAGAATTGTCGCTGACCGAGCGCCAGCGCCCACTGTGCAGTGATCACGTTGAGCGAGCGCGCCAGCGCTTCCGTCATGTCGACCTGTCCATAGCCGGCGCGGTCGCTGTTGAGAATCACGCGCTGACCGACAGCGATCGAACCGGTGTCGGTCAGTTTCTGCGTCGGCGTAATCACGCCAGCGTCCAACGCCGCCGCGGCAGTAATGATCTTAAAAACCGAGCCTGGCTCGTATTGCGCGTTGACGGCCGGATTGATCAACGCCGAAGGCTCCGCTTTATTGAACTCATTGGGGTCGAACGCCGGCGCGTTCGCCATTGCCAACACCTCGCCGGTCATCGGATCCATCACGATGATCGTGCCGGCCTTTGCCTTGTACAGGGACATTGCGCGCTGCAGCTCATCCTCGGCAATCCACTGTACATTGCGGTCGATCGTCAAGATCACATCACGGCCGGCTGGCGACGGCAGAAAACGGCGTACATCAGGTGGCAGCGCCGCAAGCGATTCAGTCACTTTGCTCGTCAGGTTGACGCCGTCGCGTTGGCGCAAAAATGACTCGTAATAGCCTTCGACGCCGTAAACACCGCGCAGCCACTTCGCCCCATCCAACATCGCTACGATGCCAACCACGTGCGCCGCCAGATTTCTCTCTGGGTAATAGCGCTGCGGCGTCGGCGTCAACGTCACCAAGAGCAGAGGATGCATTTCACCCTCTTCGGACAGCCGCGCCCGTTCTTCAAGAATGCGGCGCCCGGCGCGCAGATCGATCGCCGACGCCAGACGCAGAAATTTGGGATAGGTGTACGTGCGCAACAGTTCGAGGGTCTGCGCCGCCGATATGCCGGCCAATTGTTCAAGCGAACTGGCAAGCTGTTGGCGCTCCTGGTCGGTCTTGAGATGCGTCGGATTGATCGACACTTCATAGAAATAACGATCAGCCACCAGCAGTGCGCCATTGCGATCGACGATAGAGCCGCGCGGCGACTCGGCTTGATGGGGTTGACCCGGAGGACGCCCCTCCCCGATCTGCAAGACTTGATGAACGAACATTGCAAACGCCACGGCGCCAGCGAGCACGCCAAACACAAAGACAAGAATCCAGAAGCGCCACAACTCCCGCTTCTGGATCGATTCAATTGTGATTGTCTGTTGTTCGCTCATTGCCTGCGGCGCTGCCGGCGTGGCGACTTTGGGAACTGCGGCCGTCATCGCATCCATCGCTCCGTGAATCCTGCCGCCAGCCCCCCCAACGCTCCAGAAGCGGATCGGGCTTGCTGTTCCAACCATTCACCTGCTGCGCCCAACCCGCGCCCCACGGCATCGATCAGATCGCTGGATTGAGTGGATGGCGTCAAGACTTTCTCTGTAACAGAAGGCCTGCCTGGCGCCTCTGACATAGGCTGCGCGGGGATTTCTGCTATGCTGGGCGCGCTGGAAACGGCAAGTTCATCGCGGCGGATATATTTCCGGTTGATTGTGGGTCTGTAGCCTTGCGCCAACGCCGACTGCTCGATCTGACGCAGCGATGTCGTGTTGGCAATGGCGTAGACAATCTCGCTGTTCTCACGCTCGATCTGTTGGCGTTTCTCGGTCAATTCGCGCAACAGATAACGCTGCTCAGCAATCTGCATGCTCAGCCACACTTGCGTCATCATGCCTGCGCCGATTGCCAGGCTAACAACAAGCACAATCAAATATTGCCGATAATTCTCCGGAAACCACAATATTTCTTGCAGTACATCCGACCAGCGACGATCGAGCGTCCGCTGCAATGAATCGGAAATATCGGTTGGAACCACCGTTGGCAGGCTGTCTCGCTGAAGCATGAGCACCTCGATGCGGCTGCGCTCGCCTTTCCGTTAATGATCGATTGAATTGATGAACATCCCAGGTTGTAGTAGGGGCGACGCATGCGTCGCCCCTACACTACGGAAGGCTGCGAAGAGCCTCCGAATTTAGTGATCCGTGATGGGTGGTGTGAGGGAGGGCCAGTAACTCACTTGTCACACATCACGCGTCACACTAGATTGGTGGCAGCTTCTCGGCGACTCGGAGCCTGGCCGAGCGGCTGCGTGGGTTGCGGCTCACCTCGTCGTCGCTGGCGACGATCGGTTTCCTGGTGAGAATCCGCAGGGTTGGCTGGCGTTCATAACCGCCGTGCAACCGGGTTGGGTCTGACACATATGTTCGCGCTTCATCGTTCATCCACTGCTTGACGATGCGATCTTCAAGGCTGTGGAAGCTGATCACAGCTAAGCGTCCTCCTGGTCGTAAAATGCGAAGCGCCTGCGGCAACACGCCTTCGATCTGCTGAAGCTCATGATTGACCACGATCCGCAACGCTTGAAAGGTTCGCGTCGCCGGGTGAATTCGCGCGCCGCGCCGCCCGCCCACCGCCTTTTCAATCGCCTCCGCCAGTTGCGCCGTTGTCGTAAACGGGCGATTCTGCACAAGACACCGCGCAATCCGCCGACCTTGCGGCTCTTCGCCGTATCGGAAAATCAGATCCGCCAGCGCCTGTTCATCCCATTCGTTCACGATGTCTGCGGCGCTGAGCGGTTGCGCCGGATCAAAGCGCATGTCGAGCGGCCCGGCTTGAGAAAATGAAAAGCCCCGTTCTGGCGTCTGCAACTGAAAACTGCTCACTCCGAGATCGAACAGCACACCATCGACTGGGGCGAATGCGTGCGCTGCCGCCACCTCTTCGAGCCGGACAAATTCGCTCTGATGCAGAACGAGACGAGAAGAAGCCAGGGCGTCGGCAAAACGCACCGAGACTCGCCGAATGGCCGCCGGGTCTGCATCGATGCCCAACACGCGACCGTCGGGCGCCGACCTGGCAAGCAAGGCTTCGGTGTGGCCGCCGCCGCCGACGGTGCAGTCTACGATCCAGGCGCCCGGCTTGACATTCAATCCTTCAAGCACCTGGGACAACAACACCGGCGTATGATAGGCGTCAGCCGGGTCTGCGGCGATGGGTAGGCGGTCTCCCATTATTTATAGACTTAATGTGCTAAAGAAATCTCCGGTGTAATCAGCGCCAGACATTGCGCCGACCACTTTTTCTTCCCACAATGCAGGATTCCACAACTCGACAAACTTGTTCATGCCGGCGATCACCACTTCCGCATCGATCTTTGCATATTCGCGCAAACGTTGGCTCAGCAGAATCCGCCCCTGCCCGTCCGGCTGCAAATCCTCGGCGGCGCTAAAGAATGCACGCCGAAACGCCGCAGAGCGCGGATCCGTGATCGGCATTGCGCTCACTTTGTCCGCCAGCCGCTGCCATTCTTCGTGCGGAAAGAGCAGAAGACATTGATCGACCGGATTGCGAGTCACCACCAGACCGACCGCCAGCTCATTCCGATATTTCGCCGGAATGGTCAGGCGACCTTTGGCATCCAGTGAATGGGTGTACTCGCCAAGAAACATGTCGATTGCGCCGTTGTTTATTGAGAATCCGCCATTCGAGACGGCTTTCCACTCTTTGTTGTCCGCACCACACGCCTGGTTTCAGAACACCCGATTTCGGGCCGTAATGAGTGATGCGCAATCCGTAGGGTCACACCTGGTGCGGCAAGTATGTACGCACTACGCACCACTCATTACACGTAAACACCCCGAACAACAGGCAACTCGCATATCCCAAATCGACGGCGTTGCAGGTTCCACCCCCACTTTTCCGTCATTAATAGGGTTGTAGAGTACATTTTCCCCCACATCACCCCACTTTCTCCCACAGTATAAACTAAAAAAACTGATTTGTCTAGTGGCAATTTGTATGAATTTGGGGTTCCCTTTTGGGAAAATTTGGGATATTAAATTGAGGTTTCAGATTGTCAAAATCGCACAATCTGCATCTGAAAAAGCACAAAAGGCAGGCTGAGCGCATCGCAAGTTAACTGTAATGAAGACTACTGTCTGTCAGGCGCGCATCTGATACATTTGTTTCGTTCACGATCATGCACACGATTGTAACGAAATTTGGCGACAGTAAATTTGACAGATATTCCCTGGTTGTGTAGACTTCACGTTTACGGTATTCGACATGTTGTCGGTCGATCCGTAAAAATGAAGCGGTATTTTGGAATTTTGGGAGTTCAGGTGCATGGTGGAGTGGGAAGAAAACGTGTCAGGTTTCCTCTCCACACAGCACCTGATTTTTTGTTTTGTACAACTGATATACGACTAAACGTTGTGTCGAGTCGAAGACACCAAGATGTAGATAGCGGCGGGTCGCAGCGATGCGAACGCTGGAAACTGTCTGCGTTGGTGTCTTATTGTCATTTTTTGGCTGATCAAGGAGCTGGAATACATGAGCCAATCCGTTAATGGAACCAGTGCGTCCACACAGGGAAGCAGCGTTCGTCGCAAGAGTTATGCGCGCACGCCCACCGTCCTCGATTTGCCGCGTCTCACCGAAGTGCAGATTCGCAGCTTCGAGTGGTTCAAGACCGAAGGGTTGCAGGAACTCTTCGCCGAGATCTCGCCCATCGTCAGCTTCAACAAGAACCTGGAACTGCACTTTGGCGATTTCACCTTCGGCGAACCCAAATACCCCGAAGCCGAATGCCGAGAGCGCGACATCACCTACGCAGCGCCGCTGTGGGTCAACGTGCGCATGGTCAACAAGGACACCGGCGAAGTCAGCGAGCAAGAAGTCTTCATGGGCGACTTCCCGTTGATGACCGACGCCGCCACCTTCATCATCAACGGCAGCGAACGCGTTGTCGTCAGCCAGCTCATCCGCTCGCCCGGCGTCTACTTCACCGTCGAACCAGATCGCACAACCGGGCGCGACCTGGCCGGCGCCAAGCTCATCCCCAGCCGCGGCGCCTGGCTCGAATTTGAAACAAGCCGCCGCGACATCATCAGCGTCAAAGTCGACCGCAAACGCAAGCTGCCCGTCACCCTGCTGCTGCGCGCCGTCGGCTATGGCTCCGACGACGAAATTCGTGCGCTCTTCGCCGATGTCGACACCGACCTCGACCACCCCTACATCGAGTCGACCATCGAGCGCGACACCACCAGCAACCCCACCAGCGACTCAGCGCGCGGCGTCGAAGACGCGCTGCTCGAATTTTACAAAAAACTGCGCCCAGGCGACCCGCCCACGCTCGACAACGCGCGCGCCTTTGTCCAAAATCTCTTCTTCTCCCCACGACGCTACGATCTGGGCAAGGTCGGACGCTACAAACTCAACCGCCGGCTGGGTCTCGACATCCGCGCAACCGAAGACGGCGCACGCCTGCTCACGCTCGATGACCTGGTCGCCGTCATCAAACGCATCATCCAGATCAACAACGGTGAAGGCCGCCCCGACGACATCGACCATCTCGGCAACCGTCGCGTCAAAACCGTCGGCGAGCTGATCCAAAACCAGTTGCGCATCGGCCTGCTGCGCATGGAGCGCGTCGTGCGCGAGCGCATGTCGATCCGCGACCCCGACCAGGTCACTCCGCTGAGCCTGCTCAACATCCGCCCCGTCGTCGCCGCCACACGCGAATTTTTCGGCGGCAGCCAGCTCAGCCAGTTCATGGATCAAACCAACCCGCTGGCCGAGCTCACACACAAACGCCGCCTCAGCGCACTCGGCCCCGGCGGTCTGCGTCGCGAACGCGCTGGCTTCGATGTGCGCGACGTACACTTCTCGCACTACGGCCGCATCTGCCCGATCGAAACGCCGGAAGGCCCCAACATCGGTCTCATCGGCTCGCTTGCCACCTATGGCCGCGTCAACGATTATGGCTTCATCGAGACCGCCTATCGCAAGGTGCTCAAAGAAATCAAACCGGTCGAGGCCTCCGCACTGGCTGGACGCACGCTCGACGCTGACGTCATTGACCCCGCCACCGGCGCAACCATCGCCAAACGCGGCGAAGTCGTAAGCGACGCCCTGGCCGAACAGATCGCCGCGCTCGGGCTGGAAAGTGTGCGCGTCAAGCCCTTCGTCAGCCGTGAAGTTGTCTACCTCACCGCCGATGAAGATGAGCTTGCCCCAATCGCACAGGCTTCGTCGGCGCTCAATGCGCTCGGCGAATTCCTCAACGTGCGCCCCTCCACGCGCCAGGCCGAAGAGTTCAAATTCGAGCAGCCAAGCGCCATCCGCTACATGGATGTCTCGCCCAAACAGATCGTCGGCGTCTCCGCCGCGCTGATCCCCTTCCTCGAACACGACGACGCCAACCGCGCCCTGATGGGTTCCAACATGCAGCGCCAGGCTGTGCCGCTCGTCCGCCCCGAAGCGCCGCTCGTCGGCACCGGCATGGAATATCAGGCAGCCATCGACTCAGGTCAGGTCGTCATCGCCAAACACGACGGCGAAGTAGTCAGCGTCACCGGCGATCAGATCACCGTCCAGGAATACGACGGCGCCCGGCGCATCTACCATCTGCGCAAATATAACCGCTCCAACCAGAGCACCTGCATCGACCAGCGCCCCGTTGTCTACAAAGGCGATGTCGTCAAGGCCGGCGCAGTCCTCGCCGACTCCTCCAGCACCGAAGGCGGCGAGCTGGCGCTCGGACAAAATGTGCTGGTGGCTTACCTGAGCTGGGAAGGCGGCAACTTCGAAGACGCCATCCTGGTCAGCGAACGCCTCGTGCAGGACGACAAATATACATCCATCCACATCGAAAAACACGAGATCGACGCGCGCGAAACAAAGCTCGGCCCCGAAGAGATCACGCGCGACATCCCCAACGTCGGCGAAGACGCGCTCAAAGACCTCGACGAAGAAGGCATCATCCGCATCGGCGCCGAAGTCACGCCGGGCGACATCCTCGTCGGCAAGATCACCCCCAAAGGCGAAACCGAACTGACGCCGGAGGAAAAGCTGCTGCGCGCCATCTTTGGCGAAAAAGCGCGCGAGGTCAAAGACTCCTCGCTGCGCCTGCCCCACGGTGAACGCGGCAAAGTGGTCGACGTCAAAGTCTTTGGCCGCGACGAGCACCGCGACCTGCCCGCCGGCGTCGAAAAGATCGTGCGCGTCTCCGTGGCGCAGCGCCGTCGCCTCACCGAAGGCGACAAAATGGCCGGTCGCCACGGCAACAAAGGCGTCATCTCCAAAGTGGTGCCCGTCGAAGACATGCCGTTTCTCGAAGATGGCACGCCGGTCGACATCATCCTCAACCCACTCGGCGTGCCCGGTCGCATGAACATCGGTCAGATCTTGGAAGCGCATCTTGGCTGGGCCGCACGGCAGATCGGCTTCAAGGCGGAGACGCCCGTCTTCGACGGCGCGCGCGAAGAAGAGATCGAGGCGGAGCTGGCGCGAGCCTGGCTGGTGGAGCGCGCATGGCGCGTCGCAACAGAAAAAGCCTGGGACTATGTGCGCCAGCAAAACATCCCCGAAAGCGATCTGCGCGACGACAACGACGCACGGCTCATCTACCTGCTCGACTGGCTGGAGCCGCTGGGCTATGACGCTGAACGCATCTTCCGCGATGTCGCCTACGCACGCCACAGTGTCTTGCGCGAATGGCTGCGTCAACGCGGCTATGCGCCTGAAGAAATTCTGCCCGAATCCTACGCCGACCGCCGCACCAGCGCCGAATCCAATGCAATCGCCCAGCGCGTCGCGCTCTGGGAGTGGCTCTGCCATCATGGCCCCCAGGCAATCGAGGCGGCCGGCCTTGAAGCAACGCCGGCCGGTCTGGCCATGCTCGACGACGCCGCACTGCACGAACAGGCCGAAGCCGTCAGCCGCACCACCGGCTGGCCCCTGCCGACAACCGGCAAACAACGCCTGTACGATGGCAAAACCGGCGATCCCTACGATTCACCGGTGACAGTCGGCGTCGTGCAAATGCTCAAACTCCACCACCTGGTCGAAGACAAAGTGCACGCCCGCTCCACCGGACCCTACAGCCTGGTGACCCAACAGCCGCTCGGCGGCAAAGCGCAGTTCGGCGGCCAACGCTTCGGCGAAATGGAAGTCTGGGCGCTCGAAGCCTACGGCGCTGCGCACATCTTGCAGGAGATGCTCACCGTCAAATCCGACGACATCACCGGGCGCGTCAAAACCTACGAAGCCATCGTCAAGGGCGAACAAATCCAAAGCCCCGGTGTGCCCGAATCCTTCCGCGTGCTCGTCAAAGAGCTGCAAAGCCTCGGCCTCGATGTCGAGGTCATCAACGAGAAGGGCGAAACCGTACACTTTGGCAAAGAAGAGACAGCCGACAACATGCCGCGTCTCGGCTTCAGCCTGAACCTGCCTGGCGCCATGACAAAGACGGCCAACGAATAGCATGTTTCGTGTTGCGTGTTTTGTGTGACGCAACACGCACCCCATAGTGGGCACTAGCGGAGAATACAACGAATGGAAGTCAAGAATTTCGACGCAATCAAAATCTCGCTCGCCTCGCCAGAACGCATCCGCGAGTGGAGCTACGGCGAAGTGACCAAACCGGAGACCATCAATTACCGCACGCTGCGCCCCGAACGCGACGGCCTCTTCTGCGAACGCATCTTTGGCCCGACGCGCGACTGGGAATGCGCCTGCGGCAAATACAAACGCGTGCGCTACAAGGGCATCGTCTGCGACAAGTGCGGCGTCGAAGTCGCACCTAGCCGCGTGCGCCGCGAACGCATGGGACACATCGAGCTGGCGTCGCCCGTCAGCCATATCTGGTACGTAAAAGGCGTGCCCAGCCGTCTTGGCTTGCTGCTCAACATCAGCCCACGCCATCTCGAACGCGTGCTCTACTTTGCACAATACATTGTAACCAACGTCAACGAAGATGCACGCTCGCGCGCCATTCAGCGCCACGAACGCGAGCTGCAGACCCGTCTGCAACGCATCGAGGGCGAGGCGCACGAAGAGCTTTCTCGGCTCGAAGCCCAGCTCGAAGGCGAACTGAGCCGTCTCGACGCCGAAGAAGAAGCCGCTATTCAGTCGCTCAACGAACGCATCAACGACGCCTCCTCACAGGCAATCGCCGAGGCGCAACGCTTGCAGACCTGGATTCACACCAACGTCGGCAAAAAGGCAAACGAAGACAAATTCCTCTCCTGGTCCGACCAGGCTGTGCTGCGCGCCGGCGAGATCGTCTCGATGGACTACGACATCATCGTTAACGATCTGGTGCAGAGCAAACTCGACGCACTGCAAGGCGAATCCGACGCCGAAAAGGCCGACATCCGCATGCGCATCGGCGCACGCCGCGACTACATTCGCCAGGAGCTTGGCGGCCAGATCGACGAGCTGCGCGGCAAAATCGAAGCAAAACAGGAAGAAGCGCGGCGTCAGATGGAGACCGCACTGGCCGACCTGAAATCGCTCGAAGAAAAACAACTGCTCACCGAAAATCGCTATCGCGAGCTCTCCGAACGCTGGGGCAACGTCTTCACCGCCGGCATGGGCGCCGAAGCCGTGCGCGACATCGTCGCCAAGCTCGACCTCGAAGCCATGCAAAAAGAGCTGCGCCGCGAAATGCGCACCACCAAATCCAAACAGCGCCGCAAAAAAGCCGCCAAACGCCTGCGCGTCGTCGAAAACTTCCGTAAGAGCGGCAACCGCCCCGAATGGATGATCCTGACTGCACTGCCCGTGATTCCACCCGAACTGCGCCCAATGGTGCAGCTCGACGGCGGGCGCTTCGCCACCAGCGACCTCAACGACCTCTACCGTCGCGTCATCAACCGCAACAACCGCCTCAAACGGCTGATGGAGCTGGGCGCACCCGATGTCATCGTGCGCAACGAAAAACGCATGCTGCAAGAGGCGGTCGATAGCCTGGTCGACAACGGACGTCGCGGGCGCGCAGTCAGCCGCTCCGGCAAACGCAAACTCAAGAGCCTCAGCGACCTGCTCAAAGGCAAGCAAGGACGCTTCCGCCGCAACCTGCTCGGCAAACGCGTCGACTACTCCGGCCGCTCCGTCATCGTCATCGGCCCGACGCTCAAATTGCACCAGTGCGGCCTGCCCAAGAAAATGGCGCTCGAACTCTTCAAACCCTTTGTCATGCGCCGGCTGGTCGAAAACAACTTCGCCCACAACATCAAAAGCGCCAAACGCATGGTCGATCGCATGGCGCCAGAAGTGTGGGATGTGCTCGATGAAATCACTCACGAACGACCGGTGCTGCTCAACCGCGCACCCACCCTCCACCGCCTCGGCATCCAGGCGTTCGAGGTCGTGTTGATCGAAGGCAGCGCCATCCAGCTTCACCCGCTCACCTGCGCAGCCTTCAACGCCGACTTTGACGGCGACCAGATGGCGGTGCACGTCCCCCTCAGCGACGAGGCCGTCAAGGAAGCGCGCGAACTGATGCTGGCGACGCAAAACCTGCTCAAACCATCGAGCGGCGACCCAATCGTCGGCCCTTCCAAAGACATGGTCATGGGCGTCTACTACCTCACCGTCGATGAGGACGAAAACGCAGACACCGAGTCCCTGCCCACCTTCGCCACCATGGAGGAGGCGGAATACGCCTACGCCATGGGCGCCATCAAACTGCGCCAACCGATCCGCGTGCTCTTCCAAAGCAAATTCGACAACGTCTCCATCAAGACGCTCGAACTAAGCGACCGCGTGCTCGACGCACTCACCGCCCATGGCGTGCGCACAGTCGGCGAGATCATGGACTACATCGCACGCGGCGAACGCAAAATGATCTCCGAAATTGCAGGGTTCGGCGCAGCCGCACTCGAGGAGACGCGCAATGCCCTGCGGCAACTCGGTCTGCTTGGCGCTTCCTGGCCGCGCGACCGCCTGATGCGCACAACGGTTGGACGCATCATCTTCAACCGCGCGTTGCCCGAAGAGTTGTGGTTTGTCAACGAATTGCTCGACCGCAAGGGCGTCGATATGGTTGTGGCGCGGTGCTATAAGCATCTCGGTCGCGCTGTGACGGCGGAAACGGTCGACAATATCAAAGACCTTGGCTTCCAATATGCCACTCGCTCCGGCATCACCATTGCCATTTCCGACATCAACGTGCCGGAGCGCAAAGCTGAAATTCTGGAGCAGACTACGCTCGAAGTGGAGAAAGCGGAACAACAATATCGTCGCGGTCTGATCACCGAAGAGGAGCTATACAACAAGACGGTGGAATTGTGGACGCGCGCCACCGACGAAGTCACAGACGCCGTGAAGGAGCTACTCAGCCCGATCGAGGGGCTTGGCGCCATGGCGCGCTCCGGCGCTACAAAAGGCGGCATCAACCCTGTGCGTCAGCTTGCCGGAATGCGCGGTCTGATGGCTGATCCTAACGGACGCATCATTCCACTGCCTATTCGATCCAATTTCCGCGAAGGGTTGACGGCGCTTGAATACTTCTTGAGCACTCACGGCGCCCGCAAAGGTCTGGCGGACACGGCGCTGCGCACGGCGGATGCAGGCTATCTCACCCGCCGCCTGGTCGATGTCGCGCAGGATGTGATCATTACGGAAGACGACTGCGGAACGTCCACCGGGATTTGGATTACAGCCGAAGAATCCAAGGCGATGCAACAGACCTTTGCCGAACGCGTTGCCGGACGATTCCTTGCCGGCGACATCAGCGACCCGGAAACGGGCGAGGTGTTGCTGCATCGCAACGAGCTGCTCACCGAGGCCGCACTCGAGTTGCTCAAGCGCCATCAGATCGACAAGGCGTTTGTGCGCACACCGCTGACATGCGAGGCTCGCTTCGGTCTCTGCGCTCACTGCTACGGCGAAGACCTGGCGCGCGGCGGCGTGGTCGGCATGGGCGAGGCGGTCGGCATTGTCGCTGCACAATCGATCGGCGAACCCGGCACACAGCTTACATTGCGCACCTTCCACACCGGCGGTGTGGCCGGCGCCGACGACATCACGCAGGGTCTGCCGCGCGTCGAGGAGTTGTTTGAGGCGCGCACGCCCAAAGGCGAGGCGGTCATCGCCGAGATGGATGGCACGGTGTCGATCCAGCGGGAAGGGGATGTGCGCATCCTGCGCATCAGCCGCACCGACCTGAGCCGACGCGAAGTGACGATCCCGGCCGGTTTCGAGGTTATCGTCGCCGACGGCGACCGCGTCCAGGAGGACACGCTGATCGCACGCCGGAACAACGGAGAAGAGGTAGAGACGATTGCAGCGGGAATGGATGGCGAAATCTTCATCGAGGATGGCGTCGCCACGATCCGCCGCGAGACGACTGAAGTCTGGGAAGTTGAGTTGCCGGCGAATGCGCGCCTGCGCGTCGATGATGGCGCCACGGTGCAGGCTGGCGAACAGCTTACAGAAGGCGCCAAGAATCCGAAAGAGATTCTACGCATTTCCGGGCGCGAGGCGACGCAGCTCTATCTGCTTTCCGAGGTGCAACGCGTCTATCGCAGCCAGGGCGTAGGCATCCACGACAAACACATCGAGGTGATCCTGCGCCAGCTTCTGCGCCGCGTGATGGTGCGCACAGCCGGCGACACCGATCTGCTGCCGGGCGAATTGCTCGATCGCTTCAAGTTCGAAGATATCAACAATTATGTTGTCTCGCGCGGCGGCAAGCCGGCAAAGGCGGAGCCGGTCGTGCTCGGTCTAACCAAGGCGGCGCTCAACACAGAGAGTTTCCTGGCGATGGCTTCTTTCCAGGAGACCACGCGCGTCCTCACCGAAGCCGCCATCCGCGGTCAGCGCGACGAGTTGCGCGGCCTCAAAGAGAATGTGATCATCGGCAAGCTCATTCCGGTCGGCACGGGGTTCAGCCAGCGCCGCGTCGCTCACGTGAACATCGCCGATGAAGTCGATTTGCTGATCGACGAGGAGATCGACCATGACGAAGACCTGGGCGATCTGGACGATGTCGATCTGGCGCTCGACGACTTCGACTTCGAGGATTTGGATGGCGTGGCGGAGCTTGGCATGGAGCCGCTCGGCGTCTCGGTGGGTGCAGGCGTCTCGCTCGACGACGATGAAGAGGATTCACTCGATCTCGACTTTGATTCGTTGGAAGAGGAAGAAGAGAGCGAGACAGACTCGCTCGACGGCATCGACGTTGAACTTGAGTAGCGAGCAGGCAAATTGATGAACGTGAAGCCGGGTTCCAAAGGGACCCGGCTTTTTGTTCAGGGGCAAAGACGATTACAGCGTCTGGCGGCGCCCGCGGCTGATCGTTTCTGTTGCGAGCAAGACCACGGTGCGCGGTTGAACGCGGTAGACCGTATCGGGAAGCGGCGGCGCCTCCGCCAATGGACAGAAGTCATCGGGAGCAGACAGGCTTGTATCGAGCACGCGTCGCCAGTTCGATGTGCTGCGCCGGGGCGGCGGCGGCAACGCAAAGTCAAGCGGCTCCCAGTAGAAATTGGCGATGACATAAAACGCCTCCACCGCCCCGCGGATCGTGAGGGCAAGGCTGCGCGAGTGATAGCTCTTGTCCGGCTTGTATGGCTCGACGCCATGCCATTCGATGCGTGCATAGTGCAGCAGCTCGATCAAGCTTAGCCCATCCCCGTCACGGAAAATGCTCAGCTCCTTGCGGAATCGGATCAGTTTGCGCACAAACTCCAGCAAGTCGGCATGTTGGTTGCACAGCGACCAGTCAAACCAACTGATCTCGTTGTCCTGACAATAGGCGTTGTTGTTGCCGCGCTGCGTACGCCGCACCTCATCACCCATCAACAACATCGGCACCCCCAGCGAAAAGAGCGTGATGGCGAAGAAGTTCTTGATCTGTCGGACGCGCAATTGCTCCACTTCAGGATCATCGCTGGGACCCTCCACGCCGCAGTTCCAACTCAGATTGTCGTTCGCACCATCCCTGTTCTCTTCGCCGTTGTCCAGGTTGTGCTTTTCGTTGTAGGAAACCAGATCGTTCATTGTAAAGCCGTCGTGGCAGGTGACGAAGTTGATGCTCTGCTCCGGTCCCAGATTCTCCCTGCCGTAGAGGTCAGGACTGGCAAAAAAGCGCGAGGCGACTTCTTCGACCATGCCTGGATCGCTTTTGACAAACGAACGAATGTCATCGCGAAAGCGGCCATTCCATTCCTTCCAATGATCGCCGAGGAACGAGCCGACCTGATAAAGCCCCGCTGCATCCCACGCCTCGGCAATCAGCTTGACGCCGGCGAGCACCGGGTCTGTTTCAATGTCCCACAAAATCGGTGGATTGGCGAGCGGCGCCCCATTTTCATCGCGCGACAGGATCGAAGCCAGATCAAAGCGAAAACCATCCACGTGCATCTCCTCGACCCAGTAATGCAGGCTGTCAAGAATCAGGCGGCGCACCATGGCGTTATTGGCGTTCAGCGTGTTGCCTGTGCCGCTATAGTCCGCATAACGCTCCCGGTCGCTCTCCAAGATGTAATAGGCTTCGTTCTCAAGACCGCGAAAACAAAAGGTTGGCCCCTTCTCGTCGCCCTCGGCTGTGTGGTTGTAAACGACATCCAGGATCACCTCGATGCCAGCGCGGTGGAGCGCCTTCACCATATCGCGGAACTCATCGACCACAGCCACCGGGTCGCCGCTTACACTGTATTGAAGATGAGGCGCAAAAAACGAAACAGGACAGTACCCCCAATAGTTGACGCGACCGCCCGGTGCATCCTGTGGATCGAACTGGAAGACCGGCAGCAGCTCCACCGCAGTCACGCCCAGATGCTGTAAATAGGGAATCTTCTCGATCAATCCTGCGTAGGCGCCGCGTTTGCCCGGCGTTACGCCAGAGTTGGGGTGACGGGTGAAGCCGCGCACATGCATTTCGTAGATGATCGTTTCATTGAAAGGGCGATAGAGGAGTGCGTCGCCTTCCCAGTCATAAGCGCTGTTGTCGATGACTACACTCTTCATCGCCTGCGCTGTGTTGTCGCCGGGAACTGATGCAGCTTTACGGCTATACGCGGTGGGAACAGCGACGCTGCGCCCGTATGGATCGAGCAGCAACTTTTGGGGGTCAAAGCGCATCCCCAAGAGCGGCTCGTATGCGCCATGTGCACGATACCCATAGATCTGTCCGGCGCTCACGCCGGGAACAAAGACGTGCCAATAGGAGAATGTACGGTTGGTCTGCGGGTCAAGTCGAATCGTGCGCGATGGCGTCGCTGCGTCTACATGATCGAAAAAAAGCAGCTCCATCGCCGTGGCGCTGCGCGAGTAAATAGAAAAATTGACGCCGCCCGGTTGAATCGTTGCGCCGATCGGGAAGCTCTTGCCGGGGAGCACCTCATATCCATTTTCACTGCTCATTTCCAATCCTTCGCTGCACCCCGTGTTTTCACGCTATAGAGCGCGCCCCATCATCGCATATTCTCGATATTGCTCGAAGCCAAATTTTCCATAGAAGCCGATCAGCGTTGTCCAATCGATCACACAACCGTTGACGCCGTTGTCGTGCAAACGTCTCAAGCCAGCATCGAGCAGCGCAGCGCCGAAACCCTGGCCGCGACAGGCTGCGCTGACGCCAATCGAGCCAAGCTGGCCCCACGGTTTTGGCAGCTCATACGGATAAAAGCGTTCGAGCGGGCGCACCGAATCCGGGAACGTGAGCAGACAACAGCCGTCGACGCCGCGCTCACTCCACAACAGCATAAAATCGGAGATGCGCCCCCCGTCCGCCAGGAACATCTCCGCCTCATAGCGCCAGCGTCCGGGGAACTCACGACGCAAAAAAACCAACAGTTCGTCCACCTGGGCTGAGGTCGCCGGGCGAACCGCACAGGGCGCTTCGCCCACCCCAACAGGCGGCTTGTAGATGGCGAGATTCGCCGCCATGTCCCATGTCGGGCCGAACAAAGTATAGCCCGAATGCTGAAAGAAGGCGACTGAGCAGCCCGATTTCGGCGCACCGGGTGCAAACGGGCGCACGCCGCCGCCAATCTGCACGGCCCGACATCCCTGTTCCGTCAACCAGCGTTCAGCCATGGCCAGCAACTTTCCGCCAAGCCCCTGTCGTTGGAACGCCGGCGCCACCACCAGCGCGTCGAGCCATCCCTCGCCATGTTCGTTGACGAGCGGCTCATCTTGCAATGCCGTGGCAATTGCGACGCCGACAATTTGCCCGGCTGTGCTGGCAAGCAGAAGCCGCCGCACCACACCGGCCGACGGTCGCAAGTTGTAGCGCACGAATATCTCCGAAATTGGCATCTCGGGCGCCAGCGCGCTATTCCAAAGCGAGGTGATCGCCTTGATCGTTGCGTCATCGGCGTGCTGCGGATCGATGTCATGAAACGCGAAGTTTTCTTTCATGGCGTCTGCGCTTTCTCGCCCTCCAGGAAGCACAAAAGTGCGTCGCTCACGCCTTTGGCGACCATTGCGGCCTGGCCGGTCAGCAGTGCGCGGTCTCCACCCAGGAAACCCATTTCCAGGATAGCTGCAGGCGTATTGGGATCGATGCGTCGGAAGGCGTGATATTCGGTCATATTGTGGGTGACTGTGTTGGGATGATGCGTCAGACCGGTGGCGGCAGGATAGGCATCGTCGATGCAGGCAAGCAGACGACGGTTCACTTCGGGAATGATCGTATAGGCATGGATAGCAGCCTTATAGCCGCTTGCATCAATACAGCTATCGGCGTGCAGGCTGATGAGCACGTCGCTGCGCAGCCCCTGCAGGCGTGCATCGTATTCGTCCAGGATCACCACATCGGCGCCAGCGCGGCGCATACGTTCGGCGACCAACCGGGCGACATTGGCGTTGATCTCCGCTTCGGTCAGGAGAATGGCGCCGTTGGCGTCCTCGCAAACTGCGCCAGAATCGCTGCCTGCATGTCCGCTGATCAACGCCACCTGGCGATTCCACGCTGCGCTGACCACACCCTGCGGTCGGATTCCGCTCGCATCCGGCAAGCCAAAACCAAGCGATTGCGCAATGATTAACAGGATGCCCGCCAGACTGACCAGCAAGATCACCAAAAAGATGCGTGAAACTTGATTCAGTGCATCATGTCGCATGGCAGGGTGTCAATTCCCTTGCGCTCCCTCACCCGCTGCGCCGATTATCGCCTGACGCGCAAAGGTAGCCAGGTCGATATTCGCTCCGCATACGATCACGCCGACGCGTCTTCCCGCCAGTCGGCGACGCAACGGTTCGCACAACGCCGCAGTCGCCGCTGCGCCAGCCGGTTCGACAGCCAGCTTCATGCTGCCGAAGAGCAAGCCCATCGCGCGTTGCATTGCCGGATCGTCGATCAACACCAATTCATCGACAAAGGTGCGACACATCTCAAAGCTGTAGGGCAGTGCATAGGGCGCTCCCAGACTATCGGCAATCGTGCGCACGCGGTCGATTGCCTGGGGCGCCCCGGCAAGGAAGCTGCGGTGCATCGTGTCTGCGCCCACCGGCTCGACGCCGATCACCTGGCAGGCGGGTTGAAGCTGCTTGAAAGCACACGCCATCCCTGCACACAGCCCGCCGCCGCCGATTGGGATGATCACGGCGTCGAGGTCGGGCGCCTGCGTGGCAAATTCCAGCCCGACAGTGGCTGTACCCAACGCCGTCAACGGTCCCTCGTATGGATGCACAAAGATGCGCCCTTCCTCTTCCTGGATTTGCTGTACACGCGCAAAAGCCTGCTGCACGTCATCGACCAGCTCCACTTCAGCGCCATAGGCGCGGCACCGCGCCACGCGGAACGGGTTGGCGCTCTTGGGCATCACCACCTTCGCGGTTGTGCCCAGAAGTCGCGCCGAAAACGCCACGGCAATGGCATGATTGCCCGCGCTGACCGCAGTGACGCCCTGTTGCAACGCCGACGGTTCGAGATCGAGCATCACGGTCAATGCGCCGCGCGGCTTGAAGGAGCCGGTGTACTGAAACAACTCTAGCTTGAGAATGACCTCCGTCTCTGCGCCGAGAAGCGTCTCCAACTCCAATGCCTGCCAGCGCCACACCGGCGTCTCGCGCACCAGATCGCCTAACCGTCGCCGCGCCGCACGGATTTGTTCGAGATCAGGATAGATCACCGTCAGCCTCCTACGAGTTACATGCGGAACACGCCAAAACGGGTGGGCGTCAGCGGTGCATTCAGACACGCAGAGAGCGCCAGCCCCAACACCTGTCGCGTCTCCGGTGGGTCGAGAATTCCGTCGTCCCACAGCCGCGCCGTAGCATAATAGGGGTTGCCCTCATGCTCATATTTCTCCAAAATCGGCTGTTTGAACGCCGCCTGCTCCTCTGGTGTCATCAACGACTCCCCGCGCCGCGCCGCCTGTTCCATTTTGACGGTGAGCAACACGTTCGCCGCCTGTTCGCCGCCCATCACACTGATGCGCGCGTTGGGCCACATCCACAAAAAACGCGGGCTGTATGCGCGGCCGCACATGCCGTAGTTGCCTGCGCCGAAGGAGCCGCCGATGATCACCGTCAGTTTAGGCGTCTGCGCGTTGGCGACAGCGTGCACCAACTTGGCGCCATCCTTGGCGATGCCACGATTCTCGTATTCCTTGCCGACCATGAAGCCGGTGATGTTTTGCAAAAAGAGTAGCGGAATTTGTCTAGATGTGCAAAGTTCGATGAAATGTGCGCCTTTCAGCGCCGACTCGCTGAAGAGGATCCCGTTGTTGGCGATGACGCCGAGCGGGTAGCCATAGAGCCGCGCAAAGCCGCAGACCAGCGTCTCACCGTAGCGCGGCTTGAACTCGCGCAATTGGCTGCCATCGACGATGCGAGCAATGACCTCGCGCACATCGTAGGCAATCTTGAACGACATCGGGAGCACACCGTACAGCTCGGCCGGATCGTAGAGCGGCTCTTTGGGCGGCGCAATATCCAGCTCAACTCGCTTGCGTGTGTTGAGCGTCGCCACGATGTCGCGCACAATCTGCAGGGCGTGAACATCGTCGATGGCGAAGTGGTCCGCCACGCCGGAGATGCGCGTGTGCACGTCGGCGCCGCCCAGCTCCTCGGCGCTCACATCTTCGCCGGTTGCAGCCTTGACCAGCGGCGGCCCACCCAGAAAGATCGTGCCCGTGCCATTGACGATCACCGCCTCATCGCTCATCGCCGGCACATAGGCGCCGCCAGCCGTGCACGATCCCATCACCGCCGCAATCTGAGCGACGCCGGCTGCGCTCATCACCGCCTGGTTGTAGAAGATGCGCCCAAAGTCATCTACATCGGGGAAAACCTCATCTTGCATCGGCAGGAACGCCCCGCCCGAATCGACCAGATAGATGCACGGCAGCCGGTTTTCCAGCGCAATCTGTTGGGCGCGCAGATGTTTCTTGACGGTCATCGGATAGTATGTCCCGCCCTTGACTGTGGCGTCGTTGGCGACGATCATGCACTCGCGACCGGAGACGCGCCCAATGCCGGTGACGATGCCCGCCCCAGGCGCCTCGCCGTCATACATCTCCCATGCAGCAAGTGGCGAGAGTTCAAGAAAGGGCGAGCCGGGGTCAAGCAGGCGATCGATGCGTTCGCGCACAAAGAGCTTGCCTTGTTCGGCGTGGCGGCGATGCGCCTTCTCGTCGCCGCCGCCACGCACCTGCTCCAGCCGCTTGCGCAATTCCGCGGCCAGTGCGCGGTGATAGGCGGCGTTGGCGGAGAATTCTGGAGTGGTCAGATCGATGCGTGACTCAAGAATGTCCATTCTGTGTGCGCTCACTTGCAGGGCGGCAATTTGCCATTGTCTGTGGGTTCTCGGTCCGACTTGATCCACTTCCCTCAATAAAGATCATCGTTCTAGAGCATCTCCCCACCGCCGGTCGATCTCCCGTACGCCGCGCTTCATCGCCAGCAACAGAGCGTCCTGGTCGACGGGCAACGCCAGGCAACGCACGCCGACCGCGTTGTAGATGGCGTTGGTGATCGCCGGGCTGATCGGGATCGAGCTGATTTCACCCACGCCCTTGGCGCCGTATGGCCCCTCTGCGGTCGGGTCTTCGACGACAAAGTTGCGCATCTCGGGCATGTGCTTGATGCCCGGCATCTTATATTGACCCAGGTGCTGAGTCCATGGCCTGCCGTTTTCCTCAATATAGTGTTCGGTCAATGCATTGCCGATGCCCATCACGATGCCGCCCTCGATCTGCCCGGTGAGGCTGAGGATGTTGATGGCGCGGCCGATGTCATGCGCCGATACGACGCGTTCGACCGCCACTTCGCCGGTCTCCGTATCGACGCTGACCAGCGCGGCGTGCACAGCGTAGGAGAAGCCAAAGTGCATGTCGCCGCCTGTGCCCAGCGGCTGCGTCTTGGGCGCCCAGTATTCGTAGCGCAGTTTGGGCGAGCGACCTTCGTCGATGAGGGTTTTGACCGCGTCGGCGAAAGAAATAGTGCGGGATTGGGAGATTGGGAGATTGAGAGATTGGAGATTAGAGATTGGAGATTGGGCGTCGGGCGCGGAATCTCCAATCTCCAATCTCCAATCTCCATTGCCTGACTTCACTTTGGCAAGGCGAGCTTCGTCCACATACGCCAGACCTTCATGGAAAGCGATGACCTCCGGCGGAACGTCGAACTTTTCGGCAAGCACGCCTTGCATTCGTTCACGCATCGAGCGCGCAGCAAGGCGCGCTGCGTTGCCGCTGAGATAAGTCTGGCGGCTGGCGGTGGTGGGGCCGCCGTCGGGCGCCAGGTCGGTGTCCATCACCAGCACAGAGACATCACGGAAGGGCAATCCCAGTTCCTCCGCCGTGCACGCAGCCAGCACGCCGATCAGATTTTGCCCCATCTCGGCGCTGCTGGTGCGAATCTCGGCGCGCCCGGTGGGGAAGACCTCAACCTCCGCCTCCGCCTTGTCGGGCGCGCCGCCGCCGAGACCGGTGTTCTTGTAGCCGGCAGCGATGCCCCAGGCGTAGACTTTGGCGCCGACGCGAATGGGATTGAAGAGATTGAGAGATTGAGAGATTGGAGATTGGAGATTAGAGATTGACGCGGCGTCGTTCTTCCCTTCTCCCAATCTCCCAATCTCCCAATCTCCTAATCTCCAATCTCTAATCTCATTCTCCACCTTCTCCAGACACGTCAACAACCCCACGCTGTCGCGCAGCACCTGGCCGGTGGCAGTCATGGCGCCGACGCGCATGGCGTTCTTGCGGCGCAGCTCAATAGGATCCATGCCCAGCGCTTCGGCGACGAGATCCATGTTGCTCTCGACAGCGAAGGCGGATTGCGTAACGCCAAAGCCGCGGAAGGCGCCGCACGGCGCGTTGTTGGTGTACATCGCATAGCAGTCGATCTTGGCGCTGCCGACGACATAGGGGCCGGTGGCGTGCGTGGTGGCGCGCGTCATCACCTTTTCGCCCAGGCTGGCGTAGGCGCCGCTGTCACCGTAGAGTTCGGCTTCGACCGCCGTGAGCGTGCCATCGCGCTTGGCGCCGGTCTTAATGCGGATGATGGTGGCGTGGCGCTTGGGGTGGAAGCGCAAACTTTCCTCGCGCGTGTAGAGCACCTTGACCGGGCGTCCTGTCACCTGCGCGGCCAGCGCGGCGTGGAACTGACCGGCAATGTCCTCCTTGCCGCCAAAACCGCCGCCCATCACCGCGCCTTTGATGCGCACCGCTTCTTTGGGTATGCCCAGACAGCGCGCCACCTGGTCGCGGTCGGCGTAGGGAATCTGGCTGCCGACGTAGATGGTCAGCTTGTCATGCGGCCCGTAGCGCGGGTCGTTCCAGCCGGCCGGCACAGCGACCGAACACTCTGGCTCCAGAAAGGCGTGCTCGGTCATCGGCGTGCGATAGGTGCGCTCTACGATTACGTCGGCGGCGGCAAAGCCTGCTTCGATGTCGCCATGGCGCACTTTGATGTGCTTGAGCAGATTGCCATCGGGACGGTCGGGATGAAGCACAGGTGCGCCAGGTTGACGCGCCATCACCGGATCGGTGACGACGGGCAACACTTCATAGTCGACCTTGACCAGCCTGAGCGCGTCGTGCGCCAGCTCGTCGCTTTCAGCAACGACCAGCGCGATTGGGTCGCCGACATAGCGCGCTGGATAGTCGCCGCCGGCAAACGCGGGCCAGTCATACTCGACCAGGCCGTGGCGCAGCTCGCCGGGAATGTCTTTCTGCGTCAGCACGCAATGCACGCCGGGCAATGCCAGCGCCGCCGATGCGTCGATGCTGAGGATGCGGGCGTGTGGGTGCTCGCTGCGCAGCGTGGCGCCGTACAGCATATTGGCAAACTGGTAATCGTCGGCGTACATCGCTTTACCCGTGACCTTTTCGACGGCGTCGGGGCGCGGGATTGCTCTGCCGATGTGCATCAGCGGTTCGACATGGTCGGGGAGCACTGGTTCTGGCAGATGACCTGTGCGCATCTTTTCAGCGGCGGCTTTGACTGCATTGACGATGGAGACATAGCCGGTGCAGCGACAGTAGGTGTCCTTCAGGCAATGCTTGATTTCGTCGTCGGTCGGGTCAGGGTTGGCATCGAGCAGCGTCTTGGCTTGCATAATGAAGCCAGGCGTGCAGAAACCGCACTGCGTGGCGCCGTGCTGGACGAAGGCCTGTTGGAGAGGGTGGAGTTCTTCAATCTCAGAATCGCTCCATTGCTCCATCTCCTGAGATTGGGAGATTGGGAGATTGGGAGATTGCCACGTGGCCGCTACACCCTCAATCGTCAGCACCTCGGTGTTTTGGGCTTTGAAGGCAGGGTAGATGCACGAATTGACGCTGCGTCCATTGACAATTACGGTGCAGGCGCCGCACTCAGCCTCGTTGCAGCCGATCTTCGTGCCGGTGAGACCGAGGTCATAGCGTAGCACTTCAGCAAGAAAGCGGCCGGCGGGAATGTCGAGTGTGTGGGCAACCCCGTTGACGGTGAGATTCAATGTGGGCATAGGTTCCTCCTGTCTCCAGTGTCACGCTGCTTGCGCCCGCGCAACCGCCTTCGGCAGCACCCGCCGCAGCAGCACAGCGATCATTTCGTGACGATACTCCTTGCTGGCGCGATGTTTGCTCGTGCGCAGCTCAGCCTGACGTTGGGCGGCGTCGATGGCGCGCTCCAAGGCAGTTTCATCTAGTGTCGGCGCGCCAAGCAAAATCGTTTCACTTTCTGTAGCGCGAAAAGGGATCGGCCCTGCTGGCCCGACCGCAATCGATGCGGCGACCGCGCGCCGACCGGACTCATCAAGCGTGACCTGTGCGGCGACGCCCAGGATCGGCAGCGCCACACCCTGCGGACGCATGATGCGGTCGAAGGCGCTGCCGCTGCGCAGTGCGCGCACCGGGAAGCGAAACGCGCCGATCATCTGGTTGGCTGCGAGGCGGTTCTTGCCCGGCCCGACAAAGATCGATAGCAATGGCTGCCATGTGCACTCGACTGCGGCGCCGTTCCACGTGCACACCTGCACCTCGGCGTTGAGCGCTAACAGCCCAATCGTACCGTCGGCGGCGGGCAAAGCATGGGCAACATTCCCGCCAATAGTGGCGACGTTGCGCACCTGGGGTCCGCCGACGACGCTGCAGCTCTCCGCCAGCGCCGCACCGTGATGGCGAATCAATGGGCTGGCTTCGATGGCGGCGTGTGTGGCGGCGGCGCCGATCACGATCCAGCCGTTGTCTTCGCGGATCTGGTCGAGGTCGCGGATCGTGGTCACGTCGATCAACGCCTGCAGTGCGCTGTGATTGCCTTGCTGCATGTCGAGAATCAGATCGGTGCCGCCAGCCACGATCTGGGCTCCGCCTGCATATTGGCTGAGCAGTGAAAGCGCCTCATCAACGCTCTGCGGTGTATGATAGGCTTGCCAGCGCATAACACCCTTCCATATTTCGATTGAATCGTCGAGCAGATGATATATTCATGGGCATCAATCAGGGTGGAGTATATCAAATCTATTCGTCGGATGTCTATTGCAGACAAAGACACTTGTCGAGGCAATCATGAAAAGTCTCTACGATGAGTTGGCGGAAAAACTCAAACAAGACCCACGCCTGACCAGACACAGCCTGGCGCGAGCCGATCTGGGGTTGCTCCTGTTCAACGCCGGCGACGCGCTGCGCGAGTTGTGGGCTGCCGCAGACGCCGAGCTTACCGACGCGCGTGCGCAAGGGCGATCGCCGTCGCCGCGGCTGGAGGCGGCGGTCAATGCGCTGCGTCCAATCTTTGGGGAGCGCAGCACAACGTCAGCGCATTGATGGGACAGGCGTGGGGGACTCTCTACCAGCCGGTCGGCAGACGCAGGACGAAATTCACGGCATCCGGCGGCGGAATGAAGAAGAGGTTGTCGATTCCCATCGCCAGGAAGATCAGCGCCAGATAGAGCAGGCTGAACTTGTATAACCGCCAGATATTGGCGTTGGTGGGCTTGCGCCAGATGTCGATCGCTTGCCAGAGGAAGACGCCGTTGAGCGCCAGCGCCAGCGCCAGATAGACCGGCCCCAACAACTGCAAAAAGACCGGCAGCACAGAGATCAGCAGCAGCAGGATCGAGTAGAGCACAATTTGGCGATATGTCTCGCGCTCGCCAGCGATCACCGGCAGCATCGGCACGCCCGCCGCTCGGTATTCTTTCTGGCGCATCAATGCCAGCGCCCAGAAGTGCGGCGGCGTCCAATAGAAGACGATCGCTACCATGATCAGTGGCAGCAGTGAAATCTCATTGGCGACCGCCGCCCAGCCAACCAGCGGCGGCACCGCCCCCGCCAGTCCACCGACGACGATGTTCTGCGTGCTCGAACGTTTGAGCAGCAGCGTGTAGACAAACACATAAAAGAGCAGCCCAAAGAGCGCAATCAGCGCCGAAAGCAGGTTGACCTGCCACCACAACACCACGAAGCTCAGCACGCCCAACAGCACCCCAAAGATCAACACCTGTGTTGGCGTCATGCGTCCGCCCGGCAATGGTCGCCGGCGCGTGCGCACCATCACATGGTCGATGTCGCGGTCAACGAACTGGTTGAGCGCGTTGGCGCCGCCCGCCGCCAGGAAACCGCCCACCATTGTCCACAGAATCAGCCAGCCACTCGGGGCGCCGCCACCGGTCAGAAACATCGGCACAAAGGTGACGATCAGCAACAACAGAACGATGCGCGGTTTGGTCAGCATTACGTAATCGCTGACCGCCAGCCGCACCAACGCCTGTTCACGCGTCAAGTCAGGTTCGACTGCGTTGCTCTCTTTAACAGTAGTGCTCTTTAGCATGACAGTGAAATCATCTCTCAGTCGCTACACTGGGATTTTTGCCTCGGCGATCTGCTTCTCTTCCGCATTTTCGTTGACGCTGCGTCCTTTATGGACGGTCTCGCTGTTCGATAAAGTCGATGGCTCGCCGTCATCCGGCATTGCAGTCGGCTCCAGAGCGTAAGGGTGCGTCGCATCGCCAGACGACGCCTGCGCAGGATTGTGCAAAGTCAACGCAGATTGCCGCTCGCGAAACCGTACAAACATTATATAGCCAAAGCCTGCAATGACAGCAAACGAAAACCACTGCACAGCGTACCCCATGTGCATGCTGGCGTCGAGCGGCGCCGGCTCCTCGCGCACGGGCAGCCGGTCGAGCGGGCGCGCCGCCTCTGGAAGCTGCTGAATCCAGACCGGCGCCAGTGTGTAGGGCATCTGCGCCTGAATCGCCGGGATGTCGATGCGATACCATTCGCTCTGGGCAGTGGCTGGCGGCGTCGATGGCTGGCCCGCGGGCGGCGCCTGCGATGGACGAATCAGCCCGATCATCGGCGCGTCGGCTGGCTCTTCCAGCTCGGACCAGAATTGTGGAGCGCTGCGATCGGATGGAACCCAGCCGCGCGCCACCAACACAGCGTCGCCATTGTTCATGACAAAGGGCGTGACCAACACAACGCCGGGCGCATCGCGGTAAATCTGCCCCTTGAGCACAAGCTGGTTGGCGTAGTCGAAATACCCCTGCGCAGTGACGCGTCGATACTCCAGTTCATCCAGGGCATCGGGCAGTTGCTCGGCGCCGAGATCGAGCGGCGCCATCTGCCATCGCGTCGCCAGCATGGCGTTATAGGCGCGTTTCTGGTCAAAGCGATCCAACTGCCAGAAGCCAAGTCGCACGAAGAGCGCCACGATGACGGCGACCAGAATCGTGAGGAAAATCCACTTCTTGCTGAAAATCTTGAGAACGTACACGGTTTACTCCTGCACAACGGACGATGACGTTGCGCGCTGCATCGATACAGCCCGCGCGCCAGACCGTTTGCGTGCACCAAACAGGAACCCAATCACGGCAAGCAGCGCCAGCGCGCCGCCTGCCCATACAAACCAATTGTTCGTTGTCGCGGGCGCCGCCTGCATGACAAAACTCACCGAGCCAGCCCCTTCGTTGCCCTGCACAGTCACTTCAACGCGCCAGAGACCATCATGCGGCAGCGTGTGATCCACCTCGTAGAAACCGGCGGCCACAGCGCTGACGGGCGTCGCCTGCAATGTCAATGGTTGATCGGGCTGCGGGTCCCAAAACAGACGCAGCGTAACCTGGGCATCGGTGATGGGAAAGGTCTGATCAGCCTCCACCCTGGTCACGGCGACGGTGACGTGCGCGTCTTCGCCGGCGCGCCATGGGTCAGGACTGGTCCACGCAAAGACGCGATAGGGGCCGGCAGGCGCATCGGTGATTTGCGCCACGCCGCCCCCATGCGCCATCAGAGGCAGCGGCGCAATCAACGCCGCCAGCAACGCCAGCAACACACAAACTGAACGACTCATGATCCGGCGGCTTTCATCTGTTGATCGGTGAGGGGCAGCGATGTTGCAGACGCGGCTGCGGCGGCTTGTTTTTGCTTGCGTCGTCGCTCTTGCACCGTCATAACGCCGAGCATGATCAGGGCGGCGTTGATCATCATCTCGCTGCTCCACACCCACATGATAGCGCCGCCGATCATCTGGTCTTCGATGGCTGACATCCCGTAGAGCCGCGGAACGGTGGTGTAGTGCGAGTAGATGACCTCTGAGGCATTGGCGATGGCGAAACCGGCGATTGCATTTGGCGGCACAAAGGCAAGCACATAGAAAATGCGCCCCCAATAGGGCAGGCTTTTGTGCAGTCGTGGCGCACCGTTGACGACGGGCCACCAGAAGAGCATGGCGCCAAAGAAGAAAGTGAGATGTTCAAGATTGTGCACCCACTCGATGCGCAGCGCCAGGTCATAAAGCATGGCGTCGTGCCAGCCGAGATAGATGAAGGTGAAGACAAGCCAACAGATCGCCGGCTGGCTGATCACGCCCAAACCGCGCCGGATCCAGGTGTCGCCGGCCAGAGCCGAAGTCACAGCGCGGCGCGCCAAACGCGGCAATCCCCACAATCCGACTGGATAGGGATTCCCCAGCCAGATCAACGGCGCCGAGAACATGATCAGGATTTTGTGCTGGATCATGTGCATGGTCAGGAGCTGTGTGCCGAGCCAGTCGATCGGCGACATCAACGCCAATGCCAGCGACGCCAGCCCCAGATAATACATGGCAAGCCGCCACTTGCTGGCGACTTTCTGGCTGCGGCTTTGGCGGCGCAGTCTAGTCCAGCCGAGCGCATAGAGCGCACCAAACAGCAGCAACGGGATCAGCACTTCCCAGCGCAGTTCCCACGGCGAAAACAGCGCCTTCACCAACGGATGCATAATGATTCAACTCTCAAAAAACACTGCGCAATACGGGATCGACAGTCGCCTCTCCACGCATTGCGCAGCGCTAACGTTATGTACTGCCAGCGTTTATCAATGCGTCACATGCGCCGCCGTGCCGATCAGGTAGAGCGCCGGATAGAAGAAAATCCACACGACATCGACATAGTGCCAGTAGATGGCGCACGATTCGACGCCCCAGTGTCGTTCCTTTGAAAAGCTTCCCTTACGCGCCAGATTCCAGACGATAAAGATGAATACAATTCCCGAAACGACGTGCAACGCGTGCATGCCGGTCATGGCAAAGACGACGGCGCCGTACTTGTCGCCCCATGGCGTCAGGTGTCCTTCATAAATCGCCGGGAACAGACCCCACTCGAAGATCATGACGCCGCCGAGGAAGATCAGGCCAAACAACGCCGTGAGCAGGATAAAGAAAGAGAACGCTTTGCGGTTGCCGCGCTCCATGGCAGTTTCAGCAAGACGCATCGAAACGCTGCTGATCAGCAGCACAGAGGTGACGATCAAGCCGATTTCCTGATCAAGCTCAGGACGAGTGTCGCCCCACAGGTAAAAACGCGTGGCGAGCAGGCCGCCGAACAGAAACGCTTCCGAGATGAAGAAGAGCCACAGCCCCAACCGGTTCATGCGCAATTGCGCTGCGTAATTGTCATGCCCGGCGTGGGCGTCGTGATGCACGGCGGCAGCCTGCGCCGAAGTCGTCACAGCAGCCATAGATTAGTGCTCTCCTTCCGCCGTCCACAGGCGGCTGACATGCATGAAGAAATAGATGACCAGGATCGCCTTCAGCGCAGCCACAAGCATTAGCAGCGTTGCACCGACATGATACAACCCCATGAAGTACTCGATGATCGTCAGGATCGCCAGAATAATCCCGATCAGAACGACAATGCCGTATCCGTCTCGATTGAACATTTCGCTTCCTCCTTCGCTTAATCGTCGCCAGCGCCAGACATTGCTATGTACTGCGAACCAGCCAGACCGTAATCATACGGCTCACCCACAACCGAGATCGGGCGGGCGTAGCTGTGCTCCGGCACGGGTGAAGGAATCTGCCATTCCGGCGAACGCGAACGCCAGGGATTGTTGCCGGCGATGGCGCCGATCTCCGCGCTGGTGAACAGGTTGTAGATCATCAGTAGAATCGAGAATGCAATTACAAATCCGGCAATCGTGACCAACAGATGCACAGGCTCAACACCCAACGCCGGGTCATAATCGGCGATGCGTCGGCGCATGCCCATCGTGCCCGCGGTCATCTGCGCCAGGCTCATTAGCCAGAAGCCGGGCGTCATCAGCCAGAAGTGCAGCTTGCCGAGTGTTTCGTTATACATCCGTCCCGTCATCTTCGGGTACCAGTAGTAAATCGCTGCAAAGAAGGGGAAGACAAAGCCTCCAAAGATCGTGGCGTGGAAGTGACCGACCACAAAGTAGGTGTCGTGCAAGAACAGGTCCGTCGCCGTTGTCGCCAAAATCGGGCCGCTGAGACCGCCAATCAAAAAGACTGAGATGGCGCCAAGCGTGAAGAGCATGGGCGTCTGGAAGCTCAGGCGACCACCCCACAATGTGCCCAGCCAGCTAAAGAACTTGACGCCGGTCGGCACGGCAACCAGCAGCGTCGAAATCATGAAGATCACACGCAGATATTCGCCATAGCCGGAGGTAAACATGTGGTGTCCCCAGACCAGGAAGCCGACCAGCGCAATCGCCAGACTGGAAAGTGCAATCCAGCGATAGCCAAAAAGCGGCTTGCGAGCGAAGACCGGCAGCAGTTCGCTGATGATGCCGAGGCCGGGCAGTACGAAGATGTACACCGCCGGGTGCGAGTAGAACCAGAAAAGATGCTGGAAGAGCAGCGGCTGACCGCCGATGTTTTCGCCAGCAGCATTGTAGAGCGGGTTGAAAAAGGGCATCCCCAGTGTGCGCTCAAAAGAGAGCATCAGGAACGCCTGGCCGATCAGCTGCGTCGCCGTCAACTGGATCAGACTCGTTGCCAGAATCGCCCAGCAGAAGATCGGCATGCGGAAGAGTGTCATGCCTTTGGGGCGCATCATCAGCATTGTGACGATCAGGTTCAGCGAACCCAAGATCGACGAAAGACCGATGGTGAAGATGGCGAAGAAGACCATCTGGTAGCCAACCGGGCCGCGCAGACTCAACGGCGGATATGCCGTCCAGCCAGAATCCCATCCATACAACATGCTGATGATGAGCGTGATGATGGCAGGTACGTTGATCCAGTAGGCAAAGGCATTCAAGCGCGGAAATGCCATGTCTTCGGCGCCGATCATCAATGGAACCAGATAGTTCGCCATACCACCGACGCCGAGCAGAATCGCCGCCAGCGCCACCCAGCCGTGCATGCTCAAGAAGGTGTTGTAGGTGCCTGCCTGCAAGAAAGAGATGCCAGAATCCGCCAGTTCGGCGCGAAAAACCAGCGCAAGGCTGCCGCCGATTATGAGCAGCAGCAAACCGGTCACGCCGTACTGGATGCCAATTACCTTGTGGTTGTAATCGACGGCGAAGTAGCGCGTCCATGCTGGCTTGTCAGCCGGCGGGCCATGGTGCATCGGCGTTTCGATGCCACGCGTCCACTTCAACCAGTCGGACATAGCGCCGATCGCAAGCACAAAACCGATGATGGCAAAAATGATGCCGCCGACCCAGACCGCTTCCTCATCCCATGCGGGCATACCCAGCACAAGCCGGAAGATCACAACGGTCGCCATCCCGATCACGAGTCCGGCGAAATAGCCGATTAACCCTCGCACCAGTCCCAGAGAAGTAAGTTGCATAGCTCAATCCCCTCTTATGCGCACTCAGAAAATCAGATTAACGGCTTGCTGTCTGCAAATTCTGTTCAGCAATTTTCTGATCCATCCAGGCGATGTACTCGTCTTCAGACACGACGCGAACCGTAGCCAGCATACTCCAATGCGATAGACCGCACAGTTCAGCGCACACGATCTTGAATTCGCCCTCTTTGGTCGGTGTGATCTTCATTCTCGTCGTCATGCCGGGGACCAGATCCTGCTTGGGTCCCCATTCCGCCACCCAGAAGGAGTGAATCACGTCGGTTGCGCGTAGGGAGATCTCGGCGGGTTTATTGACAGGCAGCACCATCTCCGCCGCCGTCACGCCATTCGGATAATTGAACGTCCATGACCATTGGAAACCAACCGCCTCGACGCGTACATCATCGCCGCCAGCCGTGGCGTCGCGCAGCGTCTGGATGCCGATGAATGCAAAGATCACCACCAACACCAAAGGCACGACCGTCCATGCAATTTCCAGGGCTGTGTTGCCTTCAAAATGCTCGCCTTCTGACTCATCGCCTTTGCGTTTGCGGAAAACAAACAACGAATACAACATGAAAACAGAAACCAACGAAAAGAGGAAGGCGATCAACCAGATATGCAGTTGGAAGAGCCATCTGATCGGCTCAGCCTGAACCGAGTGCTGCGCCTTGACCGGAAGAATTGCCAGCAAGAAGAAGCCCAGAACAATGGTGGTGATCAGAACCAGTGCTCCGACAATCACAAAGTGTTTTCGATCTGTGGATGACTGTGGCAGCTTGAGCATACATCTCCTCTTTTGCTATTCCTCGTCGCGCCGAAAAACAACTTTCACAACCTAGCGCCCGCAAACATTGTGCAATACTTGCGCAAGCCTCGCTATTATTGGATCACAGTGACGACACTGTCAAGTGAGCTATCTGACTATCACCAGCCAAATTGTCAATAACGCCGTCCCTAATACAGGCGCCACTGTCCAGAGCAACTCCCAACGACGGTTCAGCTTGAACTCACCGATCGATCTTGCCATCGGTGTCTGAGCTGGCTGGCGAAACCATCGCCCCGTCGAACGAACCAGGTCAAACTGGATCATTAAAAAAGTAGCCAATGTCAAGAGCGCCAACCATGGGAAAAGAGCTGTAAACGCCGGGTTGTCAAACGCCAACTTCGGCAGCAACGCTACAGTTTCAGGCATGTAGCTCAACACCAACCAGGCTACCGTAGCCAGCAGAATTCCAACCGTGACGATATACCGCATATCCAGCTTCCAATATTTGAGCGATGCGTCGATATAGTCGATATATTCGTAGGCGGCGCACGCCCTTGTTCCATGAAAAAAGCGTGCCGATCTTAACAGAGTTCAATAGGCGTGTCAAAGCAAAATTGACTTTGCCGACAATTTGACATCGAAGAGGTTGAACAGGCGAGGGCGGCCACCAATAACGATTCCTGATTCGTTGCGACGATCCGATTGACAGCCTCGCTAAAGATTGCTATACTAACTTTTAGTTTGGATTCATTCTAAATAAGCGCGAAAGATTCATTAGAATAACTTAGATGCATGACTTGCACACACTGGTAGATTGATTCAATGCATTCAGGAGAGGGAAGCTTGCAAACCATAATCGCCACTGATCCAGCCGCCAAAAATGAGCATTATTTGCGCACGCTCAAACAAGCTGGTCTTCGCATCACGCCGCAACGCAAGGTTATCTGCGCCTATCTTGCCGAGACGGACCGCCATCCGTCGGCGTATCAGGTCTATGAAGGGATTGCCGAGACGCATCCAGAGATCAGCAGGGCAACCGTCTACAACACACTCAACACATTGCAGGAACTCGGCGCAATCGTTGAGTTGAGTTTTGGCGCCGATCACACGCACTACGAGACAAATCCGGCGCCGCACGTCAACCTGATCTGCCTGCGCTGTCATAAGATCGTCGATTATCACGGCGATCCTGGCATTGATGCGCTGACGGAGCGCGTGCGCGACGAGCTTGGTTTCCAGAGCGCAGCAGCCAGAATCGATCTGGTTGGGTTTTGCAGCGATTGCCGCTCGCAACGGATTGCGGAAATCCGCGCAATGGCGCAATGCTCATCCTCATCAGAACAACAAACTTTAGGGATGTTACAATGACTACTTCAACCGCTCAGGCATCGACGTCGTATTCAATCGCAACGCCGGGTGCGCCGCCCGAATGGCGCACATGGACCTTCTGGAAAGAAAACTACGAGTTTGTGCTCGCCATTGTCACGCTTGTCGCCCTGTTGACAGGCTGGCTCGGCGGCGAGGTGACGGAGACGCTGCCCAATTGGGCGGTGACGGTCGCTGCACTGATTGCGTTTGGCGCGGGCGGCTACTCCGGTCTGCTTGGCGCCTGGGAGCAGGCGCGACAGGGGCGGTTCGACATCGACTTTCTGATGCTCGCTGCTGCGTTTGGCGCCGCCTTGATCGGCGAGTGGACCGAAGGCGCCCTGCTGCTCTTCCTCTTCACCCTGAGCGGAGCGCTTGAAACCTATGCCATGGGACGGACGCGCAAAGCGATCGAGGCGCTGGGCAAGTTGCGGCCCGAAACGGCGCTCGTGCGTCGTGGCGAGCGCGAGGAGGCGTTGCCTGTCGAACAACTGGTGATCGGTGACATTGTGCTGGTGAAACCGGGCGATCGTATGCCGGTTGACGGCGTCGTGCTCAGTGGCGCCAGCAGCATCGATCAGAGCGCAATCACCGGCGAAAGCATTCCTGTCAGCAAACATCCGGGCGATCAGGTCTTTGCAGGCACAATCAACGGCGGCGGCGCGCTGGAGGTTGAAGTCACCAAGCTTGCGTCGGAGAGCACACTTAGCCGCGTGATTGCGCTCGTTCAAGAGGCGCGCGAGGACGCGACGCCGACGCAGCAATTTATCGATCGCTTCAGTCAGCCCTACACCTATGCGGTGATTGGCGCCACAGCGCTTGCCATTGTCCTGCCGGTGATCTTTAGCAATGCGCCCTTCGACGATATTCTTTATCGAGCGATGACGCTGCTTGTCGTCGCAAGCCCGTGCGCGTTGATCATCAGCACGCCAGCCAGTGCACTCAGCGCCATTGCGGCGGCGGCGCGACAGGGCGTGCTCTTCAAAGGCGGCGCTTATCTGGAGCTGCTCGGCAAGACCAACGTGCTGGTTTTTGACAAAACCGGCACGCTGACGCCAGGCAAGCCGGTCGTCACCAATGTTCATCCGCTCACCAATCACTCGGTGGAAAATCTGCTGCGCATGGCGGCCAGCGCCGAGACGTTGAGCGAGCATCATATCGCCAAGGCTGTGATCGAGAAGGCGCAATCGATGGGGTTGGAGCTAGAAAAACCGATCGATTTCAAGGCGATTCCTGGCGAGGGCATTTGGGCGCGTTTTGCCCGGCCGGACTTTGTCGAAACAATCTACATCGGCAACGACCGTCTCTTTATGAGCCAGGATATGGATCTCTCGCCGGCGATCCGCATGATCGGAGCGGCGTTGCAGCGCCAGGGCAAAACGGTGATGCTGGTGGCGCGGCGCAGCACCGTCGAGGACACACTGGGAGCTGAGCGCGATTGGGAAGTGATGGGCTACATCGCCGTCGCCGACGAGCTGCGTCCAGAGGCGGCTGAGGCAGTGCGCCAGCTCCGGCGCAACGGCGTCGAGCGCATTGTGATGATGACCGGCGACAATCAAGCGGCTGCGCGCTATATCGCCGAAAAAGCCGGCATCGACGAAGTGTACGCCGACCTCCTGCCTGAACAGAAGCTCGAACTCGTCAAAGAGTTGCGCGAGGAGAACAACGTGGCGATGGTGGGGGATGGCGTCAACGACGCGCCGGCGCTGGCAACTGCGCACGTCGGTGTGGCAATGGGCGCCGGCGGCACCGACGTTGCCCTCGAAACCGCCGACGTTGTGTTGATGTCCAGCGATCTGTCGAAACTGCCGTTTACGTTGCAACTGAGTCGCCGCGCCAACCGCATCATCCGCCAGAATGTGATCTTTTCAATGGGCGTCATTGTGATGTTGGTGTTGTTCACAATTTTGTTGCCGATGCTCTTTGACGGCTTTCTGTTGCCGTTGCCGCTCGGCGTCGTAGGGCACGAGGGAAGCACCTTGATCGTCGTCGCCAATGGGTTGCGTCTGCTGCGCATGCGCCCTACATAAAAAACACCTTTCGGTGCGGACAGCCCACCTTCCAGAAAAGCGCCTCTCTGAAAGGTGGGCTGTTTCTCCTCGATCAAAGTTATTCCGCCGGAATGCGATAGGCGAAGACGCCGTCATTCAGCGTGTTAATCCAGAGCAACGTGGGATTCGATTCGGTCAGCAGCAGTCCTGTCAGGTTCAGGCTGCCAAAAGTCGTCCCGCTGACCATCTTCCATTGTTCGCTGCCCATCTCCTTCTCATACAGGCCGCGAACCGTCGCCAGATAGAGACGCCCGGTGAGGCCATTGGTCATGGCATTCAACCCACCGGAATTTGGCTCAAGCACACTGCGCAGCCCGCGATCTAGCAACGACCAGTTGATGCCAAAATCAGTCGTTGTCCAGACGCCCTGGCCTGTCACCACCCAACTTAATCCAGCCTGGGTCTGATGTGCGACGATCATCGTTGGCGCAAACAAGGCGTCCTCCGAATCGACAAGAGGCGCCCACGTTTCGCCCTGGTCGCCCGAAAACGCCACGACGCCTTCGCCGTTGGCATTGACGCCAAGCGCATAAATTTGCTCCCAGTGCGGCTGCGCCGGCTTTGGATCACCGACAAGGGCGGCGGCGGCCATGTCTACGACGCGATGGTTGTTCCACAACTGCATCGCGGAATTGTCCGGCTTCTCCTGCCAGCTCTGGCCTCCGTCAGCGCTCAGATAGAGCATGTTGCAGTCCGCTGCAAACAGGCGATAGGGATCGGCTGGATCGATGAGGAGGGGGCGCAGATTGATAGCTGTTGGCATCTCAATCCACGAGCGGCCGCCATCCACCGACCGCAAGAAGGGTTCGTTCAACGCCTGTGGGTCGCCGCATTTGGCGCCTTTGCCGCTATAGAGCACGTTCGGATCGGCGCTGCTCATCACAAAGTCGTCTACTCTGGGCGAAGGGCTGACCAGAAACCAGATGCGGCCATTTTGATTGGAGCGATATAACGCGTGATTGCTGGTGTACGCGTAAATTGTCGGGCTGAGCCGATCGCCGATCACTTTCTTGATCGTGTGTGGATGGATGACTACCTGATCGGGCGCAGGGATTGCGGTTGGCGTCGGCGCCGCTGGACGTGGCTGCGCAACAGGGCGCGGCGCAGGCGGTGCAACGGTGGGCAGCGGGCTGGGCGGTTGCGAGGTGGGCAGTGGCGGAATCGTCGATGTCGGCGTAGGGTTCGGGCTTTGGAAAGCTGTGATCGATTCTATATCAAACGACGCGGCTGACGCCATCCAGCTTGAAAGCGACGCAGCCGACGCACTGCTCACTGCGGAGAGAACAATGGCGGGAATCAGCACAAAGGCAACCAGGATTGCTGGCAACACCAGAAACGTGCGGAACAAGAAACGCATGAGAAATCCTCCTGTTCGAAATGATGTAGTCACTTCAAGCCGCAAAGATGTGCATCAGCCGTCGCTCCACTGTAGGACTCTGACGATGCGCACTGTGTATTCGGTAAGGTTGACGTATGAGACGCCGAAAAAGTAACGCTCAGTTGACAAACAGCCTTGAACGCTCTACCATGTGGTTAGTTGAGTCCCTGTTTGTTCAGGTTATTGAGGAATTGAGATGCGATGGCTTTGTTAGAGATTGTGACGGTGAACGATCCGGATCACGATGTTTTGGTCAAGACGGCGCAACGCGTGCGCGACTTTGGTCCCCAACTTCATAAGCTGCTAGACGACATGGCGGAAACTATGCGCAAAGCGCCAGGCGTCGGGTTGGCTGCGCCCCAGGTTGGAATCGGGCTGCGCGTTGCAGTCATCGAATACCCGGAGGATGAAGACGACCCCGACAACACAAAACGGCTGTATGAGATCGTCAACCCGGAGATCATTAAGAAGCGCGGTGCAGACATCGGGCAGGAAGGCTGCCTGTCGATGCCCGGTCTGGCGGCGGATGTTGAGCGGGCGACGCACGTGGTGGTCAAGGCGCAGGATCGCTATGGCAAAGAGATTCGCATCAAAGCCTATGATTGGCTTGCCCGCATTTTTCAGCATGAAATCGACCATCTGCACGGTGTGTTGATGACCGACAACGCTGTAAAGGTTTACAAACTGGTCAAAGCCGCCGACGGTGAAATCGACGCCATTCCGTTGGACGAAATACCAACCTTCCGGCCAAAGCCGATTCCAGCATAACCACCCAAAAAGGGGAGGGTGAGCACCGAACGCTCACCCTCCCCTTTTCTATTTGCGCTTTCCCAAAACGTCAAAAGGTCTTGCTATAGGACTACGGGGCAGGCGGCGCTTCGACCACCGGAATGTCGGTCGGGGGATTCTGCACCAACTGCGCAAAAATCCACGCTCCATTGTCCAGTTGATACCAGGCGCCGTCAGCGATGCGTCCGACAATCACGATCTCCTGCCCTTCAGCGGCGCCGCCGACCACCGGGAAATCGGTCGAGGGGCCCTGGCGCAGATTGGCAGCTGTGATCACGGTCGCCGGCGTGGTCGGCTGAGCAGGCGCCACAGGCTGCGGCGTCGGCGTCGGCAACACTGTGAGCAGGCTGATCGTTGCCGGCGCTTCTTCAGCGACCGGCTGTTCGACCGGCGCGGGCGTAGGCTGTTCAACCACCAGAGGAATGGCTGGCGCAGCAAGATTTGCATCGGAGGGCGCCGCCTCGCTCACTATGGGCTGTGTCGCCTCAGTTGAGGCGTCGTCGCTGGCGGGCTGCGGCGCCACCAGGTTCTCCGGCAGAGAAGACGCCTCGCTGAGTGATGGGGTGGCAACTGGTGCAGGCGGCGCAGTGAGCGATTGCTGCCATGCAATCACCTGTCGTTGCGCTTCAGCCACCCCGCTGGCAATCGAGTCGCCGAATTGGGTCACCGTCCACCAGATCAACACCGCCAGCGCAACGACAACCAGCGTCGCCGCAGCTGGAATCAAGTTGATGCGCCGCGGCGACTCCAGTTCATCGGTCTCTTCGTGCAGCGCCACATCTTTTGGGCGGTAATCGACTGGACGTTCGGGCGGGAGCGGCGAACCAGCGCTTGTATCCGCCAGCACTGTCGCCAACGACTCATCGGCAATTGCGCGGCGGCGTTCGATCATTTCGTTCGGTTCGATGCCCAGATAGGTGGAGTAGTTGCGTAAAAATCCGCGGCCAACCACCTCGCCAGGCAACAAGTCCCACTCATCTGATTCAAGCGCAGCAAGATATTTTTGGCGGATACGCGTCGCCACTTCGGCTTCCGCCAGCGTCACGCCCATTGCCTCACGGCGCTCGCGCAGAATGGAGCCGATGACGGGGCCGGCAACCGGAACATTGCCCCGGACATTCTTGCCACGTTCTGTTTTCATTGATGCATCTGCGGTTGTCGGTTTTCTTGTATTGTATGTCAGCATGTCGGCTGCATATTCCATTGCCTTCACATCCGAACGCGTGGACATAGCTTTCCTTCCACTATGGCAGCTGCTATGGCAACCAAGGGACTTGTATTGTCGGCGATTGTAAGCCGCATCCTCAGGCAAAGTCTAGCCTGCTGCCCAACCTTTGTCAATTTCTCTGCAATGCGCAAGGCGCGCACAGATGCGTCTACAACGCAATGCCTGGCGAGGCGGTTCCCTACTTCAGTGTGAGAACGCTGTATGCTCACGGCTGTGACAGCAGATGATCGACGGCTTCGGTCAGTTCACCCAAAGTGGCGGCCATGACGATATTGTTGCACAACGGTGCATATTGCAGCATGTCGCTGTCCCCTGTGCCCCAGAGCATTGGCGGCTCCGGGTTGATCCAGATCATGCGCCGAGAGCGTCTTGCCAGCTTCTGGAAAGTTTCCAACGCCGGGTCGTTGTAATTGTTGCGACCGTCGCCAACCAGTATGAAAGTCGTACGCTGATCGACGGTGTCCAGATACTGTTTGGCGAACTGATTGAGCGCAAAGCCGAGGTCAGTGCTGTAGTAGCCGGGTGGCATGCGTTGTAGCACGGCAGCAATCGCTTCGTTCGATTCCTTGCCGGCAAAGTCGGGCGAAATATATTCCAGATGATCAATAAAGGCGAAGGCGTGGGTCTTGGTGATCAAATCTTGCAGTGCATAGACCAGGCTGAGCATCAATTCGGAGCAATAGCGCATTGAGGTGCTGATGTCGCAGATCACGACGAGCTTGGGCTTAAGGCGGTGGTCGCGGTGTTTGATCTCCATCGGCACGCCCGCATGTTTGAGGTTGGCGCGGATTGTGGCTTTGGCGTCGAGTTGACCGGTTTTGGCGCGCTTCTGACGCAGGGCAATGCGGCTGCGCAGACGGTTGGCAAGGCGGCGCACCTCTCTGCGCAGCACATCCATCTCGCGGTCAGAGAGGGCGCGGAAGGGGCGATCCATCAGTTCGTCGAGATTGGTCTCGTCCGGTTCGGCCTCGCTCATGTTCTCGGCGATCTTCTGACCGGCGAAACGGTTGATCTGCTCCTGGAGCGCCTTCTGATTCGCCTGAATCAATTGCTGCATTTGGTCAAGACGCTGCTTGTTCATGCCCATCTTTTCAAGCAACTCCATCACCTCGCGCAGCGCCTCTTGCACTTCTCTGAAGCGCAACGCGCGCATCATGCGTTGGGCGTACCAGTCACGATAGCGCATGTCTTGGGCGCGGTTGAGCCCTGTCATCTGCGCCAGTTGGTCGAGTTCTTGTTGGCTGAGCTGCTCCCCGCGCAGCAGCTTCTCCATCATCTGGCGCAACTGTTCACCGAACTGACGCAGAAGTTGCGCCAACATCTGCGCTTCTTCGGGCGTCATATCTTGCGTCGCATCGAACATCGGCGCCTGCGGATCGGCGCTGTCGAAGAAGAGCGGGAACAGCTCGTCAAAGATCGGCAGGCTGCCGGCATCCTTGACCAATGTGGCGCGTAAGCTAAGCCGAAACTGTTCGCGCTCCTGCACGCCGAGCATATCGACCGCCTGAAACGCGTCGGCGCTCTCCGCCAGGCTGATGCGCACCCCGCCGGCGCGGAGGGCGCTGATGAAACGGATCATGCGTTCGTCCATGTGTCCTCCTAATTTCGCCACCGCATCGACCGATCGTCGTCCTCCAACCGCGGCCCCTTCTCTGTCACGTCGAGGCGGCGTCTGACCTTTTGCAGATCGCTTTCGTGTTTGAGCAACACGCTGAGCGTATTCTCCAACACCTCACGGTCGAGTTGCTTTGCATTGAGCGCCACCAGCGACTTTGCCCAATCGAGCGTTTCGGAAATGCTGGGCGACTTGCGGAGGTCAAGATTGCGCAGACGATGCACCAGTTCGACCGCCTGCTGCGCCAGCTTGGGCGCCAGTTCGGGCACCTTGAGCTGCACGACCGCCAGTTCTTGCTCCACCGACGGGTAGCCGATGAAGAGATAGAGACAACGCCTCTTGAGCGCCTCACTCAGTTCGCGCGTGTTGTTGCTGGTCAGCAGCACAATCGGGCGGTGGATGGCGCCGAGCGTGCCCAATTCCGGCACCGTGACCTGAAAATCGCTGAGCACTTCGAGCAGAAACGCCTCGAACTCGGCGTCGGAGCGGTCGATCTCGTCGATCAGCAGCACCGTCGGCTTGTCGTTGAGGATCGCCTTGAGCAGGGGGCGCTGAAGCAGAAAGCGCATCGAGAAAAAGACGTCCTCCTCCTGCGCCAGGCGGTCGGCGGCTTGCGCCAGCGTGTTGGCGCCCGCCAGCGTATCCTGCAGCTTGTCGCGCAGAAGCTGGGTGTAGAGAAGCTGCTTGGCGTACTCCCACTCGTAGAGCGCCTTGGTCTCGTCCAACCCTTCATAGCACTGCAGGCGGATCAACTCGCGACCGGTGGCGCCGGCAATGCTCTTCGCCAGCTCGGTCTTGCCAACGCCGGCGGGGCCTTCGCAAAGCAGCGGCTTGCCAAGCTGTGTGGTCAGAAAGACCGTCGTCGCAATCTCGTCGCTGGCAATGTACTGCTGGCCGTTCAGCGCGTTCTTGACCTGAGTTGGCGTGGAAAACAACAGTGTGTCGCTCACAAAGACTCCTTGCAATCAACCTGCCCGTGGCGTAGGGCAATCCATAGCGATGTGGAAGGAGTGTACACCAGGTGGGGAAGGTTGTAAATGAAGTTTCGTACAATTGGGCTGTGAGCGCCTATGCAGCCTGCAGCACAAACTCCACCTTGACGGCATCGAAGGGGAACTCGATCTGACCATTGGCGCGACGGGTGAGAATGCCAGCATTGAGCAGCGCCGTAACATCGCCATGCACTGCCTTCACATCGCGGTGGGTGCGGCGCGCCGCCTCGCGGATCGACATCGGTCCAGCGCCGCACATTGTCTTGAGCAACGCCCAGCGCTTCGCAGTAAGCACCTGCCACAACAGTTCCGGCGTTGCAAAGCTGATGCGCGCCTCTTGTTCCGCCAGGCCAGTCTTCATGGCGAACGCGCTTTCGTTCAGCGTTTCATCCAGAGATTGTACGTCAAGAATCACGGTGTTCATCGTTCCACCTTTTGATGTCGGCATGGAAGTCGGCCATCAGGCGCTCCGGCGTTGAAAATGGATACGGCGATTCATTGGAACCAATATGCCGGTGATCGCCTTTGCCACGTTCGTTGTCGTAGCGCAGCACACACCTGCCGTCTACTACATACGCAAGTCGATACTTGAAGGGATGATGCGATGGCGGCACCGGTTCGGGAACTTGCCAGATCACGATCTCCACAAAGGCATTCAGGGCAAGGACAACGCGCCGGCGAACCAGTAACATAGCCTTCATATAAACATGTTAGCAACTGCGTTGTGTGTTGTCAATTACTCCAACACCTGTACTTCTGCAATCAACCTGTCATAACCTCCTGCAGCTACCACAACCGATCATCGATCCACTCGAAGTGACTTTCATCAACTTCGCTGCCAATTATCGTGCCCAGGAATGACACGGTTCGATACCAACACAAATGTTTTCTGAATAGCAGAAAATACTATATACTTCCGTATCCATTTGTTTGTATTTCCAATAGCGGGTTTTGTGCCATCATGCGTTACGATAGGCTTCGATGAAGTTAATGACGTATCAGAACGGACAACGTACAGAAGTTGACTGATCATGGCTGCACCTGAACTGCCTTATGCTGCACTCGATACGATTCCGGCAGTCCTGGAGGAAATCCGCCAGGTCTACCGCCAACATGATTTCCCATGGGTGATCGGCTATAGTGGCGGTAAGGATTCGACAACTGCGCTACAACTCGTCTGGCTGGCGCTTGCCGGACTGCCACCGGAAGAGCGCACCAGACCAGTGCATGTCATTTCTTCCGACACGCTGGTCGAGACGCCGGTGATCGTCGACTACATCAACGAGGCGCTTGACCGCATCAACCTGGCTGCTGCCGCACAGCAGATGCCAGTGACGGCGCGCAAATTGACGCCAACGCTCGATGACACCTTCTGGGTGAATCTGATTGGGCGTGGCTACCCGGCGCCAAACGACAACTTCCGCTGGTGCACCGAGCGGCTCAAGATTCGCGCTTCCAATCGTTTCATTCTGGAGCAGGTGGCTGAGCACGGCGAGATAATCCTGGTGTTGGGTGTCCGGCGCGGTGAGAGCGCCACGCGCGACCAGGTGATGAACATGCACCGCGTCTCCGGTTACAAGCTGGCGCGCCACGGACAGTTGCCGGGCGCCTGGGTCTACATGCCCATCGAGCACTTCACGACCAATGATGTGTGGACTTATCTCACCCAGAGCAAGTCGCCATGGGGGTCGGACAATCGCCAACTGGCTGCACTCTACCGCTCGGCGCAGTCGGGCGAATGCCCGCTGGTCATCGACGCCAGCACCTCTTCGTGTGGCAATAGCCGTTTTGGCTGCTGGGTCTGTACGGTGGTGGAGCGCGACCGCTCGATGGAAGCAATGATCGACAATGGTGAGGAATGGATGATCCCGCTGCTGGAGTTCCGTGACTGGCTGGCGGAGACGCAGGACCCGGCTAACAAACCGGCGCAGCGAGAGTACCGAGGGCGCGACGGGCGCATCAAGACCAACAAAGAGGGCGGTGTGCTCTATCGCACCTACACGTTGCGCTTTTCTCAAGAGATGCTGCGTCGTCTGCTTGAGACGGAAAAGGCGATTCAGCAGTACGATCCTGGCTTTCAGCTCATCAGCCAGGACGAACTGCGCGAGATTCGCCGCCTCTGGATCATGGAACGCCAGGACTGGGAGGATTCGCTGCCCGCAATTTACACAGCAGTTACTGGTCGCACACTGAGTTGGGAGATCAACGACGTGCCCACGCCGGGCGCCATCGAAGCCGAAATTTTAGCGGAAGTGAGCGCTGCGCACGGGGTGCCACTGCGCCTGGTGCAGAAACTGATCGATGTGGAATGGCAACACTACGGGATGCGACGCCGCGCCACCATCCACCGTGCTATCGAGAAGACGCTGCACGAAGATTGGCGTTCGCTCGATCAGGTGTTGGCTGACGCGCAGCGCAACCTTTCTGGAGCGTCCGAACTCAGAAGCATGGAACCCTATGCTGCTACGCAGTGTGACCTTTGAGAACTTTGGCATCTACGGCGGTGTGCACACGTTCGACCTGACGCCGGACAATACTGGCCCCTTTGTACGCCCGATTGTGCTCTTCAGCGGCAAGAATGGCGTCGGCAAAACAACCTTTGTTGAGGGTGTCCGACTTTGTCTGCACGGGCCGCTGGCGTTAGGCAGCCGCGTCAGCCAACAGGAATATGAAAGCTGGCTTGAACAGCGCATCCATCGCACCAGTGCACACCACACCCGACACACCAGCGCCCCCCCAGAGACAGCGGTCGAGTTGAGCTTCGATTTCACGGCAGCGGGCAGGCGGCAGTGCTACCGCGTGCGGCGAGCGTGGTCGGTGCGCAATCGTCGTGTACAGCACGAATTGCTGGTGTGGGAGGATGGCGTGCTGCTCGACGCCCTCACACCGGAGGAATGCGAAACGCTGTTGCGCGAGCTGGCGCCGCCAGGGTTGGCGGATATCTTCTTCTTCGACGGCGAGAAGATTTTGGCGCTGGCAAAAGAGAGCACCGACCAGACGCTGCTGGCTGACACCGTCAATGCACTGCTTGGGTTGAAGTTGGTCGACCAACTTCAGCGCGACCTGGATGTCCACCTGGCACGGCACAGCGCCGAGGGCGGGCGCAACGGCGCCCACCACGATCTGGAGCAGGCACTGGCGCAGCAGCAGCAACTGGAGGAACGCCGCGCCGACCTTATGGCGCAGGTGCGCACATTGGAGCATGAGCACGCACGGCTGCGCCAGTGCATTGCTACCCAGGAAGCGCAGATTGCCGCCGAGGGTGGCTCCTATGCCAGCCGTCGCCAGGAGCTACAAACGCGACAGGCGCACATCGACGCCGAGATCGAGGGGCTGCGCCGACAAGCAGTCGAAATGAGCAGCGGGCTGTTGCCCTTTGCATTTGCGCCAGACATGCTGCGCGCTGTGCAAACCCGGCTTGATCTGGAACGCGCCTACCACGAACAGACCGCAGTGCGCGAGATGCTTGCCCGCCAGGAGCAGGTGGTGCTCGGGATGATTGGCGATGAGGCCATTTGGAGCGACGAAACGATCACGCTGGAAGATACGCAGCGTCGGCGAATTCTGCGCGATATTCTCACCAGCCTGCGCAACGCCACACTCGGCCCCGACATTCCCGCCAGTGAAGTGATCTTGCACGTTTCCGACCGACAGCGCGCCCAGCTTACGCAGTGGATCGAGCATGCACTCGGCGAGGCGCCGTTGGCATTCAGTCGCATCACGCAGACTATTGGCGCGCTGCAAACCGAACGCAGCGCAATCGAAGCCGACTTGCAACGCGTGCCCGCCGACGAGGTGTTGGCGCCGCTGGTCGACGAACTGCACAGATTGCTGCGTCAGTTGGGCGGGGTGGAGCAGCAGCAGGCGGCGCTCGCTGAAGCGTTGCGCAGCGTCGAGATCAGCCTCGAACAGAACGGCTATACCCTGCGGCGCGCCCGCGCCGCCATCGAGCAGCGTGAATCCGCCCTACGCCGCGCCGATCTGGCCGCACGCACACAGCGCGTACTCGACGATTACAAAGCTGCGCTGACGCAACGCAAGCTGGCGCTACTCGAACAGTCGCTGGTCAGCCACTTCAACCAGTTGTGTCGTAAACATAGCTTTCTCGATCGCATCGAGGTCGATCCGGCTACTTTTGCGCTGACGCTGCACCGCGCTGGACACACCTTCAGCCGCGCCCACCTTTCCGCAGGCGAGAACCAGCTACTGGCAATTGCCCTGCTATGGGCGCTGCGCGAACTGTCGGAACGCGCCACGCCGGTGATTATCGACACGCCGCTCAGCCGCCTGGACAGCCAGCACCGCAAGAGCATGGTGCACGACTTTCTGCCCCACGCCAGCCATCAGGTGATCGTGCTCGCCACCGACGCCGAGATCGACGCCGCTGCGCAGAAGCGGCTGGCGCCAGCGATTGCGCGCATCTATCACATGGAGTATGACCCGACCACTGGCGCCACCGCTCACCACGTCGAAACGCCGCAAGTGGTGACGCCGAACTTGACCTTGTTTGAGGAACAATGAAACTGACCCGTCTGCGCGTCAGCGAGGAAGCCTCGCAGCGGCTGAGCCAGCTCAAAGGGCGCACCGGTCTGACGCCGAATATTCTCTGTCGCATCGGTTTCTGTCTCTCGCTGAACGACCCCAGCGTGCCCAACCCGGCTGACTATGGCCGTGAGAGCGACCGCGAGATCGACCGCCACACGCTGACCGGGCCGTGGGACAGCCTGTTTGTCGCGCTGCTGCGTGAACGCTGCCACCGCGATGGTCTGGGCGAGGAGCATCTGGAGGTTCAGTTCAAGGCGCACATCAACCGTGGCGTGCTGTTGCTCTACAAACGTGTGCGCGACCTCAAAGACCTGGCGCTGTTACTGCCGCGGGCGGTCTATGAGCAGGCAGGGGAGGGGATTACACCATGACCAACCAGCGCATCTATCTGGACTACAACGCCACCACACCGGTAGATCTGCAAGTGCCGGAGGTAATGCTGCCTAGCAGCAAGGCTGATTATTGTAGGTGCTAATCACTTGCGCGCATCTGCCGCAACTCACGAACTTTCAGGAGTGATCGCATGAACAACAGTTACTACACCTTTCCCGCCTTGCGCGGGCGCCAAGGCGAACATGATTACTACCTCATACTTTGCCCGCTGTATCTGGCGCCGCGTATCTTTCTGTTCGATGGCGTACAGGCGCCGCCAAACTGGCCGCCGCGCCCATCGCTCGACCCGAGCAAGGTCGAAAAACTTGCACAGTTCATCCAAAGCCATCCGGCGGACTATGTGTTGGCGCCGCTCGTGGCAACGGTGGCAACGGAGGTCGACTTCGCGCCAGCCAACGATGCGTTTCCGGAAATCGGCACAGTCAAGATTCCGCTGCGAGCGAAACTGTTCGTACAAGATGGTCAGCATCGCCGCGCCGCTATCGAGCAATTGCTTACCAGCACGCTGGGGCTAGATGAAAATACCATTGCCATCATGCTGATTCCCGACCCTGAACTGAAGCGTTCGCCCGCAGTTTTCACAGCACTCAATCAGGGTTATGTACAAAGCAATGCCTCGCGTCGTATCGCACAAGACCTAGCGAAGCCGCTGGCAGCGGTTGTGCGTCGCATTGCCGAAGAAGCACCGATCTTCCGAGGACGCGTCGACTATGAGCACACCACGATCTCGAATCGCTCGGTTGCACTTTTTACCATCAACGCTGTATTTCAGGCTACGCAGGCGCTATTGAACGTCGGTGATCAGGAAGCCATTTCGGAGGCGCAGACCGAACTGGCACTAAAGTTCTGGACCTTGCTCGGCAGACTGATTCCAGAATGGCGCAGCGTGATCAATGGCGATGTATCACCTGCATTACTTCGCCCTCATTATGTGCATGTGCATAGCGTAACGTTACTCGCCATCGGCCGCGCAGGCGCTGCACTGATCGCCGCATTCCCCGACGATTGGCAAACGAAACTGGCTCCCTGGGCAACGCTGGATTGGTCACGGAAAAACCCAGCTTGGGAGGGGCGAGCCATGCTGCAAGGACGCATGAGCAAACAGCATTTGAGCATTCAGTTGACAGCAAATTATCTCAAGCAGGCTTTGGGGCTGTCATTGATCGAAAAGGAGAAAGAGGGTGAAAAGCTGCTCAGTCGCTAAACCTTACGAAAGATGTTATCGTTGCGCCAGTCCAGACTAGCCGGATCTGGGTACAATACATCCTCTTGCGGCAGCCAGATTTCACGGCCAGCCAACATGGAAAGAAAACCAGGCATGTTGCCGTGAGATGTGAGTTGCGGCGATAAGAGCACCCGATAATTGGTATTGACGCTCATCAGCCCTTCGTCAAACGACCAGTGGCACAGGCGGCAGAGCGCCAGACCGTTGGTAGGGTGGTCGTTGCGCGTCCTGTGCCAGGGCACGATGTGCGCGGCCTCCACTGCGGTGTGGCCGCCCGGCGTGACGATGCGCAGACCGCAGCACGCGCAGCGATGATTGTAAGCGACGACGACGGCGCGGCGGAAGCCCTGGTCGCGTGCTTCGCGGGTGTAGCTGGTTTCGGCGTCGGGCAACTGCAACTCCTTGAGTTGGCGGCGTGCCTGGGCCAGCAGTTCACTGCTGTACAGAAAGGCTTCCTGGTTCGTGGCATAGCGCTGCCAGAGCAAAGGCTGCGTCTGTTCGTCAAAGTGGGCGTCGATCAGGGCGGCGCGCAGCACGTCGCGGTGCTCTTTGACGGTGAGCAGGGCGAACAGGTCATCGTCCAGCCGCGCGCCGGCCACGTTGTTGGCCAACTGGCTCTCGGTGATCAGCCGTCGGCCCGAAGCGACGAACGCCTCTTTGCCGGGCAGCGGGACGAGATGCCAGAAGCCTTCGCCCTGCATGTGGAAGAATGGCATGGCGATGTTACAGGTCATTCCTTCCGGCAGCACGGTGGCGCAATAGAGATCGAACAGGTTACCCAGGTCGGGCGACAACTCGATCAGGTTGCGTGTGATCTGGCCTTGCTCGAACTGGTCAAGCACGGCAAGGAGCAGCAGCGGTTTGTAGGGAGATTTGCCGCGCGTGACGGTGGGCCAGCCTTTGGCAGGATCGCGACGGAGCTTAGCGAATCGCTGAACATAATGACTCAAATCAGCCATAGTCGACTTGTGGTTCTGTCATGGCGTACGCCTTACGCAGCCAGCCACGGCCACCCCGACGCAAAATAGCCCACGCTGCGGTCATAGCGAAAGGCATGGCACAGCGCGGGCACGAAGAAGTCCCGGAACAGGTCATGGTCGGATGTGTTGAGCAGGAGCGGCAGCTCCAGTGTACGCAGGCTCATCCGGGTTGCTCAGCTTGGGTGACAGTTGGCGCCGGGGTCACTGCTCCGGCCTAGTGGAAGTATAGCATAGGGAAACAGGCAGGAAAAATAGACTTACGTGACCGTTTTGTCCTGTCCAAGTCTGTCAAAAGTTGAACCCGGCTGCTGTTGTCATACGTGATCGGTTCGTTGCGTCTCAGGTCGAAGGATCGTGGATTGTGTACTCTTCTTGTGGTTCCCGCACAAAAACGTCTCCCTGCCAGGCGTCAACCGTCGTCCGCAAGCCTTTTGGAGGAAGCCCAATCGGGTTGTCAACGGCATGGGCGTCGGGCACAATGATGATCTGCAAGCTGGCGCCCAACGCTTCCACGTAACGCCGTACGCTGCTGATAGTCAGCCATGCGTCGCCGGGCAATGACCAACGCCTTTTCTGGAATCTTCTGCGTCTCACATAGTTCAACAGTAACCTCCACATACAACTCCTGAAACTCACATCACCATACAACAATTTTGTAGTATTGACCTAACGAACTGCAGTTAGGTTCTACTTCACATTTGGGGTAAGAGTTCGTCTCGTAGGTCATCGCCTCCGGCGTGAGGGGCTGCCATGTCACGCCAGAGGCGATGACCTACGAAGGATGCCCCAACTTGAAGTGCACCCGCAATCACAGGAAAGGCATGACGCAGCGCAGGCACGAAGAACGCGTCGAACAGATCGTGGTCGGATGTGTTGAATAGGGTTAGATCAACTTGAGATAATGATTGGGATGTCGCTTCACGTCCAGGGTAAAGCAGATCATCGGCTCTGGCGTAATGCTACGCCAGAGCCGATGATCCAGAGGAACGTTCGTATTGTCGCGCGTCAGAATTTTGGCGAATCGAGGCAAGAAGTCGTCATCCCTCGCAGCTCGTCGATTCGCCTCAATTCACCATCTGAATAATCCCTGCCGCACCCATGCCGCCGCCGATGCACATCGTCACCAGGCCGATCTCCTTGCCCTGGCGCTGCAGCTCGTGGATGATCTGTACGGTGAGCTTGGCGCCGGTGCAGCCGAGCGGATGCCCCAACGCAATGGCGCCGCCGTTGACGTTGACTTTCTCTTCGTCCATGCCCAGCTCGCGCACCACAGCCAGCCCCTGCGCTGCAAAGGCTTCGTTGAGTTCGATCAGGTCGATGTCCTTCAGCGCCATGCCTGCGTACTTGAGCGCCTTAGGCACCGCCGCCACCGGCCCGATGCCCATCACCTCTGGTGGGACGCCGCCGACGGCAAAGCTGACGAAGCGCGCCAGCGGCTTGAGACCGAGCGCCTTCGCCTTCTCTTCACTCATGAGCAGCAGTGCGGCTGCGCCGTCGCTGGTCTGCGAGCTGTTGCCAGCAGTGACGGTGCCGTTCATGGCGAAAGCGGGCTTGAGCTTTGCCAGCGCTTCGAGGCTGGTGTCGCGACGCACGCCTTCGTCCTGCTGAAAGACGGTGCGGATTTCCTTGACTTCGCTGCCTTCACCCACCTTCATGACCACTTCCAGCGGCACGATCTCGGCGTCGAATTTGCCAGCCGCCTGCGCTGCAGCCGCGCGTTGATGGCTGCGTAGCGCAAAGGCGTCTTGATCTTCACGGGTGATCTCGTATTGCCGCGCCACATTCTCGGCGGTAAGTCCCATACCCAGGTAGACGCCGGGATATTCGCTGGCGAGATAAGGATTAGGGACGAATTTGTTGCCGATCATCGGCACCATCGACATGCTCTCGGCGCCGCCAGCGATGATCACGTCGCCCATGCCCGCCATGATCTGCTGGGCGGCGGTGGCAATCGTCTGCAAGCCGCTGGAGCAGAAGCGGTTGACCGTCTGCCCGGCGGTCGTGACCGGCATACCGGCGCGCAGCGCCACGATGCGCGCCATATTCATACCCTGCTCCGCCTCGGGAAAGGCGCAGCCGAGCACGATATCTTCCACTTCGTTTTTGTCGATCCCGGCGCGCTCGACGACTGCATTGACCACCGCCGCCGCCATCTCATCCGGCCGCGTCGTGCGCAGCGTGCCTTTCGGCGCCTTCCCCACCGCCGTGCGTGCGGCGGCAACAATTACAGCATTTCGCATGATTCTCTCCTTAGTTGCGCAGCGGCTTGTTGTTTTCCAACATATACTGGATGCGATCCTGCGTCTTCTTCTCGCCAACCAGGCTGAGGAAGGCTTCGCGCTCCAGGTCGAGGAAGTATTGCTCGTCCATCCACTGTCCCTGGCTCAGGTCGCCGCCGGCCAGCACGTAGCCGAGCTTGCGCGCCACAACGCCGTCGTATTCACTGATGTAGCCGGCCTGGATCATGCCGTAAACCTCGACATTGACCGCGGCCACCACATCGCGCCCGGCGGCATAGACGTTGCCTTTGACATTTGGCGCGCGGTAGCCGGCGTCGTTCATGGCGAGCACCGCCTGCTTGGCTTCGGCGATACGATGGTCGCTGTTGAGCACGACGCGGTCGGTGGGCGCCAGGAAACCCAGTTCGCGCGCTTCCTCTCCAGAGGTCGACACCTTGGCAAAGCCCACCGTCTCGAAGACCTTGCGCAGGTAAGGTGTTGGGTTGACGTTGGTGGCGTTCATGTGCGGGCTGACGTGGCGGCGCACCATCTCCTTGCAGCCGCCCCAGCCGGGGATGACGCCGATGCCGACCTCGACCAGGCCGATGTAGGTTTCAGCGTCGGCGACGATGCGATCCGCAGCCAGGCAGATTTCACAGCCGCCGCCCAGCGCCATCTGATGCGGCGCGGCGACAACCGGCTTGGGCGCGGTGCGAAAGCCCATGAACGCATCCTGGCCGAACTTGATCATCATCTCCAGCTCGCTCCACATTTGGCTCTGCACGGCGAGCAGCATGGCGAAGATGTTGGCGCCGACAGCGAAGTTCTTGCCGTCGTTGGCGATGACCAGTCCGCTGGCATTGCCGTGCAGCCGCTCGATCGCCTCCTGCATGATGTCGAACATGGGGCCGTCGAGCGCGTTGACGCGTGTGTGCCACTCCAGCAACATCACGCCGTCGCCGATGTCCCACAGGCTCGCCATTTCGTTGCCCGCCAGCTCCTTGCGCGTGCGGCGGATGTCCTTGATGCTCACCGCCTTGGGGCTGCGTGCAACTTCGACATACTCCTTGCGCGCCGGATCATAGACCATCTGCCTGCCATTGGCGTAGGTGTAGAAAGTCTCCTTGCCCGCCGCCAGCATCTGCTTGACCCATGGCGCCACGCTGACGCCTTCGCCTTCGAGCCGGGCGACCGTTTCCCTGACGCCAAGTTCGTCCCATGTCTCGAACGGCCCCATCTCCCAGGCAAAGCCCCACTTCATGGCGTTATCGATATCGACCAGGCTGTCGGCGATCTCCGGTATACGCTTGGAGGCGTACGCCATTGTGCGCGAGAGTGTATGCCAGATCAGTTCCCCTGCTTCGTCATCGGCGTTGACCAGCGCCTTGAGCCGGTCAGCCAACGGCAGGTTGCGCGCATCGCCGACGCTGCTCCATTTGGGCTTTTTGGGAGGAACATACTCCAGCTTGCCATCTTCAGCCGCAGTCTGCAGGTCAAGCCCCCAGAAAGATTTCTTGCCCTTCTCGTCGACAACGGTCTTGTAGAAGCCCTGACCGGTCTTGCTTCCGAGCAGTTTGTTGTCGATCAGCAGCTTCATCACCGCCGAGCCGTACTCGCCGCGCAAAATCTCGCGATCCTCGTCGTCGGGGATCAGGTCGTAGAGGTTGCCGCCGACAAGCGCCATCACGTCGATGCCGACGATGTCATTGAGGCGGAAGGTGCCGGTCTTGGGGCGACCGAGCAGCGGCCCCGTCAACGCATCGACCGCCTCCACCGTGTAGCCGTTCTCGATGGCGAACTCCATGATGTCGCTCTGGATGAAGCTGATCATGCGGTTGGCGACGAAGTTGGGCGTATCTTTGCAGACAACCACGCCCTTGCCCAACACATTCTCGGCAAAATCCTTCATGCGGCTAACAACAGCGGGATCAGTGTCGGGCGTCGGGATGATTTCGAGCAGGTGCAGATAGCGCGGCGGGTTGAAGAAGTGCGTGCCCAAAAAGCGGCGCTTGAACTCCGGCGTGCGGCCTTCGGCGATGATGTGAATCGGGATGCCGGAGGTGTTGCTGCTGATGATGGCGGCGGGACGGGCGGCCTTATCGATACGCGCCATGAGCTGCTGCTTTGGCTCCGGGCGTTCGATGATCGCCTCGATGATCCAGTCGCTGGCGCTGACGGCGGCGTCGAAGTCATCTTCGAGGTTGCCAATCGTGATGAGCGAAGCAGCGCTCTGCGTATACAAATTGGCGGGCTTGGCTTTGACCATGCGATCGTAGCCAGCCTGGACGATGCGGTTGCGCACCTTGCGGTCGGCGAGCGTCAAGCCTGCCGCCTGCTCCTCAGCGGTCAGCTCCGTTGGGACAATGTCCAGCAGCCACGACCGGATGCCGGCGTTCGCCAGGTGCCCGGCGATGGCTGCTCCCATCGTCCCCGCGCCGATCACGGTGACGGATTCGATTCCATATGGCATGACAACTATGCTCCTTACACTTGAAACGGGACGGTGAGGCAAACAATTAAATTGCTTTGGGTTTTCCTCCGCAGGTAGTGTGTCATTCTCATGTTGTGAGTTCGTTTTGACAAGATTGTTGGTAGGCATGGAGGGATGTTGACGTTGGGGAAGCATACTTCCCGTTAAAAGGTTAGTGATAGCGGGAAGGCAATCGAATTATAGACCGCGCCGCTGGCTTACCGGTTTGGTTGCGCTGCGTCCTGATCAGCAAGACGCTCTAGCAACTGACGCACGGGCACGATCGGGATGCCCCGAAACTCGCCCAAGCCCAACAGGTGATGGTCGCCGGTGACAATCAGGTCTGCACGGCCATCGATAGCACATGCAAGCACAACTTCATCGTCAGGGTCGTCCGGTGCGGCGCCAGCAACTTCGGCGCTTCCGGCGAAGATGAGCGCGCTGTTGGCTAGTTGAGACGTGGTCATAAATCATGCGGCCCTCAGAAGAGGCTTAATGCCGACGCCGACAGGTCTCTGATGTTGGATCTGGTAGAGCAAAACGACTTGATACAGCAAGACGGCGCCAAGCACGATAAGT
>BOKO01000018.1 GCA_016861025.1 Chloroflexota bacterium
TCGATGTAGCATGTCGTTGCCTCCTGGTGTAGACCGGTTTCGCAACTACTATGCTACGGAGGTAGCCGCACTTTGACTACTTCAGGGTGCGGCTTTTCCCACTTTTCGATTTATGACCACGTCTCAACTAAATCGTGAGCTGCTGCACGCGCTGAGTCAGCTTCGTGATGAGCATTGATAGGCTCACATTTGTAAAAACGCCGCCTCTTCTGTGCAGAAGAGGCGGCGTTGCAAACGGTGATGAGGCGCGCAATGCGCCGGCAAGCCGGTTGGATCAGCGATGGCTGATCGAGTGACGACGCATCGCCAGCGGAACGGTCGTCGGCGCGCTGCCGGCAAGACGGCCGGTCGTCAGGGCGTAGAGCAGCGCCAGCGCAGCCAGCCCCGCCACGATCCAGGCCGTAATTGCCGTCCAGGCGACAGTGGCGACCGGTGCGGCGCTCACTGCGGGCGCTTCGTCGGCGATGACCGGAGCGGCGCCCAACGCCAGCGGCTGGCGGCTGCTCATCGTCAACGCATAGACGGCGCCGGTCTGTCCGGCCAGCGGCAACAGCTCGGCGACAGGCGCTGTAGTGACCGCAGCGAGCGGCTGCCAGGTTGCACCGCCGTCGGTCGTCATGCTCACACCGACCGGCGAATGGTGCACCGTCGTGCTGCCCAACAGGTAGCTGGTCGCCACATAGAGCACGTCCAGTTGCGCCGGGTCGGCGGCGATGGCGTCCACCGCCAGCCGCGAGCCAGGCGTAAAACGCAGCCCGTCGTTCGCCATGCTCCAGGTCAGCCCATCCTGGCTGGTAAGCAGGCCGCGATCGAGCGTGCCAACATAGACCGTGGCCGGATAGCGGTTGACGATCGCCAGCGCGGTCGGCGCGCTGCCCAGGTTGTCAACTTTGCTCCAGCGCATCCCAAGCTCATCGCCGCGATACAGTGCGCCTGGCGTGCGGGCAAAGACCAGCCCGGCGCCAACGCTGTCGGCGGCGATCTGGAGAATCGGCTCATTCATCATCGTGTGGCCGCCGGCGATCATGCTCGACCCGACATCGCGCAGGCGAAAGACGCCGGCGGTGTCGGTGCCGACAAAGAGCAGGCGGTTGGCTTTGTCGATGCCCAGGCTGGTGACGCCGCCCACATAGTCATTGCTCAGCGGTGCACGCAACAGCCCGCCTTTGGCGTCCAGCCGATAGACGGCCAGCTCGTTGGCAGCGCCGACATAGACAACGCCGGGGCGACTGCTATCGAGCGCCACTGCACCGGCGATCACGCCTGCGGGCAGGTCGACTTTGCGCCACTCGCCTGGACGCCCGGCAAAGAGTTCACCGGCGTCGATGGCGTAGCTAACGCCCGACGGCTGGCTGGCGGCGGCATAGGCGCGCACATTCGCAAGGTTTGCCTTGACGACCGTCGGTTGACGCGTGTCCAGCGCGCTGACGACGCCGGCAAACACAGCCAGGATCAAGATAGCGGTTGTGGCGATAATAAACACTCTGCGAATCATGATTGGCCCCTTTCCTTTCGGATGTGCATAGTCTTTCTGCGACCTGATCTCATTCTAGCCAGCCTATGCAGCGTTTGCTTGACCGTTTCGACAAGCAAGTCAGACTGAATTCCTACGCTGGCAAGCATCCGTCCCTGTTGTCCTGGCCTGTTGTCCTGGTTTGGACTGTACTCCTGACGCACACCTGTTGCAGCAATCCAAGCAACACAGCATCTGTGTCCTGCCGCACAGCCTGTTTTATGCTGCGACTTCAGCATTGGTGACGAAGGAGCACACGCCATTGTTTCAACGCAGATTACAAGCCTGCGTGATCCATGAATTGCAATTCCCCTCAAACTCGCCCGGATTTGACCGCGCGCGCCCCGTCTGTTATACTTTTGTTGTTGATGACCTTCCGGGCCAGTAGCTCAGTTGGGAGAGCGCTACAATCGCACTGTAGAGGTCAGGGGTTCAAGTCCCCTCTGGTCCACACGGCTGAACAGGCTGCCTGATAGTATGAGAAAATTTTGGAGCTATCGGGGTCATACAGTATAATTTGCATAATACAAGGGCCTATAGCTCAGTTGGGAGAGCGCTACAATGGCATTGTAGAGGTCAAGGGTTCAAGTCCCTTTAGGTCCACCTGACGACCCTTCCATCAAGGAAGGGTCGTTTTTTGCGACAAAGCGTTGCCCTATAGAAAGGATGCTCCCTTGACTGTCACCCGCGAACTGGATCAGCTACGCCCCGTCAAGATGGAACTGGATTATGTCATTTATCCAGAAGGCTCGGTGTTGATCAGTATGGGCAACACGCGCGTGCTGTGCAACGCCACGGTCGAGGAGAATCTGCCGCGCTGGCTGATGAACTCACGCCAAAAACAAGGATGGGTGACGGCGGAATATGCTATGTTGCCGCGCGCCACCGAACAGCGCAACCAGCGTGAAATCCAGTATCCAAAGGGACGCACGCAGGAAATCCAGCGACTGATCGCGCGCAGTCTGCGCGCTGCGGTCGATCTCTCGCGGTTGGGCGAACGTCAGATCGTGGTGGATTGCGACGTGATCCAGGCGGACGGCGGCACGCGCACTGCGTCGATCACGGGCGGCTATGTGGCGTTGGCGTTGGCGATCAAGCGGTTGGAAAAGCGCAAGGTGATCGGGCCGGGCGTGCTGACGCAGGCAGTCGCCGCAGTCAGCGTCGGCATCGTCAACGGCAAGGCGGTGCTCGACCTCAACTATTCGATGGATCAAAAAGCCGACGTCGACATGAATGTTGTGATGACCTCGGACGGACGCTTTGTCGAAGTGCAAGGCACAGCCGAAGGCGAACCCTTCAGCCGCGGCGCGCTCAACGCCATGTTGCTGCTGGCAGAGCACGGCATCCGCCAGCTATTCGAAATCCAGGCGGAGGTCCTGGCGCAGGCGAAGATTTGAAGGGTTGCAAAAGGCGGCTTGCGAGGGAAGAGAACTTGTCAACACCCTCATTCTTATCTCATCCGCGCTGTTCGCGCCAGATGCAGCCCCACAAAGATCACCACCGCCCCGGCGATCTTGAGCGGCGTCAGCGCCTCGCCCAGAAAGATCGCTGCCCCGATGGCGCCAACCACCGGGATCAGGTTGGTGTAAAGCGCCGTTCGCGCTCCACCGATCTTCTTGACGCCGTTATTCCAGATGATATAACCGACGACGATCCCAAAGACGGCGGAATAGAGGATTCCACTCCATCCCCACCCGTTGACCTGACTCCAATCCAGCCCAACCGCCGCCGGTGCGCCGACCACGATCAACGGCGCAGCGCCAAGCGATGTGGTCATGGCGGTGACGCGCAGCGGCGTGTAACTTGCCATCAGCGGCGCGGCCAACACGGCATAAAGCGCCCACAAGAACGAGCCGATCAGCACCAGGAGATCGCCCCACAGCGCCTGCGAATTGAGGGCGACGCCCTCACCACCCTGGATGATCAATGCGACGCCGATGAAGGTCAACACGATCCCGAGCCACGCGCGCGGCGGCAGAAGCTCACGTCCCAACATGCGATTGATCAGCGCCACGAATGCGGGCGAGGTGGCAATGATCAGCGACGTCGCCGAAGCGGTCGTCATCGACAAGCCGGTCAAAAAGAGGGGCTGGTAGAAACCAGTGCCGACCATGCCCGCTGCAATGAAGGCAATCCACTCGCGGCGCGGCAAACGCAAGCTGCGCTCCGCTCGCCACAACACCGCCAGCAACAGCGCGCCGGCGATGACGAAGCGCAATGTCATGAACGCCATCGGCGGAATCTGCGCGTAGGTCGCCTTGACGATCACGGCATTCAAGCCCCAGATCATCGTCATGGAAAGCAGAGCAAGATCGATCATGCCAAATCGGGGCGAAACCGGCGAAGCGGCATCGACATCTACGCGATTTGTCATCGTATCAGCGCGTTTCTTGATGAAGCGGCGCCGACAGCACAGTGCTCAAATCGTCGTCGCGACGGATACAATAAAGCGGTATGCCCGAAGCCAACAATTCAGCCTGCACGCGGTCATAGGTGCGTTGCGAGCCAAAGGTGTTTGCATCGATCAAGACCACGACGCTGTTGACGCCGCGACGTTGCAACATCTGCAACGCAGCCACCCAGGATGGGTCGGCGTCAGGTGTGACCGCGATCAAGGTGTCGTTGCGATTCAGCCGAATGCCGTCGGTCGCCACGAGATCGGCGAAGGGCAGATCACCCACCGCCTCGACCACCGCCAACGCCTCGAAGAACTTATGAAGCTGGCGCTCACCCCGATCGGACTGCACGAACTCGCGTGTGCGCCCGCGACTGTTCATGCCCACGGCGCGGTTGCGCAGGATAAAGTAGCGCGCCAGGCTTGCCGCAATCGTCACCCCATATTCGGTCGTCGAAGGTGGGAGTTCCACGCCGGTCTTACGACGCGGGCGGCTGCTGAAGATCGGTGATTCGGGCGGGCGCGGCGTCCACGGCAGCGCAGCGGCGGCGCTGCTGCACAAGTCCAGGTAAATCCAGACATCGGCAGTCGGATCCAGCTCAAACTCCTTGACCATCAGGCGGCGCAGCCGCGCCGTTGTGGGCCAGTGAATGCGGTTGAAACTGTCGCCGGTCACATAGTCGCGAATGCCGGCCACGCTCGACGTGACCTGATAGGTGCGGCGATGGCGCGCTTCCCCACCAGATAGCTCAGAGACGGACGGCTCGAACGAGGTGATCTCGACTGTCGGCGGGTAAACGATCACATAGCCGGTGCCGGAAAGTGGGCGTTCGCGTCGGAAAATGCCGAGTGGATCGCCGCTGCGCAATGTCACCGGGCCGAGGCGAAAATGCCCGCGCTGCATACAGAGCGTTTTGACCAGCCAACGCTGCGTGCCGTTGCGCCGCACTGCGCTGACGACGCGGCTGGCGCTGTGCCAGGGCAGCGTCGAAAAGTCGTCGATCTCCAGCCATAGTTTGGGCAGAAAGCTGCGGTTCGTAACCTCGAACTGTTCCTCGACATATTGTCCAACCTGGCTGCGCCGCGACCTGGTGCGCCTTCGTGCGACGACCCCGCGCACGCTATTCCAGGCCCACCAGTAGCTGCCAACGACGATGCCGGTGAGCAGGTACGCCAGGCTGAACGCCAGCTCACGCCCGGTGTTCAAGGCGATAATCCAGGCGGCGGCAAGACCGAGCAACAAAAAAATCAGGCGGGAATTCATGGAAAGCCAATCTCCAATCACCAGTCTCCAATCTCGCATCAGAGGATTGGAGGCTGGCGATTTCAGCGCACGCGCGCACGCGCGCCCGGCACAGCCGTGTGCTGCAGCGTGTCTTCGATCACCTGTCGCGCCGTGACATTCTTGATGCGCGCCGAAGGATTGACAATCAGCCGATGCGCCAGCGTTGGCTCCGCCAGGCGCTTGACATCGTCGGGAAGCACGTAGTCGCGACCGTTGATCGCCGCCCACGCGCGCGAGGCGTGATAGAGCGCCAGGCTGCCGCGCGGGCTGGCGCCAAGATAGACGTCAGGGTGGTCGCGCGTGGTCGTGACCAGATCGACGATGTAGCTCTTGACCAGATCATCGACATAGACGGTGCGAATCGCACGCTGCGCAGCGATCAGCTCATTGGCGGTGACAACCTGGTGAATGTCCTGGATCGGATGATGATCGCTTTGGCGGTTCAACACGTCAATCTCGTTTGCCTTGCTCGGATAGCCAAGATGGATGCGCATCATAAAGCGGTCGACTTGCGCTTCGGGCAGCGGGAAAGTGCCTTCGTATTCGATCGGGTTCTGCGTGGCGAGCACCAGGAAAGGATGTGGAACCGGATAGGTCTCGCCATCGACCGTCACCTGCCGCTCTTCCATCGCCTCCAGCAGCGCCGACTGCGTCTTGGGCGTTGCACGGTTGATCTCATCGGTCAATACGATCTGCGCAAAGACCGGACCGGGGCGAAACTCGAACTGCTGCGTCTTCTGATTGTAGATGTTGACGCCGGTGACGTCGGTCGGCAACATGTCGGGCGTGAACTGGATGCGGCGAAAAGAGCAGCCGACGCTCAACGCCAGCGCACGCGCCAGCATTGTCTTGCCGACGCCGGGCACATCTTCGATCAGCAAGTGCCCTTCGCATAACATCGCCAGCAATGTCAGCCGCACTTCCTCATCCTTGCCGACGATCACCTGTCGCACATTCTCGGTGACTCGATTGACTACGTTTTGAACTGATTCCATGATAGATCGTTTCGTCCGTTGTTTCTGTTGCCTCGGCGAACTTTTTGCGTGTTGCGTGCTACGTGTTGCGCGTTGCATGTTGCGTCAAATGTCTACGTCACGCACCACGCATCATCCTACATTACCCGATCTTGCGCCAGTGGGCAAACAAACCGGTGCAGATACAGTTGCTATCATTTTGACAAATGCGCTATAATCCTTGCCGTAGCATTGATTACGACAAATTGTTTTTCTTCCCAGCGCACACAAGATTGTCCTAGATGGAACTCAACGAATACCCAAGACCGGCAAACGACACTGGCATCGGCATTCACTGGACGGTAGGCTATGCGTCCGCCATCGGCATGGCAAAGCTGCGCGACTTCTGGATTCCAGAACTGAAAGCGATGGGCGTCAAATGGGTCAAGGTGTTCAACCACGACGGCGCACTCGATTTCTGCGAGCTGCTGCTTGCCGAGGGCATCATGCCGATCGTGCGGCTCTATCGGCCGGCGCCCAACCCTGGCCGACTTGGCGTCAAGGAGCTGGTGCATCTCGATGCGCTGATCCGCGCCGGTGTGCGCTACTTCGAGTTCAACAACGAGCCGGACGTCGACGCCGAATGGAAAGGCGGGCGCGTGCCGGTCAACGGATTGGAGTTGACAGTCGAGAACACCATCGCCGCGCTGGAAGTGATTCTCGAACGCGGGGGGATGCCGGCGATCCCTGCGCTCTCCAACGGCAGCCGCTGGGATCTGGTCGGGCGCATTGTCGCCGCGGGTCGCCGCGATCTTTTTGACGGGCCCGTCTGGCAGGCGATCCACAACTACTCCCAGAACCGGCCTCTTGACTATCCCTACGACATCGGCAACCAGGAAGGCGGCGCCTTCACCGAGCGTTTCTACCGCGCCGTTGCCTCCGAACCATGGCAATCCGACGCCTGGCGCGGGCGCACGCTGGCGGAGGTCAATCGCCTGCGCTATGACCGCCGCAACCCCGGCGCAACCATCGCCGACGACCACGCCTGTTGGCTTGCCTACGAACACTTCGACGCGCTCAACCGCAAACATCTCGGGCGCAGCATTCCAATCCTTTCGACCGAATGCGGCTACATCGTCGGCGAAGACAGTGACCCGCGCTACCCGGCGACAACGCCCGACCTGCACATGGCGCAGACGCTGGAAGCGTGTCGCATCATGATGGGCGTCAGCCAACGCTTCAAACATGCACCCGACTACTACTTTTGCACCGCATTCTGGCTGATCGCCAACGAGCGGCTGGGCAGCACGAGCAGTTGGTGGGAAAGTCACGCCTGGTATAGCGATCGCTGGCCGGGCGGCATGTTGCCGATCGTGCGCGTGCTGCAAGCCGAACCAAAGACTGCGCGCATCCGCGGCGAAGACCTTGCACACATCACGCTGCGCGGCAGCGTGGCGAATCTGGGCAGCCGTCGCACCTTGCTGCTCGAGCGCGATGGCGTCGAGGTGGAGCACGCCACGCTCGACAGCACCGGCATCTTCGAGTTCCCCGACCTGCCCGACGGCGTTTATGTGCTGCGCCTGCCTGAAGCCAACTTCAGCGAGGAGGTCACGCTCCAACGCGGTCAGCGTGAGGTGGTCGTGCGGTTGACGCTGCCTGCACCTGTGGAGTTGAGCGGACGAAGCAGCGTCGGAGGCTATGTCAGCGGCGGCGCCGGCGCAGTGGTGGTGCTGGTGCACAAACAGAGCGGCGAAGAGTGGGTGACAATGGCGCGCGACGATGGCAGCTATCGCTTCGTCGATCTACCGCCGGGAGAGTACAGCCTGCGCGTCGATCCAGACGGTGCGCATGTCGAACAATTGACGCTGGACGGACGCAATCAGGCGACGGTTGATCTGGTGCAGGCCGGCTGGGGCTATACAATTGGCGTGGCGGAAAATACACCGGGCATTGGCGCACTGGTTGTTTCCACACCCGGCTACAAGGGGCTAAAAGTGCAGGTGCATGGCGCTGACGGCGCCAGCGAGGTCTTCGAGACCGGCTCGGCGCCCGAATACGGCGCGGCGGCCTGTCGGATCAACGGGCTGGACGAGGGCCACTACATTGTCACCGTCGACAATGCGCCCGATGAGGATGGACGCACCACGCAACTTGAAGCGCGCGTGCACATCGACCGGCGTTCTGTTCCGCTGGTCGAATTTGTGCGCGGCGTCGTCGCTGAATCGACGCCGATTGCTGAATCGGCGATTGCCGGGCATGTGCGCGGGGTGCGCGGCGGCCAGCCGCTGCGCATTGCGCTGCTCGACGACCACGCTGGCCGCCGCGAACAGAGCGCGTCGCCCACCGGCGACTATAGCTTCGACGCGCTGAGCGCTGGACTCTACACCGTGCAGGTCGTCGGCTATGAAGAAAGCGCCACGGTCGCCGATATTGCACTGGATGGACGCAACCGCGTCATCGTCGATCTGGCGCTGCCCGAAGAGGTGCGCCCGCCCTTGCTCAACGGCGCCAGCGTCGGCGCAAGCATAATCGAGGCGATTGCGCCCGAAGGCGCAGGACGCACGGCGCGACTGGTGGATGCAGTTGGCAACGAACGTCGCCAGCCGCTCGATAGCGAAGGCCATGTGGCGTTCGACGGTTTGGCGCCGGGCGTCTATTCGCTCTTTGTCGAGGGCGGCTATGCGCAGCCCAACCTGGTCGTGGACGGCGTCGATGGCTGGTCGGTCACTTTTGCGCCGCTGATCAGCGTGTGGGACGTGACAACAACACGCGGAGGTTCGATGCCAGGCTTCAGCGCCATCTACGTCGAGATCGAAGGGATGCCCAATCATCCCGTCCACATCTATCATGGCGAAGAGGACGAGTACACGCTCCCGACGCGTTCAAAAGCAGAATTGGGCGCCTTCGGCGTTGAGTTCAAACCGCTCGGCCCCGGCGTCTATCGGGTGGAGCCGGATGGGCTGGGGGTCTGGACAACAGTCGAGCTGACAGGATTGGAATCGATGCGCGTCAGTTTTCGCCGTAAACAAGAGCCAGTCGGCCCCAATAAAATCGAAGCGGTGCACCCGTTGCCTGCCGCCGAGCCGGATGCTTCGGCAGAGACCACCCGTGCGACCTATCTCTATATCTCCTCCCTCCCCACCTCCCTCGAATCTTTTGTCAACCTGTTACACCTGGCTGCAAGCCAACAGCCACAGATCGGCAGCGATCCGGCGGCGGCGGCGGCAGCCGATCGCGTCCTGCTCCTCGACGCGCCCGAAGCCGACGAGATCGAACGCTATTTGCGCCGGCAAGGCGTGCATGTCGAACGCATACAGGCATAAAGACGCACCAAACCCAACAAAATCGACAGTTCCAATCTAATTTAGGGCGTGATATACTCTTCCAATACCCCCTATCTTGTTCTGGCGAGACTCTGTTCATAGGGTCAAGAGGTGGTGATGGTGGACGCCGCAATTCTACTGCCCATGCTTTACAACAGCGCACTACTTCTTGCGCTGGTGTTTATGTTCGACATTGCGGTCACCTCGCTAGCCGAGACTGTTTCATGGCGCAGGCAGGTCTTAATCGGCGGCGGCATCGGTCTGATCGGCATATTGGTGATGCTCACTCCCTGGCAGTATGTTCCGGGCATCATCTTCGACACACGCTCAGTTCTGCTCTCCCTCTCCGGTTTGTTCTTCGGTTTCCTCCCAACCGTGACTGCCATGATAATCACGGCGATCCTGCGCCTCTATCAGGGCGGCGGCGGTGCGTTAACCGGCGTGCTCGTGATCATCGTCTCCGGGCTGATTGGGCTTGGGTGGCGTGCGAAACGCAAGTCAGCGCTCTCCGAGCTTTCCTGGCGCGAGCTATATCTCTTTGGCCTGGTCGTGCACATTGCCATGCTTCTTTTGATGCTGACGTTGCCTTCAGCGCTTGTGGAATCAGTGTTGCGTGCAATTACGGTTCCAGTGTTGGTGATATACCCACTGGCAACAATGCTCATCGGGCGACTGCTCAGCCAACGCAAACGCCGCGAGCTCGCCGCCGATGCACTGCAAGTGAGCGAGGAGCGCTATCGCAGCTATGTCGACAACGCACCTTACGGCGTCTTCGTGCTCGACGCCCTGGGCAGATATTGCGAAGTCAACCCTTCCGCCTGCCGCATCACCGGTTACTCGGCAGATGAACTGCTGACGATGAGCATTACAGACTTGCTGCCTCGCGAAGCAATCGAGCATGGGCTGCGCCAATTTCAAAAGGTGCAGAAAGAAGGCCTCGCCTACGACGAAACGCCTTTTGTGCGCAAAGATGGGAGCCGCGGTTGGTGGTCGGTGGCGATGGTCAGATTGTCGCCGACGCGTTTTCTCGGCTATCAGGCAGACATTACGGCTGAGCGCGAGGCGGAGGCGGCGCGTCAGCAGAGCGAGGAGCGCTATCAGACCCTCTTCCGCGAGATGCTCGATGGCTTCGCACTCCACGAGATTCTTTGCAACGCGCAAGGCGAACCGGAAGACTATCGTTTTCTTGCCGTCAACCCGGCTTTCGAGCGCCTGACCGGTCTACGCGCCGACGATGTTGTCGGGCGCACGGCGCTTGAAGTGTTGCCGCAAACCGAGCGATATTGGATTGAACTCTACGGACGCGTGGCGCTCACGCGCGAACCGATCCACTTTGAACACTTCACACAACCGCTTGGCCGTCACTTCGAGGTGACGGCGTTCTCGCCGGCGCCGCAACAGTTTGCAACAATTTTCGTCGATGTAACTGTACGCAAGCGCGCCGAAGAGGAACTGCAACGCCGCGATGCGCTGTTGGAAGCGCTTTCGTTTGCGGCAGGCAGCTTTCTGGAGGCTGACAACCTGGAGAGTGTCCTCCCAGACATCTTGAAACAGCTCGGTGAAGCAGCCGATGTCAGCCGGGTCTATCTCTTCCAGAACGAGGAGGGGGCGGACGGCGAGCTGCTGACCACGCAGCGCTTTGAATGGTGTGCGCCCGGCGTTGCGTCACAAATCGACAACCCAGTCTTGCAGCGCGCCTCCTATCGCAGGCTTGGCTTTGGTCGCTGGATCGATATTCTGGCAAGAGGCGACATCATCGCCGGCAATGTAAACGATTTCCCCGACGCGGAGAAACGACTGCTCCTGGATGAAGATACTCATTCGATTATGGTTGTGCCGGTGTTTGTTGAACGCCGGTGGTGGGGCTTCATCGGTTTTGAACATTGCAGGGATGAATATATCTGGTCGGAGGCGGAGATCGAAGCGCTGCGCGCCGTCAGCCGCGCCCTGGGCGTCACCATCGAAAATCTGGCAAGCCGCCTGCGCATTCAGCAAAAAGCGGACGAACTGACGCAGATAATGAACGGTGTGCCCGAAGGTCTGCTGTTGCTCGACGAAGCCGGCAATGTGCTCGCCGCCAATCCACGCGCTCGCCAATATCTCGGCTTGCTGACCGGAGACGCCGAGTGCATGCAGGTGAAATCGTTGGGTGATCGAACGCTATCATCGTTGTTGACCTCCCCGACCGACCGTTGGGGGCATCTGGTCCGTGCGGGACAACGCACCTTCGAGGTGCTGGCGCAGCTGATCGAACGTGCTCCGGCGCCCGCCGGTTGGGTGCTGGTGATCCGCGACATCACGGATGAGGTGTTCGTGCGCCAGCAGCTCCAGCGCCAGGAACGATTGGCGGCGGTTGGTCAGCTGGCGGCTGGCATTGCCCACGACTTCAACAACCTGATGTCGGTGATCATTCTGTACGCACAATTGGCGTCGCAGTCTGAAGATCTCAACGAGCGTGACCGCGAGCGAATGCGCGTGATCGAAGAACAGGGGCTGCGAGCGACGCAGATGATCCGGCAGATTCTTGACTTCAGCCGGCGCACTGCAATTGAACGCCACCCACTCGATCTGCTGCCGCTGTTCAAAGAGCAGATCAAGCTGTTGCAACGCACACTGCCTGAAAACATCAAAATCTCGCTGGAGACGCCGCTCAGTGAGTGTTTCGTCCTGGCTGACCCAACGCGGCTGGAGCAAGTGATCATGAATCTGGCGGTCAACGCTCGCGACGCCATGCCGGACGGCGGCGAGCTGCGCATCGGCGTTGACACGACTGCGTTCACGCGCGACAAAGACGCGCCGCTGCCCGGCATGACATCCGGCCGATGGGCCCGCCTCGTGGTCAGCGACACCGGCGTTGGCATCCCTCCCGAAAATCTGGAGCGCGTCTTTGAGCCATTCTTCACCACCAAACCGGTTGGATTGGGCACCGGGCTTGGCTTGCCGCAGGTGCATGGCATCGTCGGGCAACATGGCGGCCATATCACGGTTGAGAGCACGGTTGGCGCCGGCGCTGTCTTCACGATCTACCTGCCGGTGCTGGAGATGCTGACGCCGGACGCATCGCCAACGAAGCCGTCCATGCCTCATGGCAAAGGGATGGGCGAAACAATTTTGTTAGTCGAAGATGAGGCGGCGCTGCGCAGTACGTTGACGGAAGTGTTAGAGCAATGGAACTATCGCGTGGTTGCTGTAACCAATGGAATCGAAGCGTTGAACGCACTTGATAAAGACGGATTGCAACCGAATTTGATCCTGAGCGATGTTGTGATGCCGGAAATGAGCGGGATTGCGCTCTTCAAGACACTGCACAGGCGCAAGATGAACATCCCTGTCATCTTCTTGACCGGACATCTGCGCGGCGAAGAACTGGAAAGCTTACGGGAGTATGGCTTGCGCGCCTGGCTGCCCAAGCCCCCTGGGATCGAGCAACTTGCCGAAACAATCGCCGCAGTGTTGCAGGAAAACAAACAGAATTTGGCAAAGCCATGAACTCACAACCCAACACCCGTTGGTCCGTATTGCTCATCAGCCTGTCTATGGTCATCATCATGATAGCAGCCGCAGGCGTCCTGCGCAGCCAGGAGCGCCTGATACGCGACCAGATCGCCAGTGAATTGGCGAGCATTGCGCGTCTCAAGGTCAACCAGATCGCCGACTGGCGCCACGAACGGCTGGATGAAGGCGCAGAGGTGATGGAGCGTCCACTGTTGCGCACCTTGCTGTCGAATTGGTTGAGCGACCCGCAGCAAGTTGATGAGACGATACTGCTTGCCGAATTGCGTGGAATGCAACGCCATGAGGACTACAGCGATGTATTGGTTGTCGACCTTTCCGGCAAGATATTGATTAGCATCAACCAGATTGAAGGAGAGATCGATGGCCGCAACGCGCTGGAGGAAGCGATACGCAGCGGTCGCCCGGTGCTGACCGAACTGCACATCGGTACATATAATTCCGAGCCGCATATCAGCACCTTTGTTCCAATCCTCAACAGCGATGGCGAGCCGCTCGGCGCACTGGCGCTTGTCACCAATGTCCGTGAGTATCTCTTTCCACTCATCCAATCATGGCCGACAGAAAGCCAGACCGCCGAGACGCTGCTGGTGCGACGTGATGGCAACGACGTGCTTTTTCTCAACGACTTGCGTCATCAGGCGAATGCTGCGCTGCAATTGCGCATTCCATTGACCAATGCGACGCTGCCCTCCACCATGGTGATTAAGGGCATTCAGGGGGCCATAGAAGCCAGAGACTATCGCGGGGTGGACGTGATCGCCCACCTGCAACCGATCCCTGACTCAGACTGGTATATCGTGGCAAAGGTCGACCAGAGTGAGGCATTGGCTGGCTGGAACCAGCGCGTTGCAATTACGACCATGCTTTCCCTCAGCGCTGCACTTCTCATCAGCTTGATTGCGCTCTTGCTCTGGCAAAGCCAACGCCGAAAGCATGTTGAGCAGCTCTATGCGGCGGAAAAAGAACAACATGCCCGCGATCTACGCTATCGCACCATCGTGCAGAGCATCGGCGACGGCGTGATCGCCACCGATGCACAGGGCAATGTCACCATGCTCAATCCCGTGGCGGAAATGTTGACCGGCTGGTCGGACGAGGAGGCGCGCGGCAAACCGCTCGAGACGGTCTTCATCATCATCAACGAAGAAAGCCGTCAACCGGTGGTGAATCCGGTGACGCGCGTGCTGCAAAAAGGGCGCATCGTCGGGCTGGCGAATCATACGCTGCTTATCGACCGCAATGGCGCCGAACGTCCGATTGCTGACGCCGCGGCGCCGATTCGCGAGGGAGATGGCGAAATTCAAGGGGTTGTGTTGATCTTTCGCGACCAGAGCGCCGAGCGCGCAGCACAACGTTCGCTGGCCGAGAGCGAGGCGCGCAACCGCGCAATGATCGCCGCCATTCCTGACCTGATCTTTCAACTGGATCGCGAATATCGTTTTGTCGATTGTTGGGTCGATGACACTGCCCGGCTGCTGACGCCGAAGGAAGAATTCCTGGGAAAGCGAACCTATGACGTTCTGCCGGCGGACGTGGCGGAGGGCGGCGCGCGCGCGATCGATCGCGCCCTGGCGACCGGCGCAATGCAGTTTTTTGAGTACGCGCTCGATACGCCGGAAGGACGCAGTTGGTTCGAACAACGCATCGCACCAATCTCCGCCGACCAGGTGATCGCCATCACCCGCGACATCAGCGAACGCAAACGCAGTGAACTGGCCGTGCAGGTGCGCCTGACATTGCACGAATTCTCCGTCGATCATACGCTGGGAGAATTGCTCACCAAGACGTTGGACGAGATTTGCGGGCTCGTCAGCAGCCCGCTTGGTTTCTATCATTTTGTCGAAGCGGATCAGCGTACATTGTCGCTGCAAGCGTGGTCGACACGCACCGTGCGCGAATTCTGCAACGTCGATGGACCGTGGATGCATGAGCACATCGATCAGGCCGGCGTCTGGGCGGATGCTGTACGTTTGCGCAAGCCGGTCGTGCATAATGATTATCCTTCGTTGCCCAACCGTAAAGAACTGCCTGAGGGCCATGTCCGCCTGGAACGTGAGCTGGTTGTCCCGATCTTGCGGTCGGGTCAGGTTGTCTGCATCCTGGGCGTCGGCAACAAATCCACCTCCTACACAGATGAGGATGTGCGCCTTGTCACTTACATTGCCGACGTGGCGTGGGAAATCGCCGAACGTAAACGCATTGAAGAATCACAGAAACTCTTGCAAGAAAAGCTGATTCAGTCACAAAAGATCGAGGCGGTCGGACAATTGGCGGGCGGCATCGCCCATGATTTCAACAACATGCTGGCAGTCATCTTGATGCGCTGCGAAATGGCGCTGCGCCAGGTCGATCCACAGTCGCCGCTTCACCGCCACCTGAGCGAAATCCACAAGACCGGCTTGCGTTCGGCTGAGTTGACGCGCCAATTGCTCGGTTTTGCGCGCAAACAGGTGATCTCGCCGCGCGTGCTCGACCTGAACGAGACGCTCGAAAGTCTGTTGTCGATGTTGGAGCGTTTGATCGGCGAGGATATCGAGTTGAAATGGCAGCCAGGTGCGGCAATATGGCCCGTCAAGATGGATCCGTCACAAATCAGCCAGATCATGGTCAACCTGTGCGTAAATGCCCGCGACGCCATCAACGGCGTCGGTTCGATTGCGATCCAGACCGAAAACAGCGCTATCGATGCACTGTACGCCAGCGAAGCCATCGAAGCAACGCCCGGCGACTATGTACTGCTTACCATAAGCGACAACGGTTCAGGCATGGGCAAGGAGGTGCTTGCCCATCTGTTCGAGCCATTCTTCACAACCAAAGAAGTCGGTAGAGGCACCGGCCTGGGGCTGGCGACCGTCTATGGCATTGTCCAACAGAATCACGGCCACATCCGCGTCTACAGCGAAGTCGGTTTGGGCACAACCTTCAAAATCTATCTGCCGCGCCACTTTGATTCACCAGAGCCAACGCCTGAAACATCGCCCGACGAAATTCCACAAAGTAAAGGCGAACGCGTCTTGTTGGTGGAAGACGAACCCGCCGTGTTGGCAATGACGGCTGAAAGTCTACAAAGACTTGGCTACTCTGTGTTGACAGCAGCAACGCCAGCCGATGCGCTTGCTATCGCTTACCAATACGAAGATGAGATCGATCTGCTGCTCACCGACGTCGTCATGCCCGAAATCAACGGTCGGCGTCTGGCAGAACAAATTGCCGTGCGTCGTCCGCACATCAAGCGCATCTTCATGTCTGGCTATCCGGCCGATGTTGTATCACAGCGCGCAGTCTTCAGTGGCAACGAGCACTTTCTGCCCAAGCCGTTCACCTTACTCCAGTTGGCGACCATCGTGCGCAAAGCGCTCGACGCCGAGGAGCGTTGATAACGTCACTCCACTGTCGGCGCCCACGCTTCGATTTGTCGGCGGATGGCATCGCGCACCGTGCGCACCATCGCCATTTTTTCTTCGTCGTCACCCTGCGCACGCGAGGGGTCGGGAAAGCCCCAGTGGAGACGTCTGGTCACACCCGGAAAGATCGGGCAACGCTCCGCTGCTTCGGGATCACACACAGTGATGACATAGCTATACACTTTGCCCGCCTTGTACAGATCGAAGACGCTCTTGGTCGGCGCGCCCGAAATGTCGATGCCGACTTCCTGCATGGCGCGCACGACATAGGGGTTGAGCACACCTGGCTCCAACCCGGCGCTCATCGCCTCGAAGCGGTCGCCGTAGAGGGTGTTCAGAAACGCCTCCGCCATCTGGCTGCGTGCGCTGTTGTGAATGCAAACAAACAAAACTTTAGTTTTGCGCATGGTTTTCTCCTGAAAAAGTCGCTTCCTGCCGCATCGATGAAAGTGCAGATTCTTCGTCGGGCGCCAGCGCTGGCGCCGGGCGATCCAACGGCTTGCGCATCCATTCATAGATCAATGCGCCCAACGCTGCGCCTACGATCGGACCCACAACGTACAACCATTGCTCCTGCCAGAAATTGCTGACCAACGCCGGACCCAACGACCGCGCCGGATTCATCGACGCGCCGCTGATCGGCCCCGCCCACAGCGCATTGGCGCCGACGGTGAAGCCAATCGCCAACGCCGCCAGCTGACCCACCGCGCGCGCGTCGGTCGCCACCGCAATGATCACGAACATCAGCGCGGCGGTCAATAACGCCTCCAACAGCAGCGACTGTAGCGGAGCGCCAGACGGCGCAGTCGCCCCCAGATTCGCCACCGACCCGAACAGAAGCTGCAAGGTCGCTGCACCGCCAACTGCACCGAGCAACTGCGCAGCCAGATATGCCGGCGCTTCGCGCCAGGGAAAATGGCGCGTCGCTGCAAACGCCACGGTCACTGCTGGGTTCAGATGAGCGCCCGACAGATGTCCTGTCGCCGCCACCATTACGGCGACGACCAACGCAAAGGTCAATGCCACCCCAACATGTCCCAACACGCCGGTCTCGCTGTTCACGACAATGGCGCCACAGCCTGCCGCCACGAGCGCATAGGTGCCAAAAAACTCGGCGGCGGCGCGCCGAATCAGGTCTGGACGCTGCACAAATTCCTCCCTCAGCAGATATAACAGTTGGTTAACGCGTCTCCTGAACAGCCAACGTATACAAAAAGAAGTGCAGCCGCATCGCCAACTCTGCGGCCACCGCAGCGAATGCTTCCCGCCGCGCGTCGTCGCCGATCACCGCCGACGGGTCGGCGATGCTCCAGTGAATCTGGTCGGGGCTGCCCGGAAACGCAGGACATACCTCGCGCATCCGGTCGCACACCGTGATCACATAATCGAACGATTGCCCGGCGAAGACGTCGACATGCTTGGATTGCTGGCTGCTGATGTCGATGTCGAGTGCGCGCATCGTTTCCACCGCCAGCGGATGCACTGTGCTCACCTCGTTGCCGGCGCTCTGCACCTCGACCGCCGTCCCGCCAAGCTGTCGCAGCAGCGCCTCCGCCATTTGGCTGCGTGCGCTGTTGTGCGTGCACAGGAAGAGAATCTTGATGGGCGAAGATCGAGGAGCGAGGGACGGCGCAGTGGCGCCGTCTTCGCTCCAACTCGCCATTGCAGGATGCAACGCAACGCCAGCCTGGCAATAGAGCTGCCGCAGATGCAGCAGATCGAGACTGTAATAGATGTCGCGACCGTCGCTGCTGCTGCGTCGTTCGGTCACCAACGCGCCGCGGCGGAGTTGCGCCAGATGATATGAGACCAGGTTGAGCGGTCGTGCGACCTGCTCTGCCAACTCCTGCACGCGCAGATCGCTGTGCGCCAACAGTCGAACCAGCCGCCAGCGCAGGTCATGCGCCAACAATCTCAACAGGTCGGGCGGCTCTTGAAGCAGTAGATCGTGCATTGTTAGAAAATACAAAATAAATTGAATCAAAATAAACTGTAATAAATTGGTTATATCCGATCTTTTACGAACCAACAAATCCTCGCAAACGCCGATCAACCCAAATGCAGCGACAAAACCGAATCATCCAGAACAAGTTCAAGGCGTCGAAGGTCATTGCCTCTGGCGCGCCGCAGTGCAATATCGCTGTTCACCCCGATTGGCGTTTGCGCCGTACATCGGTAGGATATTGGCAGGATTGAGATGGACTATGAGTGGCGCTATGACAAAGACTTTCTGGCAGACGTTGCCACGCCCACTATTGGGGCTGGCGCCGATGGATGGCGTAACCGATCATCCCTGCCGCCACATCCAGAAAAAGTATGGCAGGCCGGGACTGATCTACACCGAGTTTGTGGCGGTGGAGCGACTGGCTATTGGCGACTGGGCGTTGCTCAAGGATTTTCGCTACGACGAAAGCCAGCGTCCGGTGATTGCGCAGATTTATGGACACATCCCCTCGCTTTTTCCGCCGATGGTGGTGATGTTATGCGAGTTGGGCTTCGACGGCATCGACATCAACATGGGCTGCCCGGCGGCGAGCGTCGTCCATCGCGGGTCGGGCGCCGGGCTGATCCGCACGCCCGACGTGGCGCAGGAAGTCGTGCGCGCAGCCAAACGCGGCGTCGAAATGTGGCTGAACGGCGCATCGTTGCGCGACCTTCCCAAGATGCCGCGCCGCTTGCTGATAGAGGCTGAAGCGCAGCGCAATGCCTTGCCGCCCGCATATCAAACGCGGCGCCCGATTCCGGTGAGCGTCAAGACGCGCATCGGTTACGAGGCGCCGCAGGTCAGCGAGTGGATTCCCCGCCTGCTGGAGAGCGAACCGGCGGCGATTGCCATTCACGGGCGCACGCTGCATCAACGCTACGGCGGCAACGCCGACTGGGAAGAGATCGGGCAGGCGGCGGAGCTGGCGCGCGGCAGCCACACCTTGATCCTGGGCAACGGCGACGTGCGTTCGTACGAAGACGCCTTGAACCGCATCGCAACCTACAATGTCGACGGTGCGCTGATCGGCCGCGGCAGCAACGGCAACCCATTTGTTTTTCAGCCGGAGCACATAAGGGACAATGCTGATCGATACTGCCTGTTGCGCATCGCCCTCGAACACGCTAAACTATACGAAGAAACCATCAGCCGCGACCGTCCAATCAGCTTTTTATCGATGCGCAAACATCTCGGCTGGTATGCGCGCAATATTCCTGGAGCATCGGCGCTGCGGCGCGCCCTCGTGCAAACATGGAACGCAGCAGAGGTTGCTGCAATCCTCGACGACTATTTTGCCCATCGTCGCATCTTTGAAAAGACATTGGAGATGAGCTGAAAGGAATCGACCATGCAAATTTTCGACCTTGCGCCTGATTCGATCTTTCACAATGCAGTCGTCTATACGCAGGCTGCGCACACGCCGGTTGTGCAGGCGATCGCCGTTAAGGATGGCCGCATCCTGGCGACCGGCGCCGACGCAGCCATCCTGCCGCTGGCCGGACCCTCAACACGGATGATCGACCTCGACGGGCGCACAGTGCTGCCAGGTATATTCGACAGCCACAACCACCTGCTGCAAGTCGGCGTCAAACTAACGCGCATCCGGCTCGACGAATGCCGTTCCCCCGCCGAAATGATGGAGCTGGTGCGAGAACGCGCCGCAAAAACGCCGCCGGGCGACTGGATCATCGGTGAAGGCTGGAATGAAGGGAATTTTGTTGACGCCGACCCGCCCGGCCGCCTGCCCACGCGTTGGGACATCGACCCGGCCACCGACCAACATCCGGTGCTCCTGATGCGCTTTTTCAACACCGATGTCGTCAACAGCGTTGCGCTGCGTCTGGCGGGCGTCACACGCGCCACACCGAATCCGGCAGGCGGCGAGATCGGGCGAGATGCTTCGGGCGAACCCAATGGGCTGCTGCGCGCCGCCGCCAAGTTGTTGGTGCGCAATCTCCTGCCACGCCCCACACTTGACGAGCTGCGCACGGCGATCCGACTTGGTTGCCAGGAGATGAATCGCTTCGGCGTCACCAGCGTGCTCGATCCAGGGTTGTATCCCTATGAGATGGCGGCGTATCAGTCATACGTGGCGGAGGGGCGAGTTGCAAAAGGCGAGGGGCGACAAGCGCTCCCAACCACGGTGCGGCTAAACGTGATGCCGTCGTGGCATGGCTTTCACGAGGAAGAGACGGAAGCTGAGCTGGAGGCGCGGGCGCGCAGCCTGGGCGTCGCTTCAGGGCTGGGCGACGAGTGGCTGCGACTGGGAGGGTTAAAGATGGCGATCGACGGCGGCACATCGTCGCACACAGCGTTGATGTACGAACCGTTCGAGGGCGAAGCGCACGTCGGCGACTTCAACCGCCTCGACCCACAGACCTTGCGCCGCCACTTTCGCACTGCCCAGGAGCTAGGCTGGGATGTCGGCATCCACACCTGCGGCGACCGCGCTATGGATATGGTGGTCGACGCCTTCGCCGAGATTGTGCGCGACGCGCCCTGGCCCGATGCACGCCACAATGTGATCCACGCATATTTTCCCAGCGACCGCGCGCTGGCGTTGATGGCGGAGTATCGCATCGCTGCCGTCATCCAGCCCACCTTTCTGTATTGGGAGGGTGACCTCATCTTCCGCGATGTAGGCGACCGTCGCGCCGCAAACTACAAACCGGCGCGCAAATATCTCGACCACGGCGTCGTGCTCTGCGCCACCTCGGACATTCCTTCGACTGTCTCGCCTGATCCGTTCGTGGGCATGTACGCGCTGGCGACGCGCAAAAACAACCTTGGCCACTACATCGCGCCCGACCAGGCAATCACTCGCGCCGAGGCGCTGCGCGCCTATACAACCGCCGGCGCATGGCTGACGCGCGAGGAATCGCTCAAAGGGACGCTCGAACCGGGCCGGCTCGCCGACTTGATCGTGATCGACCGCAATTATTTCACGGCCCCGGACGAACAGATCAAGGAAATCCGCGTATTGATGACGGTCGTCGGGGGATGCATCGTCTACAACGCGCATTCATAACGTTGTTCGCTGGATCCGATCAAAACTGCATTCTTGTTGTAAAGCAGTTGACAACTTCCAGGCATCCCGTTATACTGCACAGCATCGAGAGCAACTTGCTCAATCAATATTGTGCAATGTGCAGCACAACAGGATACCAGTCACAGGATAGCAGTCAAAGGATATAATGTCAGCCATCTCCGCGTTGATTAGCCTTCTTCTTATCATCGTGCTTCGGGTCGTAGTAGTAGACCGGGAGCTGATTTTGGTTGGAGAAGGTTGAGGCGCAGGCGGCGTCGCACACGGTCACCGAAGACCCTTCCCAACTGGGAAGGGTCTTTTTGTTTTCGCAAGCAGCATTGTTCCGATCCGGCAAACGAAGGAGATTTCGACCATGCCAAAAAGGAATGGAAAAGCAGTTTCAACTGCGCCAGAGAAGCCCGTGCCTATGAAAGGTGCGCAGATGGTCTGGGAAGCTCTGATGCGCGAAGGGGTGCGCGTGGTGTATGGGCATCCGGGCGGCGCCATTCTGCCGACCTATGACGCCCTGTCGCCCTATGAAGCGGAGGGCAAAATTCACCACGTTCTGGTGCGTCACGAACAGTGCGCCGCACACATGGCGGATGGATGGGCGCGGGCGACCGGCGAAGTGGGCGTCTGCATCGCCACCAGCGGCCCCGGCGCCACCAATCTGGTCACCGGTCTGGCCACCGCTCAAATGGACAGCGTGCCGGTGGTGGCGATCACCGGCCAGGTCCCCACCAACCTCCTCGGCACCGACGCTTTCCAGGAATCCGATGTTGTGGGCGTCAGCGCTCCCGTCTGCAAACACAACTACCTGGTCACCGATGTCAACGATCTGCCCTTGATTCTCAAAGAAGCTTTCTACATTGCCCGTGAAGGGCGCCCTGGCGTCGTCCTGATCGACATCTGCAAAGATGTGCAGAACGCTGAGGGGCTTTTCCGCTACGACTTTGAGATCGATTTGCCGGGCTTTGAACCGTGGCCGAATGTTGACATGAGCGCGGTGCAAAAGGCCGCCGAGTTGATCAACTGCGCCGAGCGACCGCTGGTGCTCTCCGGGCACGGCGTGCAGCTGGCAGGCATGGGCAGAGAACTGCTCGAATTGGTCGAGAAGGCGGAAATTCCGGTGGTGACGACGCTGTTGGGGGCCGGCAATATCCCGGAAAGCCACCCGCTGAGCCTGGGCATGGGCGGTATGCACGGCGAGGCGTATGCCAACCGTGCGGTGCAGGCATGCGATGTGTTGATCGCGATGGGGATGCGCTTTGATGACCGCATCACGGGGCGGTTGGACAGCTTTGCCAAACAAGCGAAGATCATCCATTTCGAGTTAGACAAAGCGGAGGTGGGCAAAAACGTGGTGCCCGACGTGCCCGTGATCGGCGACCTGGCGGAGACGCTGCCTGCACTGCTGCCGCTGATCGAGGAACGGCGTCATCAGGTCTGGCTGCAGGAGATCAAAGAGTGGGAAGGCGACACCGAGCAGTCAGACATCATCAACTACGAAGTCGATGAGCTGATTCCGCCCTTTGTGATCCGCCAGTTGTGGCACGCCACGCACAACGCCAAGAATGGCCCGCCGATCATCGTGACCGACGTGGGTCAGCACCAGATGTGGGAGTGCCAGTATTTCACACATGATCACGTGGGTCAATTGTTGACCAGCGGCGGCCTGGGCACAATGGGCTACGCGTTGCCCGCTGCGATTGGCGCGCAGATGGCCTTCCCTAATCGGCTGGTGTGGGCGGTGGCCGGCGATGGCGGCTTTCAGATGACCTTACAGGAATTGGCTGTCATCAAACAAGAGGGCAACCTGCCGGTCAAGATCGCGATCATCAACAATGGTTTTTTGGGTATGGTGCGTCAGTGGCAGCAGTTCTTCTACGACAAGCGCTACACCGGCACGCCCGTCTGGTCGCCAGATTTTGTGAAGCTGGCTGAAGCATACCAGATCCCAGCACTGGCGGTTACGAAACCGGAGGAGGTGGCGCCTGCGCTCGATAAGGCGATCGCCACGCCCGGCCCCTTCCTGATCGATTTCCGCGTCAAGGAAGAGGTGAATGTTTATCCGATGGTGGCGCCGGGCGCTGCGGTCGATCAATTGATCCGCCGCCCCAAGCCCGCGGTTATGCAAGGCTACAGCGGCGTGCAGCCGAGTTGGTAAAAGAAAGAGAGCATTTATGAAATACACACTCATAGCCTGGATGCGCGATAAGCCTGGCGTGTTGAGCCGGGTTTCAGGAATGATGCGACGGCGCAATTTCAACATCGACAGCTTGCAGGTTGGGCATAGCGAATCGCCCGGCATCAGCCGTATGACCTTTGTCGTCGATGGCAATGAACGCATGGTTGACCAGGTCATCAAGCAGTTGCGCAAGTTGGTCGATGTCACGCGCGTCGACAATATCACCGAGCAGCCCATTGTGGCGCGCGAGATGGCGCTGATCCGCGTCTCGACCAGCGCGGAGAATCGCTCCGAGATTGTGCAGATGGTCAACATCTACCGCGGCGAAATCGTCGACGTGGCGCTGGATTCGATGATCGTGCAGATCGTCGGCTCCGAGGATCGCGTGGCGTCGCTGATCGACCTGCTCGACAACTTTGGCATTTTGGAGATGGTGCGCACCGGCCCGGTCGCCATGTCGCGCGGCCAGGTCGAGCACAAGCACCGCCGCAGCACCGCAGTCTGGCGCGCTCAGGCAAATGGCAGAGACGCCACCGCCGCGGAGCGGTTCAAGACGGGCGGCGTGTAGAAAGAGATTGGAGATTAGAGATTGGAGAGTGTCGCGTAGACTTAATCTCCAATCTCTAATCTCTAATCTCCCAATCACCAATCTCTCAATTACTTCAATCCACACTTTTCCAGGACAACGAACTCATGGCGACGATTTACTACGAAAATCAGGCGAATCTCGATGACATCCGCGGCAAGAAGATAGCCATTCTCGGCTACGGCAGCCAGGGGCACGCCCATGCTCTCAATTTGCGCGACAGTGGCATGGATGTGCGCGTCGGTCTCTATCCGGGCAGCAAGAGCTGGGCGAAAGCCGAAGCCGACGGACTGCGCGTGCTCAGCACCGCCGAAGCATGCGCCGAAGCCGATATGATCATGGTGACGCTGCCCGACCCGGTGCAGGGCAAGGTCTACGAACAGGACATTGCTCCCAATCTCAAGCCCGGCGACACACTGATGTTTGCGCACGGCTTCAACATCCGCTTCGGCATGATCCAGCCGCCCGCCAACATCGATGTGAGCATGGTTGCACCCAAGGCGCCGGGGCACCGCGTGCGCGAGGTCTTCAAGGAAGGCTCAGGCGTGCCTGCGTTGGTCGCTGTGCATCAGGATGCCAGCGGCAAGGCGCTGCAGAACGCGCTCGCCTACGCCAAAGGCATTGGTTCGACGCGCGCCGGCGTGTTGGAGACGACCTTCGCCGAAGAGACCGAGACCGACCTCTTTGGCGAGCAGGCCGTACTGTGCGGCGGCGTCAGCGAGCTGGTCAAAGCCGGCTTCAAGACGCTCGTCGATGCGGGCTACCAGCCGGAGATCGCCTACTTTGAATGTCTACACGAACTCAAATTAATCGTCGACCTGATGTACCAGGGCGGTCTCAGCTACATGCGCTACAGCATCAGCGACACGGCCGAATGGGGCGACTACAAGAGCGGACCCAAGGTTATCACCGACGAGACGCGCGAGGCGATGCGCCAGATTCTCAAGGACATCCAGAGCGGCGCCTTTGCCGAGGAGTGGATGGACGAGTATCACAGCGGCGGCAAGACTTTCTACGCCACGCGCAGCCAGGAGCAGAACCAGCAGATCGAAGTCGTCGGCAAGCAACTGCGGCGGATGATGACGTTCCTGAACGCAAAAGAAGTGGCATGACCGACATTATCGCAACCATTGGGCCATCCTGCGCCGACGTTCAAATTCTGGCGGAAATGATCCGTTCGGGTATGAGCGTGGCGCGCATGAACTTCAGTCATGGCGACTATGCTTTCCACGAACGCATGGCAGGGCTGGTGCGCCAGGCGACGGCGGTGGCTGGCAAGCCGGTGGCGTTGCTCGCCGACCTGCAGGGCGCCAAGGTGCGCGTCGGCTGGCTGGCGCAGTCTGTGCCGGCGGCGGTCGATCAGCCGGTCATTCTGGTGGGCATGGATGTAGACGTGCGAGCGACGAGCAGACAGCTGCCGGACAACGCCGCCATCATCCCGGTCGACTTCGACCTGGCGCCGCATCTCAAAGCTGGCGCCACCGTGCTGATCGATGACGGCAACATTGAGCTGCGCGTCGAGCAAATCGTCGACGGTCACGTGCACTGCGTCACCGTCCACGGCGGCGAGATCAAGTCGCGCAAGGGCGTCAACGTGCCCTATACGATGCTGCCGATCCCGGCGCTGACCGACAAGGATCGCGCCGACGCCAGCTTTGCCGTCAGCCTGGACGTGGACTGGATCGCGCTCAGCTTCGCTGGCACCGCCGACGATGTCAACGAACTGCGCGCAATCGTGGACGCGGCCGAGGCGCACAGCCGCGTCCACGCCCCACCGCGCATCATGGCAAAGATCGAGCGGCCCGACGGCGTTGAGAATCTGCGCGCCATCATCGAAGCCAGCGACGGCGTGATGGTGGCGCGCGGCGACCTGGCGCTGGAGACCAGCCCCTGGCAGTTGCCGCTGCTGCAGAAGCAGATTGTGCGCGCGTGCCGGCGGGCGCACAAGCCGGTCGTCGTCGCCACGCAGATGCTAGAGAGTATGATCCACAACCACCGCCCCACGCGCGCCGAAGTCAGCGACGTCGCCAACGCGCTGCTCGACGGCGCCGACGCTGTGATGCTCTCTGGCGAAACCGCCGTGGGCGCCTATCCGGTGCAGGCGGTGCGCACGATGATCATGGTCTGCCAGAACGTCATGCCGACCTTCTCGGATCACAACCCGCTGCTGGCTGGTCTCAACGGCGTCACGCCCGTGCGCACGACGCAGCGGCCACCGTTGGAAGCAGCGCAGCGCGAACGGTATGTGTTATGATCCGATCACGATGTTTGCTGGACTTATCGATTCCTAGGTTGTCGCATGCTGTCATCTCGATGTTCTATGGATTGATCATCTCGATGTACTTCTTTGACACGCGCCATCATCATCGTCCACACATCCATATTCACCAAGAAGATTTGATGGCGAATTGGATGTTAGCCGTCCAAGGGGATCGTGTGTTTACGATCGATCCTTTGAAGTAGGCGGCGGGAGGAAATTGAAGATGTATCCACGAGTGCGATCTGTCCGCCCAAATCCAGATTACACGCTGACGCTTGAATTCGATAATCAAGAAGTCAAAGTGTTTGACGTGAAACCATATCTGGACAAAGGCATTTTTCGTGAGTTGCGTGAAAAGTCCGTATTTTATTCTGTCAGGCCTTTTCTCGGTAGCATACAATGGGTGGGAGGACAGGATTTTTGCCCTGATACATTGTATCTGGACGGAGTTCCTGTGGAACCAGACGCGCAACTCGATGAGGCAGCACATGGAGTCGGTGCATTCTCTTGACCTGCCACCAACTACAAATGCACCTTGCGCAGCACCAATGAAAGGAGGTGATCGAAATGGACGATGGTCTTGCTGACCTTTTACGCCAGACTTGTGTTCTTTGCAGCAACCCAGTGTTCTTGATGTGCGCACACGCCGCACACCCAACATCAATCCGATTTCGATTCACCTTCAAGGAGGTTGACCCATGAGCAAGCCAGCATCTGTAGACCATAACGAGACAATCTACGCCGACGGCGGCAGCGACGAGATTCCTGCCGTAGATGTCGAGCAATTCCGTATTCAGGATCAGGTCGCCTACGCACGATCGGTTGCAAACGGCGACGTCGTTCTCATCTTCGACACCACCCTGCGCGACGGCGAACAAAGCCCCGGCGCCACTCTTCACATTCAGGAAAAAATGGAGATCGCCCACCAGCTGGCGCGGCTGGGTGTCGACATCATGGAGGCCGGTTTTCCCGCCGCCAGCCCCGGCGACCTGGAAGCGGTGCGTCGCATCGCCAACACGGTCGGGCGCGCCCCGCGCCGCGGCAAGAACGGAGAGATCGTGGCGCCGCCTGTGATCGCAGGGCTGGCGCGCGCCAACAAGAACGACATCGACAAGGCATGGGAAGCCGTGCAGGGCGCGGTCCGTCCGCGCATCCACACCTTCCTGGCGACGAGCGACATCCACATGCAGCACAAGCTGCGCATGACGCGCGATGAGGTGCTGGAGACGGTCGGCGACATGGTGCAATATGCACGCAGCCTGTGCAGTGACGTCGAGTTCAGCCCCGAAGATGGCGGGCGCAGCGACCCGGATTTCCTGGTGAAGGTGTTGGAGGTGGCGATCAAAGCTGGCGCCACCACACTCAACATCCCGGACACGGTTGGCTACACCACACCGGAGGAGTACGGTGCGCTGATCAAGTATCTGCGCGAGAATACGCCCGGCGGCAAGGATGTCATTTTCTCCTGTCACTGCCACAACGACCTGGGGTTGGCGACCGCCAACACGCTGGCCGGCGTGCAGAACGGCGCGCGGCAGATCGAGGTGACGATCAACGGCATCGGCGAACGCGCCGGCAACACCAGCCTGGAAGAAACGGTGATGGCGCTGCATGTGCGCCCGCAGACCTATCACCTGGACACAAACATCATCACCCAGGAGATTCACCGCACCAGCGACATGGTGAGCCGCTACACCGGCATGGTGATCCAGCCCAATAAAGCCATCGTCGGCGCCAACGCCTTTGCGCACGAGGCGGGCATCCATCAGGACGGGATGCTCAAGCACAAGCGCACCTACGAGATCATGGACGCCTCCACGATTGGCCTGAACACGAGCAAGCTGGTGTTGGGCAAGCATTCTGGCAAGCACGCGCTGGCGCGCAAGCTGGAGAGCATGGGCTATCGCCTGAGCCAGGAAGAACTGAAGGAGGTCTTCAACCGCTTCAAGGAGCTGGCGGACAAGAAGAAGAATGTCACCGAAGCCGACCTGGAAGCGCTGGTTGGCGACGAACTCTACCAACCGGTTGAGGCATGGGAGCTGGTCGAGGTGCAGGTGCATTCTGGCACAGCGTTGACGCCGACCGCTGTGGTCAAACTAAAGGACAACAGCACCGGCGAGATCAAGCTGGGCGCCGCCATCGGCACAGGCCCTGTTGACGCTGTCTACAAGGCGATCAACGAGATCGTGCAGCAGCCTAACAACCTGGTCGAGTTCCTGGTGCAGGCGGTCACCGAAGGCATAGACGCCAACGGCGACGTGACAATCCGCATTGAAGTGCCGGACAGCCGCGGCTACACCGTGACTGCGCAAGGGCGTCAGCGCCGTCGTCTGTTCAGCGGCCGCGGCGTGGAGACCGACATCATCGTCGCCAGCGCCAAAGCGTACATGCAGGCGCTGAACAAGATGATCGACGCGCTCCGGAGCGAGAGCGAAGTCCCAAGCGGCCAGGTCACCGACGAACTGGTGATCGAAGCTGGACTATAAAACGATAGAACGCGGATGACGCGGATTGGGCGGATTCTCGCGGATTTTTCTTAATCCGCGCCGAACCGCAAAATCCGCGTCATCTACGTTCCATCCCATCCTTCCCAACCCATAAGCTGATGGAGCGCACGATGGCGCAGAAGATTATCTTTGACACCGACCCCGGCATCGACGATGCGATGGCGATTCTCTTTGCGCTGGCATCGCCGGAGCTGGAGGTCGTTGGGCTGACGACGGTCTTTGGCAACGTCCACACCGATCTGGCGACCAAGAACGCACTGCGTCTGTTGGAGTTTGCGGGGCGTCCGGAGATTCCCGTTGCGCACGGTGCGGCGAAACCGCTGCAGATCGCCTTCGATGAGCCAGCCAGCTTTGTGCACGGCGAGAACGGGTTGGGCGAAGTTTATCTGCCCGAACCGACCGCAACGCCCGACCCGCGCCCGGCTGCGCAGTTTATCGTCGACATGGTGATGCAACATCCCGGCGAGATCACGCTCGCACCGGTCGGGCCGCTCACCAACATTGCGCTGGCGCTGATGCTGGAGCCGCGCATCGTCGAGCGCGTGGCAGGCGTGGTGCTGATGGGCGGCGCCGGCGCGGTCAACGGCAACGTCAACCCGGCGGCGGAGGCCAACATCTGGCATGACCCGCACGCAGCGGACCGCGTTTTCACCGCCGGCTGGCCCGTTACGATGCTGGGGCTGGACGTGACGATGGCGGTGCAGATGGACGACGCCTATCTCGCCGGGCTGCGCAGCTCGCGCACGGGCGAGTTTATCTACGACATCTCGCGCTTCTACCTGGAATTTCATCGCCAGGTGCATGGCGTCTACGCCTGCCACACCCACGACCCGTCCGCCATCGCCTACCTGATCGACCCCACGCTCTACACCGTCGAGTATGGCCCAATCCGCGTCGTCACCGAAGGCATCGCCATGGGCATGACGCTGTGGGATCGTCGCGGCGAGTGGCATCGCCCCAACCCGTGGACGGGGCGCCGGTCGGTCGGCGTCTGCACGGGTGTGGATGCGGAGCGCGTGCTGGCGCTGTACAAGGAGCGGATTACCGGCGAGCGCCAGCATGAGATATCTGCCAGCTAAATTGTTCGCACCTCGCTTTGTCACGTTGAGACAGCATCCTCTATTGAACCCTACTCAGTATTTCGCGGTAATCGCGCTTGCACTGGCGGAAGATTTGGGAATGGTTTATGTGGTTCCATCTGGTACCAATATGCTGTGCTTGAAATATCATCGGAGCGATGGTTATTGTGGCCGTGTTCAATTGTGACTTTGATGCTTTTGCGAAAATGAATAGGGTCTTCAATGTGAAACCGGTAGTACGATGATTTTCCGCTCCAATTGGGGCCGCCGGGTAGAGTCAATCCATGATAGAGGCTATCGTACTTTACCGCCGGACAATAGGCCGTGTTGAAGTAATCTTCGGTGCCGGTGCCATGTAAGGTGGGAGGCCATTCCTCACCATCGATAAAGATCATATCGTCGCCTTCGCCGTACCAGTTAAACACTTTGAAAAACGCCATACGATCTTCAGGCGTTGCAGATTTTTCTTCTTCTCTACTGAGCGGCCAGGCTTTGTTTTCCGGCCACTCCACCTCACTGCCAACACGCAAATTGTGAAAGTTTAGATTGCATCCCACATAGTGCCCTATGCCTTCCGCCTCCAAGATCACGTAATTTTCCTTCCCCCCAATATTTCGCCCCCCAAACTCAAAAGCCAAATTGCGCATGACTTCTTCTGGCGCCTCGGCAAATGCCGGATTTCCAGCCGCAAAAAGCTGACGCATCTCTTCGATCAACACAGACATGTCTGAGCTAGTGATTCCCTCAGTTGGATTTTCGCGACGCCATTGCGCATGGAAACGCCCCATGTCATCTGGAATTGCTTCATGGAGTTCAAAGTCGATGTAATAGTAGAAATTCATCGCTACGTCGGCTTCATTGTGAAGAAAGAACTCGGCGCGCTTGCCGAAAGGCATTGGAAACCAACAATTGAAGCCGCGCCCATCGGCGGGACTCATCTGCAGCGGCATCGATGAGAAATTGACGGTCTTGGCGTGACCGACCCCGAAAAAATCCCCCAATGGCGCTTCGATCGAGTACTCACTTTCATCATCCCACCGCGCCCGTAAGACAACTCTCCGCAGATAATCATCCTGCTCGCAGGCATGAGTGCACCAGATATGATTGATGCAACCGGCGCCAGCAATATCGGCCAACTTGACTTGTTGGCCAGGCTGAACCACCAAAAAATCCATATTGCCTCCGGTGCGATCCCAACTCGAAATACGGCGAGTGGTCACATTTCGGATTCTGGCTAATTCCCCCATCGGACTTCCCTTAAAAACGCTCACTATGAACTCCCTTCAAATTACCTCAAGATATTCAAAATCAGGCAGCGGTGGAAACGGCGCATGTGGCTCAACTTGATACCAGAAGGCAGTGGATGCAATATCATCCTGCAATGCGAGATACCGCGGCTTCCCTTCCAGGCTCATCCGCCAACCCAACGCCTGAATGGTGACTCGGCAGTCCTGTTTGAAGCGAACCGGATCCATGATGTGCCAACGATACAGCCCAAACCGTGTATTGGCCTTGTTCAGCCCATCGGGGCGAATCACCTGCGGCATACCTGAAAAAGGGGACGTGAATTCGCCGTAGCGTCCCGGCGGCTGCTCAAAGCCCCAGGCGCCGCCAAAGTAATCTTCGGTGCCTGTACCGCAAATCGTGGGGAAATCTTTATCGCCATCAAGGTAGAATTTGACCTCGCCTTCTCCCCACCAAAGATTGTTGTTTACGCCCCATGCCATGTATACGCCAACATAATGCCCCTGTCCCTTGACCCCATCCAGAATGGTGTATACCTGTTTGTAGGGAAGTGGGTTCTGGCGACGAAATTGCGCATGGAAATAGGCCCGGTCTGGTTCCACATCGGTCAGGGTATAGTTGATCTGGTAGAAAAATCCCTCGATCGGGTCGGGAAGCAGATTTTCAATTGTAATTCGGGCATGGGTGCGAAACGGCATTTCCCAGTAACTGTTGAACCCTCCAGCTGGATTCACAGCGACTGGCAACGACCTGACATCAGCGCGCTCACACCACCCCATACAAAAGAAATCTCCCAACGGCGTCTCCACAGAGGGCGTCTCTTCGTTATCCCAGTACATGCGCAGGATTAACGCCCGCCAGAACTTCGGATGCACGGTGAACCACAATTGCTGAATCGCCCCCGAACCGCTAATGTCGGCAAGTGTGACAGTGCTGCGGCCTTCGACCGTAATACAAGGTGAAATCTTCCATCCGGGACCGAGTTCGCGAGCGGCGTCGGCGCCGGTTCCATGGATCGCCATGCCGCCCTTTCCTTTTTCGCCTGTGAAGTTCTCTGCGCTGATCGAACGCGTTTCGGCGTTTGATACACGAGCAAGATTTCCCAGACTCAACCCCAGTCCATTATATGCAACAACCATTTTTCCTTCTCCGCGAGAATCAATTGAGACAGATATACTACGGTCTCTGCGAAAAGCTTTTAGTGAGATCCAGAGGGAATCAAATGATCTCCAACGCGTTGCGGTCCGGCAGTTCAGGGAAGCGTTGCGCTGGCAGCGTTTGATACCAGTATGCGACCGAGCAGATGTCATGCTGACCGGGATAGTAGCGCCCTTCAGAGCGCCACCCAAGCGCCTGAATGGTCACACGCAGGTTGCGCCTGAAGTTGATAGGGTCCATCACATGCCAACGATACATCGCATGTCTATGTTGGGAGCGGTAAGCGCCGTCAGGGCGCAAAACCTGATGCATCCCCAAATAGGGAGTCGTATAGATCGTGTACTGACCGTCTAAATCAAAATTGTAGGCGCCGCCAAAGTAATCTTCCGTCCCTGTTCCACAGATGGTCGGATATTCGCCGTCGCCGTCAATGTAGAACTTGATCTCACCTTCCCCCCACCATCCGGCGTTGTTAATTGTCCACCCCATCGACGTACCCACATAATGGCCATGCCCCTCCACGCCATCGAGAATGACGTAAGGCTCCAAATAGGGTAACGGGTTGCGCCGTCGAAATTGGGCGTGAAAGTAAGCCGCCTGTTCTGGCACATCGGTCAAACAGTAGTTCACTTGATAGAAACAGGCGCCAGCCCGGACGGGATTGCGATTCTCAAGGGTGAGCTTGGCACGCCGACGAAACGGCATTTCCCAAAAACAGTTGAGCGCACGGTTCGGGTTCACCGCCACCGGAATCGAGTTGATCTGGGTGATCGGGCCTGCTGTAGGACGATCAGGATTTTGAAAGCTAAACGGCATAGCAAAAAAGTCGGTCAGCGGACACTCCACCGACGGATGCTCCTGGTCATCCCAGTAGATCCGAAAGATAAAATCCCGATCCATGATACTGCCGCCAAACCACATACTCTGGATTGCACCGGTTCCTTCGATCTCAGCCAGAACAGCCGTTGCGCCGGGTTCAACCGTTACATAGGGACGACACTTCCAGCCGCGTCCCAGCTCACGCGCCGGGCCATCTGGAGCAGGATCGGCCATGGCGCCAGCGCCTTTTGCACCGGTCGGGTTTTCGGCGCTGATCGAACGCGTCTCGGCGTTGCTAAGCCAGGAAAGATTGCCCAAATGCCTCCCCAGGCCATTGAATGTGATCATTTCGTCACCTGTTTCTGTTCCACATCTTCGTAATCAACGGGTTTGAAGCAAAGCACTTCGCGACCATCCTCAGCCGCCACCATTGGTGGTTTCACCTTGCGGCAAATATCGCGCACGTAAGGACAGCGTTCTGCAAACTTGCAGCCAACATATCCATATTCCTTAGTCTCCATGTCGGGAAGTCGCACGACCTCGCCCCATTTCTCACCGATCTTGGCCACTGAATCGAGCAATAGCTCGGTGTAAGGATGCACTGGCTTCTTCAGGACGGCGGCAGACGGACCGGATTCGACGATATTGCCGCGATACATAATGGCGATCCGGTCGCTCACGTAGTAGGCAGTGGAGAGATCATGCGTGATGTATAAAATGGTGACGTTGAACTCATCGCGCAGCTTCTTAAACAGATTCACTACATTCATCCGCATCGATGCGTCGATCATGCTGACCGGTTCGTCTGCCACCAGCAGTTCAGGGTGAGGAATCATTGCGCGCGCCACCGAAATACGCTGGAGCTCGCCCCCAGAAAATTGGTTAGGATAGCGACCGATCACCCGTTCTGCAGACAGTCCCACATTGACCAACGCTTCGTCGACCGCTTTATAGGCGTCAGCTTTACTCTTCGCACCCAAAATGTTGCGCGCTGTTTCAAACAAATAGCTGTCGACTGTCTTCCGGCTGCTGAAGCTTTCAAATGGATTCTGGAAGATCGGCTGTGCACGCCGGCGAAAAATTCGCAGTTGAGATCGACTTAATCGCCCACCCGTGTTCATTCCATCGATGATGATCTCCCCGTGTGTGGGTTGCACAAGATGCAAAATCATGCGTGCAAGCGTGGTCTTGCCCGAGCCGGATTCACCCACCAAACTTAGCACCTGCGCCTGCCCTGCTTCGAGTGAAAGACTCAAGTTCACCCGATCTACAGCCGCGATTTTCGTTGCGCCGATCAGTCCGCCGATGCGATAGATTTTGCTGACGTTGCGAATTTCAAGCGATTTGCCAGTCATTTACCTGCGTCTCCTCTATGGCTGCTTTCTGTCGTAGTGAGAGCAAGGGAAGGCGCACGTTTCAGGCAGGCCACAAAATGTCCCGGCTCCACCTCGACCAGATCTGGCTGCACCTGTCTACAATACGCATCCGCCAGATAACAGCGATCGGCGAAGCGACAGCCGCCTGGCGGATTGAGCAGGCTTGGTGGACGTCCACCGATGCCTGCGCGCTGCTGATCGTCGCCCACACGCGGCAAAGAGTTGATCAGCATCTCAGTGTATGGATGTTGTGGGCGTTCAAAGAGTACATCGGTGCGGGCAATCTCTGCCACCTTGCCTGCATACATAATGACCATGCGATCCGTTATCTGATAATGAACGCCCATATCGTGCGAAACGATGACAAAGGTGTTATGCAACTGTTTCTGCAGATTCATCAACATGGTCAAGATTCCACGTTGGACGACCACATCAAGCGCAGTGGTTGGTTCATCCGCCAGAACAAATTTTGGGTGGACGAACGTTGCCAGAGCCACGATCACGCGCTGGCGCATGCCGCCGCTAAGCTGATGTGGAAAGGCATTGAGCACCTCGGGCGGCAGTTCCAACTCCTGTAGATACGCTGCCATGCGATCCAGAAGCGCCTGTTTGCCCAGAGCGCGCACTTCGGCGCGCAGATAAGAATCCAAAAACTGATCTTTGATACGCACAACCGGGTTCAGCACACTCATTGAAGCTTGAGGGATGTAGGAGATGTAATCCCACCAGTAACGGTGGATCTCGTGGTTGGGAATGATTTTCTGCTCCCCTAATTCCTCTACTTCCAGTTCAATGGAGCCGCTGGCAATGAACATGGGCGGCTCAACATTGCCGTAAATCGCTTTCATCAGGGTAGTCTTGCCGCAGCCTGATTCGCCTGCGATGCCGAGAATCTCATTGTCGAAAATATCAAAGGCAACGTCTTCGGTGGCCTTAACCGTCCCCTGCACCGTCTGATAATGGGCGCTCAAATGCTTGATGCGGATCATTGCCGACCTCTCCTCGTTGCAAAGTAGTCAGACCATCCGGTTGAGACCAAAAACAGGCCAATGAACAAGAGCATGATGGACAAGATGGGAGACAAAATCCAGAACCACTGCTCCAGGAGAAGCGCCTGGTGCTGCATGGCCCAATAGATCATGGTGCCGAGAGTCGCCTCCTTCAAACTGGAGAGACCGATGATGGCGAGACCGGACTCAGCAGCAATTGCCACCAAGATCGTGTTGACGAAATTCGCTAACGCCCACCCAAGCATAAATGGCAGAATCTCCAATATCAGAATCTTGGCTGTACTTTCGCCTGATGCCTGAGCTACGTTGATGAATTCGCGTTCGCGCAGGCTGAGCGCCATGGCACGCGCCTGCCGCCCGGGCCACGGCCAATTAAAGATCACCAGCACCATGGCAATGATCACCAGCGAGGCGTTTCCTCCAAGTAAAGCTGAGATCAGAATCAGAATGGGCAAAGAGGGTACAGCGATCACCACATCCATGCACAGCGTCAGTACGCGATCCAGGAAACCACCGACAAACCCAGCCAGCATCCCAACAAGCACACCAATTGCAGTGGCAAGTGCAGCGACCGACAGGCCAATCCACAACGAATTGCGGATCGACCACGTCAATAACCAGAAAATATCTTGCCCAAGGTTGTTGGTTCCCATCAAATGAAGGGAACTGGGTGGCTTGTTACGAAAATAAGTATTCCAGGCCGTAGGGTCTTCCGGTGCAAACAGTGGCGCAATGACCCCTAGAACCAGGAAAACGCCTACAATCACCAGGCCAACCACGAGTCTTGGTTTGACGAGACGCACAATTCACCCCGCAATTTACAAGCAGTTAAGTAGCGAAAACTTTTAATTGTACCGAATGCGCGGGTCGATAAACGGATACAAAATGTCCAGCACGAGCGTCGCCGTCGCCACTGCAACGATCGAGAGGCTGATGGCGCCCACCATGAGATTGTAATCCGAGCCCAAGATCGCCTTGTAGATCAGGCTGCCCATACCCGGATACCCGAAGAGGATCTCAGTAATCAATGAGCCACCGAAAACGCCGCCGATGCTTAACGCCAACACCGTAATCTGGGGCAATATCGCAGTGCGTGCGACGTAGCGAATCATTACCTTGTTGTCGTTGGCGCCGCGATAGCGTGCAAACTGAACAAAGTCTTCTTCTTTTGTGTCGATTGCGAGCGCCTTCATGCTGATGATCCACCAGCCAAGGCTGACGATGACGATGGACATTAAAGGTAAAAAGGAGTTATAGGCAACGCTCACCATCCATTGCCATGTGCCTGGTGCACCACTGACTTGAAAAACAAAAGGAAAAACCGGCCAAACGTACGCAAAAAGGATGACCAGCAGCAACGCCAGGATATAGTAAGGAATTGGATAGACGAGCATAGCAGTCGTCTCAATTGCTTTCGAGGCAATGCTCTTGTTGTGGTAGCCGGCCAACAACCCGATGAAGTTGCCTAGCGTCCAGCTGATCGCCAACGCTGTCAACATTAGCCCCAACGACCAGGGAAGCGCTCTGCCGATCAACATGCTGACCGGCGTAGGATAATAAGAAAGCGATGGACCAAAATCACGGGTTAGTAAAACACGAGTCAGAAAAGCGGAGTATTGTTCCCAAAGCGTTCCTTCCAGTCCGAAAAGCTCTGTCAGAGTTTGTCGCATCGACGCCACCAACTTCGGGTCCATGTTTGTACCCTGAGACATCATCTTGCCCAACATAGCATCGACAGGATTGCCAGGCACAAACCGTGGGACAAAGAAGACGATTGTGACGCCGATCCATACGACGAGCAGATAGACAATGATGCGAGTCGCTAAAAATCGGATAACATGCATTCTTGTGTACTCCTTGCCTCCTGATGCCAAGATGACTGACTGTGCGGAGTTCGAGCGTGTATTTCAGCAAAACAAGAACCAGGACGGACTTGTTGGCGCTGCCTGATTGGTTGATCTGCACTAAGCGCAAATCAACCAATCAGAACAGCTGGTGGTTCAACAGTTTCTTCTATTGCTTGGGTTCGATCTGGGAGACGATGAACTTGAAGTTAGACCACCACCACCACGGCCCTTCGTAGTAGTTGTCTGCAGTCGGGTAGTTGGTGAAGTACGTCTCGTTGACCGGTACAAACTTGGAGGTGCCAAACATGGGAATCCAGTGCATCTCCAACGCCATCTGCATCAGCAAGTCCTTGCTCAATTCAACATTCCTGGGATCATCCGAGGTCACCTTTTCCAGCTCGTCGAGAATGGCCGCGATCTTGTCGCTTTTGTGGCGATGTTGGTTGCCTGGCGCTGGCGTCCCTGTGTCTACAATGAATTTCTGATGCCAGAAGCTCACATTCGGGTAGATATCCGGCCCGATGGCGCACCCAGGCCAATAGGAGCCAGCCTGGTATTCGCCTGTCGAGCTGGCATTCCAGAATGAGCCTGCGGTCATCGTATTGACCGTTGCATCGATGCCAAACTTGCTCCAGGAATCAGCGACGGCAAAAGCCAGACGTCCGGACTGCACCTCGAAGTCCACCGGAGCGTTGATGGCGATTTTCCACGGCGTGCCATCTGGCAGCAACCACTTGCCATTGGCGTCACGGGTGAATCCGATGCTTTCCAAGAGCTTGGCAGCCTGCTCTACATCATACTTCCACCAGCCGACGCCAAAGAGGTCGATCAACTCTGCTTCACTGGTGGGCAAATCACCGCCAACGCCCTGCTCGTTAAAGATTTTCGCCATATCGACGGCGAAGTTCGGATCAAAGGGTTTGTAGCCGTCCGGCAGTTCCATAGCCAGCAAACGCTCGACCAGCGGCTTGTGATAGGTGTTCTGCACAGCCGCAACCGGCGGAACACCTAACGGCGAAACACGCAACATGCCGGCAAAGGTGCCCAGCGAAACATTCTTGATGTCGGTCGCCAGCGCCAACGCCCAGCGCGTTTGCCATTGATCGTAGGGGAATTGTGAATTGTTGAACGCAATACCGCGTTCGCACGGATCGTCGAAATCAGCATAGGGGAAACCTGCGTGCCAGGCGCGCACTTGAGGAGCCCTGTTTGTCAACACCTGCATTGACTCCGGCGTGATATCTTGGAGAATGTCGACATCATTGTTGATCATCGCCAAAATGCGCTTCTCTTCGGTGCCGACGAAATTCCACAAAAGATATTTAGGACCCGGCTTCCCCTTGATCATGCCAACACTGGTGCGCTGCCAATCATCGCGCAGCTCCCAAAGCGTCCAATTGCCGTTCGGATCGTGCTTGCTGTATTTGTACTGTGCAATGCAGACGGGTGGGAATGCAGCAAAAGTGGTGGGATCTTCTTTCTCCCAGACATGCTTGGGCACCGGCCAGAAACGCGTGGCGTCCCAGATTGTCGCACCCAGGTCTTTAGAGAAGCGCGGCTGCGGACGCGTGGTGTCTACAATCACCGTATACTTGTCGACTGCGCGCACATCTTTGAGATAATCGACGGACCAGCCGTGAATGGGCAGTTTGTCGTTTGTAAGACCCAATTGCAGCGTATATACGACATCATCCGCTGTGAATTCTACGCCATCATCCCAATAAATGCCTTCCCGCAGCTTGATCTCAAAGCTCGTATACTCATCGTTGAGTGGCTTTGGCATTTCGGCTGCCAGTGCGGGATACTGCTCGCCAGTCGTAGTGTCAATCTCCCACAGATTATCCAGGCAGACTTCATGATAGCCGCGCCCCATATCCACACCTGGTGCATAGGGATTGAAGAAATCCGGGCGCTCCAGAGTGCCTCCCAGATTATCCAGAATCAAAGTCTCATTGCGAGGCGTGCCAACAAACGTCATTGCACCAGCCGCCGGCGCAGCGCTGCCGCTGTCAGCAGCTGGCGCCTCGGCTGTGGCGCAAGCACTCAACACCATGGCGAAGATAAACACCAACGCCACTAAAAGTTGTTTTCTCATGGTCGATCCTCTCCTTTAATTCAGACAAAAAGTTGTGGCTAGATGCAATCGGACATGCGTAACCAGAATCAGTTGTCACCCGGCGCGTCTGCCTTACGTCACCCACCGGGGCGCCATCAACATCAGCCTGAGCCAAGCGTGGCTGGCGTCCCTGGTCGATGTTTAGGCAGACTATCATCGCCTACTCTGACACCTCCTTTCACCGTCAAAATATCTACTCTGAATCGGGGTTCCTGTCAGGGGGCATCAACATCAGTGGTCGAAAAACAGGGCGCCACCTGACAATCAGTAGAAGCATAGCTGCTCGCAAACCGACATGAATCTCAGTCGTCGTCCCAGCGATGCTCTTCGGAAATTGATGAACCAACGACATGACCAATGTGGGTGTCAGCTCTTTGTTTAGCCTGGCGCATGCCGCATGAGTGACGAATCACCAGCTGAGCGGGCAACACAACCTCCCGCGGCGGCCCGGTATAGACGCCCAGGATACGCTCAATCAACATCTGGGTGACCTGCTTCCCCATCTCCCATTCAGGCTGGCGCACAACTGTCATGAAAGGATGCAACTCCGATCCAAGACCAAAATCATCGATGCAAACCAGCGCAACATCTTCCGGCACGCGCAGGTTGGCTTCGCGCAGCGCATGTGCGGCGCCAACAGCGATCCGAGGGCCGAAAGCAAATATTGCGTCTGGGAGCGTTCTATCGATAAGCTGGCGCGTCATGTTGTATCCGTCACGCGTTCGCCAACCTTCCAACATGATCAGTTCTTCGTCGGCGTCAAGGCCAGCATCCGATAAGGCTTTCTGGTATCCAGCCAGTCGATCCGCTCCTTGAAACGAAGGCATCGACGGCCCCAACGCTGCAATTCGACGGTGCCCGAGCTCAATCAAATGCCTGATTAACTCTGCTGTAGCCTGTTTCGTATCACAACGCACTAAATCATACGGGTACCCTGGTTGTGGATTCAACACTCGCACCGCCGGTATATTCCGTCGCTCTAACAACGACGCATATTCCTCTGAAGAAAACACGTGCTGAATCACAAGGCCGTCGATCTTCCGCTCTATCAGCATCTGCATATAGCTTTTTTCACGCTCGATGCTCTTCCACGGATGGGAACTGCAGATGACCAGATTAAAGCCCTGCGCCTGCGCTGCATCTTCAACACCTGTAGCCAGATTAGCAAAAAATGGGTTGACGATATCGTAGATCAACAATCCGATGGTCTTTGTCGGTCGCCCGCGCATCGAGCGGGCCAACACATTTGGAACATAATCAAGCTCGCGCACGGCGCGCTCTACTCGCTCGCGTACGTCAGCGCTCGTGTATCCCTCCCCACGGATAACGCGCGATGCCGTACTGACGCCAACACCGGCGCGCCGAGCAACATCCTTGAGCGTCGCCATCCCGGCTCCTTGTCAACAAAATGGTTAGATTGATACAAATCTGTAAGCGAATATATGAGTTGTGGCAACGTTGCCATAGTAACATCATTGCTGAGATTTGTCAATGACCAAATTTGATCCCTTTACGCAACACGCACTATGCAACATTGTGCTCATAAAATGTCAACCTAGAAATCAGTAAGCGTTATATCTGTACAATCAGTATGTCGATGGTGCAGGGAATGTGGCGATTGCGGGCACAAATGGCTATAGTTCAGGCGGCGCTATCGACACGAACGGCGTATCAGCCTCTTCGGTGAATCTGTATCATTTGTATGCGCAGAATCGAATCTGGCATCAGTCCGCTGGTTACAATATTTTACAGGGTTCCAGAAGTCGAGCCTGATACCAGAGCACTGGCGGTGCAACGGATCAGATCAGTTCAAGTGACTATGGCGACAGAGGAGGCTCGGCTTTGCCGCCATCGGCGATGCGGCGTTCGCGGCTGCGCGCCGCCATCATGCCCTACTACGGCGCCCCTATGGGTCAAACCGACGAAGACGTGGCGATGGCGTTCAACAAGGCGATCATCACCGGTTTGCTGCGCGAGAAATATGGCTATGATGGCGTCGTCTGCGCAGATTGGAGCGTGCTCACCGACCACCAGCTACCCAACACGATTTGGCCTGCGCGAGCGTGGGGCGTGGAACATCTCAGCGAAGCCGAATGCGTCCTGAAGGCGCTGGAGGCAGGCGTCAACCAGTTCGGCGGCGAAAGCTGCGCGCACTATGTCGTCGATCTGGTGTGCAGCGGTCGCCTCAGCAAAGCGCGCGTCGATCAATCCGTGCGCCAGCTGCTGCGTCTCAAATTTGCGTTGGGGCTGTTCGACAATCCCTTTGTGGACGAAACACAGGTGGTGCAGGTGATGGACGATCCTGCTGCAGTCGCCGCCGGGTTGGAATCGCAAAAGCGGGCGATGACCCTGCTGCACACCGTGCCCACGATCGTCGTCATCTACCTGGATCGCCCGGCGGTGATCCCCGAAATCAGTGCGGCGGCGCAGGCGCCGCCGCACTGATTTCGGCGCCAGCGATACGGCTGTGCTAGATGTGATCTGCGGCAAGGCAAAACCAGAGGGCAGGCTTCCCTTCGAGCCACCCTCGTCGATGGAAGCCGTGCGCCAACAGAAACCCGACGCGCCCTACGATTCGAAAAATCCGCTTTATCCGTTTGGGTTTGGGCTGAGTTAAAAAATGCTTGCCTGCAGCAGGTCATCATGGTAGCATTGCTCAATAGCAACGCCATGAACAAACAGGAGGGAATGATGATCCGCACGCAAATTCAGCTAACTGACGCGCAGTCGCAACGATTGAGACAACTTGCCGCCAGCGAAGGCGTGTCAATAGCAACGCTGATCCGACGCAGCATCGACCGCTATGTGATCGAGTCCGAACGCGCAGATCGTGAGATGCGTAAAGCGCGCGCCCTGGCGGTCATCGGCAAATATGCGTCACAACACACTGACGTAAGTCAAGAGCACGATCGCCATCTCTCTGAGATATACGCCGAGGTCGGGACGTGATCTTCGTTGACACCTCCGCCCTCTACAGTTTGCTCGATCGCAACGACGCCAACCATGCAGAGGCCAGCCGTCAATGGCGTCGTCTGTTGGCAGATGATTCTCATTTGGTGACATCGAATTACGTCTTGGTTGAGACTGCGGCGCTAGTGCAAGGTCGACTTGGCATGGACGCAACACGTGACTTCCACGAAAGTATTGCGCCACTGCTTGCGGTGCACTGGGTCGATAATGCTTTACATGCCCAAGGGGTCAGCGCCGTACTGACAGCCAATCGTCGTCGTTTGAGCCTGGTCGACTGCGTGAGTTTTGTGGTCTGTCGACGCTTGAGCATTGATAGGGTGTTTGCCTTCGACCCGCACTTCAGCGAACAGGGTTTCCTGCCTCCGTACAATCATGGCGCTGCATCTTGACTCGATAACTTCCTGGAAGCTGGTGGCTTCCAGGAAGCGACCGATTCATTCACTCAGCGGGAACGCCGCCACGCGCAGGTGCGTGCTGCCGTAAGGGATCAGCTCGATCGGCTCGGCAGGTTCGTCGGTGGCGTGCGGGCCGGCGTCGATTGGGCCGGCGGAATTATCGACCAGCCCCCATTGCGGGAGGCGTTTGCCGGTGGTCGTGATGCGCACCGGCGCTGCCTGCGGATCAAAGGGCACAGGGCCGACTGGACGCTCCTCGATCTGTAGACTCGCCGCGAGATTCTCAGGATCAAGCGCCAACGCGTAATTCCACGGCGTCGTCGGGTAAACTTCCCAGTCGGCATGGGGTGGCTCGCCGCCGATCTGCTGCCACTGTTCGCCGATGCGTAGACCAAAAAGCAGGGGGCCACGATAGATCGACAACAGCCCGGCGTGACCACGCCGCGCCCGCACGCTCATCGGCAGATCGAGTGACACTGTGGTCTCACCTTCCCACATTCGGTCGATGCGGTGAAACTCGCCAGCAGCGGCGGAGATGAACGCGTCATCAGCGATCGCCAGCGTTGCCCCCGTCGCCCACACCGGGATGCGCAGCAGCAGCGGAAAGGTCGCCGGACGATCCACATGCACGTGCACGGCGACGCGCCCCTTGAATGGGTACTGGGTCTCCACCGTCATTCGCACCCGCACGCCGTTGTCCAACTCAACCTGCGCCGTGCACGGCCCGTATGCTGTGATTGCCAGACCGCCGTCCGTTGTCGCCATGACCAGATGCTTGACCAGCTTGGGCCAACCCTGGTGCATGTTCGCCGTGCAGCAGCCAAAGTGCGGCTCCAGCCCAAAGATGTTGGAATCTTCGGTGTTGTCCGTCCACGGACGTTTGGCGACAGTGCACAACACCTGGTTGACCTGCTGGTCGTACTGGTGTGACCACATATCGGCGGCGAAGGTGGCGGGCCATGCGTTGTAAGCCACCTGCTCCAGCGTGTCGCCGTAGAAGGGGTCGCCCACAATGCGCAGCAGCTCCTCCAGCGAATACATATATTCAGCCACGGCGCACAGCTCAGTGCCGGCGGTGGGTGAAGTGCCATGCAGATGCTCATCGCCGCTCCAGATGCCGTTTGGCTGGCCGTGGTGGCGCATAAGGTTGGTGATGCTCTGGCGCGGTGCAGTGCGCTGCCATTCATCGCCGCTAAGGAGGTGCTGCACAGCCGGCGTCTTGACGCCCTGGGCGTTGTTGACGACATGGGTCGCCATGTTGGCGCGATGATGGGCGAAAGGCAGAATGGCGGCGAGCGCGTACTTCGCCTGCAGCTCCGCCCAGTCGATGGCGCCGGCGCTCAACTTGGCGGCCAGATCGAGCAGAAACGTATCGCCGGTGAAGTTGTAGAGCCAGTAAACGGCAAGCAAATTGTCCGCCACACGCGCCGCGCCCCAATTCTCCAACCGCCGCGCCGCCAGCATCACATTTTGATAGCGGAAATAGTTGATCATCAGCTCGATCACGCGTGCGTCGCCGCTCGCCTCGTAGTAACTCATCAACACCTTGAGCGCCACCATACGCGGCCACCAGTCGGTGTTGGCAGGTCCAAACCAACCGTTCGGCTGCGCGCTGTTAAGCATCCAGGCGATGTATTCATTGGCTTTGGCGATCAGCCGCTGATCGTCAAGCTGATAGCCGAGCGGAACCAGCCCGTCGCAGTAGTAGGGCGCACGCTCCCAGTCGTCGCCAGGCCCACCCAGCCAGCCTGACTCACGGCTGACATAGGGCCAGAACTCATCGAGATGGCCCGTCAGCCCGTTGGCTTGAATGCGCAACTGGTCGAGCAGCCAGCCCTGTGGCCGCACTGCGCCGACCGGCAGCGCCCGAAACGCAGTCGGAAACAACGGCGAGCGATTCGCCGGTAGTGGTCGATAGAACATCAGGTGTATCTCCTCAAGAGATTGAATAGTGATGTAAATGCTCTTATGTATGATCAGATTAACAGTTTCGCCGCTCTGCCCACAACCTTGTGATTTGCCGAGGACTTTGCCCTTGCGGATGCTCACCCCTTCACCGCACCGCCCATCAACCCCTGCATGTAGTAGCGCTGCAAAAGCAGGAACAAGATGATGCATGGCAGAATCGTGACGGTGATGCCGGCCTGGAGCGCGCCCCAGTCGATGGCGCCATAATAGCCGCTGCGCACGCTCGTCAACATGATCGGCAGCGTGAAGTTGGCCTCCTGTGTCATGATGATCAGCGCAGCCAGAAATTCGTTCCAGGCGTTGAGAAAGGCATAGACCGCCACGGTGATGATGCCCGGACGCACCAGCACGAGCATGACGCGCGTGAGCATCTGCCAGGTCGAGGCGCCGTCGAGCAGCGCCGCCTCCTCGATCTCGCGCGGCACGGTGTCGAAGGTGTTGCGCATCATAAAGACGCCGAAGGGAAGCTGGAAGGTGATGTAGACCAGCGCCAGGCCGATCAACGTGTTTTGCAGCTTGACCATGCTCATGAGCAAAAAGAGGGGCGTCAGGATCGACTGGAAGGGGATCATTAGCGCGGCCAGCACCATGATAAAGAGGACATTCTTCGCGGGAAAGTGAAAGCGCGAGAAGCCGTACCCGGCCAGCGTGCTTAAGACAATTGTACCAAAAACGGTGATCAGCGCCACGCTTGCACTATTGAAAATATAGCGCGCAATGCCGGCGCCATATTTATTGAGTTTGATGTAATTGTCAAAGGTAATACTGGAAGGTAGATAGGTGGGCGGCGCCGCTGAAGCTTCCGCCGGCGGCTTGACCGAAGTCAACGTCGACCAGAAGATCGGAAAGAGAAAAAGCGCTGCCAGTATAATCGCGATTGCATACCACGCAATCAACCCGGCGCGACGCCGAATCCGGCTGCCTGGGCTATGGATTGTCACACCTTCGAGCGTAGTTTCCAAGTGAACTCTCCTCTATTTGGGGTTGGCGGCAAGGAGACTCTCACCGCCTATTGATAAAACACCGGCGCCGCCGATCGACGCTGCTCTTTTCTCTTGCACCCCTCTGCGTCGTTGCGCCTTTGCGTCAAGCCTTCGCTCCTCGCAACTCAATACGTCGTCTCATCGCGTAACACCCGCAACTGGATGATGCTCAAAACGCCCAAAATCACCAACAACACAATCGAGAGCGCCGCGCCGTAGCCTAACTTGTAATAGGTGAACGAGTTGTTGAAAATCCAATAGACCGCCGTGATCGTCTGATTTTGCGGCCCCCCACGCGTCATAATGTAGAACTGGTCAAACGCCAGGTACGAGCCGATCACCGAAAGCACCAACGCCAACGCAAAGGTCGAACGCAGCAACGGCATCATGATATGCGTCAGCCGCTGCCAATAGCTGGCGCCGTCCACCTCCGCCGCCTGATAGAGCTCGTCGGGGATTGCCTGCATACCAGCCAACAGCAAGATCATGCTGAAGCCGACCGTCTTCCAGACAATTGAGACGATGATGGCGAACATCGCCAGGTTCTTGTCCACCAGCCAGATGATCGGGCGCTGAATTAAATTGAGATCGAGCAGAATGCCGTTGATGATGCCGACGCGGTCATTGAGCAACCAGACCCACAACAGGCTTGAGGTGCCCAGCCCAATGACCACCGGAATAAAGTAGATTGTGCGGAAGACGCCGACCCCACGCAACGCCGTGTTGACCAGCAATGCCAGCACAAACGCCAGAATAAAAATCGGCGGCGTCACCAGCAGCGTGTATTGCGTTGTAAACCACAGGCTGGCCCAGAACTGGCGGTCGTTCATCATGTCAACGTAGTTCTGAAGCCCAAGAAAAGTCGCCTGTCCCAGCAAGGGCCAGTTGTGCAGCGACATCCACCCCGTCATGATCAATGGAAAGATGAACATCGCCAGCGTAAACAGCACAGCAGGCAGTACGAACAGAAAGCCGGCGATCATACGCTGCTGACTGAGCGTGGCGCCGCGCCGCGCCGGTTTGACGATAACACTCGATGCTGTTGCCATACCTGTCACCAATCATCATGTCAGGGCGAAGGGCGTCTCACCCCTCGCAACTCGCCCTTCGCCCCTCCCCTCAATTACTGTCCGCTCAGAATCTTGGTGAACTCTTCCTGCGCCGTGTTGACTGCTTCCTCGACCCTGCCATCGAAGACTGCCGTCTGGATCATTTTCAGCCACGGCCCGTTAGGATCGTTGAAAAGCTGGTTATAGACGACCGTGTAGGGCGTCTTGCCCATTGCCATCGCTTCGGCGGCGACGGTCAGGCGCGGGTCGGCGGCGAAGTATTCGTTCTCAGCCAGGTCGGTGCGCACCGGCAGGTTGTTGAGCTTGGCGTAGTACTCAAGCTGCACCTCATCGGAAGTCGCCCACTGGATGAACTCGAACGCCTCGTTCGGATACTTGGAGCCGGCCGGGATGGCGATGCTGTCGCCGCCAGCAAAGGAGGAGGCGCCGCCTTCGGCGCCGGGTAGGAAGGTGGCGCCAAATTCAATCTCCGGGAAGTTGGTCTTGATGTTGTTGATGGCAAAGGCGCCGGTGCCCACCATGCCGATCTTGCCGGTGGTGAAGGCATTGGCAAAGTCGGTGCCGGTGTCGGCCTGTGCGCCTGGCGGAATCAGATCATCCGCCCACATCTGGCGATAGAACTCGAGCGCCGCCGCCACATTCGGATCGGTCAGCGTCGCCGTCGAACCGTCGTCGCTTAACACATCGCCGCCGCTCGCCCAGATCAGCGGCATAAAAGTGAACGCGTTGCAGCCTGCGCATGAGCCGGAGAAGTAGAAGCCATAGATGTCGTCGCCCAGCGCGCGAATCTTGGCGGCGGCGTCGGCGATCTCACCCCATGTCTTGGGCGGATTTTCCGGGTCGAGACCCGCCTGCTCGAAGAGACCCTTGTTGTACATCAGATACGACCCCTCGGCGTTGAAGGGCAGGCCGAAGATTTTGCCGTCATAGGTCGCCAGGCGCACATGCGAGGGGCTAAGCTGCTCAAAGTAGGGCAGCCCCTTCGCCAGGTCGGTGATGTCGGTGAGTTGGCTCGCCGCGGCGAACTGCGGCACGTAGATCAGATCGACCGCCATCAGGTCGGGCGGGGCGCCGGCGCCGACGGACGCGCCGACCTTGGTCATATACTCAGAGGCCGGAATGACCGTGATCTCGATCTTGTTCGGGTGTGATTCGTTCCAGGCGTCGACCAGGGCGCGCACCTGCGCCTGGTTGCTGTCGCGCGTCCAAAACGACATCGTGACGCCGCCCGCCGCCTGTCCACCGCCCGTTGCCTGCTCCCCTGCCGGTGCTGCCGGGGGCGTGCACGCAGCCAGCGCCAGCGCTGCAATCAGACTCAATACCACCAGTAGCTTGCTCAAGCGTTGCATTGAAGCTCTCCTCCTGAATTCTTGAAAGGACACGTTGTATTTTGGTCAACGGCGCGATTGCCGTTTTTCCCCTGCACCGTCTTCACAACCGGTGGTGGATTCGCGCGGCGCGCCGCACGATTCGCGCACCAGCAGACAGCCGCGCACCTGCACTTCGGCGGCGACTTCCGCTTTCCCTTCCATACGGTCGAGCAACATCTGCGCCGCAGCCTGTCCCATCTCGTAGCAGGGCAGCGTCACCGTCGTCAGGCGCGGGCGAAAGGTGCGGCTGATCTCGCGGTCATCGTAGCCGACGACAGCGACATCCTCCGGCACGCGCAACCCGGCGTCCTGCAAGGCGTAGATGGCGCCAGCCGCCATCAGATCGTTGCCCGCAAAGAGTGCAGTTAGACGCGGCTGCGCCTTCAACAGATATTGCATGGCGATGTAGCCACTTTCCAGGCCCCAGTCGCCGCGCGCCACCAGTGCCGGATCAAAGACGATGCCGGCGCTTTCCAGTTCTTCACGATAGCCAGCCAGCCGCAGCGCCGACGCATAGTAGTGCTCCGGCCCGTTGATATAGCCGATGCGCCGATGTCCCAGCCCGATCAGATGGTTCATCGCCAGGTGCGCGCCATAGCGCTCATCGGGAATCGTCGAGTATTCTCCTGGCGCGGCGAACTGACGGTGCACAAAAACATAGGGCTTGCTGGCAAGGTCGAGCAGGTCGACGGCGGTGTGATGCCAGGTTTCCGAAAAGATGATGCCGTCAATCGACCGACTCACCAGATCATGGATCGCCTCGCGCTCGGCGTTCGGATCCCAGTCGGCGCTGATGATGACGCACAGATAGCCGGCCTGACGGAGCCGATCCTGGATGCCGCGGATAATTTTGGTGGCGAACGGGCCAATGATGTCATCGGCGATAATGCCCACCGTCGCCGAGCGGTCGGTGCGCAGGCTGCGCGCCGCTACATTTGGTCGATAACCGAGACTTTCGGCGCAAGCCAGAATCCGCTGGCGCGTTTCAACGCTAACCGGATGGTCGATGTTGTTGAGCACACGCGAGACTGTGGCGATCGATACGCCCGCAGCCTCGGCGACATCGCGAATCGTAACTGGCATGATTGACAATAGGAAAAGGTTTACCTGATACGAGTGACTTTAGCAGAAAACGTTTTCCTTGTCAAGACTTGCTGCGAAATCGTTGCGTCACACCCTGGTTCGTATGTACAATGCCCAAATCAGAGAGGTGAATCTGCCAAACGCTCACTATTTTCTCCATGAGCATCACGCATGTTCGCTTCTTTTGTTGATTCCGATAACTTTGAACAGTTCATCATGGGATGTGAAGTCATGCACACAATCACACAACCGCTTACAAGCAATGGATTCACTCTGTCGAACGCCACTAATCGCCTGGGATGGCTCACGCCAACCGATCCCAACCAACCGATGGATGCACTGCGCCAACAATACCGCGAGCAAGGGTATCTATGGCTGAAGGGAATCCTTGATCGCGACGAGATTCTGGCGTTTCGACGGCGCTATTTTGCGGCGATGGCGCCTTCTGGCATTCTGGCTGAAGGCACGGACCCGGTCGAGGGGATTTCATCGGGCGGCCCGGTCGACCATGAACTTCACAACAAGCTGCTGATGGAGATCGTGCGCAGCGCGGCGTATGAAGCATTCTGCCTGCAACCGCGCGTCCGTTGCTTTTTTGAGGAGTTCCTGCAAGGCGAGGTCTACCTTCACAAGCGCAAGATCATCCGCAGCACCTCGCCAGGCGCTGCGTTCAGCACGCCCGCACACTACGATCTCGTCTATCTGCGCGGCGGTGCAGACACGGTCTGCACTGCCTGGATTCCAATCGGCGATACGCCGGTGGAAATGGGCGGATTGGTCTACCTCGAAGGGTCGGATCAGGTGGGGCGTCGCATGGAGGCGGAATTCGCCGCCAGGAACGCCGACCTCTCGCCGGAGGAGCGGATCAGCGCCTATAACAAGAACATGGCGGAAGGTGGTTGGGTCACCAAGAATCTGCCAGAGATGGCGGAGCGCTTCAACACGCGCTGGCTGATGGCGGATTATGAGGCTGGCGACATGATGGTGCACAGCGCTTACATGATCCATGCCGCAACCGCCAACATGGACGCCAGCTGGATGCGTCTCTCCACCGACATTCGCTATCAGCGCGTGCGCGACGAGATCGACGCACGTTGGGCGAACCATTGGACGCTCAACGATATGCTGTGAGCAACTTGGTGGGGATGAGTGTTTGTTGCGCGTTGCGTGTTTCGTGTTGCGGCTCGTTACGCACCACGAAACACGCAGCAAACTACCGCAGCACGCGGCTGTCTCCCTCGCGGCGGGTGATGCGCCTGGCGTCCATCTCTTCGAGCACGGCCTGGGCGTATTTTCGGCTGGTCTGAAACAGGTCGCGAACTTCAGCAAGCGTCACGCTGCCGTGTGCGCTCAAGTGGGCGACGACGCCATCGACCATTGTGGCGAAATCTTCAGTGCGCAACAGTACATCGCCCGATAGCCGCATCAAGATTCCCGAAGCAATCAAATAGTCGAGCAGTTCTGTATCACCGCCCAGCATCTGCAACGCATCTTGCTGGATAGGCGGTGTGTAGGGCGTGCTTGCGAACGCTGCTAACAGACGGTGGATGCGCTGCTGTTGCGCGGGCGTAGGCGTCGGTGCAAAGCCGGGCAGGCGTACACTGACGTCGTCGGCGCGCAAAAGATCATGTTGTTCAAGCACATCGAGCAGCGCGTTGAACTGGCGCACTGTGAGGTTGACGCCGGGCAATAGCGCCTGTGCGCGGCTGCGCGCTTCGCTGCGCGGCAGCCCCTGGCGCAACGGGAACTGTGTGTGAAATGCAGCAATATGAGCGGTCAACCCGTCAGCAAGCGCGCGCCAGGCGTTCAGACTGAGCAGGAGAGTATCTTCTCCTGCTGCAACTTCAATCAACGCCTGCTGGCTGCGCAGCTCGGCGAGCGCCGCTGCACTCGTGGCTGCATCCAATTCGGTGGCGGCGAGCAGCGCTTTGGCTGTACTCAGGCGTTGGCGTTCGAGCGTGTGCAGCAGGATTTCATCGGGTTGACCGTTCGCCAGCGTAGTCAGCCGGGCCAGCACCGCCGGATCGAAACGTCGCCAGCGTCGCTGCGGCGTCGGGCTGACGATGACGCCGCCGCCGAGCGTTGCGCTAGGGCTGGGCTGGCGCAGAATGAACCGGTCGCCTGCGACAACGACCGCCGGTCTAGACAGACGCAATTGCAGCCAGCCTTCGTCGCCAGGCGCCAACGTCTCAGCGCCGAGCAGCCGCACAATCGCCGGAATTTCCGCTGCGCCGGTGAAGAAATCGACGGTTTGGTTATGCTTGAGTGGCTTTGACGCATCCGCCAGCAGGCGAAAGCGCACATCAACGAGCATGGTTGGAGTCAACTGATTGGGGCGCGCCACGACATCGCCGCGGCGTATTTCGTCGGTTGCCACGCCGGTGAGGTTGATCGCAAGCCGGCTGCCGGGCTGTCCAATTTCGACCTGGCGACGATGCGTCTGCAGCGAGCGGATGCGAGCGCTGCGGCGCGAGGGCAGAATCTCCACTGCCTCGCCCACGCTGAATTCGCCATCGAGCAGCGTGCCGGTGACGACGGTGCCGAAGCCGCTGAGGCTGAAAATGCGGTCCACCGGCAGGCGCGGGCGTCCACGATTGCGGCGTGGCGGCAGATCGGCGAGCGTGCGGGATAACATGCGCTTAAGCTCGTCGAGACCGGCGCCGCTGACTGCGCTCACCGGCACGATCGGCGCGCCAGCCAGGTGAGTGTGCGCCAACAGGTCGGCGACATCGAGTTCGACCAGCTCAAGCCAATCCGGGTCGTCGATCAAGTCAATTTTGGTGAGGGCGACGACTGCGGTGGGAACAGCCAGCAAGTCAAGAATGGCAAGATGTTCGCGCGTCTGCGGCATCACGCCTTCGTCGGCGGCGATCACCAGGATGGCGGCGTCGATGCCGCCGACGCCCGCCAGCATATTTTTGATGAAGTCGATGTGTCCTGGGACGTCGACAACGCCGACGCTCTGGGCGGCGTCGCCAGGCAGATCGATCCAGGCAAAGCCCAGATCAATGGTCATGCCGCGCGCTTTTTCTTCCTTGAGCCGGTCAGGATCGATGCCGGTGAGTGCATGAACGAGCGTCGATTTGCCGTGGTCAACGTGACCCGCTGTGCCGATGACGTGCATTGGAGAGTAGGAGATCAGAGATTGGGGATTAGGGGATTGGAGATTAGGAGATGCATCGCTTCCAAAGGGTGAATTCCCGAATCTCCAATCTCCAGTCTCTTAATCCCTCACTCAACTCTTTTGCCCATTGCCAGGCGCTTCGCCGGTGATGATGCCTGGGGTGCGCCGTTGTTGTCCCTGTGCGGCGAACAATTCGGCGTTGCGACGTTGGCGTTGCCAGGCTTCTTCCATGGCGCGCAGCTTTTCGTCACGATTCTTGAGCGCCTGTTGCATCCCGCTGAGCCATGAATCAGCCATCGCAGTGAAATAAGCGCCGTAGGTCTCCTGCAATTTCCACATCTGATCGACGAGTGTCTCCAGCATCTTGAGATCGTGCTGCAACGGCGGAAAGCGATCGACCACTTCTTTGTTGTATTTTTCCTGTTCGCTCCACAGATGCTCCTGGCGCAGTTCGGCTTTACGTCGGCGTCGCTCATAATCCTCGCGGAATTCATCCATCTCACGACGAATGCGCTCTTCTGCCAGGCGTTGCAACTCGGCAACCTGGCTTTGTTCGCGCAGGATCAGGTCCTTGAACTCCTGCATTTCGGCGACGGCGCGGCGACTGATGTCGATCTGTTGGGCAAAGTTTTGCACCCGTTCATGCACCTGCGCGATGATTGCCTTCTGTTCGTCGATGGTTTCCTGCCAGCGCGTGAGCACCTGTTCGCGATCAACGATCATGACACGCGTGCGTTCCATGAACTTGACCTGGTCGTCGCGCAACTGGTCGATCATCGGCGGCAGTTTTTCGATTTCGTTGGCGGTCTTGCGGATGCTTTCTTCAAGCAGCGGCAGGCGACCGGCGGTCGCTTCCGCGCGCTTAAAAAGCTCAACTGTCTCTTGCTGCAACTGAGCGATGCGTTTCGTGTCGCTGGTGCGCTGCTCCACCAGGAAAGGAATCTGGCGCGTGCGTTCCTCGATCTCCTTTGCCAGGCTGCCGATCTGGTTGCGCATGCTCATGATCAGTTCGCCAAGGCGCTCATCCTCTGCGATGCGCAGTTGAACTGCCTCCTCCACTCGCCCAATGCGCGGCAGTTCGCGACGCACTTCGCCGATCTCGCGGCTCAGCATCTCGCGGTCGCTCATGCGCGCGCGTTCCAGCTCGCGCTGGCCAGAGACGCGCTCTTCGTATGCACGCTCCACCAATCCGACCAGCTCGGTCTTTGTATTCTGAATCGCCTGTTCGACCTGGTTGAAACGGCTAAGCTGCGCTTGTGTGCCGGCAAGCCGACCTTCGAGTTCTTGAATGCGCCGCGCCTGCTCGACAATGTCGCTCGACTGTGCTTCGATGCGCTGCTGTAATCGTGCGATCTCGGCGCGGTCGCGGCGGTGCTCTTCATCGAGCCAGGTAACCATTTGGGCGAGTTGTGTTAGATCCATAATGATTGTTCGTTTATGTCAAAAAATAGTCGTTGTACGTAAATTGATAGTATACCACTGCCGTAGTGGAACTCAAACAGCTACTTCGACTTTCGAGAGGGGAATCACCTCATGTCTGGGAAAAGCAGGTCATCGCTTCCAGCATGACGTGACGCCACACTACGCCGGAGGCGATGATCTGCATAGCACACTCCCAACTTGAAGCGCACCCCAACTTCTGGCGCGTTCGTGGACGATGGCGGCGTCATCGAAGAGCAGCGATGACGCTATCCAGGTCAAAATCTCTGCCGCTGCCCGGTTCGGTCAGGATGTGGCGCTGCAGTGTGAACAGTGCGGGCCATTTCGTTGGCGCCACTCGCATGAAGTAGGGGGCGCTGACTTGCTCCGCTCTCTGCACCAGCTCGATGCCCTGACGCACGTTGGGGGGAAGCGACGCATCGTCTGGGCTGCCAGACATCGGCGCATAGAGGCCGCTGGCGGTGACGTCGGTCTCCAGAAGCGCCCGTCCTTCCGATGAAGCCAGCAATTCGACGAACGCCAATGCCGTGTCGCGATGCGGCGCCTGTGTTGGAACCATGTAACCGATCGCCATCACGACTTCGGCGGGCGGCTGCGCAAAATCCAGGATTGGGAAAGCAAAAAAGTCGAGCGCACTGCGCTGCCGCGGGGAAAGCGACCCCTGAAACGCTGGACCCGACAACACCATTGCCGCTTGAGGTGCGCCGGCTGTGGGCGCCGCCATCGCCAGCGCATCGTCGATGCCCATCGTGCTCGATGTTGGCAGGAAATAACCTTTTTCCACCAGCGACGCCCACAGTTCGAACGCCAGGCGAATGCGCGGATCGTCGACGCTGACATCGCCCGCCAGAAACTGCTCATGAAACGCCGGCCCGTTGAGGCGCAAGTTCAGGTAGTCGAACCAAAGCAAGCCCATGAACGGATCGTTCCCGCTGATCGCAAAGGGCGTGACGCCATTGAGCCAGAGCGTTTCGCTCAGTTGCAAAAATTCGTCCCACGTGCGCGGGGGCTGCAAGCCAAATTGCTCGAAAATCTGTTTGTTGTAATAGACGCCGTTCCAGTTGTAGCCGGTGGGCAGGTAATATTGTCGTCCGCCACGCTCGCTCAACGTCTGCAAAGCGGGATTCACTGTTTGCCCGGCGTCGGCGCCCGTCCACAGGTCGGTGAGATCGGTCAACGTCCCGCTCGCCATGGCGTTGTCAAGAAAGTGGCCGGGCGTAATCAACATCAAATCTGGCGCGGGAGATGTCGTCAGGTATTCCTCCGGCGCGCGGTTGTACTGCTCGATGGCAAAAGAAACATGCGGGTTGGCCGCGCGAAAACGCTCGATCAGCGTCTGTTCGGCGGCGTCCAGGCCAGCAAAAGTAACATAACGCAACGTGATCGGTTCGGGCGTTGGCGTTGGGCCGCCGCCAAAACTGCAGGCAGCTAAAAAACCTGTGACGACAATCAAAATGGCTGCACTCCGCAACGGGGGCAGATCGAATAAGGCACTCATTAGTTTTTGGTTCTTTGCAACGAAATCAGATAGAAAGAAAGGAATAACCATTATAACAATCGCCGGAGCAGATCTTCAGACGAATCAGTTCGTCAGCTTGCGGCGCACGGCATGTTGTGGATCGTAGCATACTCGCAGAGAAACCGGCAACCGCAACCCGTCTTTTGGGGCAGGTTGTGGTAGGCTTGCGAGGAGACAGCGCATTCTCCATTTTTCTAACTCCAGATGAATATGACCATGAACAACGAACTGCGAATCGATGCCCTGCTGCCGGCTGATATGGCGGCGAAAGCCGAGACTATCGGCGTCAAGAAAGCCAATCTCGACGTGGCGAGTATGTTTGTATTGGCGGTGCTGGCTGGGGCGTTCATCGCGCTCGGCGCCATCTTTGCAACGACGGTGACGGCGGGCGCGTTTGGCTCCACGCTGCCCGGCAACGCGACCGCGGCCACAACCTGGCCCACAGGCTGGCAGCGTCTGCTCAGTGGGCTTGTCTTCAGCCTGGGGCTGATCCTGGTCGTGGTGGGCGGCGCCGAGCTGTTCACCGGCAACAATTTGATCGTGATGGCGTGGGCGAACGGCAAGGTCAGCACCCGGTTGTTGGGATTGAACTGGCTGGTCGTCTATGTCGGCAACTTTGTCGGTTCGGTGGCGACGGCGGTGCTAATGCTATGGACGCGACAGTACGAGTTTTCGGGAGGGCAGATCGGCTTGCAGGCGCTCACAATTGCCAACCACAAAGCCGGGCTGGATTTCTGGCAGGCGGTGATGTTGGGCATTATGTGCAACGCGCTCGTCTGTCTGGCGGTGTGGCTGACCTACAGTGCACGCTCGACCACCGATAAAATTATGGCGATTACGCCGCCGATCACTGCGTTTGTCGCCGCTGGATTCGAGCACAGCGTCGCCAATATGTATTTCATACCGATGGGGATGTTGATCCAATCGACTGCGTCGCCAGAGTTCTGGGCGACGATCGGCAGAGCGCCCGCCGACTTCGCCAACCTGACCATGACCAACTTTCTGGTGCGTAACTTGATCCCGGTCACAATTGGCAACATCATCGGCGGGGCAGTGTTGGTCGGGGCGGTGTACTGGTTCGTCTACTTGCGTAAGCGTGGCGAGTAGCGTGTTTCGTGTTGCGTGGGTTGACGAGACCTTCACGAAGCACGCAACACGCAACATCCTCAACATTCAATCACATTGACCGCCAGCCCGCCGCGCGCGGTTTCTTTGTATTTGGTCTTCATGTCGGCGCCGGTCTCGCGCATCGTCTTGATCACCTTGTCGAGCGAGACATAGTGCGTGCCATCCCCGCGCAGGGCGATGCGTGCGGCGTTGATCGCCTTGACTGCGCCCATCGCGTTGCGTTCGATGCACGGAATCTGCACCAGCCCGCCGATCGGGTCGCAGGTCAACCCCAGGTTGTGCTCCATGCCGATCTCGGCGGCGTTTTCAACTTGTTCCGGCGCACCGCCGCGCACTTCCGCCAATCCGCCCGCCGCCATCGAGCAGGCGACGCCGACCTCGCCCTGACAGCCAACATCGGCGCCGGAGATCGAGGCGTTCTTTTTATAGAGCGTTCCAATGGCGCCGGCGGTGAGCAGAAAACGGATCACGCCGTCGTCGTCGGCGCCAGGGACAAAGCGGGTGTAATAGTGAAGCACTGCTGGAATGACGCCAGCAGCGCCGTTGGTCGGCGCCGTGACAACACGCCCGCCCCACGCGTTCTCCTCATTGACGGCGATAGCGTAGACATTCACCCAATCCATCACGTTGAGCGGGTCTTGCAGATTGGCTTCCGGGCGCTCGATGAGCTTGCGATAAAGCTCGGCGGCGCGGCGTTTCACCTTCATGCCGCCAGGCAAAATCCCCTCAGTGGTGACGCCGCGGCGCACGCATTCCTGCATCACCGTCCAGATGTGCAGCAAGCCGGCGCGAATCTCGCTCTCGCTGCGCCACGCCTTTTCATTTTCAAGCATGACCTGGCTGATGCTCATGCCGTGTGCGTGGCAGAGACGCAACAGTTGTTCGGCGGTGTCGAAAGGGTAGGGCAGCGGCGTCTCGTCTTCCTTGATGCGGTCGGCGCCGATCGCGGTTTCATCGACCACGAAACCGCCACCCACTGAATAGTAGGTCGCTGCATCCAGGAACGCGCCGCCCTCGTTGAGCGCAGCAAATGTCATGGCGTTGGGATGGTGCGCCAGCGCGCTGCGGCGAAAAAGCATGTGCTGTTTCTCTACAAAGCGGATCGGCTGCACGCCGAGAACGTACAACTGTTGGGCAGCCCGGATGGCGTCGATGCGCGCAGTCACGGTTGTTGTATCCACACTCTCCGGCGCCTCGCCCAGCAGACCGAGGAGCACGGCTTTGTCGGTTCCATGGCCTTTGCCGGTGGCGCCGAGCGAACCAAACAACTCGGTGCGAATGGCGGCGGTGTGATGCAGCATCCCGGCGCTTTGTAGACGCAATGCAAAGAGGCGCGCCGCCTTCATCGGGCCAACCGTATGCGAACTCGATGGCCCAATGCCGATCTTAAAGAGGTCAAATACACTGATCGACATAGTTTTCAGCGTCCACTTAACGCGTCTCCAGCCCGCACCGCCCAATCGCTTCGTCGAGGATGCGGTTGATCAGCCCTTCGTAGGTCCAGCCTGCGGCCGCCGCTTCGATGCACAGATCGGAGTAGCCTGGATTCAGCCCTGGCAGTGGGTTGACTTCCAAAATATACGGCTTGTTGTTCTCGTGCATGTCGAGTCGAAAGTCGACGCGCGCCACATCCAGACAACCGGTGACGCGAAAGACTGCGGCCGTATACCAACGCAAATCTTCGACCAATGTTTCAGGCAGCGGGGCAGGACAGAGATAATGGAAATCTTCGGCCAGCTCAGTCTTGATGCGATTGGTGTAGATGCCCGCCTCCTCAATGGGGTACTTCCCCATATCGACTTCGAGCGCCGGGAAGATGTGCAATCCTTTGAAAATGCGCGGCGCGTTCTCATCTTCAGGCATGCGTCGCGCTGCCGGCCCGACCAGGTTGCCGACCAGCCCCATCGTGATCTCGCGACCCTCGATGAAGCGTTCAACCAGCGCCGGCTGCTCGTAGCGATCAAAGATGCGCTGAATCTGCGTGCGCAATTGCGCCTCATCATGTACGACGGACTCCGCCGAGACGCCCATGCCAGTGCCTTCGCGGCTGGGTTTGACGAACAAGGGAAATTGCAACGACGGATCGAGCGGCTCGCCGATGCGCTCGAAGACCTGGAAGGGCGGCGTGGGCAGATCGTGATAGGCGAGGACGCGCTTGGTCATCGGCTTGTCGAGCGCCAGCGCCAATGTCAGCACCTTCGAGCCGGTGTAGGGGATGCGCATCATCTCCAGGATCGCCGGCACCTGCGCCTCGCGTGCATCGCCGAAATGCCCTTCGCAGATGTTGAAGCAAATGTCGGGCTTGAGCTTGCGCAGATTGTCGACCAGCTCGATGGCGCCTTCCAGAAAAGTCACTTCATGGTCGCGCGAACGCAGCGCGGCCATGATCGACTCAATCGTCTTTTCGGAATCCAGATCATCCCAGTGATCGGGCGACATGCCCTCCCACGTCGGCGCATTTTTCTTGAGATTCGCCAGCAGTGCAACGCGCATAGAATGCCTTTCTGTGGAGACTGGAGATTGGAGATTGGAGATGAGGAGATTGGGGAGAGTAGATACATCTCCGTAGAGAACCGCGAAATCTCCAGTCTCCAATCTCCAATCGCATAATCCCTTAAAACCCATTTGTAAATGAGTTCAATTCGAGTTTTGTATCTCGCTGGTGCGTCGCTTCAAAGCCTTCTGGCTTGATACTGAGCGCCTGTCCAGAGAGCAGCCCGCTGACGCCCGCCTGGAGGTCGGTGACGCCAGCGCGACGCTGGCAGGCGGGGCAGGTCGCCGGGTCGTGGCGGGTGTAGGTTTCGGGCTGTGTGTAGGCGCTCATGTAGCCTTCATAGTTGCGCACCACCACGCGATCGGGCGACTGGCTGATCACGTAGTTGGGCATCACCGGAATCTTGCCGCCGCCGCCCGGCGCGTCGATCACGTAGGTCGGCACCGCATAGCCAGAAGTGTGGCCGCGCAGCGCCTCCATGATCTCGATGCCGGTGGACACCGGCGTGCGGAAGTGGCCGGCGCCATGCACAAGGTCACACTGATAGAGATAGTAGGGGCGCACGCGGTTGATGACGAGCTTGTGCACCAGCTCCATCATTATGTTGGGGCAGTCGTTGACGCCCGCCAGCAACACGCTCTGACAGCCGAGCGGGATGCCAGCATCCGCCAGCCGCGCCAGCGCCGCTGAAACCTCTGGCGTGATCTCTTTGGGATGGTTGAAGTGGACGTTCATCCACAGCGGGTGAAACTGACGCAGCATTTCGACCAGATCGGGCGTGATGCGCTGCGGCAGGAAAACCGGCACGCGCGAACCAATGCGAATGATCTCAACGTGCGGAATGGCGCGCAGCCGACGCAGCAAATCTTCGAGCACCTTTTGCGGGATCGTGAGCGGGTCGCCGCCCGAGAGCAGCACATCGCGCACCTGCGGCGTGCGCGCAATGTAGGCGATCTGTGCATCGTGGGCGGCGCGGCTGAAGGTGGCGCTGGGGTCGCCGACGATGCGGCTGCGCGTGCAGTAGCGGCAGTAACTGGCGCACTGCGTCGTCACCAACATCAGCACACGGTCTGGGTAGCGATGCACCAGCCCAGGCACAGGCGAATGCGCATCCTCGCTCAGCGAATCCTCCATTTCAGCGATGAAGGGAGTCAGCTCGGCTGCCGTCGGCATGATCTGAAGCCGCACAGGGCAGCGCGGGTCATCGGGGTCCATCAGGCTGGCAAAGTAAGGCGTGACGTCGACGCGGAAATGCTCCGGCGCCGACAGGCCTGCAATCTCGTCGGGCGTCAGTTTGATGACCCTGGCGAAATCCTCGACGGTGTTGAGGCGATGGCTGAGCTGCCATCGCCAATCGTTCCATTGCGTCAGCGGCACATCCTGCCACGGTGCAGGTGGGCGCACAACTTCCTCGTTGCGCGCAAAAGCGGTGTTGAACATAGATTCTTTCCTTTTGGCATTCACGCCGATACTATCGATTATCGTCCACTTTCCAATCGCCCGACTTGCCGCCCCGTTTTTCCAACAGCCGGATGGCGCCGATCACCATCGCCTTGTCAAGCGCCTTTGCCATGTCATAGATCGTCAATGCGGCGACGCTGACCGCAGTAAGCGCCTCCATCTCCACGCCGGTCTGACCGTTGCAACGAACAGTGGCGGTGATGAGCACGCGGCTCTCCACCTCATCGATTTCGAATTCGACGGCGGCTTTGGTGAGCAGCAGCGTGTGGCAGAGTGGGATCAGTTCGGGTGTGCGCTTGGCGGCCATAATGCCAGCGATGCGCGCGGCAGCCAGCACGTCTCCTTTCGGCGTTGCGCCGTCGCGGATTGCAGCCAGCGTCGTCGGCGTCATGCGCACCTCGCCCGCCGCCACTGCTGTACGCGTTGTCACTGCTTTTTCAGCCACATCGACCATGGTGGCGTTGCCATATTTGTCCAAATGGGTTAGTGAGTTCATAAAGAGGTCCTCATCGAAAATTCTTACCCCTATCAAATTCTACACCACATCCCCAATCAGCAGCGCAGTAACGGTTGCTCCGGCTTCAAGTACGCCCTCGCCCTGTGGCAGCTCGAGCAGCGCATTCGCCGAGCGCATGCTGAGCAGGCGGCTGCTCGCCTGGTTGCCGGTGCTGTCAGCCAGCAGCGCCCCGCGGCCTTCGTGCAGCGACATCTCCCAACGCACCGTGGCGCGATGATATTCAGGGCGATAGGGATCGAGACGCAGCGGCTGACTGAGGCAGACCTGCACGCGCGTAAGGCGCGGATTGGGCCACCCTGCCAACTTGCGCAGCGCTGGCGCGCCGAGCAGATAGAAGGTCACCAGACTGCTCACCGGGTTGCCGGGCAGGGCGAAAATCAACTTACGCCGCCCGTTGCGCTCCACCGTGGCAAAGGTGCATGGTTTACCCGGCTTCATGCGCAGGCGTCCAAAATGCACGAAGCCTGTGCGGTCGAGCAATGGTTTGAGAAGGTCGAGATTGCCCATCGACACGCCGCCCGACGTGAGCAGGATGTCTGCTTCTGTCAAGCCGCGCTCGACAGCGGATTCAATCGCGGCAGGCGCGTCACCCGCAATGCCTAGATCGACCACGACGCCCCCTAATGCTTCAACCGCAGCGGCCAATGTGGGTCGGTTGCTGTCGTGGATTTGTCCAGGGTTCAGCGGCGCGTCAGCTTCAACCAGCTCATCGCCAGTGGAGAGGATCGCCACGCGCGGAGCGGGATAAACGCTGACCTCGGCGGCGCCGATCGTCGCCAGCAACCCGATCTCCGCTGCGCCGAGATATGCACCGGCCGGCAACACTTCCTGCCCGACAGCCACATCGTAACCGATCGGGCGTACATCTGCGCCGGCGCTGACTCGCGCCTGAATCCGCACTTGTCGCTGGCCGACTGATGTTGCATCTTCGTTGTGCTGCGTTGCTGTAGAAAGCTCTTCGGTCTCCTCGACCATCACAACGGCGTCGGCGCCTGTTGGCAGCGGCGCGCCGGTGGTGATATAGGCGACCGTACCAGGCTGCACCGCAAAGTCGGCGATGCGCCCTGCGGTCACCTCGCCAATCACAGGATATACGCCAGGCCCGTCACTGGCGACGACGGCGTAGCCATCCTTCACCGAAGCCGGAAAGGGCGGCAGCGGCTTGGCGGCGTGTACAGCCTCGGCAAGAATGTGACGATGGGCGGCGGCAAGCGCTGTTCGCATCGGAGCGAGCGGAGCTGCCTGTTCGAGCACAATGGCAAGCGCAGTCTCGACAGCCAGCATAGGATAGGTGGATTCAGCCATGATCGACTCTTACGTTTATTGATCGGCGGACAGGACATCGACCACACCCGGAGCGTTGGCGAGTTCCCGTGCGGCATGTGGTGTGCATTGCACAAACAATAGATTGAAGCCTGTGGCTGGACTCACCGCCAGCACTTCATCGCTGAGATTGTGGCGGTCGATCCAATGTTGCAGTCTGGCGCGATGCGCCTCGGTATTGGCGCGCAGGCGGCGATACCGCTCTGCGCGTGAATAGGGCGCCAACTCCGCCGATGATGGTCGCTCGACTTCGAGCAAAACGCTGATCAAATCGGTGGGGTGGTGATTCGATGTGGGCGACAACGAGGTTGTGTTGTTCATGGCATCTCCTCCGGAACAAACCGCGCCAGGCCGGCGCCTGCGCGACCTTTGCGTGCGTTTGGGATCGGCAGCGCGTTTTGGCGCAGCCGTTCAGCCAGCACATCACCTTGAACCATATTTCCACAGCAGGCATAGAGCGCGGCGATGCCTGCGACATAGGGCGTAGCCATACTCGTGCCGCTCAAGGTCTGGTAAAGACTGCGATTGTGACGATCACGCTCATAGCTGGAGACAATGTCGACGCCGTAGCCGACCAGAGTTGGTTCTTTTTCCTTTGTGATCGGTGAAACGCCGCTGCCGCTAAAATCGGGGACATTGAGATCAAAATCGACGGCGCCGACTGAAATTGTGTTGGCGAAATAGGCGGGCGCACGCACATTGCCAATGCCCTCGTTGCCCACTGCCGTCAGCGTAAGCACAGAAAAATCTTCGCAGAGTGTATCGAGCATCGTCTGCAGACCAACGCGGACCTTCCTGAACTCACGCTTTGACATAGTGCGGTGGCTGAAGCCAAGCGACATGTTGATGATCACCGGTTTTTGCAGGTTTTCTTCGTGTTCAAACTGTGACAACAGCCAGTCGAGCGCCACCACGACGCGCTCCAGGCTGGTTTTGAGCGTCTCGCTTTCGAGCACGGCGGCCACCATCAGGTCGACTTCTGGCGCCACGCCAAAATTGGGGCTGGCAATGACGCCGGCGACATGCGTGCCATGTCCATCGACATCAAAGCCGCGACAGTCGCGCAGCTTGCCGTCCACGGTGTCGAGCGGCACATAGCGAAAATCGATCACCTTATGGCGCAGCTCAAGATGATCGGCGTCGACGCCGGTGTCAAGCACAAAGACGAGCACATCCTGCCCCTTGTAGCCCAGGTCATGCGCCACGCTGACGCCGCTCTCTTCAGGCCATTCCTGGCGGGTGGGTGGACGCCGACCATATTGACGTCCGTGCACCGGGGTGGGCGTCCCCATCTCCATGTTGGGTAAAATCAGATACGCTGGCTCCAACAGTTCAATCGCCCGCTGTCTCAAGCGCGGGTTCTCTGCCTTGATCACATACGCGTCCAGATAAGGCAACACCTCAAACGTATGCGTCTCGGCAGGCGCCTCTTCGGTTATCTGCACATGCGTGAAGCCGAGGTCTGCCAGCCGTTCTGGAGGCGTGGCGGTTGGCGTAGCGGCGACGAGTGCAGCACGTTTCTCTTCCGTCGTGCATTGTTCTTTTTCGGTGTCGCTCATCCGCGGCTGTCGCCGCACAGCGATCAATTTCTCGTTCATGCTCTCTGTTCGTGGTTGGCTGGCATAAAATTTCGCCTTCTGTTTTTATTTTGCCACAGAGAAGGTGGAGGTTCAAAGGAAGGAAGAAAAGTCAGCGGGTGTTCTCTACAAGGGTCGGGCATGGCGTGCCGCCGAGGAAAAGAATCCGGCTTGAACCGCTTCTGAGGGAATGACAGAATTGCATAGATTCGCAGCGATAGAAAATCATTCCTCGCTGCAGGCTCTATTCCGAAAACACACAACTTATTCGTGCATTACATCCAAAACAGCCCGTACAACACCCCCATCAACCCAACGCCGGCCAGCGCATAGACCGGCGCGCGCGGCATTTCGCCGTCCTTCTCCATGGCGCGGCCAAAGAGGAAGAAGACGAGCGGGTGCACCAGGAAGGGCATGGCGAAGACGAAGGCGATCAGCGCAGCTGCCTCGGCGCCGAACATACCGCCCTGGATGGCGGCGAACAAGCCGAAGTGCGAAAGCGCCGCACTTTTGGCAAGCGCCGCAAATGCAAGCGGCTGCCCTACCAGTAAGAGCAGCCCCACGAAAACCGCCGTGAGCTGCCAGCCCAACGAGAAGAGCATCAGTCCGGTCACCTCCTGCCGCTCCTCACCACCTGAACGGCGGATGGTGCGGAACGCCAGCAGCGACAAGCCGACTCCCACCAGCCCCACCAGGGCGACCGGCATGACCAGCAGCGCATTGCGTTCGATGCTGAGCGCCAGCAGCGAGAAGACAAAGATGTGGCCGAAGAAGGGGATGTTGATCATCACCGGCGCGCGATGGGCGGCCTCCTCGCCCAGGTCGCCGGCGGTGCAGGCGCCGGTCAAGCCCGCGTGCGACAGCGCGCCCGCCATGCCGGGCGCCAGGTTGCGCACCGACGCCGTGTTCGCCAACAACATCAGCGCCGAGATGCCGCCAAACATCCATAGAATCTGCCCGAAGAAGCCGTACATCAGCGTCGGCGCAATGCCCGGGATCGCCAACGTGCCGCTGATCAGCGACCCGCCGACCAGGAAGTTGGCGGCCAGGATGATGGGAATGCCGGCGAACAGCAGGCAGCGCACGGCTGGTCCATGTTTCTGCCGATAGAAGATCGTTCCCAGCGCTGAGGAGATGATCATGACGAAGAAAATCTGCGGCAGGGCGATGAACGGGCGCACCAGCAGCGAAATCTCATAAGCGATCACCAGGATCACCACCAGCCCGGCAATCTCGATCAGCCCGCGCCCCAGATACGCACGCTTGTCGTCGATCACGGCGCGGTTGTCGATCAAGATGACTGCAATCACCAGCCCTAGATAGGCGATTAGCGGGTAGAAACGTCCCAGTTCGTCGTTGGGGGTGATGCCCAAGAGGTATTTAGTCAGCGCCTCAATGCCCAACAGCAGAAAGAAGGCGCGGATGATAAAGACAAACTGCGTGCGTCCCGTACCCAGCACCACCTCGTCCGTGCAGTAGATGACTGAGTCGTCCTGGGGCGCGCTGTTTTTGGAAAAGACGCGGCGCAGTTGCTGACCACCCACGAAAAAGGTGGCGCCGAGGGCGACGATCGTGGTGCGGCTGAGGATATTCAAGAGCGGAAAGTCGGGCAGACCGGCCGTGGAGACCCCAGAACTGACCAGCACAAAGCCCATCAGCAGCCCAAAGATCACAATAATCAGGATCGGCGAATAGCGCGTCCCCGTCACCACTGTGCGCGCAATCAGCACCATGGGCACCAGGATGAAAAGCGACCACCAGAACTGGTTGAGAAACTGGAGATGTTCGGACGAGACCAGCGAAGATTCCATCAGGACGACTCCTGTCATGTGTGGCAGGGGCAGTGAATCAGGCAAAATGCAATCCCAATTGTAGTGTATTGGTGTGTATTGTGCAAATTTTCACGAGTGATGGGCGCCCGCGACAAGAGCAAATTCTCCGGCAGAGGCTTTCCCATGAAACGCTTGTGAAACGCTGCGTTGGGTATTCTTACCATGCAAGGCAGCATGAGTTGTAGCACAGATAGTAAAAGAGGTTGACACGTGATTTATACTTAATCTACTTAACGCATATTTCCATAGAAAGTGAGAGTGTGCAATGCAGATACGCGTTGTGCGTATGATTTTCTGAGTTCAGAGAGAGGCTCTCCTCATGACTCCAACTACTGCCTCTAGCCTTTGTTCGTTTGCTGACATAGACCCGTATACAATCGGCCCAAAGTCGGAGCCTTTGCACCCGCCGCCACCCCGTTTGCTGGAGGGCGTTGCGGCGCGTGGCGGCCGACATGAAGCGGATCTGCCGGCTCCATTTGAAACACCAGCCTTCGTCGAGGATTTGTTGATCATACACTTGCGGTTTCCGAAACGGCTCTCGATCAGGATGGATCGTTGGATGCATGCCGACAGCATGCCCGGTGATCTGGTGCTCATCCCGCGTGGTCAATCCTGCATCTGGGATGGCGGCGGGGCAGGCGAAGCACTGCTGTTGAGCCTGCCGTCAACATTGAGTGAAAAGACCGCAGCCCAGGAGACACGTCGTGACCCAGCTCAGATCGACTATATGCCTCGGGTCGGTCATGCCGATCCCTTTGTCCATGCTATCGCTCAGGCAATTTTGAGTGAGCTACAGACGGAAGGGCTGTTTGGAATGCTCTACATGGAAAGCCTCTTGCGCACGCTGGCTTTTCACATGCTGCGCAACTACGCTGTCTTTACACCCAAACCGATGGCGGTGAAGGGACCATTGCCGGCGGATGCGCTGCGTCAAGTGTGCGACTATGTCCATGACCACCTGAGTGAAGAGATTACCCTGGAGGCGCTGGCTGCGCAGGTGCATCTCAGTCCCTACCACTTTGCACGCAAATTCAAAGAGGCGATCGGTTTGCCGCCCTATCAATATGTCCTGCACTGTCGGGTGGAGCAGGCCAAGATGTTGCTGACAGCGGGAAAGCATTCGATCAGTGAGGTGGCGCAGGAGGTGGGATTCGCCAGTCAGAGTCATTTGACGCGGCATATCAAGAATGCGTATGGTGTAACGCCCGGCGCATTGTTGCCGGTGGGCAAGAATCGATAAATCTAAGGCAAGAATATGAAAGACTGCTCCAGCCAGATGCGTTATCCTGTAGCCCATCTACCTGGTTACATGGAGCGAAGATGCGCACTCTTGAGCAAAGGACCGCCATCATAACTGGAGCCTCACGCGGGATTGGCCGTTCACTTGCGCTTGCTCTAGGGCGGGCAGGTGCGAATACCGTGCTCGTCGCCCGTTCCTTCACTGACCTGGAGGAGACCACCGCCGAAATCAGACATCAGGGCAGTGAAGTGCTTACAATTCCGGCCGACGTGACCGATGCCGTGGCGCAAGCTCAGATCATTCAGGCGGCGCTCAAGCGGTTTGGAGCGCTCGATGTGCTGGTCAATAACGCAGGCCAGTGTGACGTTGCCGAATTTCATACCATGGACGAGAAGCGCATACGCCAGCTCCTGGATGTGAACCTGACCGCTCCTCTGCTCCTCAGCCGGCTGGCGCTCCCTCATATGCTTCAGCAACGCCGCGGCCACATTGTGATGATTGCTTCCGTCGCCGGGGTGGTCGGAACGCCGGTTTTGGACGCATATGCTGCCAGCAAAGCCGGGATGATCGGTTTTGCACGGACGCTCCGCTCCTCTTATCGCGGGACTGGGGTCAGTGCTTCGGCGATCTGCCCTGGACTGGTGGATGAAGCCGGCATCTACGCTCGTGTCCAACAAGAAACTGGCGTTGAAACGCCTAAATTTGCCGGCAGCGTAACCCCAGATCAAGTTGCACAGGCGATGTTGCGCGCAATCCGGTTCGATCTTGCTGAGCTATATGTCAACTCGTTGCCGATTCGCCCGATGTTGCTGATCCAGATGCTCTTTCCGCGCATGGCTGAATGGCTGTTTCCGCGTCTTGGCGCCGATATTTACCGCCATGCATTACGAGAATATGAGCATAAGATGAGATTGCAGTCATAAATACGATGGGGTGAAGGATCGCTCGATTGGATGCACTAACTATGCTACAGAAAGGAAATGAAAGATGGCTAAGTTGAAAATCAGAGGTAGGATTTCTTTCATACCGGGACCCTGGGGGCTTGACGTTAGAGGCAAGCAACTTCCAATTCGAATTATCGACATACATCCCATCAACCGCACACGTCAAACTATCTGGCAAGGAAAGACCAATAATAGCGGTGATTTTAGTGGCACCACCAAGGATTGGCGGGACATGGTAACGATTCCCACCCCGCCCATAGGCACAACGACGATACCAGACCCAACTGACCTTCTGATGCTGATGATCGAAGTAACAATTGGGAATAGGCGGCACGAACAGCCATTCCCATTTATTTCCGACAATGTTCTCGTGCCGATCATACTGCCGTTCCCGCCAGAATTCTGGAAAAATAACTCGGCAACAATAAATGATGCGCTCATAACTGACACTCAGAAACTGTTCGATGAGCTGTTGAGACTGCTTCAAAACAGGCAGCCAAAAGTCACGTTGAAGCTTTATGGAAATTGGGCAAATTCAGCACAGCCGATTGTGGATATCATACGTGAAACTCCACTAAAACGGGTTCAAAGGGTGTTCCCATTATCCACGTCAGGTAGCATCGTCATCACCACTCTTGCAGGCATGACAATAACTCTGACAGCACCGGCGATCCTGGCTACAGCATCCTTGATTCTGGCAATCGGCGGCGCCATCTTACTTAGCGGCGCCGCCATCTTTGTCATTCTACTTGGAATTGCAGTGATCGTCGCCGTTCTCATGGGGTACGCTACCATAAAAGCCGAACAGAAGACCCAAACGAATACGGATGGCTCAACGGAAAACTATACGGTGGTTGAGTTTGGCCTATGAACCCTGAGCTACGCTGTTCAGCTTCATGATAACGCAGCAGAAGGCGCCACTGAGAGTAGTCGACGTTGCGTAGTCTCTTTCATAAGGAGGTCTCATGCCAGTGCGAGGTGCAAATTGCTTCAAAACCCAGTTCCAGCCGAGCGCCGCCGGACATAGTATTGTCAACGCCTACTTGTTGATGATGGCCTCTCGTCTGGTGTTTCCTGATCAACTCGGAGCGTCTCAGACCGACAAATCGGAATTTGAGCAGAAGTTCGAAGGACAATTTGGTCCCTTAGGCATTGACAATTTCGATTTTGAGCATGGAAGTCCCCTGAGAAGATTCGACACAAACTTTGTTGTCATGTCGAATGACAAAGTGATCATTCTTGTATTCAGGGGTACGGAGCTTTCTTCCGGTTGGGCCAAGATGATCAAAGATTTCATCCGCACGAACACCAATATCCTGCTTTCGCCTGTCCCTCATTTCGGCAGTGGAGCCAAAGTCCATAGCGGTTTCTGGAATGCCTTTCTTTCTGTCAGGAGTAGGGTGATTGCACTGATAAGGAGTCGCAAGACTGCAAATCAAACGATCTGGATAACGGGACATAGCCTTGGGGGGGCGCAAGCCGTTCTCGCTGCAAGAACATGCCAGCACGATGGCATTCCCGTACGAGGACTTTATACATACGGCTGTCCCAGGATCGGAAATGACATCTTTCGCTCTCATTTCGGCATTAGCAACAGCCAGCGGTATGTGTACGCTCTAGACTTGGTGCCGATGACACCAGACAATATCCTACTTGGATATAGACATATCGGAAGGACGAACAACTTTCACGTACCTCCGCTGCCAGGCGCCGGCCCATACGACTCAACACTGAAACTCAACGACTCAGAAACGATAGGTTCCGGCAGCGTTTCGGATCACGATGTCAGACTATATGAAGCGGCACTGTTCCACCATTTGTCGGCTGCGAAGCAGGGACTTGTTCCACGGCCAGCACGTAGCAGGTGACAGCACGAGACGTACCAAACAGTTACCTGATCATCATCACCGACTTAATATACTGCCGACATGAATTCTTGCGGCAAGACTAACAGGAGGTTTTCCCAATGCAAAATCCCTTCTTCCTAAGCGCCGAGATTCGCTGGTTCTGGCCCCATCAAGGCCAATGGGACAAGGCGCTCGCTTGGTTTACCCAGCAGGGTCAACTAAATGTAGTAGCGGAATCTCCGCCTTATGTTCGACAGCCGGATGCGGCCCCGTTCGTCAAGCAGGAAGCACCGCGTACTGACGAGTACCTGCTCTTGCCGAACTGCGAAACGGTGGGTATCAAGCAGCGTCAGGGGCGGCTGGAAGTGAAGGGGCGAGTTTCTGGGCCTCGTTCCTTCGCATTGGACGCAGTTACTGGTCGTACGGACCAGTGGGTGAAGTGGGGGCTGAAACCCTCGCAAGAGATTACGTCAAAACTAGAATCCGACTTACGTCAAGCAGGGATGTGGCGCTCAGTCGAGAAACAGCGCTTGCTACAGAAGTACGCCTTGCTAGGTGATAAAGTTTCAGCCGTATCCCCTGATTCCTGGCCGAACGCAGGCTGTAACGTCGAGTTGACCCTGTTGCATATCGACGGGAACGATAACGACTGGATGACGTTCGGCTTTGAGGCATTTGGGGAATCGGATCCTGATCACCTGATGGTTCTACTCGACACGACGATTCGACATTTTTTTGCTGTACATGGACCAACGCCAGTGGCGCTGCGCGAAGCTGATTCGTTTAGCTATCCGGCATGGTTATTGACTATCGTATAGACCTCTTGTGTTATCCTTGATACACCTGAATTTTGCTCCACTCATCCTGTTTGACAGTAGAATCGTTTCTTCCGTTCTTCATCATCAAGCGCCCTGTGAAACGCTCGTGAAACGCCCGCCCTGCTAGGCTTGCCTGTGTGTCGGCTCTGCCCGACGAAGGATAGCAAGAACTGGCGGCGGCGATTCACCCCTGACAACCTGCCCTCGCCCTTGCACCCAACAAGGAGGGATGCTCATGGCAGTTGGATTTGTGATCAAAGACCTGATCGTTGCCGCGGCGGTAGGCGCCGGCGAAGACATCGAGATGCTGCGCGACAACAAGTTGCCGGTGGAGCTGGAGGAATTCGAGATCGAAGTGACCTACGCCGCCGAGACATTGATCGAGATTTCGCAGCAGACCAACCAGGCCACCAAGCTGGAACTGAAGTTTTTCGCCTACCGACAGAAGATCGGCACCAACGTGAACAACCGCAACAAGGCGACCTACGGCATGAAGGTGCGCTTCCTCTTCAAGGGCGGCGACACCGACGAACAAGAGCCGGCCGCCTAGCGCGGCGAGGTGCACCATGACCACAACAAGAGACGAACAGAGCCGGGTCAACCTGGCAACCCTGCTCACGTCGATCGGGAAGTCAGTGAACGATGCACGCGCCGAGATGGCGCGCGTCCACGTGGCCGCCGACTTGGAGGAGTTTGAGTGTGCGCTCACGCTTGCGGTCGAGATCGACGAAGAACCGCTGCGCAAACCGGCGACGGACGAAAAGAGCGCGGTTGGGCTGCGAATGCTCAGGATTTACAGCGAGCCGCCGGTTCGCTTGCCATCATCAGGCGCTCAGGAGCAGCCTGGCGCCGGGACGCTGACGATCCGCGCGCTCTTTTCGCCGGGCAGAGAAACTTAAGTTTCATAACGGCATAAGAGAGGGAAACTGATGTCGACTTCCTCCCAACCATCGCCGTCCAGTGCGGCGCGGTTGTTCACGATTCGCCTTTGGCAAACTGCGCCGGAGGCGGCGCTCACCCTGGAATGGCGGGGCAAAGTGCAGTCGCTGTCTGACGGCGAGGCGTACTATTTCCGCAACTGGTCGGGGTTGATCAAGCATCTGGAAGCCATACTCGGCAGCGAGCACGGGCCAGACCGTCGGTCTCACACCGCAAGTGCCGGGCGACCACGTGCACTTCTTCTTCGACACCGTGCCACCGGAGCAGGCAGGAATGCTGGGCAGCGGGCCGTGGTTTGTCTACGGCGGTCCCAGCCCCTTCACCGGTTACGGCGCGGCTGACCGGCCCCTTGGCGCAACCAGGCTGTGTGTGCTGGTCGCCAACCCGGATCACAGCATCATTCTTGGATCGGGCAACTGTGTCGATCTGCCGTAAGGGATCAAAGCTGAGCTGTTTTCCATAGCGATTGACGCGTAACCAACAAAACCGACGCTTCGCCATCTCGGGGGCGCCGGTTTTGTTGTTGCGCAATCGGCGCAATGGCTGTGCAAGCTGTTGTGATACAATGGCGCGCAGCAATCCGTTTCATCACACGGCCCGGAGCAAGTGACCATGAGCCTGTTCACCGACTACACACCCGACGAGCAGCGACTGCTGCTGCGCGGCCTGCAAGCCGCCGCCGTCGCGATTTCCGCCGCCAGCCTGGGGCGCAAGACTGAGACGATCAGCGAGGGCTTTGCCGCTGCCAGCCTGATCATGGAACGCAGTGAAGCCACGGTCGCCAACCCACTCATCACCTCCGTGCAGTTCGCGCTCGACGAACGCGCCAGGAGCGGGCAGCCGTTTCCCAATTACGAGAAGGCGGCGTCGGCGCCAAACGCCAAAACCGATGCAATCGAAACACTGCGCCAGGTTGCGGCGTTGGTCGACGCTAAGGCGTCGGCTGACGAGGCGCTTGGCTACAAACGCTGGCTGCTGGAGATCGCACAGCGCACCGCCGAAGCAGGCAAGGAGGGCGGCAATTTCTTTGGGCGCGGCGCAGTGCTGGTCAACGACGCCGAGAGAGACGCGCTGGCGGAGGTTACGCAGGTGCTCGGTATAGCGGAGCCGCAGGGCTGATCGACCGCTGCGCACAGGCAACTACGGAAGCATGAGCAGGTTCATGGACGGGGCAATGAGCCAACCTGGCAGCGGTTCGATGCGCGCAACCGGCGCAGAATCGCCGCTTGTCTCGATCCAGCATGTGAGCAAGCGCTATCCCGGCGTGCTGGCGGTGGATGACGTTTCGCTCGATCTCTTTGCGGGCGAGGTGCATGGGCTGGTCGGCGAGAACGGCGCCGGCAAATCGACGCTGATCAAGCTGCTGGCGGGCGCAACCCCGCGCGATAGCGGCGACATCCTGGTGCGCGGCAAACCGGCCGCACTTCACCATGTGCGCGACGCCACCCGGCTGGGGCTGGCCTTCATCCACCAGGAACTGAACCTCGTCCCTTACTTCGACGCCGCCGAGAACATTTTTCTTGGTCATGCCTACCCGCGCCGCGCGTGGGGCGGGATCGGCTGGCGCACGCTGCGGGAACGGGCGCAGCAGGTGCTTGACCAGCTTGGCGCCGACCTTCCGCTCGATCTGCCCGTCAACCGTCTCTCGCCCGGTCAACAGACGCTGGTGTCGATTGCCCGCGCACTGGCTGCCAACGCCGACCTGCTGGTGATGGACGAGCCAACCGCCTCGCTCACCAATCAGGAGATCGACCACCTCTTCGCCGTGATCCGCACGCTGCAGCAGCGCGGGGTCGGCGTGCTCTATATTTCACACCGGCTGGCGGAGATTTTCGCCATCACGCAGCGCATCACGGTGATGCGCAACGGACGCATTGTAACGACGCAGCCGACCGCGCAGGTGACCGAACGCGACCTGGTGCAGTGGATGACCGGGCGCGCTGTCGATGCGCTCTATCCGCCGCGCCGGCCCGCCACGGCGACGCCGCTGTTCACGGTGGATCGGCTCAGCGGCGCGTACTGCCGCGACATTTCCTTCACCCTGCACGCCGGCGAGGTGCTGGGCGTGACCGGGCTGATCGGCGCCGGGCGCAGCGAGCTGCTGCGGATGCTCTTTGGCGCGGCGCCGGTGACGGGCGGTGAGATTGTGCTGCACAACGCAGGGGCGGCGCAGCCGATCCGCCCGCGTTCGCCTGCCGAGGCGTATCGGCTCGGTCTGGCATTGGCGCCGGAGGAGCGCCGCACGCAAGGGCTGGTGCTGACGCGCCCGATCTACGAAAACACGACACTCACCTTCCTGCGCAACTTTGCACGCGGGGGCTGGCTGGTGGATCGACGGCGCGAGATCGATGTCACGGCGACGTTGGGCGAACGACTCAGCCTGCGCAGCCGATCACCGCAGCAGCCGGTCGGTCAGCTTTCGGGCGGCAACCAGCAGAAGGTTGTCTTTGCGCGGGCGCTGGCGGGCGAGGTCAAAGTGCTGCTGCTCGACGAGCCGACGCGCGGGGTCGATGTCGGCGCCAAACAGGACATCTACCGTATCATCGGCGACCTGACCGCGCAGGGCGTCGGCGTGATCCTGGTCAGCTCGGAGCTGCCCGAAGTGCTGGGGCTGGCGCACCGGCTGGTCGTGCTGCGCGAGGGCCGCCAGGTCGCCACGCTGGATGCAGCTTCGGTCAGCGAGGAAGAAGTGCTCGGCTATTGCTTTGGTTTGATGAATGAAGAAATGGAACGCGGATGAAGCGGATTGAGCGGATCGATGCGGATCAAAGAAAAATCCGCGCAAATCCGCCCGATCCGCTTCATCCGCGTTCTATTGAACCCAGTCACTCAGGATGAATGCGATGCAGGCAGACAACTCTGTTTCCACCACCGCCGGGCTGCGCCAGGGCGCCAACCGCTGGCTGCGCGTCTACGGCACCTTCGCCGGCTTTGTGGCGATGATCGTCATCTTCTCACTGCTGCGACCGGGCGTCTTTCTCAGCCCGAACAACCTGCGCAACATCACGGAACAGGTCGCCATCCTCGCCATCGTCGCCACGACGATGACGGTGGTGATGGTGGTCGGCGACTTCGACCTTTCCGTCGGCGCGCTGGCGAGTCTCAGCGGTGTGGTGGTGGCGGATATGCTGATCCAGGGCGTGGGGCTGTGGCCCGGCGTCGGCATTGCGCTGCTGGTCGGCGCGGTGGCCGGGCTGTTCAATGGGCTGCTCGTCGCTTATTTTGGTCTCTCGGCGTTTGTAGCGACGCTGGCGACGATGACGGCATTTCGCGGTCTCTCGCTCTTCTACACCAACGGTTCGACGCTCTTTTCGGGCATTCCGGAGTCCTTCAAGATATTCGGGCAGAGCTTCACCGGGCCAATTCCTAACTCGGTGTTGATCATGCTGGCGGTGCTGATCGTGACTTGGTTCGTGTTGGAGCAGACGACGCTGGGGCGGCGCCTCTACGCCATCGGCGGCAACGCGCAGGCGTCCTATCTCGCCGGGCTGAATGTGCGGGCGCTGCGTCTCACCGCCTTCGTGATCTCCGGGCTGGGCGCGGCGCTGGCAGGCATCGTGCTCACCAGCCGCCTCTTCTCCGCCCATCCGACCGCCGGCGAGCCGCTGATGCTCAACTCGATCGCCGCCGTCTTCCTGGGCATGACGATGTTCCGCGAGGGCGAGCCGCACGTGCTCGGCACCTTCGTCGGCGTGCTGCTGCTCGGCGTGATGAGCAACGGGCTGAACATTCTCCAGGTCAACTCCTATCTGCAACTTGTGTTGACGGGCGTGATTATTTTGCTGGCGGTGTTGCTATCGGGGCTGGCGCGGAGGGAGTAGAGATTGGGAGATTGGAGATTGGGAGATGCGCGGTTTGGCGGTTTGACCTTCACAATTCACAATTGGCAATTCACAATTCATACTTCAGTTTTCACAACCAGAGGAGTTTGACCCATGAACCATTCGTTTGTTCGTCTGTTGTTGGCGCTTGTTTTGATCGTGAGTCTGGCCGGATGCACCGCAGTGGCGCCGGCGCCGTCGGCGGGCGATGCGGCTGCACCGGCGGAGGCGTCGATCACCGTCGCCGTAGTCACGCCCTACATGGCGAACGCCACCACCAAGTACGCCATCGAGCAGTTCGAGAAGTACGGCAAGGAACAGGGCTGGAATGTCACCGTCACCGACACCAACGCCGACTTCAATCAGCTGGTCAGCCGCATCGAGGACGCGGTGACGCAGCAGGTCGACGCCATCGTGCTCGGCATGGGCGACCCGGCGCAGATGACCAAGGGGCTGGAGGCGGCGCAGGCGGCTGGCATCCCCGTCTTTGGGCTGGATGCAGGGAATGGGCCGGGCGTGGTGCTCAACATCACCTCGGACAATGGGCAGCTTGGCAAGGAGACCGCGCACTTCCTGGCGGAGGCGATTGGCGGCAAGGGCAACGTGATCATGTTCACCCATGACCCGCATCCCGGTGTGCGCGCCCGCGCTGAAGCTGCCGCCGCAGAGTTCGCCAACTACCCGGAGATCACCGTCATCGAGAAGAAGCACATCGAGGTGCCCGGTCCCGTCGATTTTGCGCGCAACGCCACCCAGGACCTGCTCACCGCCTATCCCAACGACGGCGACATCGCTGGCATCTGGGCGGGCTGGGATGAACCCGCGCTGGGCGCCACACAGGCCATCGAGGCGGCGGGACGCAGCGGCATCGTCGTGGTCGGCATCGACGGCACCGACTTCGCCCGCGCCGAGATCGCCAAGGGCGGGCCGTTCGCAGCCTCCATCGCCCAGGATTTCGACGGCATGGCAAAACAACTGGTCGAGATCATCGCCGCCTATCTGAAGGGCGAGAAACCCGCCAGCGACAGCGTGCAGATTCCGGGCGTGTTGGTGACAGGAGAGTAGGGGGAGATTGGAGATTGGAGATTGGAGATTAGAGATTCGGAGATTAGAGATTCGGAGATTAGAGATTAGGAGATTGGAGATTGACCTGCTCTCGAATGTCCAATTTCCAATCTCCAATCTCCAATCTCTAATCTCCAGCCTCCACTTCTTCGACTATGGACACAATTCTTGCGATTGACATCGGCACGACCGGGGCCAAGGCGGCGCTGGTGGGGCGGGATGGGGTGCTGCTGGCGAGTGCGCTGGCGACCTATCCAACGCACACGGGCGCAGGCGGAGTCGTGGAACAAAATCCCCAGGATTGGTGGGATGCATCCTGCCGGGCGCTACGCCAGCTTTGGGCGGACGCGCCGGCGGGCGTGCATGTCGCCGCCGTGATTCTCAGCGGGCAGATGCAGGACGCGATCCCGCTGGGCGACGACGACGCAATCGGGCCGGCGCTGCTCTATGCCGACAGCCGCGCCCAGGCTGAGGCGGCGGCGCTGGAACAGCTTGTCGGCGCGGCGCAACTGACGGAGCTCACCGGCAACGCGCAGGAGGCGTCGAGCGTGCTGGCAAAGTGGCGCTGGCTGGCGACGCATGAGCCGGCGCGGCTGGCGGCCACACGCACGATCCTGCTCGGCAGCCACGACTACATTACCTGGCGGCTGTGCGGTGCACGCGCCGCTGACCCCACCACCGCCGCCACGACCGGTTTGCTCGACTGGCGCGCGCGTGCATGGGCGCACGACCTGCTGGCGCAGCTTAGGCTGGACGCTGCTCTGCTGCCCGAACTGCACGCGTCCGGTGCGCAGATCGGCGCAGTGAGCGCGGATGCCGCTGCCGCCACCGGCATTCCCACAGGCACGCCCGTGCTGCAAGGCGTCGGCGACCTCGGCGCGACCACCGTCGGCGTGGGCGCGGCGGCGCCGGGCATGATCTACGCCTATCTGGGCACGAGCGGCTGGATTGCGGCGAGCCAGGATGCAGCCGTCCCCATGCCAGACCGCGGCGTCTTCACGATCTGCCATCCGCAGCCAGCGCGCTATATCCAGGTGGCGCCGGTGCTCACGGCGGGTGGCAACCTGGAGTGGCTGCGCGCCGTACTGGCGACGCCGGCAGGCGTGCAACCGGACTATGCGCGCCTTAATGTGCTGGCTGCGCAGGCCGCGCCTGGCAGCGGCGGCGTGCTCTATCTGCCCTATCTCAACGGCGAGCGTTCGCCCTTCAGCGATGCCAACGCCCGCGCCGCCTTTCTCGGCATCTCCGGCGCGACGACGCAGGCTGACCTGGCGCGCGCGGTGATGGAAGGGACGGCGTATTCCTATCGCGCGCTGCGCGAGGCATTGGGCGTGGCGCGCGGCGGGGCGCTGATGCTGGCGGGCGGCGGCGGGCAATCGGCGGTGTGGGCGCAAATTCTAGCCGATGTGCTGGCCTCACCGGTGCAGGTGGCGGCGGCGCCGGGCGATGCGCCGGCGCGCGGCGCGGCGATCATTGCGGGACAGGCGCTGGGCTGGTATGCGAGCCTCATGCCGGGTGAGGGGTTCTTTCCTGTGCAGGCAACCTATACGCCCCTTACAGCGAATGTGCGCGTGTATGATCGACTGTATCCGGTCTTTGCCGGTCTCTATCCGGCGCTGCGTGAAGCGTTCGCGGCGCTGGCGCAGGCGCGAGTTGAGATGCTGTAAACGCACTGGCGCGGTTGCCGAGCTGTTCTTGAGATTCGGTGTCAGGGCTGCCGCTCCGTGTGACGTGAGCAATGATATAATGTGATCATGATTCGTCGGCTTGATGAAAGCAATTGCAAACGTACCAACCGTGAGCTTTTCCGTACGGAAAAGCTCACGATCTTCCGTCCATCCGCTTAGTTCGTCACTGTGACCTGGATGTCAACCACAACTTCATGATTGTCGCTGACGCCCACGAGTGGGACGAGGTAGAGTCCGGGCGATGTATTCGTTGAGGAAATTGTGACACCCACCGAGACTCCGTTTGCCGTCGGCATGATATGATCGTCGCTGAAGCTAATCGTCAGACCATCGCCTTCTTTGCAGCGGATCGGCTGTTGAGTAGGCGGCTGAGATGTCTGTCCACTTCTGCTGATCAGTGGCAAGAACACATTGACGGCGCTGGTGGCGTTGGCAAAGAGACAATCATCAAAGAGAAAGACTTCTTCGGGAAAGTCCGGCAGCTCGCTCGATAGGTTCAACGTAACATTTGCCGAACCATTCTTAGCCAATGTCACCGCAGTCGTTGAGGGCGTGAGCGCAAAGACCGCTTTCTTGGCTTCCACCTCGAACTCAGGCGAAAGCACAAAACGTTCCGCTCCGGCGACACGGCGCCCGTCTGCTGCGGTGACTGCATCGCCGAAGGCGCCGATGGCTAGATAGAGCGGCTCTTCGCTATCAAGACCAACGAGATAGAAGTCATTGTCATAGCCGACGGAGAAGACAACAAGGGCTTGCTCCGGCGTTGCTTTACCGGATTCATCGCTGAGGTAGACTTCGTAATGAGTGACATCGGGGCTGGGATGGTGCGACCACTGGATATAAGCTTCATCGTAGTTCGGCTCAACAGTGACGGTTGGCTCCCAACTTCCTTCAAAGTCATCGGTGCGGTTGATGACCAGTGGTTGTGGCAGATAAAGCTCCACCGGATCGTTGATGCCGTCATCGACTTCTATCCAGATGCGATAGGTTCCACTAGGCAGAAAATCGGTGTCGACCTCATAGCTTTGCAGCTCGCCGTTGGTCAAAGCCTCGATGTCTTCAGCCAATACATAACCATCATATTGATCGAAGACTTCCTCTGCAAAGGCGCCTGCATTGCCTTGAATGGTTTGAGTGATTGGGCCTGGATTGGCATAAATGGCGACGTAGGTTTCTGGATTATTTGACCGGATTCGCCAGGAAACCGTGGCGGTGTTGGCGGCGCTGCCAACAACCAGTTCTTCCCCTGCTTCCACTACGGGTTCGTCGGGATGGCCGACCACCTCAAAGAAATAGGACTCTGCTTCGACTGGCTCGCCTTCCAACACAGCCAGCCATTCGCCCGGCTGCGCATCAGCCACTGTGAATAGAATCTGAGTGCTCGGCAGTTCTTCCAGGTCTTCGACCTGGGTTTCCACCTCTTCATAGCTGACGTTATCTGGCAGTTGATCCTGGGAAATTGACACGCCGTCGGGATTGATGAGCCGCAGCGTCGGGTTTTGCTCTCCGCGCACCAGCGTAAAGATCAGCTCGCTCGGCTGCGTGATGGTGGTGGAGACGGTGAGCGGAAAGGCGCTGGTTAGCGATGCGAATTGATAATCGCTGTACGCCCTGGCGGCATGCATCGCGCCGACGCGTGACCAGGATGCATACGCCATCGCCACAGTCTCTGGCGTCACCAGTTTGTAGCTGCTGACGTTGCCAAACTTGATTGCCCCCTGGGTGTCGATATAGAAGCCTGCTTCGTGCGTGAGAACCTTCACTGAGCCTTTGAATCCCCAGCTTCCATTTTGGAATTCGCCCACCTGCACATCCACATTGCCCACAACCAAATCCTTGGGAGGCACTCTCACGCAGCGGAGCTTGATGAACAGGAACTTGACGCATTTTTGGTAGACTTTTCCTTTTGGAATGCCGACCTCCATGCGTCCGCTGCCGGTCAGATGAAAATCGTTCTTGCTGTCCACCCACGAATTGACCGAAACATTGCCGCGCGCCACAATCAATTCGATATTCAAGACGCCGCTGAAAGACTTCGCCGTGATCTCTGCTTGCGCAGTGGCGGCTTGGAAGATAAAGAGCTTCACGCCACTTTCCAATGCCAGCCGAAATGGCGAGGTGTCCAGCGTCACCTGACCGTCTGCACTGACAATCGATTTGCCCAACACCTCACCTTTGGTGGCGATGGAAGCTGCGATCTGGATCGTGGTGTTGTCGTCGGCGAGCGTCACTGTACCGCTTACGCTCTTCAGTTCAAAGCCCGTAGCGCCGATCGGGATCGCACAATTCAGTTTGAGCTGTGCTTCACTGAACTTCACCTTGTCAGGGCTTTCGACCAGATACGGGCCTGACGGTCGAACCTCTACAAGCGAATGCTGATCAGACGGCGGCTGCAACCTCATCAATATCCCGCCATCGTCATCTTGCTCCAACGTCACGTCCACCTCAATCCCGCTGCAGCCAACCGGTGCAGCGAGACCTGGTACAGTGAAGCTGCCGCCTGCTTTGATGATCTGGACGTCATTCTCGTTAGTTTCGATCGATCCCCTCAGCCCCAACACGAAATCAGCCACCTTGATCCGCGGCAAGTCAAATTTGCCGCCACCGATGGTGATCTTTCCATCCTTAACGGTGACATCGTGAACGGTGCTTGAGGCAGGGAATGGCCCCGGCACTTTTAACTCTGCTCTAGGAGCATACAGCGATCCATCTTCTCGTTCTTCAAATGTCGGGAGTCGGAGCGTAAAGCCGGCCAGCGAAAACTCACGCGGAATTTGGGCTGTTGCGACCGGCGAACTGCTGCCTCGATGCATAGGCGTCTGCGCCATTGCGCTGTGTCCAAACGCAAGAGTGCAGACAAGACACAGGAACAAAGAAAGCGCAAATCTAGACAGCAACAACGAAACACGACTTCGCCCAAACGGATGCGATTGCATGGTTCTCCTCCTTATACCGACAGAAAAGCATTTGGTTCTCTTTGAACGGACTGCAGGTTTGCGAACTGTGTCGCTACGTACGTCGACCTGCGTTTGGGGGGATCGGGTCAGGGTCATTGCTTGCACGCCAAAACGGATGTACAATATACGCCCGTTGTCGGCATCCTGTGCGATGATTCGGTGGCGCGATTCAATTGCCGAAAGTCCTATCGGCGATTTGTGGTTCATCACATTGACTCAACATCGAAAGCATATCAGTTCAAGTGTCGATCATTCAGGGACAGCGCCTGGGACAAATCTGGGACGGTTGTTCAGACGTGGTGTATGGCAGAAGCTATGGCGGATTTTGTACAGTTCGGAAAGCGGCTCCAGTTGATGCGGAAACAGGCAGGGCTGAGCCAGGAGCAACTGGCGAGATCTCTCGACCAACGCGCCCGCGCCAGTCCGCCTGAAGAATATCGAGTGGTCGATGGCACATTGATCTCGCGCTGGGAGCGCGCATGTGTTCGGGCGGGACGGCGCTGGCATCCCACCCGGCATTACGTGTTGCTCCTGATCGATCTGTTTGCCACGCAGTTGACATACGAAAGTGCTCAGACCTGGGCCAGGCAGGCAGGATATGTTCTGGCAGCAAAAGAACTTGAAAGATGGTTCACCCCGATTGTAGAAGCGCCGCGGGGAGAAAAAGCACTTGTTTTTGAGAGAAATCATGAGATTCGACCAATAACTCACAATTTGCCCGCACCGCTCTCTTCCTTTGTGGGCCGGCGTAATGAGCTGGCTATTCTGGTTGATTTTCTCACGCGCCCGCGCACCCGCCTGGTGACGATAGTCGGGGAAGGGGGCGTTGGCAAGACTCGCCTGGCGTTGGCGGTTGGTCACACCCTCCTGGAGATGCAAACATCTCGGTCGGAGAGCGCGCCGTTTGTCGATGGGATATGGTTTGCACCTCTGGCCGGGGTGGAAATGGCCGATCCAGCCGATCTGGTCAACCAGTTGGTGTTTGCTGTCGCCAGCGTCTTTTCCCTGCCTTTTCAGCGGATGGACTCGACGCCGCTTGCCGTGTTGATTGATTTTCTACGTTCAAAGCGGCTGCTCTTGATTCTTGATAACTTTGAACATTTGCCCGGCGGCGTCCCCTTTGTTCTAGACCTGCTTGCCAATGCGCCTTCCGTGTACATCCTGGTCACTTCGCGTGCGCCGCTTGATTGCCAGGCGGAGCAGTTGCTGGTGTTGCAGGGGTTGCCCGTGCCTGCCAGCGGAGAGGTGGACGCCCTTGATTTCGCCAGCATTCAGCTCTTTATCGAGCGAGCGCGTCAGCAAGACCCTCATTTCTATGTCGATCGGCAAACCTTGCGCGAAATCAGCGAATTGGCAGCGTTGGTGCACGGCAACCCGCTGGCGATGGAGTTGGCGGCGCGTTGGATCAGACACCTGTCGATCGCTGAACTGGCGGCGGCATTTCGGCATGAGGATGGTGTTCTACTGAGCACCCGTCAACCGGATGTACCCCTGCGTCATCGCAGCATGGAAGCCGTCTTCGAGGCGTCATGGAGACTTCTATCGCTTGAAGCTCAGCAGGCGCTTGCCAAACTTACAGTTTTTCGTGGCGCATTTTCGCGCCAGGCTGCGCTGGCGGTTACACAAGATTCCGTCGATCAATTGCAAGAATTGGTCAACCACTCTTTGTTGCACATCGTACAGGAATCGACAGGGCGCAAAAAATATGTGCTGCACGAGTTGTTGCGCCAGTTCGCGGCGTTGAAACTCGCTGCCCTGGAAAAAATTCAGCCCGGATTGGAGGCGGACATTCGTCGGCGTCATAGCGACTACTATCTCGGCCTGGCGGCGAAACACGTTGACGCTCTGTATAGCCGCGACATGAATCTCGTGGCTGAGGAAATGCAGGCGGAATTCGACAATATTCGAGCCGCGTGGGAATGGGCTGTGCAAGAACGTTCTATCTCCACGCTGACTCAGGCGATCGCTGGCTTGCAGGCGTTTTACCACGTGCGTAGCTTATATCAGGAAGGCGAAGCCGTGTTCGCCAGGGCTGCGGCTGTTCTCTCCACAACCACAGTTCCCTGCTCTAAAGTTGCGGGGGCAATTCTTGAACTTCAGCTCGCCCAGGCCTTTTTCCTCAATCTGTTGCATCGTTACAAGGATGCTGCTGAAGTGACGCAAAAGGTGTTGACTGCATGTGAGGATCAGCATGTCGCAGCGGTGACTGCTGTGGCGCAGGTGGAATGGGGCGTCGCCATTTCGCTGCAGGGACTGCACAATGTTGCGCTGCAGCAGTTGGAAAGGGCGGCGCAGGGCGCACATCAACTCGATTTACCGCTGGTTGAGGCAAGAGCATTACACGCCATGTTCCGCTGCCTTCTTCCAATTGGCGAGATTGAGCGGGCTAACTCGGTGCTGGAACAGGCGCTGCACCTCTATCAGCGCACCGGGAATCGACTTGGCGAGAGCTTCGTTTTGCGTGCGCTGGGTTACGTTGCGCACTTTCAGAACGAAGATGAAAAAGCGCTCCATTTTTGGGAGCAGGCGGTGAGCATTTATCAGGAGTTGGGCGACCAGCCGCGCCTGATATCGATCTGGCAGCATCTCGGTGACGCCTACGCGGCTTTAGGCGATTTGGGGCGCGCGTATCAGTACTATGACGCTGCTTACGCCAGCCGGGAGGAAGTCCACGATCCGCGCCATGCAGCTCACACCGCCGATGGGTTTGCTCGGCTGCTGATTCGACTGGGAAGGTGCGTTCAGGCGCGCCAGCTTAGCCAGCAGGCGCTGGCTGAGTTGCGACAACTCGGCGATCAGGTGGGAGTCATCGAGGCGCTTTGCACGTTGGGAATGGCGGAGCTGCAGATGGGGAATGCAGCCGCTGCGCTGGCTCGCCATCAGGAGGCGCTGGAACTAAGTCGCATATCCAGCGCGTCGATTTACGAAGGAGCGATCTTGTTCGGAATTGGCTGCGCTTTGGCAGCGATGGATCGGTGCGATGAAGCGCTTGATCTTTACCGCCAGGCGCTCAACTCACGCCACGCACATGGTCAATCTCTTTCCATCGCAGTAAAAAGTGAGATGGCGGCTGTTTATTTGTCCCAAGGACGCAACGCCGATGCTTTGGCGTTGATCAAAGAAGTGCTGCCGTCGCTCAACTCGTCTGCATTTTCAAAGCTGCGAGATCCGTTGCGCGTCTATTTCATCTGCTATCAGGTGCTGCAGGCCAACCAGGCTGCGAATGCACGCTCCTATCTGGCCGACGCATACACTCACTTGCAAGCGTGGGCGCACAGTCTTGAGGACGAGCTGTTGCGGGCGTCTTTTGTACAAAACGTGGCTGTCAACCGATCGATTGAAAGAGCCTATCGAAAACAAACGGATTGATCGCCCTCGCTTGCTCTCGATAGAAGTTACGCGGCTCGCTCACCTTCCCGGAAGCTCTGGGCTTCCGGGAAGGTAGTCTTCCGATAGGCTCGGCATGGGCGTCCGCTTTGTCGAACTATTCCACCTTCACCGGCTTCAGATTCCAAATATCCCGTGCGTATTCGCGGATCGTGCGATCTGACGAGAAGAAGCCGGTGCGCGCCGTGTTGAGGATCGACATGCGCGTCCACGTCTCCGGGTCGCGATAGACCTGCGACACGTGATCTTGGGCGTCGAGATAAGCCTGAAAATCGGCGAAGACCAGATACTCGTCGTGGCGCAGCAGCGAGTCGAGCAGAGGGCGGAAGAGGGTGGCGTCCCCGCGTGAGAAGACGCCGGCAGCAATCGCATCGATAGCGCGCTTGAGCGTGCGGTTGTTGGCGTACCAATCGTAGGGATGGTAGCCGCGGTTTTTCAGATCCATCACCTCCTGGGCGTTGAGGCCAAAGAGGAAGAAATTCTCATGACCCACCAGGTCGCGAATCTCGATGTTGGCGCCGTCGAGTGTGCCAATGGTCAGCGCGCCGTTGAGGGCGAACTTCATGTTGCCGGTGCCCGAAGCCTCTTTGCCCGCCAGCGAAATCTGCTCCGACAGCTCGGCGCCCGGATAGATGATCTGCCCCATCGACACGTTGAAGTTGGCAGGGAAGACCACCTTGAGGCGGTCGCGCACGATCGGGTCGTTGTTGACGACCTCGGCGACGCTGTTGATCATCTTGATGATCAGCTTGGCGGTGGCGTAGCCGGAAGCGGACTTGGCGCCAAAGAAATAGGTGCGCGGCACGATGTCGAGATTCGGGTTGTCTTGCAGCCGCTGGTACACCGCAACAATGTGCAGCAGCTTGAGCAACTGGCGCTTGTACTCGTGCAGGCGCTTGACCATCACATCCATCATCGCGCTCGGATCAACCGTCACGCTGGTGCTGTGTTGCACAAAAGCCGCCAGGTTTTCTTTGTTATGCTGCTTGACCGCGCGCCAACGTTCGCGGAAAGCCGCGTCATCGACAAATTTTTCCAGCCCACGCAGCCGCTCCATGTCGTTGATCCAACCGTCGCCGATCGCCTCCGTGATCAGGTCGCAAAGCTGCGGGTTGGCGAGCTTCATAAAACGCCGCGGGCTGACGCCATTGGTTTTGTTTTGAAAGCGATCGGGGAACATCGCCGCAAAATCCGCCAGCGTGTAATCGCGCAGGAGCTGCGACTGCAACTCCGCCACACCGTTGATGGCGAAGCTGCCGACGCTCGCCAGATTTGCCATGCGGATCTGCCGCCCACCATTTTCATCGATCAACGACATGCGCACCACACGCCCCTCATCGCCGGGGAAGCGTGCACGCACATGCGCCAGGAAACGATGATTGATCTCGTAGATGATCTCCAAATGGCGCGGCAGCAAATACTCGAAGAGGCTGACGGGCCATTTTTCCAATGCTTCGGGCAGCAGCGTGTGACAGGTGTAGGCAAAGGTGCGCTGCGTAATGCGCCAGGCCTGATCCCAGTTCAGCCCCTGCTCGTCGAGCAGGATGCGCATCAACTCAGGAATGGCGATGACTGGGTGCGTGTCGTTGAGTTGGATCGACACCTTGTCGGGGAAAGCGTTCCAGTCGTCGTTGCGCAGCCGGAAGCGGCGAATGATGTCGTGCAGCGAACAGGCCACGAAAAAGTATTGCTGGCGCAGTCGCAGCTCGCGCCCCTGTGGCGTGCCGTCGTTGGGATAGAGCACCTTGCTGATGTTCTCAGAGTAGATTTTCTGCTCGACAGCCTGTGCGTAGTTGCCGGTGTCGAACATCTGAAAATCGAACTCCTCGGCGGCGCGCGCTCGCCATAAACGCAAAATATTGACCGTGTTCGTGCCATAGCCGGGCACAAGGGTGGTGCACGGTTCGCCGAGCACCTTTTGCCCGGGAACCCATCGCACGCGCAGTCGACCGCCGCCTTCGGGCACATGCTCGGTGTAACCGCCAAAGCCCACCTCGATCATATCGTCAGGATGGATGAACTCCCACGGATTGCCGCGCAACAGCCAGGCGTCGGGCTGCTCGACCTGCCATCCATCGACAAAAGTCTGACGGAAGATGCCAAACTCGTAGCGAATGCCATAACCGACCGCCGGTAGGTCAAGCGTCGCCAGCGAGTCGACAAAGCAAGCCGCCAGGCGACCTAAACCGCCGTTGCCCAAACCCGGCTCTGATTCTAGTTCTAGAAATTCCTCCAGGCTGAAGCCAAAATCAGCCAGCAACTGCTCAGCGACTTCGGTCGTTCCGGTGTAGAGCAGGTTTTGGCTAAGCTGCTTGCCCAGCATGTACTCGGCGGAGAGATAGTACGCAAATTTGGGGTTCGCTTCGTAGTGCGCCTCAGTTGTATGGCGCCAGCGCTCCGTCAGCAGATCGCGCACCGCCAACGACAACGCCATATAAAGATCATATTTGCTGGCGGATTGCATTGCGCTGCCGACCGTATTGTAGAGACGTTCGGCGACGGCTTTGCGCAACTCATCTTTGGTCAGGGTGAATGTTCCTCCAAGAGTGTCTGGTTGAACTTGTAGGGTTGCACTCATGATCGTTCCTATCTGGTCGGACCGAGAACCTCGTGTATTCATGGGTGGCAAGGTTTTCGGTTATAGATGTTTTCGACAACCAATCGGAGCGAATGCTCCGCCGCCACTATACATCAAGTAGGATTTCCTGGCTAGTGACTTATCGTACAGGAACGTCGTTGAGATCGTCATTGCACCGGAAAATGATAATCGCCTCAAGCTGTTGTCGAGACCGAAGCGATTAGGCAATCACCCCTGATAGCCATACAATCTGGGTTGAAGTTGGCGACACAGTAGGTTTCAGGCATGATCATCGGAATCGACGCTTCGCGTGCAGTGCGTGCACAGAGAACCGGCACTGAACGGTATTCGCTCGAAATCATCCGTCACCTGTTGGCAATGCCGGAGGCAGGCGAACATCGATGGCGGCTCTACCTGGATGCGCCAGACCGTGATGCGCGGCTCACGGAGCACCTGCCAACCGCCGACCATGTCGAGGTGTGCGTGATCCCGGCGCGCCGACTGTGGACGCATCGCACACTGGCGCAGGAGGTGACGCGCCGCCGTCCAGACGTCTTGTTTGTGCCTGCGCATGTGATTCCCTTCGTCATGCCTGCCAGCCAGCTGCCCGCCAGCGTCGTCACCGTGCACGACCTGGGGTATCACGCCTTCCCGGAGACGCACACCTGGCAACAACGCCTGTTGATCGAGGGCGGCACGCGTTGGAGCGTTCACGCCGCGCAGAGCGTGATCGCGGTCAGCCAGGCGACCGCCGACGACCTGATTGCGCGTTATCGCGTGCCAGCGCAGCGCATCCGCGTCATCTACGAGGCGCCAGCGCAGACGGCAATTGTGACGCACCATCAAGTGACGGAAGTGTGCGAACGCTACGGGCTGCATCGACCGTATGCACTCTTTGTCGGCACGATCCAGCCACGCAAGAATGTGGCGCGACTGCTGCAAGCGTATGACTGGCTCTATCGCAACACACCGATCGCCTTTGATCTTGTCTTTGCAGGTGCATCCGGCTGGCTGAGTGACAGTCTGTACGAGCAGGCTGCTGCGTTGGGGCTGGCGCAGCATGTGCGCTTTCTTGGCTATGTGCCCGACGACGAGCTGCCCGCCTTACTCAAAGGTGCGCTCTTTTTCAGTTTCCCTTCGCTCTTCGAGGGATTTGGCCTCCCGGTGTTGGAGGCGCAAAGTTATGGAGTGCCTGTGTTAACATCGAACAACTCATCTTTGCCGGAAGTCGCCGGCGACGCTGCGCTGCTGGTCGATCCAACCGACGTAGACGCTATCGCCAACGCCATGCTGCGTCTGAGCCAGGACGAGGTGCTGCGCCAGCAGTTGATCGAGGCTGGCTATGCGAATGTGCGACGCTTTTCTTGGGAGAAGGCGGCGCAGGAGACGCTGGCGGTATTGGTCGAAGCGGCTGGTCGCCAGTAGCCGTGTGAGCGTCAAAGCTCAGCCATCACCGCCTGACGCAGCGCATCCTGCACCCAGGCGTTCAGGCTCCTGCCTTGCGCCTCAGCCAGAGCGGCAGCACGCGCATGGAGCGCCGGGTCTATGCGCAGAAGCAATTTGCCAGAGTAAGGCTTTTGTGGCGGGCGTCCCAATTTCTCGCACGTTTCCAGATGGTCGTCGACAGCCTCCTCGAAGGCGGCGCGCAGTTCGCCAACGCTTTCGCCGTGGAAGCCAACGATGTCACGAATGCCGGCAATGTGGCTGACGAATGCCGCGTCTTCGTCGCTGTAATGTTTTTTGATTTAGTCCTGTGAACGATTTCTGTTTCAGCCAAACTCAAATCCTGAATATCCTGGGTGTCGAGATCGACCGCGTCGACTTTGCGCTGACGCTCGACCTGATCGACGCGTGGGTGATGCAGCGCCGCGCCGCCTGCACTGTGCTTCCACCTTGCCGCCAGATTTGCACCGTCAACCCGGAATTCATCGTCGATGCGCAGCGCGATCCCAATTTTGCGGCGGTGCTGGCGCGCGCCGACCTGTGCGTGCCCGACGGCGCCGGGGTGTTGTGGGCGGCGCGCCGCGTCGGACTGCCACTGCGCGAACGCGTGACCGGCTCGGACGGCATCTATCGCATCTGTGAACGCGCGGCGACGCGCGGCTGGCGCGTCTTTTTGCTCGGCGCGGCGCCGGGCGTAGCGGAGCGCACCGCGGCGGTGCTTACAGGTCGCTATCCTGGCTTGATGGTGGCGGGGTGCTACGCCGGCAGCCCCGCCGACGACGAATGGCTCGCCATCCGCGCCCGGCTCGACGCCGCCGCGCCCGACATTCTCTTCGTCGCCTACGGTCACCCGCGCCAGGATTTCTGGATCGACCGCCATCGCGCCCAACTGCCGACGGCGGTGGCGATCGGCGTGGGCGGCGCGTTCGATTTCGTGGCGGGCGTGGCGCAGCGCGCGCCGCTGTGGATGCAACGCTTCAATCTCGAATGGCTGCACCGATTGATCACGCAGCCGTGGCGGTGGCGGCGAATGTTAAAGTTGCCGGTGTTTGTGGCGTTGACGCTGTTACAAGACAAGGGAGAACAAGCATGAGCAAACGTGCGTGGTGGAAAGAGGCCGTCGCCTATCAGATTTACCCCAAAAGCTTTTACGACAGCAACGGCGACGGCGTGGGCGACCTGCCGGGGATTATAGCAAAGCTGGACGTGCTTAAGACGCTGGGCGTCGATGTGCTCTGGCTGACGCCGGTTTACGCGTCGCCTGAAGTCGACAATGGCTACGACATCAGCGACTATCAGGCGATCAACCCCAGGTTCGGGACAATGACGGACTTCGAGCATCTGCTGGCAGAGGCGCACCGCCGCGGGCTGAAGGTGATCATGGATCTGGTGGTCAACCACACCTCGGATCAGCATCCCTGGTTTGTGGAAAGCCGCCAATCCAGAGACAACCCGTATCGAGACTACTATATCTGGCGCGACGGCAAGGAGGGACGCGAACCCAACAACTGGGGCGGTCACTTCACGCAGTCGGCGTGGAGCTTCGACGCCGCCACCGGGCAGTACTACCTGCACATCTTCTCGCCACAGCAACCCGACCTGAATTGGGAAAATCCGGTCGTGCGTCAGGAAGTGCGGCGAATCATCGAATGGTGGCTCGACAAAGGGATCGATGGTTTCCGTCTCGACGCCATCAATCTGATCGCCAAAGCGCCAGGGCTTCCTGACAACCGCGGCGAAGGACGCTATATTTTCTCCATCGAACATTTCTGCAACCAACCGCGCTTTCACGACTATATGCAGGAGCTGAACCGCGCTGTTTTTGCCAGACACGATATGCTGACCGTAGGCGAGTGCGCCGACCTTAAGGTGGAGGATGCGATTGCGGTCTCGGCGCCGGAGCGCGGCGAACTGAATATGGCGTTTCTTTTCGAGCACACCGACTATTACAACATGGTCGGCAAGGATGCGCAGAAGCTCAAGGAAATTCTGACGCGCTGGCAGCAGGGGTTGCACGGGCGCGGCTGGGCGGGTATTGCATTCAACAACCACGACCAGCCGCGCGTCGTCTCCTGCTTTGGCGACGATTCGCACTATCGCGTCGAGTCCGCCAAGCTCTTTGCCACACTGCTGCTGACGCTCGAAGGCACGCCGTTTCTCTTTCAAGGCGAGGAGATCGGCATGACCAACGCCGTTTACGCTACGATCGAGGAATATAACGACGTACAGACGGTCAACCTCTATCGCGAGTGGGTTGCGGCAGGCGAAGATCCGCAAGCAGCGTTCGAGGCTGTACGGGCGACATCACGCGATCGTGGGCGTTCGCCCTACCACTGGAGCGCGGCGCCAAACGCAGGTTTCACAACCGGACGTCCGTGGATCGGCGTCAACCCAAACTATATCGACATCAACCTGGAAGCGAACCTTGCCGATCCGGATTCGATCTTCCATTACTACCGTAAGATGATCGCCCTGCGCAAAGCGACGCCTGCGCTGATCTACGGTGAGTTCATCCCACAGGAAGCGCCGACGCAGTTATACGTCTATCAACGCGTGCACGCCGACCAGCGTTATCAAATTGTGCTGAACTTGAGCGACGAGACGGTCGAGTATGTGTGTGCTGGACGGCGGTTGATCGGAAACTATCCAGAGACAGAGAAACAAAGACTCCAGCCGTATGAAGCTGGAGTCTTCGCATTGGAGTGAGTGTAAGACGATGGAGCAGCCAGCACGACAACCGCACGCGAGAGCGTCTGTCACGCCAACATGCGATCAACCCTTGACGGCGCCCGCCGTCAAACCGGCGACGATGCGACGTTGGAAGATGAAAACCAACGCAATCAGCGGGATGCTCGATACAATGCCAGCCGCCATGATTTCGCCGAAGGGAATCTGCATCGAGAACTGCGAGGGGAAGTTGGCGATGATCACCGGCAGCGTGCGCGCATCGGGTGCAATTGATGTAAACGTCAACGCAAAGAGGTACTCATTCCAGGCGCCGATGAACGCTAACAGACCTGTCGTGACCATTGCCGGCGCAGTCAACGGCAACATGATCATGTAGAAGGTCTGGAAGGGAGATGCGCCGTCCACCTGCGCCGACTGGAAGATCTCTGTCGGCAGCTCACGGAAGAAAGCAGTCAACACCCATGCTGTGAAAGGCAGTGTAAAGAGCATGTATGTGATGATCATGCTGGCGATCGGCGGAATGCCCAGGTTTGTAATAATCGCATAGAGCCCGGTTAAGACAGCGATAGCTGGGAACATCGTCATCGCCAGAATCACATAGAGTGTGGCAGTTTTGCCGCGGTAGCGCAGTTTGCCAAGCGCAAACCCCGCAAACGACCCGACAGCCAGTGAAAGCAACGTCACCGAAGTCGCGACAATCACGCTGTTCACAATTGCTCGCAAAAACGCCTGATTGGTGAACACCGCCTGATAGTTGCGCAAGAAGAACGAAATATCTCTGGTCACTGGGTCGCGCGGAACAAAGGTCGTGGGCGTCATGGCTAACATCCCCTCTGACTTGAACGACGAGTTGATCGCCCAATAGAAGGGAAAGAGCATCCAGATTGCCATGAAGATGATCAGCACCCAGAGCAGAATACGGTTGATGCGTTGTTTTGTCTTAGTGGTCATCAGACTTAACCCCCAAACTGCGCATGTACGCAACTGCAAACACCGACAGTACAACGAAGATGATGACGCTACTCGCTGATGAATACCCCATTGCCCGATTCTGTATCAACTGATAATAGGTGAAACTAGCCATCGAGTAGCGCGCCTGTCCCAGGACAATCTGGAAGAGATCGAAAACACGCAAAGCATCAAGCGTTCGGAAGACCAGCGCAACAGCAATCGTGCCTTTCAACAACGGCAGCGTCAATTGGAAGAAACTGCGAACCGGGCCGGCGCCATCTACATCAGCCGCCTCGTAGATATCCGCCGGGATCAACTGTAGGCCAGCCAACAGCAACAACGCCATGAAAGGCGTCGTCTTCCAGACATCGATCATGATCATCGAAGGCAACTGCCAGGCCGGATCAGACAAGAAGGGAATCTCTCCGTTGCCCAATCCCAGATACCAGAAAACGGTGTTGAAGAAACCGGTGCGATTAGGCTGGAGCATATATGCCCACATCTGGGAGGAGACAGCCGTGGGGATCGCCCACGGAATGAGTATGATCGCGCGCATTAGCCCGCGCCCTTTGAAGTTCGCGTTGACAATCAACGCAACAATCATACCCAATACCAACTCCAGAAACACTGTTGCGACAGCAAACACAATCGTATCCCACACTGCGCGTATGAAGTTCGGATCGGTCGCGCCTAACACAAATTGTGTTCCAAAGAGACTGAACTGGGTGACTGGTCGAAAACGAACCGGCTCACGCGGAAGAACTGTGACCGCGCTTTCATATTGCACAGCGCCGGTTGCGGGATCGACAATCGGCTGGCCGGATTCATCCAGCCGCGGGGGGACCTGCCGAATGGTCATGCTCAACAACCCCCGGTAGTTCTGAAGCCCAACAAATTCGGTGGGAGCCGTGCTTGCAAAAACGCTGTTTGTAAAGCTGTTGTAGAAGACAGAAAACAGTGGATAGATCGCGATTACCAGCAAAATGAGAAATGTCGGCGCCAGCAACCAGTATGCAAGCCGCTGTTCCCGTTTGGCTAAATCGCTGCTACCTTCCTTGGCCATGTCTGACACTCCTTCCCAACGCACTCTGAAGCGGGTGGCAACCGGTGCTGCAAACACGACTCTCCCGTGCAATACAGTCGCCAGTTGCGATGTGAATCAACAGAATTTTTGATCTTTTTTTGCCCAACCTTCCTGGAAGTTTGGAACTTCCAGGAAGGTGCAGACTTGGGAAGCACCCCGATTGGGGAATGCCATGCCCGTGCGCAGCGTCTGAGGGCAAGGAGCATTCAGATGCTTACACGGGACAACCACTTACATCGATTACGGTGCGCCAACTTCAAATCCCAACAGGTCTTGCAGATCCAGCTCGATAGTCGCCACAGCATCGGCGCCGCTCATTCTGCCGGTCAGAACTTCAAAGACATTCGAGAAGAAGACATTTGAAGTCTCGTTGTACTGCGGAGCAGTCGCTGTCGACGGGCGAGCCACTGCGCTCGTAAAGACTGGCAGCAGCTTGGGCATGAACGGTCGTTGCGCCGCAATGTCCGGATCCGAGTATAGCTCGACTTTGGTCGGAATCAGCGAAGATGGAGCAAGCGCCTGGGCTTTCTGCTCCTCTACGGAGGTCAGCCACAAGGCGAGCTTGGCGGCCGCCTCTGGGTTCCTGCTATACTTCGACACTCCAACCTGCCAGCCGCCCAGGGTTGCTGCGCTCATGCCTGGCTCGGCGCCGGGCAGCGCTGTGGCGTCGAATTTGCCGGCAACTGCGCTGTCAGCACCCTCGCTTAGACCATACGCATAGGGCCAGTTGCGCATGAAGGCAGCATTGCCGCCGTGCCAGACGCGACGCGATTCTTCTTCCATGAAGCTCGTTACACCCGGCGGGCTGATTTTGCCGATCCAACCGTAGGCGCGGTCTAGAGCCGCAGCGGCGGCATCGTTGTTGATGGTGATCACCTTGTCATGGCTGACAATGGTTCCACCACCGCTCGAATAGATCCACTCCAACGCATCACATGTCAGACCTTCATAAGGTGCGCCTTGCCACACGAAGCCCCAGAAATCCTGGTTGCCTTCGGCGCGCTCGCCATCCTGGATTGTCTGCGCCATTTGCTCGAGTTCGTCCCAGGTCGCAGGCGGGCCATCGAAGCCATACTTTTCCAACAGATCGGTGCGATAGTAGAGCAGACCGCCATCTGTAAACCACGGCAGGCCGACCAGGCGACCATCTACGGTGTTGTTCTCAACAATCGCTGGGAAGTCACCTGCAACAGCTTCGGCGGCGCCATACTCATAGAAATCGATGAGATGCTCGGCCAGGTCGCCAGGCCAGATCACGTCAATCTGCATGATGTCGATATCTGTTGACTGCGCCTGAAACGCTTGCAAGTACAGACCAATGCGGTCAGTCGCCGAAACAGGCCCTTCGATCAGGCGCACCTGAATATCTGGGTTCGCTGCATTCCAGCGTTCGACTTGCTCTTTGCGCAATTCAAACTCTGCTCCAGGGCCGGGACCAACCCAGGTCAAATTGATGACGCCTTCCGCAGCAGGCGCAGCAGGCGCTGCCTCCTGTTGCGCCGGCGCCGTGGTCGGCGTCGCTTCCTGTGCAGCGGGTTGGGCAGGCGCAGCCGGCGCAGGCGTCGCCGGGCCGCCGCCACAAGCCGCCAGCACCATCGCGAAGATGATGAGCAGGCCCATCATGGCCAAATATCGTCGCTTCATAGAGACATTCTCCTTTTGATAGTAGATAGGACAACCACTTGTATCGTTAACCCGGAAGACCCGGAGATTAACCTGATTGGTGCGTGTTACGTGTTTCGTGTTGGACAGTCCCTCCACGCAACACGAAACACGCAGCACGCAACATACAACACGCAACACGCCTCACGCCGTATCGCGCTCGATCACTTTCAGCGGCAGTTGCACGTGGCGATTCATGCGCGTCGGCTCCGACAACATCGACAGCAGCATCTCCACCGCCAGCCTGCCCGACTCCTCCAGCGACTGCGACACGGTGGAAAGCCCGATGTATTCGGCGAAATCGGCGTCATCGAAGCCAAGCACCGCCAGATCACCCGGTACAGAAAGCCCCGCCTCACGCGCTGCTTTGAGCACACCCAGCGCCAGGGTGTCATTTCCAGCAAAGATAGCTGTTGGACGATCTCTTCTCTGCAACAAATCCTGCGCTTGCAGACGCGCCTCTTCATGCGTCGCCGAGCGCGGCGCAAATTCCGGCAAAATCGGCGTGATCGCGTGGTGCTCCAGGGCGGCGGTGAAGCCGCGAAAACGCAGAGCGCTTGTGCCGATGGCATATCCTGGGAGCTGCCGATCGCCGCCGACAAAGCCGATGCAACGATGCCCTTTCGCCACGAGATAGTCCGCAGCCAGGGCGCCGCCGCCAATGTTATCGATCTCCACTGCGGCCAGTTGGGAATTTGTCCCCTCAATCATCACCGTTGGCAGCCGGTGGTGCACGAGCCGCATAGCCTCCTGATCGCTTATCATCAACGAGATAATCAACAAACCATCCAGGCGATGCGTGATAGGCAGCGTATGCAGATAACTGCGAGCATGTTCTGGCGTATCAACATTGTAGACGACCAACTCAAACCCGGTGTCGAGCAAGGCGCTCGCCACGCCGCGCAGACGCTGCGTAAACGAAGGATAGTGCATGAAAAAAGGCGCCAACACCCCGATCTGCCGATGTGTTCTGCGCGCACGTGCGCTTGCCTCGGCTTTTGGAACGAATCCGAGTTCGTCGATCGCTTGTTGGATTCGCTGAAGCGTCGTTGCATTGACTGTCTGCGGCGCATTGAGCGCGCGCGAAACAGTTGCAATGCTCACGCCCGCGCGTGCAGCAACATCGTAAATTGTCGAAGACATGTGCACCGACAACGAATGAAAACTTAGATATCTTGGGTGGCCCTGGAGCGTATGGATTGCGTATGCCGTATAGCATCCGCACTGTAAGAGCTTTCATGAAAGCTCTTACAGATAAATAGCCTAACACATTTTTGAAGGCATGTCAATCAGGAATTTCTCGTAAGGTTTTCTTCGAGTGAAACCGCGAATAATTTATGAATTCGCAAGCTCTGTTGCGAGAAGAGATGTAATTCAAGCTGACGTGTTACGCCGGTCATCGCCTCCGACGCAACATAGCACCCTGCTTTGACCAGGCGCAAAGCAAGTCCGGCGAAAAGGCTATTTAGAACCCAAACGCCAGACATCGATCGATTGCCTCTGCATCAGGGTAAGCCAGGAAGGTGCAAGCCACGCGATTGGACTGCGGCTCGACAATGCCCGCAGCCGGGTCGATGCCGCTGTAAAGACCATACCACCAGTCCACCACCGCCGTAGGAGCGATCCCGTCATCGTTGCATCCGGCCTCTTGTGCAGTCAAGCCAACGTCGTTGTATTGATACCAAAAAATCTTCTCAACACCTGGGATTGTATCTGACCAGCCTGTTTCCTTGTAGAGGATGTCGAACAGCGCCGGCAAGTACGCCGCCTGCTCGACGCCGGTGACCATCTTGGCGGCGATCAATGAACAGGCAAGATTAGCCGCATTGCCGCTGTCGCCGGCGCGATTCCAGCCTGTTTCAGTGACCCAAATCGGCAGATCGGCGAAGCCAGCCGCCGCCAGCACGCGCATCAGTCGCGCTAACACCGTCGGTTGGTGCGCATACAGATAGGAAGGCTCGCGGATAACCTGCGCGCCATTGCGATATTCGATCGTAGGGTAAAGATGAACACCGAGAACGTCAAAACCCGCGTCAGGCGACGTGCTAACGAGCGCCGACAACGTTTGACGCAAATAGGCGGCGGCGGCGACACCGGCGCTGCTCAACCCACCGCTGACGATCAATGCGTCGGGGGCGACGCGCTTGATGGCGCTTGCAGCGGCGGCAAGAAGGCGGGCGAATTCAGCTGGCGGCAGATAGGTGTTGCTATGATCCGGTTCGTTCCAGATTTCCCAGGCGCGCACTCGATCGCCGTAATAGCGCGCCAGAAATTCAGCCTGTTCCACAAATGCGGCGCGATAGAGCGCTTGCTTCGGGCGATGGCGCCACCCATCATCAGGCGACGTTGCGTAGTCAAGCAGCGCCAGCACAGCGATCTCAGGCTCGCCGCTGCAAAGCAACGCCAACAATATATCGTAGTGTTTGAGATCAATGTAGCCAAGCTGTGCAGCGCGACCGGAAAGCGTCGCCGCACGCACGCCGTTTCCTGCACGTCCCTGCCATTCCACACGCACCCAGTGGACGCCGCTTTGCTGAAGACGCTCCACATGTCCTGCCAGCCCGGAAGCGATGGCATCGGGATAAGGGGGCAGATTCACCCCTTTGCTGACGCGTCCACTGCCTGGCGCATCGGCGACCGTCATCGCAGGATCAAGGGTGCGACAACTTCCAACCGGTGGATCAAAACGCTCAACGCGCACAGCGCCTGCGATCACGCCGATCGGTTGGCTGAAGCGGCGTGGTCTACGCAGCTCCCACAATACGGCAATGCGACCGTTCGGATTGCTCTGTCGATCAATCAAGGGAAAAAAGATGCGCTGTGTTTGCCAGCGCATGGCAGACTCGTCTAATTTGGGTGCATACCAGCGCCGGCCAAGAAAATTGCGCCCATCGGTCGAAACGCCGACAAAGAGGCTTTCCTCGAAGACGCGCGGTTCAAGCCGCAGCGCAAACTCCACCATCAGATTGCGCGCCTGCGCCAGATTGTCAAATACGCACACCCACCGGCTGACGCGCACATCATCATCTGATGCAACACTGCTACTCTGTGCGACTGTTCGTCGCAGTTGTTCGTCAATTCGAGCACCGACGCTGGCTGTTTCGTGCAACATGCGACAGCGCGGATGCACAATACCGGGTCGCCATTGGCTGCGCAGCAAAGGGCGCCAGCCACTGCTCGACGCAGCCTGGCGCGCTGACGTGCGTGCACCCGATGTTTGCAATACGTTGGTCGCGGTTGTGACGACTTCGGGCGCAGGCAACCCAGCCCGGCGCAATGCAACGCGGTCGGCGTCCGTCCAGGACAGTGCAACGTCGCCGGGACGGAGAATATGCGCCTGCACGCCATGTGGCGGTGTATAGGCGTACTCCAACTCCGATGCAGATGCGTTTCGGACAGGCAGCAGAAAGGCGACAAACAGCAGGCAAGCAACAATTGGTCGAAACACAGACAATACAATACTGCGTGGAGCTGCGGCGAATACGCTTATGCGGCTTGCCAGACAGCCGGGTTGACAATATCGATTGGTCGCTCCCCCCGGAAAAAGGCGAGCAGGCGATCCATCGCCATTTCCTCCATGCGGCGACGTCCTTCGCGCGTCACCGATGCGCTGTGCGGCGTGGCGACGACGGCGGGGTGTGCGCGCAGGCGATTCTCGACTGCGGGCGGCTCGACGGCAAAGACATCCAGCCCTGCACCGGCAAGCGGTCCCCGATCCAGCGCGTCGAGCAGCGCCGCCTCATCGACCAGCGCGCCGCGCGCCAAATTGAGCAGGTAGCTGCCCGGCTTCATCCATGCCAGGCGTTCAGCGTTCATCAACCCTGCGGTTTCGGGCGTGGCGGGTGCATGGAGCGACAAAAAGTCAGCCTCTCGAATGACGGTTTCCAGCGGCGCCAGTGTGACGCCTTGCGCCTGCGCAGCATCCTGGCTGAGATACGGGTCATAGGCAAGCACGCGCATCTGAAAGGCAAGGTGACAGATTTCAGCGACGCGGCGTCCGATGCGCCCCAGCCCGACCAGCCCCAACGTCTTGCCCCGCACTTCGACGCCGACCAGCGCGCCTGTGCGCGGTCCCCATTTGCCTGCCGCCAGATTGTCGGCGCCTTGTTTAAGACGCTTTGCCAGCGCCAGCAACATCGCAACCGTGTGCTCGGCGGTGGACTCGGTTGGGCCGTCCGGCGTGTTGGTGACGACGATGCCACGCGCTGTAGCGGCGTCGAGATCGATATTGTCGACGCCGATGCCGGTGCGGGCGATTAGCTTCAAATTGGGGCACGCGTCCATCAGCGCGCCATCGTAGCGCACCTGAGACGAAGCGATGATCGCCTGCGCTGGCGCAGCGTTGCTATAGAGCGGCGGCCGCGCTGCGGCGTGAAGCACCTGCACGCCCACCGGCAGCCGCGCCAGCACATCGTCGGAAAGCGGAGACTCCAGCCAGATGTGGGTTAAGACCGGGACATACATTAATTTCTTTTCCTTCTTGGCGCTCTTGAGAAGTCACGTGGGTTGGTTGTTTGCTGTCATACAGGATTATAGCACAATATCCATATCAATCACCCTATCTCCTTTTCCAAAGTTGACATCACCCCCTGTGCTTGGTAGACTCTCAACACGCTTGGCGGCGCAACGACTGCGTCGTTCTTTCTCCTGTACATCCTGGCGGCAGCGTGAGACTTGCGCTTGCGCACGTTTGCGCCAAATGCTTTGATTTCACGCCAGACATTCGCTGTGAACCAACTCATCTCACACACTGGAAGGAGCATCTCGATGAACACTGAAGGACGAAGCACAACTTCTGGCGGGCGCAGGTTGACGCGCCGCGATTTTCTACGCGCCACCGCCGTTGGCGGGTCGGCGGCGGTCTTTCTGGCAGCCTGTGCGCCAGCAGGAGCGCCAACCGGCGGTGCAGCGCCGACAACCGCAGCCGGTGAAGCGCCCGTCGCCGGCGCGCCAAAACAGGGTGGCACGATGGTCTGGCTCGGCCACCAGGAAGTCGCCGGTCTCAGCCCCGACGACGCCGGGCCTGATGTGCAGGCGGTGATGATCAACAACATCCACAACCCGTTGGTCTATTACAACGAATTCAATGAGCTTGAGCTGGTGCTCGCCGATTCCTACGAGATCGCCGAAGACGGTTTGACCTACACCTTCAAGCTCAAGGAGGGCGTCAAGTTCCATGACGGCAGCGACTTCACCTCCGCCGATGTGAAGTATACGTGGGATTACTATCGCAACCCGGACAACGGCGCAGTGCGCGCTGGGCTGTTCACCGGCGTCTCCGAGATCGAAACGCCGGATGATCTCACCGTCGTGGTCAAGATGGCGACGATCAACGCTGCCTCACTGGCAAACTGGGCTTCGTTCCCGATTGTGCAGTCGACGTATCATGCCGAGGTCGGCGAGTCCACCTATCGCACGGCGCCTATCGGCACCGGCGCGTACAAACTCAAGGAGTGGCGCGCGGCAGAGTTCACCGAACTCGAGGCGTTCGAGGATCATTTCCGTGGCCGCCCCAACATCGACATCATCCGGCTTGAAGTCGTGCCCGAACCGTCGGTGCGCACGATTGCGTTGCAGACCGGCGACGCCGACGCCACCGTTTGGCCCCTGCTGGTCGAGGATTCGCTTTCCTTTGCACAAGACCCCAATTACGTGGTTCTGAAGGCGTTGGGCAACTCGATCAAACACTTCCCGCTCAACAACTCATTGCCGCAGCTTTCCGACAAACGCGTGCGCCAGGCGATGATGTATGGGCTTGACCGCGAGAGGATCGTCGCCGACCTGTGGCAGGGAGCGGCCAGCGTGGCCCACTCCAACATCCCGCCGTCGAGCTTCTACTACGATCCTAACCTGAAACAGTATCCCTACGACGTGGAGCAGGCAAAGGCATTGCTCGACGAGGCGGGTTGGGTTCCCGGCAGCGACGGCGTGCGCGCAAAGGACGGCGTGCGCCTTTCCTTCACGATGACTACGATCACCGGCGACCAGGCGCGGCGCCCGATCGCCGAGTTTGCACAGCAGCAGTTGAAGGAGATCGGCGTCGAAATCCAGCTTGCCGAAGCGCCGGTCGCCTCGATCCTCGAAGGCTTGCGCAACGGCACGCTGGAAAGTTCGATCTTCAACTGGACTTACAACAACGGCGCCATCGAGCCGGATCCGTTCTCGACGCTGCACTCGACCGGCGGCAACAACTTCAACCAGTTCAAGAATGCAGAGATGGACCGACTGATCGAAGAAGGTTTGCAGGTTGTCGATCCAGAGGAGCGTCGGAAATACTACGACCAGATTCAGGCAATTTTCGTTGAAGAAGTGCCGTGCCTCTATCTACAATACGATGAGTGGCTGAATGTGTTCAGCGCGCGCGTCAAGGGGCTGCCGGTCGATCCCAAAGCATCGACTGTCTGGTTCTATCGCGCGCACGAGTGGTGGCTCGACTGACGACGAAACTGATTTCTTCGCCTTCCAGGACGCTTGATGAGAATTAACAAAATATCCCGGTAATCAAAGCTCTTAGCCGCACGTTCTCGCCAGACATGAAAATGCGGTTGCGAACCGCATCTACGATTACCGAATCCATTTGTTAATATGCATGAAGCGTCCTGGAAGGTTACAGCAGTGCAGGGACAATGGCGCGATACATTACAGTTCGCCTCTTTCATGGCGCGATCGTGATCATTCTGATCAGCCTCTTGACTTTCATCGTCCTGCGGCTGATGCCGGGCGACCCGGTGTTTCTGCTGCTCGGCGAGGGGCAGGTGCGCATCTCCGAGGAGCAGATTCAGGCAATCCGCACGCGCTGGGGGCTTGACAAATCCTATCCAGAGCAATATCTGATCTGGGCGGGCAACATGTTCACCGGCAACTTTGGCGAGTCGATCATTCGTACAGGCGTGCCTGTGCGCGACATGATCCTGGAAGCGGCGCCGGTGACGCTGCAACTCAACGTCTACTCAATGTTGCTGGCGTTGGCGCTTTCAGTGCCGCTGGGGATCTGGGCGGCGGTGAAGCGCAACACAGCGGTGGACTACGCCTCTTCGGTCATCTCAGTCGTCGGCATTGCCACGCCCAACTTCTGGCTGTCGCTCATGCTGATCATCCTCTTTTCGCTGATGCTGGGCTGGCTGCCGCCGTTCGGGTTGCGTTCGTGGCAGGGTTTTATCATGCCGGTGATCGTGCTGGCGATCGAGCAGATGGCGGTGTTTACGCGTGTCATGCGCAGTTCGACGATCGAAGCGCTCAAGCAAGACTATGTACGCACGGCGACGGCGAAGGGACTGTCGCGCAACGCTGTGATCTTGGGGCACGCCGTGCGCAATTCGCTGCTGCCGCTGGTGACGGTGATCGGCTTTAACATTGCGTTCCTATTGAGCGGCACCATCGTCGTCGAGACAATTTTTGCGTTGCCGGGCATCGGGCGACTTTTCACGGACTCCATTTTCCGGCTCGACTATCAGGTTGTTCAGTCGTTGGTCGTGGTATTGGCGGTGCTGGTGGTGGCGGCGAATCTGCTCACCGACCTGGTTTACGCCGTGATCGACCCACGCATCCGGATCAGCCGCTAAGGACACGATTTCATGACTGCCACCACATCGCAGACGCGCCTGGCAACGCCGGCAATTGAGTCCAAGCATCGTTCTGAATTTGAGAACGCATGGCGACGCTTTAGCGCTAATCGCGTGGCGCTGGTTGGGCTGGGAATGTTGACGTTGATTGTATTGATGGCAATCTTTGCGCCTGTGATTGCGCCCTACGACCCAATCAACGACATGGACACCTCGCTGCGCGGCTGCCCGCCGTCGCCTGAACATCCCTTCGGCTGCGACCATTTGGGCCGCGACCTGTTGAGCCGAGTGATCTTTGGCGCACGCATTGCGCTGGTGGCCGGTTTCACGGCGACCGTCATTTCTGTGTTGATCGGCGTGGTGGTTGGTGCGCTTGCCGGTTTTCTTGGTGGCTGGACGGACACGATCTTCTCGCGCATCATCGACACGCTAATGGCTTTCCCGATCATTGCGCTGCTCATCGTGCTTGCATCCGTGCTGGGGCCAAGTCTGGTCACGACCATCGTTGTGATCGGCGCCACTGTCTGGTCGCGCTATGCGCGCGTCGTACGCGCCGAGGTCTTGAGCCTGCGCGAGCGCGATTTCGTGATCGCCGCCTACGCGTCCGGTGTGCGCAACTGGCGCATCATCTGGCGTCACCTTGTGCCCAACGTGATGGGGCCAGTGATTGTGTTGGCGTCGCTTGGCGTCGGCGGCATCATCATCCTAGAGGCGGCGCTTTCCTTTCTTGGTCTGGGCGTGCGCCCGCCGACGCCGTCATGGGGCGCCATCCTCGCCGACGGGCGCGCCTACATCCTGCGCTACCCACACATCTCTTTCTTCCCTGGACTGCTGATCGTCATCACCGTGCTCGCCTTCAATTTTGTGGGCGACGGTCTGCGCGACGCGCTTGATCCAAAGGACTGACCTCCAGGCGAACATGGTTCAGGATTCCACTTGCATCGCGCCAACCTCACAGTCCGTACGCAACGACGCCCATTTCATCATCGATCGTGTGATCGAGGCGGTGCTGCCCGAGCCGGCCGTGCGTGCATTTCTGCGCCAGCGGACGCCTCCGCCGCGCGTGACGTTGATCGCTATCGGCAAGGCTGCGTGGCGCATGGCAAGCGCGGCGGTGACGGAGTGGGGCGACGCCATTGCGCAGGGCGTCGTGATCACCAAGTATCACCACGCGCTGGGCGAGCTGCCCAACCTGGAAATCTATGAAGCAGGTCATCCCTTGCTCGACGCCAACGGTCTTCACGCCACGCAGCGTGCGCTGGCGCTGGTCGATGAACTGGGCGCCGACGATACGGTGCTTTTCCTGGTGTCGGGCGGCGGTTCGGCGCTCTTCGAGGCGCTGCCCGACGGCGTGACGCTCGACGACTTGCAGGCGGTCAACGCGCAGTTGCTGCGTTCCGGCGCCGACATCGTGGCGATCAACACGATTCGCAAACGGCTGTCGCTGGTCAAGGGCGGGCGCTTTGCGCAGCGCGCCGCGCCGGCGCGCATCCTGGCGCTGGTGATCTCCGACGTGCTTGGCGACCGGCTCGACACCATCGCGTCGGGGCCTGCGTATCCCGACGCCACGACCGCAGAGACGGCGCTGGCGATTGCGCGCCATTATCAACTTCACCTTTCACCCATGCTCTGGCGGTTGCTGGAAGAGGAGACGCCCAAGACGTTGGACAACGTCGAAACGCACGTCATCGGCAGCGTGCGCGCGGCGGTCGCTGCAGCAACGCAGGCGGCGCAGGCGCGTGGCTATACGTCGCTGACCCTGACGACGCTGCTCAACTGCGAAGCGCGCGAGGCGGGACGCTTTCTCGCCGCAGTTGCTCGCACGGTGCGCAGTGAAGGGCTGCCGCTGCCTGCGCCTTGCGCCATCCTCTGCGGCGGCGAAACGGTCGTCACCGTCACCGGCGCGGGCAAAGGCGGGCGCAACCAGGAGCTGGCGCTGTCTGCCGCTATCGAGCTGGCCGGCATGGATGGCGTGGTGCTGGCGTCGCTCGGCACCGACGGCACCGACGGTCCGACCGACGCCGCCGGCGGCATTATCGATGGCGACACGACGACACGCATGGCGGCGCAGGGCATCGACGCCCGCAGCGCCCTGGCGGACAACAACGCCTATCCTGCGCTGGCCGCCAGCGGCGACCTGCTCATCACCGGACCGACCGGCGCCAATGTCAACGATGTGACGCTGCTGCTTGTGCGGTGAGAAGTGCTTGCCATGTGCTATAATCACGATTAGCAAGAGAGCACAGTGCTCATCCTTAGCGCAGAAAGGTGAATGCAATGACGATTCTGGTTGAGACCGTTACACCGCCTAGCCAGGGGGCGTTTTCGATAGATTTTTCGTTGACAACCGAGATCGTTGTGTCTGCCGAAGAAGCGCGTCGTGCGGTTGGCGTCTTTGTAGGCAACGAAATCGCCGACTTGCTTCACGGTGATGCACCGACGCTGGTGCTAAAAGAACAAGGATTGTTCTGGCGTGTACCTGTGGTCTTGTCAAGCCGGTCAGCTGGACGCATTGGCGTTACCGGTGCGATTGATGTCAACGCCCAAACTGGCGCTCTGATGGTCGACGCCAATACACTCCACACGATCGAGAAAAATGCTGAATATCTTGCTGCCGGTGCCGCACTTTGAGCAAAGTCGCGACGGAGCGTGTCTTCCAGCTTGTGTCCGTATGGTGCTTGCATTTTACGGAGATAAGCGGAGCGAGATGGATGTTGCCACCCAACTCGAATCGAAGCAATATGGAGCACCGATTTCTGCCGCCAGCCGAATTGCGCGAGACCGCAGGTATTTCGTCATAATCAGTTCATTAACAGAAGCCGAGTTGAAGGTTCGTCTTTCTGCCGGGACGCCGGTAATCGCACGTGTGTGGACGGCAATGTTACCAGATTGGCAGACACAGACATCGCATGTAGTGGTCGTTATCGGCTATACACATGACGGGGTCTTCGTCAATGATCCCGCCTTCAGAGAACATCCCCGTTTCATACCCCGGGACGCATTTCTTGCGGCTTGGGCAGAGTTTGATGAAACAGCTGTGCTTATCCTACAAAATTGGTGATACCCAATGAGCTACCTCGACGACATCCGCACCTTTGTCCAGGAGCGTCTCTATCCGCTCGAACCGACCCTGCTTCAGCACGGTTTCGACGCGGTGGCGCCCCAGCTTGATGCACTACGCCAGGAAGTCAAGGCGATGGGGCTGTGGACGCCGCATCTGCCGCCCGAATTGGGCGGGATGGGGTTGGCTCTGCATGACTTTGCGCGTGTCAGCGAGGAGTTGGGGCGCAGCCCGCTCGGTCATTATGTCTTCAACTGCGCTGCGCCCGACATTGGCAACATGGAACTGCTGCACGCCCACGGCACCGCAGAACAGCAGGAACAGTGGCTGAAACCGTTGGCGGAGGGCAAGATTCGCAGTTGTTTTGCGATGACCGAACCGGAGCACGCTGGCTCCAACCCGGTGTGGATGAGCACGACCGCGCGGCGCGAAGGCGACGAATACGTGATCGACGGTCACAAGTGGTTCACGACCGCCGCCGAAGGTGCAGCCTTTGCCGTGGTGATGGCGGTCACCAACGCCGATGCGCCCAAGCCCCACCGCCGCGCCAGCCAGATCATCGCACCGCTCGCCACGCCCGGCTTTACGATTGTGCGTAACATCTCGCTGATGGGTGAACGCGGGTCAGGCTGGCTCAGTCATGGCGAGGTGCGCTTCGAGAGTTGTCGCGTGCCGGTGAGCAACCGCATCGGCGGCGAGGGCGATGGCTTTGTCCTGGCGCAGGAGCGGCTCGGACCCGGTCGTATTCACCACTGTATGCGCTGGATTGGCATCTGCGAACGCGCCTTCGACTTGATGTGTCGCTACGCCGTCCACCGTGAGCTGGCGCCCGGTCGCACCATCGCCAGCCAGCAGGTCGTGCAGCACTGGATCGCCGAATGCCGCGCCGAGATCAACGCAGCGCGACTGCTTGTGCTCGACGCCGCCGCCCGAATTGACAGCGGCGGCGCGGCGGCGGCGCGCATCGAGATTTCGACGATCAAGTTCTTTGTAGCCAATGTGCTCCAACGCGTGCTCGATCGTGCGATCCAGGTGCACGGTGGGCTGGGCGTCACCGATGACACGGTGCTGGCGTTCTGGTGGCGACACGAGCGCGCCGCCCGCATCTATGACGGCGCCGACGAGGTGCACAAGGATGTGGTGGCGCGACATGTGCTGCGACAATATGGATTCAACACAACCCAGCCTAAATGAGGAAGAACAAGGCAATTCATGCAAAGACATCCATTATCCGGTGTGGAACACTCTGCTGCGACAACCTCGACTCAGGCTGTCCACGCCGGTGAGCAGCGTTTCCGCGCGCATCACAGCCTGACTGTTCCTGTGGTGCAGAGCGCAGTCTACACGTTTGACACAACGGCGGATCTGGTCAACTACACCGAAGATCGTCTTTTCTGGAGCGAACCGGAGCGAGAGGAATACGGCCGTTACGGCAACCCAACCGTGCGTGCGCTTGAAGCAAAACTGGCTGAATTGGAGGGCGCGCAGGATGCGATTGTGGTGAGCAGCGGCATGGGCGCCGTCACGGCGACGCTGCTGCTGCTGTTGCAACCGGGTCAGCACTTTATCCTGACCGACAACTGCTACCTCAGCACGCTGGATTTTAGCCAGGGTTTCTTAAAACGCTACGGCGTTGCCTGCACGCTGACGCCTTTTGGCGACTATGACGCCCTCGAGGCGGCAATTCGCCCGGAGACGCGGCTGATCTTCTCAGAATCGCCGACGAATCCTTTCATGCGCTGTCTCGATTTCGAGCGACTGACAGAGATCGCGCGGCGGCGCAACGTACTCACTGTGGTCGATTCGACCTTTGCCACGCCTTACAATCTGCGCCCGCTTCAGTTTGGCGTCGATCTGGTGATCCACAGCCTGACCAAATATCTGGCCGGACACAACGACGCGATGGGCGGCGTGGTTGCTGGCCGCTATGACCTGACGACGCCGCTGCGCCAGATGCAGGGGCTCTTGGGCAATTTGCTGGCGCCACAAAATGCGTACCTGATCCTGCGCGGGATCAAGACGCTGGCGTTGCGCGTCGAACACCAAAACTGCAGCGCGCTGGCGATTGCGCGTTTTCTGGAGGCGCAGCCAAAAGTGCGCCGCGTCTGGTATCCACTCCTGGAAAGCCATCCCGACCACGCGGTTGCTGCAGCGACGCTGCGCGGGGCTGGCGGCGTCGTAAGCTTCGAGATCGACGGCGACATGGAGCGGACGCATCGCTTTCTCGACGCGCTGCGCATCCCCGTGATCGGGCCAAGCCTGGGCGGCGTCGAGAGCATCGTCAGCCCGCTGGCGTTGATGGGCTACGCCTCGCTGCCGCCGGAGGAGCGTCTGGCGCTGGGCATCCGTGATGAGCTGGTGCGTCTGTGCGTCGGCATTGAGGAGACAACCGATCTGATTGCAGATTTGTCTCAGGCGCTGGCGCAGATATAGTGCGAGATTGCGGTCTGGAGCGATGGATTTCCAGATTTCCGTGGTTGTTCAAATTCAACAATTTTGTGTGTGGAGAGGGAGTCATCATGGACAAAAACAAACCGATTGTACTCGGCGCCGACCATTTTGGAATGCCGCTCAAAGATGCGATCCGCGACTATCTGATCAACAAAGGCTACCAGGTGGTTGACATGGGCGTCAATGAAAACACGCCGGTCGATTACCCAGATGTCGGGGCAAAAGTGGCGGAGGAAGTTGGCGCTGGCAAATATGAGCGCGGCATCCTTGTCTGCGGAACCGGCGCCGGGATGGCGATCGTTGCAAACAAAGTGCCGGGCGTACGCGCCGTGTGCGTTCAGGACCCATACACCGCCGAACGCGCTGTTGCCAGCAACAATGCGCAGATCATCACCTTTGGCGCACAGATTACCGGCGCGGCTGTGGCGGAGAAGTTGATCGACATCTGGCTGGCGAGCGAATTTCAAGGCGGGCGGTCGGCGCCAAAGGTCGCCAAGATCGACAGTCTCGATGAAAAATATCGCACGCAGCGCGCCGATGAATAGCAGAGCGAGTTGGCAAATTCGCCTATTCTGCCGGCGAGCTGAGCGGTGTTTTGAAGAATCCTCGCGTCATGCGCCGCGACCGTCGCAAGTTCACCAACAAATGGTAGCGCAGCGGTCGCTGATAGCGATACACCAACCCGGCCAACGCCAGGAAAAGCGCCCACTGCCCCAACACAAACCAGGCCGGCAGGTGCGCTGTCGCCGTGCCGAGCGTGCTGCCAATCAAGATGCCGATGCTGCGCCCAAGCAACACTGCGGGAATCAACTGGCGGATAGGTGTTGTGCCAAGACCCGCAATGTAGATAGCCAGGTCAGGCAGCGGAAACAGAAAGACCACAAACCAGAGCAAGGGTGAGCGCAGGCGCAGCTTGCGCTCCCACCGAATCAGTTCAGCGTGGTCAAAAAAACGCTCCAAAATCGGGCGTCCCAGTTTGCGTCCGATCAAAATTGCCAACGTCGCCCCAATCGACAAGCCAAGCAGACTGAGCAACAGCCCGGCGCCAAAGCCAAAGAGATAACCGCCAAGCACCGATAAAAAGCTGCCAGGCAACGGCGCAATCAGAATTTGCGCAGCAAAGAATGTCACATAGGCAAGCGGCGCCAGCGGCCCAAAGCTGATAATCCAGCCGCGTACATCCTCCGCTGCGTCCAGCACATCGGTAATCGGCTCGTTGAGCCACCAGATCAGAATCACCAATGCCGCGATCAGAAGGACAAGAATCCCACTGTCTCGCCACCGATTGCCAGGAGCAAACATAGCGATCAACTCACTCCGCTTGTCAGGAAGTCATGTCAGGCGTCGGATGTAAACACCGATAGCTTGATGACGAATAACGCTCTTGATCTGTTCCGGTTGGTCGCCACAGACATTGGCTCGAGGCGCAAGATCAGGAGCGGTGCACCGATGCCTGGGGAACAAAAAAGGGAGATTACAGACGAAACCTCCCTTTCCAGTGACTCACCTAGGACTCGAACCTAGAACCCGCTGATTAAGAGTCAGCTGCTCTGCCAATTGAGCTAGTGAGCCTCGATGGTTTTAAATTATTATATAACACGTAGCAAAAAACGGACAAAAATTCGGGGGCGACATTCACGACACAGAAAATAGCAACCGAGTTCCCTGAGATAGGTTTATTCCATCATTGCGGAGCGAATCTGACGGGTGATATCCGTTGGGTCCTCCGATTGCCACACACGCCGCCCGATGGCAACGCCAGCAGCGCCAGCCGATAGTGCGTCACGAACAAGCTGCAAAGTGGAATCGTCCCCTGCGGTCTTTGGCCCACCAGCCACGATGATCGGCGTCGGCACAGCCGCAACGATTTCTCGAAACTGCGCCACATCACCGCAATAGTTCGTCTTGATCACATCGGCGCCGATCTCCATGCCAATGCGCGCTGCATGGGCGATAGCAGCCGCATCGAATGACCGGTCACCCGGCGGCATCATCTCGGCGACAACCGGCATTTCGTATGGCTCGCACGCTCGAATCAGATCAGCAAGCCAGCGATAGATGGCGAGGTCGCCCTCCCGGCCAAAGAATACAGAGACAGCGACTGCGTCTACATCGAGCCGCAACGCCGTGTCAACATGGGCAATCGGCGTTTCCTGGGCGCCTTGTGCGCTGAGACCGGCAGTCAGACTGACGCGTAGCACCAGCCCAATCTCTGGCCGAAGCGCGGGCGCTGCGGCGCGCAAAAAGCCTGGCGAGGCGAGGATCGCATTGGCGCCGCCGGCAATCACCTGTTCGACAATTGCACGCGGGCGATGCAACCCCTGCACCGGGCCCAGCCAGCCACCGTGGTCGAGGGGAGAAAGCAGGCAACGTTGTTTCTCACCTATAAATAGACGGCTCATTCGTCGCGCTTTTCCTAACATCGATAGCTCCTTCCTGATTAGCGATCCAACTCGGAAACATCACGAGCACCTACGCCAACACCCTGTCGGCAAATTCGGTCAACTGGCAATATTGGCGATATAGCGGATCATATAACTCGCTGCCAAATTCTGGTCGATAGATCGAAGGCGCATCAAAGGTCTGCGCCAGTGCAGCAGAAAAGTCGACGCCGTCGCCCAGAGCCAGGCGTGCGTAGGCATATAAAGCACGCGTCACCGTCTCATCGCCAGTATAAACATGGACAGGCAGTTGACAGATATCGGCAATAATTTGAGGCCAGCCAGCAACGGACGCGCCGCCGCCAGCCAGCGCAATAGTTTCCAAAGATACGCCAAGCTCGGCGAAAATGTCCAGCAGATAGCGCAGGCTGAAAGCGACGCCCTCCATCACAGCGCGCAGCATGTGCGGACGGCGATGGGCAAGGGTCAACCCATAAAAAGCGCCGCGCAGATTGTCGTTCCAGAAGGGGCTGCGCTCGCCGGATAGAAACGGCAAAAAGACAAGCCCCTCCGCCCCCGCTGGCATCGTCAACGCCTGCTGCACGGCCGAATCGAACGTTGTCTGGTCGTCGTACAGGCTGCGCCAGGCCCACTGCACGGCAGCGCCGGTGGTCGAACTGACGCCGCCCACAAGTGGGAAAGCGAGCAACGGATAGGTGTACACGCGTTGGAGAGGATCGTTGATCTCCTGTCCGGGCGGCAGCGGCGTAAAGATCATCGAAGAACTCCCCAAACTGCAGGTCACTTGACCAAATCGTGGCAGCGCACCGGAAACTAGCGCCAGCACATCACCGGCGCCAACGATCACTCTCACGTCGCGCCGCAAATGATAACGTTCCGCCAATTCCGGCAAGAGCCGACCGCCATCGTCCTGCGGGTGATGCAATGAAGGCAGAATATCGGCGTCAATGCCCACCATCGCCAATCGCTCGGTCGCCCAGGTCAACCTGTCCCAATCCAGAAGGGCAGCGCCGCCGGCTTCGGTATAGTCGGTCATCTGGAGGCCGGTCAGCCGATAGCGCAGATAATCCTTGGGCCACAGCACGCATTTCGTATTGCGCAGCACTTCTGGCTGATGGCGTGCGAGCCATACCAACTTGGGCAGCGTGTATGTTGAGTTCAGGTGACAGGGCGCCAAACCGAGACGCTCCTGCAACTCACGCGTCTCCGCAACTGCGCGTCGATCTAGCCAGAGGATCGTGGGAGAAAGCACCTCTCCATCGCCGTCTAGCAAAACCGCCGTGTGCATTTGACCGGTCACTCCAAGCGCCTGCACTTGTCCCAAGTCGACGCCTGAAGATCGCAACTCGGTCATCGCATCTTCAAAAGCGAACCACCAGGCATGTGGATCAGCCTCCGCCCATCCCGGTTGAGGCGTGGCATAGGCATATCGGCGGCTTATACTCGCCAGCACCCGCCCCTCACAGCTATAAACCACCACCTTTAGCGCAGAGGTGCCGACATCAACAGCAAGCACCATCGGCGAATCTGAATGCGTTGAATCGCTCGTCGGTTTGTTCACGCTTCGCCGTTGACTTCCATGACAATCTTGAGACCGGCGCGATTCTTGACCATCTCAAGCCCTTTCGCTAATTCGGGAAGAGGCAAGAGATCGCTGATCAACGCCTCGGTTTGCACCTGCCCCGACTCGATCATAGTGAGCGCACGGTGCATATTCTCCGGCGTGCTATCCGCCGATCCTGTGATAACCCACTCTCCGTAGTGAATCTGGTTCGGGTCGAGATGAATCTGATCTTTGGGATAAATGCCAGCGAAGATGTTTAAGCGACCGCCCGGCGCCAGATAAGGGACAACTTCTTCCACCATACGCGCTGAGCCGACCGTCAGCGCAATCGCATCGGCGCCCCAGCCGTTGGTCACGTCTTTGATGAATCCTCCGAGATCGGTTGTCTGTGGGTCCACCACCCAATCGGCGCCTAACGCCTGCGCTTTTTCACGGCGGGCAGCGACCGGATCAGAAGCAATCACGCGCGCGCCAAATGTGCGCGCCACTTGCATGTGCATCAGTCCGATCGGTCCTAAGCCTACGACAAGCTCGACCTCACCCGGATAGAGGCGCAGCATATCCTGGCCGCGCAACACGCACGCCAATGGCTCCATCATCGAGGCGGCTTTTAAGCTGACGCCGGCGCGAATCGGGTGAATGTTGCGCTGCGGCACACAGACATAATCCGCATACCCTCCGCCGTATTGCAAATAGGTCGGGCGTTGACATCGATTGGGGCGCCCGGTGCGACAGGCTTTGCAGACGCCGCATTTGACGATCATGTCTGGGGCGACAGGTTGACCCACCTCCAATCCTTTGACGTTCTTGCCGACAGCGGCCACGCGCCCTGCAACCTCGTGTCCCAACACACGCGGAAAAGCCACAGCCGACGAAAGGCCTGAGAACGCGCGTACATCCCAGGGGCAGATGGCGGCATAGGCGACTTTCACAAGTACGTCGTCATCTCCGACCGGATGAACGGGAAGATGACGCAGTTCGACTTCGTGTGGGCGTTCACACCACATCACGCGCATCGTGTTTGCCGATGACATAGATGCTCCTTTTTCTTGTCCCATGGATAGTTGCAACCAGAGGTGAGCAACGGTTTGTCGCGTAGTTCTTTGACGCCGGTGGTGATGTCTTGCAGGCTATCGTTTGGCGCAAATAATGTGTGATGAGTCATCTGTCGATTATCCCGCGCGCCCGCTATCATCCTTTGGTGGCGCCCATCGTGGCGCCCTGGACAAAGTAGCGATTCAAAAAGAGTGCAATCACCAGCGCCGGAATGATTGCAAAAAGACACATCACGGCCATTTTGCCCCAGTTGATCTCCACGGCGCTAAATGAGGCGAGAATGCCGAGCGGGATTGTCTTGGTCTCAGGCGACGTCAACATCAGCGCAAAGAGAAAATCATTCCAACTAAAGATGATGACATAGATCGCGGCTGCCACGACGCCCGGAATCGACAGCGGCAGTGCAACACGCCAGAAAGCCGCAAAGCGCGAGGCGCCATCGACCAGTGCGGCTTCTTCCATTTCCTTCGGGACATCGGCAAAATAACTGCGCATCATCCAGACGACGAATGCAGCATCGAACACCGTGTCCAAAATAATCAGCGAAGCATAGGTTCCCAACAGGCGCAAGTCGCGCATGATCAGATAAAACGGGATGAGCATGGCAATCGGAGGCACCATCAGCAGGATCAGAAAAAAGTAGGCTGAGCTGTTCAGAATGCGCGATTGTGAGCGCGCAATTGCGTAGCCGGCTGGGACGCCCAAGGCCAGAGAGAGAATCGTAGCGCCGGTGGAGACGATGATGCTATTGAGCAAATACTGGCTGATCTTCGTGGTTGCCAGCACTTCCTGAAAGTTGCGCAGCGTGAACTCAAAGAACAGCCATCGCGGCGGAATCGCAAATGCCTCGCGTCCAAATTTGAACGATGTCGTCACCAGCCAGAAGATCGGCAGCATAAAGAAAAGCACAACAAGAATGGTGACAATGGTCAGGACAACCCGTTCGAGGGCGCTTCGCCTGTTCATCACACTGATTTCGTCGCTATGCCTGCTTCGTCGAAAGATCACAACTGTTGCCTTTCCAGCAGCATGATGTATAGGGCGGATAGAATCGCAATAATGACCAGAAGCACATTGGCGAGAGATGCTGCATAGCCCATGTCAAAGAAGGTCATGCCGACCGTATAGATGTGGAAATTGAGAACCGTCGTCGTGGAGCCGGGACCCCCGCCTGTGGTGGCGTAAATCGTATCAAAGACTTTGAACGACTGCATTGTACGCAATAACAGCGCGACCAGAATCGTCGGTTTGAGCAATGGGAGCGTGATATGGATGAAACGACTCCAGCGCGTGGCGCCGTCGGCGTAGGCTGCCTCGTATGGTTCGGTGGGCAGACTCTTGAGGCCGGCAAGAAAAATGATCATTAACAAAGGCGTCCATTGCCATACATCGATCAAAATGACCGCCGGCATCGCCCAGGCTGGCTCCGCCAACGGCCCACGACCTACGCTGACGCCCATCTGCTTGAGATAATAGGGGATGACGCCAAAATCGGCGTTGTACAATGACTTCCAAACCAGCCCGACCACCAATGGCGGCAACGCCATCGGCACCAATAGGAAAGACCGGACGAACCGCGTCGTCCGCATTTCAGACGCCAGCAGCAACGCCAACGCGAGACCGAGCAGGAGTTCAACAATCACCGTGCCCGCAACATAGATCAAAGTCACGCGCAGCGCAGTGAGGACGGTCGGGTCTTGCAGCGCGCGCAGGTAGTTGTCCACTCCTACAAAGGTCTGGACTTGATTGGGGTCAGTCAGACGATATTTGAAGAAACTGATTCGAAACGAGAAAAGAAGCGGGTAAATTGCAACGGCGACGACGAACACCAGAAGGGGCGCCAGCATTACCCAGTAAGCGCCCTCGCGGGAACGGAAACGTCGCACGCGAGCCAGCCAGCGATTCTCCTGCGTCGATATCTGGTGATCTGTGGTGACCATGCGGCATATCCAGCGTCAAGGTGGGGTGATGCACTGATCGCCCCACCTTGACAGTATGATGCTGAAGTTACGTGAACGATATTGTAGGAACGTTATTGCCAGTTGTCTTCGACTTGCTTCTGCGCTGCATCGAGCGCCTCCTCCGCCGTCACCTGCCCGACAATGAAGGCGTTTACGTGCGTCCCAAGTGCATCCTGGATGATGCTGTATTGTGGAATACGCGGTCGATAGTCGCCGTCACCCTTCTCGAACGATTCGAGCAAGACCGGCATCCAGGGATATTGAGCCACGATCTCCGGATCGGTCATTGTGCTGCGGCGAATAGGCGCGCCGTCGTTGCGAAGCCATTCTTTTTGGATTTCAGGCGAGGTCAACCACTTGATGAACTGCCACGCGCATTCTTGCTCCTGCGGCGTGGAGTCTGCATTGATGCCGATGCCCCAACCGCCAAAACCAAACTTTGGCTCCAGGCCCGCTTTCACTGGCGCCACGGCAATATCCACTTTACCAACGACCGAGGAAATTTCTGGATTTTCGTAGCCAGCGCGCGCAATGCTCCAGCCTTCCATCATTGCTACGTTGCCGCTGCGGAAAGCGGTCTCTCGCTGATCCCACCAGTAGTCCGCCGATCCTGGCGGAGCATAGTTGAAGAGTTCGCCAAAAAACTTCAATATTTCAGCATTCTCCGGTGTATTCAGCGCCGGCTTGCCCTCATCATCAAGAATGCGACCGCCATGTTGCTGCACCCAAACCATGTAGTCCTGCGCCACCGCCGGGCCTTTGGCGCCAAGAAGCGCCATCCCATAAAAACCTGCATCAGGATCGGTCAGCGCCTGTGCTGCTGCAAGCAATTCTTCTTGTGTTGCAGGCGGTTCGATGCCCGCCTCTTCCAGAACATCTTTACGATAATTCAACACATTGGCATAGCCGGCCAGCGGATAGGCGACATGGGCGCCCTGCCACTCGCCCAATGTCCATGCCACCGGCAGGATGTCGTCAAGCTGGAGCTCTGCTTCGTCACGCGCCATAAAATCGTCGAGCGGCAGGGTGTACTGATTCTGCCCAAATTCGCCCGACCATACAATATCGACGGTCATCAGATCATAGTTGGCGGTCTGTCCGACAAAATCTGCGATCAATTTTTGGTACAGATCGACATACCCCAACTCATCCAATGTCAACCTGGCTCCTGATGCCTCTTCAAACTGCGGAATCAATGCACGGAACGCTGCGACATATTGGTCCGTCATTGAAGCGAGCACCAGGTTCTGTCCCTGGCAAACCTCCAAACCCGCAGCTATTGGCGCAGGCGCCTCTGCAGCGGGCGCCGCCGATGGGGCTGCGACCGGGGCAGCGCAACCTACAATCGACAACACCAATATTGCTATTACAATCGAATGACACAGCCGACAAAACTTATGATACATCTTGATGCTCCTTTCAATTCGGTCTCAGAAAAAAGGACAAGTCCACAGAAATATTTGCAACATGACGAGACTAGATCGGATTGCGAAGACGCTGTTGAGGTGTAGAAAATGATAACATTACCTTGATTGCTAGTTGTGCGATGGTGAAATTTGGCGTTCATGGGGTCTCCGAAGAGGATGGAGTTACCAAACAACCGTCCAAAGGAGAGCACCATGAACGCCACGTGGATTATAACCGCATTT
>BOKO01000019.1 GCA_016861025.1 Chloroflexota bacterium
ATCGTGCTTGGCGCCGTCTTGCTGTATCAAGTCGTTTTGCTCTACCAGATCCAACATCAGAGACCTGTCGGCGTCGGCATTAAGCCTCTTCTGAGGGCCGCATGATTTATGACCACGTCTCAATTAAGTATTGTAAGTATTGACACTACATCGGAGGAAAGAAACTCGTGTTTGCTGGCTCGTTGAAACCACCCCGCGACGCTGTCTGGTCGTGGAAAGCCATCCACATGTTTTTGACTGCGGTCAAGCCGCTCTTTTGCCAATTGAGCATCGAGGGTCGCGAAAACATCCCGACGGTTGGCGGATGCATCCTCACCTGCAACCACACGATGGGACCCGACTTCCTGGTGATCGGTTATCTGTCCCCGCGCCAGATCTATTTCATGGTCAAAGCCGAATTGATGGAGGCAAACCGGTGGCTTGGGCAATTTCTGCGCTATCACGGCTGTTTCCCAATCCATCGCGGCGAAGGCGACATGGGCGCGGTGCAGCACGCCATCAACCTGGTGCAGAGCGGACGTGTGCTTGGTATGTTCCCCGAAGGGACGCGTAGCCGCAGCGGCAAACTCCAGCGCGGACGATCGGGCGCAGCTTATGTGGCGATCCAGGCGCAGGCGCCGATTGTGCCGGCGGTTGTGATTAACTCGGAGCCAATCTTCCAACGTTCAAATTATCTTAGCTTAAAACCGCGCGCGCAGGTGTTGGCGCGGGTGGGTGAGCCGCTGCCGCCGCCGCACGACCCCAACGATCGACGGTCGTTGCGCAGCTACACACGCGATGTGATGGCGGCCATGGCGAATCTGCTGCCGCCATCGCTGCGTGCGGAAAGCCAAACCGACGCTTCGGAGGACGAATGAGCCTGATTCCACCAAGAGACGCCACGTGGCTCTGGCGGTTTCTGTATGTGATTGCAACGTTGATCCGCATCCTCTTTCTGCGCCTGCGCGTCGAAGGGCAGGAAAATGTACCACGCACAGGCGGCTGCATCTACGCCATTAACCATACGATGGGGCCAGACTACGTCATTGTCGGCTATGCGTCGCCGCGCCAGGTTTATTACATGGCGAAATCCGAGGTTTTTGCGCTGCACCCATGGCTGGCGGCGCTGGTGAAAGCAGCCGGCGCCTTTCCCGTGCAACGCGGCAAGGGCGACATTCAGGCCATCGAACAGGCGGCGGACTTTGTGCGCACCGGCAAGGTAGTCGGCATGTTCCCCGAAGGCACGCGCAGCCGCAGTGGGCAGTTGCAGCGCGGCAAGACCGGCGCGGCGCGCATCGCCATGATGGCGCAGGCGCCGATTGTGCCGGTTGTCGTCATCAATTCGGAGCCAGTGTTGCGCGATTTCCTCAAGTTCAAGCGCCGTCCACTGGTCACCGTGCGTTTTGGCAAGCCGGTGATGGCTTATGGCAGTGTTGACAATCCAGAGCAGGTGCGCCAGCTCACGACAGAGCTGATGCTGGGGATGGCGGACCTGCTGCCGCCGGAGCGACGAGGGTACTACGCCGACGCCGAAGCGGTGCATCGTGAAGATAACGCCGAGTTCGACGCACCGCTTTCCCGGTGATATGTGGTGCGTGTTTCGTGGTGCGTGTGTTTCGTGTTGCGTGTTGCGTCAAGCGCCCAGCCACACAGCACGCAACACGCACCACGCAACAACTTGCTCAACCCTTTTTCTTTAATCGCCGCAGCAGTTCGTCGTTGGTGGGCGCTTTTTGCAACAAATTGAGCAGGCCGGTCATGGCGCTCTTGTTGTCTCGGTCGGCGAGGGCGCGACGCAACAGCGTTAATTTTTCCATTTCGGCGGGCGTGTAGAGCAATTCTTCTTTGCGCGTACCGCTGGCTTTGATGTTGATCGCCGGAAAGATGCGCGCCTCCGCCAGCGAACGATCCAACACCAGCTCGCTGTTGCCGGTGGCTTTGAACTCCTCGAAGATCAAGTCGTCCATGCGCGAGCCTGTCTCGACCAGCGCCGTTGCAATCACGGTGACCGAACCACCCTTCTCGATATTGCGCGCCAGGCCGAAAAAACGCCGCGGCATCTCGAACGCCTTGGCGTCGATGCCGCCCGACAGCGTGCGGTTGGCGCCACGGCCAGCCAGGTTGAAAGCGCGCGTCATGCGCGTCAGACTGTCGATCAACACCACAACATCGCGTCCACACTCCAGTTCACAGCGCACATGCGCCATCGTCAATTCCGCCAGCCGGGTGTGGTCGCTCAAACTCTGGTCGTTGGAGCTGGCAAATACTTCAGCGGGCACGGTGCGACGGAAATGCGTCACTTCTTCAGGACGTTCGTCAATCAGGAGCAGGATGATGCGCGCGTCGGGTGCGCTGGCGTGAATGGCGTGCGTCAGCTCTTCGAGAAGCTGTGTTTTGCCCGCTTTGGGCGGTGCGACAATCAGCCCACGCGTGCCTTTGCCGAACGGTGCAATCAGCTCGACTACGCGCATCGACGCCACATTGCTGTCACCGAGCCGGAACCGTTCGTTCGGATCAATGGCGATAAGCTGGTCGAAGGGTTTGCGGCTGGCGAAAGCCTCCGGCGTCAGGCCACAGATTCGCTCGACGCAGGTGAGCTGCAATCCCTGGTCGGTTGTACCAGCGATGCCCGTAACCTCGGCGCCGTCGACCAGGGCATAGCTGCGAATCAACTCCGCTGGCGCCAAAACATCGGCGGGCGACGGCGCAAAGGCGCGCAGCGGATCGCGCAGAAAGCCAATTCCCTGCGACATAATCTGGAGAACGCCGTTGACCTGCACATACGGTTCGGCGGGCGTCTGGAGAATGGGTTGGGCGGTCGCCTTTGGCCTGGAGGCTCGCGTGTTTGGCGAACGTCGTGACTTCCTGGTTTGCCCCATAGTGTCAAGATAACATAGGATTGTAGGAAACAGCCAACCCACAATGCAAGATGCGCGCAAAAATCAGAAAAAAGACCGATTGAGGAATTGAGTTATGCAATTTGGTGCACATTGTTACCTGTTCACCGATCGGTGGAGCGACGACGCACTGCCGATTCTCGATGAGATGAAGGCGCTTGGTCTCAGCCTGGCTGAGCTGTCGGTGGGCGATGACGTTCACTTTACCCCACACTTGACGCGTCGCCGCGCGGAAGCATTGGGGCTGACATTGGTGATCGGCCCCGGCGGCGCATGGCCGCTCAGCGCCGATCTCTCAGCTGACGCACCCGACGAGCGCAGCGAAGGGCTGATGTGGCACTGCCGGCAGGTGAACCTTGCGGCGGAACTGGGAGCAGCAGCGTATGCCGGCGCGCTGTATGGGCATCCAGGCGTGGTCAAGCGCCGACGCCCGCCGGCGGATGAGTATCGCTGGGCCGCCGATGGGCTGCACGCGCTGGCGAATTACGCCGCCGAGCGCAATGTCAAAATTGTGTTGGAGCCGATGAGCCACTTCCGCACCCACCTGGTCAACACAGCCGCGCAGATGATGCGGCTGATCGAGCTGGCTGACCACGCCAACCTCTACGCGCTCTTCGACACCTACCATGCCATCACAGAAGAGCGAGATTACGCCGCCGCCGTTCGCACACTGGCGCCGCGGCTCTGGTGCGTCCACACCTGCGAAAACGACCGCGGTGCGCCTGGCGGCGGTCTCGTGCCGTGGGAGGCCCTCTTCGACGCGCTGCGCGAGATCGACTTCAAGGGGGCGCTGACAATGGAGGCGTACAACTCGTCGATCAACGACTTCGCCTATCAGCGCGGCATGTTTCACAACGTCTGTCCCAACGGGAGCGAGTTCGTGCGCAAGGGATTGGCATTCTTGAGACCACAGGTCGAACGACGATGGCGCGTTGAGTGAACACCCCGGGGAGACCCCCCTGTTTCCTGGCTAGATGGCTGATTCCCCTTGCCAGATTCCAGGCTATAATGATGGCAAATTTACTTTGTCAACGGAGACAAATCATGAGCACCATGAAACGCGATTCACATGGACGGACTATCGGCGACAAGCAACTGCGCCCCGAAAGCCTGATGATGGGCTATGGCTATCGCCCCGAACTCTCAGAAGGCGCCATCAAACCGCCGCTCTTCATGACCTCCACGTTTGTATTCAAGACAGCCGAAGAAGGCAAGGGATTCTTCGAGCTTGCCTACGGGTTGCGTAAAGAACAGCCAGGCGAGGAAATGGGGCTGATCTACAGCCGCCTCAACAACCCGAATCTCGAAATCCTGGAAGATCGTCTTGCGCTGTGGGATGAGGCGGAGGCAGCCGCTGTCTTCGAGAGCGGCATGGCGGCGATCAGCACCACGTTGCTGACTTTTCTCAAACCGGGCGATGTCATTCTCTTCAGCGAACCGATCTACGGCGGCACCGATTATCTGCTCAAACATATTTTGCCGCGTTTCGGCATCCGTCCAGTCGGTGTGTTGGCGAACAGCGGAATAGCCGCATTCGAGCAGGCGCTTCTGGATCGCGCGATCCGCGAGCACGTTGCCATGATTTATGTCGAAACGCCTGCCAACCCAACCAACGCACTGGTCGACATTGCGGCGTGCGCCGGTCTGGCGCGGCGTCTCTCTCGACCAGGCCGCTCGGTTCTGCTTGCAGTCGACAACACCTTTCTTGGCCCACTCTGGCAACACCCACTAAAACATGGCGCCGATCTGGTGCTCTATTCCGCCACCAAATACATTGGCGGACACAGCGACCTGATCGCTGGCGTCGCATTGGGCGCCAAATCCCTGATCAATCAGGTGAAAAGTTTTCGCACCATTCTCGGCTCAATGGCCAGCCCGATGACAGGCTGGCTCTTGTTGCGCAGCCTGGAAACGCTCAAACTGCGCATGACCTCGCAAATGAAGAACGCACGCTACGTGGCCGATTTCCTCGCCGACCACCCCAAGGTGGAGCGCGTCTATTATCTCGGTCACCTGCAGCCGGGCACGCCCGAACATGCACTCTACCGACGACAGTGTCTGTCACCCGGCAGCATCATTAGCTTCGAGCTGGTCGGCGGCGAGGCGGAGGCGTTCCGCTTCTTGAACGCGCTGCAACTCTTCCACCTCGCCGTCAGTCTCGGCGGCACCGAGTCGCTGGCCGAGCACCCGGCGACAATGACCCACTCCGACGTCGACCCGGAAGAGCGCATCGAAATGGGCATCACCGAAAAGATGGTGCGCCTCTCGATCGGCGTCGAACACCCTGAGGACCTGATCGCCGACCTGGAGCAAGCGCTGGCGGCAGTGTAGGCGCGGCTACGACCGACACAATATGTATGTTCACAAAGGCATCAGTGTACCACTATGACCAACGGGCGAACACCATCGACCATCCGACAAATAAGAAACGAGAGAACCATGAGTACACATAAAAATGGCGCAACGAAGCCGAATCCAACCCAACCAGCAATACCAGTGAATGCACCGCCGCTGCCCGCGCATCGCGAGAGCCAGGTGGCGGCGGTCGTCAACGTCACCGGCGATCTGCACATCGACGACGGCACGATGCTGCTGGCGGTGGCTCATCAGAACCTGACGTTGAACGACGGCGGCGGTTCGGTGTTTGTCGCCGGACAGGACTTTGCGCTCACCAACGGCGGCGCTGGCGCCATGGTGGCCGGGCGTGACTTCACGCTGCGCAACGGAGGAGCCGGTTTTGCCGTGGCGGGTCGCGATCTGAGTATCTCCAACGGCGAGGGCGCGATGGCCGTTGCCGGCGAACAGGCGACCGCCACGGCGCACAACAGCGCGTTGATCGCCGCCCGCACCGTCACGCTGCACGAAAGCCAGGTCGGGGTGATCGTGGCTGGCAACGTCACACTCAACGGCAACGCCAAAGTCGCCATCGAGATTACGCCCGAACGCGTCGCCGGCGCAATCGTCGGGCTGGTCTTCTATTTGCCTGTGCGGCTGCTGCAGAAGCTGACAAGATCATAGCACGCGGATTGGCCGGATGCGGCGGGCTAACGCGGATCGCCCCAGAGCGTTTGTGGCGAATCTGCGCGAATCCACCTTGTCAGCGTCATCCGCGTTCTATCCTGCGTGCTACTCTGTGCGCCCGAACAGATCGCGCTTGATCACCCGGCATATCCACTCTACGATCACGGCGTAGCCTTTTTCACCAGTTTCGGAGCGCGCCAACCCCGGCGTGCCGATGTAGTAGTGCGGGTACTTGCGCGTGCTGTAAAAGATGGCGCCGCCAGTCTTGATATGTTCCGGGCCTTGCAGCTTGCGCATCTCCTCGCGGGTGACGTGAAAGGGCGCGCTGCGGTCGGGATGCACCAGTTCCGGGTGCGTCACCAGCAGACGGGAAGTCTCGCCCTCACCGCCGTGCCCTTCCGTCGCCTGCGACACCTGAATCGTGTGATAGACCTTGCTCAGCGGGGTTAGCCAGTTCAGCACCATTGCCTCGGCGTCAGGCGTCTCCTCGACCAGAATCTGCGCCGCCACCATCATGGAGGGCAGGCTGCCATCGTGACCGTGCACGAAGACAAAGCGCCGAAAGCCGCTCTGATAGAGACTGAGGCAGACATCGCGGCTGAGCGCGATCAATGTCTCCGGCTTGAGCGAGACTGTGCCGGCGTAGCCCAGATGAAAGTTCGACGTGCCGAACGGAATCACGGGACCAATCACCACTGGACAGCCGTCCGCCTCCAGTTGTAACGCAGCGCGGCGGCAGATTTCACGCGCCTCCATGCTGTCGGCGCCTAACGGCAGATGGTCGCCATGCGCCTCCAGCGCACCGAAAGGCAGCAGCACAACGTCGGTGCGTTCAAGCGCCCGCGCCACGTCGTGGCTGCTCATCTCGGTCATCGCCGCTGGCCCCTTCTGCACATACAACAATACGTCGCGCAACGCCTCATTCTTGTCATTCATCAGATTCTCCCCTGTTTCATCGTCGCTCAACTTCGATTGCCGAAAAACTCTCTGATTGTGGCAATTTGCACAAACCAAACAGAACATCCTGCATGATCTTAGGCAAGCCAGCACTAGAATTGGAAGCAAATTTCCACAACATTATCCCATTCCCCATGATAATATACTCAATATTCAACAGATTGTCTAATCTATTGACATTCTGTCAAAAAACTGATAGCATATTGCACAATTAATCTGGCACTCAACCAATTAGCCACAGCGCTTCTCGCACCTGTGTAGCAGCCAGTAGATATACAATTGGGGGTATTGTTTTGTGAGCGCCAACACAAATACAGCGAGTACCATTTCTGTGTCTGCGCCTTCAATCCCAGAGGCGACCTATAGCGTGCTACGCCAGGTGGCGGCGGCGTTGGAAAAACTCTTCGAGCCGTTCTGCGAAGTGGTGATTCATGACTTCGCCGACTTTGAGCACTCGATCGTCTGTCTGGCGGGCAACATTACCAACCGCAGCATTGGCGGCGCCGCAACCGATCTGTTGCTCGCCAAAGCCAGCGACGGCGAGACCGATGAAGATCTTTACAACTATTTGACCAGTCTGCCTGGCGGCAGAATGATGAAGTCGTGCACCGTCTTTCTGCGCGATGAGGATGGCCGGGCACGCGGCGCCTTTTGCATCAACTTCGACATCACCGCATTTGTCACAATGCGCAACCAGCTGGGCCGCTTCATCGCCACCACCGACCACGGCGACATCGTCGAAACCTTCACCGACGACATCGAAGAGACGGTGCAAAACCTGATCGCCGAGACGCTCGCCGAGATCGGGCAAGGACAGCCGTTACTCAATCGTGACGACAAGATCGACCTGATCCGCAGGCTGGACGAAAAAGGCGTCTTCCAGGTCAAGAAGATGGCGCCCTTTGTCGCCGACCAGTTAGGCGTGAGTCGCGCCACCATCTACAACTATCTGCGCGAAGGACGCGGCGAGCAGCGTGGAGGCAATCATGGCTGAGTTTGAGATCATCCTGACCGATCAGGCGCCGATTCCGAGCAGTGGCTACAGCCAGGCGCTGCGCATCGGCGACTTGGTGGTGACATCCGGCTATTTGGGCACGCATCCCGACGGGTCGGGTGTGGTCAAAGGCGGCTTCGAGGCCGAGGTGCGCCAGGCGCTGGCGAACATCGGCGCAGTGCTGGCGGCGGCGGGCTGCACCTTCGCCGACGTGATCCGCGTCAATGTCTCGCTCACCGACATCAACCGTTTCGCTGACATGGATCGCATCTATCGCGAGTACTTTCAGCCACCCTATCCAACCCGCAACACCATCGGCGTCAAGGAATTGTGGGGTGGCGCGCAGGTCGGCTTCGATGTGTGGGCGAGTTGCATGGGGCGAGTTGCGAGGGGCGACGATTGACGCTGGTTAGCGGAGTGGCGCAAAGTAGTAGTTATCGGCGAACATCCGCCCCATCCGCAAAATCCGCGGTCGATTTCACCTGACATCATACCAGCAATCAACAATGCAACAGAGCGATCAAATTCTATCTTGTGTCGATCCAAATGAACCAGTTGCACTGACGCAACAATTGATCCGCATCCCCTCCTTCTTGTGGCATGAATCGGAAGTGAGTCACTGGATTGCGGAGTGGATGAGCGCACGCGGCTTCGAGGTCGAACTACAGACTGTGCCGCTGCCGCACCTGCCCAACCATCCCGCCGGCGTCACCCATCAGGCGATCGGCGTGTTGCGCGGCGCGGGCGGCGGTCCCAGTCTGATGCTCTGCGGGCACACCGACACCAGCGACTGGCAGGGACGCCCGTTTCGCGAGGAGGAGTGGACGCACGATCCCTTTGGCGGCGACATCGTCAATGGCAAGCTCTACGGCTTGGGCGCCATCAACATGAAGGCGGGCGTGGCTGCAATCCTCTGCGCTGCCGACGCAGTGCGCCGCGCCGGAGTCAGGCGGTACGGTGACCTGATCGTGGCGTGTGTGGTGGCGGAGACGGGCGGCGGCGTAGGCGCGGTGCATCTGATTGAGCAGGGCTGGCGTCCCGACTACTGCATCGTCACCGAGGCGGGCAATCTCGACGTCGGGCTGATCTCGGTCGGCTATGTGCAGGGCAAGGTGCGCGTCTTTGGCGAGTTCAAGCATCGCGTGCCCTATATCAATCCCATCGAGCAGATCACAAAGGTGATCCATGCCTTCAGTCCAGCCTATCAGCCGATCCCAGAGGGCGGCTGGCTGCGGTTTACACCGCATCCGCTGCTGCCCGGCTTTCCCAGGATGGCAGTGCGCAACATCGAGCACTTTCAGGACACAACCACGCTCACCTTCGACCTGCGCATCGTGCCCGGCATGACCGAAGAGAGCGTGCGCCAGGACATGACCCGGCTGCTCGACCAGTTCGCGGCCGAAGACCCAACCTTCCGCTACGAGCTAGTGATTCCACAGAGCGCACAGCAGCCCAACATGCCGGCGCGGGCAGCAACCCCGGTGACCAGTCCGCTGGCGCAGGCGTTGATCGCCAGCCACACCCACGTAACCGGTGCAGCGCCGGTTGTCGGTGCCGGACATCGCATCGGCGCCACAGCGGACACCTGTCACTTCAAGGGCGTCGGCATTGAGTGCGTGGAATACGGTCCCGGCTACATCCCGATCTGGCCAATGGTGGACGAGTGCATCGACATCGACCAGATCGTCACGGCGACGCAGGTTTTGGCATTGACGGCGGCGGAGATCATCGGCGCGTAGCGGCGGTTCGCAACCGCCGGAGCGTCACACCGTAGCGGCGGTTCGCAACCGCCGGAGCGTCACACCGTAGCGGCGGTTCGCAACCGCCGAGACGTCATCAACCGAATTGGTTGGTCAATCAAAAATGTGCGGCTCATCGCCGCACCGATATAAAAGGGGATGCGAATGGAAACCGACAAATTACTCGACATCTACACTCGCATTTTGCGCATTCGCCGTTTTGAGGAGGAAGTCGGCAAGCTCTTTGCGCAAGGACAACTGCCCGGCTTTGTCCATCTCTACATCGGCGAGGAGGCGGTTGGCGCAGGCGTCTGTGCGGCGCTACGCGATGACGACTACATCGTGAGCACCCATCGCGGTCATGGCCACGTGCTGGCAAAGGGCGGCGACATGAACCGCATGATGGCGGAACTCTTCGGCAAGCGCGACGGCTATTGCAAAGGTAAGGGCGGCTCTATGCACATCGCCGACTTCTCGATCGGCATGTTGGGCGCATGCGGCATCGTCGGCGGCGGCATCCCGGTGGCGGTTGGCGCCGCGCTAAGCGCCAAGACGCGCGGCGCCGATCAGGTTGCCGTCACCTTTTTTGGCGACGGCGCCGCCAACGAAGGCAGCTTCCACGAATCGCTCAACCTGGCGTCAGCGCTCAAGTTGCCCGTGATCTTCGTCTGCGAGAACAACCAGTACGGCGAATTTACACCCGCCACTTCGGCGATGAACATCAAGGACATCGCCCTACGCGCACAAGGCTACGGCATTCCTGGCGTGATCGTCGATGGCACCGACGCAATTGCCATGTACGACGCCGCGCAAGAAGCTGTCGCTCGCGCCCGGCGCGGCGAAGGGCCTACCTTGATCGAAGCCAAAACGCATCGCCGCGGCGGTCATGCCGAGGGCGAAGATGCTTTCCTGGCGGGTCAACAATATCTGCTGCCAGAGGAACGTGACGCCATGCGCCGCAACGATCCGCTGCTCAAGCTGCACGACTACATCGTGGAGCGCAAGCTCGTGGCGTTGGAGACGCTGGAGATGCTCGACCAGGAGATCGGACAAGCTGTTGCCGATGCGGTCGCCTTTGCCCGGGCCAGTGAAGAACCAGATGAAACTATACTGTTTGCCGATCGTTGGGCGTAAAGTGACCTGAAAACACCCGTCTCCAGGGAACGAAGGAGTTATGATGGGCACAGCGACAAAAACTTCAGATTCAGCGATGCACATGCACTTGCGACGACCCAGTGAGGACGCCATCCAGTCATACTATACTGCAATGCGGCGGTTCTGGCACCCGGTGCTCGCTGCTGATGAACTGCCCAATGATACACCCATCGGCGTTGAGCTTCTCGAAGAACGGCTTGTCCTGACGCGGCTAAACGGCGCCGTTGTCGCCATGCAAGATTTGTGCCGCCATTTTCAAGCGCAGCTTTCGCTTGGAGAGGTGCGAACCGTTGCCGGTCATGGACAATGCCTGATGTGTCCCTACCATGGATGGTCCTACTCGGCAGATGGTCGCTGCGTTGAAATTCCACAACTGGCGGCTGACCGACAGATTCCGGCGGATGCTGTTGTACCAAGCTATCTGGCAGCCGAACGATACGGGTTGATTTGGGTGTGCCTGGATGATAATCCCTTGTTTGAGTTGCCCATCTTTCCCCATGTGAATGAGCCGGACTTCCTGGCCGGCCCGCTGCGCAAATATCCGACCTGGAAAGCATCAACACCTCGCGCCATCATGGCCGCATTAGACGACACGCACGGGCCTTGGGTTCACGAAGGCCTTGTCGGTGACCGCAATCATCCGGAGTCACCCGAACACAAAGTTCGACGGGACGGCCGCAACCTGGTCATAAACATTCGCATGGTGCAGCCTGATAACCCGACGATCTCCGAAAACGGAGACCCAACCGCCAAGATCGTCAACCTGACTACAACAGTAGGAATTCCAAACACCATTCACTTCACAATCCGCGCAGAGGGATCAGAGCGAATCACATTAATCTGGCAGGCTGTCTGCCCAATTCGGTACAATGAGTCCCTTACATTTTGGGGGTCATCCCGCAACTACGATCTCGACAAACCCGCGTACAACGACAAGTTTGAACGTATGCAGGACACCCTGCGTGAGCAAGATCGCGTGATTGTTGAAAGCCAGCGACCCTGGTTGTTGCCTCCATTTTGGACAAAAATTGAACTCCCTCTCCGTCCAGCCGACCTGCCACTCATCGAGTATCAGCGGTGGCTGGAAGAATTGGGAATCTCAACTATGCTATAGTCGAAAGCTCGAAAACCGCAGGTCCCGAAGAGTCAGGGACATTTTTGTAAAGGAGCATCCGTGCCACGCAAAACCTATATCGCAGCGATTCAGGCTGCTTTAGCCGAAGAACTCCGTCACGATCCGAGTGTCATCTTGATCGGCGAGGATGTGCGCATTGGCGTGTTTGCCGGCACGCGCGGGCTGCACGCCGAATTTGGCGACGCCCGCATCATCGATACGCCGATCTCCGAGCTGGGCGTCGCCGGCGCCGGCATTGGCGCAGCGGCCACCGGTCTGCGCCCGGTTGTCGATTTGATGTTTGGCACCTTCCTCTACCTGGCGTTCGACCAGATCGCCAATCAGGCTGCGGCGATGCGCTACATGTTCGGCGGTCAGACCAAAGTGCCCGTCACCTTCATGGTGCAGAACGGCGGCGGCATCGGCGCGGGCCCGCATCACAGCCAGGCTGTGCATCCCTTCTTCATGCACCTGCCGCTGATCAAGGTCGTCATGCCGAGCACGCCCTACGATGTCAAGGGACTGCTCAAAGCCGCCATCCGCGATGACAACCCGGTCATCTTTCTCAATCACCTGTCGTTAGGTGGTCAGCGCGGGGACGTGCCGGACGATGAGTACCTCATCCCGCTGGGCAAAGCCGACATCAAGCGCGCCGGGCGCGACGTGACCATCGTCTGCGCCGGGCTGATGGTGCACCATGCGCTCAAGGCGGCGACCAAACTGGCGGCGCAAGGCATTGAAGCGGAAGTGATCGATCTGCGCACGCTCAAGCCATGGGACGAAGAGACGGTGCTGGCAAGTGTGGCGCGCACTGGTCGCTGCGTCGTAGTCGATGAAAGTTACCCGGTCTGCGGCGGCGCCAGCGAATGGGCGGCGTGCATCAGCGAAAAGGCATGGGATCATCTCACTGCGCCCGTGCAGCGCGTCAGCAGCGCGCACGTGCCGATTCCCTTCAGTCCGGTGCTGGAGAAGATGGTCATTCCCCAGCCCGCCAACATTGTCGCCGCCGTTCACCGCGTTGTCGCCCAGCCTGAGCCGGAAAGGATTTGATTGATGGCGCAGCACCCGATCTACATGCCCAAGTTTGGCATGACCATGACCGAAGGCATCATCGTGCAGTGGCACAAGCAGGTGGGCGACTCGATCAGCGTTGGTGAGCCGCTGGTCACCGTGCAGACCGAGAAGGTTGACACTGACATTGAGTCACCAGTGGATGGCGTCGTCGCCGAACTGCATTACGCCGTAGATGACGAAGCGCCTGTGGGTGAGGTGATTGCCGTGATCGAAGTTTGACGCTCGACAGGCAAGCCACGACATGAGCCTGCGTTTTGCGTGTCTGACGACCGTCGCGCCAGGGCGATCGCTGGCGGAACAGTGCGACGCCATTGCCGCCAGCGGCTGCACAGGTGCGGAAACGATCATCTTTAACGACACGCCACTCGACGCATGGGTGAAGGAGTTTGCTGGCGCCACTTCCACCGCTGGATTAGCGCCCGCAGTCGTGATCCTGGGTGGGCTGGCGCTCTACCGTCCAGGGCAGACAACCTGGATTCGCGAGGCGCTGGCGGTTGTGGCTGAAGTGGGCGCTGCGGCGTTGGTCACGCCAGAGTATCGCATGCAGGAGCCGCTGCCACTCTTCCCGCCGTTTGCGACGCCAGCGCCAGATGAAGCGGAGCACGTCGCAACGGCGTTGCTCGACATTGCGGAGCAGTGCGCACGGCTGGGCGTAGCGCTGCACCTGGAGCCGATCACGCAGTTTGAGGGGCGATTCTGGCGCACGCTCGATCAGGTGACGCCGATCGCCGCCCAGCTACATGCCGCAACCGGTGCAACAGTTGGCGTCGTCGCCGACTTTCACAACATGAATATCACGGAAGCCAATCCGGTATTGGCAATGCAAAAGGCAGGTGCAGCAGTGACACATGTTCACCTGGCGGACAACAACCGGCGCTTGCCCGGAGCGGGTCACATCGACTTTGCTGCCGGGTTGCATGCACTGGCTACACAGGATTACGACGGCTGGTGCAGCTTTGAGTGCGCAGTGGACGAAGACTTCGTTGGGGCTGTGTCAGCAGCGATCGCCCGTTTACAAGCGATGAGGCATCGTTGAAAGTCAACTTTCTGGTTTCAATGCAAAGTCGCTCTGTGCAGATCGCTTAGACGCTTCGTCTAATTTCTGTACAAATTGACCATTTATTTGTGTGTTGCGATTTGGTAGGTTTTCATGCAGTGCGTGAGTTGTTGAGGAAACTGGCTGGCGGACAAGGCGTCGTGAACCCACCTGCGACCCGAACTTTTCGGAACAAAGCATTTTGGTTCAAGGAGACGAAGTATGAGCAAGCAGAATGGACAGGAAACCTATTCGATGGCTGTGGAAAAGGCGCTGATGTCGCGGCGCCGCTTTTTGCAGGGCACGGCGGGCTTGGCGAGTCTGCTCGCGGTTGCGCAACTGACCGCAGCGTGCGGTGCACCGGCTGCGCCTGCCGCCACCGCACCGGCAGCAGATGCTGGCGCCGCGGCGGCTGGCCCTAAACAGGGCGGACGCATCATCTTCGCCGCTGAATCCATCGGCGAGTCGCTCGAACCCGGGTTGTGGAACGGTTTTGGCATCATCAACATCGTCGATAACCTGGCTGCCTATCTCACCCGCCCCAACTCCAGCGGCGTCTGGACTGACCCGGCGGAGGGCTTTATCGCCGAGTCGTGGACGATCTCAGACGACGGGCGCACCTACACCTTCAAGATTCGCCCCAGCATGACTTTCCACGACGGCACGCCGGTCGATGCCAACGCTGTCGTGCGTAGCCTCACGCGTCAGGTGAACCCAGATGACCCTAGCTACGTCGAGGGGCTGTACATGCACACAAACTACACCTCGAACCGCAAGAGCATCACGGCGCCCGACGACATGACCGTCGTCATCGAACTGGAGTCGCCCGACGCCGCCTATCTCTACCGTCTTTTCCACCCGTCGGCGGTGATTTTGAGTCCGAAATCGCTCGACGAACTGAAGCAGGGCATTGCCACCAATCTGGTCAGCGCCGGGCCGTTCAAGCTGACAAAGTTTACACCCGGCGCCGAAGGGCAGCTTGTCGCCTTCGAGGACTATTACCTGGGTCGCCCACATCTCGATGAGATCGTGATCCGCGGCTACCCCGATGAAGGCGCCATGCTCTCAGCGATCGAGGCTGGCGAGGTCAACTTTGCACCCTATCCACCCTCCTCGGCGATCCCGCGCTTGCAGAACGACCCCAGCAAGAAGGTGATAGCGGGCGATCCGGTCGTCAATCTCTTCCTGGCGGCGAATGTCAACAATGCGCCGCTCGACAATAAGGATGTGCGCAAGGCGATCAACTACGCCATCAGCCGCGAGAACTTGATTCAGGCTGTACTCTATGGGCTGGGCGAGCTGCCCGCAACTATGGTCGGGCCCACCGAGCTAGGGTTTGATCCGTCGGGCCGGGAGATCAGCAAACAGGACATCGACAAAGCGAAGGCGCACATCGCCGCGTCCGGGCTGGCGACGCCGATCCCGATCACGCTCACCTACGAAAGCAACCGCTTCTGGCCCCAGATGGCGGAGCTGATCAAGAGCGATCTCGAAGCAGTTGGTTTCGCCGTCACGCTCGATGCGCAGGACGCCGGTTCGTACTGGGGCAAGGTGCTCGACGGCAAGGCGCAGCTCAGCATGAATCAGCGTTCGCTGTGGGTGCCTGACCCCGACAACAAGGTCGTGCTGCTGCAATCGGGTGAAGCAACCGCCAAAGGGGAGACCGGCATCGTCACAGGTCTGCCCGAGTTTTCCGCCAAAATGGATGAACTGCTCGCCGCCGGCAAGAGCGAACTTGACCCGGAGAAGCGCAAGCCGATCTACAAGGAAATCCAGGACATGATCCTGGAGGAGTTGCCCTACATCATGTTGGCGTACTACACCAAGCCAACCGTGATGGCGGCCAACGTCGAAGGGCTGAAACCAGGCGCCGCCGCCACCGAGCGCGTCTTCCTGGAGAATGTCTGGCTGAATTAGCGATTGGAGACTGGAGATTGGAGATTGGAGATTGTGAGATTGAGCGACTGTGAGATTAAGCGACTGGGGATTGGGAGAATAGTTCGCACGCACCCGGCAATCTCCAATCTCTAATCTCCTAATCTCCCAATCTCCCACTTCTGGAGAGGCATCAGGCGCATGGCTACGGTAGGAGCAAAGGCGTTGCCGGGAATTGATACACCACGAACGGTGCGGGCGCAGCGCGGCTGGGCGGCGATCTTCCGCCATAATGAACTGACCTTGCTGGGTGGGGGCTTCCTGCTGTTCGTGATCATCGTCAACGTGGCCGCGCCTTGGCTGGCGCCCCACGATCCAGTCAAGATCGACATTCCGCAACGGCTGCAGGCGCCATCACTGGCGCACCCCTTCGGCACCGACGAGTTCGGTCGCGATCTGCTCTCGCGCGTCATGTACGGCGGACGCCCCGTGCTGCTCACCAGCTTGTTGTCGGTGCTGGCGGCGATGCTGGCAGGTACGGCAATCGGCGTCATTGCCGGCTACCTTGGCGGTCATGTCGACAACCTCTTCATGCGCCTGATCGACGTGATGCTGAGCTTTCCGGCGGTGTTGCTGGCGATTCTGATTGTGGCGTCACTGGGCACCGGCGTCGCCAATGCCATCATCGCCATCACCTTCTCGCTGATCCCAATCTTTGCGCGCGTAGCGCGCGCCCTGACGCTCTCGCTGGTTGTCGATCAATTTGTACTGGCGGCGCGTGCCGTCGGCGCCAGTGGGCTGCGCGTGGTCGCCCGTCATATCCTGCCCAACCTGCTGCCGCCGCTGATCGTGCAGGCGACCGCTATGCTTGCCATCGCCATTGCCTTTGCGTCGGCATTGAGCTTCCTCGGTTTGGGCGTGGAGCCGCCAACGCCCGACTGGGGCTTGATGGTGAGCGAAGGGCAACGCTTGATCTATGACGCGTTGTGGGTGCCTTTTTTCCCTGGGCTGGCGATCACGCTGACCGTGTTGGCGGTCAACTTCCTGGGCGACGGGTTGCGCGACCGCCTTGACCCGACGCTTCGCAATCGGTGACATTATGCGTTATCTGATCTATCGCATCCTCTGGCTGCCTGTTGTGCTGTGGGCTGTCGCCACGTTGACTTTCCTGGTGTTGCGCCTGGTGCCTGGCGACCCGATGGGACAGGTCGCCACCCTGATCGTCGACCAGGGACAGCTTGAGCGCATCCGCGCCGAGTGGGGATTGACGCAGCCACTCTGGCAGCAATATCTCACCTTTTTGGGCAACCTGATCAGCGGCAGCCTGGGTGTTTCAATGGCTTCGGGCGTGCCGGTTTCCACCCTGCTGCTGCAAAAAATGCCGCCAACCATCGAGCTGGCGGTCGTCTCGATGATCATTGCCACGCTGATCGGCGTAACGGCCGGCATCATCTCGGCGACGACGAGAATGCGATGGGTGGACGTGACCGTGCGTGGGCTGGCGGTGCTCGGGTTGTCGATCCCCTGGTTCTGGATCGCGATCATGTTGATCTTCGTCTTCGCCGTGCGGTTGGGTTGGTTTCCGGTCGGCGGACGCATCGGCGTTGGCGTGCAGTACACGACGATCACCAACTTCATCTTTCTCGACGCCATCATCACCGGCAACTGGAACGCCTTTTTCAGCGCGCTGCGCCACATCACGCTGCCAGCGCTCGCCATCGGGCTGACCACTGCCGGCTTCATCATGCGTATGACGCGCTCGTCGATGCTCGAAGTGATGCACCGCGAGTACATCCGCGCGGCGCGTTCACGTGGGCTACGCAACCGTAGCATTCTCTGGGTGCACGCGTTGCGCAATGCCATGCTGCCTGTGATCACGCTGCTCGGCTTGCAGTTCGGCGCATTGCTCGGTGGCGCCGTCATCACCGAACTGGTCTTCTCGTGGCCCGGCATGGGGCGTATGTTGTTGGATGGCATTCTGCGCCGCGATTACGCCGTGGTGCAGGGCGCTGTGATTCTGGTGGCGTTTTTCTACGTGGTGGTCAACCTGATGGTGGATGTCTTCTACCACACGCTTGATCCGCGGCTGCGGGGGCGGTGAACGGGAAGAGTGTGAGATTGGAGATTGGAGATTCGAGTATGGTGGAACGGATGACAGGAAAAGTGGCGATTGTCACAGGCGCGGCGCAAGGGATTGGACGCGCCATTGCGCGGCGGCTGGCGGCAGAGGGGGCGGCGGTCGTCTTCGCTGATCTCAACCTGCCGGCGGCGGAGGCAACGGCGGCGGCAGTGCACGTCGACACCGGCGCACCCACCCTGGCCGTGCAGGTCGATGTGACCGACCGCGCCGGCGTCGAGGCAATGATGGCGGCCACGCTTGCACGCTTTGGGCGCGTCGATATCCTGGTCAACAACGCCGGTATCTTCGGCAACTCCCGCTTCGAGGCGATGACCGACGCCCAATGGCAGCGCATGATCAGCGTCAACCTGACCAGCGTCTTTCTGGTCAGCCAGGTGGTGGTGCGTCACTGGCTGGCAAACAAGACGCCCGGCGCCATCGTCAACATTGCCTCGATCAGCGGTATCGTTTCCTTCACCGACTCGTCGCACTACGCCGCCGCCAAGATGGGCGTGATCGGCTTGACACGTTCGCTGGCGATGGAGATGGGGCCGCACGGCATCCGCGTCAACGCCGTGGCACCCGGCATCATCGCCACCGAGATGACACGACGGTCACTGGAAGCGCCCGATCTTTCCGGCGGCTGGCTGCGCCGCATTCCGCAGCATCGCTACGGCACGCCGGAGGATGTCGCCGCGGGCGTCGCCTTCCTGGTGTCCGACGACGCCGCTTATGTCAATGGCGAGTTGCTCTTTATCGACGGCGGCGGCGCCTTTGCGTGGGACAAACCGAGTGACGCAGAACGGTAGGGGAAGAGGTTGTGAGATTGAGGGATTGCGAGATTGGCGATCGGAGATTGGAGATTGGAGATTGGCTGGGAGCGATAGTCACAATTCACAATTCACCGTTCACGATTCACAATCGCAGCCATCTCCGTTGATTGTCTGGGCAGGGCTGGCGGTGTTGGATGCGCGTGCGCCGGTGCAGCGCGACTATGGCGTGTGCGTAGTTGGCAACCGCATCGTGGATGTTGGCTCGCACAGCGAATTGCAGCAACGCCACCCCTATGCAACCACGATTGGCGGATCGGGTTTTTGCCTGCTGCCTGGCTTGATCAATGCTCACGACCACGGGCGCGCGCTCAGCGGCGCAGCACTGGGGGTGGTTGACGATATGCTGGAGGTGTGGCTGATGTCACTCGGCGCGCTGCCAGCCATTGATCCGGCGCTGTTGGCGCAGCTTGAGGGCGTCACTTTGCTGCGCAGCGGCGTCACGGCGACCGCGCACAGCCACAATCCATCCGCCTGGGAGCGCCTGCCCGACGAGTGCGCACCAACCATTGACGGGTATCGCGCCGCTGGCATCCGGGTGGCGTTTCATCCGCCCTATGTTGACCAAAATCCCTTGCTTTATGCGGGTCATCATGAGTTCCTGGCTGGATTGAGCGATGAGGTGCGCGCAACGGCGCAAGCGGCGATGCAACTGCCTGCGCTCAGTCCCAGCGCCTATTTTGCGCTATGCACCGATCTCTACAACCGCTATCACGACGACATTAACCACACGATCCACATCCAGATCAGCCCGGCTGGCGGCGCCTGGTGCAGCGATGCGCTGATTCTGGCGGCATGTGGTTGGGCGACGGCGCACGCCACGCGCGTCCAGATGCACCTGCTGGAGACGCGCTACCAGGCGCACTATGCCCGACGGCGTTGGGGTAAATCGTTCGTACAACATCTGGATGAGCTCGGCGCGCTGGGGCCATGGCTGACGTTGGCGCACATGGTCTGGCTCGACGACGGCGACATCGAGCGATTGCGCGACCGCGCCGTTGCCATCGCCCATAATCCTAGCAGCAACCTGCGCCTGCGCAGCGGGATCGCACCGCTGCCCGATCTCCTGGCGGCGGGGATTGAGGTGGGCGTGGGGCTGGATGGCTACGCACTTGACGATGACCAGGATTATCTGCGCGAACTGCGGCTGGCCTGGACGTTGGCAAATCGTCCTGGCGCGGCATCGCCGACCATCGCCGCCACCGACATCCTGCACCTGGGGACAGCCGGCGGCGCAGCGGTGACTTTTGGCGGCGATGCACGGCTGGGACGGTTAGAGGTCGGCGCGCTGGCGGATCTGGCGTTGCTCGACTGGCGCGGCATTGAAGGCATCTGGATGGCGCCGCTGGCTTCACCGCTCGATGTGTTGCTGCGTCGCGCCAATCGCACCCACGTGCGCCACGTGATGGTCAACGGCGAGTGGGTCATGCGTGATGGACGCTCGACGCGCATCGATGAAGCCGCACTGGCGGCGGAGGTGCGGGCGGCGCTGCAGCACTACGCCGACGGCCATGAACCGCACGGTTTGGAGACGGCGCGCATCCTGGCGCCCTACGTGCGCCATTTCTACACAAGTTGGGATGCGGCAGAACAACAAGAAAGACACACAGTTTCGCCATGACGACTACAACCTCTATCGAAATCTCTCCCGCAGTGATTGAGTTTCTACAACGCCCGCCGCGGCTGCTGATCGACGGCAAGTGGCAGCCTGCCCACGCTGGCGCAACCTTTGCCACGCTCAACCCGGCCACCGGCGAGCCGTTATGTTATGTTGCGGCTGGCGACGCCGCCGATGTCGATGCCGCAGTGGCAGCGGCGCAGCGCGCCTTACCCGCCTGGGCCAGCATGTCGCCTGCGCAGCGCGAGCGGCTGTTGCATCGCTTCGCCGACCTGATGGAGGCGCACAAAGCGGAGCTGGCGCAACTGGAGACGCTCGATAATGGCAAGCCCTTCCGCGTCGCCTACAACGTCGAGGTCAACGTCGCCATCGGACAGATGCGCTATTACGCTGGCTGGCCCACCAAGCTGACCGGCGAGACCTACGCCGTCTCATCGCCCGGCTTTCATGTCTACACACGCCGCGAACCGGTTGGCGTCTGCGCCGCGATCACGCCGTGGAACTACTCGCTGGTGATGGCGGCGCAGAAGATCGGGCCAGCGCTGGCGGCGGGCAACACACTCGTGCTCAAGCCTGCCGAGCAGACGCCGCTGACTGCGCTGCGCCTGGGCGAGCTGGCGTTGGAGGCGGGCATCCCGTCGGGGGTGCTCAATGTCGTCACCGGCTTCGGTCACACTGCGGGCGCCGCGCTCAGCCATCATCCCGGCGTGGCAAAGGTGGCGTTCACCGGCTCCACCGAAGTCGGCAAGGCGATCCAACGTGCGGCGGCGGAGACGATCAAGCGCGTCTCGCTGGAGTTGGGCGGCAAGTCGCCGCTGATTCTGTTCGACGATGTGGAAAATTTGGACGCGGCCGCCGAAGCGGCGTTGTGGGCGATCTTTAGCAACAGCGGACAGAACTGTGTCGCCGGTTCGCGCCTGTTCGTGCACGCGCGTATCTACGACGCGGTGTTGGAGCGACTGGCGGAGCGCGCACGGCGCCTGGTGGTAGGGCCGGGCATCGAACCAGCGACCGATCTGGGCCCGCTCATCTCCGCCGAGCAACTGGCGCGTGTGCAGCGCTACATTGATTCGGGCAGTCATGCTGGCGCAACGCTGGTCACCGGCGGCGAACGGCTGGGCGGGCGGCTGGCAGGCGGCTACTTCCTGGCGCCGACCATCTTTGCGCACGTCGCCGACGACGCCCCCATCGCCTGTGAAGAGATTTTCGGACCCGTGCTCACCGTCTTCCGTTTTGAGGACGAGGAAGAGGTTGTCGCCCGCGCCAATGCCCTGCCCTTTGGACTGGCAGCGGGGGTGTGGACGCAACATCTGGGGCGCGCCCATCGCATGGCCGCACGGCTCAAGGCAGGCGTGGTCTGGATCAACACCTACGACTGGTTTGATCCGGCGGTTCCCTTTGGCGGCATGGGTGAAAGCGGGTTGGGACGCGAGCTAGGGCGGCAGGTGATGGATGCGTACACCGAATTGAAGACAGTCTGGGTCAAGGTGGAGTGATGGAATTGACACTGCACGGTAAAGTAACGATGGTGACAGGCGGCGGCTCTGGCATCGGGCGGGCGATCGCGCTGGCGTTTGCCGAAGCGGGCGCTGCGGTGGCGGTGGTGGGGCGAACACCGGCAAAGCTCACCGCCGTCGCCGAGGAAATCCAGCGCAGCGGCGGGCGCAGCCTTGCCGTCCCCGCCGACGTGAGCCGAGGCGATGACGTGGCGGCGGCAGTGGAAAACGCAGTTGCGGCGTTCGGCGGTCTCGACATTCTGGTCAACAACGCCGGCTTCAGCCCGTCGGGACGCGTCACCGACATCAGCGAAGCCGAATGGGACGAGTGCCTTGCCGTCAATCTGCGCAGCGTTTTCCTCGGCGCACGGGCGGCAATTCCACATATGCAGCAACGCGGCGCCGGTGTGATCCTCAGCGTGGCCGGCACCTTTGGACTGCGTGCGGCGGCAAACAAAGCCGCGTACTCCACTGCCAAAGCCGGTGTGATCAACCTGACACGCGCCATCGCTCTCGACTACGGACCTGAGCGGATTCGCTGCAATGTGATCTGCCCTGGCTACGTCGATACACCGTTGACGGCGGGTGTCGCACCCGCCGACCGGGATGCCTTTCTCGCCGCGACACAGCCACTGCCCGGCGTAATCCAGGCAGGCGACGTGGCGGCATTAGCGGTCTATCTTGCGTCGGATGCAGCGAACATGATCACGGGGCAGGTCTTTGTGATCGACGGCGGGCAGCAAGCGGGGCTTTATCGCGCGTGAATGACAGGCTGACTGGTGGCGCTCTGCATACTAGCCGTGCTCTCGCGTACAATCAATTCCGGTTGCAGCACTTTCAACACAGGCGTCAACGGCTCGCTAGTTTCCAGATTATGCTCAATCTGCCGATGCAACTCATTCACCGCCAGGCGCCCTAACTCAGCCAGATGTTGCCGCACCGTAGTAAGAGCAGGCCAAAAATAGGCCGACTCCGGCGTGTTGTCGAAACCGACGATCGAGAGATCGTCCGGCACCCGGCGACTTGTGGCGTGGCAGTGGCGCAACGCGCCCAATGCCATCTGATCGTTGCAGGCAAAGACGGCGTCGACATCGGGGCGCCGTTCGAGCAGCGCACGGAGTGCAGCTTCACCTGAAGCGGCTGACCAATCAGCTTCGGCGACCAGGGTTGGCGACTGGTCGCGCGCGGCGGCCTCCAGCGCGCTGCGCCAGCCAGCCAGCCGCTCACGCGCCTCCCACCAGCTCAGCGGGCCGGTGATAATGCCGATCGTGCGACAGCCGGCATCGATCAAGTGTTGCGTTGCAATACACGCGCCAGCGCGATTGTCAGTGGACACAATCGACGCGCCCGGACGCCGATCCATGGTGAGGAAGATGATCGGCGGCAATGTGCGCAGGCGGCGCTCGTCGATCCAGCTATGGTTGTCGCCGACCTCATGCACCGCCCAGATAATGCCGTCGACCCGTCGCGCACTCAACTCGGCGAGCACTGCATCGACATCCGGGCTATCGGGGCCATGCAGCAGATCGAGCAGCAGTGAGTAGCCCAGTTCCGCCGCCTGTCGCTCAATGCCGACCAGCGTGCGCGAAGGACCGTAGTACTCCAGCCCATACGCTACAACCCCTAGTGTGTTGCTGCTGCGGTTGACCAGGCTGCGCGCCAGCAAATTTGGCTGGTAGCCGAGTTCGTCCAACGCGCGCTGCACTCGCTGGCGCGTCCCCTCCGCCACCGGACGTTTGCCGGTCAGCACATTCGACACTGTGCCCGGCGATACGCCTGCGCGCATTGCAACATCGACAATCGTCACCGGATTCCTGCGTTCCATAAGAGTTTTCCATCTCTAACCAATTGCCCAAAGTTGGCAATTGACAGCCGATTGGAGAGTATGATAAAATCAAAATCGTTAAAACGTTTTAATCAAATTGTACGACGCTCCGACGTGCTTGTCAACGTCGATTTTTCCGTTCTGCTTGCAACCAAAACAACTATGCAAACCAGGGAATCGACCAGGGTGGATGCAGCACCCAATCGCGCCGACGACACAGCCTTGCTGCAAATGCGCGGCATTGTCAAAACATTCCCTGGCGTGCAGGCGCTCAAAGCAGTCGATTTTGACGTGCGGCGCGGCGAAGTGCACGCTCTGGTCGGCGAAAACGGCGCGGGCAAGTCCACATTGATGAAGATTCTTTCCGGCGTCTACCAGGCGGACGCTGGCGAGATCATTTTTAAGGGCGAGCCAGTGCGTTTTCGCACCCCGCGTCAGGCGCAAGACGCGGGCATCGTCACCATCTACCAGGAACTGAACCAGGTTCCCTATCTGTCCGTCACTGAAAACATCTTTTTGGGCAGCGAGTGGGAGCGCGGCGGTTTGCTCGACTGGCAGGGGATGCATCAAGAAGCGCGCCGTTTATTGGCGAAACTGCACCTGGACATCGACCCGCGTGTGCCGGTTAACTCTCTGGGGGTGGGTCGTCAACAGATGGTCGAAGTCGCCAAGGCGTTGCATCACAAAGCCGACCTGATCATCATGGACGAGCCGACCTCATCGCTCAGCGTGCGCGAGATTGACGATCTTTTCGCGATCATTGCCGAGCTGAAAGCCGAAGGCGTGGCGATCATCTACATCAGCCATCATCTAGAGGAGACCTTTGCGATCGCAGATCGCACCAGCATCTTGCGCGATGGCAGACGCATCACCACACAGCCTGCATCCGAATTGACTGTGGAGCGGTTGATTCAGTTGATGGTGGGTCGCGACCTGGCCGAACAGTTTCCAAAAGAAATCGCCCCGCGCGGCAAAGAAATGTTGCGCGTGGAAGGATTGCGTCGCGCTGGAAAGCTGCACGACATCAGCTTCAGCGCCTACGCCGGCGAGATTCTGGGCATCGCCGGGCTGGTTGGCGCCGGGCGTACGGAGCTGGTGCGCGCAATCTTTGGCGCCGATCCGATCGACAGTGGGCGCATCTATGTGGAAGGTAAAGAGGTGCGGATTCGCAGCCCACGCGACGCTGCTCGTCATGGAATTGCGCTGTTAACCGAGGATCGCAAAACACAGGGGCTGGTGTTGCTGATGTCGGTGCGCGACAACATGACCCTGGCGGCGCTCGGTCGTCTCACCCGCGGCTTGTTCACGAACGCACGCCAGGAACAGGCGATCGCAGATAGTTTTATCGAGAACCTGGCAATCAAGACGCCGAGCCAACAACAGCTGGTCATGAATCTTTCCGGCGGCAACCAGCAAAAGATCGTGCTGGCGAAGTGGATGGCGACAAACCCCAAGGTGCTGATCTTCGACGAGCCGACGCGCGGCATCGATGTCGGCGCCAAAGTGGAAATCTACCGGCTGATGAACGAGCTGGCAAGGCGCGGCGTCGCCATCCTGATGATCAGCTCTGAACTGCCTGAGGTGTTGGGAATGAGCGACCGCATCATGGTGATCCATGAGGGGCGCGTGGCGGGTTTCCTAAATCGCGATGAAGCCAGTCAAGAGCGCATCATGGAGCTGGCGACCGGCATGGCGGCTGCGGAAATCGAACGGTCGAAACTATTTGAAGCGAGTGTGGCATGAGCGAAACAACAATCTCTGCGCCTGGTGAGCGCGGCGAAACCCTCCAGGTGTTGCGCCGCGCTTTAGCAGCGACCGGCCCCTTACTGGTGCTGCTGCTCTTAATCGGCATCCTGTGGGTGCTGTCGCCGCCGTTCCGCTCCCCCACCAGCCTGATGTTGTTGGGGCTGGAAGCGGCGGCCATCGGCGTTGTAGCCGCCGGACAAACCTTCGTCATCCTCACCGGCGGCATCGATCTCTCGGTTGAGGCGATGGTCTCGTTCGCAGGCGTCACCGCCGCAATCCTGATTGCGGGCACCAACGTGGCAGGCGGACAGATCGCCTTTGGCATCAGCGACTGGCAGGCAGTCTTGATTGCGTTGACCGCCGGGCTGTCGATCGGCATGTTTCAGGGGCTGATTATCACCGGCATGAACATGAATCCGCTGATCGTCACGCTCGGCTTTCGCAGCATGTTGCTCGGTGTGTCGCTGGTGTGGACGCGCGGCGCAGGCATCAATATTCAAAAGGGGCCATTTCTGAACTTCGTCACCAGCACCATCGACCTGTTTGGATTGCGCGTGCCAATGCCGTTCGTCATTGTCCTCGTGATCTATTTCTTGCTCTGGATAGTGTTGAAACACACCAAATTTGGTCGCTATACATACGCCATCGGCGGCAACGAGACGGCGACCCGACTCTCCGGCATCAACGTCGACCGCGTCAAAGTCTTCATCTATGGCATCAGCGGTCTGTTGGCAGCGGTCGGCGGCATCCTGGTGATGAGCCGCCTCCAGTCAGGCGCCTATCAGAATGGCACCAACATGACGCTGATCTCTGTGGCGGCGGTGGTGATCGGCGGCACAGCGCTGTCGGGCGGCATCGGCGGCATTTGGGGAACATTGATCGGCGTCTTCATTATCCGCGTGGTCGAGGCGGGATTGGTCTACATGAGCGTGCCCTCCAACGCCAAGGAAATTGTGATCGGCGCCATCATCGTGCTGGCTGTTGCGCTCGATGTGATCCGCCGGGGCGACGTTAAATGGCTGCGCTTCAATCGACTGCGTACATGAAGTTACAGAAACAGAGAGAGGATTGCCTCTCTGTCCATAGATCCGCTCTGTTCGATCAAGGAGATGATTATGCAACACAAACGGTTCCTGTCAATCTTCAGCGTAGTGCTCATTCTGTCTATGGTTGTCACCGGCTGCACCGTGCCTGCAGCCCCACCAGCGGCGCAGGCGCCGGCGGCCGCCACCGAAGCCGTCAGCGAAGCGCCGGCTGAAGGCGGTCGCTATGTGGGGTTCGTGCCGCCGGCGTTGACCAGCCCCTTCCACGTGGCGATGGTCGACGGCGCCACCGCACGCAGCCAGGAGCTAGGCTGGACAATCGACGTGCAAGCGCCAGCCAGCGAGGGCGACTTCCAGGCATTTGTGACAACAGTGCAACAGTTGCTCGAGAAAGGCGTTGAAGCGATCAGCATCAACCCGATCGGCACCGACTCGGCGATCACCGCCGTCAAAGCCGCCAACGAGAAAGGCATCCCGATCCTGGCGCACAATTTCATCACCCCCTTCTCCGAAGGTGAGGTCAACGCCTACATCGGTTATGACCAATGGGGCGGCGCCGAAAAGCTGGCTGCGCACACCTGCGAGCTGATCGCCCAAAAGTATAACAGCACACCAGCCGAGACCACGGGCAAAGTCTTCATCCTCCTCGGCATCGACAGCATCTTCTCGCATCGGCGCACCGGCGGCTTCAAGGCGGGTCTGGCGAAGAACTGCCCGAATGTTGAGGTCGTCGGCGAGCAGACAGCGGAATGGCTGCGCACCAAGGGTTCGGAAGTGGCGACCATCGCGCTGCAGGCGAACCCCGACATCGACGTCTTCTATGGCAACAGCGACGAAATGGCGATCGGCGCCGCGCTGGCAGCCGAGCAGCTGGGACTGGTGATCAACCAGGATTTCTTTGCGGTCGGCATCGACGGCAATCAGCCCACGCTTGACCTGCTCAAGGAAGGCAAATTCAGCGCCACGCTCGGCGTCGACCCGGTGCGCATGGGTGTGACCGTGATCGACACGATGGAAAAAATCTTCAACGGCGAGGAAGTTCCGCAGATCATTCTCACGCCCTCCGTGGTGGTGACGCCGGAAAACCTGCAAGACTACCTCGATGGCAAGTTGTGGACCGAGCCGGTGGCAGGCTTCCCCGAACTCGATAATGACCTGCCGACCGTGCCCGAATAGACAATTCACCTGTAAACAGCGCTCCTTTTGACGAAGATGGGGAAGGCGACGCCTTCCCCATCTTCGTTGGCTGTGATTGGGTGTACTCATAGCCGTCGGCATGCAACGTCAAACCACACACAATCACTTTGCTATACGAAAAATTTGGCTCTTCCAACCCCTGGCGCCTTTTCCGATAGCGACTGACCTGATCAAAATCCATTCGTAAAATGTGTGCAGCCAGGAAAAATCCAAGATTGACGCGCTCAACTCTGTTTGCTAAAGTTGGATAGTAGGAAACAACTATTGAATGCACAGAGAATTCCAACCGCGTCTGTGCATCTCATATATGCAAGGGGAAACAGTTGACATGAGTTTTCAGATCGATAGGAATATGAATCGCTGGTGGTTTGGTGCAGTACTGTTGGCAATGGTCTTGTTGCTCTGTATGACTACACGCACCGCCCTGGCGCAAGGTGGTGGGGTGCATACTGTCGCCGCCGGCGAAACCCTGACCGCCATTGCTCGCCGCTACCAGACCGACATCAATACACTGATGCGTCTCAACGCCATTAGCGACCCAAGCTTAATTCGCGTCGGACAGGTGCTCTCTGTGCCGTCAAGCGTTGTCGGCAGCGGCGCCGGACGTGATGCGTCAACTGGCGCAATCGACTTGACGGCAACCATGCCAACCGCCAGCGCAGAATTGACGCGTATCTACATTGCGCTGCCCGGCGACACGCTATCAACCGTCGCTGCCAAATTTCGCACCTCCACAGCACGACTGGCGGAGATGAATCAACGATCACCTTCCGCCCTGCTCCATGTCGGCGAAGCGCTGCGCGTGCCGGTGAGTCAAGGGACAACCTTTGCTCCGCAGTTGGGTGAGGAGATTCCGGTTGCCGGCAAACACTATGTACACGTGATACAGGAAGGCGAGACGCTTGCCGGCATCGTCAACGCGTATGGCACATCGCTGCGCCGCACGCTTGAACTCAACAACATCGCCGATGCAAGACAGGTTAAGCCAGGACAACGCATTGTCGTGCCGCCCCCTTCCTTCGCCGAAATCTTTGCCAATGCACCGATGGGCAAGAACGGCGTGCCTGAATATCCCGTCATCCCAACTGAAGACAAGTGGATTTCGGTCGATCTCGACCATCAACGTCTGTATGCATGGGAAGGAAATAAGTTGATCAAGCGTTTTGCCATCTCATCGGGCAAAGCCAAAACCCCAACGGTGACCGGCGTCTTCCGCATTTGGGCGAAGGTTTCGTCGCAGACAATGCAGGGCGGTAGCCGCGCTGCTGGCGACTATTACAATCTGCCCAACGTGCAGTGGGTGCAGTATTTCTACCGAGATTATGCACTGCACGGCGCTTACTGGCACAATAAATTTGGTACGCCAACCAGTCGAGGCTGCATCAATTTGACCAACAGCGATGCAAAATGGCTTTTCGATTGGGCGTCGCCGACAGTGTCCTACAGCGGGTGGCACTTTATGGACGCCGCCAATCCGGGGACGCTGGTGATTGTCCACCGTTAGCAGAAACAGAAAGGAAATCGACAATGCGTTATCAGGCAGATTCCGAACGATATGATGGTCGAATGCTCTATCGGCGCACAGGGCGCAGCGGGCTGCTGCTACCGGCGGTGTCATTGGGGCTGTGGCATAACTTTGGCGGGGTGGATATCTACGAGAACGCGCGCGCCATGGTGTTGCGCGCCTTTGATCTCGGCATCACCCATTTCGACCTGGCGAACAACTATGGACCGCCGCCCGGTTCAGCCGAGGAAAATTTCGGGCGCATCATGGCGCAGGATCTGCACTCCTATCGAGATGAGTTGATCATCTCCACCAAAGCCGGTTACTACATGTGGCCCGGTCCCTACGGCGAATGGGGATCGCGCAAGTATTTGATCGCCAGCCTCGACCAAAGCCTCAAACGCATGGGGCTGGAGTATGTGGACATCTTCTACAGCCACCGTCCGGACCCCAACACGCCTTTAGAGGAGACCATGATGGCGCTCGATTACGCCGTGCGGTCGGGACGCGCGCTGTACGTTGGCATCTCCACCTATTCGCCGGAGCAGACGCGCCAGGCAGCCGCCATTTTGCGCTCTCTAGGGACGCCATGCCTGATCCATCAGCCCGCCTTCAGCATGTTCAATCGCTGGATCGAAGGCGGCCTGCTCGATGTGTTGGGGGAAGAGGGGATCGGCTGCATCGCCTTTTCGCCGCTGGCGCAGGGGTTGTTGACCAACAAATATCTCGGCGGAAGCATTCCATCCGATTCACGCGCGGCCAAATCCCACGGTTTTCTCAAATCGGATGAAGTCAGTGCCAAACGCATTGGCATGGTGCGTCGGCTCAACCAATTAGCCGAAGGTCGGAGCCAGACGATGGCGCAAATGGCGATTGCATGGGTGCTGCGCCACCCGCAGATGACCTCAGCGCTGATCGGCGCCAGCAAGGTGAGCCAGATCGAGGACTGTGCGGGAGCGGTGCGCAACCTAAGCTTCACCGAACAGGAGCTAAACGCCATCGAAGCCATCCTGCGCGATGATGACGAGCCGCCCGTCTGGTAAGCGCGCTCGAACAACGAGGAACGGGTCGCGCCTGCACCCGTTCCTCCACAATGGATTGGCTGCGACATCCAGTTGAAGCCCCCCTCTCCACAGTACATCTTTCACCAATTTCTTGGGACATCGCGCACTATTGATTGGAAAGAAACGATGCTAGACTATCCTAGATTGTGAATAAAATCACAATCTTAACGGAATCGCGAACCAAAATCTATCTACATTCAAGATCACCGGAGATCAAATCATGACTACGACCGTCAGCTCAGCAATGGAAGCCACTGCCGAACGCAAGCCGTGCCCGGAGCAGATCTGGGGCGATGAGACGCCACGTGTGCTCGATGTTCTGAACCTCGAAGCGCCCAGCCAGGAATTGGTGTACACCATCTGCGATTGCTGCCAGCAATGGGGCTATTGCTATACGATGTTGATCGATCGGGAGGGGCTGCCGGTCGGTCGAAGCTCGTTCTGTCCTGATTGTCTGACAAAGTATGCTCGGAAATGAATGTGTTCAGAAGCAAGGCGTCGTCAGAACAACAAAGTTTTCTGCGAAGCCCTCTATGTTCTGCCGCAAATATTTCAAAGAATAAACGCTTGACAGATACGCAGAATCGGCGTATAAAGTTGGTCGAAAACTGAATAGCCGTTAGGTGAGGCTCCTGGTTGAACACAGGCTACTGCCCGGAAATGTCGAGAGACGCCAATGGGTAGAACAGGCCAGATCGGATTAAGGTTTGGCATAATGTAGCTACTCTCTTCAGGATTGAGATTTACGTCAGCCAGTGCCAAAACTCAACGAGGGGCGCGCAGCAGTAACAACTGTACTGTCACTTCATGCAAGGCAACTCCTCGTGAGTTGCCTTTTTTGCGTCCCGCGATTGATTTCGCAGCATATATCTTTAGCGCCAGTGAAAGGAGGTGAGACAGCCATGCCGACAGAAACTATAGACAGCAACAACAGCGACAGTAGTAGTCAACGCACTGCGCTGCACTTGATGTGCAGTCCTGATCAATCAATAGAGGTGAACTATGTTGAAAATGACATGGACGCTGAACGAGCATGGTCGTCTCATCGCCCACTGGCAAGTCTGTCCTTCTGACCAGAAGCCACAGCCCCTGCCGCTCGCTCACTGAACCATTCCAACAATTGAACACCGGTGCGTTTTTTTTCGACCGAGCCATCTGCACATCTATCGTCATGAATAGATGGCATATGCACTCTATCGGACAAAAAATGACCCAACATCGTCCATTTAAGCGGAGACCATCATGATCGACCAACTTGTAACAACCAATGTCCAACAATTGATTGCAGAGAAACAATGGATGACGCTGCGCGAGCTGGTGGCGGACTGGCCTGCGCCGGAGATTGCCGATCTCTTGAACGAGCTTGGCAAGGTCGAACGCGTTGTCTTTTTTCGCATCTTGCCGCGCAAGCGAGCTAATGAAGTGTTTGTCTATCTGTCATTGGACGAGCAGAACCAGTTGCTCAAAGACCTGACCGATGAAGAGACGCGCCAGTTGCTGGCGGACCTCAGCCCAGACGATCGCACGATGTTGCTCGAAGAGCTGCCCGGGCGGGTCAGCCAGCGGCTGCTCAACCTCTTGAGTCCTGAGGATCTGACTGAGGCGCGGCAGCTTCTTGGCTATCCAGAGGATAGCGTCGGTCGTCTGATGACACCCAATTATGTCGCCGTGCAGCGCGACTGGACCCTGGCTGCAGCGCTTACACACATCCGCACACGTGCACGTGAGAGCGAAACCATCAACGTCATCTATGTCGTAGACAAAGACTGGCGGCTTCTGGATGCACTCGAACTGCGACGCTTTATTTTTGGCGAGCCGGATGCAACCGTCGCGAGCATCATGGACGACACCTTTATCGCTATTTCGGCGTTCGCCGACCAGGAAGAAGCTGTGCGCATGATGCAGCGCTATGACCTCGATGTGCTGCCGGTGGTCGATTCAGACAACGTATTGGTCGGCATCATCACCGCCGACGATGTGCTCGATGTGGCGCAAGAGGAAGCGACGGAAGATTTTCATCGCACCGCCGCGGTTGCGCCGCTCAACGTGAGTTACAGCGACATCGGCGTCCCGCAGCTCTATCGCAAACGCATCGGGTGGCTCCTGGCGCTTGTCTTCATGAATATCTTTTCGGGCGCCGCCATCGCCGCGTTTGAGGAGACGATTGCAGCAGCTGTGGCGTTGGTCTTCTTTCTGCCGCTGCTCATCGACAGCAGCGGCAACGCCGGCTCCCAGTCGGCGACGCTGATGGTGCGTGCGCTGGCGGTTGGCGACGTACGCGTGGGCGATTGGGGAAAATTGCTTGGCAGAGAGCTGGCAGTGGCGACGCTGCTCGGCGTCTCGATGTCGATTGCAGTGGCGGTGGTCGGCATCTTCCGCGCAGGACCGGAAGTCGCGATGGTCGTCTCGTTGACCATGATGCTGGTTGTATTGGCTGGCAGTCTGATCGGTATGTCCCTGCCGTTTATCTTCAGCAAATTGAAGCTCGACCCAGCCACTGCCAGCGCACCGCTAATTACGTCGCTCGCCGACATCTCTGGCGTGCTGATCTACTTCTCGCTGGCGACATGGTTGTTGGGGGTGGGATAGCGGCTGTTTATGTTGCGAGATTCACCATTGTGGATTAAAGGTGGCGCGCCGCTGCCTGCAATCCACAATGGTGAAATGATATCGGCAGGTTGTCAGGCGTCTACATCGTGTAGGTTGCTCTTGAGCCACGCCTCGATGAACATGTCGATATCGCCGTCGAGCACGGCGGTTGTGTTGCCGGTTTCGACGTCGGTGCGCAGGTCTTTGACCATCTGATAGGGGTGCAATACATAGCTGCGAATCTGGCTGCCAAAGTTGGCGTCCTCGATCTTGCCCTTGAGTTTTGCCTTCTCCGCCGCCAGCTTCTCCTGCTCCATTTCATAGAGGCGGCCGCGCAGCACGCGCATCGCCATCTCGCGATTTTGCGTCTGGCTGCGTTCGTTCTGCGAGGTGACGATCATCCCTGTCGGCAGATGACGGATGCGCACGGCGGTTTGATTTTTTTGCACATTCTGCCCGCCGGCGCCGCTGCTGAGAAAGACTTCAACTTCGATGTCTTTGGGGTCGATCTGAATCTCGATATCCTCGTCGAGCACCGGCATCACCTCGACTTTGGCGAAGCTGGTGTGGCGGCGATTGTTGGAATCGAACGGGCTGAGGCGCACCAGGCGATGCACGCCTTTCTCTGCTTTGAGCAAACCATAGGCGTTCGGGCCGTTGATCTCGACGGTGACGCTCTTGATGCCCGCCTCTTCGCCCTCGGTCTCATCGGTGATGAAGGTCTTGAATTTATGCTTTTCCGCCCAACGCAGATACATGCGCAGCAACATCTGCGCCCAGTCCTGCGCCTCGGTGCCGCCCGCGCCGGCGTGAATGCTGAGGATGGCGGCGGCGCCGTCATGCGGCCCGCTCATCGCCAGGTCGAACTCGCGCTGATCAAGCTCAGCTTCAAGCGCGGCCGCCTCGGCTTCCAGCTCGGTCAACATCGACGGATCGTCTTCCGCCATGCCGTAAAGGTCGAGCGCATCGTGGGCGCGGCGCGTAAGCGACTCCCACACTTCGACCTTGTCGCGCAGCCCGCTCACTTCCTGCATCACCTTCTGCGCGCTCTGCGGGTCGTCCCAAAAATCGGGCTGCTGGATGCGCTGATCCAGCTCGGCGATCCGTTCGATTTTGCCCGGTATGTCAAAGACGCCCCCGGATAGCGTCCACACGTTCGACCAGTTGATTTAAGCGGTTTTCCAGTTCACTCATCGCATCCACCTTCCTTATGACTGCACAGCGGCAGAAGAATCTTGCTGGCTGCTGCACCGCGTCGATACAGCCAGACCAACCACTGATGTTACCATAGCAAGACCGAAAAGCGCAGCCAGCCCCCACCATTGCAGCGCAAATCCCAGTAGCCAGACGCCCATGCCGTTGCCAAAATCGAAGCCCAGATAGAAGGTCGAGACGGCGCGGCCACGGTGCGCCGCCGGCATGAAACGCACGTGCAGCGCCATCAGCAGCGGATGCAGGATGCCGCCGCCCGCCGCCACCAGCGATGTCGCCATGAGAAAGGTGGGCAGAGTGGCCGTGAATGCGAACAAACCAAGTCCGCCCGCCATCGCTGCAAAGCCAGCCTGGAGCAACAACCGCTCGCGTCCCCGATCCTGCAAGGGGCCTGTCGCCAGCCGGGTGAGAATGATGGCGATGCCATACACAGCATAGAGCAGGCCGACCGGCTCGACGCCGCGGCGCAACGCCAGCAACGGCAGAAATTGCAGCCAGACGCCAAAGCCAACGCCGAGCAGCGCCGCCGCCAGCCACGGTTGACGGATCGACTGTGGCGCCACCCAGAGGCGGTTATCGGCAGTTGTAAAAGAAGACATAGCGGCTCGGTTGCCAAAGCTGAGCGCCAACGCGCCGCACAACAGCGCCGCCAGCACAGCCGCATAGAAGACCTGCACCGGCGTGACCCGTCCGAGCGCAGCATCCACAGCAGCGGGCGTCAGAGTCATGGCGACGTTGGCGGCAATTCCAAAGCGCGCCAGCGTCGATCCCTGGCGAGCGGGCGGCGCCAGGTCGCTGATACGCGCTGTCGCCGCCGTGGAGACGGCGACGTAGCCCAGCGCCTGCAGGGTGCGCGCCGCCATCAAGACCAAAACATCGCCCGTGGGCAACACCGCCAATACACCCACTGCAAAGAACACGACGCCCGCCAGAATCACCGTGCGCCGTCCCAGCCGGTCGCTTGCCAGCCCAGCCAGAGGTCGACCGACCAGCGCCGCAATCCCAAACGAGCCGAGCACCAACCCCACCTGCCAGTCCGCCAGCCCTAGATCAACCAGATAAGGCGGCAGCGGCACCAACAACATGTAAAAGGCGACAAAGAACAGCAGAGTTGCAGAAAAGACACGCGACGATTCAGACATGGGTGGAGATTGCACCTTCCTGGACGATAGCGTCCCCTCAGAGAATGCTCGCCTTGCACAATTCGATCAACGCGCGATCAACGCACGACATTGCACAATTCAATGTACACAGAGAAATGCGGAGGTTCAGCATAGCAACGCAGGCGCACCGACAGGCGCCGCTACAATCAAACGTCCACAGCAAGTCTGCCACGGTGGGTGTGCTTAAGAACACAGACCCATTGTGCAGCGGCGACTCGAAACCTGCTGCTGCGCTTGCTATGCTGAAGAAGGAAGCAGGTCGTCGCATAGAAGGAGGAGAACATGAACCGCTCAACAACAAATGGAGAGGGCGCAGTCTACGCGGCGGGCGTCTGGCTGGCGCGCGTCCAGTATTCGGTTGCAGAGAACGGCAGTCGAATCACGCTGCGCGTTTGTGACGGCGAACGCGACTTGACGGCGCCGCCCATCCCGGCGACTGAACTGTTGCTTGAATTGGCCGACGGCAACTACTGCTGGTTCAGACCGACTGACGGGAATCCGGTCTCCGGCACCTATACGATCTATCGATGAGTCAGGATTAGTCAATCTGTTCTGTGGAGATGCGCTCAAAAATGCCAAGCTGCGTATTCTTGCGCACCTTGTCCCATGCAAAGACCTGCCCATTCATGGCGATGTAGACGCCGGGCGACAGCAATTGTGCGGCGGCGCACGCAAAACCGAGATTGAAAAGCGCGTCTGACCCCTGCACTGCGTATGGAACCATGGCGCCGGTGAGCACAATAGTCTTGGCCAGCTGCGCCTCGCCAAGCACCCGCGCCGTGAGCGCCATCGTATCGGTGCCATGAATGACGACGATCTGCGTCTCCGGAGCGGCGCGACAGGAGGCGAGGATATGCTGGCGATTGACTTCCTGCATGTGCAGGCTGTCGATCAGTTGGTTGATCTCCAGCACAATCGGCGCAGTGATGCGCGCTTGCTTCAGGATAGCTGGCAGGTGGCTGTCCTTGAAAGTCAACTCGCCGCGCAATTCGTCGTAATATTTGTCAAATGTGCCGCCGGTTGCAATGATGCGCATCTTTATCAAAACAGATGTTGATCGACGGTCTCTGCACCATCCCCAGGGCCGCTGGTGAGGGTGGAGCGGACGCCGCTGAGCGTTTGCAGACGCCGGAGCAGTTCGCGTTCGAAGGCTGGCTCGCAGATCAGGTGAACGTTGGGGCCTGCGTCGATAGTGAAGTAAACGGGCAAGCCATCTTGCTCGCGCCAGCGCCGCACCGCCTGCAAGACCTCCAAGGTGCCCGGCTGCCAGTAGAGCAGGCTCGGCTTGCTTGTCATCATCACGGCGTGCATGGCGAGTGCATCCTGTTCGATGACCGGGCCCAGTCGGTTGAGGTCGCGCAGCGTGATGGCGGCGCGCACCTCTTGCAACGCAGTGTAGAGACTGTCGATGCGTGCGGCGTTGAAAGGGCTGGTCAGCGCCAATGTGTGCCCGTTCTGGCTGCTCACAGCTTTCTCTGCGGTGCTGACGACGACCACCACATCGCGTAGGTTCCAGTGCTCGGCGGGGAACAGTTGCCGCGCCACGCTGGTCGCATCATCGTTGCCGCGCTCCCACTCGACATAGCCGCCGAAGATGCTGCGGCTGGCGGAGCCGCTGCCGTGGCGCGCCACAGCGGAAAGGCGCGTGCGGTCAAGCGCCAGGCCGATGGCAGCGACGGCGGCTACTGTCAGCGCCGCAAATGCGCTCGCCGACGAAGCGATCCCCGACGCCATTGGGAAGTTGTTGCGGCTGACGACGCGAGCGCGATAGCGACGGTCGCCGGCAAGATGACGGATCAGGTCAAGATGCTGCGTCACGCGTTCGGCTTTCTTGCCTTCCACGCGCTCGCCGTCAATGGTGACCTCATCTGCGCCGAGGCGCCCCCCTGCATCCCACTCGACGGTCGTGGTTGTGTGCAGCGCGCCCAACGTCATGCTGATCGAGTTATTGAGCGGCAGATTGATGCGCGGATTAGCGACGCCCCAATATTTGATGAAGGCGATGTTGCTGCCTGCGCGCGCGGTGGCTTTGAGCTGCGGCGCGATTGACTGGCTTGTCGACTGACTTGAGCGGAACATAAATTATGCGCTTTCCCGTTCGACCCACTCTTCGAAGCGGCGGATCAGGTCATCCAGCAACTCGTCGTGTGCAGCGAAGATGACATCGACGCCGCCGTCGGTTTCGACAATTTCAGCGAACCAACCAATGCCTTCGACGCGGCGCAGTTTTTCCTCGACGCCGCCGCCGAGCCGTTTCAAGTAATTTTCCGCCTGCGCCGCGGTCACGCCAGGAAACGAAAGCGTCTCGCGCTCGTAGCCGTCGGCGCGCTGATATTCGTTGTACAACTTGTCACGTTCGTCGCCGAACGAGGATGTGCTGATGGGCATAATCTCACTTTCTCCTCAAACCTGCAACAACAGCAGCGGAATTTCCATCTCCTGCGGCGACAGCCCGCCATGATGGCCGAAGTATTTTTGCTTGAAGCGGCCATCGCCAAACCAGTAGACGCTCTCGTTGACATAGGGCAGCACGACCAGGTTGCCGACGCGCGCTCTGAACGTGTCGGAGACTGGGGCTGATCCGAAGTATCCCTGCTCGATCATGTCACCGACGCGGCGCACCTCGCCGCGTTCACCGACGATCCTGGCAAGCACGATCTGCGCCTCTTCCAGATGCTCGTCGTGGGCATGGACGAAGAAGTCGCGGCAGGAGCCGGCCGGCGCTAAAAACTCACCGCGGCGGTTGGTGCGCAGCAGCGGGCGTAGCTTGTCGAAACCGGGCGCCTGGTCGAGATAGAGCACGGTGTTTGGGTCGGTCTCGACCTGACCATGGTCGGCGATGACCATCAGCAGCGTGTCGTCAAGCTTGCCAAGCACATCCCGCGCGACCCAGCGTTCGAGAATGTCGAGCGTCGCCTCCAGGTCGGCGTCGGTTTGCAGGCGTTCGGGGCCATGAATGTGGCATACGGCGTCGAACAAGCCGAAATAGCCGATCAGCCACATCGGTTCTTTGACGTTGTGCAGCGTCTGCGTCATCGTCGCCAGCCCCTCTGGGATGGTAAGATAGGGGATCATGCGCGCGCTGTCGCCCATCTGCTTGGTGTAGGTCGAGTTAAAGAAGTCGCGCGGCTGCACCAGATAACTACGCACGCCCTGCGTCGCCAGGCTACGGCTCACCTGTCCGAAGGGTAGAATGCTGGCGCCCTCCACGCCCTGGTTGACCAGCGTCTCGCGCTGCTCCTCGCCTGCAAATGAAAAGAGCAGCGGCGCAATCATCGCATCGACCCGTGGCTCGTAGTAGAACCATTCGTAGACGCCGTGCTGACCGACGGGCACGCCGGTGTAGAGCGTCGTCACGTGCGCGCTGGTTGTGGAGGGAAACTGCGAGGTGATCTTGGTCACGCTGCCGGCGTTGGCAAAACGGCGCAGCAGCGGGTGATCCTGGAAACGCTCGAAAAAGCGCCAGCCAAAGGCATCGACAAAAAGCGTCACCACACGCTGAAAGCGGCGGCTGCCTGGCCGCCATCCCGCCGGCTGAAGCGGCGACACTGTGGCGCCGGTGAGCAAATCCTGCACCAGGCTGGGGATGTCGGCGAAGCTGCCGCCGTTGTAGTTTGGGCGGATAAAGCTGTGGTCGGCGGCAAGTCGTTTGCGTTTCACAGTGCATCTCCGAAAAATTCAAGCAGCAGGCGATTGACCATCTCCGGCTCCTCGTGTTGCACCCAGTGGCTGGCTTCCTCCAGAAAGACCAGGCGCCCCTCGTCGCACAGGTCGATGCTCGGCTGCGCCATTGTGCGGCTGAGTGCGATGTCGTTGGCGCCCCAGATCATCAGCGTCGGCGGGCGGATGCGTCCCAGTTCTTGGGCTTTGCCCTGATGGCGCACTGCGGCGCGATACCAGTTGAGCATCGACGTGACTGCGCCTGGCTGCGACCATGCCTGTTTGTAGGCGGCGATGTCCTCGGCGTTGAAGGTTCCACGCCGGCTGCTGCCCTTGAGAGCGCGCACCAGGTTGGTGTAGTCGTTGGCGCTGAGACTGCGTTCGGGCAGCCAGGGCAGTTGAAAGAAGAAGATATACCAGCTTTTCTTGCGCTGTTCCTCATCTTCGAGCACGGTGCGGCGCATCACGGCGGGGTGCGGCACGTTGAGGATCGCCAACTTCTTGATATACTGCGGATAGTTGCCCGCCACCCACCACGCCACCGCTGCGCCCCAATCGTGACCAACGAGATAGACCTGCTCACGCCCCGACGCCTCGATCAGCCCGACGATGTCGCGCGCCAGCGTGTCGATGTGATAGGCGTCGACGCCGGCGGGCTTGTCGCTGCGGTTGTAGCCGCGCTGATCCGGCGCCCACACATGATAGCCCGCTTTCACCAGCGCCGGAATCTGCTTGCGCCAGCCATACCAGAACTCCGGGAAACCGTGCAGCAAGATGACCAACGGCCCATCCTGCGGCCCCGCCATCACCACATGCAAATTGACGCCATTCGTGAACATTGTGTCCGCCTCGTGATTGGGTGAACCGTGCTGCGTGTTGCGTGCTGCGTGATGACGACTCGCCCCTCGCCTCAGTTTACCAAAGCCAGCGCCAGAACAGGAAGATTGTCATGCCCAAGACGATGGTTGTCAGGAGGTTGCGGGCGCGCCAGGCGATCAGACCGGCGGCGATGCCTGCGACCAGGTAGGCGTTGGACGGATGGAGATCGAGCGCACCGTCCGGCATAAACATTGCCGGCGCGATGATCGCCGCCAGCACCGCCGGTGGGATAAACTTCATGCCGTCCAACATTACCTGTGGCAACGTGATGCGACTCACCAGCGCCAATACCGGATAGCGCACCAGAAAGGTGACGAGCGCCATGCCCGCCACCAGGAGGATTTCGCTGGTCGACATTATTTCCGCTTTCGCTTTGCCGCCGCTTTCGCCAGGTTCTCCTCGACCCGGAACTTCACGATTTCGGTGATCAGGTCGTAAGGGATCGGCTCGTTGAGAGGAAACTGCACCGATCCTTTGCCGCTCTTGTAGCGCGCCAACGCCGCCTGAAAGTGCTCTGTTCCGCTGGGCGTTGGGTAAAAGCCGATATGGTGCTTGAACGCAGCAAAGTGAACCAAATTGCCATGCAACGTGAAAGTCGGCATCTGATAGCTGATCGTTTCCTGCGCGTCCGGCGCCGCTGCCTGGATCGTAGTACGGATTTGCTGCAGGATTGTCTGGATGTCTGGCGAGAAGCCGGCGATGTACTCGTCGATTGTCTTGATGGCTGCTTTTTCGGGATTCATAGGGTGGCCTCGATTTCCTCAGAGACGCTGCTTGAACGTATTTTTGTCGCCACGATCACGCCACTCGCCCAACTCAACTTGGTGAGGACAAGGTCGGTTCGCTGTGCCAGTTCATCGATCAGCTTCGCCACTTTGACCGCGTGTCCCTCCGGCCAATTCGGCTGTGGCAGCATGTCGTCGATCACATACAGCCCGCCCAACCTGAGCAAGCGCAGCGTCTCTTCCAAATGAGTGTACTTGCCCGCCCAGGTGTCGGCAAAGATGAGGTCAACGCTCTGCGGCGCTGCTGTGACAAGAAATGCACCGGCGTCGGCAATGACAAAGCGGACGCGTCGATCATCCGCCAGATGCCGTTGGGCGACAGCAGCCACGGTTGCATCATTCTCTACGGAGACCATCCGCGCTGCCGCATCCATCCCTGCCAGCAGCCAGGCAGTGGCAAGGCCAGTGCCAGTGCCAAGCTCCAGTACGCTGGCGCCGGGTTTGGCGGCTGCCAGCGTACGCAGCAACGCGCCGACCTGCAGGTCTGAACCCATCAGAAAGCCCATTGCTTCCGTATCAGCCTGGATCCGTTCCAGGACAGGTGGTGGCGCTAAACCGAGCAGATCATTCATAGGGCGAAATTCCTTTGCCTATGATGCACGCGCATCATCACGCCAGGGCGCGGCTCCAGCGTGGCGCCCATGTGCGGATGAATCTTGTCGCCGTTGAGCAGCGTAAAGTCGAAGCGCTGCAACAGCCGCGCCAGCACAGCGCGCGCCTCGATCTGCGCAAAGGTGGCGCCGATGCAGGTGCGTGGTCCGCCGCCGAAGGGCACGTAGGTGAAGGGGGGCGTCTTCTCTTCATTGCCGCGCTCGAAGCGCGCCGGGCAGAATTGATCCGGGTCGCGCCAATACTCCTTGTCGCGGTGCGAGAGATAGATTGAATACATCACCCGTTTGTCTTTGGGCACGTGATAACCGCAGATCGCCATGTCTTCGGTCGTGCGACGGTTGCCGATGTGAATCGGCGGGTAGAGACGTAACGTCTCCTTGATCACCTGGTCGAGCAGGTGCAGCTCGTTGAGTTGATCGGCGGTCGGCGGCGCGTCCTCGGTTCCAATGACCGTGTCCACTTCTTGCTGCACCTGCGTCAACGTCTCTGGATGCATTCCCAGCAGGTAGAAGACCCACGCTAGCAGCGCCGTGCTTGTGTCGTGCCCCGCAATCAACATCGTCAGCAACTGGTCGCGGATCAGGTCGTCGGTCATGCCCGGCGCAACAATCAGCGCGCCAAGCAGGTCGGAAGGCGCCGGCGTCGCGCCGCTTGCGCCCAACTCCGCCCGCCGCTGTCGGATGATCGCGTAGAGATAATCGTCCATCGCCGCAATCGCTTTGCGATGTTTTGCACTTGTCGGCGCGTCGGGCCAGACGATCCACAAGCCGGGTGAGATGTACTCGATCAGGTCGAGGATCGGTTGCCAGAGGCGCGCCATGTGCGGTGTGAAATCGACGTGAAAGCTGACACCCATCAGGATCAGCAGCGCCAGCTTGCGCATCTCGATCAACATGTCCTGCGTCGCGCCGTCCGCCCAGGCGTCGGCGACCTGATTGGTGTAGCGCCAGAAATCGGGGATGTGTGGGTTGACATGGCGTCGCTGCAGAGTCGGATCCATGATCTGGCGGTAGCGGTCGTGCTCTTCGCCGTCGACAACCAGCACCCCACGACGCAGCAGTTTGACGACCGGGTCGCTCTCGTTGCGCCAGCTCAGCCGATCACGGTCGGTGATCAGAATCTGACGGTTGGCGTCGGGGCCGATGAAGACGGCAGGGCGAAAGCGCGGCGCCGGAATTTCAAACGCCTGGCCGACATACTCGCGCATCAACGCCAGCGCCGTGAGCGGATTGCGAGTGCGCGCCAGGCCGGCCAGCACGCGCAGCCCTTTACGCGGTTCGGCTTCCGGCAACGGGCGCAGCGACTCGTCGGTCAGTTGATCCATGTGCTTCATCGTGTGACGCTCACAGCAACGCCGCGCGGAACTCGACCTCGCCGGCGCCGATGACCTGCTCGCCCGCATCGAAGCCATCGGCAATGAATTGCAGCCGCAGCACCCCGCGCCAAGAACGCGTCGAGTTGATGGTCAGGTCGGCGCAGTCGTGCATCTCGCCGCGGTAAATTTCGTCGCTGTTCACCAGCACGCGCAGGTTGTGAATGCGGCTGTTGCAGCCGTTGTTGGTGCGCAACGAAAAATGGGTGATCTTGATGCGCATCGGGCCGACCGGCACGCGCCGTGTGACACGCACGACGCCGCCGGCATCGGCGACGCCGTCAAAGGAAAAAGGTAGATTCGTCATGATTCTTCGATATTCACTGTTGCAATATCTGCGCAGCGCGCAGTTCACTGCATTGTGTTCGCCGCCCAAATTCGCGTCTGCTCGATGCGCAAGTATATCATTGTTTGGACAACTTCACGATTCGCCGAAAACCTGATTGGAGAAGGCAATGAAAACAACCAAACTTGGACGTTCCGGCGTCAATGTCAGCATTTACTGTCTTGGCGCCATGTATTTTGGCTCGCGCAACGACCGCGCCACTTCCTACCGAATGCTCGATCGCTATGTCGATGCCGGCGGCACGTTCATCGACACCGCCAATATCTACGCGTGGTGGGTGGAAGGCTTCCGCGGCGGGGAAAGCGAGACGTTGCTGGGTGAGTGGATGCGCGAACGCGGCAACCGCGACCGCCTCTTTATCGCCAGCAAGGTCGGCTTTCAGTACGATGATGTGGCGCGCGGGCTGTCGGCGGCGCAGATCGAGGCGGAGTGCGACAAGAGTTTGCGACGCATGGGCATCGACGCCATCGACCTCTACTACGCCCACGTCGATGACCGCAACACGCCGATGCACGAAACCATGGAGGCGTTCGACCGGCTGGTGCGCGCGGGCAAGGTGCGCTACATCGGCGCCAGCAACTTTATGGCGTATCGGCTGGAGCGCGCTCATACGCTGAGCAAGCAGAACGGCTGGCCCGACTATGTCTGCTTGCAACAGCGCTACACCTATCTGCGCCCCAAGCCCGGCGCCAGCTTTGACCCGCAGTTGAGTCTGACCGACGAGCTGCTCGACTATTGTCGCGCCAACCAGGTCACGATCCTGGCGTATTCGTCGCTGCTCAGCGGCGCCTACACGCGCCCGGATCGCCCGCTGCCAGAGCAGTATCGCGGCCCCGACGCCGATGCGCGCCTGGCTGTGCTGCGCGAGATTGCCGCCGCTCACAACGCCACGCCCAACCAGGTGATCCTGGCGTGGCTGACGCAGCAGGAGCCGCCGATCATCCCGGTGATGGCAGCCAGCAGCGACGAGCAGATGAGCGAAAATCTGGCTGCACTCGACCTGCGGCTGTCGGCGGAGGAGATGGAACGACTGAACACTGCTGGTGCGTGAGAAACCGCCAATGCGCAGCGAAGAGGAAATGCTCGATCTGATCCTTGGCGTCGCCCAGGTGGATGAACGCATCCGCGCCGTGATCATGAACGGATCGCGCGTCGATCCCAACACACCACGCGACATCTTTCAGGACTACGACATTGTCTACGTGGTGACGGACGTGGCGTCCTTTGTCAACGACCCGGCGTGGATTGACTGTTTCGGCAAACGGATGATCATGCAGTTGCCTGACGCGATGGCTGATGCCTCGTCCGCCGACGGCAGCTTCGCCTATCTGATGCAGTTCGCCGACGGCAACCGGATCGATTTGACCCTTTTTCCGCTTGCCAGCCTGGAGCGTATGGAACGCGACAGCCTGAGCGTGCTTCTGCTCGACAAGGATGGCGTTGTTGCGCCCTTCGATCCACCGCACGACGGCGATTATCTGCCCAAACCGCCAAGCGCCAAAGAGTTCGCCGATTGCTGCAATGAGTTCTGGTGGGTGGCCGCCTATGTTGCCAAGGGGCTGTGGCGCGACGAAATCACCTACGCCAAATACATGCAGGATCTAGTCGTGCGCGACCAACTGATGCAGATGTTGGTCTGGTACATCGGCGTCAAGACCGACTTTGCGCGCAGCCCCGGCAAATATGGCAAGCACTTCCGGAACTATCTCGAACCGGAGCTATGGACGGCGCTCATGCAGAGCTACGCCGACGCCAACATCGACCGCACGTGGGATGCGATGTTCGTCATGGCGACGCTCTTTCGCCACGTTGCGCAGACGGTGGCGGCGCACTTTGGCTACAAATATCCGCAAGGGGACGACGATCGCGTCAGCGCACATCTCGCGCATGTGCGGCGACTGCCCAAAGATGCGCCCGCGATCTACTGACATCCTCCAAGCCAGGGAACGAAAAGAGAACTCCTCCTTCTGTTCCCTGGCCTAAGTTATCTCATATCACGACCTCGGTTACATGCGCCGCAATCTGATCCAGCCCGGCGGCGCGCGCCGCGCTGATGCGATGGTGACCATCCTCCACCACATAGACATCGCCGATCTGCAACAGTTCGACTTCGGGCACGCCCTGGGGGGAGACGATGGCTTCATAGACGTGCGCCCAGCGTTGGGCGTTGACGCTGGCGAGCGGCAGGAAATCCCGTGTGAAGTCATGACGCCGTCCCGCACTGCCAACAATGCAGGCGATTGGCACGAAGCGCATTCCACCATCGCGTCGCTGCCGCACCGATTCGCTGCCTGTGATCTCCTCGATGCTTGAGAGGCACGGGCAGCGCCGCAGCAGACGCGCCAGCCACAGCACGATCTCTGCGCGCAGCCGCTGGCTGTTGAATTTGTCGAGTCCCTCAAGATAAGTGATAGCGCCCACAATGTTCACTCCTATCTACATTGCTCTGCAAAATTTGCAATCGATTGCAAAACATTCTAAAAAAAGAGTCTCAGCGCAACAACGCGCCGCATGACTCACGCACAATCAAGTCAACGGGCAGCACAACCGGTGCGGCGCTCTCGCCCTCGATCAGCGCATCCAGCCGCTCGACCAGCAGAACGGCCGCTTCATGCAGCCGCTGGCGCACGGTGGTGAGCGGCGGGCGCAAGTAAGAAGCCACCGAAATGTCGTCATAGCCGACGATGGCGACATCCTGCGGAACCCGTCGCCCGGCGGCGTGCAGCGCCTCGATCGCGCCAATTGCCATCACATCACTGTTGACGAAGACGGCGTCTAAATCGGGCGCCTGCACCATCAACCGGCGCATCGCCTCGAAACCAGCCTGGCTGGTCGAGACCGCATAGGTGATGTCCTGCTCGCGCACCGACAATCCGAATTCAGTCAATGCGGCGACATAGCCCTGATAGCGCAATGACACCTCCAGGCAGTCGGAGCCGGCGCCGAGAAAACCGATGCGCTGACGTCCGAGCCGCAACAGGTGAGTAGTCACCATCTTGCCGCCGGTGAAGTCATCGCTGCCCACTGAACAATAAGGCTGGTTGGGCAACGCTGGCCCCCACACTACGAAGGGTGCGCCTGCGGCGAGCAGCGCGCTGGTCTGCCGCGTGCGCTCGGAAAGCCGCGCCACCATGATGATCCCATCGGCGCGTCCGCTGCGCAGAAAATGGGCGTTCCAGTCGCGCAGGTCGCTGCGCGCATCCGCCAGCAGAATGTCATAGCCGCGCTGCGAGGCCGCCGCTGCGATCTCACCTAGCAGCTCAAGCAGAAACGGGTCGGTCATGGCGTTGCCGGCGGGGCGTTCGGCGGTGATGACGACCGCCAGCGTCTGCGTGCGCTGCCGGCGCAGGCTTTGCGCGCCCAGGTGCACCTGAAAGTTGTGCTCGGCTGCCAACGCCTTGATCAGCGCGCGCGTCTCGGCGTTGACCAGCGGGCTGTCATTGAGCGCCCGCGAGACTGTCGATGCGGAGACGTTGGCAAGGGCAGCCAGATCAGCGAGCGTGCGCACCTGGTTGGATGATTTGACGAAAGTCATCGTTGTCCTCGTGTTCCTGCAAGAAATACAATCGATTGCAAACATTGTAGCAAATAAATAACGGCCTGTCAATATCCCAACAACACCAATTTTGTCAGAACGTTGGAGCCGCTGTCTTGGCGCGCCTGCTCGATTCATCTATAATGGCGCGTGCTGTCGCGAAATTTAATATCAAACTCAAGGGATGCCAACCATGCAGGTCTCTGTTCGTCTCAATGCTGTGCTTGCCCAGCTTACAGGCGCACCGCGCCTTCAGGTGACGGTGCGCGACGACGCCACCGTTGCCGACGTGTTGCAGGCGTTGGCGGCGACTTATCCCGGACTGGGTGCGCGGCTGGAGCGCGCCGTGCCTGTGGTCGGCGGCAATCATGCCAGGCTCACCGATCAAGTGGCCGCCGACCAGGAAGTTGCGTTTTTGACGCCTGTCGCCGGCGGTGGTGCGCGCATTGCACCGACCTCGATGTAATGCGTTGATGTAATGCATTGACCAGAACGCACTGTCGGTGCAATGCGCGCTCTTGCCAGGCAAAAGGCGCATTTTGTCGCCGCTGGCGGCGGCGTAATTGCTTTCTTGACCAACCGATTTGAGATTCAGGAGGAATTGCCATGTCTGTCCAAGTTGCTGAAATGAAATCAGCTATCGCCACAGGTCACGAGACGGTCTTTGTCGATCGCTTTACCAACGGCATTCTCGACCCAAACAAGCCGATGCTGGGGCCCGTTCGCGATGGCGGCCACATTGTCGCCAACACTGCACCCGGCTGTTGGGGGCCAATGATCACGCCGGAGATTCGCGGCGGCCATGAGGTCACGATGCCTGTGGCGGTCGCCGGCGCCGAGGTGGGCGACGCTATCGCCATCCGCATCAAGGATATCACGGTCACGTCGTTGGCGACTTCCTCCGGCAACGACCAGATCATGAGCGGACGCTTTCTAGGCGACCCGTATGTGGCGGGGAAGTGCCCCGATTGTGGCGCGCTTTACCCAAAGACGGTGCTGCGCGGCATTGGTCCGACTGCAGTGCGCTGTGCAGCTTGCGGCGCCGACGCCTCGCCCTTCACCTTCACCAATGGCTACACGATCGCCTTCGACGCCAACCGCACCGTCGGTGTGACGCTCGACCAGGAAGCCGCCGAGCAGATTGCCTACAATGCCCGCGCTTACGCCGCGCTGCCGGAGAATTCGATCCAAAACCCGATTCTCACCTTTGCCCCGCACGACCTGGTCGGCCTGGTCGCCCGGCTGCGCCCCTTTATGGGCCAACTGGGCACCACCCCGGCCATTCCCATCCCCGATTCGCACAACGCCGGCGATTTTGGCTCGTTCCTTGTTGGCGCACCACATGAATACGGCTTGACTGCTGACCAACTTGCGCACCGCACCGACGGCCACATGGATATCGACGCCGTGCGCGCCGGTGCGATCTTGATCTGCCCGGTCAAGGTGGCTGGCGGCGGCGTCTATCTCGGCGACATGCACGCGCTACAGGGCGATGGCGAGATTGCAGGGCACACCTGCGACGTATCGGGCACAGTGACGCTGCAAGTGCACGTCATCAAAGGGCTAACGATCGATGGACCGATTCTATTGCCTGTGGAAGAGGACCTGCCCTTCCTCGCCCGCCCGCTCAGCGCCGAGGAGAAGGCAAAAGCGCTGGCAGTAGCGCAGCAATGGGGCGTCGATCGCCTGGAGGAATCGGCGCCGATCTCCGTGATCGGCACTGGCCCAGACCTCAACGCCGCCACCGACAACGGCCTCGAACGCGCCGCTGCGTTGCTCGGCATGACCGTGCCTGAAGTCAAAAACCGTGCGACGATCACCGGCGCCATCGAGATCGGGCGCAATCCAGGCGTCGTGCAAGTGACCTTCCGCGCGCCGGTTGACCGGCTAGAGAAGGTTGGGCTGCTGCCGTTTGTGTGCGATCAGTATGGGATGGGTTGAATCTGCATACTTCGGCAACAAACAAATCGTCTTCGTTGCTGCAGCATCAGCAACGACAGGAACAGGGATCCGTGGAAACCCTGTTCCTGTTGTTGTCAAATGCTACTTCCCCCAAAAGCTGTGCGCAACAGGGAGCAGTCGAATTAGCTATTCACCCATCTTCTGAGTGACGGGCAAATACACCTGTTCGGCTACCATGACTTCTGTGACGACGAGATTGTTGTTCGGGTTGGCGTCAGGACTGTTGGCTGTAACCGAAATCCTCACCGGATAGCGAGAACCAACCGGAGTGGTTGGAAGCCCCACGTTTACCAAGATCAGTCCCTGGCTCAAGTGGCGTAACGCTGGGAGAGACCATGTGTAGATTCCGCCGTTGTGGATCGACGTCGTGTCGCTCAAATTTGGCTGCGGTGTTGCGTTGAGTAGAGTTAATGCTACATCCAACTCAAGCGTCACCTGTGCCCCTTCTGCTGTTGTCAGACCTGCGTTGCCAACACGTATGTTCAACGCGGCTGCGCCGCCGCCAGGTGGACCACTCGTGAGGCTAGGTGCACCGATATTGACATCGGTCTGTGTTAGCGACGTTGGGGCAAAGCTGTTGGCGCGCGCCAGCCCATAGCCATTGTTGCTGCTCAGCACAACCGGCGCTGTCCCATCTGTCGGCGTGCGCGCAGCCAGCCAGGGAGTCGGCGGCGTCAACAGGGCGCCGCTGTCGTCAATCAGGGCATAAAAATGGTAGGGACGATATCCAGCGTCTCTTTCACTCCAGGTGACCATCACACGATTCTCTGCATCCGCCACAATCGATGGATTAGAATTGTCGCTGAGAGCGAAAGGGTTGTGAATTGCCGTCGGTGCGGCAAGTGCAGCCAGGTTCGCCTCACTGAATATGACATAGGTGAATGGGTAGTACACGAGGATGAATCGTCCCTGACTTATCTGTGCAAGCGCCAAAGGTGAGGTGTTCACATTGACTATAGTGACAGGTCCAGCAGTAATAGCGCCGTCGCTGCTCAAACGCAGTAGATTTATCTCTCCCCGGTAATAAGCCAGCAGAAATCCGCCGTTTCTCGACGACGCTAATCGCGGTATGCCAGGTTCATCTCGGGTAAGGCTTCCAAGAGACGTTTGAGACCTAAGCGTCTGACCATCGGTATCATGAATGGTGTAGAGGACATCGCTCTCCCACCAGCCATCTTCTGTCTTTTCGTCAACAGCCCACACTACCATGAAACGATTATCCAGCGATGCAGCGATCTGCACGTCATAGTAGAAATTCCAGGCGCTGCTTTCCCACCAGCTTCCCCAACCTGTATTATTGGTAAGATTGGTGGGAGGCAAGATAATGGCGCCGGAGGGGTTGAGAATGGACAAAAAAACATTGTAGTTGTATTCCCACCTGCCGTCAGAGACGCGAGCTTGTTCCTGCACCCAGCTCAACCCGATGCTGCCATTAGGCGCCACCGCAATGCCGAGAGCATCAAACCATCCAGCCGGTATCGTCGTAAGTGTCTGTGGAGCGGCCTGCAAGACGCCATTTTTGTCGACAAAGGCGTAACGCAAAAGAACTCTCTCATCCAACCAGTCTTTCCACATCAGCACGTATCCACCTGAAGCCAGTCCTGCGACGGCCATGGTGTCAATCCAACTTTCCGTTGTCGTAACCTTGCGTCTGCTTACGCCGTCTGGTCCAAGCAGCGCCAAGCGTGGGCCCGGATCGGTGCGGTCTTCGTAGATTTGGGCAAACGGAATAGGAACGCTCGAACGCAGCAGCGCTGTGCGTTGCCAAGAGGGTGTGAGCGCCGAACGCACGGTCAGGGTGACAGTATTGGTGTCGGCAATGTTGACGAAGGCGGGTGTTTGAACCTGGACAGTTAGAGATCTACGCCCTCCAGGTGCAATCAAGCCGGTGTCAGGGACGCCGTTCCCGTTGGTGTCAGCCAACATTTGTCCACCCAGATGCAATTCGGCTGGCCAGGTTGAAGCAGCCGATACTTCGTAGGCGTCGGCGCCAAGCTCACCGTTGTTATATAGAATCACCTCAAAGGTTTCAACCCCGCCTGCCTGGGTGAAGCGCCCCTGTCCCTTCGGGGTGACTTTGACTCGCCCAGTTGGTGCAGGTCGTGTAAAGCGGATTGCTTTGACTGCCCCGTCGAGAATTGCATAGGGCAAACAACCGGCTGCATGGCTGAGACCATCCAGACCCTCCGCATCTTCGATGCCCACATATACACAGTAGCTCCAACCTTCATCCTTCCCTGTGTCGATTGTCCGATACTGAAACAAAATGTCACCGTTTTCATGCAAGACGACCTCGAACGTAACGACATTGTCAGTGTCAGGGATGCGCATTGCATTCCATTGCACAACAAAGAATCGATTCGGCGGTGCGCCGCCAGTCTTGAAGAAGACGCGACTGTTTATCCCACTCTCAGCCAAGATGAACGGTGTTGAAAAAGGAGCAATCACAGCATTCGGTGCGCCCGGTCGCGGTGTGCGCACCTGACTTGGCCAGGTCCATTCTGGCGAGTCCATAAACGCAATGTATCCAGAGGCGCCAATATAGACAGCGCTGTAGATGGCATCATAATATTTGAATGCAAAGGGCAGCGGGATTGCATCAGTGCGTTGATTCCAACTACTTCCGCTCAGGCCAGCGTCAGCACCATCAGTGGCATCGATCCAGTTGAGTGGGACGCTATCGTCCCATACATAGCCGTAATCGTCAGGCCCCCCGGTGGCTTCACGGGCTGCGTTACGCACAGGCGTTATGTCCGGTCTGGCGCGCCAGAGGCCATCTGCATCCTGAAAGGCGTCAGCGACGCCGCCTGGCAGCGGTCTGGCTGGCCCGGGCGGCGTCATCTCACTCTGCGCCACCGCATTGTCAGCCGGTGACAACATGCTCGCCAAGATCAGCACGATAAGGAGCATTGAACGAAGGGTACGATTGCATTGGTTTTTCATTTGCCATTCCTTTCGCATATTGAATGAGGAGTCAAAATCCGCCGCTTATCACTATGCTATCCGGGAGTCAGGAAGGCGATGTGTTCACCATAGCCACTACCGAATTTGTGTTCCAGTCAGCCGGATTGGAAGAGGTAGCGACGCGCAGGACAAAATGAGTCGCCATCAAGTTATCGCCATTTTCGGTTGAAGGTCACTTTGCCCATAGCCAACCACCTGGCAAAACAAAGGTGTGATTGCGGAATGCGCGCTCACCGCCAGCACTGGTGACAGCAGGCGCAACGACAAACTGGCGTACGTCGGAATACGCTGACCATGCGTAGTCATTTCTGGCGCTCACATACCATTCATAACGGTTGCCCGGGATCAACTCTGATGCTAACCAACTGTCCCCAACTACCAGATTGGCGTCTGATGTCGTAGCGATCCAACCCTGATTCATGCTCAGCCTGCTCACAATAACCTGATACTCGACTGCACCGACAACGGGCGTCCATTCGAGCACCAAACTGTTCGTCGTCGCAACGCTGCCGCTAATTGGCGCCGATAGAGCGGGTGCGGGCAGAATAACGCCGTTCGATGGCGTGGTGAACGTGATCTGCTCCGTCCAATCTGGGGAGGAATAGTCATAATCATAGATGAGACCGACGCGCCAATAGTAGATTGAGGCAGGAAGCAAATTGGTGATCGGTCGAATGTTGTACCGTGAGCTACCCAACCAGAAGGTGGCGTACACTCCAGGGCGTCCCGGATCCGGGTTGGTGCTGAATTCCAGAACGCCAGCAGCGGACTCAGGGTGCGGCCCCCCAAAGTCGAACTCAAATTCGGGAATCAACGTCCCCACCTCGGCACCCGGAAGCGGCGACAACATCCGTGGGCGGGTTGGGTCATAGCTGCGTAAAATGATGGGCAGGTGGAGGGTGTTTATAACAGCGATAGACGCTGGTTCGCCGCTTGGCGACGGTGGTGGATTAGCATAAAGAGACCGCGACGGCGCCAGCAACATATTTATTACGACGTAAGCCGTAAATGCCAAGATGATCATACAAATAAGCTTGAAGAGGTTGGTTAGTGTGTGCCGATGGCTGCTCATTAGTCACTCTTTCGCACCTATCCCATCAGAAACCAGTCCCATTCATCTGACAATCAATGGCGCAAACAGCCGAAATTGCGACTTCGGCGCAACGACGATATTGCGAGCGAGTCTATTGTTGAGAGGATTGATATCTATCACCGTGGAGGCGCCAACGACACCTGCAGTCGTTTGATATGTTCCTTCTTTATCTGCTGTTGCGCGCAGTTGGATCGTTGCATTCGAACGCGTCGGGAGATCACCCAAGCTACAGCGGACGCCGTTGGCGCTGACGGTGCATGCTCCTATAGAACTGTTAGCGGAGACTAGCGTGATACCGCTGGGTAGTGTATTCGTGACAACAACTCCTTGCGCAGTATTCGGACCATCGTTGAAGACCGAGATTGTAAATGCAAAGGTCTCGCCAAATTGCATGTTCGGTGCAATGCCCGAGATCGAAAGAGACAGGTCTGCTGCAACCCCGATGGTGTTCAAGACCTCATTGGTTTCGATTGGGGCATTCGTATCAAAGACAATGCTGGCTTTGTTTGTGATGGTGGCTCCCGGTGGGGATCCCGCTTTAGGCTTGATGGAGAAAGTCACGAAGCCCATGCCGCGCCCACTGCCATCTTCTGGCGGCAAAAAACCAGCCAGGGGGTCGTCGGGGAACATCTCCGTCCCGGTATCGATTGCCTTTAAGCGCCATTCGATCTTGCCTGTCTGTGGATCCAACGATGCGCTTATGTCGATAGCCATTGCGCCTTCCGTGGCGCCGGTTACGATGGAGGGCGGGGGCAAGTCGCGTATCTCGAAAGAAAGCGTATTGTTCGGCAATGAGACTTGGTGATCGCTATAAGCCAGTTGCCCGTACTGGAATGAAGTCCAGTCCAGATCACTGTCGAGATAGTCGATGATGACAAGCTCTTGCACAGGCGCTGTTGCAGTGCGCATGTTCTCGAAGTTGATGGTGTAATTCAGGGTTGTGTCTGAAGCAACAAGCCGTTGCGAAGAAATACCAATCGGTCCAATTTTGTCATTTGGATCAATGGCTCGAACCGGACGAACATCTTTTCCGGTCTGGGGCCTTATAGTCATGTCCTGAATCGCGAAATAGACATCAATTTTGATTCCATCAACGTACATCTGACCATCTGAATCGATAGTGACGTTGCATTGACCATCTGGGCGCTCAAAGCCCTGCCGGTTTATCTCTACTAGCTGCTTGGCAACATCTGGTCTTGAATCAAAAAGTCTTGTGATCAGGCGAACGACTGATGTGTGCGATTGTCCCCAACGATTACATTCTTTTCCTCCACAATGCTCTTCGATGGGCTTGGGGTATAACAAGTCGCACTTCCCCACCGGTCCGTCATCAGCTAAGTCCCAAGTTCGGATAGAGATAGAATCACTAAAGGCCTCTTTGTATTTCGGCGTTAACCCGTCGGGATATCCTACCGGATTAGCTGCATTCAAGATCAAAGCCTTCCCCCGTGCTGGCGCCATTTGGGACATCTCAGCATTGATGCCATTGCCAAAACTCTCTCCAATGTAGATGGTCTGACTCCAGTCTGAGTAATGCAAGCCTTGAAGCAATTTTACTGCTTGCTCGGCTGCTGCAGGAATGTTCTTCGATGCGTCCCGTGGGAAGAAAGCGTCTGCGCCTTTCTCCCAGATAATTCGCACTACGTTATGAGTCGGGTAGTTTTTTGCGAGTTTGTCCACCAGTTGGATAAAGCGATCTTCATCTTCTTTTCCATGCCATCCATGAGTAACCATGATTGCAGGTTTATTGGGATTGAAGATCGTGCCAGGTGCAGGAATGATTTTGACATCAGTTGTTGGATCGTATTTCTCGCCTTTATCAACAGAGGCGGAAAGCACGTCTTTGAGATCCGCACCGCGGGATTCACTCTGTGCCGCAATGTATAGTGCGAGTTTTATCATGGAGACAAGATCATTCGCGTCGCCACTGTCTAGATTCAGCTGACGCAATGTCTCAAGCACTTCACGGTTCGTACTTCCGATTTGTCCTGTCGTCCGAGTCCAGAAGGCGCGCCATTCCTCATCAGACATATCGGCCGGTCTCAGGTGCTGCTCAAAGCTGGACCAGTCAAACGGTCGATCATTTTCTTCGATCACGCCGACGACAAGCGCAGCGCCGTCCTCGAAAGAAGCGTTAAATAGGAGGGTTCCACCTTGGCCGGGTGGCAATACATTGCCCGGTGAATCGTCACCTGGAGCCAACCATATCAACTGATTCGTGCTCGTGTAGCCTGCTGCAGAAAGCAGCGCCCCCGATGAAGTGGTTGACACAGACAAAAATGGAGCTGGCAAATCTGCATCGCCTACGTTTTCATAAGTGATTCGATATTGATATGTACGGCCAGGACGAATAACGTCGGGGCCATCCAGCGACACCTTCAGGCGACCTTGTGCGCCCACAACTACCTCGAAGCCACCATCAAGATATCTTTGGATGCCATCGCTGACGCGTCGAACGATCAAATCGTAAGGACCAGGAGCAGCATTATTCAAATTAAAGGTTGCATAGAGCAAGATTTCGGACACTGCTCCAACATTGCTTGCTGCTATACGAGCGCCTGATCGATTCACCAGAGCAATCTCCGCATCAGTGTTCAGTCCAGTTCCGCGGATCGCGACTGTCACGTCTCCCCGATTACCGGCTCGGTTCGGTATCACACTGGAAATTCTGAAATCGGAGTATTCTGCGTTGATTGTCACGGGGAGTGACCCAGCAGCCAAATACGGTGAATAGACCAGAATGTAGTATTTGCTATCAACAAAGGTCGATTCGATCGGTATTTCGAACTTCAAATTGGAAAGTGAACCTTCTGCGAAATAATCATGTTCAAAACTGGTCGGCAGCCTGCCCTTTCTGATGGCAATCCGTACAGCATCCTCTCCGTTATTATCAAACCGTTCCTCCGGGTGAGCTTCCGAAACAGATAGATTTGCAAATTGCAAAGAATCCCCTTGCACTGCACCCAATGAAGACATCGTTGAGGAAAGAGAGACAACAAGATTGCGGCCAGATGCAACGTTGACTTCAAAATAATACAGTCCATATGACTGCAAAGCGAATGTGTGAGGAGCGCCCATCTGCAATGGAAGGATTGGCTGCAAAGACACCGCATCCAATCCTGATCGCCAGAAGCGGATTTGACCATCTGAATGACTTGTTGCCACCAGCGTCTGATCGGGTGAAAAGGCCACCCCGCCGATCGCCGAAAAATCGGTGTCTTCCACTGAAAATATGCGCAATAACGATTGCGACGAGATTTCCCATAAATATGCAGTACCGGGCCAGTTACTGTCATGAGTGATCACATAGCGTCCATCTGGTGAAAACGCGGCGCCGGCGATAGAAGTCATATGTGACCATCCATGTAAGAATCGGCGCACTTCTTTACCGGTGGATGTGTTCCAAATGCGAACGGAACTGTCAGTTGAACTGGTGAGGGCTTGCAGTCCATCTGGAGAAAACGCGACAGATAGTACGTCGCCGATATGACCGGCCAATGTAAAAAGCTTTGCGCCTGTAACAACATCCCAAATAATCGCTGTGTCGTCGGCGCTGCCGGTCAGAGCTTTTGTTCCATCTGGCGAAAGCGCTACAGCGTTAACGGTTCCTGTATGACCAGGAAATGTTCGTAGCTCAGCACCTGTCAGGCGATCCCATAATCTGGGGAGCCCTAAACCACTGCCGGCAAACACCTTGGCTCCGTCCTGCGAAAATGTGGCGGGATTGGACTGTCCGACAGTTGCGGCAAAAGTGCGCACTTGCTGACCAGTAGACGCGTCCCAAATCCGCGAGGTTCCATCTCGAGCGCCTGACAGAATTTGAGATCCAGAAGGTGAAAACTCAACTGTGTCGATTGTTCTGGAATGTCCGGTAAATTGAAGACGTGGTTGAGATGCGTGGATGTCCCACACAACTGCTCGATTTCCAGTCGCAGCAACGATGCGATTTCCATTAGGCGAGAAATCTATCCATCCTAAATTGAAATTGCCAAGTTGGCTGCTGTCGAGTGCCCGCCACGGCATGCTAATCCGCTCAGGCGCCTGCAACTGAATAAACTGACGAATTTGGTTGTTTGCTTCGTTACGCTCGAAGACTTCATCATACTCGTCCGTGCGGACAAACAAGTGATAAACGCCAGGAGCTACATTGGGGAGATAGATGGATTGAGTTTGGGTGTAACTGGAGCCTGGAGCGAGCGGGGCGTTCATCCTGAACTCACCTAGCCGCTCGTCCTGGCTATCAAGTACATCATCACGTGAAAAATAGAGGGTGTCCGCCCACCCATTCCAGATATTGCCAAGCGCATAGCCATTTCCGAGGTTGAGGACTGCCCACGATATTTCTGTCATCCAACCCGGAACTAGTGGCAACAGAGCTTGAACCATGGTCGGCGTCAGGTCGGGTTGGGTGACGGTGATGGCGATGGCTCTGTCGTTGTTGCTCTCGTTCGACTCGTAGAGGCAGCCACCCTGCCCGCAGTAGTTGGGGTCATCGATGCGCACCACCAGATAGTAGCTCCCGGCCGGAACCCGCGGCAGGTTGAAGGCGACTGACTGCGTGTACGTCTGGTTGACATCCAACGCTGAGTCTCGCCAGACGATGCTCAGCGCCTGATCCTGGCTGTCCCAGACATTGTCCGTCGAAAAATACACCACATCATACCAGCCACCTGCCCAACTAATCTGTGCAGCCCCGTCTCCCTGATTCTTGACCTCCCATGCGACAGTCACCTCCTGTCCAGACACCGCTGACGCTGGCCCCGCAAACACCGTCGGCGTCAGGTCGGGTTGTGTGACGGAGATGGCGATGGCTCTGTCGTTGTTGCTCTCGTTCGACTCGTAGAGGCAGCCACCCTGCCCACAGTAGTTGGGGTCATCGATGCGCACCACCAGATAGTAGCTCCCAGCCGGAACCCGCGGCAGGTTGAAGGCGACTGACTGCGTGTACGTCTGGTTGACATCCAACGCTGAGTCTCGCCAAACGCTGCTCAGCGCCTGATCCTGGCCGTCCCAGACATTGTCCGTCGAAAAATACACCACATCGTACCAGCCGCCCTCTGCCCGGCCGTCTCCCTGATTCTTGACCTCCCATGCGACAGTCACCTCCTGTCCAGACACCGCTGATGCTGGCGCAGTGAACGCCGTCGGCGTTAGATCTGGCGCAAATTGTTGGCTTTGTACTGCACGCGTGCTGCTTGCTAACATGATTAGCAGAGTGACCACAAACACACACATATACATAGATTTACGCCGGATCATGATCCATCTCCTGTTAAGTCATGTTGTGCAACATACGCTGACGCGAACACATTTTATGAGTAAGATCGCAGCAAATACGCAATTACAGACGAATCATTCATGTACCGCAGTATCGAAAGAAGAAACGTCTACAATCCGTAAAATCCCCCAGAGTCTATCGTCTCACCGTCGGCAAATAGACATATTCCATCGCACCAAACAGCCCGAAGCGGCTGAGATGGCAGATCGGTGCGCTGATGCGATTCTGCGCGGGTTGGCGGACATAGGCGCCGCAGGCGGCGTCCTCCCAGGTGGCGGTGGCCGGAACCCAACGATAGAGATGAAGCGCACTCTCGTCGATTGCAGCGACGTCGGCGTCGATGTACTCGATAATGATGGTGACCGGCTGCTGGAACTGAAGATTCGCAACCGGCGCGCCGCCGCGATAGGCATCCAGATCGAACGCCCGTCCCGCAAACGCAGAATTGGGGGGGCGCGTGGTCGGCGTGAAGGGCTGATAGACCAGCTCGGTCGGCTGGTCAACGGCGTTGGCGGGGATCATGACGGTCGTGCGTCCGCCGCCGGTGGAGGTGAAGACCAGGGTGTGCGCAACGGCGGGATCGGCGATATTGACGGTCGCCCGTTGGCGCAGATATTGCCAGACTTTCCCGGCGCTGGCGCTGTTGTAGACGCCGATGTACAAATTGTCATTGAAGGTCGCCAGCGAATTGCTCCACGACGGACCGGCGTTATTGCTGTCGCCAAGCCCGGCAAAGCCCACCTGATCCCAACTCACACCGTCCGGAGTGCGCCAGACTTCCATGCCGGTCTCGACGTTGTAGGTAACGGCAATCAAATAGTGATCGAACGTATGCAGCGCCGTGATGTTGACATTTGCGGCATTGCCAAATCCATCGGCGACGACGATGTCCCAATCGCTGGCTTCGTCGCATCCCGATGCACGAGAGCAGCGCCAGAGTTGCCCGCCAGGATAGGACTGCGTGTTGGGGTCATAACGGCCCGTGCCGGCGTACAGATAATCACCCAACACTGCCAGCGCAGCAATATCGTAGGTTCCCGTCTGCCCAAAACCATCGGTGACGACTGGCGTCCAGGTTGCGCCGTCGTAGCGCCAGATGTCGGCGCCGCTGGCGGTGCGGCTGCGCGTGCCGGCATAGAGATAGCCGTCGAATTCTTGCATAGTAAGGACAACAGAGTTATCGGGATCGCCAAAACCGTTGGCGGCGACCTGCGTCCAGTCGCCAGCATTGCCGGTGCTTGACCGCCAGATTCCAGCGCCGAGCGTGCTGGTGTATGTCCATGTTCCGGCGTAGAGTTGGTCATTGTACACAGCCATGTGGAAGACTGCGCCGTTATAGAGGTTGCCGAATCCGCCATTAGCCACCTGTTCCCAAGTCGTCCCATTATTGCTGCGCCAAATCTCGCCGCCCGCCGTGTTCGGTAGGCTGGTGGTGCGGCTCCTCACACCGGCATAAAGGCGATCTTTAAATTCGACGAGATTTTCAACGTCAGTATTGTGCGGTGCTCCAAAACCATCGGTCATCACGGCGTTCCAGTTGCCAGTTGCATCCATACGCCAGATTTGCGCACCGGTTGTCGCGTATTTTGCTGTTCCGGCGTAGAGATATCCGCCAAATGGCGTCAGCGAATTGACATACCGATTTCGGTCACCAAAACCGTTGATGTTGCGCTGCAGCCAGTTCGGCGTGCCAGGTGCGAATTTTTGGATGCGGTGATTATTGGAATCGGCGACATAGACTGCGCCATCAGGGGCCACCGTCAATCCACGCGCACTGCGAAACTGACCATTCCGATCACCCCACCTTCCGCCAATCGTGGTCAGATAGGCTCCGCTGGCGTCGAAGACCTGCACACGGTTGTTCCACTCATCTGCAGCGTACAGACGATTGGCTGCATCCACAAAGAGACCATTCAGCCCGCTGAATTGTCCAAAGCCATTCCCGCTGACGCCAGTCTCACCCATCGTGCGAAGATAGGTGTGGGCAGCGCTGAACACCTGAATTCGTTGGTTGTCTCGATCTGCGACGTAGATCGTCCCCGAACCATCTATCGCCACGTCCTCTGGTGACGAGAAGCGAGTATTGTCTGAGCCTGGGGAACCAGCACCGAGGGTTGCGACGAGCGCCAGAGATGTATCATAAATCTTTACCTGATGATCGCACGTATCAGCTACATAAAGATACCCGTTTGGCGCAATGCCTAGGCCACCCGGGCAGTTTAGGTTGCCGATGGTCGCATGATACGAACCGTCTGGGTTATAAATCTGCACGCGTTGATGCCAACGTGATGCAACGTAGACCTTGCCGCTTGTATCGATGGCTATATCGTCTGGATTATTGAGCCGATCGTTGCTGTCGTTCCAATCCCCTTTCACGCCCGCGGCTCCCACTGTCCAGACTGGCGCTCCTTCAGCAGTGAGTTTGACCAATCGATGACCATAGTCTTCAGTCAACAGGATGCTGCCATCGGCAGCAACAGCGACGCTCGACGGCGTGTTGTAGTGATATCCGTCAGTGACGTAAGGCGTCCCGGTCACGCCATAGGTGCGTGCATAGTTCCAGGTCGCTCCGCTTCGGATAAATTGCTGCACCCGGGTATTCACAAAATCGGCTACATAGAGATTGCCTGCCGCATCAACTGCCACATCAGTTGGATTGTGGAACTGATTATTGTTGGCGCCAGCGATGGAGCCGATCGAGGCAACGAATGCGTAGGTGGCACGATTGTAGATTTTGACCTGATTCGCCCAGGTATCCGCCACGTAGATATACGTAGCATCCACAGCTACGCCCGACGGATTACTAAAATTATGAATGCTCGCCACATACGTTGGGGTGGCAGGATTGCTGATGTTGAATATCTGTACACGACCATTTCCCGCATCAGCGACGTAGAGCCTATCCCCAAAGATCACGATATGCCGTGGGCCGCAGAGCAGGTATTCCTCGAAACCGCACTCACCTGTTTCTCCGATGGTCGCCAGATAGACGCCATCGCTTCGAAAGACTTGGATGCGGTGATTGCCGCGTTCGGGATTCCACCATGCCCCGCCATCACTAACATAGATGTTGTTGCTTGCGTCTATCGCCACGCTCATCGGGTCGATGAACTGGGTGTTGCCGCTTCCCTCCACCCAAATTTCGCCTAACTCAAGTAGTTTCTGTCCAGTAGGACTGAGTTTCACGACGCGATTGGATACGGAGTCCACCACCCAAACATTCCCATCTGAATCTTCGGCGACGTCTTCGATCTCCCAAAATGATGTATCCTCATACGAGTCAGGAAACCGTGCGCGCCCGAACTGCATCTGAAAATTGCCGGCGCTGTCATACTTGAGCAAACGATTCCCCCATTTTTCGCCAATCCAGACAGAGTTCCCAATGGTTCCAATGCCATACGGATAGTTTAGATGCTGAATGTCGGCGACGTACGCCACCTTCGCCTCCCCAAAGGTTCGCACGTACCGATAGCTTAATCCTGGTTGTCCCACGGCTGTAGCTGCGTCGAAGGCATCTGGGCTGCTTGCCGCCAAGAATGCGTTGCTCTCGCCCACCGCGGGTCGTGGAAGAAACGGATCGACTCCTTGCGCAAGCGCCGCACCGGTCGAACAAAATGCAAACATGATGCCCCACATCAGGATCACAATTATCTTGGTCTTCACGGATAGCCTTCCTCATTTGTTTTTGGTCGGAGTATTGAAAAGCAGCGATAACAAAACCGCCGGAAGCAGGTGTACCGACAAACGAAGGGGGTTTTGGGGATGGGGACTTGCAGTCTCATTCAGCACGATGCTACTGCAACAGACCAAATACCATAGTACAGGTCAGCCATCGCACTGTCCAGAGGTCGATGTCCTATAAGGATGTCCTACAGTGCAGGACTCGCGCGTTCGTCAGGGGATGAAGCCTGCCTGTTGAGTCAATGCGCGCAGCGTCTCTTGACGCTGTTTGCGTTGCTTGGGATCGTAGGTTAAGTTAAAAATTCGATAGATGAGGGTAATATAGTTGCGCACCGCCGCGCCGGAGATGCCCAACCAGTCGGCAATCTCTTCACGTGTTGCCCCATCCACATGAAGACCAAAAACCGCCACGAGCGTCGGGTTCGGTGTGTTGCGTTTCTCTGCGGTCGTCAATATCTGACACAGGCGAGGCAGACCTGCTACCGACAAACGGTTGGAAGCGATTAGTTGCGCCAACACCTTGCGCACAGTATCGTCAGGAATCGGCCCCAAGATGGACAGCGGATCGGCGTTCAGGCTCTCAAGCACGTCCAATGCGCGACGACGCACGACCAAGTCAGGATGCTGTAGCAGAGGCTGAATCGCTGCAACGCCCATGCTGCCCAGATGCTTAACCAAAATCATCTCAGCCACGCACGGATGAATACCCTCAGCCAGGGCATGGGAGCAGAGTGTCCCCATAATCGTCGGGTGCCACCAGTGGGGCAGGTAGTCGATGCGTCGCTCGGTCATCCAGGCAAAAGCGGCGTCAAGCGCGGTCGCCGCATCCTGTGGCTTCGCCACGTGCAAGTAGTTGAAAGCCAGATGCAGTTGCAGCGTGCAAACAGACAAGGGATCGTTGGATTGCTCATAGAATGTGAGCGATCGCTTGAGCAACTCCATAGCCTCAACTGTACGCCCGGTGAGACTGTAGAGTGCAGCCAGAAAAACGTTGAAGCTCATTGCCTGGCCGTAATCTTGGGTCATTAGCGCACGCTGAAGCAGCGAGCGGGCGACGCTGTACTGTTCTTGCAGAATTGCCAGCCATGCCCGGTGTACATCGATCCAACAGAGGAACAGCGTGAAGCTGATCTCGTTGGCAAGCTGTTCCGTTACATTGTACCAGTGTTGGGCGGCGAGATAGTCACCCATTGCGCGCATAATATTGCCCGTGACCAGCCGATTGTAGACGCGCTGTTTGCGTTGATCGGTCCGGTCAGCCAGCTCGACGGCGCGCTGCGCTCGTTCCAGACCAGCCGACAGATTGCCTTGATACCAGTGCCAGTGCGCGTCTTTATTCAGAATCGCAACCTGATAGGCGGCGCCCAATCCGGCAATTTCCTGCACATGCCGCGCCCGCTGCAAATAGCTGCCAGACGCCTGATAGCGCCCTGTCTGGTTGTGAAAACTGAAAAGAATCAGCAGCGCATCACAGGCGCCGGCCGCGTCGTCTCGTTGTTCATAGAGACGCAGCGCGCGCTTTGCCATCTCCTCGCCTTCGGTATACATCCCAATATCTGGCGCCAGTGTTGCAATGCGTAGCAGCACATCTGCTTCTAACCTGTCATCATTGATCGTCGCATTTTGCAGGAGTTCAACGGCCATTTGGGCATACAGGCGGGCCAATCCCAAATCCTCGCGCAGGTGGTGGACGCGCACCAGGTGCAAAACAGCGCTTAATGCTTCATGAATCTGATTCAAGGCTATCCAGCCAAGGCGGGCGGCTTCAAAAGTGGCGGCAGCGCTATCCAGATTGCCCGACTCCGCTTCTGACAAAGCTTGAAGCATAAGGAAACGCGGGAGCGCGCGGCCGGTAGTTGTGGACAACTCGGTTCCAGTAAACGCCGATTCGGGAATCATCTGCATCGGGTTGGGTCTGAATATAGTGATGTATAACCATTTTATCGGCTAGCGGCGACGCTATAGATTATATCATGACATCAGCACCCGTAAGAAAGCGCCCCGCGCGCGCTTGCGCATTTGCGAACAATCGCGAATTGTACTATAAACCACATATTCTTTCTGCAAAGATTGTAGCGGATTCGCCGAGCCATGAGTGTTACGTCAAGCTATTCGTCGCAAGATGCGAGGGAAATGAGCAATCGAAAGCTGGTTGGATTGTGGTTCAGCCTGCTGGCGATTCCGCTGACCGCGATTGTGCTGTTTGCGGTGCTTCAACCCATCAAGGTGACGCCGCGCATCGGGCTGGCGCCAGGCTTTATATTCACGGACATGAACGGCGAGCGCCTCTCCAACGAAGACCTGCGCGGCAAGATGGTCATCTACAACTTCACAACAACATCCTGTACAACGCCTTGCGTCGACACCTCCGCAGCCATGCAACAGATGCAGGAAATGGTGAAGCGACTCGACACCGGCGGCATTCCAGTCATGATGGTGACAATATTGCTCGATTCGGAAAACGCCACGCCAGAGCGAATGCGCAACTATGCACAGCGAGTTGGCGCTGATCCGGCGGTCTGGCGGATCGTCACCGGCCCGCCAGACCGTCTCAAACAGGTGGTGGGCGGTGGGTTTGGTCTCTATTATGAACAGAAGGACAACGGCGTATTTGAATTTGCGCCGTTGACCGCACTGGTCGATGGCAACGGCATCCTGCGCGCGCAATATAAACGCGGGGCGCCCGAAGTTGACTTTGTCGAACGCGACCTCAAGTTGATGATCGACGAAGTGCAAAACAGCGCCGGCGCTGGTGGACTGGTCTACGAAGCAGCGCACTTGTTCGCCTGTTACGCAACCTATTAAATAAATTAAGTCGACAGCTGCACTCTATGCAATCAGACAAAGCGGCGCAGAGCCAGTATGGGCGTCAGCAAACCAGTTTGAGCCGAATTCTGGCAGTGGCGGTGGTGCTTGCTGTGTTGGGAATCATTGCATTTGTGCTTTGGCGGCAGTTTGGGCCACGGCCGGGGCCTCAATATGGCATTGCAGTCAACGCCAGCCGCCCAATCGACGACTTCACACTGGATTCGACGCTCGGTCGTCCGGTGGCTTTGAGCGAGTTTGGCGAGCGCTACACCATGCTCTATTTTGGTTATACAACCTGTCCCGACATCTGCCCGACGACGTTGGCGGATATGGGCAAAGCGCAGACCTTGCTTGGCGACGCAGCCGATCGGGTGCAGATGCTATTCATCACAGTTGACCCGGAGCGGGACACGCCTGAGCGGATGCGCGATTATCTCGCTTATTTTGGCAAGAACATCATCGGACTGCGTGGGTCGCTGGAAGAAACCGAGGCGGTCGCCGGTCAATTCGGCGTTGTCTATCAAAAACAATTTGCGAGTACAAGTGCAACGGACTATCTGATCGACCACAGCAGCGTGGTGCTTGTGCTCGACCCGCAGCGGCGACCGCTGGTCATGTTTCCGTTTGGCGTCACAGCCGAGCAAATGGCGCATGATCTGAGCGCAGTGATTCGCTAGGCGCGTACGCCTGGTTTGTGCACCAAAGACAAACGGGGCGTCATCAGTGGTTACAATTTGCTAAATCAATCAATATCGTTGTCGCAGCAATGCACAATCCAATCCATCGCTCAAAGGAGTGTTGAATGCGCAAGGAACCCGATACACCACAGGGAACAGTGGTTCTAATCTCGATCTTTCTCATCCTGACGGTTGCATTATGGTTCAACGCCTACTTTGTTGTAGTGTCTAGAGGAGCGAACTGATGAGTGAACAGACCCACGAGACCGAACACGCTGCGGAGTCCGGCGGCCACAGCGCCGATCCTCACGGCGCAGCCGAGAATCACACCGAGGAGAGTGCGCTGCACATCGAGAAGTGGGAAGGGATCTGGATTCGGATTGCGGTTGGGATGACCGTAGTCTTTATTGTTGCGATCACGATTGCAGCGTTGTCATTCGGCATCACAGTGCCGGGAGCGACAGCGCGCATCAACCCGACAACGCTCAACCAGGAAGGCAATCCTTTCGCCACACCGGGCGTTCGCGAGCTGGCGCCCGGCAAGTATGAGGTCTACATGGTGGCGCAGACCTGGAACTTCGTGCCCGATCGCATCGAAGTGCCGGTTGGGTCGGAAGTGACCTTTTATTTGACGGCGCGTGACGTGATCCATGGCGTCAAATTTGCAGAAACCAATGTCAACATGATGGCGTTGCCAGGTCAGGTCTCCACACTCAAAGCCACCTTCGATAAGCCGGGCACTTACAACTACATCTGTCACGAATACTGCGGCTATGTCGCCGGCGCGCCGATCGGCCACCATACGATGTACGGCCAACTGATCGTGCTGCCAGCCAACGAAACAGCGCAAGCAACCACCGAATAACAGGGAGGAACCGAAGCAATGTCTGTACAAGCTCTATCCGGCGCTGACGTAAAGGCAACGCCACAGTCGCCGCCGCTGACCGCAGAACATCTCAAGCTGGTCGATCGGGTGGCAGGTTGGAACATTCTGGTTGGTGTGCTTGCGCTCTCGATCGGCGCGTTGCTTGGCGTCTTCCAGGGACTCGAACACGCCCGCGTCATCGACATTTACCCCTGGCTGCAACCGGTGATCAAGACCTACTATCAAGGTTTGACGCTTCACGGCGCGCTGAACGCTGTGGTCTGGACGACCTTCTTCATCTGCGGATTCTTCACCTTCGCCTTTGTACGCAGCCTCAACCGCCCGCTCAAGTATCCGAAACTGAGCGTGATCGCCTTCTTTGTAATGTTGGCCGGCCTCATCATCGCCGCCGTGCCGATGCTGATGAACAACGCCACAGTGCTCTACACCTTCTACCCACCCTTGATGGCGGACTGGGCGTTCTACGTTGGTCTGACGCTGCTGGTGGTTGGCTCATGGATAGTCGGCTACAGCATGTATTTCACCTATTACGCCTGGCGCAAGGAAAACCCGGAGGTGCGAGCGCCGTTCATTGCCCTTGCCTCCACGATCACGATGGTGCTGTGGCAGATCGCCACGTTGGGCGTCGCCGCTGAGATTTTGTTCCTGATTCTGCCAAATGCATTTGCGCCCGTCTTTGGCTACACGGCGCCGGGTCTTGATCCGCTGCTCAGCCGCACGCTTTTCTGGTGGTTCGGCCATCCACTCGTCTACTTCTGGCTGCTGCCCGCCTACGTCTCCTGGTATGCGATGCTGCCCGCACAGACCAACGGCAAGATGTTCAGCGAGCCGTTGGCGCGGCTGGTCTTCTGGCTCTTCTTGCTCTTCAGCACACCGGTCGGCTTTCACCACCAGTACGCCGATCCTGGCATCCCGGAAATCTGGAAGTACATCCACATGCTCTTCACCTTTGGCGTCGGCTTTCCCAGCCTGATCACCGCTTTCACTGTGGTGGCGTCGTTGGAGATCGGCGCACGAGCGCGCGGCGGCAAGGGCTATCTGCGCTGGATCGGGCGTCTGAATTGGGGTGATCCTTCCTACGCCGCGCAGAACCTGGCGATGATTCTCTTTATCTTTGGCGGCATCGGCGGCATCATCAACGCATCCTACAACGTCAACATGGCGACGCACAACACGATGTGGGTGCCCGGCCACTTCCACCTCACCGTCGGCTCTGCCAGCACTTTGACCTTTTTCGGGATCACCTACTGGCTGGTGCCCAAACTCACCAATCGCAAGCTCTTCACGCCCAAGCTGGCGTTGGCGCAGGCGTGGACATGGTTCTTTGGGATGCTCTTCTTCAGCAACGCCTACCACACGCTCGGTCTCGTCTTTAGCGTGCCGCGGCGCACAATGCTCGGACAGGCGCCCTATTATAGCGAGCAGTGGAATCTGCAGATGATGGAGTCGGTGCTTGGTCTGGCGTTTCTGACCATCAGCGCCACGCTGTACTTTGCGATTATGCTTTTCACGTGGATTCTGCCGCGCAAGCTCGACAAACCGATCGAGATGCCGGTGGCGCAGCCGCTCGACCCGAAGCCGGCGCCCAAGTGGCTCGACACCTGGTGGCCGTGGCTCAACGGCGCGATTGCGCTGGTCATCCTCTCCTACGGTCCGATGCTCTTCCAGCTTATCCGCGATGCGGAGTTCTGGTCGCGCGGGATTCGCGTCTGGTAGACGGTTACACATCGGCGGTCGGCGGCGGTTTGTCAGAGAAACCACCGCCGATCGCACGACACCTGACTTGACAATGTCAAACTGAAGCAATGCTTACATTCTTGGCAACTCGATTTTCGGCAATGTTCAATGTAAAGAAAATCAACCTTCCCCCATCATCTCGCAAAACAATATTTATATTATCAAAGGAAAGGCTGAGGACCAGTGCGTCAGGTTCTAGAAAAGCAGGTTAACAAATGGTTGGACTATCCGACAGCTCGAAGCGAGGTCGCTTACGACATGCAATAACGATGCTGTGCATCGGCGGAGCTGGTTTATTGACCGTGTTGTCAACGTTTACAACGGCGGTTAAAGCGCTCTCTGTCGGACATTCAGCCCCGCAATCAATATCAGGCTCGATCCTTCACAACACAGACGCCGAGTTTCTTGCTCCATGCACCGTGTTGCCGGAATATCAATCGACGCCACAAACCCAACAAATCACGGTCAGCCCTGCAAAGGGCGGTGAACTGAGACTGCAGGCAACGCTTGAAGATTACTTTGACGCGCCGCAAATCGACAACACCAAATGGATCTCCGGGTATTCAAATCCTGCCTATCCAGGCGTCGAAATGCCGCAGATTGTCGATGGCGTGCTGCGGCTGAACGCCAACTATCTGCGCGCGCGACACGCGTTCGCCGCAGAGACCCCGATTCGATTCTTTGAGACACGCGCCCGCTTTGTGACCGCACCCGATCCCCTGGCGTACGGCGACCTGGGCTTCTACCGATCTATGCCGCCGCTGCGAGCTGTCACCGAAACCAGCTCAATTCGCCTCTTTGTGGCGCAGACAGCCATTGAAGCCGACATCCCCCGTCATTTATACGTTCGCACCAAAGATGGGCCGTTCTTTCCAAGCGATCCGCCCACCACCGGGGTCATCGACACCGCAGTCGACAATTGGGGCGCCAGCTCAGCCGCGCAGATGGCCGGACTAAACCAGTTCCGCCTCTACACGATTCGATGGGATCAGAGCGAAACGCATTATCTGATCGATGGAAGTCCAATCGTCACGACAACCGAGGGAGCATCCAAACCGCTGCCGCATGGCGGCGTCAGCACACTCCCAACATATGTGTTTTTGTATAGCCAGGACCCAACTTTCTTTGGCGGCGGTCGCAGCCCCGTATTGGTGGATTGGGTGCGAGCGGGCGCCTACGCCACGCAAGGCAGCTATCTCTCATGCGTGTTCGACGCTGGTGAGCTCGTCAACTGGTCGCGCATTGCGCTTTCCGCCAACATCCCGCAAGGGACTTCGGTCACGGTCGAAACTCGAACATCTCAAGATGGCGCCATCTGGTCAGGGTGGTACACTGCCGGTGTTTCAGAAAGTGGAGCATCGACCCTGTCGATGGTCAACCCAGGCGGCCGATATTTTCAATATCGAGTCAGGTTGAGTTCGACCAGTGTTATGGATACACCGGAAGTTGAATTTGTCGAGGCATTCTACTTCGGCGCGCAGAAGCTGCGCGTCAACCCTGCCGTTGCGTATGTCAACCCGCTCGACCAGAAGCAATTCAACGCAGAGACGCTCGATCTCAACGATGAGGTCATCGGTGGGTATCAGCCGCCAATTCAATGGGCGGTGGTCAACGACGGTGGGACGATCGACAATCAGGGCTTATTCACTGCGGGTGTTCTTTCTGGCCGCTTCACCGATACAGTGTTGGCAACCAGCCCCGGCTTGTTGTCCGGTGCAGCTACTGTAAATGTCGGCTATGCGCCGGATGTTCATATAGCGCTGTGTTGCGAGGGAAAAGAAGGCGTTCCGATCACGCTGACAGCGTCGCTCAAAAACCGTGATGAATCTCTGCCACCGGTTCTCGGATGGGGTGCAGCCATCTTTGAATGGGATATTGACGGGGATGGTAGGTTCGACGATCTGGTTGGCGAGTCGGTCACTCATGTTTTTCCCAAAACGGGTGAATATGAGGTCGCGGTGCTAGTCACCAGTGGGCTGGGATTCACCAATACAGCATCCACAACCATCGCAATCGCAAACGTCGCTCCGCAGATTGTGGCGATCCATGTCGACAGCCCGGTGACAGTTGGCAAAGTCGTCACAGTAGAGGTGCACGCTGTCGACGTGCCCAGCGCAATCCTGACGTATGCGTTCGATTGGAACAGCGACGGTGTATTCGATGCGCCCGACCAATTGTCCAACCAGATGACGACGACTTATGACGCGCCAGGCGTGAAAACCATCACCGTACGCGTGCGCGATGACGATGGCGCCGAAACACTGGGAACAACCGAGGTTCAGGTGGAGCTGTTGCGACTTTTCTTGCCGGTGATCGAACGGTAGAACTCTGTCGAGAAGCCCACTACGCCCCACCATTTCAACAGGGTGTACATTCGCCCTGGATGTTTAGACCTGCCATCCCACCAACTAGCCACTTGACCAGTGTGCAGACTGCTACCCTGACCAGTGCCTTTTCTCCCCACGTGCAGGACGCCTCGCGGCAGTGTTTCAACTACACTAATCGACGTATAAACACCGGAAAACGCCTCACATCGTTGTGAGTCAAACCAACCGCTCAATTGCGATTCTTTTACAAGGAGAAATTTGCAATGTCTGTACTTGTCAGCGAAGAAAAAGCGGCCACCTCTAGTGGTCAAAAGCAATGGGTCTTTCTTTTCAACGAGCTGGATAAAGCTGAAGCCGCCTGCAACGCCAAAGACTGGGAAGATGTGCGCGCCTTCCTCGGCGGCAAGGGCGCCAATCTCTTTGAGATGACCCGCCTCGGTCTGCCCGTGCCTCCAGGCTTCACTGTCTCCACCGAAGCCTGCAACGCTTATCTGGCTGCCAATCACGAATTCCCGGCCGGTCTGTGGGAACAGGAAGTCGCGGCCATGCACGAAATCGAAAAGCTGGTTGGCAGGCGATTCGGCGATCCCAGCAATCCACTCTTCGTCTCCTGCCGTTCAGGCGCCAAATTTTCGATGCCCGGCATGATGGACACCGTGCTCAACATCGGTCTCAACGACGAAACCGCAGCGGGCATGATCAAGCTCACCGGCGACCCGCGCTTTGTCTACGACTCCTACCGCCGCCTGATCCAGATGTTCGGTTCGGTCGTCATGGGCGTCGCCGACGAACCGTTCGAGGAAGTCATCTCCGAACAGAAGAAGAAGAGCGGCGTCAAGAACGATGTCGATCTGACCGCCGAAGACTGGATGGTCATCATCGAACGCTTCAAGGCGCTGGTCAAAGCCTACAAGGGCATGGACTTCCCGCAAGACCCCTACAAACAGCTTGAAATGGCGACGCGCGCGGTTTTCAACAGCTGGTTTGGCAAGCGCGCCATCGATTATCGCAACGCCACCGGCATCCGCCACGACCTCGGCACCGCCGTCAACATCCAGACCATGGTCTTCGGCAACATGGGCGACGATAGCGCCACCGGCGTCGCCTTTACACGCAACCCGGTCGACGGCACAAAAGAACTCTATGGCGACTATCTGATCAACGCCCAGGGCGAAGATGTCGTCGCCGGCATTCGCAATACACTGCCGATTGCCCGCCTCAAGGTCGATATGCCGGAAGCCTTCGCCCAGTTCATGGAGATTGTCACCAAGCTGGAGAACCACTTCCAGGACATGCAAGATGTCGAGTTCACCATCGAGCATGGCAAACTCTGGATGTTGCAGACCCGCAGCGGCAAACGCACCGCGCGCGCAGCGATCAAAATGGCTGTCGACATGGCTGAAGAAGGACTGATCAGCAAACAGGTCGCCCTCACCCGCGTTACGCCCGAACAGGTCGACCAGCTTCTGCACCCGCAGTTCTCGGCCGAGACCAAAGCAAAAGCGCGCAAAGAAGGCAGCATGATCGTTTCGAAAGCCGTCAACGCCAGCCCGGGCGCCGCTGTCGGCATGGCCGTCTTCGACGCCGACACCGCCGATGAATGGGGCAAGGCAGGCAAAGCCGTCATCATGGTGCGCCCGGAGACAAAGCCAGACGATGTGCATGGCATGATCGCCGCCAAGGGCATTTTGACCAGCCGCGGCGGCGCCACCAGTCATGCCGCTGTCGTGGCCCGCCAGTTTGGCACGCCGGCGGTTTGCGGCGCCGAGGAACTGGAGATCGACGTCGACCACCGCATGATGCACGTTGTGGTAGGCGACACGCGGGTCGAAATTCGGGAAGGCGATTGGATCAGTCTCGATGGCGGCACCGGCGAGGTGTTCCTCGGCAAACTGGCGACACAGGAGCCGGACTTCGAGAACGAGGCTGAGCTCAACAAACTGCTCAGATGGGCGGACGAAATTCGCAAGCTAGGCGTGTGGGCAAACGCTGACTATCCGAAGGACGCCGAGCGCGCCCGTCGCTATGGCGCTCAGGGCATCGGCCTCTGCCGCACCGAGCACATGTTCTTCGAGGAAGACCGCCTGCCCATCGTCCAAGAGATGATCATGGCGACTAGCCGGGCGCGACGCCTCTCCGCACTGGAGCGACTGCTCCCCGTGCAGCGTCACGACTTTGAAGGTCTCTTCCGCGCGATGGATGGCCTGCCGGTCATCATCCGCCTGATTGACCCGCCGCTGCACGAGTTCCTGCCCGGCTACAACGAGCTGGTCGCCGACCTGACCGATCTCAAAGTGCAATTGCAACACTTCCACTCGCTGAGCGAGATCGACCACGCACTGGCACAGGTGCGCCAGAAGGAAGACATCCTGAATCGCGTCAAGGCGCTGAGCGAAGCCAATCCAATGCTCGGTCTGCGCGGCGACCGCCTGAGCATCGTCATGCCGGAAATCACCGAAATGCAGGTGCGCGCAATTCTGGAGGCGGCGATCCACGTCAAGAAGGATGGCATCGACGTGCATCCAGAGATCATGGTGCCGCTTGCCGGCCACGTCAACGAGCTGAAATATGTCAAGGAGATCGTCGATCGTGTAGCGGCTGAGGTCTTCGCCGAGGCTGGCACGACGGTGGACTTTAAGTACGGTTCGATGGTCGAAGTGCCACGTGCTGCGCTCACCGCCGACCAGATGGCGGAAGTCGCCGAATTCTACAGCTTCGGCACCAACGATCTGACCCAGACGACCTTTGGCATGAGCCGCGACGACGCCGAGTCGAAGTTCCTGATGGAATACACCGAAAAAGGCATCCTGCCGACCAATCCCTTCCAGCAACTGGATCGCGACGGCGTCGGCAAGCTGATCGACATGACAGTCCATCTTGGTCGCAGCACTCGCCCCGACATGCACATGGGCATCTGCGGCGAACATGGCGGCGATCCCAGCAGCATCGAATTCTGCCACATGGTGGGCCTGAACTACGTCAGTTGCAGCCCCTTCCGCGTGCCCATTGCGCGGTTGGCTGCGGCGCAGGCCGCCATCAAACATGGGTGAACGGTTGGTTGTTCTCCGGTTTCCTCCTTGTGAAAGTGGTGCGGACAAATGTCCGCACCACTTTCATTTTTGAAAGCTTCCAGTGCAATTGACCTGAACTTGCTGGCTTATCTCATTGAATCGTCGTATCTCAGCTCGCTATCCCCACAGATAATGTAGCATTTACTATTAGACAAAAAGCCCTTCTTGATTGCCTGAATCAGCAATTCTGTGTAGCCTTCTTACGCCAAATGTCGCGTGAACTCTGCTGATTGTGGCAGACAATTCCACTAAAGAATCATCAATTTTCGCCAAGGGTTGTGGTCTTTGCGCCGTGTCGATCCCGAACAAAACTTGCTATTCTGTAATCCAGAAATTATTTTCTGGAGGTCATTATGGCAGGTTCAGCGCACAATCATAAACGCATTGCCTGGGCCATACTTGCACTTATTTTTGCGACCTTTTCTACGCTCATTGCACAACCAGTGCAAGCACAAACGATTTCGACGAACAGCTACTTAATCGGGTTTCAGCCAGATGCGACGCCTGCGGAGCGGCAGGCTGTGCTCGATGCGCTCGATGTAGAGGTCGTGCGTTGGCTTCCCCACGCTAATGTTGCACAGGTGACAATGCGACAAAGCGACGGCGTCTTTGCCAGCAGCGCATTGGGCGCCGCAACGCCATTTCTCACCTACATCGAGCAGGATGTCGTCGTCACCGGCGACCTGACGCCAAACGATCCGGCGTTCACTTCGCTGGCGCAATCCTATGGTCAGCAGATTGTACAGGCGCCGCGTGGCTGGAATCTGAGCCGAGGAATTACAGAGACAATCATAGCCATCCTCGATTCAGGCATCACACCGGACCATGCAGAATTTGTCGGGCGTGTGTTGCCAGGCTATGACTTCATCAACGACGACGACGAGCCGCTGGACGACCACGGACACGGCACGCATGTAGCGGGGATTGCGGCGGCGGCATTGAACAATGAGCAAGGCGCGGCCGGCATCTGCCCGCAGTGTTCGATTCTGCCGGTCAAAGTGCTCGACAGCGGCAACAAAGGCACATGGGGCACGGTGGCCGCCGGAATCTACTTCGCCGTCGACAACGGCGCGCGCGTCATCAACCTCAGCCTCGGCGCCACCGCCTCAAGCCGGACGCTTGAAACGGCTATCCACTATGCGCAAGAGCATGACGTGCTTGTGGTCGCTTCCGCCGGCAACGCCGGCAGCTCGACGCCCTATTATCCGGCGTCGCTGCCCTACGTGGTGGCTGTCGGCGCCACGACCGATCAGGATCAACGCTGGCTGCTGAGCAACACCGGCGAGCACATCGATCTGACCGCGCCCGGCTTCCGCATCTACAGCGCCTACAACAATCTAGGCTACGTCAACATGTCCGGCACTAGCATGGCGGCGCCCTTCGTCACCGGTTTGGTCGGCCTGTTGGCGAGCATCAAGCCCACACTGACCGGCGCTGAAATCGTCGATTTGATGACCGCCAACGCCGATGACCTGGGTGAAGCAGGCAAAGACATCGAGTACGGGTTTGGACGAATCAATGTCCACCGCACACTCGTTGCAGCCAACGGCGGCGTCGATATTCCCGAAGAGTCGGAAGAGCCCGAGCAACCGGAGGAGCCAGAACAGCCGATCTCCCCGCTGCCGCACGACTCATCTGCTGCGATTTTCCTGCCAGTCGTTGCTCGCGGCTGATTGTATCGGTGGCAGATCGCTGACCACAGCTTGCGCTTCAAGTCAGCGGTTTGTTATAACAACACAACCCTTGTTCCACGTGAAGACAGGATGCACCGACTACTGACGGTGCATCCTGTCTTCACGTGTGGGTTTGAACTTCCCTCGCTTCCACCGAGATGCTTTATCTTGCTGTTTATAGAATGTCGATTCAAAGCAAGTGCAAGCGAAGTTCTTGCAGCCTGATTCCGACATTTGCACGATGCGCGTCTGGTTGCCAATGGCTATCCTCTAGGGATAGAGTAGCATTCGATGCCCGTTAGCAGAAAAGGCGACCACGTCATGCAGATACAAAACAAGTTTTCACTTCTACGCAGCATCTTGCGTGCGCTAGGGCTGTCGCAGGCAGCGGTCGATGACATTGTTGACCGCATTCTCGATTTTCTTTCCGATAATGATGAGCGGAAACCGCAGAAAATCTACCCTTATGCGCTGCGTGATAATTTTCTCTCAAAGGCGGAACTGAACTTCTACCACATGTTGAGGAGCGGAGTCAGCCCGGAAGTAACGGTGCTGGCCAAGGTGTCGCTAGGCGACCTTTTCTATGTCAAAAGCGGGGACAACAGCGAGTGGCGTATATACACCAATAAGATCGACCGCAAGCATGTGGATTTTCTGCTTTGCGATCGGCGCACGATGCAGCCGCTGGCTGGCATTGAACTTGACGACCGCAGTCATCGGCGCAGCGACCGCCAGGAACGCGATGCATTCGTGGGCCAGGTGTTTGCCGCTGCCGGGTTGCCGCTACATCGCGTGCGCGTTCAGCGCAGTTATGTGCCGGCAGAACTACGTACGTTGCTGGGCGAACTGGCCGTCGATATGTCCGTGCAATGCAACTTGCTGGATGAGCCGTCAGATAAATCACCTACGCAGTCTCCTGTCACAGCGGCGCCAACTCAGCCTGTCAGGACAAAGACACCGACCATGCAGGCAAGCGCCGACACCACTGCCCCCGTGATCGCCACTTCCGCATCTACAATGACGCCCAACGCGCTGCCGGGCGAGTCGCTCTTTGCTGCCAAACCTCAAATATTGACGCCACCGGCGGTTCCCATGGCAACGCCAGAATGCCCCAAATGTGGCAGCGCGATGGTGCTGCGCACTGCATGACAAGGCGTCAACCGCGGCGGTCAATTCTGGGGCTGCTCACAGTATCCGAAGTGCTACGGAATCGTAGCTGTGCGGTAGAAAAAGCAGAACGGTTGAATCGGTCATCAGCAAGGCGGCTATTCCGGTATACATTTCGGGCGTGTAGCAACGAGCACTTCATCGAGAACGATGCCGGTTGACGCTACCTCTAGTGAGAGCGACGCCGGTTCGCAATTTCAACCAAAATAGATACATTATCCATCCGTTCGGCATTTGTGTTGATTGCAGGTATAATACCCGCAATGAATCATGCAACACGGGTGCTCGCCCTCGATCTTGACGATACACTCCTGCGCAGCGACAAAAGCGTCAGCGCGGCGAATCTGGCGGCAATCGAACGCTGGTTTGACTGCGGTCATGCGATCGTCGTTGCCACGGGCAGACCGCCGCGCAGCGTGCCGCCGGTGCTGCCCGACCTGCTGCGTTACGTCCCGCGCATCGTCTACAACGGCGCGCAGGCGATTGTCGATGACCAGGTCGTCTACGCCAGACCGCTGCCGGCTGATGATGTGCGTCACATGTTGGAGTGGGCGGAGTCTTCCGGTGAGCGATGGTATATCGGGCTGGAGATCGACGATACGCTCTATGTGAATCGGAATTTTCCCAAACCAGGCCATTTTGAGGTGGCGGACTTGATGCAGCTCTGGAAGCAGCCCACCTACAAGATGATCTTCTTTTTTCCCGAAGGGCGCGGCGACATCGAGCCGCTGCTGGCAGCCGTGCCGCCGACGACGCGCAGCCTGGTCACGCCGAAGTTTGATATTGTGCAACTTTGCGCTGCCAGCGCCGACAAGTCCACCGCGCTCGACTATCTGTTGAGTCAACAGGGTCGCTCGCTGGATATGGCGGTCGCCATCGGCGACGACATCAACGACGTGGAAATGGTGCGCTGCAGCGGCGTGGGCGTTGCAGTGGAGAACGCCTTGCCCGAAGTCAAAGCGGTGGCGGACTGGATTGTTCCAGACAACAACGCCGACGGCGTCGCCTTTACAATCAATCGTCTTCTCGCTTGAGTTTACGGTTTGCTTGAAGATTTGCGCCATGACCAAACGCAGCTTTCTCTCCGATGCAACCGACCGATTCAGTACACTCGGCGCAAGCTTTCGCAATCAGATTGTTGGCGCCATTCTGGCAGTGATCGGCGTCATTCTGCTCTGGGAGACGCTGCGCCAGCAACCAGGGACGGCGGCGCCGTGGCTGGTTGTGTTGACCGGCTGGACGGCGTCACTCGTCGCCGGGTCACTGGTCGTACTTGGCGTGGTGCTGCTGCTTGGACGGCGAGCCGGCTACTGGAGCGCCGAGGCGCTGATCGGCGTTGAGGTGTTGTTGCTCGGTTTGATGAGCTGGAGCTTTATACGCTATGAAGGCGCGGTCAACTGGAGCGCGCGGCTGGATGGCGAAGGCGGCGGGCTGGTGGGGTGGGCGATCGGCAATCTATTAATGGCGGCGTTGGGAACGACGCTCGCCGCCATGATTGCAGGCGCATTAATTATGGCGGGCGCGGTGCTGCTCGTGCGTTACACACCGCTGATCTTCGTCGCCGCAGGATTGCTGCGCGCGCTTCCTGGCGTCGGCAGGCTGCTGAGCGCTGCACTTTCAGGGATAAGTCGTCGCCAAGACGAGGACAACTGGACGCCCCTGCCACACACACCGAACTTTGTCTCGGCCACTGCGCCGGAAAGAGAGCAGCCGCCTACACCCACAAAATCCGCCGCGCCGGCGCGCAAGACGGCAAAATCATCAGCGCCTGTGGCGCCAGCGCCGGACACTCAGAAGACGGCCTCCAAACAACCTGTCGCACCCAAAACCCCGTCGCCCCGTGCGGCGCGTGCGGTTGCGGCGCTGCCTGCGCTCGATTTGCTCTACGCCGACGCTGGCGCTTATGGCAACCGCGATATTGCCATGTACGAGCAATTGATTGTCAACACGCTGGAAGACTTCAACGTGCCAGTGCGCGTTGTGCACGTCGAAAGCGGACCCACAGTGACGCAGTTTGGCGTCGAGCCGCTCTACATTGAGAGCGCCGGGCAGAAGCGCAAGGTGCGCGTCAACCGTATCGTCAACCTAGCCGACGATCTGGCGCTGGCACTGGCGGCGCCGGCTGTGCGCATCGAAGCGCCGGTGCCGGGTCGTCCCTATGTCGGCATCGAGGTGCCCAACCCCGACAAATCGCTGGTCAGCCTGCGCGGCATTTTGGAAAGCAGCGAAATGCGCAAAGGCGGCGCGCTGGCGTTGCCGCTTGGTCGCAACACCGCTGGCGCTGCGGTCGTGATGGATCTGACCAAAGCGCCGCACATGTTGATCGCTGGCGCAACCGGGTCGGGCAAGTCGGTCTGCATCAACACGATCGTCACCGGCCTGTTGATGCAGCATGGGCCGGAAAGTCTGCGCTTTGTGATGGTCGATCCGAAGATGGTCGAGTTGCCCGGCTACAACGGCATCCCGCACCTCTACGGCAAAGTGATCACCGATGTCGAGCAGGTGATGGGCGCGCTGACCTGGTTGCTGATTCAGATGGATGACCGCTACCAGCTTTTCCGCGACCTGGGTGTGCGCAACATCGACGCCTACAACGCGGCGATGCGCAAACGCAAGGGTGGACAATCGCTGCCCTACATCGTGTTGGTGATCGATGAACTCGCCGACCTGATGATGACTGCCGCCGAAGACATCGAACGCCAGATTTGCCGCCTGGCGCAGATGGCGCGCGCCACCGGCATCCATCTGGTGTTGGCGACGCAGCGCCCGAGCACTGACGTGATCACCGGTTTGATCAAGGCGAATTTCCCAACGCGCATCGCCTTCGCCGTCACCAGCCAGATCGACAGCCGCGTCATTCTCGACACGCCGGGCGCCGAACGACTGTTGGGGCGCGGGGACATGCTGCTGATGCGCCCCGACGCCGGCAAGCTGCTGCGCGTGCAGGGCTGCTTTGTCGCCGATGAAGAGATCAACCGCGTCGTGAGTTTCTGGAAATCGGTGAACGCCGGCGAGGAGCGCCCTAAAGCCGCGCCGTGGGCGGGCATCCTCGACCAGCTCGACGACGAAGATGGGTTGATCCAGGACGCCATCGACGCCATGCGCGGGATGCGCACGTGCAGCGCCAGCATGTTGCAACGCAAGCTCAATATTGGCTATCCCAAAGCGGCGCGGCTGATGGAGGAGTTGGAAAAGCGCGGCGTGGTAGGACCTGACCTGGGCGCAGGACGCGGGCGCGAGGTGCTGGTAAAAAAGAAGGACGAAGATGAACTGGACGAGTTTGACGACGAAGTATGATGGGGAGTCGCAACTTGTCGGACAAGTATTACGTACTGTAACCAGCGAATCGATAGTGTTGTCTCGACGCAAAGTTGCGTCGAAGCGGAGATTCGCAGAAAAAGACAAAAGGAATGATCGTTGCAACGAGTTTTGTCGGCTGAACAAGATAAACTGATCCGTCGCGAGCGCAGCCTGCTCGAAGACTTACGCGTGCTGCTCGTGCGGTTGGGCGCGCCCGACGACGACCTGGCGATGCTTAAACGCTCGCTGCACCAGCTCGACGAACTGTTTCTGCTCGTGATCGTCGGCGAATTCAACGCGGGCAAGACAGCTTTCCTCAATGCGTTGCTGGGCGAACGGCTGCTGACCGAAGGCGTGCTGCCGACCACCAGCCAGATTCAGGTGCTGCGCTACGGCGCGCAAAAGACAGAGGACATCGCCGGCGACGATACATTGGTGATCCATCTACCGGTCGACTGGCTGCAGGAGATCAATTTAGTCGATACACCTGGCACCAACGCCGTCATCCAGCGTCATCAGGAGATCACCGAACATTTTGTGCCGCGCAGCGACCTGGTGCTCTTCGTCACCAGCGCCGATCGTCCCTTCAGTGAAAGCGAGCGTCTGCTGCTCGAACGCATCCGCGAGTGGGGCAAAAAGATCGTCATTGTCGTCAACAAGATCGATCTGATCGAACGCGAGGAAGACCGCCAGCAAATTGTAGATTTCGTGGCGCAGAACGGGGCACAGTTGCTCGGCGCGGCGCCGCGTATCTTCCCCATCAGCGCGCGGCTGGCGCTCATCGCCAAAGAGCAGCAACGCCAGAACGGCCTTTCGCTCAACCACAACGACCTGTGGACGCGCAGCCAATTCGGCGCGCTGGAGCAGTTCATTCTCTCCTCGCTCGACGCCAACGAACGGCTGCGCCTCAAGGTGGAAAATCCGCTCGGCGTCGCCGAACATCTCAGCGCGCACTACCGCCACATCATCGACAACCGCCGCGCTGTGCTCAAGGATGACTTCGCCGCGCTGGATCGCATCGAGGCGCAGCTCGAAGCCTACGAAGCCGACATGCGCCGCGACTTCAAATATCATCTCAGCCACGTCGACAATGTACTCTATGCCATGGCCGAACGCGGCGACCGCTTCTTCGACGAGACGATGCGCATCGCGCGCGTCTTCGACCTGGTCAACGGCGACAAGGTGCGCGCCGAATTCGAGCGCACGGTCGTGGCCGACACCTCGCGCGCGGTCGAGCAGCAGGTGAGCGAGCTGATCGACTGGATGGTCGACCGCGATTATCGGCAGTGGCGCGACGTGATGGAGTATCTCAACCAGCGCTCCAGCCAGCACGCCGACCAGATCGTGGGCAAGGTCGGCAGCGAGTTCGAGTTCAACCGCCAGAACCTCCTCGCCAGCGTCGGCCGCGAGGCGCAGCGCGTGGTTGACTCCTACGAACCGGAGACCGAATCGCTCAAGCTGGCGCAGCAGGTGCAGAGCGCACTGGTGCAGACCGCCGCTATCGAAGCCAGCGCGCTCGGTTTAGGCGCGGTGTTGGTGGCGGTGCTCAACACCACGCTGCTCGACGTGACCGGGCTGCTCGGGGCAGGCGCGCTGGCGGCGCTCGGCTTCTACGTGCTGCCCTATCGTCGCAATCGCCTCAAGCAAGACCTGCGCGCGGCGATCAACGACCTGCGTGGGCAGTTGAACGAAGCATTGACGCGTCAGTTCGAGCGCGAGCTTGGCGACGGCATGCAGCGGATGCGCGAGGCAATTGCGCCCTACACCCGCTTTGTACGCGTCGAGCGCGAAAAGTTGGAGCGCGTCAGCGACGAGATGGAGCGTCTGCGCCGCGAGTTAGCCGAGCTGCGCACAGCCACGGCAAAAGCGCTGCCTGCGCAGGCATAGGGAACCCGCACCCATGACCGAATTGATCACCTTGATGCCGCTCGACCCGGCGCTGCACACCGACGCACTACAGGCGGTCTTTGCGGCGACGCCCGGCTACTGGCGGCTTTACAAGCTGGACGCCCCGCCCACTGACCATGCCGCTAAGGAATTCGCCGCCGCTCAAGAGACGCCAGGACGTTCGCTGCTCGGCATCCTGCGCCGCATCGACCGCACCAATCCCGACGCCGGCGCCGAGCTGATCGGCGTGCTCGACTTCCGACTGCACTATCCGCAGGAAGGTGCGGCGCACATCGGGCTGCTGCTTGTGGCGGAGCCATTGCAGCGGCAGGGCATCGGCGCACAGGCGTGGTCGCTGCTTAAACCGTGGCTGGCGGCGGCGGCTGGCATCCGCACCGTGCACGTCGGCGTCGAGCAGTTCAACGTCGCCGCGCTCAAATTTTGGGAGGCGCAAGGCTTCACTTTGACCGGCGAAAGCGACCGTGTGCGCGTCGGTGAGAAGTTTGTGCGGTTGTTGCACATGACAGCGGTGTTGACGGCGGAATAGAAGGAAAAAACCAAAATCCTGGCGAAGGCATGATATATCATGAACTCTATACGCGATTCAGTGACGGCCGCATTCAACGGGATTCTCACCGTACGCCACGCCAAACACCACATTCCCCACAAGTTCACCGTGCCAACAGGCGCCACGCGTCTCGAGATTCGCTTTGTTTGCGAACCGGCGGAAGCGCACGGACTAGACAATATGCTCACGCTGAGTCTCTTTGACCCGCACGGCTTCCGCGGCGCGCGTCATCGCGGCGGCAATCGGCATGACCTCTTTATCGACGCCGTCGCAGCCACGCCCGGCTACGTGCGCGGCCCGCTTCCCGCCGGTGAGTGGACGGTGCAGGTAGACACGCATCGCATCATGCCAGGCGCGCCGCTGAATTACATGCTGGTCATCGAAGTCGGGTTTGAACCGGTGGCAAGCAACATGGCGCCCACACCACAAGGAAAGCCAGGCGCTGTCGTGCGTGCAGAGCCAGGCTGGTATCGCGGCGATCTTCACAGCCACACCGATCACTCCGACGCCGACGACCGCAGCGTGACGCAGTTGATCGAGACCGCCCGCGCCGCCGGCCTTGACTTCCTGTTCGTCACCGACCACAACACGATTTCGCCGCTGGCGGAGGTCGACGCCGCAGCCGGGGCCACGCTGCTCACTGCAGGCGGGATGGAACTGACCACCTTCTGGGGTCATGCGCTCGTGCTGGGGACGCGAGAGTGGGTGGACTGGCGTTTTCGTCCCGATGAAGGCGTCATCAATCAACTGGCTAAAGATGTCTATGCGAAAGAGCAGCTTTTCATCATGGCGCATCCTTGTTCAGGCGGCGACCCCTACTGCACCGGCTGCGCCTGGCGCTTTGGCGAGATGATGCCCGGCGCCGCGCACATTATCGAAATCTGGAACGGGCGCTGGGACGGCGATTCCAACAACGAGCAGGCGCTGGCGCTCTACTACGACTGGCTCAATCAGGGACATCGCCTTGTAGCGACAGCCGGCAGCGACACGCACAGCACAGCCGATTACGCCGCCGCCACCGGTTTCAACGTCGTCTATGCAGAAGAGCTGTCAGAAGCTGCGCTCCTGCGTGCAATCCGCGCAGGGCATCTCTACCTCAGCAGCGGTCCGCGCCTGACCCTGGAAGCGCGCCAACAAGACGGCGCCCTGCGCATGATGGGCGACACAATCACGCAGGCGGCGGATGTGGCGGTGCGCTGGCAGGGGGCGCCAGATGGAGCGCTCGTGCGCGTGCTCGCCAACGGCCAGCTATTGCATCAACAGAGCGCCGACGGTGAGGGCGGCGTCACCTGGTCAATCACGCCCGCTGACGCCACATGGCTGATCGCCGAGATGCGCGGTCGCAACGGCGTATTGTTGGCGGTGACAAATCCTCTCTTTTGGCAGATTGAGTGATGTCACCACCCAACACCTGAACAACTCAACATGCCATTAGCGATCAATGACAGGAAGAAACGCCTGTTCGGGAAAAGCGTCTCCCAAGAAAATATCGACATCCTGCGTGGTTGCCTCGGCCTGCACCCTTACGTTTGATGCACGCATCGGATCACCGTACTGGGGTGGACCGCCGTAACAGCCAATTGTGAACCACTCACCACGAAAGAGCGGCCCAGCACACACACGGTACTCGCCTGGTGGCAACCCAGCAATTCGATAGATGCCAGCTGCATCCGTCACACTACGCTGAGTCATCATAGCAAGTGGCGAATATAAACTGTCATTGACGTACCAGACCTGTACGCCGTACCCGTTGGCTGGCGCATTATTGTTCAGCAGAATGCGACCCATGAGGACACCGCCAGGTTGAAGTGCAGCGTTGACATCAGTCATCTGAGCGCCATAGCTAATCCCAAGCCGTGTTGCCAGAGACGGCGCGACGGTGTTTGAGTAAAAGCTCGTCGCATAACGCCCCATTGGATCGCTGAACCCGACCACGTAACCGCCATCGGTCAAGCCACCAAAACGATAACTGCCTTCTGCATCGGCTGCGATTTCGACGATCGGTCGGAGGGTATTGTTTGCGGGATACAAGGACACTCTGGCGCCTGCAAGTGCTGTCCCACCTGCCAGAACTCGACCAGAAATGGCGCCGTCGAACACGCCCTGCCCCAAATCAACATTAATGTTGTCCAGATGGGCGCCCTGTGTGACCGTGATCGTGGTGATCAACTCTGGGTCTACCCATCCGGTGTGTCCATAGTAACCGCTAAAACTCATGCCGTTGAGCCGGGCCTCGACAGCTACACGGTAGATGCCGGGCGGCACCCCTGGCACGCGATAGGCGCCAGTTGACCGGTCGTACGTTGGAAAGAAAGAGTAATAGTACGACCACGGTATATTGACGTTTTGAAGGCTGACGAATGCCCATTCAGGCGGTGTATCTCCCAACACAGTGATCCGGCCGCTGACAAGACCGCCGAGTCCCAGCGTCACATCGACATCCAGGTGCTGCTCAAATCGGTCAACCGTGATCGGTGTTGCCATACCTGGATCGGAAACACCTCCCAAGTATGCAGCAAGGTTGGGGCCAACCGTATCGCGAAAGAAGAGGGTATAGGTTCCCCGGCGCAGACCTCGAAAACTGTATTCGCCAGCCGCACTTGTCGTTGTCATCGCCATGGTGCTGTAGCTACCGATGATATCGCGGCGATAGAGCATCACGACAACATCGGGCAACGCCGCTCCTGCCGATGAGCGCACGATCCCGCCAATCGCAGCGCTATCGCCTGTAACACCAAGCGTCAGATCAATGCCAGTGGTTGTCATCCCCTGCGTAACTGTGACAGGGTGAGAGTTGTCGATTGACGAGACAATATCATCGTAACAGACCGAAGCTTCGTTGACAGACGGCCCCCCACCGGCAGCGGCATACTGATTGAACGCACAGACCGCGTAGACGCCCGGTTGCAGTCCGGTCAAGCTATATACACCGGCAGCCTCAATCCAGACCGAAGCTGCGCGCTGCCACTGACCAGCAAGTTGCACCAGGGCAGCAACTTCGCTGTAGCCGATGTAGCCATTCCCTGTTCGGCTCAACCTGCCTTCAATTACGCCAGCGCGGCCTAATACGACATTCACACCGGCGACGTCGTTACCGGCAACAGCAACCGGTGCGGCGCTTTCCAGCGTCAGAGCATTCGGATAAAAGGTTTGGGCATATAGCCCAGAGAGGTCACGATAGCGAATCTGGTACGCGCCGGTGGGTAAAACGGTTGCACGGTAGAAACCATTGCTGTCCGTGGTGAGCGTTCGCAGCGGGGAGGCGAAATCGGGGTTGGAAAAAAATAGCTGAACTTCGATTCCAGCTAATGGCTCGCCAAGTTCATTGGTCACAATGCCAGAGATGCTGCCCGGTGCATCGGGAACCGCCGGCGCTGCCTGTGCAGAGATTTGCTGTGAACTGGAAAGCACGAAAACCAAACACAACATCAGGCTGGCAGCTATCAAAACCGCTGTCAATGGGGTCACTTTGCGCAACATAGCTCCTCCTTGAACTGTTGTTGGCACAGCCTTTCATTATCCTTTGATTATGTACCGATTCATCTTCCAAGACGAAAATGTGCCGAAGGAAGTTCCATCAGCATTCACGGCTTGAATCACGTCCAGCACCATCCACAGGGCGTCTATTCACACCGACAGGCGCCTCACACATTAAACCTGAAATGCATCACATCACCATCATGCACCACATACTCACGCCCTTCGACGCGCATTTCGCCTGCGGCTTTGGCGGCGGCTTCGCTGCCCAGGCGGATGTAGGTCTCGAAGGGGATCACTTCGGCGCGAATAAAGCCGCGCTCAAAGTCGGTGTGGATGACGCCGGCGGCTTCAGGCGCTTTGGCGCCGTGGCGCACCGTCCACGCCCGCACTTCTTTGGCGTTTGTTGTAAAGAACGAGATCAAGCCAAGCGCATGATACCCTTTGTGGATCACCTGCTCCAGCCCGGTCTCATGGATGTTCATCGACTCCAAGAATTCGTGGCGCTCTTCGTCGGAAAGACCAGCCATATCTTGTTCCAGCTTGGCGCACAGCTTGACAAACTCGGCATTGTGTTCGGCGGCGATCTGCCGCACAACCTGCACGTATTCGTTGTCTTCGATCAGGTGATCTTCGTCAACGTTGGCGACGTAGATCACCTTCTTGCTGGTGAGAAAGCGCATCTCTTTGACCAGCGCCCTGAATGCGTCGCTCTCCGGATCAGGATACGCCGCAACGGGAATGCCGCGTTCTAATTGCGCTTTCAACGCCAGCGCCACCTCCAGCACCGGAGTCAGCCGTTTGTCCCCCTTGACTTCACGCGCCAGCTTTTCGAGCTTGCGTTCCAGTTGTTGCAAATCAGCGATCATCAGCTCGGTGTTGATCACCTCGATGTCGCTGCGCGGGTCGGGTTTGGCGGAAACATGCACGACGTTATCGTCATCGAAGCAGCGCACCACATGCACAATGGCGGCAGTCTCACGGATATTGGCGAGAAACTGGTTGCCAAGCCCTTCACCGTGACTGGCGCCCTTGACCAGCCCTGCAATGTCGATAAACTCCACCGTCGCGTAGATCGTCTTCTCCGGCTTGACCAGCGCCGCCAGCTTATCGACGCGCGGGTCGGGAACAGTGACGATCGCTTTGTTCGGCTCGATCGTACAAAATGGATAGTTTGCCGCCTCTGCGTTTTGTTCCTTTGTCAATGCGTTGAACGTGGTGCTCTTGCCGACATTGGGCAAGCCCACGATGCCGATCCCTAATGCCATGATTCACCTTCGGTTCAGATTTCGGCGCGCTTCAATCTCTGTGGTTCTCTGCACCTTTGCATCGAATTGGCGACTTCGCGCATGGCGTCGCAACGCTGCGCCTTACGCCACGCGATGGCGAGCTATGACTTCCTCATCCAGATCGACGCCCAGCCCGGGCTCCTGTGGAACCTCTACATAGCCATCCACCAAAGGAAAGCGCTGGCGCGTCAAGGTCTGACGCAGGGCGGATTGCTCGACACAGTATTCGAGCAGAGAGGCATTGGGCAGTGCAGCCAAAAAATGCAACGATGCAGCGATGCTGACCCCGGTCTTGTAGGAATGGTTGACGCAGAGTCGGCGTCGCTGTGCGGTCAGTCGCCCGATCTCAATGGCGCGGCTCACACCGCCGACGCGCGCCACGTCGGGTTGGAGCACATCGAGGCCAGCGTCGAGCAGCGCCTGAAACCCCTGAATCGTCGTCTCCTGCTCGCCGGCGGCGATGCGCAGCGGCGACGCCTGCACCAGGCGTGCGTACCCTTCGAGGTCGTCGGGATGCAGCGGCTCCTCCAGCCAGAAAGGACGAAATTCGGCGAATTGATGGGCGCGACGAATCGCTGTGCTGGCATCGTAGCAGAGACCGGCATCGATCATCAGATCGACCGACTCACCTAGCCCGGCGCGCGCCTGGCGCACCAGTTCGATATCCAACGCCTCGCTTTGTCCCATCGGCCCCCAACCAAATTTCACCGCGGTGAAGCCCTGATCGACCAATCGCCGCGCCTGTTCATAGGTGGCTGCGGGTGTATCGCCAAAGAGATTGGAGGCGTAGGCGCGCAGTCTGGTGTGAAAGGCGCCGCCGAGCAGCTGATAAACCGGCAAATTGAGCGCCTTGCCCATAATATCCCACAACGCCATGTCGATGCCGCTGATTGCCTGCTGCGCCGCACCGCCGCGGCCAAAGAAGATCGTGCCCTGATACATGCGTTCCCACACCACGGCGATGTCGAGCGGGTTTTGACCGATCACGCATTGGCGTAGCCCGCGCGCAATCGCGTGAGAAAGCGGCGCTTCAATGATTGCCTTCGCCACCATCGGCGAAGAATCGACTTCACCGACGCCGACAATGCCGGCGTCGGTGTGCACGCGCACGATCAACGTATCCTGGGTGCCGTCGCAGCGCTCGTCCACGACGGGCAATTGCAGCCAGATCGCTTCCACATCGGTGATTTTCATCGGTCGCATCGTCTCCAATTCGTTTTCCTGATCGTCAGGCGCATATCAACATCGACTATGTTGTGTGCTGCGTGTTTCTTGTTGCTGACTGTTTGACGCAGCACGCAACACGCAGCACAAAGGAACAAGACCATTATATCAAGAGGTGCATCGCAACACCCTTTAAGTACGCAAACGAGTAAATTTTGGCTCGTGGATGGGGTGTAATTCATGGACGCCGATCGTAGGTCATCGCTTCCGACGTGACATGGCGCTTCGTTATGCCGGAGAGCGGTGGCCTGTATCCGTCCCAGGGGAAAATAGCCCATCAGGACGGCGCTTGACAGCCTGGATCAACCTCTGTATACTGCACACGTGTGCAGGGACTCTGCATCAACAAGATTTTTGAGGAGAATATGGCGGCGCAAACGAATGACCCAAAGACCCAACGCAGACCGGTGTCGATCCAGGACATTGCGGAAGCGGCTGGCGTCTCCCATTCAACCGTCTCGCGTGCACTGCACAACAGCGAGCTGATCAGCCGTGAAGTGCGCCAGCGCATTCAGCATCTCGCTCAGGAGATGGGCTACACGCCGAATGCAGTTGCGCAAAGCCTGAAAGGTCGGCGCACCAACACAGTGGGGCTGGTGATCACATCGATCTCCGATCCATTTCTCGGGCGCGTCGTGCGCGGCATCGAGGATGTGGCGCAGGCAGCCCGCGTCAGCGTGTTTCTAAGCATTTCTTACAACGACCCCGACCGTGAAATGGAAATCATCAAGACCTTTCAACGGCGTCGCGTCGATGGCGTGATCAGCTCGGCTACGCAACTCTATGGACCTTACATCGAGCAACTGGTGCAACTCAACATTCCTCTGGTGATGATCAATCAGCAGGCCGAAAACGTTGCCGAACAATTGCATTTCGTCGATTCGGACGATTATGCAGGCGCCCGGCAGGCGGTTGAACACTTGCTGGCGTTGGGTCATACGCGCATCGGCTATCTTGGCGTCGGCAACCGCACAGTATCGAACCAACGAAGACTGAAAGGGTATCGAGATACGCTGGCTGCCGCCGGCATTCGTCACAAAGAAGAATGGGTCAAATCACCGCCGTCACCCTATCATTCGCATTCAGACGATGTCTACATCGGACAGACGATGCTGCCAGCGTTGTTGGCGGCTGGCGTGACCGCCGTATTCTGCTACAACGATATGATTGCCGTTGGCGTGCTGATGAAATGCCGCGAACTGGCGATCAGTGTGCCGAAGCAACTGAGTGTGGTGGGCTATGACGATGTAGAGATCGCAGCCTATGTAACGCCGCCACTCACTACGGTTCATCAGCCAAAGCTACGTCTTGGCGAAATTGCCATGCAGATGCTGCTCGACCTGCTCGATGGCTGTCCCGTGCAAAATCAGGTGTTGCCCACCGAACTGGTTGTGCGCGCCAGCAGCAGCAAACCGGCAGGCAACGGCGCGACCGACACAGATACTATGTGACCAAACAACAACCAGGCGTTGCGTCGCCGACAGGCGACACAATGTTTCACGCCTGTCAACATTTCACAACATCCGGCTATTGTGCTACACTTTTTATATCAAGATTGGGTCCCTAGCTCAATTGGCAGAGCAGCGGCCTTTTAAGCCGCGGGTTCTGGGTTCGAGTCCCAGGGGGCTCACCTTCCACCGAGGTGGTATACCGCAATTGTAAACCCGTGTCACTTGTGAGTAAGGGCGCGGGTTTTTCGTTGTGCAACAATGCCCCATCCTAGCTATTTTGCAAGCGCAGCAAAGTGCTGTATCATGCAGGCCAACGCCGAAAGCAATTCCACTCGAGCAACAACTCTCGGTGCGCGATTGAAAAAACAGCGCCTGGCTTGATGTTCCAACTGCACCCTCACGCTGTCCGCAAGAAAACGGGTGCACCCTATGTTGACCTCCTCCAGGTGTGGGTTGCATAACGTACATGCGCGGCGCGCCGCCTTATCGAGAGGTGAGCGACGCCGCTGCCCTCAACCATTCAGGATAGAAATAACAGCCGCTATGAGCACAATCCCAGAAGACCTGAAAAGTCAACATCTCTTCGTCCTGGTGGGCGGCAACCCACTGCCCAATGTAGTGGCGATTCGTCTGCTGCTTCGTGAAAACGGGCACGTCTATCTCGTGCACACCGCGCAGACGAACAAGATCGCCGACCGCATCTGCCAGTCAGCCGGGCTGGTGCTGGGGCAGACTGCCACCAAACTGCTCGTTGATGATGGCAACGCCGCGGAAATGCGCACCAAAGTGCTGCGCCAGGCTGCTCAGAAAAGTAGCATCGGTCTCAACTACACGGGCGGCACAAAGCACATGGCGCTGCACGTCTTCCAGGGGCTGATCGCCGCCAACCCACGCCTGACGTTGAGTTATCTCGACGCCGAAACGCTGAGCATGCGCATCGAGCAAAGCGACGGCGCCACGCGCAGCTTTGCGACCGGGCTGGCGGTGTCGTTGCGTTTCCAGGAGCTGCTGGCGCTGCATGGCCGCACTGCCTCCGCCATCGAGACCGACCTGCTCTGGCCAGAAGTCTATCCCGACCTGCCACGCGTGCCCTACGATAAATGGCGCGACTGGTGGGGCAGCGCCAGTCGCGGCATGGGAGGACGCACTGCCGAGATTGTGTTGCCGACCGACCCTGCCTTCGAGCCGCTGCGCTCGCACTGGGGCGACGCCGTCACCGTCGGCGACCTGGCAAAACACTGGCGCACTGACGCAGGGACGCTCGCCAAATGGTTTGGCGAGGCAGGGCTGGAGTCATATGTGCTCTGGTCGGTGCGCCGGGTGGCGGCGGATGCGCAGCTTGGCGAGACGGCAAAGAATGTCAGACTCAACGAAATTGACTTCGAGTTTGATGTGATGGCGATGCGCGGTTATCAACTTTTTGCCATCTCCTGCGCTAACAGCAAGGACAAAAGCACGATCAAGCTCAAGCTGATGGAAGCTTACGTGCGGGCGCGCCAGATGGGCGGCGATGAGGCGCGTGTGGCGGTGGTCTGCCGTGCACCCGCCAACGATCTGCTGAGTTCACCCCGCAAAATCGAACAGGAACTGACAGAGCAGCTCGGCGCTGAAGGCAAAATCCGGGTCTTTGGCGCTGAACATCTTGCGCAACTATCGACTCATCTTTTGAACTGGTTCACTGCCAAATAGACCGAACAGGAGGTGTGTATGGGCAACCGGCCGCGCCCGCTTGTGCTGACCATCGTCGACACCACGGGCATTCAGGAGTACATCTTTGGCAGCAACAAGCTGCAACACAGCATCGGTGCGTCCTATCTTGTGCACTGGGCTACGAACGGCGCGGTGTATGAAACGCTGCACCAGCTTGAGGGCGGCGCACGCGCGACGAACGTGCGTCTGGATGGCGTCATCGAGCAAGACAGGCAGCTGGGCGCAGGCGGCGTTGCGGCGGAACTGCTCTATTCCGGCGGCGGCAACGCTGTCATCCTCTTCCGCGACCTGCCGCTGGCGCAGACATTCACGCGGCGCCTTACCCGTCTGCTGCTGGATAAAGCGCCCGGTCTGCAGGTGGTCGTGGTGCATCATCCGGTGACGGATGCCGCGGCGGTGCTCGCCGATGCAGTGCAGAGCGCCATGCAGCGCATGGCGAAAAAGAAGCAGCAACGTCGCCACTCGATGCCGCTGTTGGGATTGGGCGTCACCGCGATGTGCGGCTACACGGGTATGCCGGCAGTTGCCGAAGATGCCGAAGATAAGGATCGTCGGTTGATTTCAGCGGAGATTCAGGCAAAGAACGCCATCCTCAACGACGCCGAACAACGACTGCGTGCGGACGTGCAGGATCAACTCCGCGATGCAAAGCTGTGGTTCATCCGTGATTTTGACGATCTCGGCAGCAAGGGTGAATCGAGCTACATGGCGGTCGTGTACATCGACGGCAACGGGATGGGCAAACGCGTGGAGGCGCTCGCCAGCCATCACGCCGGCAGCGATGACGACTATATCATCGCCATGCGCAATTTTGCCGCTTCCATCCAGACAGCCGCCCGCGTTGCCTTACGCGATGCAGTGCGAACTCTCCAGATGGCAATCCGTGAAGAACAAGGGCAGGAGCGCATCGGCGGCGTCATCCCCATCAAAGGCAAGCGCCTACCCTTTCGCCCGATCGTTTTCGGCGGCGATGACGCCACCTTTGTCTGCGATGGGCGGCTGGGGCTGACGCTGGCGGAGCTATATCTGCGCGCCATGGAGCAGAAACTCTCCGATGGTGAGACGCTCTACGCGCGCGCGGGCGTGGCGGTGGTCAAGAGCCACTATCCCTTCTCGCGCGCCTACGAGCTGGCGGAGGAGCTGGCGAAATCCGCCAAAACTTTCATTCAAGAGCACCAGGCGAAATTTGGCGAGTCCAGATTGTCGGCGCTGGACTGGCACTTTGGCGTCAACGGCGTGGTGCTGGGTCTCAAGGAGCTGCGCGCCCGCGACTATCACTGCGCCGGCGCCGACGCTGGCGCACTGACGATGCGCCCAGTGCTGGTCAACGACGCAGCCCTCTCTGCATCCGCCCGCCCCTGGCGCACCTGGGACACCTTCACCAAGATCATCGATGTCTTCCGCGACCCGAACGGCGACTGGGCGCAAAGCCGCAACAAGCTGAAAAAGCTGCGCGAGACGCTGCGCGAGGGGCCGGAGGCGACAGAGCAGTTCTTGCAGATCGCTGCGCCCGGCAAGCGTCTGTACGAAGTTCCCGGAAATCTCGGCAGCGCTGAGACCGGCTGGATCGTCGGCGAGCGCTCGACTTGTTTCGACGCGGTGGAGGCGCTGGATTTCTACATACCGCTGGTGGAAGCCACCGCGCCAGGAGGTGAAGAATGATTGACCTGAAGCTGAAGATCACGTTGCTGAGCGACACAACCTTTGGGCGCGGCGACGGCGTTGCCGGTCTGGTCGACGCCGAGGTGCAGCACGACGCCGCCGGTTGCCCGTTTCTGTTGGGACGCACGATCAAAGGCATGTTGCGCGAGGAGTGCGTCAATCTTCTCTACGCGCTCGAACAGGCGACGCCCGCTGCGTCAGCGCGTTGGGGGAAGGTGGTCACTGCCTTGCTGGGCGCGCCGGGCAGCGCTGAACGCAACCGCGCCGCGCTGATCGTCGATGACGCCATGCTCGCCGCCGACCTGCGCCGCGCCATCGCCTGGCAGGTGGCGAACGGCGGACTGCGTCGCGATGAAGTGCTTAACGGCTTCACGGCAATTCGCCAGCAGACCGCCGTCGACGCCGAGAGCGGCGCCCCGCGCGACGAGACCCTGCGCGCCGCACGCGTGATTTTGCGCGATACGGTCTTCTGGGCGGCGCTGCACATCGACGAACGCCGGCTGCGCGCACAAGATGTTTCCAGCACGGATGCGTTGATGCTGCTGGCGGCAGTGGTCAGTGGCTGGCGGCGCGCCGGCGCCAGCCGCAACCGTGGCCGCGGCGAGATTGCGGCCGCGCTCTTTGAGACGGGCGCCGCAGGCGCGGTCGAGTGCACCCAGAAGTATCTCGGCGCCTTTGCTGCGGAGGTGATGCCATCATGAACGCCATCGAATTTCTGCTGACAACGCTTTCACCGGTGCTGGTCACCAGACCGGGCGGCGGCGATCCCAACAGCGAGTCGTCGCTCGCCTACATTCCGGGCAGCGCCATCCGCGGCCTGTTGGCGTCCCGCTGGCTGGCTGACCACCCCGGCGTCGATGCGGCAGCCGACCCCACGTTTCGTCGCCTGTTTCTGGACGGCGGCGTGCGCTATCTGAACGCCTATCCGGCGTTGCCCAACGGCACGCGCATGTTGCCGACGCCGCGCTCGTGGCGCGTGGACAAAGGGGATAGCGACGAAACGCATATCGTCGACTTTGCCTTGACCGACGACGTCCGGCAGTCAGCTTCTCCGCAACCCACCTGGCAGTCGCCGGGCGCTGCGTTCTGCACTGTGTTCGCTCACCTTCACGAGGAGAAATCGCTCTGGCAGTTCCACGCGTACACCTCCACGCCGCGGCAGTCCATCGCCATCCACACGGCGCGCGTCGACCGCCAAAAGGTCACCAGCAATGCGACGGTTTTTCGCTACGATGCACTGGCTGCCGGGCAGACCTTCGCCAGCGTCATCGTTGCCGACGACCCGGCGGATCTGATCGTGTGCCAGCGCCTGTTGCCGCAGGATGGGCTGGTCAGGCTGGGGCGGTCGCAGAACACTGGCTACGGGCTGGTGCGGATCAGCTATCCGCCTGACGAGCGCGGTGAGCCGCAGACCGCGCCGCGCCAGCATTGGCGTGAATGGACGCCGCCGATTGCCGACGCCGGGGAGAGCATTCCACAGCCGACGCGCCTGGTTGTAACGCTGCTCAGCGACGCCATCGTGCGCGATCCCCTGACCGGCGCCGAGACCGACGACATCACGGCGGCGATCTACGCGCCCGCTGAAACACCGGTCAAACCAATCGACGCCTTCGTGCGCACCGAGGTGGTCGGCGGCTTCAACCGACGCTGGAATCTGCCGCTGCCGCAGGCGACCGCCATCGGCGCGGGCAGCGTCTTCGTGTTTGACTATGACGAGGCGTTGCAGCATCGGCTGGATCGCCTGGCAGAACAAGGGATCGGCGAGCGCCGCGCCGAGGGCTTCGGGCGCATAGCGATCAACTGGCAGATGGGCGAGGAGCTGGCACGCGCTGACGCCGAACACCAGCCGGCGGCGTCCGGCGATGTTGCGTTGACGGGCGAGGAGGCGATGGCAGCGCAGCAACTCGCCACGCGCATCCTGCGCAACCGGCTGGATGACAAGCTGCGTGCGGCGATCAACGAGAACGCAATCACGCACAACGGCATCCGCAAGGCGCAACTCTCGCGACTGCGCGTGATCGTGCAGCGCGCCCAGTCTGCCAGCCGCACGGCGCAGACCGCACCAGCCGCCATTCCTGAGCTGAAGACGTTTCTGGGCGATCTCAAGAAGCCGGCGCGCGACCAACTGCTGAAGGCGCGCGTCGGGGGCGCCCCTTTACTCAACTGGCTGAACGATCTGGCAGACAAACCGTCGACTGTCGTTGACAGGCTGAATGCTCAACACATGCAAGTGACCATCGGCAAGCAGACTGCGACCTTCACCGACGCGTTGCAGGTCGAGTATGCGCTGCGTCTGATCGATGGCGTGTTGCTGCTGGCGGCGAAACGCGCCGGGGAGGGATACCATGGCTGATGAACAACGTAAGCAACTGCTGGAGGGCAATCGCCGCATCGTCGAGCGGATCGTCGTCACCGGCGAGCTGGTGTTGGAGACGCCAGCGCACTTCGGCGGCGACGACGCGCTAGGCTTTGTCGACATGGCGCTGGTGCGCGACCCATTGCACGGGGACGCGCTGTTGCCGGGCGCTTCGATTGCCGGTGCGCTGCGCACCTATCTGCGCACGCGCCTGGCGGGGTATGGCGCTGATGAGCCACGCGGCAAGCACCGTGATGACGACCTGGCGCTGCTCTTCGGTTATCAACACGATGACGATGGTGCGCAAAGTTCACTGCTGACCGCGGATGCGCGCAGCCGCTTTCCGGCGGTTGAATTGCGCGACGGCGTGGCGATCAATCCGGTGACGCGCACGGCGGACGACAAGAAGAAGTTCAATCTCGAGCTGCTGCCGGCGGGCGTGATCTTTGACCTGCGCCTGGAACTGCTGGTGCGGGCGGCAGACGCCAACAAAGGCGCGCAAGATGACCAGGCGACGCGCATGGTGACGGCATTTGCCCACGCGCTGCAGGGCTTCGAGCGCGGCGAGATTCCGCTGGGCGCACGCAAGCGCCGCGGCTTTGGCAAGTGTCGCGTCCGCTCCTGGCAGGTCAGGCGCTACGACCTGCGCCAGCCCCCGGCTTTGCTGGCCTGGCTGAGCCAGGATGCCCACGGCGCGCCGACGGCGCAGGGTGCGGGGCCGTCCATTGCGCAGCTGCTGGGCGTCGCTGACCGGGCTGAACCGGACAAACGCGCCGGCTTCACCCTGCGCGCAACCTTTGGCCTGGAAAGCTCGCTGCTGATCCGTGCCGGCGGAGATGAGGCGGGGCAGCCAGATATGGTGCATTTGAAGTCTGCGCGCCGCGGCAAGAATGTCCCTATCCTGAGCGGCGCCAGCCTGGCCGGGGCGTTGCGGGCACGCGCACTACGCATCGCCAAAACAGTTGGAGCCACAACGCAAGCTGAGCAGTTCATTGTGAATCTGTTCGGTTCTCAGGAACGCGCCAGTCGTATCTGGTTGGCAGAGACGGAGATAGACAATCCCGTTGAGCGAGTTGTGACGCGGCTCAAAATCGATCGCTTTACTGGCGGCGCCTATCCGAACGCGCTGTTCAGCCAACAGCCAGTGTTTGCAGGTAAAGACACCCAGGTCACGATGACGCTCACAGTCGATAATCCCAGGAATGCCGACATCGGGTTGATCTTGTTGTTGCTCAAAGACCTGTGGACAGGCGATCTAGCGGTCGGCGGCGAGGCCAGCGTCGGGCGAGGCCGTCTGTATGGAAAGTCCGCTGAGCTTACGCTGTCTAGCAACTCAGACAACCATCCAGGCGGTCACGAACAAACAAATGCTCCTGGAACCGGCAGATCGGTGCAGACGGTGCGGAGCTGGACGCTCCAGCGTGCTGCAGGCGGCGGTCTTCTACTGCCGGAAAATGCTGACAAACTACAGAGCTTTGTGGATGCATTTCTGAGAGAGGTGCAACATGTCGAGGCATGATGTTGGGCAATCGATCCAGCCACCGGCGCAGCTTGATCTGGCGTGGTTAGGCGAACAGGCGGATGAACATGGCTTGCGTTGGCTACTGGTGCACGCCGATGATGGGATCAACTGGGGCGAACGTCGCGCCCGGCGTTGGGTGTTGTCGCATGATGTCGCACCTGAGATCGCGCCAGCGTTTGTTCCTGAACATGTGCAACAGGTTCGTTTATTCGATGAGGCAGGAGAGCTGCTGATATGGCGAGAAGGAAGAGCGTGGCGTGGACGTTGGCTCACGGAGACGCCTGAAAGCGAGACAGCCGACGTTGTGCATCTACTGTGGGGTGTAGAGACAGAACCGTTGCAGAACGACTTCGTGTTGCTGAACGAAGGCGCTGAAGGATTGCGCCATGCACTGCCAGCTGTGAAGCAGCATTTCGATCCAGCGCAAGAACGAGCAGCTTTGCATATTCGGCATCATCTGGCTTACGACGACAGCGGGCAGGTTTATATAAAGGTGAGTCGATTGGTGAGACTTGGCGTTCAACCGCGCAACAAGGGGGAATAAATCATGTGGCCGAAACATGACAATCCGCAATACAAACGTCGAGCGCATAACGGCGAAGAGTATCGCGCTACGGCGCCCTACAACTTTGTGCCGTTGCCGGATACTGTCCGCCTGGTGGAACAGCCGATCCCCGGTCATGACAATTATCTGAGGGGTTTCACGGGGTATTTCGATTGCACTTTGACCACCCTTACTCCACTCTACACACGCACTGCACTCAAGCCGGAGTTTTTCGAGCAATGGGGTGATGATCTGCGCAAACTGATGAAAGACCCCGTTGCGCGCGAGACCTACGCCCAGTTCTTCCATATCGACAATGTAGAAGAACCACTGATTCCTGGCAGTACGCTGCGCGGTATGGTGAGAGCGTTGATTGAGATTGCCAGTTCCGGGAAGTCAATGTGGGTGAGTAACGAGAAACTCTTCTATCGCACCGTGGACAACTCCACCATTGGCAAGGAATACAGCGCCCGGATGACGGGCAAGGTGAAAGGTGGCATCTTGCGGAAAAATGCAGATGGCTACTACATCGAAGAGTGCGTTGTGTTGCGCGTGCAGCGTGATAAGCTTGGGGGACCAAATGCGCTCTACGACGGCACTGCGCCGAACAAGCGCCCCAAATGGACAAATTCTGCTGGCGCTCCACACCAGTATGCGCCGGTTTGGGTAAGAGTCGCTGCCAATGGATGGGCGGTTGAAGACATCAGATACTCCACTACGAAAGGCTTTCGGGGTGGTCGTCTCGTCATCACGGGCGACATTCCGCGAAAACAGAAGGAATTTGTCTTTCTTGACCCAGCCCCGAACACAGCCCACATTGCGGTCTCAGAAGAACTGATCCATCAACTACAGAGTGAGCATCAGATCACCCAGTGGCAGGAAAATGCATTCCCCACGGATAAACCAACATCAGGCAGCCGTTCTCGACCAGGAATGCTACGGAGCGATAAGCATCTTGAGATGGAAGGCGATCCAGTCTTTTATCTCATTGAGGGCAACACACTAGTTTTTCTCGGTCGCGCACAGATGTTTCGGCTTCCCTATAACCACAGCCCCTTGGATATGGTGCCGGGCGCCCTTCGTAGCCATCTTCAGGATGGACAGGAAGTGTTCGATCTCGCAGAAGCAATGTTCGGTTACGCTCCTGAAAAAGGCGCCAATGGTGAGCGCAAGAGCAGCCGGGCGGGGCGCGTCTATTTTGGCGATGCCAGGTTTGCAGAAGCCAGAAGCCGGCTCTGGTGGAGCGACGAACCCGTCACGCCAAAAATTCTTGGCTCGCCCAAACCCACTGCTTTTCAGCATTACCTCGTCCAGAATCGGCAGCGCAGACACGACCCTGACCAAAAGGATCGTCTCGCTCACTACGGCACGCCTACGCCGACGGAGACAATCGTGCGCGGCCACAAGCTCTACTGGCACAAACAGTCTGTGGTGAGGAATCGGGCTGAGATCAAGGAGGAGAACAATGTCCCTTGGGAGAGCGACACCCAACACACCCAGATACGCCCGGTCAGCGACGGTGTGACATTCAAGTTTCGCGTTCACTTTGAGAATCTGCTCGCCTACGAAGTGGGCGCATTGTTGTGGGCTTTAACATTGCCAGGCGGCGCTAGTGAACAGTATCGACACAAAATCGGTATGGGCAAAGCGCTAGGACTCGGTTCTGTCGCAATCTCAGCGGTGCTGCATCTGACGGAGCGCGGTGTCTCTGCATCCAGTGCAGATCATCCAGCCCAGCCAGAGAAAAAGGGCCGCTACGAGCAACTTTTCGCTGGGCAAGATTGGCATCGTGCGGAACGGCAGACTACAGACGAAGACAACAAGGAGTTTCTTAAGGCGTTCGCTGGTTTTGCTGTCGGTCAGCCTGATACGAAGGTATTCTTGGCGGACTCCAGAATCCGTCTCCTGCTAACGATGTTGCGCTGGCCAGGCCCGTCAGCCGATGATACGCAAACAATGAGTCTGGAGGCGTTCAAGGTGCGCCCTGTGTTGCCCACGCCCGACCACATTGGCGATCGGTTGCTCTCGCCCGGCGGCCAGGGGCGCAGCGGCGGCCCGGCAAATGCCAGAACCACAGGGAGATTTCAAAGCGAAAGGCGAACGCCTGAAGCGACGCCATCACCACCGCGCGGGCAGCAGGAATTAGCAAGCGAACGGCGCAAACCGCTAGACGCCCCGACGCGCAAAGTGATTGAACCCGGTGTGCAGGGGCGGCAGCTCGAAGCTAACCTGAAAGCGCGTTTTGTCGAGAAGCAAGGTGCAGAGCAACAACCCGAACCTATCCCGGCAACCAAGACTCCGGTCGCCGAACCCGCGCGCGTTATCGCCGAGCCGCAGTCTATCCAAGAGGTCGAAAAAGGTATGTTGGTGCGCGCAACGGTCACTGAAGTGCGCTTCGATGCTATACGCTTTGAGATCGGTGCGGCCAGGTTGCCAGGGACAATGCTTGAGTCGCGCGTTATTCCCAAAGCGAAGGACGTAGAAGAACTGAGCGCGCGGTTTCCGATTGGCGCCGCATTTGAGCTTTGGGTGTTGAACGTGAACAAAAAGGGCAACGTACAATTGGCGATGCAAAAACCGTGAGCGAGTGGACGCGCAAGGTCCACATCGCTGTATCACGCAAAGGAGCCTGGCATGAACCAATGGTGGGATGAGTGGGTCGTCCGTCCATTTATACGCACTTTAACCGAGGTCGCCTGGTTTGGGCCGGTCGTGATCGCCATACTCGTCTCTCTGCTTGTCAACATGTTCACCGAAGCGTTGACGACATGGGGTGGGGTTGCGTTTGGGTTCCTGGTCTGGATCTTTCTGGCTGCTATCACCATTTCCTTTGTCTACGGATATAATTGGGTGGACAGGCGCCGACGAGGGCGTGGACTTGGCACACCGGCTGACCGCAAACACCCATCCAAATATGCAGGCCTGGTCTTTCTATTTAGCCGTGAAGACACACTGCGTGAAGCGATCCAGCACCATCGTCCGGCATTACAGCACTGCTGGCTGATAGTGACGCCGCAAATGCAGCCTGCTGCGCTTAAGGCCGCCAACCACTTCGACGGCATTCAGTTTTCAATTGAGCCTCTCAGCGATTTGTACGACACTCGCGCATGTTTTGACATAGTGTGCAACATTTTCGAGCAAAAAGCCGGTCTGTTGCACATTACGCCAGCTCACATGGTGGCAGACATTACAGGCGGCACCAAGCCGATGACCGTCGGTCTGATCCTTGCCTGCATCGAGCATGGCGTGGCAATCCAACACGTTCCCACAGCCTACGACGTGACTGGAAAGCCTGGCGGGCCGTTATCCCCAATCGTGATCGAACTCACAGGAGGGGATTGATTGATGTTGCTTTCCGTAATCCTTGAACTCACCTCCCAGCGCGCCAGCGTCTTGCCGCCGCACCTGGGGCGCGCCCACCACAGCGTCTTTCTGGAGTGGGTCGCCAGTTTCGATGCGCCGTTGGCGGCGGCGTTGCACGACTTCGAGGGCGCCAAGCCTTTTACCTGCTCCTCGCTGTTGGGCGTGACGCCGACGGCGGATGGTCTGTCCCTGCGCGCCGGTGAAACGGTGAGTGTGCGCATCACCAGTCTGGACGCGGTGTTGAGCAGCCAGCTCGAAGCGCACCTGACCGATTCGGCGCCGGCGCAGTGGAACCTCCACAACCACCCTTTTGCGGTGGCGGCGGTGATCTGCGACGCACGGCGCAACGCCTGGAGCGGCAGCACGACCTGTGAAGAACTGGCCGCGCGCTATCTGGTCGCCGGGGAGACGCCCAGCCCGGCGATCACGCTGGAATTTGCAGCGCCGACGGCGTTCAAGTCGCGCGAGATGCATGTGCCGCTGCCCTTGCCCGGTCTGGTCTTTGGCAGCCTGCTCGACCGTTGGAACGCCGTCAGCCCAGTGCAACTGCCGGACGATGTGCGCGCCTTTGCCGAGGACGCGGTTGCGGTCAGCCAATACAACCTGCGCTCGGCGGCGGTGCGCCATAAACAAAACAGCGTGTTGATCGGCGGCATGGGGACAGTCACCTATCGCGCCCTGACCGGTGACCGCTACTGGCTGGCGTGTCTGAATCTGCTGGCGGACTTTGCGCTCTACAGCGGCGTGGGCGTCAAGACGGTGACCGGCATGGGACAGGCGCGGCGCATCGCGGAGCGTCACAAATGAGCGGGCGACGGCAGGCAAGCGTGGGGGGAGGGAGTCCTGCTCACCCCGGACTCCCTCCCCCCGTTTGAGCAAAGTGGAAAGACGACGGGTAAATGCACGGAATGCATTCGCCTGTCACCCCTGGCGCATTGCGGTGAGCCTACGCCATCTCGCCGGGGTCGGTGCTCGCCAAGCTCGGCTACCATTGACTAGCATACCACCAAAGAGCAGGAGATGACAATGGACGCGTCGTTGCCCGGCGCACTCGCCAACAAGACGCCCTACCCCATTCCGGTCAACTGGCTGGCGCATGTCGATGCACCGGCGACGTTGGACACCCTGGAAGTGCTGCTGATGCACAGCTACGACGGTGACGTGATCTTCGATGACGCCGAGGAGAGCTGGCATCAGGAAGATGATGTGGAGCGCCGCCTGCGCAAGCTCTTTGCACGGCAGACCTTTTGGAAGTGTCGCAAAGTGCTGCTCGATGAAGGGCTGTTGCGTCCGGCGCCGCGGCAGCACCTCTATCCGGGCAAGTCGCAACAGATGCGCCGTCAGTTGACGCAGGGTCTGACATACACCTGGCGCGAATGGTCGCATGCGGCAGCAGCCATTCATCGGCCCCGACCCTATCTGACGTGGCGCTGGCCCGCCTGGCTGGGCGGCGCCGATTTGGGGTCGCGCATGGCGCTGCTGGCGCTGCTGGCGCCGACCCTGTCCGGTCGTCTCTGTGATCCGGCGCCAGCGCCGGAGGAAGTGCGCCGCAGCCGTCGTGAGATTCAACGCTTTGTCGACAGTCACTTCGCCCATCTTGGCGACGCCGCGTATCTGCGCAGCAAGACGGACAAAGGCCTGGCTGAACTGACGGTGCTGGGCATTGTGCAGGCTGAACCGGAGGATGTCTTTGTGGTGCGGCTGGCAGACCTGGAGCAGCGCCCCCGTTGGCCCGCAGCGATGGTGGCGCGCGCCTGTCGCCTGGAGAAGCCAGCCGAGGCGCCGCTCGTGACGCTGGTGCGCGATGCGATGGACGCCTGTTGTGAACCGGCGCCAGCGCTGCGTCACGTCGCCAATCATGTCCGGCAGCTCTACAGAAGTCATCTCTTTACGGAACAGGAGCGGCGCGGCCTGCGCAAGCAGTTCCGCGTGGCCAGCCGGCCCGGGCGACTTGTGCACTTTGTCGAGGCGGTGGAAGCCTATCGGCAGGCGATGGACGTCCACGCCGAACGCATCCTGGGCGGCGAATTCCGCCTGCCGGTTCAGCCGATTGCACTGGCGACGCAGACGGTGGACGGGCAACTGCTGCGGATGCCGGTGAAGTCTGCGCACAGGGTCAACGCCACACAACTGCTGATCCTGCCCATCTTCAAGGACGACATTTCGGTCGAGGAGATACGGGAGCGTCTGGCGGCGATCGAGGTGTTGATCTGGCAGCGCCGGGCGGACGGGAGCGTGATGGTTGTTCCGCTGCCCACGGCCGCGCCAAAACGGCTTGACGTGGAGTTCGGCTACGTGGTGCGCGCCAATGATCTCCACACACGGCTCGATTACGCGCGCCCCTTCGAGGTGATTGTCAAATGTGATCGTGCGGAGCCGCGCATCCATCTACAGTTCGTCTTTCGGGTCTTGATGGCGAAGCCGGTGAATCATAAGGATTAACAAGATAATCCAGCAATCGATGTTGTCGCATTCAACGCACGCAGTGTCCTCTCCCGTAGGTCATCGCCTCCGGCGTGGCGGCGTGGCTGGCCGGAGGCGTCCGGCTGGAAGCCGAACCTACACCTGCTCACTGTCGCTGCGTTTCAATGAGGATTTACAAAATGATCCGGTCATCGACGTTGCTGCCTTCCGCGCACAGAGTGTCCTCTCCCGTAGGTCATCGCCTCCGGCGTGACGGCGTGGCTGGCCGGAGGCGTCCGGCTGGAAGCTGAATCTACAGAGGTCTGTCACGCCGGAGGCGATGACCTACGCGCACCGGACTCCGGCGGTTGGACAACCATCAACAATTTCACTCCGGTTGCCGGCTGCTGGCGGCGAGCTCGCGCAGCGCACGCGCCAGGTCTGCGCTGTGGTCGAAGATTGTGGTCAGTTCGACGGACTCGGCGTCGTTCAGGTCGAGATGACTCTCCAGACGCTGGCGTTCTTCGGCGATGCGCTGGTTGCGGCGCAACTCTGCCTGCAGCCGTTCGTTGAGGCGGCGCACATTCTGGCTGGCCTCAGCGCCGGGCGTGCGCGTGCGTTCCAGGGTCAGCGTGGCGTCGATCAGCGCCAGATGCGCCTCCAACACTTTGATATTTTGCCGCGCCTCCATCCAGAGCGCACGCGCCCGCAGCGCCGCGTCGCGATAAGCGCGGTGACTCTGTTGGTAGAGGGCGAACTGCTCCTGCAGCACGGAAAATTCCATCATCTTCTGCGTGGCGTAGTTCTCGATCTGGGCGTCGTGCAGCGTGACGCCATCGACCACCAGCGCTGCAGGCGCGCTTTCCATCACCGTCGCCAACTGCGCCAGCCCTGCGCGCGTGGTTTCGAGATTCTGAGCCAGCCCGGTGAGTCTGGACTCCAACGCGGTCGCGCGCGTGGTTGCCTGCGCTTCGAGCCATTGCAGTTGTTCGATCTCATTCTCCAACTGCGCGATCGTCTCGTCAGCGCGCCAGCGCAACACCGTCTGGTCGCCCCAGACCGCCACGGCGGCGTCTTCCAACCAGGCGCCGGTCTTCTGCAACACAACGCGCCCAATCAAGAAGCGGTAGGGATCGGCCTCCACGCCCGGAATCGAATCGACCACCAGCATGACGGCGAAGTAGAGCGCCGTCAGGAGTGCGCCGAACCAGAGCGCCTTGCGCAACATCCCCGTCATGAAGTGCATGAGTCTGGCAACCATCGTCGAGTTCTCCTTGTTCATAAACCTTCCCGGAAGCTCACTCGTATTCAACAAATCGGTTCGGTAACCGTAGATTCGGCTTCCAGCCGGACGCTTTCGGTCGGCCACGCTGTCACTTTGTTCCGAAACTTTCCCGGAAGCTCTGAGCTTCCGGGAAGGTCGGTTCCCATAACCTTGCGTTTCAGTCGGTCGCCGGTTGTTCCGCGACGCTGTTCGACGCCCGATCGACGCCGGAGAGCGCGTACAACTGGGTGATCAGTTCTTCGTCCGCCACCGTCGGCAGCGGTGCGTCGAGACCGGCTGCTTGCTGCGCCTGGAGACGGCCGCGTTCGTCGGCGATGCGCACCTCGCGTTCGACCTCGGTGAGCAGGCTCTGCACCAACGTCTCGGCCTCGGCGAGCGCAGTGGCCGCGGCGTTGTTTGCGCCGGGCAGTGCGGCCGGCTGACTCTGCAGCAGGCGCAGGTGGGCGAATTTGGCGTCGAGCAAGTCGAGCGATGCGCGCATGTTGGCGACATTCTGCCGCGCCAGCCGCAGCGCGGTTTCGGCGCGGTCGGCCGTCTCCAGTTGAATGCGTCGGCTCTCTTCCAACACGCGCAGCCGTTCCTGGATGGCGGTGTATTCGGTGATCTTGCCCTGCGCGTATGCCCTGAGGTCGGCTGGCTGCCAGGTCTTGCCATCCAGCGTGATCGCCTGACCCGCTTCGACCATGGCGGCAAGTTGACCCAACTGAGTCTTGGCGCGCGCCTCGACGGTGTGCAGGGCGGCCAGCTTTTCGTCGAGCAACCTGGCGTCGACGCGGCTGGTGACGGCAAGCGTTTCCAGACGGGCGATGTCCTCTTCAGCGACGCGAATGGCGTCCAGCGCCTGTTGACGCAGCACGGCCTCCTTGCCCAGCAGCGCGTCGATGCGATCCTCCACATCCGCCGCCACCACACCGGCGCGGGCGACCCAGCGCGCCAGCGCGTCCGGCGGCGCTGCCACCCACACGATTACGCCTGTCAGCCCCAGCAGGACGAGCAGGCTCAACGCCACACTGAGAATAGATTTCGTGAGCTTGTCCATAGGTCTTGTGTCCTCTTCTGAACTTGAACGGTTTCTTGTTTGCAAGGCGACGCAGCCTTCGATTGAAATCGAGGCTGAAAGCTGAAGTCGGCTCAAGCCGACTGGACGTCGTCTGGCATGGGGCTATTTCAGATTGGGACAAAGTTTGTTTTGTAGGTCATCGCCTCCGGCGTGACGTGCGCTATGTCACGCCGGAGGCGATGACCTACGGCATGCGCCCCAAACTTGAAATACACCCGTCTGTCATCAACTACATGACAGTGCGACCGGAGACGCCAATCCCCCTCATGCCAGGGGCGATGACCTGCGGGTGCACCCTCGCTCCTCAGCCAGCTTGCGTCGGATCGTGCGCATCCCGTGGCGACGATTGCGCCAGACCGTGATGACTTTGGTCTGCGTTGGCGTCAGGATCACGGCGGCGCCGCGCAGATGACCGCAGCGTCTGAGCTCCTCGGCGGGCAGGTCGCGGTCGCCCAGGAAATAGATCACGGCGTCGGCGGCGTAGAAGCGGCGGCCATAGCGCAACACCACCTCAATGTCCGCTTCCGACAGCCCCCGCTGACAGATGCGCAGGTGGGCGTGCGTGGTGAGCTGCACCGCGATCTGAGGCTGTGTGCGCTGCGGGCGAGGCTGTGCTTGCGGTCGGCGTGGCTCTTCCCTTGACCACGCCTCGGTCATCCATTCCGTTGCCTCCTCCCAGTCCGCCGGCGTTGCGTAGCGCACGCCGCACCTGTGCGCCAGTTGTCTGCTCATGGTTGCCTTCCTTTCCACCGGTCGCGCCGGTTGAATCACTTCCGTTTCGACGTCTCCAGCATGACACGGTTGGGCGGGATAGGGCGCCGATTTGTCGCCAGATTCGCAAACACGCCGTTTGCGCCACATCAGCAACCTGGCGACAAATCGACTGCACTTCAGCCAGGCCATGCTTGAATGAAGGCAAAGGGCGCACGGAAAAGGTTGACGCAAGCACGCGGCGGCGCAGAGATGCGCAGAGGAAGTGCAAGTAAGGAGCTAAACCATGAAGTGGATACGAAGATGGCTGATCCGACTGCTGGTGATGGTCGTGTTGGTGGGCGCAGTGCGCCACGCTTATGTGAACGGTATGGCGGCGTCCGCTTGGCATTCATTCGAGCAAAGTGTGATGCGCCGGACTCTAGAAATCGCCGCCGCTCAAGATGTGAATGATTGGCAGGCGCGGCTTTGGCAGCAGCCTGCGCAGAAGGTGTTTGCGTGGCTCTGGGCGCGCAGTTCCCCACTTGATCGGGAGGCGCTGCGCAGGTATTGGCGTTTGCGCCAGCTCGACGACCAGGCGCAAACGAGCGGCGCACTGCTCACCACTGAGCGTATGTCGATATTTGAGGAGGGGGCGCCACTGCTGCCGTTCCCGGAGAGCGACCGTTCGCCATTGCCGGCGATTGGCAGATGAGACGCGCAACGGAATGGGCAGGGTTCAGCGTAGCGGCGGTTCGCAACCGCCGGCAGCGGGACGGAGGCGGTTGGGCGAGCGCACAACGGAATGGGCGGGGTTCGGCGTAGCGGCGGTTCGCAACCGCCGGTTCTCGGTGTCGGGACGGAGATGGTTGGGCGAGCGCACAACGGAATGGGCGGGGTTCGGCGTAGCGGCGGTTCGCAACCGCCGGTTCTCGGTGTCGGGACGGAGATGGTTGGACGAGCGCACAACTGCGAGCGGCGTCTACGGTTTGGGCGGAGTTCGGCGTAGCGGCGGTTCGCAACCGCCGGTTCCCGGTGGCGGGGCGGAGGTGGTTGGACGAGCGCACAACTGCGAGCGGCGTCTACGGAATGGGCACGGGAGGAGGAATCCGATGAAATCGAATATGACGACCACACACACGCTGACGCCAGGCTGGCGACGGGCTGCACCCGTGTTGCTGGTCTGGTTATTGACGTTGCTGCGCGCGGCGACGCTGGTCTTATTCCTGACGCAGCGCGGCGGCGCCATCCGTTGGCTGCTAGGCAAGGCGTTGACCTGCCTGACCGTGATCGTTATAGCGATCTTGCTGCTGGGCGGCGCGTTGCTGTGGGGGCTGTGGCAGTGGCTTGTGCTCTGAATGACGCCGCTGCCGACGCCGGGTCGCCGCGTTGCGGAGATGCGCAAAGGCAAAACAATCGGCGATGTAGGCGTTTCCATGCGTGGTCTTTGTGGCATTGCGCCTCTGCGGCAGAGACAAGGATGGCAACAAAGAGGGAGTAAACGGTCATGCAGTCAAACGCAAGAGGGGAAGGTTTTTCCGAGATGGCGCGCACAGCGGCGGCGTCGCTGGCGGAAGAGATGGGGCGGCCCGGCGATGCCAATGTTGCTTTTGGGCGCAGCGGATTGGGGGCGTGGGAGGCGGGCGGTTTTGGCAACGAAGACCATGAGTCGGTTGCGCCGTTGATCGTGTGCAGCCGCTCAGAATGTCTGCCGCGCCGCTTTCTGGCTTCACTACGGCGACAGCCGTTGCTGCCGTCGAACGCGGCGATGGTGCGGCGCGAAGGTCTGTTTACGCTGGTGTGGCTGGCGCCCTGCGCGTGGACTGCCGATGAGCCTGCGCCGACCGACCAGAGCAGCGACGCCGACGATTGGGCGCGGCGCAATGACGGGGCGACGACTGAAACGATGTGGGAGGGCATGGCGCCCGACTTGGCGCAGGCGGACGATCCGTTTGCCCGCCTGCTGCCCACCTGGCGCACGGCGGCGTGTGCGCTGTTGCTGGCTTCCGCCGCCGATGGCTGGGGCGCCGCCGATGTGACGGCGTTTTTCCGGCTGCGTCATGCCGGTCCTCCGCTGATCCCCGTCGTGGTGTGCGAGACGACGGCGGAGACCCAGGCAGCCGCAACCGCGGAGTTGCGCAATCGCCTGCATCACGCACTGGGTGTTGCGCCGTCGATCATCGTCGCCGCAGCGGATCCCGTCGGCGCCGCCAATGACGGCAGCGATGACGCCAACGATGATGGCTATGCCCTGCTGCTGCGCCGCATCCTGGCGTATGCGCCGACGGCGGCAGGCGCGTTGGGCAGCGAGGCGCCCCGGTTGCGACGGCAGGCGGCGGCGACGACGATTCGCACAACGGCGTGGCTGACGGCGCTGGTCGGGCTGGAGCCGGCCCCGCTGGTTGATCTGCCGGTGCAACTGGTGATGCAGCGGCGCATGGCGCATACGCTTGCCGCCATCTACGGACAACCGCCGCCTGGTTTGGTGAGCGGTGAAGGCGTGGGGCTGCTCAGCGCCGGGCTGGCGCTGCGCTACGCCACCCAGCAGTTGGTGCGGCTGGCGCCCGGCGTCGGCTGGCTGTTGAGCGGCGTGCTGAGCGGCGTGAGCACCTGGCTGTTGGGGCGCACCCTGCTGTTGCACTATAGCCAGGCGTTGCCTATGGCAGCGGTGGTCGAACGCACCGGCGCCCTTTGCCGGGCACGCGGCGCCGATCTCGTGAAGTGGGCGTTGACCAGTCTGCGCCGCGTGCGCGTGCCGCGCACGGTCAGGCGCCACCCTGCAGATGGGCGCCAGGCGGATGAACGCAGTGTGGAGATTCCCATCCTGTGTGCGGATGAACTGGATTCAAGCGGAGGCGCACTGTGAAAGCGCTATGGCAGTGGCTACAGACCAGAGCGGGCATTGCGCCGCGCGACCAGGCGACGATGACGTGCTACGCGCCGCCCAAGACGCCGCAAACCGCCGCGCCGCTGGACATTGCCCGCAGCGATGCGATGGCGGTCGCGCCGCCGGTCACGCAGTCCCAGCCGCCGGAGCGCTTGTTCACGCACGCGGCGCTGCACCAGGCGTGGCGCGCCGTCAAACAGGCAAAGGGCGGCCCCGGCGTCGATGGCGTGACGATTGCCCAATTTGAAGCCCGGCTAGACGAAGAGCTGATGGCCCTGCAGGCGGAACTGACGGCGGGCGCCTATCGCCCGCGCCCGCTGCGGCAGGTGCTGGTGCCCAAAGCCGGCGAAGGGATGCGCGGGCTGGCGATCTGGGCGCTGCGCGACCGCGTGGCGCAGCGCGTGGTCTATGACCTGATCGCACCGGTCTTTGAGCCGCACTTTCTGCCGTGCAGCTTTGGCTATCGCCCTGGGCTGGGGGTGGAACAGGCCGTGCAGCGGGTGATCGACCATCGCAATGCCAATCTACGCTGGGTGGTGGACGCCGACATCATGCACTGCTTCGATGCGATCGACAGTCGGCGTCTCTTTGGCATGGTGCGCCAGCGGGTGCGCGACCGGCTGGTGTTGCGCTATATCGAGCAGTGGCTGCAGGTGCAGTTGTTGAGCAGCCTGGACGGCAAACCGCGTCGCGCCGGCGCCAGCCAGGGCAGCGTGCTTTCGCCGCTGCTGGCGAATATCTATCTGCACTCCCTCGATCAGGCGCTGACTGCGCGCGGTCTGGCATTGGTGCGTTACGCCGACGATTTTGTGATCTGCTGCCGACGCCGCGCCGACGCCCAGTCTGCACTCTCGCAGGCGCAAGCCGCCTTGCAGCGGCTGGGGCTGGAATTGCACCCGCAGAAGACGCAGATCGTCCATTTCGACCAGGGCTTCGCCTGGCTGGGACATTTCTTTATCCGCAACGAGTGTCATCGATTGGCGGGAGGGTGAAATAGATTGTGTGGTGCGTGTTGCGTGGTGCGTGATCGGGCAAGTCGCACGTAACACGCAATACGCAATACGGAACACGCACCACGATTCACGATCGAAAGGTGAAAATCATGACGGTACTCTATGTGCGTGAACCGGGCACAGTTGTCCGGCGGGAGGCGGAGCGGGTGGAGGTGACGCGCACCGACCCCAAGACGCGGCGAACCCAGGTGCTGAGCGCGCTGCCGATCCACGAGATCGAGCAGGTTGTGCTTTTTGGCAACGTCCAACTGACCACGCAGGCGGCGGCGTTGCTGTTGCAGCACGAGATCGACGTCATCTTTCTCAGCCAGAGCGGCGGCTATCGTGGGCGGCTGCAGAAGGATGGCTCAAAGCTGGCGCAGTTGCGTCACAAACAGCTGCGCGCCGCGGACGACGCGCGCGCCGCCTTGCGCCTGGCGATTGCGATTGTGCAGGCGAAGCTCAATCACCAGCGCATCCTGCTCGAATTGCTGAGCGCCCAGGTCGATGCAAAGCTGGCGAAGTCGTTCACGGCGGCGGCGGCGGGCGTGGCGCAGATAGGGCGCAGTGTGAGCAGCGCGGCCACGCTCGACGCCGCGCGCGGTTTCGAGGGCAAGGGCAGCGCGCTCTATTTTGGCGCGCTGCGCAGTCTGCTGACGCCGGCATGGAGCTTTGAGGGGCGCAAGTATTATCCGCCGCCCGATCCCTTCAACGCGCTGCTGAGCTTTGGCTATGCGCTGCTGCAAAAGGACATCGAAAGCACGGTGCAGCGCGTCGGGCTTGATCCTTATGTCGGTGCGCTGCACGCGCTGGAGGCAGGGCGCCCTTCGCTGGTGCTCGACCTGATGGAGGAGTTCCGCCCGCTGGTGGTCGATTACGCTATGCTCGACCTGGTGTTGCGCGGCAAAATTGCGCCGCAGGAATTCACCTTCACGGGCCGCAGCGAACGCCCGGTCGAGATCGGCGAGCGGTTGATGCCGCGCGTGGTGGGGGCATACGAGACGCGCGCCGACGATGTAGTGGCGCACAAGCCGAGCGGGGCGCGCCAGCGGCTGCGCTATTGCTACGAGCTGCAGACGCGCGCCTACGCACGCGTGGTGAACGGCGAGCAGACAACGTTTGTGGGGGTGCTGGCATGAGTTGGCGACGCTGGTTGGCGGGGCAGTTGCCGCGTATCTGGGTCTTTTGTGACGGCGGGTTGGGCGCGCTGCCGGAGACCAACCCGGCCGCGCCGCATCCGCTCTCCGTGCGCATGGGCGCCGGCTGTGGCGCATTGGTGCGCCGCGACGATGGTGCAGTGATCGACTGGGCGTGGCGCGCGCTGCCGCCGGTGACGAACAACGAGGCGGAGTATGCCGGGCTGCTGTTGGGCGCCGAGCTGGCGTTGCGGCAGCGCGCCCGCCTGACCGTCTTCGTGCTGGACAGCGAGGTGGTGGTCGGTCAGATGACCGGGCGTTTTGGGGTGCAAAGCGCGGCGCTGCGCACCTGGCGCCGCCGCGCACAGAAGATGGTCGCAGCGTTGCCAGCGGTCGAATATCGGCTGGCGCCGCGCGCGTGGAACAGTCTGGCGGACGCGCTGGCGCGGCAGGCGGGGCTGCCGTGGGAGGCGGTGCGCGCGTATTTGGAGAAGGGGGATTCGTGAGTTGTGAATTGTGACTTGTGACTGATCGGAGGCAATGACAATGGCAAAGGGGCGCGGCGGGAAGGATGGGGAGCGACAGCGTGCAATCGAGCCAGGCGAAAGCCTGACCGTGCGCAACCGTCGGCGCTGGTTTGTCGTCAGCTATGACATTCCCGACGACCGACGCCGCACAAAGGTGATGAAGACGTTGAACGGCTTTGGCAAGCGCGTGCAGTACAGCGTCTTCGAGTGCGACCTGAAGCAAGCCGACCTGGAGAGGCTGTGCGCCCTCCTGCGCCGGCTGATCGACGAACGCCAGGACGATGTGCGCATCTACGGGTTGTGTGATGTGTGCGTTGACAAGGTGGTGATGTTGGGGTTGGCGCAACGCCACGCGTCACGGGCGTATGTAGTGGTGTAAATTCGTGCGTAGACGCCGCTCGCAGTCGCACCGCCAACATCAATTTGATGACCGGGAACCTGCGGCTGAGAGCCGCAGCTACGGCATTGCGGTCGTGCGTAGACGCCGCTCGCAGCGGCGTGGCGTCGTCGCACCGCCGACATCAATCTGACGACCGGGAAGCGGCTTCGATCGCCTGAATCCGATCCAGGCGAAAGGTCAGCACGCGCGCGGCGCTGTGGCAGTACGCGCGCACGTAGAGGATGCCGCGATGTTCTTCGAGCCAGTACGGTTCGATGCGCCGCTGTGTGATCAGGTTGCGACCGGCGCTGAAGTAGGTGATCTGTAGCGACTGCTTCTGCTCAATCGCCGTGTGGATCAGCGCCTTCCAGGTCGCCGGGTCGGTGGGAGTGGGCGGCGGTGTGAAGGGCAGGTTGTCCAACAGGTCAGCCAGATGTTCGACAATCTGTTCATATTGCGCCTGGAGCAGCGCCTGTTGCCAGGTCGGCTGGCTGGTCAAGAGCCGGTCGAGCAGGCGCGTGTCGATGGGGGCAGGCAACGGCAGATAGCGCCCCAGGTGTTGATACAACTTGCCGGCAAGCCAGAGCAAGCCACTGTCATCAACCGGTGTGGGATCGACGGCGGCATCCGGGACAACAACCAGCCCGGCAGCGCGCAGGCGGGCGAGCAGGGCGGCGATGTCGCCGGTCACGATGGCGGCTGTCGGCGCCAGCACCTCGGCAAGAAAGGGCCGGATCGCCGCCTGTTGCGCCAGGTGCGACAGCTGCGCCGCGCTGTGGGTGCGCAGAACAGGCATCAGCGTCACGCGGATCGGAGCCGCAGCTTCCTCCCACCACCGGCGTAAGCACAGCGCCTCCGCGCTGTGCAGCGGTAGATCGAGTGCAGTCAGCGCTTGCCAGAGCGCGGCCATGCTTGCTCCCAGCCCGGCAGCGCGGGCGATGCTGGACGACGTGAAACAATAACGATGGTCGCGCACACCATCGCCTTCGGGTTTGTCCGCATCCACCACGCTGGACTGAGCAAGCGTCAACTGGATGTCCGGCGCAGTGTCCCAAGCCACTTGTAGGCAGAGACTGTCGTCGGCGACGCTGCGCCAGTGCGCGGCGCATGTGGCGCCACGTTTCCAGGCGAGCCAGGGCGGGGACTCTGCGCTCAGCAACCAGCGTCCGGTTGCCGTGACGCGGTGCTGGTCATGGGAATGGCGCTCGACCAGGCCGAGCACCGTCAAAGGCTCATCGAGCAGCGTCGCCAGGGCGTGATCCAGTTCTGTCAATGTCTGAAAATGCGCAATAAAAAAGGCGACGGGCAGCGTTTCATCGCTCAGGAGAGCATTGGCAAGGTCGGTCGCAGAAAAGGGCGTTGCGCAGTGCGCCAGCCAGGCTGCGCAGCGGGTGCGGATGGCGTCATCCCAGTGGGCGTCGGGCTGATGATACGCCTGCCTTGCGTCGGCGCCGCCTGCGCCGAGCCAGGCGCGCCACAGGGTGGTAAGTTGTGCGTCCGGTGGGAGCGCCGCCCACGCCCAGCCAGCAGCGGTGACATGGGCGCCGTCGATCAGATTGGCTTGCACGGCGAGAAACCAGAGGGTGCGGAGCGTCGGCGTCTGGCGATGCGTGGTGCGGGCAGCGAGCGAAGCGGGTGCAGCCAGACGCCGATTAAGTGCGCGCAGCGCGGAAGGTGGCAGCCAGCGTCGGTGCTGAAGCGGCAACATTGGGTGCTGCAAGAGAAAGGCAAGCGTTTGTGAGATGTCATGCAGGACAGTCAGCGGTGTGTGTTGCGGGCGACCCTCCTCAGCGACGCCGTCGCTCTCAGCCGCAGGTGGATTGCCCTGAAGTGCAACCGCCAGGAGCGGGGTGCACAGCCGTGGTGCAGCCTGTGGCGCGCCGCCGCCGACGGCATGGAGGAGACCGCTCAGAAACAGCTGCTCGGCGCCGGAGAAGGGCGGGTGAAGTTGCGCCAGGGCGCGCAAACCGCCATATTCAGACAGAAAGAGCGCGGCCGGCGCAGCAGGCGCCGCGAGCAAGCGGGCGTAAGCTGCGCGCGCTGGCGGCGAGAGTTTTTCCCAGTGCGTTATCGCTCGGTCAGGATCGTCCCAGAACGCAGCAATGGCGAGCACCCAGGTGCGCTTACGATGGCGCCCGGCGCCGCGCAACCCTACACCCAGGAAGGCGCCGATGCGACGCAGGGCATCGTAGGAAAGCGCGGCAAGCAGGTCGGGCAACGGTGGGGTGGTGAAGATTGGGCGCGCAGGCATGGCAGACTCTTTTGATAGTTTGACGGGACATGTGAGTTGAGTATACTATGAAAGTATCTGGTGCACGATGCTACGGGGGGCAGGTTGACGGCGTCTCAGCAAAAAGTGGCAAAACCGGCCAGAAGTGCAGCGTCACCAGAGGTCGGAGCTGCCCAAAGGCGTCTTACTGTGTGGTTTTGGGGCAAATGAGGGGCAGAACAACGATGATCCTCGCCAGGGGACTGTGACAATCTTCCAACGGCGCCACCGCCTGGCCTTGCAGCAAGGCAGAACAACGATGATCCTCGCCAGGGGACTGTGACAATCTTTAGCAGCGTCACCATGCGCCCGCCAGCCCTCGGCAGAACAACGATGATCCTCGCCAGGGGACTGTGACTAATAAGCGCAGGGTTTATGGTGCAAAGGGGTTGCAAGGCAGAACAACGATGATCCTCGCCAGGGGACTGTGACGTGTGGGATACATAAGCCCGGTCCTCCTTCCCTCAAAGGCAGAACAACGATGATCCTCGCCAGGGGACTGTGACAGTTACTGCATGTTCATACTGTGATTTGATCAGGAGGGCAGAACAACGATGATCCTCGCCAGGGGACTGTGACGTACACCAACTCTCCGTTTCCACAGGGATACAGGTGGGCAGAACAACGATGATCCTCGCCAGGGGACTGTGACGTAGGTCATGGAAACACCGGTCACAGTGCCGTCTGTTGGGCAGAACAACGATGATCCTCGCCAGGGGACTGTGACGATGCGTCGTGCCGGTGTAGCTTGCCTCGTTGTAGCTAGGCAGAACAACGATGATCCTCGCCAGGGGACTGTGACTTGCCAGAGCGGCACCAAGCTCCTGAAGGGCGATACGGCAGAACAACGATGATCCTCGCCAGGGGACTGTGACACTTGTGCGTATTTAGTTGTTGAAAGTCTCCTTTCTTGGCAGAACAACGATGATCCTCGCCAGGGGACTGTGACCTCACAGCCGCCGTCTTCAAACATCCATTCCTCAATAGTCGGCAGAACAACGATGATCCTCGCCAGGGGACTGTGACCAACTGCGCGAGCAACGCCGCAATCAGTACGATGAGTGGGCAGAACAACGATGATCCTCGCCAGGGGACTGTGACGAGAGCAGGGATTCGGCGGGCGTGGGCATGGGTTCAGGGGCAGAACAACGATGATCCTCGCCAGGGGACTGTGACTGCCCCGCGTCATTGCGGAGCAACTCGCCGGGCTGCCAGGCAGAACAACGATGATCCTCGCCAGGGGACTGTGACAAACAGTTGCCAGCCCTTCTCGTAGTCGTTCATCTTCCGGCAGAACAACGATGATCCTCGCCAGGGGACTGTGACCATTTCGGTTGCGCTCTCTGCGGACGCGTCGGTGTTGGGCAGAACAACGATGATCCTCGCCAGGGGACTGTGACCAGGGTACCTTCACCTCCACGACTGCGGAGGTTGTCAAGGCAGAACAACGATGATCCTCGCCAGGGGACTGTGACCCATTCTCGTTCATCGTCTGACCGTCACCAAATGCCGGCAGAACAACGATGATCCTCGCCAGGGGACTGTGACGACAAAGTCTTGCCGCAACCGGGGCGCCAGGGTTCCAATAGGCAGAACAACGATGATCCTCGCCAGGGGACTGTGACACACAAAAGGCGTACTACTCTAGCTTGATCCAGTTGGGGAGGCAGAACAACGATGATCCTCGCCAGGGGACTGTGACATCGGTGAAGCCGCTGGGGCAGACCTGCCATTCGCCGGGCAGAACAACGATGATCCTCGCCAGGGGACTGTGACGGATACGGAAGAGCCTGAACTGCTTCGTTGGTCTGTACGGCAGAACAACGATGATCCTCGCCAGGGGACTGTGACCCTTCGTCGGTATCGCTGGGATTGCGGTCTACCAACACGGCAGAACAACGATGATCCTCGCCAGGGGACTGTGACCGATTGCGAGCATGGCGTGCTTGTTCGTCGTGAGGTCGGCAGAACAACGATGATCCTCGCCAGGGGACTGTGACGAGCTTGTCGACCGAAGTGATGTCGCGATACTGAATGGGCAGAACAACGATGATCCTCGCCAGGGGACTGTGACCTCACCACCAGCCGCAGCAGGTCGTGCTACAACCCCTGGCAGAACAACGATGATCCTCGCCAGGGGACTGTGACTACATCTTTGACGGCCTTGATGGCGCGGGTGTCGGTGGGCAGAACAACGATGATCCTCGCCAGGGGACTGTGACTGTTGTCTTCGCCGAAGTGTTCTGCCCACGCAGCCTCTTGGCAGAACAACGATGATCCTCGCCAGGGGACTGTGACCCATACAGTGAGGCTGAGACCCTGCGCGGTGCCACTGAGGCAGAACAACGATGATCCTCGCCAGGAGAGCATTTCATAAATCAGGGATGGAGGCAGGTCGCCGAGCGGCGGCCTGTTTTTTTGCGGGTTCGACCCTGCGAAACGGGGGAAAAGGGTCGATATTCAGGCCCGGATCGGCGAAACTGTGGG
>BOKO01000020.1 GCA_016861025.1 Chloroflexota bacterium
GTCGGCTGTCGTCTCAATCGGATCGTGGCCCTCGCCGCTTGCCAGTACGGCGCCGGTGGTCGGGTCGATCACCCGATAGCGCCTGGGCAGGCTGTGTCTGCGCGTCTGTTCGAGCTGCAACACGCCGCCATTGGGCAGATAGACGACAAACAGCTTGCCCGGCGCGAGCAGCCCGGCGCGCCCATAGGTGTGACGATAGTCGGGCGCCATGCCCGCAAAGGGCAGACCATCGAAAATGTGCGAGAGGAGACCGACGTAGCTTGCTCCCTCAAAGTAGAGCGCATCCCGCCAGCTTGCATGGCGCGCCATGCACCATTCCTGGTGTTCTTCCTCAGCGTCGAGCCGCCACTGCCACAGGCTGCCGGCGCCGTAGACAACGCCCATCACACCGCCAGCCGTCAGGTTGCTCCAGGCTTCGTGTCCCTGCCACCAGCCGGCTGCACGCCCGAATGCGCCGATGTGTTCGTAGGTTGGTTCGCCGTTGGCAACTGCTTTGATCGGGCGTTTCTCCCACATCATCGCCACGCGCTGTGGGACATGCTCGCCGTTATGCCCGGTCTGACACCACTGGAAGTCGAGCCACGGGCGATCCTGATACGCCCACGGATCCTGGTGTGGGGCATAGTGAATGCCGGTGGGCTGCTGATAGGCGTCCCACCGTTCGATCTCCCATCCGCCGGGGTCAACGCCAGGCGCCAGCCCATCGCCGTCCGCCGCCACCAGCCAGATCGCCGGCTGTGCGCCGTAGCGCGCCACCAGATAGCGACAGTAGCGAGCATACTCGATGGGTGGGATGACCGGACCAGCTACGTCCAGCCCCTTCCAGCCATAGCCATGAAAGACCGGATTCCAGACCGGCGCGATTTCATGGCGACGTAGAATATCCGCCAGCCCATCCAGATACTGGAAGTAGGCGATGTTGATCTGATTGATGTGTCCGTCTGGCAAGTCCTCGAAACCGACGTCGAAGCCGTCGTGCTCGGTGCGATTGCGCGGACCGTGGGCGCGGCGATCGGGTTGGACGGACATGAGCAAGGCTGCGTTAAAGCCCTGCGCCTGGCGATGCTGAGCGTATTCCTCGCACTGAGCGTGGGTGGCGCGCCAGGGCAACGCCCAGGCAGTGTCGGCCACCAAGAGCGCAGGCGTCCCGTCGGCGTAGCGTAGATGACGTTCGCCGGGTAGGATGCGCCAGAAACCGTGGCGCTCGAAGCGATTGGATGGCTCCACCGTTTCGACGTGCAAGATGCCGTTCTGTCCATGCAGCCCCGGATCGCACGGCGCACTGACGCTCTGCCATTGCCAGCTCCCGGCGCGCAAGGGCGAGGCAAAGCGCACCTTCCAGCGGTTTTCGCCATCCCAGAACCCCGGACGCACGATTTCGACGCCGCTTTCATGACGGAAGTGTACAAAGACTTCTACATCCGTGTACGGGTTGGCGTAGTTCTGGTCGGATGTAAAGGTCAGTTCGACTGGCCGCCATGGATGGATGATGTCGTTCATCAGCATTCAACTTTCTTTCAACTCGATGGTTTGACAGCCAGAAACAACACGTCGGCGTTGAATCGATGCATTCCGAATGCTCGTGTCGTGCGTCACCGGCAAAATGCTGATCTGGAGCGCATTGAAGCCCTGCAGCCGACGATGCGCCAGATAACGCACCCACTCGTCCACCGTCAAATTGGCAAAAGCCATCCAGACGGTGTCGGCCAGATAGAAGAAGGGGCGGTCTTCTTCCGTGACGAGAAAGCCGTCTGGGTGGACGGCAAGTCGAGGTGGTTGGTTGTGGGTGTGTGCAGGCATGATGTTCGGTAAATTCCTTTGCGAGAAAACCTGGCTACTCCTTGAGCGCGCCGGCAGTCAGACCGGCGACCATGTAGCGTTGCAGGAAGATATACAGCAAGATGATAGGCGTGATTGAAATGAGCACGCCCGCCATCAGTTGCGTGTATTGCGACGAGAACTGTCCTTGAAATTGCAGCAAACCCACCGGCACTGTGCGCGAGTCGTTGGAACTGATCAGCACCAGGGCGATCAACAGTTCGTTCCAGGTGGCGAGCGCGTCGATGATAAAGAGCGTCGCCAACGCCGGCGCAGAGAGGGGCATGAGGATGCGCCAGAAGTTGCCCCATTCAGTGGCGCCGTCGATACGCGCTGCTTCCAACAGCTCGGAGGGGACGGTGCGGAAGAAGCCACGCATGACAAAAATCTGGAACGGTAAGCCAAAGACCACGTAGGGCGGGATCAACGCGGCAAGCGTGCCCTGAATGCCTAGCTGTTTCATCATCACCAACAGCGGCGTCAGTGTGACGTGGATCGGAATCGCCAGACCGATCAGAAAGAAGACAAAAATAATATTGCTAAAACGAAACTGCATCTTGGCGAGCGGGAAGGCGGCCAACGACGCAATGACAATGCCAAGCGGCACTTTGAAGACGATCAGGATCAGGCTGTTGCGGAAGTAGGTGGAAAAGTTGCCAATATTCCACGCCCGATCGAAGTTGCTGAGCACAATCTCCTTGGGCCAGGCAAAGACGCCATTGCTGATCAGGTCGCCCATGCTGCGCACCGACGTCAACACGATGATGATGAAAGGCACCAGCCAGACAATCGCCATCGCAATCAACACGATATACAGCACCGTGTCGGTGAAACGCTGTTCTGCCTTCATGCTCGCCGATCGATGCAGCGATTTGGCGTTGGCCCCACTGTTGGTTGTTGCTGTCATTGCGTCGTCCATCGTAATAGCTTGTCTGCCATTTCTGTTGTCTACTGAGTTCTTATGGCCGGTCATCGTTTCTCAATCCCGCGACATGCGCTGAATATACGGGATCGCCATGACCAGGGTGATGATGGCGATCACCCAGGCGATGGCGGCGCCATAGCCGGCGTTGTAGTATTGAAAGGCGTGGAAATACATCCATGTGCCCAGCACCTGCGTCGCCCGCCCAGGACCGCCATAGGTCATCGTGTAGATCAGGTCAAACGTCTTGAAGGAATTGATGACGGCCAGCGAGAAAACAATCACGTTCGCCTCGCGCAGCCAGGGCATCGTGATCTTCCAAAAAAGCTGCCGACCGTTGGCGCCGTCCATCTTGGCGGCTTCGTACTGTTCTTGAGGAATCGCCTGCAGCGCCGCCAGATAGAGCACCATCGGGAAGCCGACGCCGCCCCACACAGCGGTGAGAAAGGTGGCGGGCAGCGCCGTTTCGTAGACGGACAACCAGCCGCGCGCCAGAAACCCCAGCCCGATTGCCTTGAGCACATAGTTGATGAAACCGAACTGCGGGTTGTACATCCACGCCCAGATCATGCCGACCGCAACCAGCGGCAGCACCGCCGGGCCGTAAAAGATGGCGCGCAGCGCCGTGCGTCCGCGCAGCTTGCGATCCAGCGCCACCGCCAGCATCAGCCCAATCGTGGTTGGGATGAGCAGCGTACCCAGCGTCCAGAGAATGTTGTTCCACAGCGCCAGGCGCGCCGTGTCGTCTTCAAAGAAGATGCGTCGATAGTTGTCGAGCCCGATAAATCGAATGTTGGCGGAGAGGCCATCCCAGCTCATAAAGCTGATCGTCAGCGATTGATACATGGGATAGACCAGAAACACCAGGTACCAGATCAGCGCTGGCGCCAGAAAAAGATAGGGCGTCAGATGCAATCGTCTGCGCCGATGCGTCGCTCGGTGGTTGGGTGATGTCTTGGTGATGGTCGACATGAATTGTTCGTTTCCCGCTTCAAAGATCGCACAATCTCCCAGCCTGGTGGACCGAGTCCATCAGGCTGGGAGATCAGCGTTTACTCGACTACATCAAATGCTACTGACGAGCCAACCATTCCTCGGCGCGCTGCTGCATCAGTCGGGCGCCCTCCTCCGGGGTCAAGCGTTTGGCGACAATGGCATCCTGCACCTCGAAGAAGCCATCCATCAACTCCTTGACAAACGCCTGATCGGTCGGCGGATAGGTGTCTTCGGCAGTCAGAATGATCTCGCGCCACTTGCACGACAACGGCCATTCGTTGCAGTCTGGGTTCACGCCGATCGTCGCCGAGTTGGCAAAGTCGTTGATCGGGAACTGCTTCTGCACCTCAGGGCTGGTGATAAAGTCGATGAAGAGCGCAGCGGCATCCGGGTTTGCGGCGCCGCTCGGGATCATCCACTGCTCTGGGAATGCTGAGAAGCGCAGCGGTTCGTGATCTGTGGGAGGCAGATAGAAATCGTAGTCAGCGACATTCTGCTCGTTGTTCTTGAGCACGCCTTCATACCAGACGCCTTCCAGCACAAGGCCAGCTTCGCCAGCGAAGAAGGGGAAGCGCGAGTCATCAGGTGAGATGGTCAGGAAGTCCGGCACCACCCAGCCGTTGTCAACCCATTTCTGGAAGGAGGCGTATGAATCGATCACACACTGCTGATCCCAGCTTACTTCCAGCCGATTGAGTTGATCGTGCACTTCTGGCCCACAGTGGTGTTCCAGGAAATAGTCGAGGACGCGCATCGTGTGCCAGCCGAACTTGCCACCCATGCTCACACAGTACATGCCCGCTTCCTTCATCTTGGCGCACAGCTCTTCCTGCTCGGCAAAGGTGGTGGGCACAGTCCAGCCTTTTTCATCCCACAGCGTCTTGTTGTACCAGAAGCCCATGCCCAGCGCATGATAGGGGACGCCGTAGAGCTTGCCATCCGACTTGATGCGCTCGACGACCCACGGCGCAAACTTGCCGTCCCATCCATATTGCGCGTAATAAGGGCCAAGCTCCATCACCTGACCGGCGTCGATGAAGGGCTGCGCAATCGAGCCGCCCCACATGAAGAAGAGATCCGGCGGACTGCCCGAAGCCATCGAGGTCTTGAGCACATCCGGGTAGACAGCCGCGCCGCTGCCTGCGGTCGATTCGCTGACAACCCTGATATTCGGGTGCTTTGCCTGGAACGCATCGACGACTGCCTGCCATTGCTCCTGGCCGGTGGCGTCAATGATGTTTGCCCAACGCAACGTGATTTGTTCGCCGCCAGCCGCAGGCTGTGCGGCTGCACCAGCCGAAGGCTGTTCACTGGACGGCGCAGCCGATTGCGGTGGTGTAGCGACACAGGCGCTCGCCAACAGCGACACGAGTACGGCAAGCGCCAACAACTTCATAACATTCTTGCGATCAAACATGTCTTTCCTCCTGAACAGATAAATTGAACACAGACAACAATGTTCGATGAGATACTGCTTTTTGATCTCGTCACTCCATCCCCTGCCCCTCCTCCTGGGTGCATAATGCTCTCGCGACGCTCAAACTGACCTGTCCTGCTGGTTCGTTATGGAATCGATGAGGACAGAGATGAATGCTTCAATCGGCTGCGGCAATCGGCTTTCTCAGCAGATGGAGCAGCCGGCGCGTTTCGCTGGCGAATCGCTCAATCGTTAAGGCGATCACGTGGTGGTAAACCAGGTCGGTGTCCTCAGCTGCCGCGAGAACATCGCGCAGGCTGTGTGTGACCGTCCGCGCCATCGCCGTGTAGTAGTTGATCTTGCTGATCCCTGCTCCAATCACGGCGGCGTAGGTTGCGTCGGGCAGGCCGGATGCGCCGTGCATCGCAAGCGGCGCAGCGATGCGTCCAGCAATCGCCCGCACACGCGCCAGGTCGAGATCGGGTGCGCCATCGTAGAGTCCGTGCAGGTTGCCAAAGGAGATCGCCAGCACATCGACGCCGGTGCGCGTCACGAACTCGACCGCCTGATCGGGATCGGTGAATTCGCCATGTACATAGCCGTAGCCAAGCTCGACCGAAGAGCCGCCGACGGCGCCCAGTTCGCCTTCGACATCCACGCCGTGGGCATGGGCAATGCGCACAACCTCATGAGTCCTGCGCATGTTCTCCTCGAACGGGAGCGATGAGCCATCGTACATGACCGTCGAGAAACCGCACGCAATCGCCTGCTCGACGCTCGCCAGGTCTGCACCATGATCCAGAATGGTGGCGACCGAAATGCAGGCGCTTTCCGCGGCTTTCACCATGGCCGGTGCGATCAGGTGCATGGGAATCTGCGGCGTCACCTGGGCGTTGTACGCCAGGATCAAGGGCGCGCCGACCGCTTCGGCAGCCTGCACTGCGCCGATCAACATCTCCAGGTTGCCCGCCAGCAGACACGGAACGCCGTAGCCTTCCTGCCGCGCCTTGCTGAGAATCTGCTTTGCCCCAACGTGCGCCATAGACTCACTCCTGATAGAACGCGGATTTAGCGGATCGGGCGGATAGGCGCGGATCAGGAAAATCCGCGCTAATCCGCTGAATCCGCGTCATCAGCGTTCTATTCTTGATACTTGCCGCGAATCCGCGCCAGCTCGACAAAATCCTCTTTGACGTGTCCGTAAATCTGCTTGTACAGACCAAAGTACTCCATGTAGCGGGCGTGGTTCTCGGCGTTCGGCTCCATGCGCGCCACATACTCAGCCCACTGCTTCGCCACACTAAAATCCTTGAAGACGCCCGTCGCCACGCCGGCAAGGATGGCGTCGCCAAAGGGTGCGCCTGTGCGTCGCTTGACCAGCACCGTCGGCGTGTTGAAGACATCGGTGATGATCTGCCGCCAGAGCTTGCTCACCGCGCCGCCTTCGTTGAGTACGAGCGGGTAGTTGATCGGCAGCCCCGACTTCAGAATCAACTGGTAGGAGTCGTAGAGCGCATAGGCGACCGCCTCCATCATGGCGCGCACCAGATGTCCTTTGGTGTGGTTCAGCGACAGCCCAAAGACCACGCCGCGCGCCTGCGTGTCCCAGATCGGCGTGCGTTCGCCCATCAGGTAGGGCAGGATGATCAGCCCGTCGCTGCCCGGCGGCGCCTTTTCCGCCTGCATGTTGAGCAGGTCGTAGGAACTGACGCCTAACACGCGCTCGACATCGACTTCATACTGCGAGAACTGGTCGCGCAGATAGCGGATCGACTGCCCGCCGGTCGTCGTCGACGGGATAGTGATGTAGGTGTTGGCGGAGTCGATGGTGAACGCCAGGTTGATCATCGACAGCCCGACCGGCGAGAAGTTGAACTCGCGGCTCTTGTGCACCACGCCGAAGTTGCCGACCGTGCCCAGGTTGCTCATGATGTCGCCCTCGGCGGTGATGCCGGCGGCAATACAGCTGGCGTTGAAATCCACCTGCCCGACCGCGACCGGCGCACCTGCCGCCAGCCCGGTGGCGGACGCAGCTTCGCTCGTCACTTCGCCGATGATTGCCTCGCAGCGTGCCAACGGCGGCAGGATCGCCGGGTCGATGCCGATCTCCGCCAGCAGCGTCGCGTCGAAGCGCTCGCCCAACAGGTCGTAGGCGACGCCATAGAACGCCGCCGCGCCGTAGTTGGCGACCGGCTTGCCCGTCAGCTTGAGCGTGATGAAGCCGTCGATGGTCAGCGCCTTCCAGATGTGCGCATAACTGTCGGGACGGTTCTGTTTTTCCCACAACAGGTTGACGATGCTCGGATGATCCTCAATGCGGTTGCCGGTCAGTTTGAGAATGCGCTCCTCGCCGACATGCTCCTTAAGCCAACGCACCTGCTCGACCGCGCGGCGATCCATCAAGTTGTAGGCGCGGTGGATCGGGTTGTGCTGCCGGTCGACCATCACCATCGAGGGCAGCGCCGAGGAGACGGCCACGCCGCGAATCTCCTTGGGGTCGATACGCGCCTGCATCAGGCACGATTGGATCAACTCACAGGCGATGCTCCAATAGAGCACAGGGTCATGCTCGGACCAGCCGGGCTTGTCGTGAAAGAAGGGATACTCCTTGAAGCCAAAGCCCAACACCTGCCCCTGCGTGTCGATGATGCACGCCTTGGCGCCGCCGGTGCCATAGTCAATGCCAAGCAGAAAGTCACTCATACACACCTCACTTTGGTGAACCTACGCAATGGGCAGCGCGTAGCCGTTGGGAAATTCCGGGCTGATCTGGTACTCAGCGATCCGCTCCATGAATTTCAGATAGTCAATGCCGTCGCGCGCCGCTGTATCCGGGTCGGGGATCATCGGCGCGCTTTCGATGGTGCAATAGCCGCTGTAGCCCGTTTTCTTGAGCGCCCGCATCACTGCTTTGAAATCGGTCTTGCCGTAGCCCGGCGTCAAGGAGTTGGAGTCGCGGAAATGCAGATGCCAGAGCAGCGGCTGAGCATCCATCACCGCCTCATACGGATCGAGTTCTTCGAGATTGACGTGGAACCAATCAAGCTGAATGCCGATGTTGTCGCAGCCGGTCAGGGCGATCATGCGCTTGTGGTTGGCGGCGGTGTTGACAAATTTGCCCATCTCCAGATGGTTGGTGGCTTCGAAGACGAGCCGCACATGGCGCGTGCGCGCATAGTCCGCCATGCGGCGCAGGGCATCGACGGCGATGGCAGTGCATTCTGCAACATTGCGGGCGTCGACCGGCGCGTGGATCGCCACGGCGATGGTCACGCAGGGCGCGTCCAGTTCGGCGGCGAAGTCGATGGTGCTGCGCGTCTCGGCAACGGCAAGGTCGGCGGTCTTCTGCTCGGTGAGCGTCTTGAAGGTGGGCGAGTAAGGATCCCACATTTCGCCCCAACATTCATTGATGCAGGAGACCGCCAGGCTGTACTCCGCCTTGAGCCGCCGGTGCGTTTCAACGTACTGCTCCATCTTCACGCCCAGCCCGTAGCGTCCTTTGGGCGGCGCGATCTCGATGGCGTCGTAGCCGCAGCGGGCGAGACGCGCGTAACTGCGCTCGGGGTGCAGATACGCTTCGTCCTGACCAAAGGTAAGTTGAAAGTAACTGTATCTGAGCTTATTCATTGCTATCTTATCCTTTGAGCCGATTGCTACTGCGCCCAGCCGGCGCCATTGGGCAGAAACATCGCTTTGAGGTCGCGTTTGGCGCGCAGATTCTCGAACGCCGTCTCCCATTCATCCAGACGGTAATGGCCGGTGATCAGCGGCGCAAACTGGAACAGACCGCGGTTGATCAGATCGACCGCGTGCTCCCAGGTCTCGCGTCCATTCCAGCTCCAACTGCCGCGGATGTCCAGTTGTCCCAGGCTGACCTGATCCAGGTTGACGGTGATCGGCTGACCCCACAGGCTGATGAACACGACCACACCCTTGCCGCCCGGTCCCTCGTATGCTTTGCGCGCACAGTCGATGGCGTGTTGCACACCCGACCCGCTCGCCGAGCATTCAAGCACGAACTCAGCGCCCTTGCCGCCTGTCAATTCCATTACCTGTTTGCCGGGGTCGTCTTCGGCGTAGATCGTGATATCGGCGCCCACCTGTCGCCCGATGGCGAGGCGTTTTTCGTCACTCTTGAGACCGATCAGGATCACCTGCCGTGCGCCGCAGAGTTTGGCGTACTGCGTAGCGACAATGCCCATCGGGCCTGGCCCCACGATCACCACGTCGTCGCCAACGCGCACCTGCGCCCGCTCCTGGATCAGGTGATGGGTGGCGACGACCAGCTCCGCCATACCGGCATGTTCGATGGGCACGTGCGGCGCAATCGGATAAATCACGTGTTCGGGCACGCGCATGTAGGGCGCAAATGCGCCGTCGACGGTGACGCCGAGCCACTCACCCTTACCGCATTCGATGTCGGCGACGAACTTGTCGCCTTCTTTGACGCGCTTGACGTTCCGGCCTACTTTGGCGGCGACGCCCGAAAACTCATGCCCTTGTGTGACCGGCGCCCTGTAGAAATGACGATCCTCCTGGATCAGAAGATCGCTGCCGCAGATGCCTGCCGCATAGACCTTCATCAGCACCTCATCCGGCCCGATTTCGGGAATGGGCACTTCGCATAGGGCGACATGACCCTTTCCTGGCGCAATCTTGCGCACTGCCTGCATGGTCTGCATCACTCAATCTCCTATGTGGAAGCGCAAGCGGTTTCACAACGCGCACACAAGCACGCGCCCATCGCCCGTCCCAAGCAGCACCTGCGCGCCGGGTTCGACGCCGGCCGGCGCTGCGGCGCAGGTGACGCCTCTCAACTCGGCGCTGCATTGAACCTGCCAGGATGCGCCGCCGTCCTGCGACAGACAGAGCGCAGCGTCGGTCACTGCCAGGATCGCCAGCTCCTGTGCGTCGGTCGGCGCCAGCATGAGCGCGTTGATGGGACCCGGCGCCTCCCACCCCGACAACCCGCGCCAGGTGACGCCGCGGTCAGCCGACATCCACAGCTCGCTGGCTTCGGTTCCGGCGAAGATCACGCCGTCGGCTGCGAAATTGGGGGAGATCGCCAGACTCAGCACCGGCGCGCACTCCATCGGGAAGGATGTCTCGCGCCAGGCGCGGCCGCCGTTGCTGCTGCGGAAAACGCCGCTGTCGACGCCGACATAGAGCGTGTCGTCGCGGGCGAACTCCGGCGAGATCGCCAGGGCGTAGACATTCAGGTCGAGCAAGCCAAAGTTCCACGCCGCCCAACTGTCGCCGCGATCCCAAGAGCGCAGCACGCCGTCCTCCATCGTGCCGGCGAAGACCAGCCCATCCTCCAGATAGTGCGGCGAGACTGCCAGCGCGGTCACAAACGGCGGCGGGGACGGCAGGCTGGCGATGCGCCATGTCTGGCCCTCGTCGTGCGAACGCAGCACCCCACCCACGGCGCCGGCAAAGATTGTGCGATCACCCTCAGCGCGCTGCACGCGATCCTGCGCATACGACGGTGAGAACGCCAGGGCAGCCGTCGTCAGCGGCGCGCGCAAGCCAAGCGTGGCATAGGCATCGCGCCAGATGATCCCGCCATCGGTGGAGACGCGCAGCCCATCGCTGCCAGCCGCAAAGCAGAGTCCATCCTGCGCAAAGGTGGGCGACGCCGCGACTGCCTGGATCGCACCCAGCCCGGTTGCCGCTTGTGTGATGCGCGTCATAGTCGCTTCCTCCTGGCGGGCGACGGCGGCGTAGCGTGCGCAGGCTGCTCGGTGCGATGCACCATCACGTCGATGGTCAGCGCAAGCGCGGCGCTAGTCAGCCCGGCGTAGGTCGCCGCCTTGACCACGTTGGCAGGATCTGTGATGCCCGCCGCGCCCATCGCTGTCACTCGTCCTGTCAGCACATCGAAGCCGTAGTCAGGACCTGCCATGCGCACCTCAGCCAGCGCATCGCTTGGGTCGTAACCGGCATTGGCGACAATCGTGCGCAGTGGTTCGGCGACGGCGCGCAGCAGAATCCGGTAGGCGGCGCGCGCTTCGGGGTCATGTGTGGCGTCGATGCAGCGTTGGAGGGCGGGGCGGCAGGCAAGCAGCGCCACGCCGCCGCCGGGCACGACCCCTTCCTGCATGGCGCCGCGCACGGCCGCGGCGGTGCGTTCTGCCAGTTCTTTGCGCGCCTCGATGTCGCGCACGGTGACGCCGCCCACGCGCAAGGTCGCCGAACCACCCATCAGTCGGCCGATGCGTTCATGGAGCTTGCCGCGCAGGGCAAGGTCATCGGTCTCGCTGTGCGCGGCGCGCAGTGCGGCAAGATGACGGCGCAATTGACGTGGATCGCCCATGCCGCCAATCAGCCCGAAGCTGCGCAAATCCGCCCAGACCCGCCGCGCACGGCCAAAGTCCTCGCTGCGGATCGCCTTGAAGGTGTCACCCGTGGCGCGCAAGAAGGGGCGCCCGCCACAGAGCACGGCGGCGTCGACCAGAAAGTCAGCTTGCTGTTCGCGGCCAAAGCCCGGCGTCTTGACCGCCAGAATCTGCATGTGGTCGGGTTTGCTGTTGGCGAGCAGCAACGAAAGAGCGCTGTCGGCGATCTCGTCGGCGACGATCAGCAGCCGCTTCAGTCCAGCCTGAAACGCGGTGACGAGCACGGGCAGAATCTGCTGAGGCTCCTGGATGTTCAGGTCGCTGAGCACGATGGCGGCGTCTTCCAGCTCGCTGCGCAGCCGCTGCGGGTCAGCGACCATCTGGCGCGAGAGGAGACCGCGCTCCCAGTAGATGCCCTCGACATATTCACGTTCCAACCCGCGGCTGCTGCCTTCGCGAATCTCTAGCCGGCCGTAGCCGCCCACGATGTCGAAAATCTCACCGAGCAAGTCGCTGAGTTCGCGATCCTGGCAGACAGTGAACGCGACCTGCGCCAGGTGGTGTGCATCATTTACAGGAACGGTTTGGCGGCGCAGCTCGTTGAGGATGACCTCGATGCCTTCTTCTAGAAAGCCTTGCAGCCGTCGCGCGTTGAGACCGGCGGCCACCAGCCGCACGCCCTCGTTGAAGGTCGCCTGAAAGAGCACGGCGGCCGTAGCCGTGCCGTCGCCCTCCTGTTCCTGCAGCCGCCAGAGCATGTCGCGCACAAACATGGCGCCGACATCGGCGCGGTAGTCGGGCAATTGAATGATGCGTTTGGCAATGACGCCGCCGTTGTCGAGCAGTTCGGGGCCGCGTTGGTCAAGCGGGCGCTGGATCGCCACCGTGCGCGCCACCGGCCCAAGCGTTGGGCGAATCGTGGCGACGATGCGGTCAGCGCCCGCCATGAAGGCGCGGTAGGTTGTGGGCTGGAAAACCGGCGGCAGACGCAGGTTGTTCGACATCGCGTTCTATCCCTTGATTGCGCCGGCCATGACGCCTTCGACAAAGAAGCGGCGGAACATCAAATAGACCAGCACCAGCGGCAGCACGGAAGCCAAAATCGCCGAATAGATCAATTGGAAATTGGTCGAGAACTGCCCGACCGCGCTCTGAATGAAGGGCAGCAGCGTCGTGTTCGCCGGGTCGAGATAGACATACGGCTCCAGGAACTGGTTGTAGATCAGCGGCAGCATGATCACGATGATGCTGACGATCGGCACCTTGAGCAGCGGCAGCAAAATGTAGCGGACATACTGCCAGCTCGACGCGCCGTCGATGCTGGCTGAATCTTCCAACTCTTTCGGCACGGCGGAGATGGCGGCTGTGAAGATCATGGTGGAAAGCGCCGTCCCCTTGATGTTGATCAGGATGATCGAGAGCAATTGCAAACCCCAACGCGTTGCGCCAGGATCGTTGTAGCCTGGAAAGAGACGGAAGAACCACTGGAAGATCAGAAATTGGGGCAGCAGAATCAGCATCGCCGGAATGACCATCTGCAGGAGATAGATGTTGTAGACGAACATTTGATCGCGTCGACGCAGGCCGGAAAGCCCATAGCCGGTGAAGATCGATAAAATAATCGCCAACGTCAGGCTGATGACCGTGATCAACAACGTGCGTCCAAGCGCCGCCCAAAAAGTCGTGCCATAAAGACTGCCGGTCAGGAGCGTGCGCCAGCCATTGAAGGTGTAGAACCCCTCGAAGTAGTCCTTGATTTGCTGCTCTGGGATGTTGTATTTTTCCGCCACCTGACGCAGCGTGGTGCGCGCCATCAAAAATTCAGTTTGCGGAATACCAAACGCATCCTTGATGACCGCCATATCCAGGTTGTAGAAGACGCCGAGATTGCCGACCTGCATGTCCATGCTCACTTCAGCAGCTTCGGGAATCCATAGATGCAGTTGAGCGGCGTCTCTGGTGCTCACAAAAGAGCGCACGAAAAGCGCATAAAATGGAAAGAGCGTAAGCACCGTATAGACGAGCATGACGATGAGGGCGATCACGCGCAACAGGCGCCGCCGGCCAGCAATGCCCAGACCGCGTTTGCGCGGTGGAGGGGGGAGCTGTCGTTCAGTTGCTGCAGTCATGTTCGTTCCGATCCTCTCTAATTCAGTATTGCAGCCGGCGTTGCAGCCGCTGCAAAAAGACGCCCAAGATCACCAGCGGCACAAAAGTGATCACCGCCAGCGTCATCCCCATCGCCAACCGATTGACCTGAAACCCATACGTAAAAAAGAGGATGCTGAGCAGCTTGGCTTCTGGGTTGACGTAGAGCGCGCCCATTGCCACCAATTCGTCGAAGACGGCGAATGAGCCGATCAGACACATCGTTGTCGCCAGGATGAAAGCAGGCAACATCTGCGGAAAGTAGACCTTCCATAGTCTTTGCCAGTAGTTGGCGCCGTCCACGATCGACGCTTCGATCGTCTCGTTCGGAATGGAAAGCAGGCCCGAGAGAAAGATCGCCATGTTGTAGCCTGCGTAGCGCCAGCCAACCAACAGCGGCAAGATGAAAGCCGTTCCTTCCGGCGAGTAGATGTCGATGGGCGTCTGGATCAACCCGAGCTGACGCAGGAGCAAATTGGCGGTGCCCGTCTCGCGCGAGAAGAGCATCACCGCCATGTAGCCGACCGCCAGGCCAGAGACCATGAGCGGAAGATAGACGATTGTGAAGAAGCCGCCGCGAAAACCCACCTCGAACATCAACAACGCCAGCGTCAGTCCAAAAATATAGACAGTCGTGTAGTTGAGCACGACAAAGACCAGGGTGCGGCGCAGCGCTGGGAAATAATCGGCCTGGACGCTTGGATCGGTGAAGAGCGCCGTGAAGTTTCTCAGCCCAACCGGCGCAACGGTCGGATCTGTGAACGAAGCCATGTCTGTGAACAGAATCGGAATCGCAACGATGAACGGCACGATGGTCAGCAACACATAGAGCGAGAACTGCGGCAAAATAAAGAGCCAGTCGCGCAGGATGCGCCGCCGCTCCAACACGCTGGCTTTGCGCGTCGTATTCTGCTCAACGCCTTCCCTTTGGGCGATCCTGGTGTATGTCATCGGTGGTGCATTCTCCTGGCGGCTACTGATTCACCTTCCAGGAAGCTTGCAAGCTTCCTGGAAGGTGAGAATGAACAAGCGATCAGCTTGCGGGCAATCCCTCAAAGCTCTCATCCCAGTTGCGCTGGGCGATGTCCAATGCCTCTTGAACGGTGATCCTGCCTGTCAGCAGTTGCGCAAAGACTTCGTTGTTGCCGTTGGATTCCCAGTCCCATACGCCGCGCGATCCCTTCTTGCGATATGGCCCGGCGGCAATGTTTCCGGTCAAGCCCTGCTCGAACTGGACGTTCTCCCATTTGCCGCCCGGTTCGCCGATTTCTTTGAGCACCTGCTGATATTGCGGTCCCTGCAGGTCGAGCGGCTCGTCGAGCTTGTAGAGCGGCACGCGACCTTCCGCCTGTGCTCGCATTGGGACAGCTTCGGGGCTAAAGAACCAGTTCCATGCATAGACGGTCTGATCCCAGTACGGCGTGTTTTCGTTGCCGGCGCGGATGAACCACTGGTTGTCGATGTTCGGCGGCAGCGCACTTTGCATCCACACCCCCTGACCCTCGGCGGGCGGCGTGGCGGGCAGGCCGGCCTGCATGTTGCGCACCGCAAAGTCCGAGCCGGCGGCCAACGCCTTGTCCCACACCCACGGTCCATGCAGCATCATGACGGACTTACCGGCAATGTAGGAGGCCTCCATGTCGCCTTCCCATTGCCGCGTCCACATGCTGGGCGGCATCCAGCCGTTGTCGTTGGCTTCCTTGAAGAACTCATAGAAGTGACGATAGGGTGAGTCCTCGGCGTTGAACTTGGCTTTGCCCAGCCAGCAGTCGCGCTGGCGATCGCGCTGCCCGTCGGCGAATGCCAGCGGGATCGCATCCGAGTAATTGTTGCCAAAAATCCAGTTGTGCCAGGCCTGGTTGTAGAACCACTCCACGCCGTCGGTCTTGGCGGCCCATTCGGCGCCGGTTGCCAGCCATTTCTTCAAGTCGTCCCAGGTCTTGACATCGCGCTGCGGGTCCAGCCCTGCTTTGTCCATCAGCTCTTTGTTGTACTGCCAGGTCATCACAAAGCCCTGGAAGAAGTCCAGCGAGCGGGGGCCAGGCAGGTTGTGCAAGTCGGACCACATATTCTTGACGTCAAACTCCCAACGGTCCCACCACTCAAAGGGGATCTCGCCAAGGTTGACCGCCATCTCGTAGTTGCTCTTGTCAAAGAAGATCTGCATCTCCTGAGTCAACTCGATAGCCGGAAGATAGCCGCCCGCCACTTTTGCTTCGTGTGCAGCCGCCGTATCTTCATTGATCGAGAAGACATTGATCTTGATGGATGGATTCTGCGACTGGAAATAGTTCCAGATCTCTCGATAGGGCGCCTCGTACTCAGCCAGGGACATCACGTCCAGCGTGACGGCTGCCGCTTCCGGCGCCGAGGCTGCTGGCGCCTGTGTCACCGCCGCAGGCGCAGGCCCGGCGGCGGGCGTCGCACAGCCTGCCATAGTCACGCTGACCGCCGTGAGCGCGCTGATGCGCAAAAAGTCGCGCCGGCTTAAATTGTTTGAATTCATGCTTTCCTCCTGAGAATCTGCCTCCAAACACGATCGGATAACGGTATACAGAGCGCATAAGTCTTTCTTGCATCAACCCATGCACAACCTCCTTCCGCTCTCACCGCCACAAATATCACCGCCACATCTGTGCTCATGCGTGGTGATACACTTCCCATCCGAGGTAGGTCTCGAACGCTTCCGCCAACACGCCTGCGACGTGCGACCGCGTCATAGCAGCGTGATGGGCGAAGCCGTTGCGACAAATCGTGCGCAGCAATTTCTGCAATTCCGGCACCTCAACGACTGCGTGCGAACCGGAAATAGTGGAGAGTGGATCGTCGGTGAAGCGACCTTCGCCGACGTAGGTGTGGATGACGCCGCGGCGGTCGTCGGTGTCGATGCGGGCATAGGTGAGCGGCCCCGGCGGTGTGCGGCCCTGGATCGCACCCCACGTGTTGTCCGACCCCAGCGTGGCGCCGAGCACTTCCGCCGAAATCAGTTCGATCTCGGAGATCAAACTCTTCGCCCAGTTGCCACAGTGGAAATAGAGGCACTTGTTCGGTTCGTCGTTATAGTTGTTGTTCCAGTCCACCAGCGCAGCCGGCATCCCGGCGGCGAGCGTTAATGCGTACATCGAGGCTGTGCCGGCGATGTCCACCTCGCACGCGCTCGGCATCAGCCGCTCGCTCATCATGCTCATCACCGTGCAGACATTGATGCCGTAGTTCTGCTGGATCGAATCCCAACACTGCAGTGCGGTGGCATCGATCGAATTGGCGTTCATCCAGTCGTCGAGCACAATCGCCAGCTTCGCCATCAGCGCCAGCTTCTCCTCCGGCGCGCCGCGGTTGACCGCATAGCCTTTGATCTCATCGACCTTGCCCTTGACGCGGGCATCGGCGTTGTCCAGTTTCTGCGCCTTGCCGATCACTTCGGAGAGATCCATCGTCGAAACGTTGATCCCCGACGCCTGGAAGAGCTTCTCGCTATAGCGCACTGTCTGGAACGCGTTGGGTCGCGCGCCGACTGCGCCCAACCGCGCCGAGCGCATCCCGCCCACCGTGCGACACAGGCGCACGAAGCGATCGATCTCGCGCTTGAACGCATCACTGTCCGGATCGACGGTGTGATTCTGGGTCAGGCTGAACTTGATGCCGTACTGATAGAGGTTGTTCGTGACCGAAAATTTGCCGCAAAAGGCGTCGCGGCGACCAGCCACTGTCAGCTCGCTGATCGTATCCGGGAAAGCGTGCACCAACACCGGCACGTTCAGCCCGGAAAGCTGGATCGCATCGGCAATGCCCTTTTCGTCGCCAAAGTTAGGCAGCGTCACCAGGATGCCGTCGATGCGGTCGCGGTTGCGCTTAAAGAGGTCGGCGCATTTCTGGGAATCGGACCAGGTTTCGACTGCGCCGAGCTTGGTTGTCTGCTCGTCGACGATCACGACGTCGATGCCAAATTCCGCCAACTTTGCCAGAATCTTCTTGCGTCCCTCAGCGACAAGCGAGTCGGCAAAGAAGTTGCGGTTGCCGACGATGACGCCGAGCGTGGGTTTTGCATGTTTCATTGGTTCACCTCGATTTCGTCTACTGGGAGTGACTGAATAAGTTACTATCAGTAACAAACCTCACGGTTGAAAAACTGCCTTCAACACCTTGCCTTCCAACGCCATCATTGCCCCTTGCTTGAACTCCGCCAGCGGGAAACGATGGGTGATGAGCTTGTCCACCGGAATGCGGTTGGACGCAGCCAGCTTGACCGCCAGTCGGTAATGGCGCGGGGCAAAGGTGGTCGTGCCGATCAGCGCCAGCGCGTTGTAGTGGACGATGTTCATGTCCACCGGCGGCTTGCTGTCGTCTTTGGGCAACCCGCCAAAGAGCAGGATGCGCCCGCCCTTGCGCGCCATCTCCACCGCCTGCACAACCGCTGCTGGCGCCGGCGTCGCGGTTACGATCACGTCGGCGCCCTTGCCGTTGGTCAGCCGGCGCACCTCGCTCACCAGGTCGGCCTTGGAGACATCAATGGCGGCGTCTGGTTCAAAGGGCGCGGCCAGCCGCAACCGCTCGGCGTTGATGTCGGCAATGATGACGCGATCGGCGCCGTGCAGCCGCGCCAGCGCAATGTGGATGCAACCGATCGGCCCCGACCCGATGATCACAACTGTATCTCCAAGCCCCACCTTGCCGCGTTCCTGTGCGTTGAGGCACGAGGAGATCGGCTCTGCAATGGCGGCGTTGCCCGGATCGACGCCCGGCGGCACGCGCTCGATCACGCCAAGCTGGATCGCTTCCGGCGGCACTGCCATCTGCTCCGCCAGCCCACCAGGCCACGCCTGCGCAATCTCACGGTAGTTTTCGCATAGCTCGAACTGACCTTCCAGACAGAAGTCGCAGCGTCCGCAATAGACGACAGGTCCCATGCTCAACAGGTCGCCCACCTGCCACGGGCCTGCATAACCCGGCCCCGTCTCCGCCACCACGCCACAGATTTCATGGCCGATCACATAGGGAAAAGTCACCTTGCGATGGCCGCTGCGCAGCGTGCGCAAATCCGACCCACACAGTCCACACGCCTTCACGTTGAGCAACAAGCCACCTGCCGGCGTCTCAGGCGCCGGCACTTCTTCGACATCGAACGCCATCGGCGCCCGCACCACCACTGCTTTCATACGCGTTCGCCTTCTTTCCCTTGTCTAAACCAACGTCTCCTGAAGTTGTCGCAACTTGTACACAAGCTGGGTGGGGTCTGGCGCAAAGTTGTCGCTCGTCAATGGTTCGCCGCGCGCAATGTCCTTAAGCACGCGGCCGCCCGGCGTCAATCCCATCGGCATGCCGTGCAGCGTCTTTGCATCTTCGACGGTGTAGATGCGGCTGAAGAAATCGTAGCCACCGATGCCATCCACCTTCTGCCCGGCCTTGAGATCGCGCTTGGCGATGCTCACCAGCTCCGCGACCATGCGCTGCGGTTTAAGCACGGCTTCGCCATAAATCACCGCCTCGGCGACAGCTTGCGGCGTCTCGATGCTGCATAGATGGTAAGGGCGATAGAGTGTGTAATAAGGGCCGTCGCCCATGGAGTAAAACTTGAGGTCAGCGCGAATGTGGGCGTCCGGCGTGGAAATAATGGCGAAGACGCCTGGCGCCACCTTGCCGACCGAATACTCGACGCAGCCGCGCCGGTTCAGAATGCCGCCGTCTTCCTTCGGCACCAACACCTTGTTGAGATCGGGCACATCCACTTTGGCGCCATGCGCGCCCGGCACATCGGGTGTGAGACCAGTGGCGTTCGCCATCGCCGCCAGCTCGACCATGGTTTTGGTGCCGTCCTTGAAAGCCGCCAGCATCTTGGGATTCATGTGTTTGCTCTCGGCTTCGGCGCGGCAGCTTTCCGGCGTGGCGTAATAATCGATCGGGTTGTTCTTGCCCTTGCCCAGACAGACGACCTCAAAACCGAGCGATGTCGCAAAGTCATAGAGCTGTTTGCAGACGCCCGGCTCGTCGCCGGTGGAGGCGGTGTAAACGCAGCCCAACTTCTCCGCCATCCGGCTTAAGATGAGCCCAACCGTCACGTCAGTTTCAACATTAAGCATCACCACATGCTTCTTGTGCATGATGCCGTGCCAGGCAAGCTGCGCGCCGACCTCGGTCACGCCGGTCGCTTCGACCAGCGCGTCGAGGCTTTCAAGCTGCGGCAGCAGCAGCGCATCCTGCGTCACGACATAATGACCGCGACGCAGCGCATCTTCCGCCGCACCAACCCGATCGGTGACACAAATCGATGATTCTGGGATGCCCAGCGTTTGCAAAACATGCAGCGGGCGAGCGAGGTCAAGGTCGGCGATGGCGAAGGTTTCCAACCCCGCCATCTGCCGGGTGACATGCACCATCCCCGACCCTTCCTGACCGCAGCCGACCAACCCCACGCGGATGGGGCGGCCCTCAGCCTGGCGCTTTTTGAGATGATCTACCAGTTGCATTTACAGCACCTCTCTGAGATAAATAAGTTCGAATAGGAGTGTCAGTTGACCTTGCCAATAAAGATGTATCGAATTCATTGCCGCCTGGCAGAGCGCACGCGATCAAGAATAATGGCTGCAATAAGCACCAAGCCGATCACCACATTCTCCCAGTAAACAGACATGCCGGTCATAACAATGGCGTTTTGGATGACACTCATCAGCAACGCACCGACGAGCGTGCCCAATACTGAACCAGCGCCACCGCTCAGGGCGGCACCACCAAGAATCGGCGCAGCAAAAGAGGGGAGGAGCCAGGTCGCACCAATTGTGGGCTGACCCGACGCCAAGCGAGCAAGCATCAGCACGCCTGCTAACGCAGACAGGCTGCCAGAAAGAACATAAACTAAAGTAATCAGGCGGTCGACGCGTATGCCGACGAGCAAGGCGGCATCTTTGTTGCCGCCGATCGCAAAAATATGTCGTCCAATGTAGGTGCGATTCAACCAAAACGCCAACATACCTGCCACAATTAATGTAATGATGGTTGGGATCGGCACAGGGCCAAGACTGTCTTTGCCGAGCCACTGAATGGTCTCAGGCATGTTTGGGATAGCCCAACCGCCAGTAACCACCAGGATGAGTCCACTGATCACAAAGGATGTACTGAGTGTGACGATGAATGGGTTGAGCTTTGCTTTTGTGACTAACAACCCATTAATCAGGCCAATCGTTGCCCCAACGAGCACACCAACCGCCATAGCGAGATATGGGTTTAGCGTCGTGGCATTCATGAGAATCGCTGCGCAGATTCCCGCAAAGCCAGCCGTAGCTCCGACTGATAGATCGATCACACCGGCAATCAAACAGAGCAACTGTCCCAACGACACAAGGGAAATAAAGGATGTCTGTCGGGTGATAACCGCAAGATTTCCAACTTGTATAAAGCGTGGTGCAAATAGTGTAATTAAGATCGATAAGATGATCAGAAATACAAGGAGCATCAACGCCTGCGACTGCATCACAGTTGCAAGCAAGCGGCTCAACAAGTTTGAGCTGGATGCTGGGTTAGTTGGGGAAGATCGGACTGTTGCTGAACTCTTATTCATTTCAGGCGCATCTCCGGGCTTATCACTCACTTGAAATCACTACAAACAGCAATGCAACGTATCACTGTGTCAAAATCATGACGTGATGGCTCACTGATCACATTGGAACATTCCATCGTCCGCTGGCATCAGCAGGTTCTTCCGAATAAGCTTTCAATGAGATGTTTCATCTACTGCTTCACCAAACATGGCTAGCAGGAGGATTTCTTCTTGTGTTGCTGTTTTTGGATCGACTTCACCAACAATTGCGCCCTCACGCATTACGAGGATGCGGTCACAAATCGCTAACAACTCCTGGATTTCGGAAGAAATCAAGACAATGCTTTTACCTTCAGCAGCTAACTCAGCGATCAATGCATGGATTTCCGCTTTGGCGTTGATATCGATGCCGCGTGTCGGTTCATCCAAAATCAAGATAGAAGCGCCGCTGCCCAGCCAGCGACTCAGAATCACCTTTTGTTGGTTGCCACCGCTTAACTTTGCAATTTGTTGGGAGAGCGATGGAGTCTGCACCCGCAAACGGCTGACAAGCTGTTCACCCACTTGCACTTCTTGCTCTTGCCGGACAACTGTAAATTGCTGCAATTGGCGAAGGAAAGGTATGGTAATGTTGGCTAACACACTCAGGTCTGGAAAGATGCCAAAATGTTTACGCTCCTCATGCACATACCCCATCCCATGTTCGATGGCAGACAGAGGTGAGTGAATCTGCACTGATTGACCGTTAATCAACACTTCGCCGCCATCGGGTGGAGGAAAACCGAATACGCTGCTGAGAACCTCTGTGCGCCTGGCGCCGACAAGGCCAGCAAAGCCCAGAATTTCGCCTTTGTGCAACTGAAACGTAATATCGCGAAAAATGCCGTCTCTCGTGATGCCGCGCACTTCCAGCACAGGGTGCGTGTGAGCGCCTCTTTGTTTGCGCACATGTAGATATTCGGCCAAAGGACGCCCGATCATCATGTTCACCACTTGATCTTGAATGGCATTAGCACTCTCTATAGTCCCGATGTATTTGCCATCGCGTAGTACAGTGATCCGATCCGCAATTTCAAACACCTCCTCCATTCGATGTGAAATATAGAGAATTGTAGTCCCACCTTCATTCACAAGTCGCAATCGCTCAAACAGCGCCAACTTTTCTCGGTTGCTCAACGCTGCGGTCGGCTCGTCCATGATCAGCACTTTGCACTGGAATGCCAACGCGCGCGCAATCTGCACCATTTGTTGTTCGGCAATCGATAGAACGGCCAGCCGTTGACTGACATTGATAGATTCCAATCCTAAAGTAGAAAGAGTCTCGAATGCCCTCTGACTTAGCTTTTGCCTATCAACCACGCCAAGACCGTTTCTTGGCTCCATACCGAGCAATATGTTTTCGGCAATGCTCATTTCGGGGACAAGATTCAGCTCCTGCGGCACCATAGCAATCCCCAGTTGTAGCGCCTGATGTGCGTTTCTAATTTCTACATTTCGACCATCGATGTGAAGCTCGCCGCTGTCAGGTTGAAGCAGGCCGGAAACGATCTTCATCAGGGTTGACTTGCCCGCACCGTTCTCTCCCATGAGAGCGTGCACTTCACCGCGACGTATGGAAAATGTGACATCATCAAGCGCTTGGATTCCTGGAAACCGTTTGCATATATGATGGAACTCGAGAATATTCTCAGTGTCCATAAGCTCAGTGCTTTCCCCAGAGTTAATGGCGTGAGTCAGAGGCGTGTAAATGATACACGCCTCTGATAACCTACTTACTTATACGTATCGACAGTGGTTTGGTCGACGACTTTGGAGCCGGTGTCGTGGACAATGGGTGTGGTCTGTCCATTGGCAGCGGCGACGCCATAGACGATGGTCCAGTAGCCAATTTCAGGGACAGCCTGGACATTCATTGCAAGGGCAGTGCCATCTCGGACAAAGCCAACCATTTCAGGCATGTCGTCCATACCGACGAGCAGCACCTGACCCTTCTTGCCCGCCTCAACGATGGCGCGGCCAGCTCCAATAGGTGAGGAGGCGTTGGCGGCAAAGATGCCCTGCAAGTTGGGATGCGCCTGGATCATGCTGGCTGTGAGGTTCACTGCGCGCTCGACATCATCGTTGTCATATTCCTCAGCGACGATTTTGATGTCAGGATACTTGGCAATCGTTTCCTTGAAACCTTCGACGCGCTGCTTGTGATTCTCTGCACCTGGACTGCCAAGCAGGATGCCGATCTCCCCTTTGTAATCCAGCGCCTTGGCGAGAACCTCAGCCAGATCGGCGCCATCCTGAATATATGTCTCATGACCAACAAAGGTGGTCAGCGGCGTGCCCGGACATGGTGTGTCGAAACCAATCACCGGAATGCCCCGCCCCACCGCCTCCTCGATCAGCGGCTTGTTCGCCGCTACATCCAGACACGAGACAAACAGCACATCCGGATTCTTCGCAATTGCTGCTTCCAACCGCTGCGTCTGTTGCACCACATCCGCCGCCGTCGGCGCATCCCAGTCATACCGAACCGTGATCCCGCGCTGGGCAAACTCCGCAATCGCACGATCCGCCCCCGCCTTCACATCCTCGTACCACGGATGCACCAACTTCGGCACATACACAAAGTACAACTCGCTCTTCGTCTCGCCTGCCTGATCAGCAGATGGTGCAGGAGCCATGGCTGTTTGGCCTGGCATCGTCGGTGTTGCACAACCACCTAACGCGAAAATGCTGATCGATGCTATCACGCATAACAAAAACATCCACCGCTGTTGCATGTTTCTTCACTCCTCATGTCTACTCTATCAACTTGCTGTATCACCGATATTCCAAATGGTCGTCAATCAAGACGGCCAATGAGGACAGCAAATAAAGTGAACAAAGGTTGCTTCAGACGGTGACGCCGAGAATTTGGAGATCAACCGACCCGAAACGGTTCTACAATGACATGTTTCCCAACACTAGTCGTCTCTTCCAAGAGCCGCACCGCTGTAAATTCATCTGTAATCAACACGTCGAGCAGTTTTCCGCGCACTGCACCACGCACAACCTCATACTTCCCTTGACCGCCGGCAACGCCGACAACATGTGGGATGGCTTTGATCTGATTTAGATCCAGCCCTATGATGCGATCGTTGATCGGATGCTCAATTGGGCGACCGTCAGCATCGAAGAAGCGAAGGGCTATGTCGCCAACTGCACCTAACGCCTTCAGTTCGGCCAGATCGGTCTCAGTCAAAATTCCGGTTTGCATGACCACAGCGCCGGGCTGTGGTGCGCCAATGCCGACGACGGCAAGGTCTGCGCGCGCCGCCAGCGCCAACGTATCGGCGATATTGACATCTTGCAATAGTGCATCGCGCACCAGTTTGCTGGAGACGATCCCGGGCGCTGGCACCAGCCGCATGCGTGCGCCCAACGTCTGCGCCATACGCATGGTCAGGTCGGCGCCGTACGTTTCCGACTCCGGTCGCCCCAGACCGCCGAGCATCTGCACCACGCGCAAATCAGGCAGGTTCTGCGGCGCCAGCGCTTCGACCATAGCCAGCAGCGTCGTTCCCCAGCTCAGGTCAAGCACCTGTTGATCCCCCAGACAGCGCGCCAGGTAGTTTGCCGCCGCTGCGCCGAGACGCGGAACGACGTCACTTTGCGCCTCGCCGGCGCTGCTGACAACGATTACCTCATCCAATCCATAGGCTGCCTCCAGCTCACGCTCCAGGTCGCCGAAGGAGTCCATCGGCGGCGTAATCGTGATCTGCACAACCCGACTCTGCCGCGCCTGTTGCAGCAGCCGCGAGATCTTGATGCGCGAGAGTCCAAATCGCTTACCGATCTGATCCTGCGTCAATCCATCTTCGTAGTAAGCCTTCGCAATCTTGTAGAGAAGTGTGTTGTCGGTCATGGTGCACCTTGTGGCTGCTCATGTGAACACCATTGAACAAGTGACCAGCAATAGGGTAGCACGAATTGCTTGCCGTGTCAAGTGTTCATTTGTGTTCATTTGTTCAATTTTTCTTCAAAAGTATATCGTATCTTCAACCGCCCAAATACTGATATGTGTCGGTCAGTTTATCTTTGGGACGTTGGCGTACAAAAATCGGCGGAAGTTATTCTTGGGAGCCGTGTTTCGAGGAGAGAAAGGCTTGAGTCAATAGAAAAGTCACCTGCCAGCATTCAGCATGCATCTGATGGCAATTGGTCCGGTTTGTCGCGGCAAAACAAATAATAGACAGGGGGGCGTCCTACCGCAGATGTCGGTTGGACGCCCCCCTGTAGCGCAATCAATGATCGAAGTCAGGCAATCTCTTGCCGACGTACAACGATAGTCACGAGGTTGACGCGCGCATTTCTGGCTTGAACTGACTGCGCATCTCCTGCAACCTGGCGATGCGCTTCTCCGTCGCCGGGTGGGTGCTGAAGAGCCCTGCCATGCCGCCGAAGACCGGGTTTACAATGTACAGGTGTGATGTGGCTGGCGACACATCCATCGGGCGCTGTTTGACGCTTATCTCCAACTTGCGCAGCGCATCCGCCAGCGGCTGCGGATCACCCAGGATGCGGGCGCCCTCGGCGTCGGCGACAAATTCGCGGGAGCGCGAGATCGCCATCTGGATAATCAAGGCAGCGATGGGTGCAAGAAAGAGCATCAGGAATCCACCGGCGCCTGCTCCCTCCTCCTCGTCGCCGCCGCCAAAGATCATGCTCCAGATCGCCATGTCGGCAATCATACTAATGGCGCCAGCAAGGGTGGCGGCGATGCTGCTGATCAGCGTATCGCGGTTCTTGATGTGTGCGATCTCGTGCGCCATCACGCCGGCAAGCTCATCGCGGTTGAGCATCTGCATCAAACCGGTGGTGGCGGCGACGGCGCCTTTGGCGGGCGAGCGTCCGGTCGCAAAGGCATTGGGCGTCGGGCTGTCGATCAGATGCACACTTGGTTTGGGAATGCCCGCCCGTTTTGCCAATACGTCGACCAGCCGATGCAGCTCCGGCGCTTCCTGTGGCGTCACCTCATGCGCACGGCTCATCTTGAGCGCCATCTTGTCGGAGAACCACCACGCCGCTATATTGATGGCGGTGGCAAAGACCAGCGCAATGATCATGCCATTGGTTCCACCGAGCAGACCGCCGACGACGACAAAGAAAGCCGTCAACATCGCCAACAATAGAGTAGTTTTTGTCATATTCCAAAGTTGGTTCATCGTATCCTCCTATGCCACGATTCTAATCGAAAAAATGATGGCTAACGCTCTCTTTGGCGGCGTCCGCAGCGTAGGTTCCAATTCTCTTGCGCCGAATTATAACATAATTTGGTGTAAATATTAACAAACTTCGGACATAGTTGTGTAATTGGTCGTCCATTTCCGCCGACAGCAGACTGACATCAGGCTGACGCACGCCGACCAGGAACAGCACAGGCGCAGCTTGCTGCGCCTGTGCTGTTCCTGGTCGATTTCTGTTTGTCGGTTGGAGCGACTATTCTGGGATGCCGATCAATTTGACGGCGTCGATTTCATTCCAGCCGGGCACCGATGGCTCGTCGATGGTGAGCCGCACCTGGTTGGCGGCGAACTCAACGGCTGCAAGCGGCGGGCGGAAGACGGCGAGCTCCTCGCCAACGGTGTCGGCAACGCCCTCCCACACGACAACCCATTCATCGGTGTTTGGATCGAGGACTTCGACCTTCACAACTGCACCGGGATTGTAGGTCTCGTAGATTTCGATGCCGGTCGGAATCACTGCCACATCGAAGGTGAGCACCAGCGTCTCCTCTTGCAGGTCAGCGTTGCGCGCGGCCCAGGCTGTGATCTCGTCTCCCGCTTCAAATGTGTCCGGCGCGCCAGTTGCCTGTTTGGCCGACCACGAATCGTCGGTGTATTCGCTCGACGCTTCGGCGGCGCTTGCCCACTGCTCGATGCTGCCGTCGGCGTTGGGCGCAGCGTTGTCTTCGGTCGCAGGCGCCTGACTTTCGACGCCGCTATCTGTGGCGCCAAAACCATCGACCTCAGCCAGCAGCTCGGCCACGGGGCCGTTTGAAGCGAGGATCACGAATTCGACATCCTTGTTAGCCCATGAGCCGTCCACCGTAACAACATACTGCGCCGGTTCATCCGCATACAGCCCCGCGATCTCGCGTGAACCCATGCTGCGGCTGCTATCGCTGGCAACCTCCTCACCATCCTGGTAATGGCTGACTGCCAGGTCGATGTCGGTGTCATCGGCGCCGACCAACACGACGAGCAGGAAGCTCTCCGGCTCTTCCACATCGACAATGAAGCCGGTGGAACTCCCCGCCGAAACCTTGCCAACAGCCGGCTCGTTCAGCGTCAGTTTGGCAGCGCGGCCACGCTCCTCCGCTTTGACGGTGTAGGCGACGCCTGCCTCGACGGAGGTTTTTAGCTCGACGTAATATACGCCTGTTTTGGGTGCGGTGAAGGTCAACACAGCCGGGTCGGCGGGGTAGCCATACGCGCTCCATTTGCCTGCGCCCGGCTCGAATCCTACATAAAGCTCGATGTCGGCATCCGCCTCAGCGACGATTTCGATGATGGCGCCGACCTCCTCGACCGTGAACTGGTAGGTGTTGCTGTCGTCGGGTGTGATCTGTCCTTCGACCTCGACTCCGAATTCCAGCACAGGCGCAGGCCCGCTGAGGAAGATGCTCACCTGCAACGACTCTCCACCTTCGACCGGCGTGATCATGAGCAGATATTCGCCGCCTGTGGTGATCATGCGCAGGTGGTCCGAAGCATCGGTCGAGAGAGAGGCATAGTCGAACGATTCGGCGCTTGTGAGTTCGGCCTCATAAATGTCGCCGTCACCGCCCTGCACCAGCACACCCATCTGCTGCGGATAGGGCGACTTCTCGATGGTGACAGTGGCGTAAAGTGGTTCGCGCACATTCTCGGTCAGGAAAGTGACGCCGTTGAACAGCTTGCCCGGTGCGTCGGGATCGGTGGTCATCGACCCGCCTTCGACGCCAACCACAAAGCCAAGCTCGGCGTCGGCTTGCGCCGCAAACAGGAAGAGGTGCTCACCCGCCGCCAGATCGAGATTGATCTCCGGCGCCATTGCGTCGTTGTAAAGTTCGTCGCCGTTGGCGTCGATGATCGTCATCAGGAAATCTTCTGCGCTGTCACTGCCAGTGTACACAAATGTATAGACGCCGTCGTCGGGGATCATCAGCGTATAGGCGGCCTCGTCGCCTGCCTTCATCTGCGTGCGGGCGAACTCGCCAAGCAGGATCGGCGTGGCTTCCACCTGAGCAAAGGCAGGCGATGCCATGGTGAGCAGCGCCAATCCGAGCAACAGAATCAAGAAAACCTGGGCAGCCTGTCTGCAACGCACCGGTGCGTTCAAGCCAATCTGATTCATCTTTCTGCTCCTTTTCATCATGTAGCAATTATGGCGGATTCGTTTGTCATTGTCTGCGGCGTGGCATGTTATCCCTTCACCGCAGGCAATAACCTGCTTTGCGCCAGGCGTGAAGTAGACCCCTTGCCCGGTCGCAAATTGACACATTACACACTTATAGAGACAATCCAGGTTTGTGAATGATGCAGCGTTGTACATATAGTGTACCTGCATCGGCAAAAATTCGGCAATTGATTGGATACAACAACAGTGATCGATTATCAATTCATCGAGGCAGCGACGGAAGACGGTGAGGTCTGGAAGAGGTCGCTCCTTGAACCGCTGGCGCCGGGCGCGCTGACGCCGTTCACCGCCAGCCTGCTCACCGAGGTGACAGCGCGCGCCTGGCATCTCTACTTCGACCGCCTCGGTTTTCAGCCCGCTCCTCGCCAACGCATCGTACGCGTGTGCGAAGGACGGCCGTTTACCAATGTCTCAATTTCTGCGCGACTGGACGCTGAAAACGCTGGCGTCGCCCCGCCGCTTCTGCAAATCGACGGTGTTGAACGATCCATCATTGCGTGGGAAAAACCGGGCTTTCTTGCCGGGATGAAACTGGGGCGCGGCGCAAAAAAGATCGAGGAAACCCTCACTGCGTTGCACCGCGAGCTGCCCGAAATCATCGCCAAAGCCGCCGCCTGGCATCAACGCGTGGTCGGGTTGCGCTGGTCACAGGCGGAAGTGCTGCAGATCATGGAAGAGATCGAGCGCGTTGGCTCAGCAGCCATGCTCCCATACTTTGCCGCTCGCCATAACCTCGAAGTGGCCTGTCGCCGTCTGCTGCAACTGCTCGATGCAAGAACGCCGCAGGAAAGCGTGGCCCTGATCGCGCGCGCATTGGGCGGCATGAAGCACGGCGTTGAGCTTGACATGGCGCAGCGAATGACAACACTTGGCAAACACGCCGCCGACGATAACGCCGTGGTGGACTGGCTGCGCGCCGATGCGTTCGCCGGTTGGGAAGAAACGCTGCCGGGTGGAGCGTTCGCCGACGGTGTTCGCGACTTCATGGCTGTCTACGGTCATCGCGCCATTGGTGAGGGAGAGATCGCCCTTCCACGCTGGTCGGAAGCGCCACAATCGCTGTTTGTTGTGTTGCGCGCTTTGGTCGAGTCGATGCCGGAAGTTGCTGCGCCGGTTGAACCAGATATTTCGGCATTGCTGGCGGCAGTCGATGGCAAAGCGCGCAAAGAAGCACAGCAACTTATCGAACGCATGAGGATGCTGATCGAGTTACAAAGTGGCGCATTGCACGCCTTTTCGTACATTCTGGCGGGAACGCGGCGTTGGGCATTGGCTGCGGGTCGCGAGGCGACGGTCGACCGGCGGTTGAAAGCGGTTGACGATGTCTTCTTCTACGAGATTGAAGAGGTCAAAGAAATGATGACCGGCGAATGGAATATCAGCGATCTATCGGGTATTCACGCCGTCGCCGATGAACGACGCGCAACGCTGGCAACATGGCGCAAACACAAGCCTGTCGATCTACTATGGGGAGATCGTAAAGCTGTGGCGACGACGACAACGCTGCCAGCATCCGCCGGTGTGGCTGACGGTGCAGCCTTCACGCTGCACGGACTGGAGCTGCACAAACTGGAAACGTCAAGTTGCGACAGGAGATCGGTGCGACGAGTGTATATCGGTGCGGCGCCAGAAAGCGCGGCTGCCGTTGTGTTGCCCGCCTGCACCGCCTTCGCCACCGCCGACGGGGCTGTATTTGATCCGCTGGCTGCCAGCGCACGGGCGCTCGGCAAGCCAGGCATTGTTGCGTGCGGGGCGGACATTTTGAAGACGATGTCTGTGTTAGTAGTCGATGGCGATTCAGGGAAAGTGACAACAATATGAACAATCGAGCACAACAGCCGGGCTATGCTCTGCGCATGACGCTTGCGCGCATCGGCGGATTGGACGCACCTGCGAGCGAAGCGGCGCGGCGGCGACAGCAAAGTCTGACAAAACCGCCCGGCGCGCTCGGACGGCTGGAAGAGCTTAGCATTCAACTGGCTGGCGTCACCGGCTCGTTGCGCCCACCGCTGCGCCCCTGTCGAGTGCTCGTTTGCGCTGGCGATCATGGCGTTACTGCAGAAGGAGTGAGCGCCTATCCATCCGAAGTGACCACGCAGATGGTGCTCAACTTCCTGGCTGGCGGCGCTGCGGTCAACGTGCTGGCGCGACTTTTTGGCGCCGATGTGACAGTTGTCGACGTCGGCGTCAAAAACGAACTGCCGGATCACCCTCAGTTGATCAAAGCCAAAATTCGGCCCGGCGCCAACAACTTTTATCGGGAGCCTGCGATGACGCGTCATGAGGCGCTGGCTTCAATCGAAGTTGGCATCGCCGTTGCAGAGTCAGCCATCCAAGAAGGGGCGCGGCTTCTGGTGACGGGCGACATGGGCATTGGCAACACAACAGCCAGCGCAGCGATCGCCGCGGTGCTGACCGAGCTGCCGGTCAGCGAAGTCACAGGGTTGGGTACAGGCATTGGGCGTGATGGCTGGCGTCATAAGATCGAAGTGATCGAACGCGCGTTGGAATATCAGATGCCCGATATTCATGACCCTGTCGATATTCTGAGCAAGGTGGGTGGACTGGAAATCGGCGCTATCGCCGGGATTATTCTGGCAGCGGCTGCAAATCGCACCCCGGTGATCGTCGATGGCGTCATTTCGACGGCAGGGGCGGCGCTTGCGGTGGGGCTGTGTCCGGCAGTGAGGGCGTTCTTGATACCCAGCCATCAAAGCCAGGAGCCTGGACACTGCGCCCTGTTGGAACAAATGGATCTGCGTCCGCTAATGACTCTGGATATGCGGCTCGGTGAAGGCACGGGCGCGCTCTTGGCGTTGCCGCTGCTCGACGCTGCGCTAGCGACGCTCAACGAAATGGCAACCTTCGACGAGGCTGGCGTTTCGGGGCCGGTGGAGTAGAACAAGGAAATGAATGAAATGGCGCTCATTACCGAAAACGACGCACCGATGGTCGGCCACGTACAGAAGCCAACTGCAACGCAGGGTGTACGACCGCGAATCAGCATCGTCATTCCGCTTTACAACGAGGAGGACAGCATCCCGCATCTGGTGGAGGCGCTCGATGCCGCCATTGCCAATTGCGGCGAACCGACCGAAGTGATCATCGTGGATGACGGCTCGCGTGACCGCAGCTTTGCGCTGCTCAAGGAGCTCGCTGAACGCGACCCTCGTTTCACCATCGTACGCTTTCGCCGCAACTTCGGCCAGACTGCAGCCTTTGCCGCCGGTTTTGCCCAGGCGCGCGGTGAAGTCGTCATCACGATGGACGCCGATCTGCAGAACGACCCGATGGACATCCCGCTCTTGATGGCAAAGATCGACGAAGGCTACGACATTGTCAGCGGCTGGCGCAAAAACCGGCAAGATCGCTGGCTCGACCGCAAACTGCCGTCGATGCTGGCAAACCGCCTGATTTCCAATGTCACCGATGTGCGGCTGCACGATTATGGCTGCTCGCTCAAGGCGTATCGCACCGAGGTGCTGCAACATGTGCGACTCTACGGCGAACTGCATCGCTTCATCCCTGCGCTCGCCAGCCAGGTCGGCGCCACTGTGACCGAGGTGCCGGTCAATCATCGTGCACGCAAGTACGGCAGCTCAAAGTACGGCATCAGCCGCACGATCCGCGTCATGCTTGACCTGATCAACGTCTGGTTTTTGGGCGCCTATTCCACGCGCCCGATCCATGTCTTCGGGACGCTTGGGCTTGGTTCGATGGCGCTGGGCATTCTGGCGGGGCTGTATCTGACGGCGCTCAAGATTTTTTTGGGCGCCAGCATCGGCAATCGCCCGTTGCTGCTGCTTGCCGTCTTGCTGGTTGTCATCGGCGTGCAATTGGTGACGATGGGGCTGCTGGCGGAAATGATCACCCGCACCTATTACGAAAGCCAGAACAAGCCGATCTACGTCGTGCGCGAGATTGTCAACAACCACAGCGACGACGCTTTGTAACGACGCTACTTTGTGTCTGAAGCAAAGCAGATCAGCGCCATCCGCCAGGATGAGGACGCCATAGCGGAGGCGCTGACCTGCGATGAGATGCGATTCAGTTGCTCAACGCTGCACGTTCGGCAGGAAAATTTCCTGATCGCAGAGCAGGTTGGGGGCATTCATCTCGATCACGCAAACCCGATCTGACCACTCGCCGCCAACCGGCACGCGACCAAACGCTCCCCATCTTGGCCGCTCGTCCCAATCAAACTCATCGATGACGATCGTGCCCTGACCGCCGAAAATGCCCACATAATCGCCGTTGTTTTCCAGCCGATTCATGACATTGCCGGAGCCGACGTGCCAGATCAGGTCGCTGCCTCTGGAGAGGTTCTGGCCGACGTCGCCGTCGATCAAGAGTGTGAGCAGACCGCGCGCCGGCACGACAATCCCTTGCGGCAGTGAAAAGAGCAGCGGCTGGCTACGGCGATTTGTGATCGACAGTCCGTCCATCGAAACCGGAATATTTCCAGGGTTGTAGACCTCCACCCAATCTGGATATTCGCCCGGCTCGTCGGGGTCTGGCACAATGTCGTTGCGCGAGACGACTTTATTGAGAAGCAGGCGAGGCGGTTGATAGCCGGACAAAAACGCGTAGGCGCGACCGGGCAAGGTCGGGAAGCGCGTGCTGTCGCCGGCGTCGTCGCTTGCTTCGACATAGTAGCGCACCAGCGTGCCCGGTGCCGTGCCTGGAATCACGGCTTCGTAGCGGTCGGCGCCGATTGCCGTCATCGGAATCGGAGTCCACGACGCAGCCAGATTCGTGAAGGGCGCGGTTGCGGTCATATAGAAGAGGTTGGCGGCAGCTACGCCGACGTCGTCGGTGATCACAGCGCTGACCGTGAACGGGTCGGTGGGCGCTGGCTGATCGGGATTGACGTTGGGGGCGGTGACCTGAGAAATCCACGGCGGGTTGATGGTGTTGCTCTTGCCCGGCGTCGGCCGTGCGACGCGCCAGACGCCGCCGCCGTCGATCGACCGTGCATAAGCGACATCGCGCCCCAGCTCCGGGAAGGTGACTTCGTCGATGGCGACCGCGTTGCCAGCGTTGTCCAGCTGGTAGATGCCGAACGACTCGCCCTGTCTCGACAAGGCGAAGTCAAGATGTTGTGGGCCGCGCTGCGGCGCATTGTCGGCGTAGAGAATCAAAAACCCTTTGGCGGGAATGGTGAGACTGGCGGTGATGATGTGCTTGTTGGGGCGCGACGGGTCGTCGCTTACCGCCAAGCCTTGAAGCGACACGACTACATCGCTGGTGTTGTAAATCTCGATCCAATCCGGCGTGCGGTCAGGATCGGCTGGATCGACCAGCGTTGAACCATTGGAAGCCATCAATTCGTTGACGCGCAATGCAGTCGGGGCGGCGACGCCGGCTGGCTGCTCCTGCGCCACGGCGATGGAGATTGCACCCAACAGCAGAACAAGCGTCAACGCACTGCCCACTAGCAACGCCGACGCCAGGCGAACTCCTCGAAGCATGAACTGACTCCTTCTCTGTGAAATTCTCTGCACAAATGTCAATTGCAAGCGTCACCGCCATTTGTGACCGACGGCAGGAAGATGAACGAGTTGGGCGTAAACGTCATGTTGTGACGCCCAGGCGACGGCGTGTTGAACGCCATCCATTCGTCCTGATTGAGCGGCGACCTGCCCCACGAGACATCGGGCTGCATCGGGCCGAAGGTGACCTGGTCGATCACCTGGTTGCCGCGCGCGTCGATGTCGTACAGCACAAGCGTCTCGCCGTCTTTGTTCAGATTGAACGTCACATGCAGCGGCCCTTGTTCCGGCTCGCTGTCGGCGATGAAAAGCAGATAACCGCGCGGCGCAATCACCACACCGTCGGGAATGCGATATTGGCGCAGGTTGGCTGGATCGTCGGTGAGATACATGCCGCCCATGTCGATCGCCAGATTGCTGAGATTGTGCAGTTCAAACCAGTCTGGATATTCGAGCGGCTCGTCCGGGTCTTCCAACGTGAAACGGTTGTCAGCCATGATCTCATTGATCACAATCGGAGGCCTACGATTCTGAGTGGGATCGTTGGCGTCGTCGAGTGAGCGCATGTACTCACCCAACAGCGGAAACCCTGTCACGCTATCGATTGCCGTGCGCCCGTTGACAACAATCGAGGCGCCGATGGCGCCATAGTTGCATCGCGAATCGCGCAGTTCCGCCACGACGAAATAGCGAGATTCCCCACCCGGCGGCGTTGCAGACCCTGGCAGGTCGATGAACATTTCGCCGTTGTTGACAAGAAAGAGCGTCTCGCGGCGCACCAGGGCGTCCGTCGATGGATTGAACTGACCGTCGCCGTTGTCTTGATAAACAAGCAGCGCGCTGAATAGTTCAGACAACTGATCGGGCGTCAGGCGTTGCCCCTGCTCCGACTCGAAACGCAACGTCAGTGAGTCCAGCAACAGTGGGGGATTGCCAGCACGGCCGCGATGGGCGATCACAGCGTCGAGCAACACGCGTTGGACGCCAACGTTTTGATTCGACGGCGTCTGCGTCAGCCGGAACTGACCGCCGCGATTTTCGTGCCATGCCACCTTGCCATCCTCGCGTGAGGCGGAAAGCACATCGAGGTCGCCGTCCCCGTCCATATCGGCGACGAAGACGTTGTGCGCCACCTGTGCAAAGGGGCTGATCAGGTGCTCTTTCCATGTCGGGACGACGCCGCCCAAATTCTCGTACCAGACGATCTGGTTCGAATACTCGATTGCCGCCACGATGTCGATGTCGCCGTCACCGTCCACGTCGGCGCCGATGGCTGCATGAACGCCGTATGCGGCGTCGCTGACGACGTAGCGTTGAAATACGAGGCGGTTTGTATTTGGATCCAGACCTCGGTTGGCGAACCAGGAAACGGTGTTGTCGCGCTCCGAAGATACAATGATGTCCGTGTCGCCATCCTTGTCAATATCGGCGGCATGAATGAACTGAGCGCCATTTGCATTGGCGTAGATTGTCTCTTGCTGGAAGGTGCGCGGGCTGATCTGACGAAAGATAGTGACCCGGTTGTCGCGCGCAGACGCCGACATCAGATCGAGCCGTCCATCGCGGTCGAGGTCAGCCGCAAAGGACGAGCGCGGATAGCTGACATTTTGCGTCACGATATGTTTCACCCACGAGCGCCCCTTCCCATCAACATTCTCGTACCAGGCAATCGTATCATCGCCGTCGGAGGCAGAGTAGAGATCAAGGTCGCCGTCGCCGTCGATGTCGGCGACGTTGACATCGCGCACGCGATTGGCTGTGTCCGTCACAACACGGGGAACAAAGCTGGGAGCGCCTGTCTGGCGCAGTTGGTTCTCATAAAGAACGATGCGATTGGTGCCGCGATCCGCCGCCACAATGTCGATGTCGCCGTCGTTGTCGATGTCGCCCGTCGCAACCCAGCGCCCTCCTGTAAAGCTTGTGTCGATGATCACCGACTCAAAGTTGGGCGGACTGCCGCCGACGTTGCGATGCCAGGCGACAATTTCGTTCGCTGTGGAGACAATATCCATCAACCCGTCGCCGTCGATGTCAGCGGCAGCCACTGCGCGCGTCTGTCGATATGTGTTGACGACGCGCTCGCCTTCAAGGATCGCCGAACGGTGAATCGAGCCGTTGATATGCAACACAATACGGTTGTCCTGGCGCGAAGCAACCACCACGTCGATGTCGCCATCGCGGTCAAAATCGGCGGCATGGACGCTGCGTGCGCCATACGCCGCGTTTGTGATCACTTTGCGTACAAATGTCGCCGGACGTCCACCTCGATTCTCAAAGAGCGCTACAGTGTTGTCATCCGATGAAGCCACCAGAATGTCGAGATCGCCATCGCGGTCTATGTCGGCGAGTTTCACCTGTTTGACATGGTCTGCGCTGGTGGTGAGAACATGTTCGACAAACGACGCGCCTCGCCCCTGATTTTCGTACCAGCCCACCAAATTCTCATTTTCCGAACCGAAGACAATGTCCAGATCGCCGTCGCCGTCGATGTCGCCTACGGCGATGGTCTTGGCGTAGTCTAGGCGCGGGTCTGGAACTGGCCCGTTGCGGATAAAACGACGCTCGAACGTGGCGGGGCGGTCGCCGTTGTTGCGATACCAGGCGATCTGGTTGTTGTTTTCGCCCGCAGCCAGGATGTCGATCTTGCCGTCGCCGTCGATGTCACCGGTGGTGACGAAAACCGCGCCGGACAACTCGCCATCGATTACGCGGCGAGTGAAGGTTGGGATGCCGGCAGCGCTGTTGTTCTCATAGAGCAACACCTGATTGCCATCGCGCGTCGTCGCCAGCACATCGATGTCGCCGTCGTTGTCAATGTCGATAGTGTGCACCGCCACCGGATAGTCCAGCCCGACATCAATGTCGAAGCGCGTGAATTGCAACACTTTTGTCCCAAGGTTGTTGCGCAGCCAGAAGAGTGCGCCGCCGCCAGAAGCAGGGTCCACCGTCTGTTCGGTCGCAGATTCATCGGTTGTTGCCGCAGAAGGCGCCAATGCGCCTACAGCCGCCACCAGCACATCTGTGAAGCCATCACGATCCAGGTCGACCGGAATCGCCATATACGCCCCACCGGCCATCGCCAGTTCAATCGGTCGGAAGTTCAGGTTGCCAACGTTGCGATGCCAGACGATCCGCCCATCTTCGCGCGATGCAGCAAGGATGTCGATGCGGCCATCGCGGTCAAAATCGGCTGATGCGACCGAGTGCGCGCCCATTGCATTGTCGGCAACGACGATCTGATTTGAAAAAGGTGTAGCCGTATTGCTTTGCGTCGCCAGCGTCGACAATTGACCATTCACCATCGCCGGCTGCACATTTCCAGACGCAGCCAGCGCCGAACTTGCGTGCAGCGGCCCAGAAGTGAGCCAGATCGCCGCGATGACGAAATATGTCAAAGGGCGAAATAGATTTTGCATGGTTGGAAGCCTTTTGAAACAGAAATTGTGTCAACGGAAGAGGTGTACATCACGGCAAGTTGATTCGAACGAAACTCAATCCGTTCGGTATAATAGCGTCGATTTGCTTGCGCGCCAAAGTCGGGCGCGACATGAAACTGAGGAAAACAGCGGTCAAAATGAATCTAACAAGCACTATCTCCACAGTGCAACCATCATCGGTGCAGTTTGAAGTGCGGTCTGTCGTCGTGCGGTTGTTGATGATTTTGAGCCTGCTGATGCAGATGCTGCTGACGTTGACATCGCCTGCATACGCCTCCGATGACGTGTCGTCAGCCGCGTACACGGGCGATCCGGTCGTTATCAACGAGATACACTACGATCCCGCCCCAGGCGATCCATCGGCGGAATTTATCGAATTGCACAATCCCGGCGACAGAGCCATCAACCTCTCTGGATGGGCGTTGGCTGGCGGTGTCGCCTATGATTTTCCCGCTGGAACGTTGCTGCCTGCGCGCGGGTATTTGATCGTGGCGCGTGATCAGGCGGTGGTGGAGCGCGTTTTTGGTGTGCGGGCGATCGGGCAGTTCAGCGGGCGGCTCTCGAATGACGGCGACAGCATCATCTTGCGCAACGAAAGCGCACAGGAAGTGGACAGCGTCGAATATGGCGTCGGATTTCCGTGGCCGGTTGTCGGCTATCAAGCCGAGCGCTCGATCAATTTGTTGCACTGGAGCGCCGACAATTCGCTAGGCGGAGCATGGCGGGCCGCGTCGCCGACGCCGGGCCGCGCCAATGCAGGCGCAGTCGACAACCTGCCGCCGATCGTCCACAGCGTCAGCCATTTGCCGCAGGCGCCGACTGTCCGCGACAGCGTCAGCATCAACGCACGCATCACCGACCGCGACGGCGTGAGTCGAGTAACGCTCTGGCTGCAGGTCGTGCCGCCGGGCGCCTATATTCGCATCACCGACCCGGCGTATGCCAGCCAGTGGTCCGCCTACGAGATGCAGCAGGTGGGCGACGACCGTTACACCTTCACGCTGCCCTCCTCGATCGTGCGCCATCGCTATCTGATCCGTTATCGCGTCGAGGCGTCCGACCGCGCTGGGCGCAGCGTTGTGACGCCGCTGTCCGATGACCCACAGCCCAACTTTGCACTCTTTGTCAATGATGGCCCGATTATGTGGCCCGCCGCCGTCAACCCGCACGAAGGCACACCGAGAACCATTCACCGCTTCGAGCAGATGCGGCCGCTGCCGATCTACCACCTGATCGCCAACCCGACCGATGTCGCCGATGCGCAATTCTTGCCGCCTTCAACGCGAGAAAGCGGCTACATGGGAACCGAATATCTCTGGCGCGGCACATTTGTCTACGACGGCGTTGTCTACGATCACATCGGCTTTCGTGCGCGCGGTCAGGCCTACCGGTACGCCACCGGCAAGAACAAATGGAAGTTCAACTTCCTGCCCGGGCACCGTCTGAAAGCAAAAGACAATTTCGGCAATCCATATCCGGTCGAATGGGACAAGCTTAATCTATCCGGTGGTATGCAACACGCCAATCGTGGCTACCGCGGCGATCATGGCGTCTTTGAGGCGCTTGCACTGCGCATCTTTGCGATGGCTGGCGTCCCCGCACCGGCGACGCATTTTGCGCATCTGCGCGTTGTTGACCAGACTTATGAGATTACGACAAATCAATATGAAGGCGATTTCTGGGGGCTTTATCTGGCTGTCGAGGAGATCGACCGGCGCTTTTTGCGCGCGCGAGATCTGCCCGACGGCAACCTGTACAAGATGAAGGACTGGAGTGGCGGACTTGAGAACCAGGGCGCCGGGCAACCTGGCGATGGCTCCGATCTCGCCGCTTTTATGGGCGCTTATGCTGCGCCGCAGGGCGAGAGCTGGTGGCGCGCCAACTTCGATCTAGAAAATTACTATCGCTTCCGCGCTGCGCTGGAGGCGGTGCGCCACTACGACGTAGATGAGGGCAAGAACTACTACTATTTCCGCAACCCCGAAGATGGCCGTTGGTCGATCTGGCCCTGGGACACCGATCTGACCTGGGCCGATCGCTTTTTTGGCCGCGGCGCCGAGCCATTTCGCGATCGTGTGCTGCCGATCGCTGCCTTTGCCAAGGAATACCAAAACCACCTGCGCGAATTGCGCGACTTGCTCTTCAACTCCGAACAGATCGAGCTGCTCGTCAACGAACACGCTGCGCTGATCGACACCCCCAGCGACGGCCCCAGCATGGTTGACGCCGACCGCGCCATGTGGGACTACAACCCGATTTTGCGTTCGAGATATGTGATAGATTACCGCGCCCGCTGGGGCGAATTCTACCGATATTCACCGACCGGCGATTTCCCGGGCATGATGGCGTACATGAAAAGCTGGGCGAACAGCCGCATGGCCTGGATCGATCAGACGCTTCTCACTGACCAGGGCGCTCCATCAACGCCATCGGTCGCGTACAGCGGCCCCGCTGGTTACCCGGCCGATTCGCTCACCTTCACTGCCAGCGCCTTTGTTGACCCGCAGGGCGACGCTTTTGCCGGCATCCAATGGCGCGCCGCTCAGGTGGTCTGGCCTGGGTTGCCCGGTTACGCGGCGAACGTCCCCAATCGCTATGAGATCGACAGCGCGTGGACGTCGCCGGTGCTGACGCAGGCAGCGCCATTCACCGCACCGCCGGGCGTCTGCGCGCCAGGGCTTGCCTGTCGCGTGCGCGTGCGCATGTTGGATAGCACTGGGCGTTGGAGTCACTGGTCGGCGCCGCTTCAGTTTATAGCGGGGGAACCGGCTGCGCCGCCCACCAATGCGCTCAAGATCACCGAGATTATGTACAATCCGCCCGACCGTGGCAATACACCCAGCAAGGAGTTGGAATTCATCGAACTGAAAAACACCGGTGCAACGATGCTTGATCTGAGCAACGTGCAAGTGCGCGATGGCATCGACTATCGCTTCCCGATCGGTGTGAAGCTGGCGCCGGGCGCGTTCATCCTTCTTGCAGAGAATCCCACACGGTTTGCGGCGCGCTACGGCATAGAGGCGCACGGCAGATACAGCGGGCAGTTGAGCAACAGCGGCGAAACCATCGAGGTGGTGGATGCATTCGGCCGCGTAATCACACGCGTCGCCTACAGCGACCGGGGCGGATGGCCCGTCGAGCCGGATGGTGGGGGCTGGTCGTTGGTGGTCGTCGAGCCGGGCGCCAGCGCCGACCCAAATCTGCCGACGAGCTGGCGCGCCAGCACCGTGATCGGCGGCTCACCCGGCGCCGACGATCCTGCGCCGATCGTGCTCAACGAGTTCATCTTCGACCCGACAAGCAAAGAATTGCGCGCCGTCGAGCTGTACAATCCTGCGCCCCATCCGGTCGATCTGAGCGGTTGGGTGGTGAGCGACCGTCAATCCACCATGCCGGTGTTTGGCGCCAGAATTGGGGATGCCTCCCAAATTCCGGCCGGCGTCACGATTGCCGCCGGCGGCTATCAAGTTGTGACGCTTACACAGCTCAACCGTCCGCTGCAGTTTGGCGCCGGCCCAGGCACGGTGATGATCGGTTCAGTGATGCGCGGCAACCTTTCCAGCGGTTACGCTCAAAGTGTAACGCTATACGCGCCGGCATACGGCGATAGCATCGGGCGAGTGGCGTTGCAGAACGGCGGCGGCGCCTACGCACCCCAAAATAGCACAGCCGGCGCGCCAAATAGCGCACCGCTGCCTGCGCCGGTCACGATGACGAAGGTGCGTCTGCTGACCGACAACGTTGGCCCCGTGCAATGGATCGAGTTGACCAACCGCAGCGACGTCGCCATCCCGCTCTATGCGCCAGGCGCCCCAGCCGAGACATGGATGATCGATGGGGTGTCGTTCCAGTTCCCGCCGGCGACGACATTGCCGCCGCGTGGGCGCCTGCTGGCGGCTGTGGGGACTCCCTCAACGGTGTGCGTCAGCGGCGCAGCGCCGGCCGGCTGGCAGGTCACAGGCCCATTGCCGCAGTCGCTGCCTGCTGGCGGTGGGACGTTGCGTTTGCTGGCGCCCATGCTCGATGCAACCACCGGCAAGTCCACCCGCCTGCTCGTCGATGAGATTCACTTCAACAGCGTCGAACGGCTGCAAACGACGCAGGGCGCAACCTATTGGCAACGCATGACCGACGACAGTTTTGGCGCCGATGCTGCGAACTGGCGGGCAGCCAATGAGCCATTGCTCGGCGGTGATGGCGTCGACGACGACTTGATCGGTCTGTGCAGCTTCCACGCTCGCCGCGTCGAAGCGGGCGCCATTCAGCTCGAGTGGGCGGCGCGCGCCGTGCAGGCGGAGCAGCAATTTGTTCTCTGGCGCAGCATAACCTTTGATCGGGGTGCAGCGCAGCGCGTCAACGGCGAAATTCAGAACGCCGCACAGGGAGAACCGGCTGCGTTCCGCCTGATCGACTTCGAGGCGCCAGAGGAAGGACGCCCTTATTACTGGCTTCAAGTGGTGGGCGGGGGCATCGAGACCGACGTCGCCGTGGTCGGTCTCTCCTCGCAAGGCAGCGCGCTCTATCTGCCGGTGATCGCCCGATGATGGTCGCACAGCCATGAGTGAGTGTACATGTCCGCCCCGCTAAAGCGCAGCCAGACGCGCCCTCTATCCTGGTCGGCATGGTTCGCCGCACTGCTGGCAGTGGGGCTGTTCTTCGTGCTCCTGTTGGGTCTCAATATGCGGCGCGGTCTCAACCACGACGAACACCAGTTTGTGGGCAGCGCCGTCTTGATGGCGCGCGAAGGGTTGCGTCCCTACGCCGACTTTGCTTATTTTCACGTGCCCGGCCAGACGCTGCTCACAGCTGCGTTCTTTGCCGTCTTTGATCGCTTTCTGTTGACGGCGCGGCTGATCTCGATTGTTAGCGGCTGGTTGAGCCTTGCATTGCTGGTGTGGATCGGCGTTCGTTACGCGCCGTTTGTACGCGGGTGGGCCAGAGTCGGTTATGCGCTGGCTGGCGCTCTCACGTTGCTCGCCTCGCCGATGTTTGTGCACACAAGCGGTCGCGCCTGGAACCACGACCTGCCAATGTTGTTGACGTTGGCAGGGTTGGTTGTCTTTCTACTCGCCGTTCAACCCGCCGCTTCCAACCCGCCGCCGTTGACGCGTCGCACCGCTGGCTGGTTTGTCCTGACAGGAGCGCTGCTTGGATTGGCGGCGGCGACGCGGCTGAGTTATGCGTTTCTGGCGCCCGCCTTTGCGCTTGGCCTCTGGCTGTGGGGCAGCGATCGTGGATGGAGAGATCGCGCTCGGTGCGTGCTCTGGCTGTTCGTCGGCGGCGTCGTGGGCATGGCGCCGGTCTGGTGGGCGCTGCTCACCGCGCCCGATGCATTTCTATTCGGCAATGTCATCTACAACCTGCGGCTCAATCCGCTCTACTACGAAACAGTGGGCAGTGCGTCCTCGATGACGATGCCGACGAAGCTCGTTTATCTCGCCGAATTGTTGATCGCCCGACCAGCCAATCTGACGTTGCCGCTCCTCTTTGTCGTTGCGCTTGTCCCAGCGCTGCCATATCTGCGCGGGCGCACCACAATTCCGCTGAAGATGGTGTTGTTGCTGTTGCCGTTTGCCCTCTTCAGCGCCATGAGTCCGACGCCGTCGCAGATTCAATACTACTTCGTGCTCTATCCGCTGCTGCTGCTTGGCTTTTTCTTTGGCGTTGCGGTGTGGCCGCGGCGTCAGCATCTTGCCGCCGCCGCGGTTGGCGTTGCAGCGGCGGTCAGCATTGTTGCAACGGCAGTCAGCTACGGCGAGGGATTGGCGATCGTCCTCCAACCAAATGAATGGTATCCGATCAAAACGCACCAGCGCAGCCAGACCACCGCCCGGCTCGCCGATCACGGCCGCATTCTGACGCTGGCGCCGATCCACGTCATGGAGGGCGGCGCTAAAACTTACCCGGAGTTCGTCACCGGGCCGATGGCGTGGCGGGTGGCGCCCTTTGTCTCCGCCGAAGATCGGGCGCGCTTTGGTTTCGTCGACGCAACGGAGATGCCTAAATTGCTGGCGCAGAAACCGCCGCGCGGCATCCTGACCGATTTCAAGGAGGATGACGCCGAACTGGAGCAGGTCTTGATCGACTACGCACGCCAGCACGATTTTGTGCCGACGCCGCTGGTTGGCGAGGGTGTGCTGTGGCTTTCAGGCATGTTCGATTGGAACGACGCCATCCGACTTGGCGGCGTTGACCTGCCGCCAACCCCGCTTGCGCCCGGTGATGAATTTGTCGTCACGCTGTTTCTGATGAAGCGCGCGCCGATCGAGCAGAATCTCAACGTACTCGTGCGCCTGGTGAACGCCGAGGGCCGCGTCGCAGCGCGCAGTGAAGGCTGGCCCTACGGCTCTGCAACACAGACCTGGCAGGAAGGCGTGATGTGGCCCGACGGCCACCACCTTGTCATCGACGCGCAGACGCCGTCGGGCGTCCACCGTCTTGAGGTGAGTTTCTACGATCCGGAAACATTGGCGCCTTTTGGCGATACGGCTGTCGCAGCCTATCTGTTTGTCGGTGAAGAATCCACGCCGCAACCTGCGCAGCCGCTGGCAACCTTTGATCAGGGTCTCGATCTTCTGGCTGTGGAAACCAGCGCCGAACCGTGGCAGGGTGGCGAGCAGAGCATCACACTTATCTGGCGACCAACGCGCGCGCTCGACGCTGCGTTTACGGTCTTCGTGCACCTGATCGGGCCTGAAGGTCAGCTTGTCGCACAACGCGACCAGCCGCCGCTGCAAGGCTTCTACCCAAGCGATCGCTGGCTGCCCGGTCATGCGTTTAGGGATGTCGTCACATTGGAAATTCCCGCCGACGCGCCGCCAGGAGCCTATCATCTGAGCATCGGTCTGTACGATCCAACGACCGGACAGCGACTGCCGCTGTTGGAAGATGGCGCGGTTGTCGGCGACGCCTTCCAGCAGATATCGCTCAGCCTTCGCTGATCTCCGGCGCGCCAACAGGGCGAACCATATCGCTTTCACAGCTATTCGTCGACCTGTTGATACATCTTGGAAACCCCCTGCGTCACCACCATCTTGTACGGCAGACCCAGGTTGCGAAACAGGCGGATCGCGTTCTCGTTGTCGGGTTGGAAGACCGCCACAATCGTGCGCACCTTCATCCGCCGTGCAAGCGGGACCAGCTGCCGCAGCAAATGTGTGCCGACGCCCTGACCGTGGTAGTCGTCGCGCACCACGACTGCCGCTTCCGCCTCGGGCGAGTCTGGCTGACCAGGCGGCCGCGACAGGCGCACTACGCCGATGATCTCGCCGTTGTCCCGGTCGCCGGCAACCGCCACCACTGCGCCCTGATATGTGCGGTTGTCGACATCCGCCATTTCCAGCGCGCGCCGGCGCACTTCCTCCGGCGAGACATTGTCGGCAAGCACATGAAATCTCCGCCAACGCGTCTCCGATGAAAGTTTGTAGAAAAAATCCTCGAGCCTCTGCGCATCATCCGGGCGCATCAAACGCAATGACAGCGTTTCGCCGTTGCGCGTCTTAAATGTTCGCTGCATCCGTTTGGGCAATCGTTTGATTAAGTTCATCCTGTTTCCTGCTATTCTCACCAACTCATCAAGAATGCTGCTGCCTTCGGCGACGAGGCGCTCTGCTTTGTGCGCCGCCTTCTCCATCATAGCAGATGCATCTGCACCAAAATGTTCGGCCAGGATTTCGGCGTTGTTCCGTCCGTAGTTGTCAATAAAACTTTGGATAGCTCAGCTCGATCTCATAGCAACGCATCGTCGAATGCCGCGCCTGATTCACAAAGCAAAAAGTCCCATCAACACAAAGTTGATGGGACTCGTAATTTGCTGAAAGCCCCGAGGCTGGGCGCCCCAGAAGCTTTCGTGTGTGCCGGTGAGAAGGGCACCGGCATCGGAACAACAGCGCATTTGTAGTATGATGGGTTTGGCTGAAAACTGGGTGAGTAGATCATAAACGTTTGATTAGGAACGTTTACGGTTGACGCCAATATCATCGCAATCTTTTCAGAACTTGTTCCTGTTAATGTAAAGCCGCCAGGCTGCAAAACCATGTCTGGCGCATATCTCGCATGACATTCACCCACGTTCATCTGAGGAAACGTATGAACAACTTAAACGGCGATCTGCCGTACTACAATCTGTATATCAACGGTCAATGGCGCACACCGCTTGCCGAGCAATATCGTGCTACGACGGACCCATCCACCGGTGAGACGCTTGCCATGGTTGCACAGGCGGATATTGAGGACACGCGGCTGGCGATTCAAGCGGCGCGCGCTGCGTTCGACGATGGCTATTGGCCCGGGATGTCGCCCGGCGAGCGTTCACGGCTGCTGCATGCACTCGTCGACGCGCTCGAAGCGCGCCAGGATGAAATTGCCGAGGCGGAAATGCGCGATGGCGGCTGCACATGGCGCAAGGCGCACCTGCTCGACATTCCGGTCGGGTTGATCCATTTTCGCCACTTTGCCAAACTGGCCGACATGGAGCCGCTGGAGCCAGTTCCGCAGATCACCTTCCCGGCAATGTCCTATAATTTTGTGGTGCGCGAACCGATCGGCGTCTGTGGGCAAATTATTCCGTGGAATTTCCCGTTCTTGATGGCGGTGTGGAAGATGGCGCCGGCGCTGGCTGCGGGCAACACCGTCGTGATCAAGCCGGCCACGTTCACGCCGCTGAGTTTGCTCAAGATGACCGAGATCATTCACGAAACGGGTCTGCTGCCGCCAGGCGTCTTCAACGTTGTCACCGGTCCTGGTCAGGTGGTGGGGCCGGAAATCTGCACCAACCCGCTGGTCGACAAGATCGCATTCACCGGCAGCACCGAAGTTGGGCGTGAGATCATGCAGCAGGCTGCCAGCACCATTAAAAAGGTGACGCTGGAACTGGGTGGCAAAAGCCCGAACATCATTCTTGAAGATGCTGACCTTAACCTGGCGATCGACGGCAGCCTGTGGGCGACTTTTATGCACAACGGACAGGCGTGCGAGTCAGGCACGCGCCTTTTTGTGCCGGCGAGCATCTACGACGAGTTCGTCGAGCGGCTGGTCGACCGTGCGTCCAGGCTCAAACTCGGTTTGTCGAGCGACGGCGACACCGATCTCGGCCCGCTGATTTCCGCCGGACAGTTGAAGTCTGTTGAGGAATACATCCAGCTTGGCATCAAGGAAGGCGCTACGCCGGCGCTGCTCGGCAAACGCCCCGACGACCCGGCGCTGCAAAACGGATATTTCATCTCGCCGACGATCTTCACCGATGTCGACAACTCCATGCGTATTGCGCAAGAAGAGATCTTCGGTCCGGTGCTCTGTGTGATTAAGTACGACGGCGTGGAAGAGGCGATCCGACTGGCGAACGATACAATCTACGGTCTGGCTGCTGGTGTGTGGAGTCGCGATGTGGACACTGCGATCAGCGTTGCGCGGCGCATTCAGGCTGGCACCGTCTGGATCAACGACTATCACATGATCAACGCCGAAGCGCCCTTCGGCGGCTACAAGCAGAGCGGCATCGGGCGTGAGCTGGGTGCATGGGGTCTCAAGGAGTACCTGGAGATCAAGCATATCCATGTGCCGCTCAACAACGAACGCAGCGGCAAATTCTGGTTCGACATCGTTGCACCGCAGACGTTTGACTGACGTTTGCTCATTCCAGCAGAAAGCGCATTCCAGCGGGTCGTCGATTTGACGACCCGCTCTTGTTGTCGAGAAAATGATGTGTTGCTGTCCACCAAGTTTCGGAGCGGCGTTTGCGCGCTTCGCAAGGCGCTTTGTGGTCCGCTTTTTTTATCTTTGCCGCTCTACGTCTTTGCGTTGAGCCGGCTGCCTGAGGACGAAGACTCTGACGATGTGGCTGAGTTGGCTATTGTTGGCAGGTGGATTGGTGGTATTGGTGGCCGGCGCCGAGCTATTGGTGCGCGGCGCCAGCCGGTTGGCGGCTGCGCTTGGCATCGCGCCGCTGGTGATCGGCTTGACCATCGTCGCCTTTGGCACCAGTGCACCTGAGTTGGCGGTGAGCGTACAGTCGGCGCTGCGCGGTCAGGCGGATATTGCGCTGGGCAACGTCGTTGGCAGCAACATCTTCAACGTGCTTTTCATCTTGGGGTTGTCGGCGCTTATCGTGCCGCTGCTGGTGGCGCAGCAACTGGTTCGCTTCGACGTGCCTTTGATGATCGGTGTGTCAGTGCTCGTGTGGGTGCTCTCGCTCAACGGTTTTGTCGAGCGTTGGGAAGGCGCTGTGCTCTTTGCAGGCATCCTGCTCTACACGGTCTTTCTGATTGTGCAAAGCCGGCGTGAGCAAAACAAAACAAGTGCGACCGAGTTCGAGGCCGAGTATGCGCTGCACGAACCGGTCTCCTGGCAGCGTACAGTGCTGAACGTCGGCATGGCTGTCGGCGGCCTGGCGTTGCTGGTGCTGGGGGCGCGCTGGTTTGTCGATGGGGCGGTGGGGCTGGCGCGCTTTCTGGGACTGAGCGAGTTGGTCATTGGGCTGACCATCGTTGCGGCCGGCACTTCCATGCCCGAGGTGGCGACCTCGGTGGTGGCCGCGCTCCACGGCGAGCGCGATATCGCCGTCGGCAACGTCGTCGGCAGCAACATCTTCAACATTCTGGCCGTGCTAGGCGTGGCAGCCATTGTGGCGCCAGGAAATGGCGCGCCAGTCGCCAACAACATGCTCGTCGTCGACATGCCGTTCATGATTGCGGTTGCGATTGCCTGTCTGCCGATCTTCTTCACCGGCCACACCATTTCACGTTGGGAAGGACTCCTCTTTCTTGGCTATTATGTGGCATATACGATCTATCTGGTTCTCGACGCCGTGAACCAACCGGCGATTGTCCAGTACCGCGAATTCATGTTGCTCTTTGTCGCGCCATTGACCGTGATCACACTCCTGGTCAGCGTGGGGCGTGAGATTCGCCGCAGGCGCGCCAATGTTAAAGCTGACGCTGTTTCACTCTCTGGCAAATAGGAGCGAACCGACCTATGTGGATAACGCTGGGATTGATTGTCGGTGGATTGATCGTGTTGGTGTTGGGCGCCGAGATTTTGGTGCGCGGGGCAAGCCGTCTTGCGGCTGCGTTAGGCATCTCGCCGTTGGTGGTAGGGTTGACGGTGGTTGCCTTTGGCACAAGCTCGCCCGAACTTGCCGTCAGTCTGCAATCAGCGCTGAGTGGTCAGCCAGACCTGGCGGTCGGCAATGTGGTTGGCAGCAACATTCTCAATGTGCTGTTGATCCTGGGATTGTCGGCGCTGATCACACCCTTGATCGTGGCGCAGCAACTGGTGCGGCTCGATGTGCCAATTATGATTGGCGCATCGGTGCTCGTCTGGCTGTTGGCGCTTAACAACGTCATCAGCCAGCTTGAAGGTGCATTGCTTTTCACATTGTTGCTCGCCTATCTGGGTTTTCTGATCTGGCAAAGTCGCCGTGAGCAAGATCCGGCGGTTGTGGCGGAATATGAGCAGGAGTTCGCCGGCGACAAGCCAAGAACGCTGCGTCAGGCGCTCCTTAACCTTGCCCTGGTCGTGGCTGGGCTGGCGATGCTGATTTTGGGATCGCGTCTCTTCGTGCAAGGCGCCAGCGACCTGGCGCGTCTTTTTGGCCTGAGCGAGCTTGTGATCGGGCTGACAATCGTAGCGTTGGGCACCTCTCTGCCCGAAGTGGCGGCGTCGATCATGGCGGCGATAAAACGAGAGCGCGACATCGCCGTGGGCAATGTCGTCGGCAGCAACATCTTCAACCTGCTGGCGGTGTTGGCGCTGACCGCACTTTTTGCGCGTGGCGGCGTGCCGGTGCCGTCCAGTGCACTGGCGCTCGACATCCCTTTCATGACGGCGGTGGCGATTGCGTGTCTGCCGATTTTTATCACGCGCAATCTGATCGCACGTTGGGAAGGAGCGATCTTCTTCGGCTATTATCTGGCGTACACCGCCTATCTGCTGTTGGCGGCCAATGAGTATCCAGGTGCGGTTCAATATCGAAACTTTATGTTGATCTTTGTCGTGCCGTTGACTGTGCTGACGCTGGCGGTGAGCCTCTGGCGAGAGTGGGGGCGTCGACGGCTCGCATGACGGTGACCACACAGGTATTCCATATCGATCCGGGAAATATCGACGACGCAGCGATCGCCATTGCAGCGCAGACACTGGCTGCCGGGCGGCTCGTCGCCTTTCCCACCGAGACAGTCTATGGGCTTGGCGCCAATGCGCTCGATCCAGCTGCCGTCGACCGCATCTTTGCCGCCAAGCAACGACCTTTCACCGATCCACTGATCGTGCATCTGGCGAGCGCCAAACAGATCGACCAGGTGGCAGTGAACGTTCCTGGTGTGATCGCTGCGCTGGCGGAGCGTTTCTGGCCGGGGCCGTTGACGCTGGTGTTGCGCCGCGCAGCGGCGGTGGCGCCAAATGTAGCCGCCGGGCGCGACACAGTGGCGGTGCGCGTGCCGGCGCATCCGGTGGCGCACGCCCTGCTGGCGGCATGTGCATTGCCGATCGCAGCGCCTAGCGCCAATCTGTTCAGCCGCCCCAGCCCAACGACTGCGCAGCACGTGCTCGACGACCTCTCTGGTCGCATCGACATTGTGCTGGATGGCGGGCCGACAACGATCGGGCTGGAGTCAACCGTGGTTGACCTGACGACGCACCCCCCATTATTATTGCGACCGGGTGGCGTCGGGGTGGACGCACTGCGTAAGCTGCTCCCCAACCTGCTCGCCCCCGACGCGCCGCTGGTGGTGGCTGAGACAGAAGCAGCGCCCTCGCCCGGCGCTCTGCTCAAACACTACTCGCCGCAGGCGCCGGTCGTATTGTTGCGCGGCGACGCCGAAGCTGCGCGGCGGTGCATTCACACGATTGCGCCCGTGTTGCATGAGCGTGGAAAGCGTCTTGGCTTGCTGGCGCCCGACGAGGAGTTCAACAATTACGCCGATCTGCGCGCCGAGGTGGTCTCCCTCGGTCCGACGCATGACCTGGCCGTGATCGGGCGATATTTGTTCGCACGCCTGCGTGAATTGGATAGCCTAGGCGTCGATGTCATTGTGGCGCGAGCAGTGGGTGAAGGCGATGCGGCTGGCGAATTAAGCATGGCAATCCGCGACCGCCTCTTCCGCGCCGCTGAGGGTCGTGTGCTCGACGCCGACGATCCTCACGTGCTGGAATTGTTGCTCACCCTCACATGAAGATTGTGTTTCGATCGTTGCTTCGCTCACCGCGTTGGATGCATCGGCATGACAACGTGCAAAAATTCCTCTTCGCCCATGCCGACGGGGCGAATGGTGCCGGGGCGGGTGGGCTGCGTCGTTTCGAGCACCACCTGCGGCTCGTCGATCTGGCTCAACACATCGATCAGATACTTGGCGTTGAATGAAATCTCCAGGTCGTCGCCTTCGACCATCGCATCAAGCTGATTGACGCTGTCGCCCATGTCAGCGCTGGTGGCGGCAAGGCTAAGATGACCCGGCGTTGCGCCGTTGGCGGGTTGTATCTTGAGTCGCACGATGTTGGCGTTGTCGCGCGCAAAGAGGAATGCCACGCGCACGGCTTTGAGCAGCGCTGCCGTGTCCACCACCGTGCGCGTCGTGTGCGTCTTGGGAATGATAGCGCGGTAGTCTGGGAAGTTGGCGTCGATCAATTGGCTGGCAAGCTCGACGCGGTGGAACGCGCCGCCTTTGCTTTCACTGCCTTTGCCCCAAATCTGAAAGAGAATCTGATTGCGCTCCTGCGTGACGAGCACCTGCACCGGTCGCGCCTCATCGGCGTCGGCGCTGATGCGCGCCAGCTCGCTCAGGCTGCGCGCCGGCACAATCACTGTCGTCGGTGCAGCGGGCAGGACGCCATCGACAATCGAGCTGCGCACGCTGAGCCGATACCCATCGGTGGCGGCCATTGTCAGGCGATCTTCTTTGAAGGTCACTTCGACGCCGGTGAGCGTTGGACGGCTTTCGTCGGTCGAGGCGGCAAATACCACCTGATCGACCATCTTGCGCAGCCCAGATGACGGCAGCTCGATCTTGAGCGGTTCGACGCCGTTGTCGGCGCCGCCCATCACACTTTCAACAGTCGGGATGATCGGAAAACTGGCAGCGTCGATGCCCTTCATGTTGGCGTCAAACGAGGCGCAGCGCAGGTTGAGCGTCTGCGTGCGCACGGTCAACTCCATGTCGATGCGCTCCGGCGGCAGGCTGTTGACGAACTCGGTGAGCAGTCGAGCTGGCACTGTAATCGAGCCAGGGTCTTCGACTTTGGCCCCAATCCAACAGGTGACGCCGATCTCGAGGTTGGTGGCGGCCAGACGCAATTGATTATCGCTCGCCTCGATCAGAATATTCGCCAGCACCGGCATTGTCGAACGCGACGAAACCGCGCGCCCGACAATCGACAGCCCTTTCGCCAGATTTTCTTGAAGACAACTTACCCGCACGGTGTCCTCCGCTCTGTTGTGGTGTGAAAAACAATGGCAAGGGGCAAATTGCGAAGGGCGAGGCCGGCTGCCACTGTTTTCATCTGCAGTTTTACTGTGTCGTTGACGGGCGCAAGCCCTGATGATTCATCTGTCGTTGGATTGACTGCACCGCTCGGAAGGCTGGAAGTGCACACCCCTCCTGCGCAGCCTGTCAGGAGTATATCACAACGCCGCCAAAGTGCGAACTTTCCCTGCGTAGACGCGAGAATTTTAAAAGAGTGCGGCGCCCACGCGTATCCAGAAGCGACTGCCGTGACCGACGACACTCTCGACGCCGACCGAGCCGCCGTGAGCTTCGACGATCTCCTTGACGATGGCAAGCCCAAGACCGGAGCCGCTACGCCCAGTGCGCGCGCGGTCGATGCGGTAGAAGCGCTCCCAGATACGCTCCGTTTCTTCTGGCGGAATGCCAGGACCCGTGTCGCTCACGGTGTATTGCACCTGACGCCCGTTTTCAATCGCCTCGACTGCCACCGTCACTACGCCGCCGGGCGGAGTATGCTTAAGCGCGTTGTCGAGAAGGTTCGCCAGCGCGCGACGCAGGCGCGCGGCGTCCGCCGTGATCAGCGCGGATGCGGACAGCGGCGACCATTCCAGCGTCACGTCGGCGGCCTCGGCGAGCGGGCGTAAGCTCTCGACTGCTTCAGCGCCTAGCTCGTTGGGGTCAATCGCTTGCAGGTGAAGATGCAGGCTTCCGCTCTCCAGCCGCGCCAGGTCGATCACCTCCTCGACCAGGTGGGTGAGACGCTGCGCCTCCTGGTTGATGATCAGGGCGGCGCGTTGCTGCGCGTCGGGAGCGCTGATCGTGCCGTCGAGCAGCGCCTGGCTATACCCCTGGATGCTGGTGAGGGGCGTCTTCAGATCGTGGCTGACGTTGGCGACGAAATCGCGCTGCGCCTGTTGACTCTGTTGTACACGGTCAGCCATCTGGTTGAAGCTGGCGGCCAGCGCGCTCACTTCGGCCAGCGAGACATGGGCGTCGTCAATGCGATAGGCAAGGTTGCCGCGCGCCAGCGCGTGCGTGGCCTCCATCAACGGTGAAAGGTTGCGCGTTACGGCGCCTGCCGTCCAACGGCTGAGCAAAAAGACCACCGTCGCCAATGCCAGCAGCCCGCCGAGCAACAAACCACGCGGCAGTTCTGCAATCGCTTCCCCCATCGAATGCAGAATGCCTGGCTGTGCACGGAGCATAACCAGGTCAATGCTGCCGTCATGCAAGGGAAGCAAAATCGTGGAAACATAGTGCCAGGAGCTGCCTTCCAGATCGACAACGCCGCGCGTCGCTTCGACAGGCATCCCCATCATGGCGCCCCCGCGCATTCGCCGCGGCGAGAACTCGAAGCGCTGCGCAGCGCCTGCCTCCCAGATTTGACCGGCCAGTCGCTCCTCACTGTCGAAAACAATGGCGCCGCCCGGTTGTGTGACGAGCAAAATGCGCGCGTTTTGAGCATCCGCCTGTGTACGCAAATAGTCGAAGAAGCGCGCCGCAGTTGCATCGTCGCCAGCGCCGCGCAGGCTGGCGAAGTTGGAGCGCGCCAGGACGACGGTAGGCTGTAGCCATTCCGCCATGCGTTGCAACATGGTCTCGGTGCGCAGCGGCGCCTGGATGACGAGCAGCAGCAACGCCGCCGCCGCCAGGCCGGTCAGCGCGACCAGCATGTGGGTGAAGAGCAGACGGTTCTGCAGCGTGTTGAAGAAACGATTCATGATCTTTGCGGCAATCAGCGGCGCGCTTTCGTCGCATTTGCTGGCGGTCCGACTAGCTTGTAGCCGACGCCCCACACTGTTTCCAGATTGATGTTGCTGTTGCGCAGTTCTTTGCGCAGCGCTGCGACATGCACATCGACTGTGCGCGTCTCGCCGGCAAAATCGTAGCCCCACACCTGACTGAGCAGTCTCTCGCGCGTCAATACGATGCCGGGATTCTCCATCAGATGTTGAAGCAAGTCGAACTCTTTGGTGCGAAGCGCAATTTCTTCTTCGCCAACCCGTACAGTGCGCCGCGCCGGGTCGAGCGTCACATTGCCAAGCTGGAGCGGCGGCGCCTCTGGCGCGTCAGCGGCGGCATTGGTGCGCCGCAGCACGGCGCGCACGCGCGCCACCAGCTCACGCGGATTATACGGTTTGGTCACATAATCGTCCGCGCCCAATTCCAATCCCAGAATGCGGTCGATGTCCTCGGTGCGCGCTGTGAGCATGATGATCGGCGTCTGGCTCTGGCGACGCACCTCGCGACAGACCATCCAGCCATCGGCGCCGGGCAACATCAGATCGAGCACAATCAAGTCGGGATGATCGTGCTCGAAGCGCATCAACGCCTCGGCGCCTGTGCGCGCTGCGATCACGCGATAGCCAGCATTTTCTAGATACATCCGATTCAACTCGACGATATTGGGCTCATCGTCTACGACCAGGATCGTTGCGTCCAAAACAGTTCCTTCCTTACAACTCGTCTCTCTTCAATCTTCCTATTCAGATGTTAGCCCGGAATAGTCTATCTGTAAAAGAATCGTAAAACGCCTGTGTGGGACTTGGCGTTTTTCAGACACAAATATATTCTGTCAAATCGCAACAACGGTGCTATACTCCGAGATCGATGGAGAAACCAGCGATGCGCGCAGCAACGCCGTTCGACGAGGGAAGTGAAGACACCCACCGCCTGCAAGCGATCCGACGGCTTGAGGTGGAAATTGCTGGCTGCCGGCGTTGCCCACTCGCTGTAGGGCGCATACATGCGGTTCCTGGCGAAGGCAATTTGAATGCACTCGTGATGTTCGTGGGCGAGGGGCCTGGCGCAGATGAAGATCGACAAGGGCGACCGTTTGTCGGGCGGAGTGGTCAATTTTTGAACGAGACGCTGGCGCGCCTGGGCATTGCACGCACCGACGTCTACATCACAAATGTGGTGAAATGTCGCCCGCCCGACAATCGCGACCCGCTGCCCGACGAGTTGGCGGCGTGCGACGATTATCTAGCGCGTCAGATTGAGATTATTAACCCGCGCATCATTGTAACGTTGGGTCGCATCAGTATGCGGCGTTGGTTTCCGGAAGGCGGCATTACCCAGCTTCACGGACGTGTGCGCAATATCGGTCGCGGGCGCATTGCGATGGCGATGTTTCATCCGGCAGCTGCGTTGCGCAATCCACAGTGGCGCAGTGCATTCGAGCAAGACATGGCGCGGCTGCCCGCGCTGATCGAGCGAGCAGCACGGGCGAATGAGGCCGCTGCTCGCGGCGAGGCGCTGCCTGCCGGCGTGCCGCACCCTGGCGACGCCGATTAACATGGCACACGTTGGACTGACGCTCACAGGAGCGCTGCGCTGCGCCCCTGTTTCGTAATAAACTGAGAATCAACCAGAGCTGTTGAGGAGAAATTTAGCGTATGGCAAAACAAGAACAATCTGCGACCGAAGCGGTCGCACCCTTGCTGCGCGTCATCCCGCTGGGCGGGCTGGGCGAGATCGGCAAGAACATGCTGGTGCTCGAATCTGGAGAGAATCTGCTGATTATCGACGCAGGGTTGATGTTTCCCACCAGCGAAATGCACGGCATCGATATCGTGATTCCCGACGGAACCTATGTGATTGACCGGCTTGAACAGGTGCGCGGCGTGGTGCTGACGCACGGGCACGAAGACCACATCGGCGCTCTTCCCTATTTTGTTGAACAGGGGTTGCGCGCGCCGGTCTATGCAACGGCCTTGACGCAAGGTCTGCTCGAAGTCAAGCTGCGCGAACAGAAGCTGCTTGGCGAAGCCGACCTGCATGTAATCACCGCTGACGATGTGATCGAACTCGGTCCGTTCACGGTGGAGTTTTTTCACACGACGCACAGCTTCCCAGACAGCGTCGGCGTTTCGGTGACGACGCCGGCTGGTCGCATCATCCACACCAGCGACTATCGCTTTGATCCGACGCCCGTCGATGGCCGACCAACCGAAGAGCAAAAGCTGCGAAAATGGGGCGATGAAGGCGTGCTGCTGTTGCTTGCCGACAGCACCAACGCAGAACGTCGCGGCAGCACCGACAGTGAAGCCACCGTGGAAACGATGTTGGAAGAGGTGATGAGCCAGGCCGAAGGGCGCATCTTGCTGGCAACCTTTGCCTCCAACCTGGGACGCGTGCAACAGGTGATCAATGTGGCGCGGCGTCATGGCCGGCGGCTGGGCGTAATCGGACGCAGCATGGTGAACAATGTGCGCATCGCCATCAAGCTTGGCTATCTCGACATTGCCGAAGACGAGCTGCTCACCGCCGGCGAAATGGAGTCGCTGCCCGGCAATCAGGTTGTGATCGTCGCCACCGGCAGCCAGGGCGAGCCGACCAGCGCCATGGTGCGCATGAGTATGGGCGACCATCGTCAGCTTGCGTTGCGCGAGGGCGACACGGTCGTGCTCAGCGCCACGCCGATTCCCGGCAACGAGGAACTCTTCAACCGTACGGTGGACAATCTCTTCCGGCAGGGCGCCAACGTGCTCTACCACGAGCTTGGCAACGTTCACGTCAGCGGTCATGGCGGGCAGGATGACTATATCCGCATGCTGGACTTGACGCGCCCGCGCTACTTTGTGCCTGTCCACGGTGAATATCGGCATCTTGTGCTTCATGCGCGGCTGGCGGAGCGTTGGGGACTTCCCAAAGATCGCATCTTTGTGATCGAAGACGGCGAAACGCTGGAATTTGGCGGCTTTGCCGGAGATAGCGAGATGACGGCGCGGCGCGGCGAGAAATTGGAAGCCGGACATGTCTACGTCGATGGCCTTGGCGTTGGCGACATTGGCAACGTCGTCTTGCGCGACCGCAAGCAACTGAGCCAGGAAGGTTTTATTGTCTGCATCATTGCCGTCGACGAATATGACGGCGAAATCATTTACGGGCCAGAGATCATCAGCCGTGGCTTTGTCTATATGCGCGAGCAGGAAGACCTGATCCGTCGCGCCCAAGAGGCAGTCTCCAAAGTGGTCAAGAAGAAAGCGCCCACCGCTGTGTTGGAGAACAAAATTAAGGACGCGCTCGGCAACTTTGCGGCGCGAGAGATCGGTCGCCGGCCAATGGTGTTGCCGCTTGTGATTGAGGTGTAGAGGCGGAAAGGGTTTCGGGGTGCAAGGTAGTGGGGTCTTGGGGTGATAGGGTTATGGAGTGTTGGGGTTCTTGCGTTTGAGATATTCTCCCAATCTAGAAACCCTACACCCTCATCATCCCAAGACCCCACTACCTCAAGACCTCACAAAAAACACAGATGTCTAGACCAGCAAAGTACATTCCCTACTACGACGATATTATCGAGGCAATGGCGACTCCTGGCTGTGCGTTCTGCAAGCTGCAACAGCGCGCTGCGGAGCGCTACCTCGATGCGTTTTTGTGGGAGAGCGTCAACGACCCGCGCCTGCGCCGCGAAGTGAGCGCCGCTCGCGGCTTCTGCAACGACCACGCCTGGCTCTTGGTGCGGCCAGGCGCTGCGTTGAGTGCGGCGATCATCTATAAAGATGTTGTGACAGGGACGGCGCAGCTTGTAAAGGCTGCAGCGACGGGCGCCGGCGATGGGTCGTTCTGGCAACGGGTGCGGGCGTGGTTGGGGCGCAGCCAACCTGCCGACGATCCGGTTGTCCGCGCGCTTGTCCCGCAACGGCTCTGCCCCGTCTGCACAAACGCCGCCGAAGTGGAGGAGCATCTGTGCGCCACGGTGCTCTCTGCGATGAAACAATCCGGCGACTTTCTCACCCACTATCGCAGCTCGTCGGGTCTTTGCGTGCGGCACTTTTCCGCCTTGATCGCCCATAGCCGGCAACCGCAGCAGCGCACAGCGTTGATCGACGCCCAGCTTGCAATCTGGCAGTCGCTTGAGGGCGAGCTGAGCGAGTTCATCCGCAAGAACAACCACCGTTTTCGCGGCGAGAAATTCGGCGACGAGCGCGACTCTTGGGAGCGGGCGATCGCGCTCACCTCCGGGCCGCAGCCTGCCAGCACATCTTCGCGCGGTGGTTTGACCCAAACCGGCTGACCGGAGTCAACGCTGTTTCGGTGCGATGGCTTGGCCTGTCTTGTGACTGGCGTTGCCAGCGCGTTCGGCCAACATTCCAGCGGCGACGCCGAGAAGAGCGGCGACGATCAGCCCCAACTGATTTGGCAACCTGGCTAACAAAATTGCGGAAACACCGGCGATCAGCACGCTTGCCGTCACCGGTCGGCTGCGCAGCCCTGGCGCCACCATGCCGATGAAAGTTACGATCAAGGCAAAATCCAATCCCCAGCCTGCCGGGTTGGGCAGCGTTTGCCCGGCGAAGATGCCGACCCAGGTGCAGAGCTGCCAGTTGGTGTACATAAAGAGCGCCGACCCCAAAAAGAACCACTGTTTGTGAGGCGAGGCGTCGGGCTGCCGATAGCGTTCGGCGACGACAAGGAAACTCTCGTCGGTGAGCCAGAAGCCAAGCGGCGCAAGCCAGCGCTGTGGCAGGTGTTTCATGTGCGGCGCCAGAGTGACGCTGTAGAGGCTGTGGCGCACGTTGACGACAAAGGTCGTCAGCACGATGATCAGCACCCCGGCGCCGCTGCCGACCAGACCCGCGGCAATAAACTGCGATGAACCAGCAAAAACAAATGCGGACATCGCTGCAGCCGCGCCTGCGCTCAGCCCGCTGTTGACCGCCAGCGCACCAAAGATGATCCCAAACGGGATCGCGCCCACAACCAGTGGAAATGTCGCCCGCACCCCGCGCCAGAATTCGGCGCGCCGACTATACAAGACGTCGGGCTTTGCGCCAGCCGTCAATCCTTGAATGTCCGAGTTGCTCATTCGACAACGATCTTGTCCAACCCCGGCTCACCCTCCGGGTAGCGCATGTTGAGCCCTTCCAGCGTCTGGATGATGACATGTGAAATGATCAGATTGCGATACCATTTGCGGTTGGCAGGCACGATGCACCAGGGTGCATGCCCGGTGCTTGTTTTGCTCAGGACAGCCTCATAGGCGGCCATATATTGATCCCAAAGTTTGCGTTCGGCAAGATCGCCCATAGAGAATTTCCAGTTCTTCTCCGGCGTGTCCAGCCGCTCTTGCAGCCGCTGTCGTTGTTCTTCCTTGCTGATGTGCAAGAAAAACTTGAGGATCGTTGTTCCTTCGTCCGTCAGCAGTTTCTCGAAGGCGTTGATATGCTCGTAGCGACGCTCCCACACCTCGGGCGGAACAAGATTGTGCACGCGCACGACCAGCACATCTTCGTAGTGACTGCGGTTGAAGATAACAATCTCTCCACGCCCCGGCGTCTGTTTGTGAATGCGCCACAGATAATCTTGCGCCAGCTCTTGCGGCGTCGGAACCTTGAAACTAGCCACCTTCACGCCCTGTGGATTGACGCCGTTGAAAACATGACGAATCACGCCATCCTTGCCGGCAGTGTCCATCCCCTGCAGCACAATCAACACCTTGTGTTTGCCCTCAGCGTAGAGCAGTTCCTGCAAGGTCTCAAGCCGTTTATTAAGTGCAGGCAGCGCGTCTTGTCCTTGCTGTTTGCCGCCATCAAACAAGTTTTTGTCGTTCGCGTCCCACTCCGTCAAATCAATCTTGGCGCCAGGAGCAACCCGGTACTGTTCCACATTCATGCTGCAACATCCTTTCGTATGAATCGGTGTGAGTGTAGAGGGTGCATGGACGACAATATGGCTTTGGTTGAATTATCCCGCCACGAGAGGGATTTCTTCCAACGCTTCCAACACCGGCTCGTAGCGACAGCGACAGCCGCGCGGAGACGTACATTCGCGGTGCGGCAGTTCAGGAACGCGTGCGACCAGGAACTGCTTGCCGAGCGTCTGACGACAGTGTTCACAGGTGTATTCGTCGTCTGTCCCAACGATTTCTAGCCGACGCACGTGGTCGCCGCCCTTGACGCGCTGCCAGGTTTCCTGATTGTCCACGTACAGTGCAACGGCATGAGCGCGCCAGTAGACGCTTTCGACGATGTCCATGTCGGGACGCGCCAGCTCCTGTGCGACAAACGGCGGGATCTGGTCAGGCTTCAGCCGCCAATGCACGCCCCACAGATGTTGCTCGGCGGCATAGAGCTTGAGCCATTTTACGGTTTCTTCGCTCAAGCCGTCGAGCAGCCAGTGATCGAGAAAGAAGATGCGTCGCGTCACGGCGCTGTGGTTCATCTGCGGCTCGGGTCCTGTCCAGTCGGCTTTACCCAACGGCGTGCGATTCTCGTATTGACGACGGATGGTGAGCGCTTCGCTGGTCATCATCTGCGCCAGCGCTGCGTGAACGCCTTCGATTGCCGCCTGTTTCTCCGCCGCCGTGCGCTGGCGATAGGCATCCACCAACACGCGCCCGGCGTCCGTGACAACATATCCGGCTGGCGTGCTCGTCAGCCAGCCCTGTTTTTGAAAGAAAGTCAGCATCTCTGCATACGGGCGCGGCAAAACACGGCTCCAGGCGCGCTGCGCATTGACGTCATGTGCAGCCTGTGGCTGCGCAAAGTGCGCCAACAGCTCGATCTGTGCGTACTCCTTCAGCTCCTGGGAGCGCACCAACGCCATGCCATCTACTTTGGCGCCAAAAAGATTCTTGAACAACTGCATGGTCTAATCCTGCCCTTCATCCAACATTGACGCCATCCGTTCGAGGATGCCGAGGAGCAGTGCGGTCAGGCGCGGCACGATCACCTTGCCCGCCTCGATCACCTCTTCGTGCGTGGGCTGCCCTGTGCTCTCTAGCTGGTCGATGGCGACGTTGGTGATCGTGCTCAACCCCAGCACCTCCATTCCGGCATGATGCGCCACCATCGCCTCGGCTGCGGTGCTCATACCGACCGCATCGGCGCCCAGGCGGTGCAGCATGCGCACTTCGGCCGGCGACTCGAAATTCGGCCCGGATAACTGGAGATAGACGCCGCGCCGCAACGGGACAGCGACCACCGCCGCCACGTCCTGCGCAAGCGTGCGCAGCCGCGGCGTGTAAATGCGATTCGCCGCCGGAAAACGCGGCCCAAATTCATCGAGATTGGGGCCGCGCAGCGGGTTGGCGCCGGCCATGCCAATCAGGTTGATGTGATCTTCGATCAACATGATGTCGCCCGTGACGAAGCCGGGATTGAGACCGCCGGCTGCGTTGGTGACGATCAACGTCTCGACGCCCAACCGCTGCATCACACGCACCGGCAACGTCACCTGTTGCATGGAATAGCCTTCGTAATAGTGAAAACGTCCTTGCATGGCGCACACCGACACGCCAGCCAGGTTGCCGATCACCAGGCGTCCGGCGTGACCGGCCACTGTGCTGATCGGGAAGTGTGGAATTTCGGCGTAGGGAACAATGTCGGCGTGAGCGATCCGTTCAGCCAACCCGCTCAACCCGCTGCCTAAGATCAGCCCGACGCGCGGGCGGTGGCGCGTGCGGCTGCGAATGAAGGCGGCGGCCTCGTCGTAGTCGGATAGCAAATAGGTTGTGTTCATAGTTGCGCAATTGTACTCTGGAGTGCGCCAGCGTTCAAACGGCAGGGGGCGGGATAAATTTCACGGTGGAAAGGGAGCCGTTCTCGTGATGATTCATAGATTTTGCAGGTCATCGCCGCCAACGTGACATGGCGCCCATCACGTCGGCGGCGATGACCTGCGTCAGGCGACTCTAGAAGTCGATCGGGCGTCCTTCGTAGACGTACTCGAACATCTGCGCCAGCTCTTCCGATTCGGGGATGCGCGGCGCAGTGAAAAATTGCGTGTCCTGTTCGGCGTATTCGACCAACTTGGGCAGCATTTCGCGGAAATCGGCGCGGTCGATGCCGAAGTCGGCGATGCTCATCGGCTGCTGCACCGCGCGTTCGAGTTCGCGCACGCGCGCCGCCAGCAGCCGCGCTGCCTCCTCTTCATCCTGGCTGTCGGTGACGCCAGCGAAGCGCGCAATGTCGCCGTAGCGACCCAGGCCGGCGTTGGTTGTGTAATCAATCGTGTAGGGCAGGTAAAGCGCCACAGCGCGGCCATGCGGCTGTTTGAAGAGCGCGCCAAAGCTGTGACCCATGGCGTGTCCCAATCCCAGGTTGGCGTTGCCAAAGCCAAGCCCGGCGATGGTGGCGGCGTTGCCCATGTGTTCACGCGCTTCCAGGTCGTTGCCGTCGCACACTGCCCGCTCCAAATACTCGAACACCAACTGTGCAGCTTTGAGACAGAGGCCATCGGAAAAGTCGTTGTGCCAGGTGGTGACGTATCCCTCGATCGCATGCGTCAGCGCATCGAGACCGGTGTCGGCGGTGATGCGCGGCGGCAAACCCTGCGTCAGCGTCGGGTCGACAATCGCCAGCGTCGGCACCAGCTCTCGGCTGCCTGTGCTGAATTTGCGCCTCTCCTCGGTGTCGGTGAGGACAAGCGCCCACGTCGCTTCGCTGCCCGTGCCGCTGGTCGTCGGGATGGCGATCAGCTTTGCCCGGTTCAGCCCCAACGTCACCATCGGATTGATCTCGGTTGGATCAAGTTCGGGGTGCTCGTACATCGCCCAGATCGCCTTTGACGCGTCCATCGGGCTGCCGCCGCCAAGACCGACGATCCAATCTGGACAGAAATCGAGCGCAACCTGAGCGCCGCGCCGCGTTGTCTGCAGACTTGGCTCCGGCTCAACCTCGTCGAAGACGCACGTGGCGATGCCTGCCTTGTGCAGCATCTCTTCGATGCGCGCCGTGATGCCCAGCTTTGTCAGTGTGGCGTCGGTCACGATCAAGGCGCGCTCGCCGCTCAACTGCTCCAGATGGCTAAGCGCTTCCTCGCCAAAGACTACAAACGGTGATGAAAAGTACCACATATTCTCTACTCGTAAACTGTCGGCACGCGCGTGGCGCAGCGCACCAGCTCCTGCGCCGCCTTGACATTCTTCATGATCTTCACCAGGTTGCCGTCCAGTTTGATCTGACGGGTGACCATGCCCTGCACTGGGTCGAGCTTGCCGGCGAGCACCTTCTTCCACTTCTCCATGTCGGCCGTGATCTTGAACTCTGGGCTTTTGACATGGGGGTCGGTCAGAAACTCGGCGGCGCGACATTTGCCGTGCCACAGGTCGAGGTAGATGCCAGGTCCGCCCTCGATCACCAATGTGATGTCGCCTTCCCAGGTCTTGGCGGCGTTGGCGTAGGCGTCGCTGCTGTTGATCTGCTCGTTGAACACTTCGACCCATTCCGGGCTGGGGAACTTGTAGCTCATTGATTTTTCCTCCAGTTCAAATCTCAAAGTTGGCAGTGTCTGATTATGTTCAAACAATGTGTTGGCGGTGTTGCCATTCTGTCACAGAAACGCCGATTATGCACTTTTGCGTTTGCGTCGGATGCGCGCCAGTCGGTGTTTCAAGTCGGCAAGTTGACCGGGCAGTCGCTGATGTACAGGCGCAGACTCGACCGTGTGTACGCCCCACGCCGCCCACATCTCCGCCTGTTCGAGGTCGCGCGTGCGCCACTCATGATACTTGGCGAGTTCGATAAAGGGTGTTGCATCGGCGCCGCCGATCGATGTGAGCCAGCGCTGCCACAGCTCGGCGGCCTCGACATACCGCTCCTGTTGCTTGAGCAGCGTTGACCAGCGCGCAAAAATATCGGCGCGCAGTCGATCCGCTTCCGCCATATCAGCGGCGCACGCCAGCGCGCGTTCCGCCAGCGCGAGCTCGCCGCTCTGGACATGACAGGCTGCCAGCGACAGCAGCTCCTCGGCGTATAGCGCATCGATCTGCTCGAACGAAGTTGCAAACGCGCGCGCCAGCCGCTCACCCAACGCCGCCATCGAGAGGATGTCCTCACGGTTGTGATAGAAGACGCGGCGCATCTCGCCCGCCTGTTGTGTGCGCAGATAGTCGATGTACAGTGCAGGAATCAACGCGCCCGGCACGTCGTCCTCGGTGCGCGTCAAGCCGAGAATTTGCTGCTCCAGGTTGATCAGCCGGCAGCTCTGCAGCCGACGGCGCCACAGCCGACGCGCCGGCAACAGCAGGTCAAGGTGGGGCCGCCCTTCCTCGAACAATTCGACGCTGCCGAGCGCCGACGGCAACAGCGCGCGGTTCTGGCGATAGCGGGCGCGCAGGAGCGGCAGATCAAAGCCGCGCCCGTTAAAGGTCACCGCCAGCCGCCGCGTCCCGACCAGCTCCGCCACCGCAGCAAGCAATGCTGCTTCCTCGCCAGGGTGCCGCATAAAAAACTGACGAACGACAAAGTGAGAAGGAGCGAGTGGAGAGGGGGGCGGGGCGACGCCTGCACCATTCATCATTGACAAGTCACGATTCACACTTTCATCAACCCGCTCGAAGGTTCCGACGCCGACCATGAAGGCGTAGACGCCAGCGCCGGCGCCCAGCCCTGTGGTTTCGGTGTCCACGAACACAGCATCGGCGAAGCTGGCGTCTGCCTCCAACCGAAAATCGGGATGAAAGGGCGCCAGCACAGCGGGCGAAGCGGCGAGAGCGCTTGCCAGCCGATCGTCGCCGCGTAGTTCGTCGAGTGGCGCGGCGGTGGTCACGACGTAGCAGCGCCCCGCCGCATTCTCGATCTCGGCGCCGGGCAGCAGCTCCTCCAGCCGTCCGCGCGCCGGTTCACGCAGCGGCGGCAACGGATCGCTGGCGTCATCGATGGGTGTGTAGGTCAGCTCTGGCTTGCTTTTCTGGGGACGCAGCCCTTGCAGCCGGCGCATTCGTTCGAGTGCTGGTGATGTCATGACTTGCTCACCGAGTTTACTGAAGGATCGCCGAAGTAAGCAACAATCACCTGATTGATTCGGCAATTTGATGCTGAAGAACTTCGGCGATGTTCACCCGGATCCCCTCATTTTGTGAACCTTTGGCAACTGCGAGGAACTACATCATCGGTAGGGTAGTATGCGAGCACATGACGCGTCGCTGAATTGGCGCAGTTCCGACAGACACTATACCAGAGCCTTACCAATCGAGCCGATATCGTGATGAAAGTGATGTCGTAGACGGCGGCAATGAGCGCCGGGCGTCTTCCGATCAGGTCTGGCTCAATCGCTTTGCGCCGCGGTTAGCCGATAGATTACGCCGCTGCCGTAGTCAAGCGCATAGAGCTCCCCAGCCTCGTCTTCGCCAAAGGAGGAGAGCGTCAGGTTGGAATCGAGCACCTCAGCGTTCGACCAGCCGCCGCTGCCATCCGGCGCCAGCGCCCAAATGCGCCCGCTGCAATAATCGCCGTAGAAATAAATCCCATCCCACTGTGGAAACGCGTTGCCGCGATAGACATAGCCGCCGGTCACTGAACAGTTGCCGCCTCCATGTCGATAATCGACCACCGGCAGCGTTAATCCACTCCGGTCGCATTCGCTGGCGTTGAAGCAGCTCAGCCCTTCCATGATGGGCCAGCCAAAGTTATAGCCGCCCGGCGCGCCCGGACGAACAACGTTGACCTCTTCGATCTGGTTTTGCCCGACATCGGCGATCCAGAAATCGCCGGTCACGCGGTCAAAACTGGTGCGCCACGGATTGCGCAGCCCGATTGCCCACACCTCGTCACGCACAGGGCGCCCGTTCCAATCAGCGTTTACGAAAGGATTGTCCGTCGGAATTAAATAGGGCTGGGTTGGGTCGCTGGTCACATCGAGGCGCAGAATCTTGGCGAGCAACGTGTCGGGGTTTTGGCCGTGACCAAAGCGATCGTTGGCTGCGCCGCCATCGCCGAGCGGCACGTAGAGATAACCATCCGGCCCAAAATCCAACATGCCGGCGTTGTGATTGCTGGCGGGCTGCGCCACGGTGAGCACGGTGAAGGCGCTTTGTGGATCAGCCAGGTTGCGGTCGTTGTCCGAGACCGTGTAGCGTTCGACGACGGTTGTTCCTTGTCGGTCGGTGTAATTGATGAAAAAGTGACCGTTCTCCACGAAGTTGGGAGCAAACGCCATGCCCAACAGCCCCTGCTCGTTGCCCGCAGTCGTAATTTTGTCGCTCACATCGAGAAACGGCGTGGGCTGCACTGCGCCGCCGTCGATCACCCAGATTCTGCCTGTCTTTTCGATCACGAAGCTCCTGCCGCTGCCATCGCCAGCATGGGTCAGGAAAACCGGCAGCTGGAATCCTTCATACACAGGCTCCAAATGCAAACGCACCTGCTCCGGCGTCAGAACAGCAACATCGGGAGTAGGGGTGGGCGTGGGCAAGACAACATCAGTCGAAGCGTCGTCGATTGATGCGTCGTCGGTGGAAGCGCCGTCGGAGGCAGGCGATGCTGGCGGCGCAACTGTGGCAACGACCACAGGCGTAGCCTCGCGTACAGGCATTGACTGAGTGCACGCCGACAGCAACAGCGCAAAAAACAACAGTGATGCAACTCTTCGCTTTCCAATCATTAGACATATCCCTTTCCGTAGCCGATGGACACAAACTCGCCATGACGTCGCTTCAATGTGTTGAAGCTGCATCACGGTGCAGCCACTGCGCCTGCATCTGTGCCCGCAGCGCCAATTCTGACACAGCCAGCACATGCGATTGTGTAACCGCCCTCTCTGTGCGGTCGCGCAGGTCGTCGAGAAAGTCCCTCATAAACGGAAGGGGGGTGTGCGCTGCATCGATGTAGCGTTCCCCTTTGCCATCAACCAGGAAAAGATGATCTGTGCCCGCCCGTCCCTGTACATCCCAGGTTTTGCGAACCTCGATATAGCCTTCTACACCGAGCAAAAAGAGACGCACGTCGCCCCATGTGTTCAGACCAGCAGGCGAGAGCCAATCGACGCGGATAAAGCCGGTCGCCGCCTCCCCACGCAGCAGCAACTCGCCATAGTCCTCGAACTCGGCGAATTGTGAATGATGGTGATTGGCGATCGTTGACGCCACGATCTCCGCATTCTGGCTGCCGGTGAAGTGCAGAAACTGGTCGATCTGGTGGCTTGCCAGGTCGTTGAGGATGCCGCCATAGCGCGCCCGCTGGAAGACCCACGCCGGGCGTTCGACGCGACCAAAGAGCCGATGTGGCCCAAAACCAGCCGTATGCACAACGCGACCGATGGCGCCGCTGTGCACCAACTCGCTCGCCCGCACAGTCGCCGGGTTGCCGAAGCGTTCGCCGAAGTAGACGATGTAGCGGCGGCCCGTCTCCGCCTGGACGCGGCGCACCTCCGCCAGCTGCTCCAGCGTCGTGAAGCCGGGCTTTGTGCACAGAAAATCCTTATCGTGCTGCATGGCGCGGATGCCCAACGCGGCGCGTTCGTCGTGGATCGACGCACTCACGATCAGATCGATGGTGCGATCCGCCAGAAGATCCTCCGTCATGCGCGCAGTGTCGGCGTCAGGATACGCCCGCGCAAAGGCGGCAAGATTTGCCGGATCCTCGTCCCAGCAGGCGACAAGCTTGGCGCCTGCTTCCTGCAACCGCCGCGTCATGTCGAAGATGTGTCCATGCGCCAGACCGCTGGCAGCAAATTTAATCATCGTATGGCGCTCCATTCATCGATGCATAGAACGGATCGCCCGGCGTGATCGCGCCACGGCGCACCGGCTGTCGGGTGAAAGCCGACTTGTATAGGCTGGCGATGAACTCGATGATGCGCCGCGCTTCGGCGCCACTCACGAGCGGACGCTCATTGCGATCCATACTATCGAGCAACAACGTCAACTGCGCTGTGTGGCTGCCGATGCGATCACAGGGGATCGCCTGCCACGCTGCGGCCAGCGCATCGCCCTCGGCGCCAGGCAGAGCGGTGAACCGCCAATCGGCATTGGCGTAGCGATAGAGCGTCTTAACCTCGGCGGTGGCGCGCTGATAGTCGAGACGCAGGTAACTCTCCTGGCGCGGGGAGAGCGCGCTATTGACGATGCTGCCCAGCGCGCCGCTCTCAAAGCGCACCAGCGCCATCGACACATCTTCGACCTGGATCAGGCGGTCGAGCGTGGCGACGGTGGCCTGCACTTCTTCCCACTCGCCCCAAAGCCAGAGCAGCAAATCCATCAGGTGGATGCCGAGTGTGGCGGTCGGGCCGCCGGTCTCGGTGGCGAAGCGTCCACGCCAGGGCACGGCGTAATAGGCGGCGTCGCGATACCAGAGCGTCTGGCAGACAGCGACGAGCGGTCTCCCCAATAGCTGTTCGCCCGCCAGCCTGCGCAGATGTTCAACCGCCGAGCCGAAGCGCCACTGAAAGACGGTGCTGACATAGCATCTGGTGCGCGCTTCAGCAGCAGCGATCTGGTCGAATTCCGCCAGCGAACGGCAGAGCGGCTTCTCGCACCACACCCACGCGCCGGCGTCGAGCGCGGCCAGGGTCAGCGGCAGGTGTGTGGCCGGCGGCGTCAGAATGTGCACCAGGTCGGGATGTTCGGCGGCGAGCATGGTTTCGGCGTCGGTGTAGGCGCGCGGGATGCCGGCCTGCGCGCAGACAGACTCGACGCGCGCTGCATTCTGGTCAACAGCTGCAACCAATTCCAGTCGGTCGCTAAGAGCGGCAATTGCCTCCAGGTGGCTGGTGACAATGCCGCCGGTTCCAATCAGAGCAACTCGATAGCGTGACACTGGTTCCTCACTCTCTGTACGGTGTAGAGACTACCAGAACTTCTTGATTCACGGCGCAACTTGCGGTAACATTAAGCTCTTGATAGTCGTTATCGGTTGTTAACAAATTTCTGAGGTTACTATGACTATCTCACAATGGACTGATTTGCCGTTGGTGCTCACGTCGGAGCAGGCAGCGGCCGTGCTGCAACTTACGCGCCGCACCATTACCAATATGCTGGATCGCGGCGATCTGCGCGGCGTCAAGGTGGGCAAGGAATGGCGTATCAGCCGCGCTGAGTTAGTGCGCTTTGTTGAAGCAGATGAAGCGCCGAAAAACCATATCCAGCAAGCTTCAGGTGGGTTTGATATCGATGCTGCGCCGGTCGTCGTTGATGAAGGCGGCATCCTTGTGGTGCAGGCACAACCGCTGGAGGACTTGACCGACTTTGTCCAGCGAGAACGCGATCAACGTACTGCTGAGCAAATTCGGCAGGTTCGACCGTGAGAGTATTTTTTGACGCCTCGACGCTCCTGGCAGCAATTATCAAAGCGCACCCTGCACACGCCAGCGCACTGTTGACTTTGCAACGTGTGCAACAGAAGGCGCATACAGGTTTCGTCGCTGCACATACCCTGGCTGAGCTGTATGCAAATCTTACCCGTCTACCAATCCGCCCGCGAATTCCACCCAAACTGGCATTACAGTTAATTCAGCATAATGTCATTGAGACGTGTCAGATCATTTCGCTGTCGGGTGACGACTATGTGACACTGCTCACCCATCTTGCCAGGTTGGAGATCACCGGCGCCGCGATCTATGATGCGTTGCTGCTGCACGCAGCCTGGATCGCAAATGTCGATCAGGTCATTACGCTTAATCTGCATGATTTTAGGCGTGTCTATCCTCAACTATCAGACAAAATTGTCTCTCCGCTAGAATTGTAGGCATCTTTGCGGCAGCGATCAGTTGCTTGCTGCCGATTCATTGTGTGCGCGCCTTAGCTGCCTGTAACAGCACCGCTTCCTCACGCCGTTTGTAAAAATCGTCCAGTGGATAGCAGCCTGAAACTAGCCCGTTGCGCGGGGCGGTGGTGCAATCGCTGAAGGTTCGACAGATGCGTTTGCGCGCCAGCGGACGCCCGGCCAGAATGTCCCCTGCTGCTTCTGGATAGGAGAGAATCAACCGCCCCAACCCCACGAAGTCAGCCATTCCGGTGCGCACGACATGCTGCGCCACGTTGGGCAGCCACTCCTGCAAATACGAGTAACCGGAGCCGACGTAGAGCAGTTCAGGTCGGTGCGCCTTGAGTTTGGCGACAACTGCGATCTGCCGCGCCACACCCACCAGCGGGTCCTCGGGCGGCTGATAACCATCGGAGGGCGGGAAGAGCGCCGGACGTTGAATGTGTGGATTGTAGTATGGGCTGCCCGCCGTGATGCAGACCAGCCGGACATTCAGACTGTGGAGCAAATCTAGAAAAGCGCATGGCTCGCTGAGATCGATGCCGTGGCCGCTGCCATCGCCGCCAAAGGCGTAGCGATAGTCGCCGTTGACTGCCTCCATTTCACCCTTGCCGTCTGCACCCGGTTTGAAGGGCGCCCAGTCGAACGCGCTCAGCCGCACACCGATATCGAGATCGGGGACTTCGGCGCGAATGCCTTCGACCAGCTCGCGCAAGAAGCGCGTGCGATTCTCGAACGAGCCGCCGTAACGCCCTCCACGATCCACTGCGCTCAGAAATTCATGGCCCAGATAGCCGTGACAATGTTTGAGATCGACGAAATCGAAGCCGGCTTGGCGTGCAAAGCGCGCGGCCATGATGAAGTCGTCAATCAGACGACGAATATCATCGTCGCTCAGCACCGGATAATCGTCGCCAAAACCGAACTTGCGATTTAACAGGGGGTGTGGATAGAGAATCGACGGCTTGAGCTTGTTGTCGGCGTCCGGGCGGGCGAAGCGGCCGGAATGGGTCAATTGTAACCCGATCAACAGATCGTCGATGCGCGCGTAGCGGGCGGCGTGTTCGGCCTCTAGTTGTTCGCGCAGCCGCGCCAGTTCAGGCCACGTCTCTGCTGTGATCATCAACTGGCGCGGGTTTGCGCGACCGTCATGGCGCACCGCGACCGCCTCGCCGCCCCAGATCAGCTTGGCGCCGCTGGCGCCAAAGCGCCGCCAGCGACGCGCCGTTAGCTCGGTTGGGCAGCCATCGGGCGTGCCATCCCAGCCCTCCATCGGCAATACGCAGAAACGGTTGCCGATTGTGCGTTCACCATAGTGGACAGGCTGCGCCAGCGGCGCCTCTGGCCCGGTGACCATGGTTTCGTCAAAGGGCAACGCGACGCCGAGTGCGTGGAGATAGGCGCGAAAATCTTCGGCGGTGCGCAGTTGCGCCATGCGTTTATAGTGCTCCATAGATTTTATCCTCCCAAGTAACACGAAATGAATTTCATGTTACGCGTTGACAACGCCCAACCGTTCGCCGAGTTCACGCAGAATCGCTACGTCGCTTTCCGGGCGGCGGTCAGCGCGTGGATGGGGTGCATCGCTGGCAATCCAGCCACGGAGCTTGAGAAATTGCGCTGCGTTGTGTTTATAGGCGGGCACCGGACGGCGGAAGGCGAAAAAGCCCAGATACTGCAGCAGATCGTTCAGTTCGTAGAAGCCTGGATCGCCAGCCGTCCACATTGCATCGCGCCGCGCAAAAAGGTCAGGTGCAAAGGTGCTCAGACCGAGCAGGTAGTCGCTGCCGTACATCACCATGTCAATGGCAAGATCGTTGCCGGTGAAGACCTTGAAGTCGGGGCGCTGCGCATCACGCAATTGCAGGCGCTCCCATTCCAACATGCGGCTCAAGGAAGAGTGTTTGGCGCCGATGCACTGCGGCACATCGAGCAGCCCAGCGTAAGTGGCGATGTCGTAGATTTTGCCAAAAGGAGCAAACATCGTCCCCAATTCAAACGCGATAAAGCCTTCGCACAGCGCGCCGAGGCTGGCGTAAGCTGCGACAATCTCCTCGGAGGGCTGGCTTGTCAGTCCAAAAGACTGGAAAATCACGGGGACGCCGCCCGCCTCTTGGATCATCTCGATCTGGCGGGCGTATGCATCGCGATTGAAGGCGGCGCCAGGCTGATCGGCTACAAACGCGCCAGCCACAAACTCGCGGCCGGCGACGATGCGCTGCGTACGCGCCAGCGCCTCCTGACGCGTGGCGTCGTCAAGAAGGTTGACGTAGCCGGTGTCCATATTGACGGCGGGCGCCAGACCTGCCTCCAATGTGCGCGCCACGTGCGCCTCAAAACCCACCCAATCCACTTCGCCATTGTCCAAAAATGGCAACAAGATCGCCGATATGCCGGTGATTGTTCGCCGCGGACGCAGCAATAAGATCGGATCAAACGCTGGTTCGGCGGTTTCTCTGTCTAGAATGCTGCTCTCCGGTTGCAGTTTGGTGTGCGCTGTCATCTACATTCTCCTTCTCTTTGCTCAAGAAAACCGTTCTGCTGCAACAAATCGATGTATGCCGCCAACGCCCGTTGATTGTGGCTGCGTAGCAAATGCTCAACTTCGTCCGCATCGCGGCGACGAAACGCCTCGATCATGCGGTGATGATCCTGCTGCGCTTCGGGCATGCGCGGCTGAAATACATCACTCACGTAGTGCAGACGCAGCCGATCCCAATGATCGAGCGCGTTCTCCAGCATCCGTTCGATCAACTGTACGTGAGAAAACTGACAGATCATCAGATGAAATTGCCGGTTTTTTCGTGACCAATTCTCTGGATCACCGAGCAGGCCATCCATCTCCGTTACGACTGCGGCCAGTTCTGCCAGTTCCTCATCGCTCATACAGATGCAGGCGCGGCGCCCACAGATCACCTCAAGCGCCTCAAGCAAGGCGAAGATCTCAAAAATCAAGGTTGGACTGAACTGCGTAACAGTGGCGCCAGTGTATGGCTCGATCGTCACCAGGCCATCCGCCTCCAGTTGGCGCACGGCCTCGCGCACGGGAATCTGACTGACGCCCAGGCGCGCAGCGACCTCGTCGATGACCAGCCGCTCACCGGGCTTATAGTCACCGTGGATAATGGCTTCGCGCAGCATTTCGTGCACGACTTGTGGTTTGCTACGAAATGTCGGACGCATCTTTATCTCCATTTCGCTCGGAAAATTCGCGCTTGACATTGTGGAAAAATCCTATATCCTATAACATATAGCATACACGATAATTTTTGTTTTGGCTAGAGTCAAATTCTCAAGGTTTTTGCCGATTCGCAAACTTTGTGTGGGTTCGTTACAATTCAAACTCAAAGCAGGCGGACCCACATCGCTTGCTACATTATTCTGAAGTGATGAACAACCGAAAGCAAGATGTTGATCTATGCGTTTAACCAGTGAATGAATCGTTGCAAATTTTGCTTCCTGGGTTGCATTACTTCAGCCACAGCAATGTAGGTTTTCGCGTTTATCTTTTCTTTTGATCCAGTCGGCGCCCATTCCAGGCGCAGTGACAACCAGATAGCGAGGCGTAGTTGGGACGTGCTGTCGCTGCGCCTGTCATGAGAAAATTGCTAATTGCACGGAGTGCGTTTGTGTTTCCTCTGGTCTACAGCACGTTGGGTTGCCCCAACTGGACGCTCGAAAAAGCAGCCGACGTTGCGGTTGCCAATGGGTATGTTGGGTTGGAGGTTCGCCTGCTCGACGGCGCAATCATCCCGACGAACCTTTCGCCAGCGCGCTGCGCCGAGGTGCGGCGGATTGTGCACGAACGCGGCCTGTGCATCGCCGGTTTGGGCGCTTCGACTCACTTCACCAGCCCGGATGCCGACGAACGCCAGGCGAACGTGGCGGAGCTGCGCCGCTATCTTGCGCTCGCCAATGCACTGGAAGCGCCGATGGTGCGCACCTTTGGCGGCAATTTACAAGCAGGGGTGACATTCGAGCAGGCGATCGATTGGGTGGCGCAAAGCATCTATTCGGTTCTGCCCGACGCCGAACGCTACGGCGTCACAGTGATGTTGGAGACGCATGACGCCTTCTGCCGCGGCGCCGATGCGGCGCGTGTGCTGGCTCGGGTGGAGCATCCACGCTTTCAGGCGATTTGGGATGTACATCACCCGCATCGCATGGGCGAATCGATTGAAGAGACGTGGCAGTGGCTCGGCGCGCGGGTGGGACATGTCCATCTGAAAGATGCGCGGCGGCGAAGCGATGGTTCGTGGCAACTTGTGCTGATGGGTGAAGGCGAGGTTCCCAATCGTTCTGTGATCAATTTGCTGCATGTGAACGGTTATCAAGGCTATCTCTCGATTGAATGGGAGAAGAAGTGGCATCCAGACATTGAGGAGCCAGAGATTGCACTGCCGCAACACGCTCAGGTCGTGCGCGACTGGATGGCGGCGGATATAGTGATTGATTCTGCGATTGATTCTGCGGCGAAACAGTAAAGCGGAGTATGGCGATGCGCGGTCTGTTTCTACTCAACCCGGACGCCTACGATGCAATTTATGGGCCGCACGAGCGCGCTGACATCGCCCGCCTGGTTGAGATCGTGGCGCCGTTGCAGACCACGCAGAGCGTACGCACCGATCCAGCCGTGCTTGCTGATGTCGATGTGATCTTGTCAGGGTGGGGTATGGCGGTGCTCGATGAAGCGTTGCTGGCAGCCGCACCATGCCTGAAGGCAGTCTTTTACGGCGCTGGCTCGATTCGTTACTTTGCCACCGAAGCAATGTGGGAACGTGGGATTGTCGTAACGACGGCTGCACACGCCAATGCTGCACCGGTCGCGGAGTTCACCGTCGCCGCCATCGTGATGAGCTTAAAACGGGTGTGGCATTTGAGTCGCTCTGTGCGTGAAACCCGACAGTTTGTTGCGCGCACCGACATTCCGGGGATGTATGGCAGCACGATCGGGTTGATCGGTTTGGGGATGATCGGACGCATGGTCGCTGAACGGCTGCGCACGTATGATGTGCAGGTGCTTGCCCACGATCCCTACTTTGCGGCTGACGATGCTGCAGCGTTGGGCATCGAACTGTGTACATTGGACGACTTGTTTGCGCGCTGCGATGTGGTTTCAGTGCACGCGCCGTGGCTGCCGCAGACCGAAGGCATGATCACCGGCGCGCATCTGGCGGCGATGAAGCAGAATGCCACTTTCATCAACACGGCGCGCGGCGCGTTGGTGCGCGAGGGTGAAATGATCGACGTATTGCAGCGACGTCCGGATCTGTGCGCCATGCTTGACGTGACGCACCCGGAGCCGCCAACGCCAGATTCGCCCTTGTATTCGCTGTCCAACGTGGTGCTGACGCCACACATCGCCGGCTCTGTCGGCGCCGAGTGCAGACGCATGGGACGGGAGATGGTCGAAGAATTAGCGCGCTTTGTGCGTGGGGAGCCGCTGCGCTGGTCAGTGACGCGTGCACGGGCAGCGTTGATGGCGTAGCAGAGCTCACCGTTGGGCGCAGGAAGAATCGCAAACCACCGAGAGACCTGTGTCGTCACCCCCAAATGCAGTTCCTATACATTTGTCGTAATCGTTCCAGTCAATTCAATGCAAGGAGAAGATGTCATGCAGAGACAGCAAAAATCATCTCAGAAGAGAGCTGCCGGTCACTGGTCGCACACTCTGGCTGTTGCGTTGGCGCTTGTGTTGGCGCTGGCGATGGCAGCGTGTGGCGCGCCAGCCGAGGCGCCGCCCGCTGCGCAAGCTCCAGCGGCTGCGCCTGCGGCGCCCGCCGCCGACACGTCGGCCAAAGAGGCGCCAATGCTGGCAGCCAGGGTGGCTGCTGGCGAGCTGCCGCCGCTGGAAGAACGCCTACCCACCAACCCCAAAGTCGTGCAGCCGACCGAGAGCCTGGGCCAGTACGGCGGCACCTGGCGGATGGGTCTACGCGGCGGTCAGGATAATGCGTTGCTGGTGCGTACAATCGCCTACGAACATCTGGTGCGCTGGACGCCAGACTGGACGGGCATCGAGCCGAATGTGGCTGAATCCTACGAAGCCAGCGCAGATGCGACTGAGTACACCTTCAAGCTGCGTGAAGGGATGAAATGGTCGGACGGCGCTCCCTTCACAGCAGACGACGTGGTCTTTTGGTATGAGGACATTCTGACCAATGATGAGTACAAAGCATTGCATCCTGTGCCGAGTTGGTTGCTGGCAGGGGGCGAACCGCCAGTGATCGAGAAGGTGGACGATTACACTTTTAAGGTCAAGTTTGCGGCGCCTAATGGTCTCTTCATCCAGAATCTGGCAACGCCATCGGGCGATGACTTCACGCGCTGGCCCAAGCATTATGCCAGCCAGTTCCACCCGAAGTACAACACTGAAACCCTGGATGCGCTGATCGCTGAAGCCGGCGCCACCGACTGGGTCAACCTGATGGATCTCAAGGCTGGCGGCGTGCCGGGCACACCTTACGATGCACGCTGGCAGAACAGTGAGCTGCCCACGCTCAAGCCGTGGCGTCTAACCACCGCCTACGGTGAAGGGACGACGCAGGTTGTCGGCGAGCGCAATCCGTTCTATTTCAAGGTCGATCCCGAAGGCCGCCAGTTGCCCTACATCGACCGCGTCGTCTATGAAATCGGCGAGGATGTGCAGGTGCTGGTGCTGCGTGCGCTCAACGGCGAAATCGACATGCAGGATCGTCACATTGCCACGCTCGACAACAAGGCGGTCTTTGTGGACAACGCCGCCACCGGCAATTATGGTTTCTTCGAGACCGTGCCGGCCAGCATGAACGTGCAGGTCATTGCCCTCAACCTGACGCACAAGGACCCGATCAAGCGCGAAATCTATCAGAATAAAGACTTCCGCATCGGTCTCTCACACGCCATCAATCGCCAGGAGATTATCGACACGATCTACGTGAGCCAGGGCGAACCATGGCAGCTTGCCCCGCGCCCGACTTCGCCCTTCTACAACGAGCAGTTGGCGAAGCAGTACACCGAATATAATGTCGATCTCGCCAACGAATATCTGGACAAGGCCGGCTACACCGAGCGCGACGCCCAGGGCTTCCGCCTAGGGCCAGATGGCAAGCGCATCGTGATTCAGGTGGACGTGCAGGCGATCAGCCAGAACTGGATCGATACGCTTGAGTTGATCAAGGGCTATTGGGCCGCCGTCGGCATCCAAATGGAGCCGAACGTGATGGATCGCTCGCTCATGTACACGCGCAAGGACTCCAACGAACATGACGCTTCCACCTGGGGCGGCGACGGCGGCCTCGACGTGATCCTGGAGCCGCGCTGGTACTTCCCCTTCAGCGGCGAGTCGCTCTTTGCCGAAGCATGGAAGGAGTACTACGTCAATCCGAGCGGCGTCGGTTCATTGGTGCCGCCGGAAGAACCGCCGGCCCCCACCAAGCGCCAGATGGAACTATACGACCAGATCAAGGCCACCGGTGACGCCGCCGAGCAGGAAGCCCTGATGAAGGAAATCCTGCAGATCGCCGCCGACGAATTCTATGCGCTCGGCATCAGCCTGCCTGCGCCAGGCTACGGCATCGTCAAGAACAATTTCAAGAATGTGCCGCCATCCTTCCCCAATGCATGGCTGTACCCGCATCCGGCGCCGACCAACCCGGAACAGTACTACATCGTTCAATAGGCAGGTTGTTCGGGGAGGGTTCACCCCTCCCCGAATCCGAAGGGAGTGATCCCATGCTTGGCTTCATTGCACGCCGCATTCTCTACGCGATTCCGACCTTCTTTGCAGTCTCGATCGTGGCTTTCATCATCATCCAACTGCCGCCGGGCGACTATTTGACCACATTGGTGGCGAGCATGGCTTCTCAAGGAGAAACGGTCGACCCGGCTGCACTGGAAGCACTGCGCAACCGCTATGGGCTGGGCGAGCCGATCTGGGTGCAGTACTTCAAGTGGATGTCTAACATTTTTCTGCGTGGGGACTTTGGTCAGTCGTTCGAGTGGAATCAACCGGTTGCCAGCTTGATTTGGAATCGATTGTTTCTGTCGTTCATGCTGTCGCTGTCGACGCTGCTCTTTGTGTGGGCGGTGGCGCTGCCGGTCGGCATCTACTCCGCCGTGCGTCAGTATTCACTTGGCGATTACGCCTTCACCTTTCTCGGCTTCATTGGGCTGGCGATCCCCAACTTTCTATTGGCGCTGTTGCTAATGTACATCGGTTTCAGGTTTTTTGGGCAGAGCGTAGGCGGCCTCTTTTCGCCCGAATATCAAGAAGCGCCGTGGAGTTGGGCGAAATTCGTCGATATGCTTTCGCATCTATGGATTCCGATCGTGATCATCGGCACCGCGGGCACAGCCAGCCTCATTCGCATCATGCGCGCCAACCTGCTCGACGAGTTGCGTAAGCCCTACGTCGTGACAGCGCGCGCCAAAGGATTGCCAGAACATCAGGTGATCTTGCGCTACCCGGTGCGCGTGGCGCTCAACCCGTTTGTGAGCACGATCGGATGGGTGCTGCCGGCGCTGATCTCCGGCGAAGCGATCACGGCTATCGTGCTCAGCCTGCCCACCACAGGGCCGCTTCTGCTGCGTGCATTGATGTCACAGGACATGTACCTGGCGGGAAGTTTCATCCTCATGCTGAGTACACTGACGATCATCGGCACGCTGTTGTCGGATGTGTTGCTGGCGCTGCTCGACCCGCGCATTCGCCTGGAGTAGCAACATGAGATCACACACCGTTGAGGTGACGCGATGACATCAGAAGCACAGATCATGACGCCAGAGGTTCGCCCCGATCCGGCCGTCGAGGAGGAAGCGCGCATCTATGTGGCCTCACAATGGAAGTTGACCTGGTGGCGTTTTCGCAAACACAAAGTGGCGATGGTCAGCGGCGCCATCGTGATCTTCGTCTATCTGGTTGCGCTCTTTGCCGAGTTTTTGGCGCCCTTTCCCACCGATATGTACAACTCGCGCTACACGTTTGCGCCGCCGCAGCGCGTGCATCTCTTTCTGAGCACCGAGGAAGGCTTGAAGTTTCAGCCTCATGTCAACGGCTTCGATGTTGAAATCGACCCGGTGGCGCTGCGACGCACTTTTGTGGTTGATCCCGACGTGGTCTATCCGATCGGCTTTTTTGTCGAAGGCTTCTCCTATCGGCTGCTTGGGCTTTTCGAGACAAATATCCATCTGATCGGGCCGATCAACCCCGCCGACCCGATGTATCTGCTCGGCGCCGATCGTCTGGGGCGCGATGTCTTCAGCCGGTTGGTTTTTGGCACGCGTATCTCGATGTCGATCGGTCTGGTCGGCGTGTTCTTGAGCTTCATTCTAGGCATTCTGCTCGGCGGCGTCTCCGGGCTGTATGGCGGGATGGCGGACAACCTGATCCAGCGTCTGATCGAGTTCATCCGCTCGGTGCCGACGATTCCGCTTTGGCTAGGGTTGGCTGCTGCATTGCCGATGACGTGGTCTCCGCTCGCTGTCTACTTTGGCATCACGGTCATCCTTTCGCTGATCGGCTGGACCGACCTGGCGCGCGTCGTGCGCGGACGTTTTTTGACGCTGCGCACCGAGGATTTCGTGATGGCGGCGCGGCTCGACGGCGCCAGCCAGCAGCGCATCATCTGGAAATACATGGTGCCGTCGTTTACGAGTCATATTATCGCCTCGCTCACGCTGGCGATCCCCGGCATGATCCTGGCGGAGACGGCGCTCAGTTTTCTTGGCTTGGGCTTGCGTCCGCCGATTGTGAGTTGGGGCGTGTTGTTGCAAGAGGCGCAAAATATCCGCGCCGTGGCGACCGCGCCGTGGCTGCTGACGCCCGGCATCGCCGTCGTGGTGACAGTGCTGGCGTTGAATTTCCTGGGCGACGGTCTGCGCGACGCCGCCGATCCTTACAGTCGAGGGTGAGCGTATGAATCCATCGTCGCAAGAACTCTTAATCGATATTCGAGGCTTGAAGACCCATTTCCCGCTCGACGAGGGTGTTGTGAAAGCCGTCGATGGTGTAGACCTGTCGATCCATCGCAATCGCACCCTTTGTGTGGTCGGTGAAAGCGGCTGTGGCAAAAGCATCACAGCACGCTCGATCTTGCAGATCGTCGATAAACCCGGGCGCATCGTCGAAGGGAGCATCCTCTATTACCGTCAGTCTGGCATGGGCAATGTGGAGGTCATCGATCTGGCGGCGCTCGATCCCTACGGCGCAGCGATCCGCGACATCCGGGGCAAGGAGATTTCGATGGTCTTTCAGGAGCCGATGACTTCGTTAAGCCCGGTGCACACAATCGGACGCCAGATCACCGAGGCGATTCGCCTGCACATGCCGCTCTCCAAACGCGAGGCCAAGGCGCACGCTATCGAGATGCTGCGTCACGTCGGCATCCCACAGCCGGAGCTGCGCTTTGACGATTACCCCTTTCAACTAAGCGGCGGCATGCGTCAGCGCGCCATGATCGCAATGGCGCTCTCCTGCAACCCCAGCCTGGTGATCGCCGACGAGCCGACGACCGCCGTCGATGTGACAACGCAGGCGCAAATTCTGGAATTGCTGGCGCGCTTGCAAGCCGAGCATGGTATGGCAGTGATGCTCATCACCCACGATCTGGGCGTTGTCGCCGAAACGGCCGACGATGTGGCGGTGATGTATCTCGGTCAGGTGGTCGAGTTTGGCACAGTCGAGCAGATCTTTTTCTCGCCAAAACATCCATATACGCGCGCACTGCTGAAATCAATCCCGACAATGAGCCGCCGCGCCCAAGGTCGGCTAGACTCAATCCGCGGCATGGTGCCCGATCCCTTCAATCGTCCACAAGGTTGTCCTTTCCACACGCGCTGCGAAGAGAAGATCGCCGGCGTCTGCGACCGTATTGCGCCACCGCGCATCACATTGGAGGATGGCCGCGATGTGCGCTGTCTGCTCTATGCCCAGGATATCGAGATGACGCCTGTTCAGGACGCTGCCTGACCTGGTTGTCGCCATTTTGTCTTCTGCAAACCGTCAGTCACTTTTGAGGAGTCCGATGTCTGCACATCTGTCTGAAATGTCAACTATATCCGCAAACGGCGCTGCGCCATTGCTCGAAGTCAACGATCTGCATATGCACTTTCCGATCCGGCGCGGTTTTTTGCGTCGCGTCGTCGGCCATGTACGCGCGGTCAGCGGGATTAGTTTTTCGATCCTGCCGGGTGAGACGTTGGGGCTGGTGGGTGAGAGTGGCTGCGGCAAAACCACGGCTGGTCGCTGCATTCTGCGCGCCTATGAACCGACTTCGGGGCGGATTCTCTATCGCCAGCCGGACGGCAAGCAGGTCGATCTGGCGCCGCTTTCTGCACAGGAGCTCAAACCCTATCGCCAGCAAATCCGCATGATCTTTCAGGACCCCTACTCCTCGCTCAACCCACGCATGACGGTGCTCGAGCTGATCAGCGAGCCGATGCGCATCAACAAGACGGTGGCGCCCTCAGAGATGCAGGATCGAGTGGCGCTGCTGCTACGCAAGGTGGGGCTGCGCCCCGAATATATGCGCCGCTACCCGCACGCGTTCAGCGGCGGCGAGCGTCAGCGGCTGGGCATCGCCCGCGCATTGGCGCTCGACCCGCACCTGGTCGTCGCTGATGAGGCGGTCTCGGCGCTCGATGTCTCGGTGCGCGCACAGATTCTCAACCTGCTGCAGGACTTGCAAGAAGAGATGCACCTCACCTATCTCTTTGTCTCGCACGACCTGAGCGTCATCGAGTATCTGTGCGACCGCGTGGCGGTGATGTATGTGGGCAAAATTGTCGAGCTGGCGACCACCGATGCACTCTTCTCGCAGCCAAAACATCCCTACACCGAAGCGCTGATCTCCGCCGTGCCCAAACCAAACCCGTTGCTACGCAAGCGCAAGCAGCGCATCGTACTTGAAGGAGAGGTCGCCGACCCGGCGAACGCGCCGTCGGGTTGTTACTTTCACCCACGCTGCCGGTACGCCGAAGCGCGCTGCACCGCCGAAACGCCGGAGCTGCGCAATGTTGGCGGCGGCCACTATGTCGCCTGCCACTTCGCCGAGAAGCTAACGCTGCGCGGCGCAGAGTCGGTGGCGCTGGATGTGTGATACGAGGCAAGGGGGGAATTGTCCTGCCAACAAACGGCGCAATAGCGGCATATGCATAGAAATATACGCACTGAAATTATTGGAGTTGCAAATGCTCTATCCGCAGCAAAATGATTGCCGCGCGGGGCTGCGCGTGTGGAATCTGGCCGATTTCCGCACCGCGCAGGCGATTTTGCGCGCTGGCAGCCTCAATCACAAAGACGTCTTCACGCGCGATCGTCAACCCAAATGGCGGCGCACTTTCTCCGCAGCCGGCGGAGTCAATCCGACTGATTTCCTGGCTGTCGCCTCTTGTCCCACCTTGACCTTCCAGGCAGGCCGAAACTCTCTGGAAGGCGAGCACCATAGAAAGGCAACCTTATGTCGTCCGTGCAACATCCCAAAGTCGTCGTGATCGGCGCCGGCAGTCTCTTTTTTGGCCGGCAGGCGATCTGGCAGATGGTGCATTCCCCGATCCTGAATCGCGGCACGCTGGCGTTGGTCGACACCGACCCCTACCGGCTGGAGCGCATGGCGCGGCTGGCGGAGATGGTCGTGGCGCACAATGGCGTCCCGCTGGCGCTCGAAGCCGCAAACGACTGGCGCGATGTGCTGTCGGGCGCCGACTTCGTCGTGTTGAGCTTTGCCAACCAGACGGTGAAATACCGCGGCATCGACTGTGCGCTCTCTGAGAAATATGGCATTCGCATGTGCTCTGGCGACACGATCGGGCCGGGCGGCGTCTTCCGCGCCATGCGCGAGTTTCCCAACATCCTGCGCTGTGCCCGCGACATCGAGCAGCTCTGTCCTGACGCCTGGGTGATCAACTACATCAACCCTTCCGCCGTACACGGCATCGGCTTGCGCCGCTATGCGCCAAAACTCAAGAGCTTTGCCCTATGCGACAGCCTGCACATGCCACATGTGAAGCGCCTGTACGCCAAACGCGGCGGCGTCATCAACAGTGACGCTGAGTTCACGCCGGAGATTGACGCCGCGTTCGACATGCGCATCGCTGGCGTCAACCACTTCACATGGATGCTCAAGGCTGAGTATGCGGGCCGCGATGTCATGCCGACTATTGCCGATGCTATCCGGCAGGCGGCGGCCACCGAGGGCGATGGCGGCGACATTGGCGCCAAGGCGCTCTTCAACAACACCATCGGCCACATGCTCTACGAAGTCTTTGGCTACGCACCGGTCTGTGTGGCGCACACCAAAGAATATCTGCCCTACTTCCAGGGGCTAGGCAGGCTGCCCGAACGCGTGCCGCCGCTCTCGATCTGGGAGACCGAGGAGCGCTACGAACGTCACGCCGAGATGTGGCGGCAGGTCGATGGCTTTGTCAGCGGCGCCACATCCATCGCCGAATTCGACCGTCTCATGGGGCCGGATCACGCCACCGACGTGATCGAGAATATGGTCGGCAATCTGGGCAAGTCTTTCTATATCAACACCGCCAACCAGGGCGCGGTCACGAACATGAGCGACGATGCGTTCCTGGAGCTGCTCTGCGACATTGACATGGATGGGCCGCGCCCGCGTCCGGTCGGGGAGATGCCGCGCGGTCTGCGTGGGCTGCAAGAAGTCGTGCTCGACACGCACGAACTCACCGCTGAGGCGGTCGCCACCTGCAACCCTGTCCTGCTGCGCCGCGCCCTGCTCACCGACCCGCTCGTCAACTCCATCGCCGACGCCGACGCGCTGATCAAGGAACTGTTGGATGCCGAGCGCGAAGCGCTGCCAACGTGTTGGTTTTGAGGATTATTGATGAACGATCATCGAAAAATCTGGTTGGACGCGCTGGAGCGAATTGCGCGTCCTGTGTTGACGGCAGGCGCAACGGGTGAACTCAAGACAAAGATGCCGGTCGAAGCAATGGCCGGCATGGAGGCTGACCGCGCCCGCTATACACACCTTGAGGCGGTCGGGCGTCTACTCTGCGGCATGGCGCCCTGGCTGGAGTTGCGCGGGCTGACCGGCGACGAGGAGATACTGCGCGCCGAGTTCGCTGTGATGGCGCGCGCTGCGCTTGCACACAGCGTCGATCCGGCGTCGCCCGGTTTTCTCAATTTCAGCGAGGGTGGTCAGCCTATCGTCGATGCGGCGTTTCTGGCGCAGGCGTTGTTGCGCGCCCCGCACACCTTGTGGGTGAAGCTTGACGCCGCCACACAGGGCAACGTCTGCAACGCGCTGGCAGCCACGCGCACGCGCAAACCGCACTTCAACAACTGGCTACTCTTCGCCGCGCTTATCGAGGCGTTTCTGGCGCGCGCCGGCGTATTCTGGGATCGAATGCGCGTCGACTATGCGCTGCGTCAGCACATGCAGTGGTATGTCGGCGACGGCGTTTACGGCGACGGGCCTGAGTTTCACTGGGACTATTACAACAGCTTCGTGATCCAGCCGATGCTGATCGATGTGCTGAATGCGGTGGGCGACGAGGACCCGGCGTGGCAGGCGATGGTTGCGCCGGTATTGGTGCGAGCGCAACGCTATGCCGCCATCCAGGAGCGGCTGATCTCGCCCGAAGGCACATTTCCGCCGATTGGTCGCTCGCTGGCGTATCGGTTTGGCGCATTCCAAACGCTGGCGCAGATGGCGCTGCTCGACCGCCTGCCCGCAGACCTCGCCCCGGCGCAGGTGCGCTGCGCGCTGACCGCCGTAATCCAACGCATGATCGACGCGCCGGGCGCCTTTGACGCGGCAGGCTGGCTGCGCATCGGTTTTGCCGGCTATCAGCCGGGATTGGGTGAAGGCTACATTTCGACGGGCAGCCTCTATCTGTGCGCAGCGGGTCTATTGCCGCTTGGCTTGTCGTCGACGCACCCTTTCTGGAGCGACCCGCCGCAACCCTGGACGGCGCAACGCATCTGGAACGGCGAAAATCTGTCGTGCGACCATCATTTGTGAGGGCGCGGGGCGGCCTACGGATTCGGTGCAAAGATTATTCAATGGAAAGGAATTGACCTGATGCTGGCGCAAAAATTTACTGCGGAGCTGGCTGTGCATTTGCCAAACCAGACTGCATTTCGACCGTATCCGACGATTGAAGACCGCGCGGCGTGGGGCGCCCTGCCGGCGCGCGTGCGTGCGGCGCATATCGAGCGAGGGGTGGAGGCGCTGGGCTATGCGTGGCCTGCGCTGCCCGCCACGCGTTATCTGGAGTTTTCGCGCATCGGCAACCGCAGCAACTTCGAGGCGTTGCACTTCGACCGCCGCCATACACTGGAGACGCTGGTGCTGGCTGAGTGCATGGAGGGAGAGGGGCGCTTTCTCGACGACATCGTCAACGGCGTGTGGGCAATCTGCGAGGAGTCGTCGTGGTGTCTGCCCGCACACATCCGCGTGCAGCGCGCCGGCAATACACTTCCCGACATTACCGAGCCAATCGTTGATCTCTTCGCCGCCGAGACGAGCGCTCTGTTGGCGTGGGTGCTCTATCTGCTGGGTGAGCGCCTGGACAGCGTTTCCCCGCTCGTGCGCCCGCGCATCGAGCATGAAATTCAGAGCCGGGTGTTGGCGCCTTGCCTGGCACGCGACGACTTCTGGTGGATGGGCTTTGTAGATCGCGGGCGCCGCGTCAACAACTGGAACCCGTGGGTCTGCTCGAACTGGCTGGCTTCGGTGCTGATCGTGGAGCGCGCTGCCGAGAAACGCAGCGCGGCGGTCACCAAGATCATGCGCGCGCTCGACAACTTCATCGATCCCTACCCGGCTGACGGCGGCTGTGACGAAGGGCCAAATTACTGGGGGCGCGCCGGTGCGTCGCTTTTCGACAACCTGGAGCTGCTCTATGCTGCGACCGGCGGCTGGATCGATGTTTACGATGAGCCGTTGGTGCAGGAGATCGGGCGCTATATCTATCGCGCCCATATCGCCAGCGACTTTTATCTCAATTTTGCCGACGCTTCCGCTATTGTGCATCCGGAATCGCTGCTCGTCTATCGCTACGGGCTGCGCATCGGCGACGCCGCCATGGTCGATTTTGGTCGCTGGCTGGCGGCTCGCCAAAATGTGGGCGAAGTCGGCGTCGTGCAGGGCACGGGGCGAGTTCCGCCAAGCCTGGGGCGCGCCATTCCCGACCTCTTCGTGCTGAGCGACGCGCTAGCGCAGCCCGGTCACCCGCCACTGCTGCGCGATGTCTGGTTGTCCGACATCGAAATCATGGTTGCCAGAGACGCCGCCGGTCGCAGCGACGGCTTCTACCTGGCGGCAAAAGGCGGACACAATGACGAGAGCCACAACCACAACGACATCGGCAACTTTGTCGTTTTCATCGATGGTCGGCCGGTGCTGGTGGATGCCGGCGTCGAGACATACACCGCCAAGACCTTTAGCGATCGCCGCTACGAAATCTGGACGATGCAATCCGCCTATCACAACCTGCTGCCAACGATCGACGGCGTCCAACAGGAACCAGGCGCAACATTTGCTGCGCGCGGCGTCGTTTATGCTGCGGATGATGCGAGCGCTACATTGACGCTCGACATCGCCGGCGCATATCCCTCGGCGGCGAAGCTGGCAAACTGGCAGCGGACAGTGACGTTGCAGCGCGGCGCACAGATCGAGATCGTCGATGTATTCGCGTTTACGGCCCCGGTTCACTGCGTCGAACTGACCCTGCTCACACCATGCGCAGTGACATCGGTGGATAGCGGGCGGATCGTGCTTGAAGAGCGTATGTTTGGCGAAACACACAGCGCGGGTGCGTCCGTCGTGACCTATGATGCTGCCGCGTTCCACGTCGCCACCGAAGCCGTGCCGATCGCCGATGAGCGCATGGGACCGGTGTGGGGTGATCACCTGACGCGCATCACCCTGACTGCTGAGCAGCCGCCAACGCAAGGAGAGTGGCGCTTTGGCCTGAGACGCACATAGGGCGCCTGAATTGAAAACGTCACATTTCGACATTTTGGTACTTGACCAAAACCCAAAAATCCTATATCCTATACGAAACACGCAGAAAATCAATTTTGCGTTCGGCAAGGCTTCACGGCAAAAGGGATGTTTTGAACCCATGTCGTTCAGCCTTCTGACCTTTTTCCATGGGCGTTAAGATTCGAACCAAACAAAGGAGATTCATGTATGAGAAGCAGACCTTCAGTTCTTATCATGCTGTTGATGGTGGCTGCGCTTGTTTTGAGCGCATGTGCGCCATCAGCGGCGCCGAGCGTCGCACCTGCGGCTGACAGCGCGGCTGCACCGGCGGCGGGTGATGGGCCAATCGAGCTGCGCATTGCCTGGTGGGGTTCGCAGAACCGCCACGACCGCACGATTGCGGTGATCGAGCAGTTCGAGCAGCTGTATCCCAACATTGATGTGGTGTTCGAGTTTGCCGGCTGGGCCGACTATTGGACGCTGATGAGCACCCAGGCCGCTGGCGGCAATTTACCTGACGTCATGCAGCAGGACTATGCGCGTCTCGAAGAGTGGGTGTCGCGCGGGTTGTTGGCGCCGCTGGACGACTATGTGGCGGACGGCACGTTTGACTTCTCGAATGTATCTGAATCGTCGTTGGCGGGCGGGCGGCTTGGCGGCAAGCTCTACGGCGTCAACCTCGGCACCAACTCGATGATGATCGTGATCGACGCTGACAAGCTGGCCGAGGCAGGCATGGAGATTCCCAATCCCGACTGGACTTTCAGCGAATTTGAACAGGTTGCAACTGAATTGCACGAAAAGCTGGGCATCTATGGATTCTCTGGCGCCTTGAGTAACGAGCAGCTTTGGAAGAATGTATACCTGAGTCTGGGACAATGGGTCTACAGCGAAGATGGCACGGCGCTCGGCTACGAAGATGATCAGCCCTTCATCGACTATCTGAATATGGTTAAGCGGTTGCAGGATGCTGGAGTCACCCAAACACGCGAGCAGGAGTTGGCGACAGGCGGAGGCAGCGTTGAGACGGACCTGATCGTTACGGGGCGGTCAGCCATGACCTTCCTGTGGAGCAACCAGATTGTGGCGTTGGCGAATGCTGCGGGCGAAGGGCGCAACTTCATCTTGCTGCCCATGCCGCGGCCAGAAGGCGGCGCATCAGCCAATTACTTGAAGCCGAGCATGTTCTTCTCAATAACATCGCAGGCGCGCCATCCCAAAGAAGCGGCGATGTTCATCGACTTTTTCACCAACAACATCGAAGCCAACGAGACGTTGATGGCGGAGCGCGGCGTGCCGATTTCGTCTGAAGTCCGCACCGCATTGGAGCCAATGCTCGATGTCTCTCAAAAACAGATGTTTGACTACATCGCCTCGATCGAGTCCAGCGTCAGCCCGATCCCGCCGCCGGACGTTGCGGGTCATGCCGATGTCATCAACAATGTCTACTGGCCGTTGGCGATCGATCCGTTCTTATTCGGTCAAATCAGCGTTGAGGAGGCTATGCGGATCTTCCGCGCTGAAGCCAACGCAGTGCTTGCCGAGACAGCTCGATAACAGATAGATTTTTGGCACGGAAGACAGGGCTATTCCACAGTGAAGGAATAGCCCTGCCCGTTCAAGGAGAAGCTGCAATGAGCGAAGCCTTGTCCGCACCGGCGCAAGCGCCATCCGCCAGTCACAAAGGTCGCCCAGTCAGGCGGCGCAAAGCCAGTTTTCGCCATGACAACCTCATGGGATACCTCTTCATCTCGCCGTGGCTGATTGCCTTTTTCGCCTTCACCTTCATTCCCATCATTGCATCGTTTCTGCTGGCTTTCACCAACTACGATGTGCTCAATCCATCGTGGGGATGGGTTGGATTGCAGAATTTTGAACGCATGTTCACGCGCGATCCGCGCTACATCAAGGCGCTGCAAGCCACCTTTTTCTACGCATTCATGGCGATTCCGCTGCGACTTATCTTTGCACTGGCGATTGCGATGTTGCTCAACACCAATCGGCGCATGGTCAGCGGATACCGGGCGGCTTATTATGCTCCTTCGATTGTTGGGGGCAGCGTCGCGATCGCCGTGATGTGGCGTGAAATTTTCGGACGCGATGGGCTGGTCAACGCGATTTTGGGCGCCGATATCGCCTGGCTCGGCAACCCAAACACGGCGATCTGGACGTTAATCATCCTGGCGGTGTGGCAGTTCGGTTCGCCGATGCTGATCTTTCTGGCCGGGCTGAAGCAGATTCCACGTGAATTTTACGAAGCAGCGGCCATTGACGGCGCCAACGGCTGGCAACAATTCTGGCGCATCACGCTGCCGCTATTGACGCCGATCATCTTCTTCAATCTGGTGATGCAGCTGATCAGCGGCTTCATGGTCTTCACGCAGGCATTCATCATCACGGGCGGAGCGCCGCTGGACACGACGCTTTTCTATGCGCTCTATCTTTACCAGCGCGCCTTTGTTAGCTTGCAGATGGGGTATGCATCGGCGATGGCGTGGGTGTTGTTGGCAATCATTGCGATCATGACCGCGTTGGTCTTTCGCTCATCGTCGTACTGGGTCTTCTACGGTTCACAGGAGGAGTAAGCGCCATGAGCACAGCCACGACTACGACAGCTGAACGCGCCGCTGTCCACACATCAGCTCATTCGCTTTGGCGCAACAAAGCCGTGCGCACGGTGTTCTATCACCTCATGGTGGCTGGCTTTGGCATCGTGATGCTCTACCCAATCCTCTGGCTTTTTGCCAGCTCCTTCAAAGGGCGCGCTGAAATCTGGACGAATGTCTCTTCGCTGATCCCGCAACAGTTCACGTTGGAGAACTATGTCAATGGCTGGAGAGGCTTTGGCGGTATATCTTTCACCACCTTCTACGCGAATTCGTTTATCTATGCAGGCATTGGCACGCTGCTCGCTGTGCTGGCGTCGGCGTTGGTGGCGTATGGGTTTGCGCGCATTCAGTTCAGCGGGCGTCGTTTCTGGTTCGCCTGTATGCTGGCAACGTTGATGCTTCCTGTCCAGGTTCAGATCATTCCGCAGTATATTGTCTTCAGCCAGCTGGGTTGGATCAACACCTTCTACCCGCTGCTGCTGCCGCGCATTGGTGGGCAGGCGTTCTTCATCTTCATGATCATGCAGTTCATTCGCGGCATCCCGCGCGATCTTGACGAGGCGGCGGAAATGGATGGCTGCGGCAGAGGCGGCATCTTCTTCCGCATCATTCTCCCACAGATCACGCCGGCGCTGATCACTGCTGCGATCTTCTCCTTCTACTGGACATGGGAGGATTTCCTGACGCCGCTGATCTATCTCAATGCGCCCAGGCTCTACACGGTGTCGCTGGCGCTGCGCGCCTTCGCCGATCCCTCGGGCACGACCGATTGGGGCGCCATCTTTGCGATGTCCAGCCTGTCGCTGGCGCCGGTCTTTGCGATCTTCGTGTTCTTCCAGCGCTTCCTGGTCGAAGGGATCAGCACAACGGGGCTGAAGGGATAGCACAAGAAAATCAAGCTCACCGCTTAACAATCCAAACAATGCATCTTGGCTTACATGAATCCGATGCCAATGCGAGCATCCTTTGCAATTACGCCAGAATGTTCAATCTGGTGTATCCTGGGATCGGTTTGTCATGAACAACCCATACCTTCGCTTCTGTGTGATCTTGAAATTATGGTCAGCAGATAAGATGGCGTAACAAGAACAGATTTGCAGAGGATATCGAGTTATGATGCTTCGTCGAATGCGCGTCGATTGGGACGCAAAAGTTTGGGGCGGATTGACGGCTGTGATGCTGCTCGGCATGATTGTCGCGTCCCTGGCGATTGGCGTTTTGCCGGCGTCCGCCCAAAGCGGCATGGACATCGGCAAGATGGCGGTCGTCGGGTTGGACGGCGCCATCGTGCAAGATGCGCCAGGGGGGCGGACGCTCGTGCAACTTTCGGCGGGCGAAGTGGTGACTGCGCTGGGACGCACAGAGGACAGCCAATATCTTCAGGTCGAGACAGAACGCAATGTTACAGGATGGACGCTGACCAGCAGCGTTGTGATCTTTGGCGTTGCACAATTGCCAGTTGTGGAGCCGCCGCAACCACCAACGGCAACCCCCACCCGGCAGCCTTCGCCGACGCCGCTGCCGCCGACGCCCACTCAGCAGCCTTCGCCGACGCCTGCGAATACGGCGACAACATCGGCTGCTCCAACGCAGACAGCGGCTCCAACGCAGACAGCGGCGCCAACGCCAGCAGCCACAGTTGACGCAACTGCCCGCGTTCCCATTTCTCTTGATTCCATCGGCGCGATTGGCGTGGTAATGGGTGCAGGCGCCAGCCTTCACACGTCACCTGATGGCGAGACAATCGCTGACCTGCCTGGCGCTGAAGCCGTAACCGTAGTCGGGCGCAATGCTGATGCAAGCTGGCTGATGGCGCTGACGCTTGACGGCCAACAAGGCTGGATCAAGGCTTCGGACCTGGTCATCTTTGGCGTTGAAGAATTGCCGGACATGAGCAGCCAGCTCGACGCAGAGGCTGCGTCAACTTCGGTTGAGGATGAACAACCAATCACCGACGCCACAGAACCCGCTGCGAGCGAGGCAATCACTATCACGGCTGCAGCGCCGGCGTTGCCCGTTTCAGCTTCACCCACACCCACAGACACCGTTGCGAGCGCGTCATTGACAAATGAGCCTATGACGCCAGAAGCGGTGATGACCGGCGCTGCAAACGTGTCTGGCGCGCGACTCAACGTTCGCTCCGGCCCGGGCAGCAGCTACCGCATTATCGGCAAAGCAGCCGGCGGAGAGGAGCTTGCAATCGCCGCCCGCAGCGAGGATGGCGCCTGGCTGGTCATTGTGCGCGATGATCTGCCGCAAGGCGCCGGTTGGGTCTCCGCCAGCCTGGTGCGTCTTGACGGCGAGACGAACGATCTGCCGGTTTTGGATTCTGTCTACAGCGCTGCGGATGAACCTGCTCCAACGACAGCGCCAGCCACATCGACGCCTGCGCCGACAGTCAGCGCAACAGCCGGCGCCGATAAGACGCCTTCATCGCCAACGGCTGCGCCCACTACGGCCGCAACCGCAACACCATCCACTCAGCCTTCGGCGCGCGCAACCGGGCCGACCGGACTGAGCGGCAACATCGTCTTTCAAGATGGCCGCGGCAGCATCTATGTCTATGATCTGGCGCGCAGTAATGTGCGTTTCCTCACCAACGGCTTTGACCCGGCCATCAGCAGAGATGGAAAAAAGGTTGCCTTCCTGCGCGATGGCATCTACACCATCAACCTCGATGGCTCCGATGAACGCAAGATTTATGGCGGCAATCAGCTGATCACCTCGCCCAAGTGGAGCCCGGATGGAGAGTGGATCGTTTTCAGCCGGTTGTTAGGGGATTATCAGTGCTGGGACACCGAGTTTTTTGGCTGTATCAGCGTGCGCGAACTTTCTGCGCGCTTCCCTCGCGTTCCACCAGGCATTCTGCAGAGGATTTTCTTGAGTGAGTACGAACGCATCTCCCTACCGAATTTTGGTCTTTCGCGCATCAACGCCGATGGTGGGGATTTCCGTGACATTGCCGCGCTCGACTCGGCGCAAACCCCAGATTGGAACGAGGATGGGATTGTCTACCAGTCAAAAGCTGGTCTGGAGATCACCACCGACGCACCGGATGGCGACACGCGCTCGGTGCAGAACGGCCACTGGGACTGGGATCCGGACTGGGCGCCAAACGGCGGTCGCATCGTCTATCAATCCAGACAAGGTTCCCACTGGCAATTGTTCAGCATCAACCCCGACGGAACCGGCGAGTTCGCCCTGACGCGCCCGGTGACCACACTGGTCGATCAGTTGCCAAGCAATGTGGCCGCCGCTTTCAGTTATGACGGACAGCACATTGTCTACCTGAGCAACCGTGATGAACGCAATGACGCCGGCCCCTGGCGCTTGTGGGTGATGAACGCCGACGGTAGCAATCAGCGCCCCCTGCCACTCGACATCGAGATCGATTACGGCTTCGGCGGCGAACAGGTGGCGGATTGGGGCAGATAAAACAATCGGGAGGTTAGAGATTAGGAGATTGGAGATTCGGCCAACTGCAGGATGATCCAATCTCCCAATTCCCAATCTCCTCTTCATTGACCTTCCCTCTGATTTGCGATTCCGTGCATTCCTTCGCAAAATGAGGGAATGAGGAAGACAAGCTTCTCCATCACCAATTCGTCGAGCTTTGCGCCGCGTGGGCGGCTATTTGTGTTGCTTGGTCTCGGCGTCGCCACCTGGGCCGGCTTGATCGCCTTGTTTGGCGGGCAAACAGTTGTGCAGGTGATTGCTACAGCCAATCCCTGGTGGCTGCTGCTGGCGGTGGTTGTGCACTATAGCAGCTTTGCCGTGCGCGGCCACCGCTGGCAGCAGTTGCTTGGGATGATGGGACGCCGCGTCGATTATTTCTACACCACTGGTCTGCTGATTGCGGGCTGGTTTGTGAGCGCCCTCCTGCCGGCGCGCGCCGGCGATTTTATGCGCATCGGCGTGTTGCGGCTCGATAGCTCCCGCCATGCGCCGATTCCGGTGGCCGACAGCCTAGGATCAGTGGTGCTGGAGCGCGCGTTGGACATCCTGGCGATCGTTGGGCTGGGCCTTGTCTTTGGCTGGGCTGTGCTGCAATCCCAGGCGCCGGGCTGGCTGCTGGCAAGCTATGCTGCGGCTGTTGCGTTGTTGATGGCGTTGATTGTCGTCGTTCTGCTGGCGCCACCCGTCATTGCCTGGCTGCGCCGTTGGAGTCAGCGCCGGTTTTGGCAGGCGTTGCTGGATTTTGGCGATCAACTGGCTGCCAGCCTGCGCCTGTTGCTGCGCCGGCCGCGCCGCGCTGCACTTGTGACGATCGAGAGCCTCTACATCTGGCTGTGCGATGCGCTGGTGGTCTGGTTCGTGCTGCGCAGCATAAACGCTGTTCTCCCTTTTGAGATTGCAGCGTTTGTAGCACTAACGGTCGATGTGCTGGCCGCTGCGCCGATCACGCCCGGCGGCGTGGGGCAGATCGATGCGGCTTACGCAGCGATTTTTTCGTTGTTGCCAGCGACTACGCTGGGTTCCAGCGCCTTCAATATCGGTGCGGCTGTTCTGCTGGTGCGTTTCATCACCTATTGGAGCTTTTTGGTGTTCAGCGGGCTGGTGACCGTGCTGGCTGGTTTTGGCGAGTTGCTTCAGCGCTTACGCTCCGATGCGTCAACCGCGCCGACGGCCATTCAATCGGTGGGACAACCTGCTGCTGTGCAACCGACATCTGACCCAACTTCATGACGACGCTTGTGGCGCGGCTGCGCCGTTTCTACAACCGGCATCGCTGGTTTCTTGCCCTGTTGATCCTCTTCAGCAGCTTTCGTCTGTTTGCGATCCTGCTCTTTCGGCCCGGCGGCTTTATCGCCGACAACTCCGACTACGAGTTCTACGCCGCCTGGGGTCTAACCGTCCCAATGGGCTACACCACCTTCGTCGATCTATGGACGGCTTACCCGCCGCTCTTTCCGGCGCTGATGTTGCCCGTCTTCGAGTGGTCGAGCCGCATCCCGCCGTGGGTGGAGCCACGGCTTTTCTTTCATGTGCTCTTCGGTCTAGAGCTTTTGCTCTTCGAGATCGGCAATTTCATCTTGATCTATCGGCTGGCTCGACGCATCGAGCAGGACCAACCTGCCAGCAGTTCTCCCCCATCACCCCACCACCCCACCATCCCTATTCCTCTGTCGCTTAGAGCAACAGTTTTTTACGCGCTGCTCTTTGCCCCGGTCTACACACTGCTCGGCTGGTTCGAGGCGATGCCGCTCTTTTTCTTGCTGCTCGGCCTCGACCTGCTCTTGAGCCAGCGTCGTGGGCTGTGGATTGCCAGTGCAGTGGCGGCGGCGCTCGGCTTCCTGGTCAAGCTGACGCCGATGATGCTCTTGCCGGTGGCAGTGCGTTGGTTCGGCGCGCGGCTGAGCCTCGATGCGGTGCGACATGAATGGCTCAATCGACAATCGCAAGGAAATCTGCTAAAGCCAGCCATTTATGCATTTGTGTTTGTTGGCATCGTAATCGGCGTCGGGCTGCCGTTGGCGCATTTCAATGTGCCGCTGGCGTTGAGCAGTTTCACCGTCAACAGCATTCGCCCGCCGTGGCAGAGCGTGTGGGCGTTGCTCGATGGTTATTACGGTTTTGGGCTGGTGCCGGTCGATATGCGCAACCTGCGCGGGTTGATGGAAGGGGGGCAGTGGTCCTCCAACCTGCCCTGGACATGGATCACGTTCGGTTTTGCGCTGATCTATCTCTGGCTGTACACGCGTCCTTACGATTGGCGCCGTGTGCGCACGCCGATTGTCTTCACGGCGGTGAGCGTCATCTGGCTTTTTCTCTACAGCAAAGGTTGGAGTCCGCAGTTTATCGTGTGGGTGCTCGCCTTCGTGGCGCTGTTGCGCGCCGACATGTATGGTGTGTTGATGGCGGTGTCATTGACGTTGCTCAACGTGCTCGAAAGCAGCGTCTTTCTGATTCTCTTGCCGGACGAACGCTGGATCATGGTGACGACCGTGCTGGCGCGGACAGTGTTGTTGATTCTACTCGCTATCGACTTCCTGGGACAGATTTGGCCTCACGCAGAGACAGGGCGCCGCTTGCAGAGTGTGACCGTGCGTTTGAGCGCTGTGGTGATGGCGGCGATTGTCGTCGTGATGTTTGTCGGCGCGCCGCGCGCCGCGCAGGCGTACCAGGAGCGAAGGCTGGCGGAACATCCCTGCCGCGCGGCGATTGCCTATCTCCTGGCGGAGGCGAACGGGTTGACGCATACAATTGCCATGGAGGAGACCGGGCTGTGGCGCGATCTCTATCCCTGGCTGCGTGAACACTACACATTGACGATCGTCGATGGTTACAATCCTGACGACCACCCTTTCGACGAGGTCAAAACCGCAAAGCTGGCTGACCTTGCGCAGCACGGAGAGTTCTGGTGGATCGAACGCAGCCAAAACGACGACGAACCGTCTGCCTGGGCGCCAGCCGCAGCGAACTTTCTTGCCATGCCCGGCGTCTATCGATCGGATGTGCAGCGTCTTGACGGCTGTGACTTGATGCGCGTCTACACGCTTGCGGCGGCGCCGCCGCTCGGCAGTTTTGCTGTGGAGAATGGGCGAATCGATCTGCGCGGCGCAGCGTTAGGCGAAGCAAAAGCGGGGGTGACGTTGCCCGTGGTGCTATACTGGCAAACAGCCGAACCGGTCGATGGAAGTTACACTGTCTTTACGCAGTTGTTTGCACCCGACGGGCGGATGATAGCGCAACAGGATAATCCACCTGTGAATGGCCTGGCGCCAACCAACAGATGGACGCCCAAAGAACCGGTGCGCGATGCGTATCAGTTGACGATACCCGTCGGTGCGCCCGGCGGGCTGTACGCGCTGCACATCGGGCTGTATGATGAAGCTGGACGACAAATGGTCACATTGCCCGACGGTGCAACCGCTGACCACGTGACTATATTCGTAGAAGTGCGTTGACGATGATGCAAACGGCAAATCCAAATATCAGCCCCAAAGACCGCAGCACAGCTTTTCTGATCTTTGGCTTTTTGCTGGCGTGTTACATGTTGACCTTCACCGGTCTGATCGACAGCAGCGATGGGCTGTCCACCTTTGCGACTACGGAAAACCTGGTGCGTCGCGGTGCGTTCGACAGCAATCAACTGTTGTGGATGGGCAACCAGCAGGGCAACATTGGGCCCGACGGCAATCTTTACACGCGTAAAGGGCTGGGCATGGTGCTGCTGACGGCGCCGTTGGTGTGGGCGGCGAACGTGTGGCTATCGATCGGGCTGGTGCATGCGGCGATGCTGCTCAACCCGCTGCTGACCGCGTGGACGGGGGCGTTGCTCTTTCGCACGGGGCGGCGTCTTGGTTGGTCGCGCGCGCTGTCGATGGCGGCGGCGGTGATCTTTGGCCTGTTCACAATGGCATGGCCCTACACCCAGACCTTTTTCAGCGACCCGGTGAGTGGGTGGGGGCTGTTCGCTGCGGCGTATGGTCTGATTGCTTACGCACAGTCTGGGCGCAAGCGCTATCTCTTCGGCGCTGGCGTGGCGTGGGGGATCGCCTATCTGTCGCGCACGATCAACTTAATGACACTGCCGATCTACCTCATTGGGTTGTGGCTTGTGTTGCCGGCGCTTGCCCGACGCGTCAATGAGACAACCAGAGATCAACTGCGTCGCGCTTTCTGGAGTTATTGGCGACCCGTCGTCACCTTTGCAATTCCGGTGGCGCTCGCCGGATTGCTCTCGCTGTGGTGGAACTGGGCGCGCTTTGGCAGCATCTGGGACACCGGCTACGTCGAGACAGAGAGCTTCAGCGCCAACTGGCTTTTCGGGTTGTTCGGATTGACGGTGGGTCCGGCGCGCGGGGTGATATGGTACAATCCGATCCTTTTGCTGGCGATTCCCGGCGCCTTCTGGTTCTGGCGTCATCAGCGGCGGATATTGATTCTGACGTTGGCGCTGGTGGTCGTCTATTTTGTCGTTTACGCCAAGTGGTACATGTGGCATGGCGGCTACAGTTGGGGTGCGCGTTTCATCGCACCGACGCTGCCTTTCTTGAGCCTGCTAGCGACGCCCGGTTGGAAAATGCTGATGTCCGACCGGGTGTGGGGGTGGATTGGCTTTGGCGTGGGCGCGCTGCTGCTGATTGCTTCGTTTGTAGTGCAGGCGCTGGGTCTGCTGATTCCGTATGGCCTGGTGCAGGAGCGGTTGGCGCAGTTGGTGACGCCGCTCTTTGCCGACGAAACCTTCATCAATCCGCGCTATTCGCCGCTTCTGATGCAGTGGTCGATGATCGAACGCAATACGATTCATCTGGCGTGGTGGCGCGGCCATGCCTGGCCCGACACGATTGACTGGCTGCCGTTCACAATTTCGCTGGGCGCTGCACTCATTGGCGCAATGTTTTTGATCCAGCAGATGCGCAGCACACAGCGTGACGACATCGAAGATCACACACGCAATTGGCTCTACGGCAGCGCGCTGACTCTGCTGACCGTCGGGCTGCTGACGTACTACAACACGACGCTGGTCAACCCTGAAATTCGCACCGTCGCCGAACGCATCGAACGCGAGGAGCACGCCGGCGATGTTGCGTTGCTACTGCGTCCAGAATGGACGCAAGGCTTCGCTAATCTCTACCGCGGCTCGCTGCCGGTGTACGGCGTTTTGCAGCAAAGCAACCTCGGCGAGGCTGACGCCATGTTGCTGGAGCGTCTGCGCAACCGTTACACGCGGGCGTGGGTGACGCCCGATGCGCTGCCTCCCGAACAGTCGGGATGGGAGCGTACACTGCGTCTGCACGATTTCGTGCTGGTTGATGATCGCATCTCCGGGCCGTCGAATCAACGGTTGGCGCTCTACGCCATGCAGTCAGCCGCCGATATGGTCGAAACCGGGCTGGGCACAATCTTCGGCGACCCCACATTGTCGGCTGTGGACGATGCCAACGGCTGGATACGGCTGCGCGGCTACGCTCTGACGCCAACTGCAGAGCCGGGGGGACATATCTTGCTGACACTGCTCTGGCAGAGCCTGCAAGCTGTGGACAAAGACTATCAGGTTTTTGTCCATCTACTCGACGATCAGGGCGCCAAGCTCTTGCAGCGTGACGGCCAGCCTGTGGCGTGGATGCGCCCAACCAGCACCTGGCAGCCAGGCGAGGAGATCACGGATCGCTATGGGTTGCTGTTGCCCGCAACGCTGGCGGCGGGACGCTATTCGCTGGCTGTCGGCTTGTATGATCCTGTGACCGGACAGCGGCTGGCGGTCAGCGCCGGCCCGGCCAACTTCGCCATCGAAGTCGGTCCGGTTCAGGTTCGGTGAGAGGAATAAACATCGTGAGAACTCTACTTCGTATTACTCTTTTCGTTGCAGGAATGGTTGTCTTTGTCGGTTGTGGCGGAAGCGAAACGCCAACACCGCTGCCGTCGCCTACACCCACCGCGCCACCGATCGAGACGCTCACTCCACTGGCGGAAGAAACGCTGCCTGTCACGCTCGACGCGCCGACCCAGGCTGCGGCCGTGCCAGCGACGCCGACCGTCTCTGAATTGACGGTGGATGATCAGGAAACACGATGCAACACAGACTACGATATGGATCTGGCTGGTTATCCCGACCTTTATGCGCGCATGGGCTGTGCAGTCGGCGCAAGCAGCCATGAGCCGGTGGCGATCAACGAATTTGGCGAGGGACCCGAATACAACCGCTTCATGCTCTGGTTCAGCAGCGAAGGGCTGATCTACGTCCTTTTCCCAGAACAGACCTGGCAATCCTATCGCGACACCTGGGACGAAAGCCAGCCTGAGCTCTCGTGCAATCCGCTCAATGCGCCGCCCACATCGCCGCCGCTGCCGCGCCGCGGCTTTGGCAAGCTGTGGTGTTCGATCGAGACGCTTCAGCAACAGCTTGGTTTGATCGAACGCGAGGAGCGCCTCTGTCAACATGCCGTCGTGCAGACCTTTGAACGCGGTCGCGTGTTGGCATGTTTCGAGGACGCCACGATCCGCTATTTCAGCCTGTTCAACGACGGCTCGTGGCAGTTGATGACCGTGCGCTAGACAGTGAACGCTAGACAGTGAAGGATAGGCAGTGAACGATGCGCGTGATCGCTGGCAAAGCCAAAGGGCGCAAACTGATAATGACGCCGGGCGATAGCACGCGCCCGATCACCGATCGCGCCAAAGAAGCGTTGTTCAGCATCCTCGGCGACTGGATCGAAGATGCGCGTGTGCTCGACCTCTTCGGCGGCACCGGCGGCGTCGGCATCGAATGTCTGAGCCGTGGCGCACGGTGGGTCGATTTTGTCGAGCTGAATCGCAAAGCCATCGAGACCATTAGCGCCAATCTGCGTCATTGTGGTTTTGCACAACAGGCTGCAGTTGTGCGCGGCGATAGCTTTGCCTATCTGCAACGTTATCACGGCGAACCCTACGACCTGATCTTCGTGGCGCCGCCGCAGTATCAGGGTTTGTGGCGCAGGGCATTGACGCTGATCGACGGCAAACCTGATCTGCTTGCCAGCTATGGCAGCGTCATCGTGCAAATCCATCCGCGCGAGCTGACGCCCGTCGCCCTGGAGTGGTTGGAGGAGTATGACCGGCGTCAGTATGGTTCGGTGATGCTGCTTTTCTACGCTGCGGCGGAGGATTTGCGCGAGGAGGATGAGTCACTCGACGCCGATGAAGATGACTCCGACGGCGAAGACGCCGCCATAGATGATGAGGATGAACTGTGACGCTGCGTCGCCGCTACGCCGTGATGTCGGTTGAGGAAGTGCAGAATCTGCTTGCGGCTGGCGGGTCGCCGCGCGTGGCGTTGCTGCCCGCCAAAACCAGCAAGCAGACGCTGGCGGAGACGCTGGCGGCGATGGCGAACGCCGGCGGCGGCGTGGCGCTACTCGGCGTGACAGCAAAAGGTGCGCCGCAAGTCGGCAACGATCTGGCTGCGCTGCGCGACCAGGTCGTCGAAGCCAGCCTGCTGCCCGACCCGCCGCTGATCCTGCCCAGCCCGCAGCGCATTACCCTGGGCGACGCCGAGATCATGGTGGTCGCCGTGCCCGAAGGCTTGCCACACGTCTACAACGTGCGCGGCGTCTATCTCACCCGCACCGGCAGCCAGAATCGCCCGCTGACCACGCCAGAACTGCGCCAACTGTTGCTCGACCGCGCCGAGAGCGGCTACGAAAGCCAGCCGGTCGAGGAGGCGACGCTCGCCGATCTGGACAGTGCGCGCGTCAGCCGCTATTTCGACCAGCTTGGTTTGCCGCCCGACGAGGACATGGTCGAGGCGCTGCTCAGCCGCGGCTGCGTCACCCGCCGCACTGCCGACGGATTGCCTGCCGCAACGCCGCTGCCGACCGTCGCCGGGCTGCTGTTGTTTGGGCGCAACCCCCAGCAATTCCTGCGCAGCGCCGAGATCATCTGCGTGCGCTATGCCGGCGCCACTATGAGCGACGAATTTGTGCGCCAGGACATCGGCGGTGTGCTGGCGGAGCAGGCGCGACAAGCCGAAACCTTTGTCGCCGGCAATATGCGCCGCGGGATGCGCATCCGCGGGCTGGCGCGCGAGGAGACGACCGAGTATCCGCTTGCCGTCGTGCGCGAGGCGATCGTCAACGCCATCGCGCATCGCGACTACAGTATCCGCGGCGAGGGCATCCGGCTGCTGATGTTCAGCGACCGGCTCGAAGTCTACAGCCCGGGCCGGCTGCCGGGTCATGTCACGCTGGAAAACATCAAGGACGAACGCTACAGCCGCAACGAGGCGATCGTCGCCGTGCTGACCGACCTCGGCTATATCGAGCGGCTTGGCTACGGCATCGATCGCATGATCGCGGCGATGCAAGAGGCCGGTCTGCCTGCGCCGGAGTTTGAGGAGACCGCCGCCGGTTTCCGCGTCACACTGCGTTCGTCGGGCGAGGAACTGGTCAGCGCGCATCCACAGCAACAGCGTTGGCATCACGCCTTTCTCAACGAGCGGCAGGAGGCGGCGCTGGCGTTCGTGCAGGAGCACGGGCGCATCACCAACAGCGATCTGCAGGCGCTGTCGCCCGATGTCCACCCCGAGACGATCCGCCGTGACCTGGCGGATCTGGTCGACAGGAACCTGCTGATCCGAATCGGCAGCAAGCGCGCCACCTACTACATTTTGAAGTGAAGTAGATGTGTTTTGTTAACCTTGCTAAAGCCGCGCCGAAACGTTCACCGCACTTCGAATTGTAAGATTCCCTTCGTAACGCAACCCCGCCACCTCATAGGCTAACATTGTCGGTTTGGTGAGACAGGTTATGTCTTACTCAGGATCGACGCAACGGAACAGCACAAAGTCTATGAATTCAAAAATAGGAGTCTCATGAAAAACAGAACGTTTCAGCCGATTGTTGTCCTTGTTATGCTCGTCGCCACCGCTCTGGCCGGCTGCACAATGCCTGTAACACCCGCCCCTGCTGCGCCACCGGCGGCATCATCTGGCGAGGTTGTCTCTGGCGAGCTGATCGTGTACACCTCGCGCGCCGAATCACTCTTCAAGCCGGTGCTCGAAGCCTTCAGCCAGGCAAATCCTGACATCAAGGTGACGGTGCTCACCGGCAGCAACGGCGAGCTGGCGGCGAAATTGCTGGAAGAGCGCGCCAATCCGCAAGCCGACGTGCTGATCAATAGCGACATCCTCACGATGCAGAGCCTGGCGGAACAAGGCGTCTTTGCCGCCAATCCATCGGCTGCCGTCGCCGCCGTGCCGGAAACCTACCGCGCCGACGACGGCAGTTGGGTGGCGTTGACGCTGCGCCCGCGCGTAATTATGTACAACACTGAGCTGGTCGCGCCGGAGGAAGTTCCTACGACGATGATGGGGCTGACTGACCCGCAGTGGAAGGGGCAGGTTGGCTCGGCTGACAGCCGCAACGGCGCGATGGTGGCGCAGCTTGTCGCCATGCGCCATCTGCTCGACGAGGAGACGATGAGCGCGTTTGTGCGCGGGCTGGTCGCCAATGACACGCAATGGTTCGGCGGCCACACCGACGTGCGCAAGGCGGTCGGCGCCGGCGAACTGAAACTGGGGCTGGTCAACCACTACTACTATCATCTCTCCAAAGCCGAGGGCGCGCCGGTCGGCATTGTCTATCCCGATCAGGGCGAGGGCGAGATGGGGCTGGTCGTCAACTCCACCAATGCTGGCATCGTGCAGGGGTCGAAGCATCCTGCACTGGCGCAACTTTTTGTCGATTTTATGCTCTCGCCGGAGGGGCAGAAGGTCTATGCCGAACAGAACTTCGAGTATCCGGTCACCCCAGGTGTGGCGACTGCCGAGGGCGTGCCGCCGCTGAGTGACTTCAAGCTCGCCGACGTGACGCTGAAGCTGCTGTGGGATGAGCTGCAGCCGACGCAACAGGCGGCGCAGGCGGCGGGGCTGCCATAGGTTGACGCATAGAGCGCACTGGTCAAAAGGCGCTGCCTCAACGAAAGCGCGTTAACAGTGCAACACACACACTTTCGGCAAGAAGTTCGATTGACCCATCCGCTTTCGTGCGTATAATACCATAAATTGACGTATCGCGGAGTGGTGTTGATGAAGGTGAATTGCGGGAGCCGCCCTACAGGGTGGCTCCCGCACGAGAGAGTGAAAGAGACTATGCAGGTGCGCTACACAGCAATGATACGTGAACCATCGCCTGGAAACTACGTCGCCATTGCCCCTGCAGCACCCGGTTGCCGCGGCGAGGGACGCAGCCGGCGTGAGGCGCTTGATCGGCTGACAATCGCGATTGAAGACTGGCTCCAGAGCATGGAGATCGCAATTATTGAGGTTAACGCGCCGCCGAAGGTGCTCAATTTATCCCCGAACCCCTGGCTGGATAGCGCTGGAAGCTTTGCAGATGATCCGACGCTTGATGCGTTGTTGACCGAGATCTACGCTGAGCGGGATGCCGAGAGGTCTGCTACGTGACTGTCACGGTATTCGTGCTGGATACCGACATTGTGACTCATGTTCAGGCTGGGAGGCAGCCAGCGATGCGCTATCTGGCAGCAACACCTTCCAATTATGTGTTCACGACCGTCATCACCCTGCGCGAGCAGTTGCGAGGAAGATTGGCTGCGATTGACCGGGCAGCGGAGGGTCCGGAGTTAGAATTTGCCTACGACAGACTACTCGCAACAGTGAATTACTTTGCGCGGGTGCAGGTGCTGCCGTTCACCGCCGCTGCTCTAAAGCAGCTTCAACAATTACGTCAACAACAAATTCGCATCGGCACTCAGGACTTACGCATCGCCGCGATTGTACTCTCTGTAAACGGCGTGTTGGTGACTGGCAACCGCCGCGATTATGAGAAGATTCCTGGCTTGCAGATCGAGGACTGGACGCGCTGAACAGAGCGATAATGAATCAATGAGAAGACCTCCCTGGCCCCTTGTGCTCATTGCACTGTTAGTGAGCCTGCTCGCTGTCACCCCGCTGATCTACATCGTCTTCCGCGCCGTGAGCGCCGACCCGGCGACGTGGGCGCGGCTATGGAGCGGGCAGATGCCGGATTTGCTCTGGCAGACCGCCGTGCTGCTGGTCGGGACGATTGCCTTTGCGCTGGTCGTCGGTGTTGGCATGGCGTGGCTGGTCGAACGCAGCGACCTGCCGGGACGTTCGCTCTGGCGCGTGCTGCTGGCGCTGCCGCTGGCGCTGCCCGGCTACGTGGCGGCAATCACCTATATCATTTTGCTGCGGCGCGGCGGCGTGGTCGATCGGTTGCTGATCGATTATGCTGGCTTTGGCCGCGGCGAGGCGCCGTTGCCGCCGCTCTACAACGTGGGCGGCGCCATCCTGATCATCGGACTGGTCACCTATCCCTACATCTACCTGCCGACTGCGGCTGCGCTGCGTTCGGTCGACCGGTCGCTCGAAGAGGCGGCGCGCATGTTGGGGCGCAGCGGCTGGAACGCGTTTCGCCAGATCACGCTGCCGTTGGTGCTGCCGGCGGTGGCGGGGGGCGCGCTGCTTGTCGGTCTCTACGTGCTCTCTGATTTTGGCACGGTGGCGATGCTGCGCTATCGCACCTTCACTACCGCGATCTACAACCAGTTCACGGGGCAGATCGACCGCTCCGGTGCAGCGATCCTCAGCGTGGTGCTGATTCTGCTGGCGCTGCCGCTGCTCTTTGGCGAGGGCTGGTTCAGCCGCCGCAAACGTCGCCTGACCTCCGACACGGTGTGGCGACCGCGGCAGTTGGTGAAGCTGGGGCGCTGGCGCTGGCTGGCGTTGACGCTGACGGCGCTGGTCGTACTGCTGGCGTTGGGGCTGCCGCTGCTTGTGCTCGGCGGTCTCAGCATCCAGGGCTGGCTCTTCCCGACCGAAGCCGACCGCATCTGGGGTGTCAACAACGAGGGCATCCTGGTCTTTGGCTTCAACAGCCTGCTGGTGGCGACGCTGGCGGCAACCTTTGCGACGACCTTGGCGCTGGGACCGCTTTATCTGGCGGTGCGCTTTCCCAGCCGATTGTCGCGCATCGTGTTGACCCTGAGCCGCAGTCCGTTTGCGCTGCCCGGCATCATCATTGGTCTGGCGTTCGTGCTGCTGATCAACCGCTGGGCGCCCTTTGTCTACGGCACGATCTTTGCGTTGATTTTTGCGTTTGTTTTCCGATTGTTGCCGCAATCGCTGTCGACCGGCGAATCGGCGCTGCGCTCGGTGGCGCCCTCGCTGGAGGAGGCGGCGCGCACGATGGGCGTTGCGCCGGCGCGAGTCTTCTGGCGCGTGACCTTGCCGGTGGCGGCGCCGGGCATCCTGGCAAGCTGGGTGCTGGTCTTCATCACGGCGATGAAAGAGTTGCCGACCGCGATCCTGCTGCGTCCGCCCGGCTTCGACACGTTGCCGGTGCGCATCTGGGCGGCGGCAAGCGAGAGCGTGCACACGCAAGCCGCGCCGCCAGCCTTTCTGCTCATCCTGCTGACGACGCTGCTCCTCCTGCCGCTGATGCACAGCCAGTTGGGGATCGACCGCGCCATGCAGGAGAATCTTTGATCATGGAAGTGGGGATAGACCGCGGATGACGCGGATTCGGCGGATCGAAGCTGATCAAATCCGCATGAATCCGCTTAATCCGTGTGATCCGCGGTCTATTCCTCATCTCACTTTGTAGAAGGATCGTAGTTGTCGGCGATGACTGAGGCGTTGATTTCGGTTCAGAATGTGGTGAAACGGTATGGCGACGTGGGCGCGGCGGTGGCGGGCGTCTCGTTCGACGTTCCGCGCGGGACGATTGTGGCGCTGCTCGGTCCCAGCGGCTGCGGCAAGACGACGACGCTGCGCCTGATCGCCGGGCTGGAGACGCCCAACAGCGGCGCGATCTGGTTGGAAGGGCGCAAGGTGGCGGGCGACGGCGCCTGGGTGCCACCAGAAGCGCGGCGCGTGGGCATGGTCTTTCAGGATGGCGCACTCTTTCCGCATCTCACTGTGGCGCAAAACATTGCCTTCCCGCTCAACAAACGCAACGGGCGCGGGCGCGTCGAAGAGCTGCTTGACCTGGTCGGGATGCGCGGCTATGGCGAGCGCTACCCGCACCAACTGTCGGGCGGGCAACAGCAGCGCGTGGCGTTGGCGCGCGCGCTGGCGCCGGAGCCGTCGGTCGTGTTGCTCGACGAACCTTTCTCGCGGCTCGATGCGGCGCTGCGCGTCTCCCTGCGCGAGGATGTGCGTGCGATCGTCAAACGCACCGGCGCCACGACCATTTTTGTCACGCACGACCAGGAGGAGGCGCTGAGCATCGCCGACGTCGTGGTCGTGATGTTCGACGGCAGGGCGGTGCAGGTCGGCGCGCCGCAGGAGATTTACACGCGCCCCGCCACGCGCGCCATCGCCACCTTCGTCGGTGAGGCCAATCTGCTCCCCGGCGTCGCCACCGGCGCCGTCGCCGAGAGCGCGCTGGGGCGCGTCATCCTCGCCACGCCGCAGCATGGGCCGGTCGACATCATGGTGCGCCCGGAGGCAATCGAACTGCGTGCGGTGCGCGAAGGGCGGGCGCAGATCGAGCGCATCCGCTACTTCGGGCACGATCAGTCGCTGCACCTGCGTCTGCATGGCGGCGGCGAACTCGACGTGCGCAGCCTGCCCCGCCCCGACCTGCGCGTCGGGCAGGAGGTGGATGTGTTTGTGCGCGGGGTGGTGGTGGCGTATCCAAGCGTTTGAGAAGTTTACGTCAAATACCGACTTTCTATACGGTCACGGTTTGAGACAATAAACCGTGACCTTTTTCTTTTGTAATCCTGGCGACTCTATCTGTCTCACACCTGGCAAAAGCTGCAATGGAAGTTGCATCTTATCCCGTTGAACTAGAAGAATACATCAGCAATAATCGGAGCGTAGGTTTCTTTAGAACCAAATCAAGAGGGAATCGTCATAAAGAAGCAAAGAGCGGAATTGAGAATGGGAGCCAAGTCGAGTAATGTCCAGTATGCGATCAATCATCGTGATGGTGCTGCAGCAGAAATTGAAGTGATATGGAGCCAGCAAGCTACACACTGGTTGGTTGGACCGAGACAGGAGAGCGCATGGCATCGACGAAATCGTCGATGCAACAAAGGTAGACTTTGACCTGAAGGAAGCTATACAGTCGGTGCTACCTACAAGTCCAGATGCGCCTGATTACGGAGCACAAATGGCTGGATTCATGGTGGTGGATGGCTCTATCACGATCTCCGAACTGGGGCTGGGAAAGCTAATGTCTGATGAGCGTGTACTCTTGGTAGATACGACTGCGCATGAGGTGCAAAAACTGGCAGGAGTGGAACAGGCTTCTGTTCGTCTTCCAACGCCTTTTTAGTCCATGGAATGGCGTACTGGCCAGTGAATCAAATTACCCTGGCAATTCTGCCAGGGTAAACCTGGTATATGACGCTGATAGGAACTGTCAATTCTCCCGTTGAAATAAGGTTTGTGATGAAGGAGAATAGCAGTTGTCTGGCAAACATGGGCAAAAGTTCATAACTGTTGTGTTCTACATGCCTGCCATATCAGATATTTGGATGAAGGCAACATATCTTGAAAGGAGTTCTCGGGGAAACTATGGCTCATAGAAATTTCATCATGACAAATGTCAAGTTGCTGGCGCCGTTCCTTGCAGTTGGCGCGCTCCTGATTTTGGCAAGCGTAGCTTTTGCTGCATGGGCTCCAAACTTTTCATCAGCCCCTTATACTGGAAGCTTCTCTTTGTCGACAACATCAGATGCACAAGTAGGCTTTGCTCAGTATATAAAATGGAATTCGAGTGGGCGCCTTGCATTACAATCAGATGCTAACCCTCAACTTGACATGACAGCTGATTGCACAGTTGACAACCCTGGAGGAGATCGACTGGGGTACAGCGTGTTCTACACCAATATCCCCAATTCAGGTGTGCAAGTATGGAACGACTGCGGAAACCTTTCTGTCAAAGAGGAAGTAGATCTCAAGATCAATAAAGCAAGCATTCAAGCGGAGTCTCCATATTACTATCAAGTGCATTACAAGAAATATCAGTATAGCGTCAATGGCGCAATCAATCTTTCATATCAGCGAGATAATTCACCAACTCATGATCATCTAGATAAAGTGCTATATAGTAACTGATGTGTGAAGAGCAAGGTGCAGGCACTTACTCGAAAGGAGACCATTTTATGTCGAAAAAGATCCTACCTGTAGCAGTTGTGATAGTCATAATGTTGTTGGCAATTACCATTAGCAGAGCTTATGCTGGGAAATTCAGCGAACTCGAGTTCTTTTCGTCAGAACCACACATTCCTTACACTGTCGAACAACGACAAAACGGTAACTTACGAGTTCGTGTTCAGGTAGATATTGAGGATAGAGAAGTACGAGAACAATACGTCAATCAACAGCACCAGTACGCATTAAAATTGGCTGAATCTATCGCTGACCGTATTCCGATCCAAGTTACTTTTAGTCAGCCACTTTCTATAGAAGAGTTGCGTATACTGTCCAACAAAGTTGGTTTGCTGGTTGAGCATCTAACTCTTGAGTTACGGGACACCGAAAATGGGCTGCATACCGGAGCCGTTCTCATCGATGATCCTGATGTTTTTGACTTAGCGAAATTCCCGTCTGATCCTGAGGGCTACGATTTGAAGATAATAGGCGTTATGGTTGTACGGGGAACAGCTGAGGCATTCAATCTTGATGATTTACTAGAGGATCCAAAAGTCTATGTCGTGGATGTCATGCCCTACTTGCTTACCATCGAACTGGCAAAGCAATACAGTGTAACATCGGCAGAACAGATTCAAGTGGATGTTCCCTCACCTCACTGGAATCTAAGCATCGAACAAGAGCGTCTTCAATGAGAGAGACTGCAAGTCGATTTCGTCTTTTGCGCGATAGACAGGGTGCTTTCAGTACATGCAGGCAATCCCAGAAGATACCTCTTTAAAACTGCTAAGGTTATCTTTTGGGATTGATTTATCTGGATATGAATGAAGAGGATCGCTGTGAAATCGATCGCCTCAAAACGAAACGCTTATCTCATTAGCAGTTTGCTAACCCTGGTCGCATTAGTGGGTGCCGCAAGCTTTACCCCACAGAAAACCTATTATTCAACCTCTCATGACCTTTGGGAACTTGCGCAGAAAGACTCCGCTGTTCAGGTAGCCGAGAATCTTTTGCACAAGTTAGTCTATTTACCGGCGCCAGCTATCCAGCAATCGAACTGTTTCAACGTAGAGTTATTCCAGGTTGTCAATTTATCCTCGGCAAACGTCTCTACGCGCAAAATTACTGGGGAAACCTTCACGGCTGCCCAATTGTCGTCCACAACTTCTTTGCTATCGAGTATGCTGGATGATGATCCTATCATTCAAGCCGAGATCGAGATGTTGGTTCGCACGGTGGACGGTCAAGAGACGCCGGTGACGCTGATACTGTGGGAATATGGTCTGCTCACGCCATGGGCTACTTATCTTTCTGGTGATGGTTGGAAAATTGACAGGTTATGTCTGAACGAACCCAGCTTCTAGACTCTTAACCATCCTGCACGAATTGCAGCGACCACTGTTTCGGTGCGGTTGCCAGAAGCTAACTTCATCATCAGGTTTTCGACATGATAAGCGACTGTTCGCTCAGCAATGTTCAACTGCTGGGCGATGGCGGCATTCGTCAACCCTTCTGCTAGCAATTTCAGCACCTGCTGTTCTCTTTCGGTTGGCGCCCCTTTTGTTCCATCGGGAGCGTGCGCCAGTTGCGCCAGGTGTTGCGAGACGGAAGCGCTGAAATAGGACTTTCCCCGTGCTGTCGCTTCCACCGCCGCCACGATAACACCTGGCGCCTCATTCTTGAGCACGTAGCCTAGCACGCCTGCGACTAACATACCTCGGATGTAGGAGATGTCATCGAACGCACTCAATGCCAGGATTGGCGTCCGCCACTGTCGGCGGCGTATTTCATGTACGACGGTTGGCCCATCGAGATCAGGAAGCTGGCAATCAAGGACAAGAACATCGGGTTGAAGTTGTTCCAATTGCTGAAGGGTTTGAGCGCCGGTGTCTGCTTCTCCAACAATTCGGATGTCGGTATTTTGCTCCAGCAACGTGCGCATCCCAATCCGAAAAGGCGGGTGATCATCAGCGAGCAATACGGAAATGGAACGTTGTGTTTCAATACACTCTGTCTGCCCAAAACTGCCTTTGTTCATTCCATGCCTCATTTCTGTTGGAGTAGGGCGTCAAATTCCTCGGCAGCGTAAAGCAACCGTCCCGGATGCCGCGCCAGACTGAATGCATCCCACTGCCTATCCCCTGGCACAAGATCGAGAAACCAACACAATGTACGCAGTTGAGGTTCTTGATTAACTACTGCCAGCGCATTCGTCAGCCAGCCTGGGGGATAATTCTGCGCTGGCGGCGCCCCTGCACTATCCGCAAATGTATTGGCGGCAGTAATATACCCAGGAAGACCGCGTGTGGACGCGTGAGCATTGATGATGGCAAGCCAATCTTGAAAGATACGAAATCCGGACTGGGCGCCTTTCCAGTCTGCGTGATGTAACTCAATCCAGGGTTCATCGGCGGCCTGAGCCGCATCGAGTTGTGGCGCATCTGGTCGTCCAGGCGTGTGAAGCGCAAATCCATCGGGTCCAACATTGCCATAGCCTGCAACACTCTTCAGGATGGTAGCCTGGTCAATTGCCCACACCAGGGTGTTCATATAGTTGAGCCATGGCGCATCAACTGACGCAATGCGTGCGCCATTCTGGTCATCGATCCAGGGGCGTACAGCGCCAACAAGAATTTTGGCGCCGGGCCAGACTGCGCGCATAGTTTGCACGACATTATCCTGGTGATCCACTGGTTCGCCATAGCCGTTAAACACGCGGGCATACCATTCTGGAGAAATCAGACGATCCGGCGCAAGTTCATTGCTGCTGTGTGCGTTTGGACCGCTGCCGATGATAAAAGCATCGACTGTACGCAGCCGATCGTCTGCTGCCAGCCGTCTGACAAAAGCCAGATAGTCGCTAAGGGCGATGTGGTCTTGTGCCGGAGGTAGCGTCTGCTGACGCGCAAACTCGATGCGCACCAGCACGCGCAGCCCTTTGTGTGAGGCGGCGGCAATGCGCGCCGCCAACGCATCTACGCTCCAATAGGGATCCTGCAAGTCATCTGCCAGCTTCATGTAAGTGATGTCAACTACCCATCCACTGCGCTGTCGCCAATCTCGCGCCGGATCTGCCATCACCGTGCAGAGTTTTGTCGTCCGCAAATTGTCGCTAGTGCCTGCCAGTTCTTGTGCAGATGTGACAAGGGCGAGGCGTCCACGTGTTTGGCATCCAGTGTGACACTCCACATAAAAGACGACTTCTGGAGAAGGGTCTGTTGGCATCAGAAAGCTCCACGACCAGATCCAGATGCCGAGTAACGGCTGTTCCTCCCACCTCTGCAACACTGCCGACTCACTGTTGACGGTAAGTCGAACGTGGCTCCACGGCTGGCGGTCTGTAACAACTACCGTTACAAGCTCTCCTGGTTGTGGGCTCGCTGGCGTGACGTCCATCTGCGGCCACAGTGGAGCATGGATTGGCTGTCCCGTCGTCACGATGACCTGCCCAGAAATCGACGGAACCCAATATCCGAAGACGACCAGCGCAATCAAGAGCAACGGCCAGATATATTTCAGCCTGGATGCACTCTTTTCATTCATGGATGGTGACTTCTTCCAGCGATTGGCAATGTGAAACTCACCAATGTGCCTGACTGCTCACTTTCTCCGTCTGCATTATCTCTCGCATGGTTGCTGTGAATCTGCAGGTGGCTGCCGTGCTGGCGCAGAATGGCGCTGACAATCGCAAGCCCCAGTCCGCTGCCGGGTATGCTCGCAGGCGCAGCGCGATAGAAGCGCTGTGTGAGCAAGGGTAGATGCTCAGGTGGGATACCGGGACCCTGATCTTGCACCGAACAGAGGATGCCGCCTGCAACGGCTGTCAACGTCACCAGGATCGTCTGTTTGTTGCTCTCGTCTTTCCGGATGCCGTATTTGATTGCATTGTCCAGGAGATTCAAGAAAACCTGCTTCAACCGATCTGGCTGCCCAAGCACGATCGGGTGAGACGTATGCACCGAAGTGACAATGCTGGCGCCAACCTGCTGGGCGCCAGGCGCCATTTGCGCCACCGCATCGTCTACAACTTCAAGGAGATTAACAGCCTGAATATCCTGCTCAATCCCGCTTTCCAGTCGCCCAAGTTCCATTGTGTTTGCGACCAGGCGCACCAGACGCTGTGTTTCATCGCTGATAAACTGTAACGATTGCGCTTTGACCTCAACAGGCAAAGTGGGGATGCGAAGGACTTCAACGTGGGTGGAGATCGTAGCCAGAGGCGTGCGCAGTTCATGAGAAAGGCTGCTCAGCAGCAGGCGCGTGTCTTGTGCATTCATCAATTGTGCCGTGACATCGAGCACCACTGCGATTCTGATGCCTTGCATTGAAGCGAACCACCACTCGAACGTAGAGTGATCATTCCCGCCGGGCCCAGGAATTCGTAACTTCTGCCACAGCGATAACACCCTTTCCCGATCCCAATCGGCGCTGACAGCACCTTCTGCTTGTACTTGAAGGATCGTCCATACCGGTGCGGAAAGGGTCGTTGCAGATCGTGGAATTGCCAATAACCGGCTTGCCGCAGGATTGATATAGATCAATCGGTTGGCATCGGTGTAAAGGACGACACCTAGCGGGCTACTTTCCAGAAGAGGTTTCAGTTTTTCAAACGTATGACGCCATCGAGAGCGAACTGACACTTTCCAGGCGATTGTGGCAGACATAACAGTTGTTGTGATGATCAGGAGAAACACGCCCAATAATAGCCAGCGCAGGTCAAAGACAAGCATAAGTCAGACGATCTTCAAGCAATCACCAGGGCGCTATCAGGTTCCTGTGCGCCGTCAATCCGGATAGTAGCTCCATCCTTTGGGAGCGCAATATGAATGACTGGTAGTTGGTGTACCAACATAATAACTTAACCTAAGTTGCCACCTATAGGTGGAAGATAGAAAAGATGGAGGAAGCCAAGACAAAGAGAATGGTCTTGAGTTCGAAGCCATCGGCAGTGACAGCATGAATATGTTTCGGCAGCAGGCGCTCTA